>NZ_SACS01000018.1 GCF_004005945.1 Rheinheimera riviphila
AAATTCTGGCGCTGGATTTAACCTGAGTTCTATTCGGCGTACTACCGCTTGCGCGGTGAGTACGCCCTACGCAAGCATCTGATTTGTATAAAAAAGTAGGGCGGACTCACCGGAGGTAGTCCGCCATCGAGCTTTTAAATTGCATATCACCATTTGGCGTACTGCCGCTTGCGCGGTGAGTATGCCCTACGCAACCATTTGATTTTGATAAAAAAGTAGGGCGGACTCACCGGAGGTAGTCCGCCATTGAGTTTTGAAATTGCATATCACCATTTGGCGTACTACCGCTAACGCGGTGAGTACGCCCTACGCAAGCATTTGATTTTGATAAAAAAGTAGGGCGGACTCACCGGAGGTAGTCCGCCATTGAGCTTTGAAATTGCATATCACCATTTGGCGTACTACCGCTAGCGCGGCGAGTACGCCCTACGCAAGCATTTGATTTTGATAAAAAAGTAGGGCGGACTCACCGGAGGTAGTCCGCCATTGAGCTTTGAAATTGCATATCACCATTTGGCGTACTACCGCTAACGCGGTGAGTACGCAACCATATGAATTTATGTGGAAAAATGACGAACTCAGCGGATCCTGTGAGATCCGGATTTTGATACCCATTTGCGCCTGAAACACCGCAACCACCCCCTCAGCCAGACTGCGCCACCTGCGCCACCACTTGTTTGGCTAAGGCGCGGGCGGTGGTCCATTTACCGCCGGTGACCGTGAGTAATTGTTGTTGCCAATGCATGCTGTATTCACGACTGGCGGTGCTGGCCTGATCGCTGCCTCCAAGGAGTGGCCGCACCCCAGCAAATTCGCGCAAGATGTCGGTGTTGATGCGGGGTGTTTTAAAATAATGATTATAAAGATCAAGCAGATAAACTCGTTCAGCTGCACTGCAGGCAATAGGCTCCGCCAGTGTTTGCCGCACTTCGGTGGTGCCAAGCAGCGTTAGCCCCTGATAAGGCAGCACAAACACAATCCGGGTTTCGCCCGGCACTTCCAGCATATGGCCGTAGCGGCCAACCGGCGGCAACAATAAATGGCTGCCACGGACTAAGTCCAGGCTCTGCTGCACCGGTAAACCTGACTGCTCTAATAATTGATTACTCCAGGGCCCGGCTACATTGATCAGCCGATCGAACTGCCGCCATTCACTTTCGCCTTGCAGTTGCACCCCCGCACTGGCAGTCACCGCCTGCACCGGACAATGTTGATGGATCACCACGCCCTGTTTTTCCGCTTGCGCCGCCACCCACAAACCAAGCTGTTGATCTTGCATCTGGCCATCAAAAAACAAAAAAGCACCGCGTAAACCTTCAGCTTTTAAATCAGGACTACAGCGCAAAGTTTGGTCGGCATTGAGCCAACGATGACGGCCAATCCCTTTACGGGCGGATAAAAAATCATACAGCCATAAACCAATTTTCAGCTGCCAGCGCGGCCGGCGTCCATCGCGATAGATCGGATAAAGAATGGGTAACCGCCGGGTCAGATGCGGTACTTTTTTGATCCACCAGCGCCGCTCCTGTAACGCTTCATGTACCAGACGCAGCTCGCCTTGCTCCAGATAACGCAACCCACCATGCAACAACTTACTGGAGGCGGCGCTGGTCGCTTGCATCAATGCATCACGCTCAAACAATTCCACCTGATGCCCGGCCAGCGCCAGCTGCCACGCTGATGCCAGGCCATTAATGCCGCCGCCGATCACTGCTATCCGCACTTTGTGTCACCTGTTAGCTAAGCCATTGTTACAGCAAAGCAAATTAAATGGTATTTGTCGAATGCCGCAACAAATTGCCTGCCAGTTGCGGTATATTTATCTTGAACGGAAACAGTGGCAACGGCATTAAAAACAGCTAGAGTTGTTGAACTTGCGGTACCGCAGTTTGACGAACTCAACATGCTCTACCCACAACCGCAGGATTTTTATCTATTGCATCGACTGCCCGGAACTGATGTGCTGAAGTCGCAGGGAAATACTCTGACTGATCCGCTGGCAGATGTGTTGGCAAGGACTTAACTCAATGAATCAATCTCAGTTTGGCAATACTGCGGCCACCAAAAGTGTCAAAGATTTGCTGAGCAAAATATATGATGCCACGTCACGCAAAGACTCAGTGTATGAGCAGGCCGCTTTTTATTTTTCTGGCGCCGAGCAACAGGAAATTGACCTGCTCCAGGAGCGGGAAACCACCTTACAGCGTCGGCTGGATGACGCCAACAAAGGCTCCCGCAACAAGCTCGAAACGGCTTTGCTGGAAGTCCGGCAAGAATTAAAAGAAAAACTCCGCCAACAACAAGACAACCGCATCGAACGGGTGCGTCAGTTAAAGCAACTCGCCAGACAGCTGTTAACTTTAATCAGCGGCGACACCCCATTGGAAACCCGGCAGCTGTCAGCCCGCGCCCTTGGCACTATTCAATTATTATCATCAACCCGTGGCCGCCACGTTGCCGTGATCAATCAACGGCATAAACATGCCTATAAAGCCATTCTGGCGATCCGGTTGCTGGACCAGCTGTTAGCCGATCAGCTGATTAAAAATCGTTATGTGCTGAACAAATTTAACGACAGCCAGCAAGCTAATGAAGCGGGTGAAGTACTGTACTCGCCCTTTTTAGAAGAAGTGCAGCTGCCACTGGTGATCGCACTGTTGTTGCAGGATATTGGTCTACAACATCCACAGGCGCAGCACATTTTACGCGGCGAAGATGGCTCGCTGGATGAATATCGCACGCTGTCACCAACAGAGCGGCAGCAACTGCTCACCGTCAGCTATGAACAAAGCCAGTTGTACCTGAAAGAAGGGCTGGGACTGGATACTTATGTCGGCAACTCGAAAGCGGAGCGGGATTTGTTTGTCTATATGGAACAGGATAAACAGAACTTTATCAGTCACTTACTCAAAAGTGCGATTCAGCCGGAAGACGGCATTGGCAATTTGCTGAAAATCCCACAAGTGTATGTGTCGGTGGTACTGCCATCTAAAGCCAACTATCACTATGGACAACTACCCAAAGTCAGCGCTTTACTGAAAGCCGGTGTGACCAAAGGCTGGTATCCGGCAGCAATTGTGGAAAGTCTGCTAAAAATTACCGGTTACTTTCCGCAAGGTTATGGCATTACCTATATTCCTAAAGACTCCGACAAACAGGATCTGGACCGCTACGAATATGCCATCGTCAACGGCCTATATCCGCTGGAACCTGAGCAGCCGATTTGCCGCACCGTGACCCGCAATCTGACGTACAACACCTTTGGCATTAACGTGGTGGTCAGCGTCGACAACAATCTTTATTTCCAAAGTGCACAGCAAAAGCTGGAGAAAATGAGTGAAGAGCGGCTGAAAGAAATTCTGAGTAAGTTGGTGTCAAATCTGGAAGAACGTACCACCATGGATTTAATCCCCAAGTGCTGGCATCCGGATGAGTTTTTTACCTTTTTGAAAAACCAGAATTTGTGGAATAGGGTTGATACCATTCGTAATTAATCGGTAGTCCCGGCCAGGGTCTGACAACGCGGCGGGGTCACGGCAAACAATCTGCGATAGGCCTGCTGTAACCGTTTTATGTTGTCCGGATCAGTTTGGAGATGTGCTGCCAGAAATAAGGTTCGTTCAAGTTCGGTCGCACTGAACACTTTTCGCAGCTCAGTCTGTCCGGGATGACGCAGGTTTTGTTGCTCCACAAAATTCTCGGAAACCAGAATTAAATCAACCCGTTTTAGCGCCAGCATTTGCCGTAGCTGATGATTCTGTCCCACCACCACCAGATTTTTCGATTCGCGAAAACCATGATTAATTAAATACTTGTAGTTAGCCTGCCCTTGTTCAATACCCACAATAAAATTATGGGCTTCGTTGATGTTACGTGGTGCAACATCGGTTCGGGAGGCCGCTGCATAAAATGAAATCCGCATCGGACACAAAGGAACCACCCAGTGATACTTTGATAGTCGTTCGTCGGTTTGTAGCAACGAAAATATAAAAGTACCTGGCTGTTCATTGGCCATTTTTACCGCGCGTGGCCAGGGTAACACCTGAGTTTCATAACCCAGACCGGCTTCGGCAAACAGTTGCTGCACTATGTCGACTGACCAACCATGTAACTGGCCCTGGGCATTTAACTGCTGATAAGGTGGAAAAATTTCTGTGACCAGCGGCACCGGCGTCGCCAGTGCTTGGAAACTCAGCCCCAGCAACCACCCATAACATCGCATGTACCTTTCCTGCTTGTTCAGATCTTATATAAGCATAGAATGATTTACTTAGGACGCCAGTGCCGGCTGGATTGCTGGTTGTCCGATGGTCGTCCGATAACCGCTGTCACTTCAATCATTTAGTGCGGTATGGCAACGAGCAGTCTGCGGCGAATGGGTTCTGCAGCAAGACATGCCACTTTGATCAGGAAAAATTCAGCGGCTACCAACCGCACTTTGTTGTAAATATTGCGCCAGACTTAGATCAGTGTTCCCCAAAGCACGTTGGTATAACCAGCTAAAAGCCCGGTCGTCCCTCGGCATGTCCAGTTGTTCGGGTAGACCACGGACTTGTTGCTTTGAATCCAGTGGCAATAAAAACCGGAAACTATACCCAGGCTCCATCCCCATCCGCAGATCGGTTAATACCAGCGCTTGATCAGATTGTTTGGTCAGCGTGAAAAAACCATGACTGAACCAATGCAAGCGGGCCACTGCCGGTTGTTGTTGCCACTGTTGCCATAACGCCGCATCACGCGGATAGGCTTGCCACTGAATGGTTTGGGTTTTATCCAGCAGTGAATAATAGCCTTCGAAATACTGACCTTCCTCAACCACCAACAAACGCCACAACAGCGTATTAAAAGGTGTGGCCGTGACCAGTAATTTGGCGTTGGTGGCGGTCTGTTGAGACGGAAGTTGCGATAGCGCCAACGTTGTCACTTGCTGCTGTGCCAAAAGGCCAAACCCAAGGTAAGCGGTACTGAGCAGTAATCCCACACTATTCCAGCGTAATCGTCTTCCAGCCAGCGCCAACCCAGTCCCAATCAATAACGGCACCGTATAAAGCGGGTCAATAACAAACACACTGCCAGTGCCAAAAGGGTGATCGGTAAACGGTAAACCGAGCTGAGTGCCGTAAATCGTGAGCATATCGAGCAGCGGATGAGTGATGAGGACCAGCCATATTGCCAGCACGCTCGCTTTAAATAACGCTAAATGGCCACTCATTTTCAGCCACAACCAGGCCAACAGCGGCGACACCAGCGTCAGATAAAACAATGCATGACTTTCGGTGCGGTGATAGGTCATGTCGCTGATCGGATCACCGTGGGAAATCAACACGTCTAAGTCCGGTAAAGTTCCAACCACGGCGCCCAGCAAAGCGGATTGCCACAACGGCTGTTTGCGCCTGAACACCGCCACACTGACGGCGGCGCCTAAAGCAATTTGCGAAAGAGAATCCATAGGGCTCCTGTGGGGTGAAGAGAGAATGCCGGGTATGGCTACAACGTTTGGACTAACCCCATCTTCCATACCGATACAAGGGATACGCAACAGTACCTGAAAAAGCCTAATAAAGATTTGGCCAGGTATTAGCAACGCGCTTAAATTGCGCTGAAAATAAACAATTTATTTATTTTACAGCAACTTATGCTTGACAGCTTTCGCCATAGCCCAGAAGATAACTTTAGCAATGTTCCAGTTGCATCAGGATCAGGGAAGTCTGTTTCATGTTATACATTTTGCAAAATTATGACCTGCAATACCAACCCAATTGTTTATGGCCGGTCGGCGAATTTCATGCGTATGAAACGCTGCAATTTGAGCCTTTACCCAGCGCAGAGAAAATTGCCCTGCTACAGCAATTTCAGCCCACTTCACCGGCGCTGCAATTGTGGCAACAACTGCATTTCATCTTATTGGGTGCAGACGCCGCTGACTTTGCACTCTTTACCCGGTTATTCAGCGAGTTACCTTTTTTGCAGCAAAATATGGTTTATAGCCAGCTGATGCGATCGACCTTTATCGGTAAGGCTGTTGGTCTGGATCTGGCGCCATTGTACCGGCTGACCATTGAATCTTTTTGCCGCGAAAATGCTGAGCGTTGTCAGGTGCTCCCGTTACAAGGGAGTGGCAACGAAGAGTTTGCGGTTTTTATTACCAATCAGTTTGTCTCTTCGTTGCACGGTCCAACCCTCACGGTGCTGAATTACGCCAGTGCGCTGAAGCACATCGGTATGCACCCTATAGTCATTTGCACCACTTCGGTCGCCAAATCGGCGCATTTAGTATACCCACTGCCAACGCCGGTATTTTTTGGCACCGTGCGTGATGAATATTTTGCCAGCAATACCTTGTTTGATTTGGATCTGAACCAAACGCAGCCCAATCCGGGTGGTTCAGCGGTGAAGTGCTGGGGTCAACAATTTGATTTTATGCAAACCACGCCGATGGACGACCCGGCGCATCTGATTGATTTAGTGAATTTTATTAATCAGCTCAACCCAAGATTTATTATCGGTGTCGGTGGCTTAAACCCGGTGCTGGAATTTATTGCCAAAGCGCGTCCAGTGCTGAGCGTACCTTGTGTCACCTCTTTGGTGCTGCCGATTTACGCAGTGCCGGTGCTGCATCGCGACCTGACCGCACACGACCAGCAGCGAGTCGAATCCTTGGGCATCCAACATCCGGTGCTGAGCAGCCGTTTACCCTTTCGGCTACGCCCTTTTGATTGTGTAAAAAGCAGCCGCGTTGACGACAAAGTGCTGAAATTTGTGGTGGTGGGCTATCGACTGGAAGACGAAATCCGTGGTGAGTTTATGCAGACCATGCTTTGCATTAAACAGCAGTATCCACAGGCGTCTTTTATATTGATTGGCCCCACAGCCATTGCCGATTACCCGGCGGCGCTTGAGCATTGCACTTTATTTACCGGCCGGATCAGCAATGCCATTGATTTGATTGCCGATTGCCATTTTATGCTCAATCCAAAACGTCAGGGCGGCGGTACTTCAGCGGTTGAAGCTTTGAGCCTCGGCATTCCGGTGTTGACTCAGGCCTTTGGCGACGTTTATCAGTATATTGGCGACCCTTTTGTGTTTGAAACCGACGCCGAGCGGCTGGAATTTATCAGCCAGTACTTAACCAATCCGGAATTTGCCGCGGCCTATCAGGATATTTGCCTGGAAACCGCCGCGCAGGCGACGGACACGGCGGCAATAGTGCAAGAGTTGCTACTGACCTATGACGCTTATTTGCAGGAATATCCGGCTTAAGACGGTGTCGGGTGCAGCGCACAGACCGCCTGAACCGGTCTTGGGTCAGGGGCAAAGGGTCAGGGCGTCAGTGTTTTACGGTACTCGACAATTTCTGCAGTCCACATCGGATCCTGATGCAAACGCTGACTGACAAACTGCATCCCCAGCCGTTTCATCACGGCAATCGAAGGTAAATTATCGGGCACCGCCAATGCCGAAAAAGCCTGCACCGGCGCAGTAGAGGCCGCGCCGTACTTGGCCACAGCCTCTGCCACGGCCTGAGCGGCTTCGCTGGCAAAACCAAAACCCCAGGATTCACGCTTAAAGCGCCAGCCAAGTTCCAGATTATCCAACTGCGGGCTTTCGGTAAAAAATGCCATCGGGCGGACTAAAATCCAGCCAATATAACTTGAAGGTAATTGTGCGCAATCGGCGCGGGTCGAGACGTACCAAATACCATGGCCAAGCTTTGGATTGCGGTAAGCCAGCATTCTGGGCAGCATCCGCTGTTCAATTTGCTCCATCGTGGTACAGATCCCGGCATTCAAATAACGCATCACCTCCGGATCCTGATCCAGTTCAAACAGCGCTTGCGCATCGTCTGCGCCCATGAGACGAAAACTCAGCCGCGTGGTATCTGGAACTTGTAAAGTTTGTTCAATCGTTTGATTCACGATGTGACTCCGATGGACAGGCTGTTTAGGCGAATTGCCGTTACTTCGGTTTATTTAGCAAGGCTTTTAAGTCCGCAAACGGATTATGCGTTGCCGCAGCAGTTTTTTGCTCTGAGGTACCGCCGTACATCACATACTCGTGGTATTTATTGTGTTCATTGTCATGGCAATAAATACACAACAGTTCCCAATTGCTGCCATCGGCCGGGTTATTGCTGTGATTGTGGTCAATATGATGCACCGTGAGTTCACGTAAATTCGAATACACAAATTCGCGGGCACAACGGCCACAGACCCAAGGATACAATTTCAGGGCTTTATCGCGATAACCCTGTTCCTGTTGCTGATAGGCCTGCGCCCCGTTGCTGGTTTTACTCATAACTTTCCTGATCTTCTCTGATGTACCGAAGTGCTCAAACACCCGGTAGGCTGACCGCCTGGGATGGTCGGATTTTAGCAGCCTTGAGCGGTGAAGCAATCACTGATTTTGAGTCGTTCTTTTCTGCAGTCGCCGACTGGTCGCGCCTGCTTGCAGAAAGATTTACTGTTATAGTTGGCGTCTTTTGTGGTTTATTTCAGGTGTTTTATGACAGCAACAACTCCGCCACTTTATGCCATTGGTACGCCGGGCCAGCCTTGGGCCGACACTGAAATCAGCTTATGGCGCTCGCAACAACAGATCAAACGCAGTTACCGGGAGCTGGTGCTACAGCCGCTCTTTGCCTTGCTGCAACAACCGGAAATCAGTGCCCAAGCGGAGCTTATTCAATACGGTACCCTGGATTATCAACAATTTGGTTTAGGTCAATATCCGCTGTATGCAGTGCGCAGCAAAGATTGGCAAGCAGAGAAACCGCTGGCACTGGTGACCGGCGGCGTGCATGGTTATGAAACCAGTGGCGTACTGGGCGCACTGGATTTTATCGGCGGACATTTTACGCAGTATGCAGATAAGGATCTGAATTTATTGGTGTTGCCTTGCATCAGCCCCTGGGGCTTTGAAACCATTAACCGCTGGAATCCGCATGCAGTGGATCCAAACCGTTCTTTTAATGCGGCAGGCCGCGAGTCCGGATTAGCGCAGGAAGCGGCCGCTGTGATGCAATTGCTGCAGCCATCTGTGGCGAAAGTGCTGGTGCACGTCGATTTACATGAAACTACCGATTCAGATAACAGCGAATTCCGTCCGGCCAAAGCGGCGCGCGATGGTACCGTCAATACCAACTGGAATATCCCGGATGGTTTTTACCTGGTCGACGATCTGGACAACCCGCAACCGGCGTTTCAACGCGCTATTATCGAAGCCGTTGGAAAAGTCACCCAAATCGCCCCAGCCGATGACGATGGTTGCCTGATTGGCGAAGTGTTACAGCAATTTGGGGTGATCCATTACCCAAAAAAATCACTGGGTCTTTGCGGCGGCCTGACGGCAGCGAAATTCGTCACCACCACCGAAGTCTATCCGGATAGCCCCAATGCCACACCGGCACAGTGTAATTTGGCGCAGGTCACTACAGTGGTCACAGCGTTGGAGTTTGCGCTGGCGACAATGGTTTAATCGATATTTATTTGGGGCGGGATATCTTCAGCCGCATCTCGTGCTTGCACCACAAATGCAGGCAGTGGTTGATGCGGCTGTTGCTGGCGAGGTCGCAGGCGATAAGACAGCAACACCCCGGATGCTGATTCGTTTGATGTTGGATTGATATGCGGTTTTGTTTATTGATATTTTTACTGTTGCTGCTGAGCGTTCGGGTTTTCAGTCTGTTTGATTCGTTTATGATGCTGAAAAGCTGGGCAGTAACCCTTGTGGTAACCATGGTTGTATCCATCATTGTTGTCTGGTGGCGCAAAAGCGTTGTTTGGGCACTGTCGCTCACACTGATGTATCCATTGGCATTACATTTTTACCTGAAAAATCCAGATTTTGTCGGATATTCAGTGGATTACATTGACCTCTCTCGCACCGACAATTCAAATAATCCAACGATCCAGCATGGCGATTTTATCATTTCCAAGCACTTTAACGTTGTGATGCAACGAGGCGCTATGTATGCCGTGTTCGTCGACAACAAACTATATAGAAAACGGCTTCATGGCATCCCACAAGACAATATTCATGTATGTAACCTGAGGGTGTACGTGAATGGCAATAACTACAGTACTGACCAGCAGTGGATTGGCAAAGGTATTTCCGATTTCAGCCAATGTCAAAACACCAACCACGCCTTTAAGCTCAAGGACGGAGAATATTACTTGCTTGGTGACCATATCTATAACAGTAATGATTCCAGAAACTTTGGTCCGGTTGAAAAAAGCCAGGTGATTGCAAAAGCCTTATATCTCATCAACTCAAAGGGCATTGTAACTGAGTTGGAAGTTCGCTTTAAAAAACACCCTGTGCCTTAGAGCTATGTGGCGGTAATAACGATTTTTGTTGTACGAACTCCAGAAAAGTTTGCAGCAATGGGCTTTGATATCCCGGCTGCAACACCAGACTTAAGTGCCGTTTAAGTTGTAACGGGTTTGGCAGCAGCAATAGCTGACCGGCGGCCAGTTCATCCTGCACTGCCAACAGCGGTAAACAACCGATGCCAAGCCCTTGTTTTACCGCTTGTTTAATTGCCTCTGGCCGTTGTAATTCCAGCACTGTTGCCGGTGTCCAGCCAAGGCGGGTTAGTTCATTTTCCAGCACAGCGCGGGTACCTGAACCGCGTTCCCGCACGATCCAGCGCTCGGCTTGTAATTTCACTTCACTCTGCGCGCCAGGTTCGTTCGCTAATGCGGCAAAAGTCGGATGAAACTGCGGCGAACCAATGAGCACCAGCTGATCCTGCTGCCAATATTGCACCGAAAATTCGCTGGTCAGTACCGGTCCTTCAATAAACCCCAACTGCGCCTGTTGTTGGCGTAACTGCGTTTGCACTTCGCTGCTATTGCAAATTTGCAGTTGGAAACTGATCTCCGGATAAAGCGCGATAAATTCCGCCAACAGCGCCGGTAACAGATAACAACCAATGGTTTCGCTGGCCACCAACCTTAATTCACCGCGTGACGGCGAAGGCTCCACCAGCTCTTGCTGTAACTGTAATAACTGCTGCAGTTTGGGTAATAAATCGAGAGCCGCCTGCGTCGGTAACAACTGGCGGTTTTGCCGTAAAAACAATGGATAACCCAGGCGTTGTTCTAATTCTTTCAGCGCCTGACTGGCGGCCGGTTGGCTCAGCGCCAACTGATCAGCGGCTTTACTTAAGCTTTGCCAGCGACAAATCGCATCGAGTAATAACCAATGGCGTGGACTCGGATAATTCATTCGACTTCCCAATGCATCATATTGAATAAATCCATTATTGTTATTTTTATCCTTCACTACAATAGCCACATCTGAATGAGCAAAGCGGTAACTTTGATGCGACGCTACGACCAGAAGCTGTGCAAGAATCCCCACTGGCAACCCCGAATGTCAGGACAAACTGCCCCGCTGCTGTTATTGCTACTGAGCCTGATATTGCTGCTGGGGTATCAGCTGGACTCGACCTGGCAAACGCACTTCAATCCGATATTTGCGGCGTTAATCTTAGGCTTGGTGGCGGCATTTCTACTGAGCTTGCTCAGCACTGGGCGACGCTGGTTAGCGTCACTGGCAAAACCGGCAGCGAAACAAACGCTGGCGTTGTGGCAACAACAGGCTTTGCGTTTGGGCATCGTGCTATTTGCGCTGAATATTGCGCCTTCGGCCTTGTTGGGCATCGAACCCTGGCAATTGCTAAAACTGGTCATGCTGGTGGCCTTGGTATTTACCCTGGCGTTATGGCTTGGCCGTCGCTGGTTTAAATTGCCACCCGAGCTGGTGCTGTTGGTTAGTGCCGGGATCAGCTTTTGTGGTACTTCGGCGATTTTCGCCACCCATTCGCTGCGTTTAAGCGCTAATCATGATGACTCAGCACAAGCTTATCTGACGCAAAGTCTGGCGGCAGTGTTGTTGGTTGGATTGCTGGCGCTTGGCATCTATAGCCTGTTGTTACAACAACCATGGCTTGGTAGCGCTGAATTGGCGTGGCTGATTGGCAGTACCGCGCCGGAAGTGGCGCAAGCAGTAGCGGCCGGTAGTCAGCTGGCCGAACACGCCCCTCAAGCGATTATCGCCAAACTCAGTCGGGTTTGTTTGTTATTGCCATTTTTATGCGGGCTGAGCCTGTTACTTCGCACACAGCAGCGCAAACGGCAATGTAAACAACAGCCCGGGCAAGCCCCACAAAATGCTGTGGTATTTCCGTGGTTTATTCTGCTGTTTATCGGGTTGCTATTGTCGCAACTGCTGGTAACGATCCCAAGCTGGCTGCAACATTTTGCCAGCCTGCTGTCACAAGGCTGCCTGATCTTTGCCATGCTGGCGACCGGCCTGCAAACCAGAGCGCAGGATTTACGCCAGTGCAGTGTGCGGCTGTTTGGTTTTGCCACGCTGGTGCTGGTGCTGTTGTTTGGGCTGGCGCTGGCCCTATTGCAGCTGTAGCTGTCGCGCCCACCACAGTGCACCAGCCCTAAGGTCGGATCAGTGGCATTGCCAATTTTCTGTCTTCATTTTTGGCACTAAAGTTGCAAAATATTTGCAGATGTTTTTACAATTGGCCTCTATCGTGAAATTAGATCAATCCGTGTCCTACACCCTGCAACAAATCCGCGCAGGGCAACACATCACTAAATATCAGACCACGAAGCCTGCTGACAGCACCACCACTCCAGCGACTGGCTCGACCGGCAATACCCCGGTGACCAACCCCAGTAAACCGGTCACCGACCCCAGCACCGGCAAAGACGACAGTACCACCAAACCCAAAACCCATCTCGATTTTACCGGAATGAGCCGCACCCAACTTAACGACTGGGTCAGCAAAGCCAAAGCCGCAGGTAAGCTCACCAGCGAGCAGGAAACTGCGTTTAAAGTACTGACCTATTCGTCAAAAACCAGCAGCTCGTCGAGCTCCGAAACACAAGACAACGAACAACTGAATTTCACCGAAAAAGCAAAACAAGGGTTACAAAGTGCAGTGAAACGCCGCGATCGCAGCGCTATTATGTTTTGGGCGAATACACTGTCTGTGATGAAAAATTTTCAGGGTGAAAAGCTGGCCACCACCGAAACGAAGTCGTAGCCAATACTTTAACCTGAGCCCGCTGCGACTGCTGGCGTGGGTACGACGGCACTTCCCTTGTTACAATTTTTGCACCAGTTCAACCCGGCGATTCAATTGCTTACCGGCGGCGCTGGTATTGTTGCTGGCTGGCGCGAAGGGCCCAACGCCATGCGCTTGCAACCGGCTCGCAGCAATCTGGTAGCTGCCCGTCAGCTTCGCCACAACAGCGCTGGCACGTTGCTCCGATAATGTTTGATTGGCAGCACTGTCGCCGGTATCGTCGGTATGCCCCACCACATAAAGTTTCAGGCTGTGATGTTGCTGCAATAGCTTGGCAATTTCGGCCAGCGCAGCGTCTGATTCAGGTTTAATTTCAGCTTTACCAGTATCAAAATAAATGCCGTAAATCAGCGCTTTACCTGCACTATCCAGCTGCCGTTTTAACTCGCTGGCGTCGGCTTTGACTAAATCGGTTTGCACCGTTTTGGTCGACAAAATCAGCTGTTGTACCCGCACTTTCCCATCATAAGCGCCGATCAGCAGCGCCACATAATGCTCTTGCCCGCCCACGCTGAGCTTACTCAGTAAATAATACGGATTGCGGTGAAAGTTGTAGACCGAGTTCTGCACCGAAAGAGGCCCGCCTAATGCTTCGACAGTTTGAGTGTCACCACATTCGGCCAACTTACATAGTGCCAGCGCGCTAAAACCAGCCTTTTGCAATGCATGTTGATAGTTTTCAAACACCTTCAGGCTGGACACCTGGTCAATTTCATAGGTGTGGCGGGCTAAATCACCTTGCAGATTGAGCGCAGCTTTACCCGGCACCGGCACTTTGGCAATTTCGGTATCGATCTTCTCGAAACCTTCTAAATCGGCGCCCGGATAACGCGACAACAACGGATGATCTTTGGCCAGCTCATCGGCTGAAATCGCTGCCACTGGCTGCTCTTTCACCGTTAACGCTGTGGTATCGACTTTGATTAAATCAGTGACCAGTTTTTTGCCTTCAATAATCACCTGATGGGCCCAGACATTCTCTTCATAACTGCCGATATACCAGGCCGCATACACCGGACCTGTGGCAGCGCCTTTTTTCGTCAGCAGATAATAAGGTTTACGGAAGTAGTTATAGACATTGTCGCGGATCGACAACAGGCTTCCAATGGCCTGCCCGTCTTCAAAACCACAAGCGGCCAGTTCACAGCTGAACACCAGGCTAAAACCGGCAGCTTTCACCGCCTGCAGGTAATTCTGATACACCTGCGTCGTCGAGACTTGTTTGATTTCATACAGATGGCGAGTGACCGCACCTTGTGCGCTGATGCTACTAAAGGTGTTGTCGGCGACAACAGCACTGGTTGGCAGCTGAAACTGGTCATAATCAATGTGACGATAATAATCGGCATCCGCACCAGGGTAGGCACTGAACAACGGATGGGCTTGTTCATTGGCGTGCGCTGAAGTTGCCAGCAACGGGTTCAGGCTGATCACGGTCGTGGCACAGATCACGACAGAAGTTATAACGCGGCGGGCGGCGGTGAATAACATGCGAAGTCCTTTTAGCAAAAACTGATGATGTTCATGGTGTTGCGGTTGAAGATGACCGCGAGTTGCTGAATATATAATGAATCGAATATAAGGTTAAGCTGAAGTTGCAAATTGGAAACTTTATCGGTACGTGGTAGCCCACAACTGAGGTTCGCCAGACATTTTTCCCGATACTGGCCGTACTTGTTGTTTTACATACTTTATGCTTACATGTGATTTACTTTTAGTCTCACCAAGCCAGCGCTCGTTGCTGATCATCACACCGGAGCCAACGATGACGGAACCAACTATGACCGATCAACATTTCCCCCTCACCGATTTTGAACAAGTCGACGGCGATATTATGCAGCAGCGGGCGGCGGCGCATCTGGCGTTAATGCAACGCCGGCATACAGTGCGTAGTTTTTCGGCCGAGCCGGTGCCGCAGCAAGTGATTGAACAGGTGATCCAGATTGCCGCCGGTGCTCCCAGTGGTGCTAATCATCAGCCCTGGCATTTTGTGGCAATTAGCGATCCAAAGGTGAAACAACAAATCCGCCAGGAAGCCGAGTTACAGGAAGCCGGTTTTTATGGCGGCCGCGCCGGTGAAGAGTGGTTACAGGCACTGAAACCGCTGGCGACCGATGCGCATAAACCTTATCTGGAAACCGCGCCGTGGCTGATTGTGATTTTTTCGCAAAAACGCGGTGGTATCGACAACAACGACAACGACACCAATTACTATGTGCATGAATCTGTGGGCATTGCCACCGGCTTTCTGATTCAGGCCTGCCATCAGGTTGGGCTGGCAACGTTAACCCACACGCCAAAACCGATGAGTTTTTTAAGCAAAATTTGCAATCGCGACAATGACAACGACCGGCCCTATATGCTGCTGGTGGTGGGTTATCCGGCGGCAGATGCGACGATCCCGGCGCATGCGCTGAAGAAAAAACCTTTTGCGACGATTTGCACTTTGCTGACTGAATAATCTCAGCGACAACCTAAGGCTGTGCAGGTGTGCGAATGATATTTAAGGCCTCGGCGCAGCTGACAACTTTACCAGGCTTCAGGTATGGTACAGCGGCGTTAAATTTTACGGACCAGCTTTATGTACAGCCAAACCATTCAACCGCGTTTTAATGAAACTGACGCCTTAGGGCATATTAATAATACCGTCGTCGCCGCTTGGTTTGAAGGTTGTCGCGACCCGCTATTCCGGCTGTTTACGCCGGATTTAAACCCAGCGCAGTGGCGGCTGATTCTGGCCAAATTTAGTGTCGAGTTTCACGCTGAGTTGTTTTATGGCGAGCCGGTGGAGATCCGGACCTGGGTCAGTCGGGTTGGTAGCAGCTCGTTTGATGTCAGCCAGCAAGCCTGGCAGCTGGGTAAACACTGCGCCAGCGGCGTGGCGGTGATGGTGCATTATGATTTTTACGCCAAACAAAGTGCGGCGTTAACTGATGGGCTAAAAGCGCAGTTGCTGGCGCTATAACCAACTTTTTCCACATCAATTCATACAGTTGCCGTATGGTGATGTGAAACCTCGTAACTCAACGGCGGACCCGGTGAGTCCGCCATTTTTCCACATAAATTCATAAAGTTACCGTAGGACGACACTCACCGCGTTAGCGGTAGTGCGCCGTATGGTGATGTGAAACCTCGCAACTCAACGGCGGACCCGGTGAGTCCGCCCTACTTTTCCCATGTAAATTCATAAAGTTACCGTATGACGACAACACTGCGTCGCCGGTGCCAATCTGTCTCCGTCATTCGTGAAGCAGCCGGGTTATTGTCGGCAATACCGCCTATTCAAACCGATCCAACTCCATCACTTTTTGCCAGGCTTTAGCAAAATCCTGTGCAAAACGCGCTTTGCCATCCACAGCGGCATAAACTTCTGCCACCGCGCGAAGCTCAGCGTGGGAGCCAAACATCAGATCCACCGGCGTCGCGGTCCATTGTTGCTGCCTGGTTTTGCGGTTTACGCCTTCATAAACCGCTTCGTCGCTGGCCGACTTTTGCCATTCGGTGGCCATATCCAGCAAATTGACAAAAAAGTCATTGCTTAAAGTGCCTGGTTTGGCGGTGAAGACACCATGCCGCGCACTGCCGGTATTGGCGTCCAGCACCCGCAGACCACCGACCAACACCGTCATTTCCGGCACCGACAAATTCAGCATCGCGGCTTTATCAATCAGCGCTTCGGCCGGCGATAACTGGCTGTGATCTTTGCCGTAAAAATTGCGGAAACCATCAGCATGTAGCTCCAGCACGGCAAAAGAAGCGGCATCGGTTTGTTGCTGCGTCGCGTCCATCCGACCCGGCCGGAACGATACTTCAAGCTTGATCCCGCCATCCGCTGCGGCTTTTTCTATCGCCGCGCTGCCCGCCAGTACTATCAGATCAGCCAACGACACTTTTTTGCCGCCTTTGAGGCCTTTATTAAAGTCTTGTTGTATTTTTTGCAAGCTAGTCAACACCTTAGCAAGCTCGGCCGGATTGTTGGCTGCCCAGTCTTTTTGCGGCGCCAAGGCCAACCTCGCGCCATTAGCACCGCCACGCATATCGGTGCCGCGAAAACTAGCCGCCGCAGCCCAGGCCGTTCTCACCAGCTGCGATACGGTCAGGCCGCTCGCCAACAACTTAGTTTTGAGCTGGCTGATGTCGTTTTGATCAATCAATGGATGATCCACCGCCTGAATAGGGTCTTGCCAAATCAGCAGTTCCGCTGGCACTTCGTTGCCAAGATATCGCGCGCGCGGACCCATATCGCGGTGGGTTAATTTAAACCAGGCTTTGGCGAACGCCAGTTCAAACTCTTTCGGGTCGTTTTTAAAACGCAGCGAAATTTTGCGGTATTCGGGGTCTTCTTTCAGCGCTAAATCGGTGGTGAACATAATAGGCGCATGGCGTTTGGTTTTGTCGTGCGCGTCGGGCACCAGATTCGCAGCCTGATTATTGGCCGGGATCCACTGCGTGGCACCGGCCGGGCTTTTGGTTTTGACCCAATCAAAGCCAAACAGATTATCCAGATACTGGCTGGTCCAGGCCGCCGGGCTTGCTGTCCATGCACCTTCTAAACCACTGGTGGCGGTATCTTCGGAATGGCCTTTACCACATTTGTTTTTCCAGCCAAAACCCTGGGCTTCGGTGCCTTCAGCGGCAGGTTCTTTGCCTACACAATCGTCCGGCTTGCGGGCGCCATGGGCTTTGCCAAAAGTATGGCCCCCGGCAATCAAGGCGACGGTTTCTTCATCATTCATTGCCATCCGGCCGAAAGTATCGCGGATATCTTTGGCGGCAAGCAGCGGATCCGGCACGCCATTTGGACCTTCCGGATTGACGTAAATGAGGCCCATTTGCACCGCAGCCAATGGTTTCGCCAGCTGACGATCACCGCTATATCTTTTATCTTCCAGCCATTTTTTCTCCGAACCCCAATTCACCTGCTCGGCTTGCCAATCGTCCATCCGGCCACCGGCAAAGCCAAAGGTTTTAAAGCCCATCGACTCCAGCGCCACATTGCCGGTGAGGACCATTAAATCGGCCCAGGATATTTTACTGCCGTATTTTTGTTTGATGGGCCAGAGCAAGCGGCGGGCTTTGTCGAGGTTGACGTTGTCCGGCCAGCTGTTCAGCGGCTCAAACCTTTGCTGACCGCCACCGGCACCACCACGGCCATCAAAAATGCGGTAGACCCCGGCGGAGTGCCAGGCCATCCGGATCATAAAAGGCCCATAATGACCATAATCCGGTGGCCACCAGTCTTGTGGCGTGGTCAGCAGAGTTTTGATCTCGGCTTTGACGGTGGCTAAGTCTAAGGTGTTGAATTGTTCGGCGTAGTCAAAATCGGCGCCATAAGGGCTGGATTCTGCGTTATGTTGGCGCAGCGGCGATAAATCCAGTTGCTGCGGCCACCAGAAGTCGTTGCTGGTGACGTCTTTGGCGCTGTCATTAGCCAAAGCCAATCCTGCCTGGCAACTGATTAAAATCGCCAGCGTGATGGCGGATAAAGTCGGGGTTTTATTTTTCATCATGTGCTACCTGTCCGGTGATGGCTGCACTGCGTCGGCTCAGCCTGAGTTATTGGAATACAGCCCATTAAGTAAAGTCGCTTTAAAATCCTTTTCATCGATTTAAACAGATTGAGTCAATCGATTATTCTGATAAAAACCCGCTGTTTTTCACGATAACCGCAGTCGTGTCACTGAGATAGTTGATGCCGAAATCGCCAACAGCCAGTACAATGCCAAAACGCATTTATTTCAAAATCGCCGGGAAAGCTGGCGTATTCATCAGCAGCAGGAAAGAAAAAATGGCAGCATTTGGTAGTGTATTTATGCCTGAAATGGCAATGGCTCAATTCGATGGTAGTGCCTGGGATGCCGCAACAATAGTCCCGGCCAACAGCATCAGCCTGCACCCGGGCGCCCATGTGCTGCATTACGCCAGTACCTGTTTTGAAGGGCTCAAAGCCTTTCGCCACGAAGACGGTTCAGTCGCCATTTTCCGGATGGACAAAAACATTGCCCGGATGCTGCAAAGCTCAGAGTTATTATCACTCCCTAAATTCGACCCGGCCTTGTTAAGCCAGATGATTATCGACATCGTCCGCCATTATGCCGCTGACGTACCGACACCTCCGGGTTCGATGTATATCCGCCCAACGCATATCGGTACTGAGCCAGCCATCGGCAAAGCGGCGACACCAACGTTGACCTCAATGCTGTATGTGCTGTTATCGCCGGTCGGTGATTATTTCGCCGGTGGCAGCCGCGCTTTACGTTTATTGCTGGAAGACAACGCCCGCTGCGCACCACATATGGGTATGATCAAAAGCGGCGGTAACTACGCCAGCGCCCTGCAACCAACGATGCAGGCCAAAGCCAAATATCAGGCCGATCAGGTGCTGTTCTGCCCGAACGGCGATGTCCAGGAAACTGGCGCCGCCAACTTCCTGTTGATTGACGGCAACGAAATCATCACCAAAGCACTGGACACTTCGTTCCTGCACGGCGTCACCCGCGACACCATTTTAACGCTGGCCCGTGATTTAGGCATGACGGTATCTGAGCGTGAATTAACGGTCGAAGAGCTGCTGGAACGCGCTGCCAAACCAGGCACCGAAGCGGCGTTATCCGGTACTGCCGCAGTATTGGCACCTGTCGGCACGCTGATTTATCAGGGCAAAGAAATCAAAGTCGGCACTGGTGAGCCTGGCGCTACCACTGCGAAATTACGCCAGGCGCTGAATGATATTCAGTGGGGCAAAGCAGAAGATAGACATGGTTGGTTGACGAAGATTTAAGCCAGTCAACTGACTACCTACACCTCACGAAGCAGGCATCATGCCTGCTTTTTTTACGCCGCCTGTTAGGCAATACCAGAAACATCGTTCCTCCTTTTACAAATCCATCCAAAAAAACCTTGCGGCCAACACAAAAAAAGAACAATATACTTGCGCAATCAAGCATTGATCAATCTTATATGCAAATTTATGCATTTAAGAACCAGCGACTTAATATTGGCAAAGGACAATTCATGGACATACAAAACCCCGCCGTAGATTTAGTGCTGCAAAGCGCCTTGCTTTGGTCCGGCATGATTAAAAAAGCCGATTTACAGCTGAGTGTGCATGGCATCAGCTTCAGTGAATTTTGTATTTTGCATCGACTCTTTCAGGCACCGCAACATCGGCTTAGCCGGATTGAACTGGCAAGTGCCGTTGGCCTCAGTGCTTCAGGTGTGACCCGGTTGTTGCAACCTCTGGAAAAAATGCTGCTGGTGGAAAAAGAACAAAATGCCCGCGATGCCAGGGTTAGTTTGGTGAAATTATCCGACAGCGGCCAGCAGATTTATCAGGATGCACACCAGACCTTTGGTTTTTTTGCCAACCAGTTTATGTCGCCACTCACTTCCCGCCAGCAGGACACGCTGGCTGAATTGTTAGCCCGGCTATAAATAGCAAAATAGACAGGAATGTTATGACCGATTTAACCCAAGGCTCGTTACGCCGTCACGTGTGGACGATGGCGCTGCCGATGATGGTTGGCATGTTTGTGCAGTCGCTGTATTTGTTTGTTGATTTGTATTTTGTTGCCGACCTTGGCGCAGAAGCCATTGCCGCCGTCAGCGCCGCCGGTAATTTGATGATGTTGATCATGGCGTTAACCCAAATGCTGAACGTTGGCTGCGTGGCGCTGATCGCCCGCTACACCGGCGCCCGCGAGCACCAACAAGCCAATATTGTGTTTCAGCAGGCGATGCTGATGGGTTTGGCTTTGGCCGTGCTGACGTTAGTGTTGGGCTTTGGGCTGAGCGGTCTTTATATACAACTGCTGACCGCTGATCCTGTGGTGCAACAACAGGCGCAGCAATTTCTGCAGGCCTATTTGCCGGGGCTGGCGTTGATGTTTGTTTCAACCGCTATTGCCGCCGCACTACGCGCTGTCGGCGTGGTGAAACCGACCATGCAAGTGCAACTGATCACAGTGCTTATGAATATCGTGCTGGCGCCGGTGCTGATCGCTGGTTGGGGCACGGGTTACCCGCTCGGCGTGTTTGGCGCTGGCCTGGCCAGCAGTATTTCAGTAACCCTTGGTGTGCTGCTGCTTTGGGGTTATTTCCTGAAAAGCGACCATTCGGTGCTACAAGTGCCGAAACAGTGGCGATTTGAGGGCAAAGTCTGGCGGCAAATCACAGCGATTGGCGTGCCAGCCGGTGGCGAATTTGCGCTGATTTTTGTATTTACCGCTTTTGTCTATTGGGTGATCCAGGACTTCGGCACCGCGACTCAGGCCGCTTTTGGCATCGGCAACCGCATTTTACAGGCGATGACCATGCCGGCGATGGCCATTTCTTTTGCGCTACCGGCCATTGTTGGCCAGAACTTTGGTGCCGGACAGGCTGAACGGGTACGGCAGAGCTTTCGAATTGGCATGCAGCAAATGGCCATGGTGATGGGATTATTATTTATCCTCTGCCAATTGCTGGCCCATCCGCTGATGGCGTTTTTTAGTGACGACCCTTTAGTATTGGCCGAAGGCGAGCTTTTTATGCGGATCATCAGCTTCAATTGCCTCAGTGTGGTACTGGTGTTTAGTTGTTCCGGGATATTCCAGGGGCTTGGCAATACCTGGCCGTCATTGGCGAGTTCATCACTGCGGGTATTTGTGTTTATGTTGCCGGTATTGTGGTTATCCGGACGCAGCGATTTTTCACCAGCGATGGTCTGGTATTGCTCAGCGGCCAGCGTCTTGCTGCAAGGGCTGTGCAGTTGTTATCTGGTGCGCTGGCAACTGCGCAGCAAATTAACCGGCTTGCAGGTGGTGGCCTAAAGCTCAAAAAAATGCTTCATCGGCTCCATTTGCTGATGAAGTATTCTGATGATAAAAATATCATTCTGCCGCGGTCGGTAAAAAATGGCGTGCCGTTGATGATCATGACGGCGAACTTCAGCGGCGATGTCAGGGCACTGATATCCCATCAGCGGCGAGATGGCAAGCAGGCGAAACACCTTGTCCAGTTCGTTGGTGTACTCATCGGCCTTAACGCTGCCGAAGTTCAACAAGGTATATTCGTAGATGGCCGCGAAATCTTCAGCGGCAAGCCTCGAAAGTTTATACATGGTGTTTTTGTTTAACCTGAGCAGCAATGTCGTGCAGTGACAGGTCACTTTCACCACTTCGCTCACCGGCTTCTACGGCATTCCTTAATGCAGCGGTTTGATGTTCCTGACGCTCCAGCAAACGTAATGCAGTACGCACAATTTCGCTGGTGGAGCCGTAGCGTCCAGACTCAAGCAACTTACTGACAAAATCGTCGAGTTGAGCGCCAATGGTGACACTGGTAGTTCTAGACATGATCTGGCCTTTTGTGTGAATAGTTCACACAAGTATAATGCGCACGTCAGCTGCGTCAATGCCAGCTGCAGTCGTGTAAACGCTACACAGCCACCCCATTCTGATCACCATGCTACTTCCGATACAGCAACTCCAGCACCAACATATATAACTCCTGCGCCTGCTGGTTGGGCAAAGCTGCCAGCGTCACGGTGCCATTGGCGGTGCTCAAATGAACCTGCACCAGTTGCTGCCGGCGGAAAAATAGCGACTGCGTCAACTGCACTTTTTGTACTTGCTGCAGCGGCAGCACTTGCCAGTGTTGGCCGATGCCGCCATGCCAGAGGTACAACACCTGATCCTGCACCAAAAAACCGTGCCAGCGACGATAAGCCCACCAATCCGCCAGCTGCCATAACCCCACAACTAACAGCCCCGTCACCGCCAGCTCCGCTGTTGTCGGGCTGATTGCCACGATGTTGGTT
The DNA here is from genome assembly GCF_004005945.1 of Rheinheimera riviphila. Lineage (GTDB taxonomy): Bacteria > Pseudomonadota > Gammaproteobacteria > Enterobacterales > Alteromonadaceae > Pararheinheimera > Pararheinheimera riviphila. The sequence continues at coordinate 22,911 of NZ_SACS01000018.1, forward strand.
TGCCAAATGACCCACCACAGCAAACCGAGCATCACCGCTGCCACTAAAAAAATGCTGCCCCAAACGACGAGCAACCGCCGGAAATAGGCCGGAGCATACTGCTGCAAAGGCATTTGCCGGATATCCGACAACCGGACTCGTTGCTGCGCGCCCAATTGCTGATCGATGTCGGCCATGGTTTGCCCGAGCAGCACAAACTTGCTTTTTTGTTCCTGCGAATTGGCAAAACCATGAAAAGCAAGTGAAAAGTGACCTAGCCACCGCGCCAGCCATGGTTGATTAATGGTCAGCATCTGCACCCGTTTGGTCTGGATCCGCTGCGACTTTTTCAGCAAGGTGCCTTGTACCAGCTGTAATTGCCGTTCATCGCGCACAAAATGCTGTGGGTACAACCAAATCAGCGTCATCAATAACAGCGCTAATCCGACCATCAGCAATACACCCAGGCCAACCACCAATTGCAGCTCAAAACTATGTTGCAATCCGGATTGCTGCAGCAGTGCCCGGCCTTGTGCCCACAGGCTTTGAAACAAATCGCCATTCAGCTGGGATTGAACAGCGCCAAACACCGCCAGTAGTGGTAACCATAAATGTTTGTTGTAGAGCGTCGCCAACCAAATCCGGAACAATGGGGTAGAAGGCGCGCGGTGCTCAACTTGCTCGCCGCCTTGTAGCAAAGCCAATTGCAGTGAGGTCAGGCCGGTCAGATAAAATTCCTGCTGTTGGCTGCCGGCACTATCAAGACTGACGGCATAAAGATGCAGCGGTCGAAAGTAAAAAGGCTGTTGTACCTGCAGCTCCTGAATCCGCGATTTCGCTAACTGTAAATGTTGTTTATGCAGCAATCCGCGCCGCAGCTCGATGCCTTGGGCAGTCACCCGAAACCGGGTATAACGCCAATTCAACACTGCGCTGCCAAGAATCAGCAGCGCCAGGCCAACAATCAGCAATGGCACATAAGCGCTAAAACGATCGCTAAAGGATAAATAAGCACCACCAATAATAGCCCCAGCCCATTGCACCACAGCTTTAATCAGCAGCGGCAACAGCGCCCAAATGGAGCTACGCTGCCAAGGCTCAGATAACGGTTCAGATGCATGTTCAGCTGAATGCTCAGGCGTGGCCGGCGACTCTGGTGTCTCAATGTTCGGCATCAGTCTCTCCACGCGGGATCAGCCGACTCAGTTGTTCAGAGAGCGCCTGTGCCAGTTGATGCTCAATATCCGCCAGCGAGGCTTCAGCATCCAGACCACCGGCGGTATACACTTTGAGTGTGGCCAACCCAAAGCGTTTTTGCAGTGGCCCCTGACTGATGCTGACATGCTGCACCCTTTGCAGTGGGATCAGCACCGCCTTGCGCCATAACACACCGGATTGCAACAGAAAATCCTGGGTACGGAGTAAAAACCGCTGATGGCGGATTTGCAGTGGCAGCCAACACCAGCTCACGATAAACACCAACGCGGTGACAGCCCAAAGTAGCCAACATATCCAATGTGAACCGCGCCACCAGTGCACCATCGCCAATCCGCACACTACGATCACGAACCTCAGCAACCACACCCAACGCCGTTTGGCCAAAGCTTGTGCCGGTAATAACAACCAATCGTCCGGTAACGGACCGGACAAAGCCTGATCGTCCAAAAATCCGGCATCAAGCAGCTGATTAGTCATGGCATAGCCTCAGAAAATTGCAAAGCGACAGCATATCGCAATGGTTTCACTGATGGCTAACCAATGTGAAACATGTTGTGAATAATGTACTGAATTTCTTGGGGCGGCGGGTCAACGCTGCCGATCAGAGGTAGAACACGCCTTTTGTCATGCAAAAGGCGTGCTTTCTAACAAATACCCGCTAAGGAAAATTCTCAATCAAAGCAGCATGTTGGCCAAAACTGAACACATTCAGTTTGCCGCATTGCGCCATGTGGTTTTGACTGGCGTAGGGCGCACCGGGTTGGTTGATATTGCCTTCCCAGCCCTGACCATTTTTGACAAAAGCCTTTAACTCGAACCAACCATTGCTGGTTTTGCTGCAGTCCATGTCGACGTCGAGCATCCAGTAATGGGCACCAAAGCGGTTTAACGCCTCAACACCATAACCGTCAGCGGCTACGGTGCGGATGGCGCCCCAGCCTGCTGGCCAGCTGTTGGTGGTCCAGTCCAGCGCTGTGCCCTCGGCGGTGGCAGTCTGACTGGCTTCGCGGCCATACCAATCCAGGAAATTATCATTACTTTTCCAGGGCGTGGTGGTGGCATTTTTCAGATTCCGATGGCGGATCGGCATGGCACATACCAGGTTGGCGGCGGTACAAGTGAGACCCAGCTGTTGCTGCGCTGAAACATGATCCAGCCCACCGCGGACAAACATATCCTGGCCACTGAGGGTTTGTGCCTGAATAAACACCACAGTGCGCTGATAATTGCCGTTTTGCGGTGGTTGGCTGCTGCCAATTTTCGCCTGATGGTGAATGGCAAACGCATCCGATGCTGGCACATTGGCCTGGATCCGGCCATCGGCGCCAACACTGATCACTTCGCCACTACAAGCGGTTTTAGCGCTGTTGAGCTGGCCTTTTAACACGTTACAATACTGGCCCGGCGCCATGCCGGTTGGCAGCGATGTATTCAAGGCGTAACCTTCGCGGTTAATCACCACAAAACCTAAACCTGCGCGGCCAAAAGCAATCTGATTATTGCCATTGTCCCACCAATGGGTGGTGCGCCATTCGGCGGCAGTGTGATTGCGAAATTGCACCGCGCCTGCGATATACCCCCAGCGATGTTCACACTTCCAATCGTTGCCAAAGCAATTCAGGTTGCCGTTTTGATAAACCGCAGCCGCCGGCGGCCCCTGATCACCATTGCTAAAACCATAACTCGACATCACCTGCGGATAACCATAGGGGTAAGCCAGCATAAAAACGTTGGCCAAATCGTACAGTCGGCCGTCTTTGTAAGTCACCACATTGCCGGCGCCACCATGCCCCCGCTGATTATCATGGTTGTCGACAAACACCACCGCCTGCGCACTCGGCAAAAAGCCCCAGCCTTCACCAAAGTTGGAAAGACTCGCCAAGCGACCGGCTTTAAACACGTTGCCAAGCTGCACTGAGTATTTAAATTCAGTCACTAAACCAACGCCGATATATTCGTTGGCTTTGACCGCTTCATCGCCTTGATCAATCACTTCCTGATAAATCAGCGGGCTGGAGGTTAATTTGCCCTTGATCGCGGCAATATCGGCCACTGCCATATGCTTGGCCGCATCAATCCGGAATCCCTTCACGCCAAGCGCCAGCAAGTCATTTAAATAGGCCGCCAGCGTGTTTTGTACATAAGGTGCGCCGGTGTTTAAGTCCGGCAAGCCCACTAACTCACAGTTTTGTACCCGCCAGCGGTCATTGCCATAGTCACTGCCATTGATGGTGCAGCTGTTGTGAAAATCCTGCGTCGAGTACATCGGGTAAGAACGGTTACCATAATTGGAGCCTGCAATACCGACACCGCCGCCACTGGCCATATGGTTAATCACCGCGTCGACATAAATATCAACGCCCGCCGTGTTGCAGCGCTGCACCATATTGATAAAGGCGGCGCGATCACCACTGCGGCTTTGCAGCTGATAACTGACCGGCTGATAGCGCGTCCACCAGGCACTGCCCTGAATATGTTCAGAAGGCGGGGATACCTGAATGGCGGCATATCCCTGCGGCCCCAGATAATTTTCGCATTCGCTGGCAATATCGCTCCAGCGCCATTCAAACAAATGCACAAACGTGGTTTTTTGTGCCGCAAAGGCCGGACTGACCGCCAGCAGAGCGCTGGCGGCTAATGGGATGTAGTTCATATTTTTCCTCGTCGTTTTTGGGATTTTTAGTTCTGGCAGGTGCCTGTGTGGGCGTGCAGCTCTTCTTGGCTACTGCGAAAGACCTTAGTCGCTCGCGCCATGATTAAAAAACAATCAACCATTGAATACGTTTGCAGGAATTTTACATCTACTACACAGCTGGATAATGTGCTGAGATGGCACAGAACTTAAGCGTAAAACTGTAAATGAAGCCGCCATAAGGTTTAAATCATGTTTTAATCCTGTTTTATTTATGTCTCTTCACGATGTTGTGCCGGATGCTCAGGCTGCAATTTCAACAGGAGAATCAAATGAAAAATACCATCCTTGCAACATTCGTCGGCCTGAGCGCTTTAGGATTAACCGCTTGTGGCAGCAGTGGCAGCAGCGATAGTGCCGTTGTCACTAATCCACCACCACCGGTACAAGTTGCGCCAAGTGCCTGCGGCGTTTTAAAAGCGAATGAACAGTGTCTACAGATCAATAATCGTCATTTTATGTTGATTAGCCCGGCGGCCAAAACCACACCTTCGCCGATTGTGCTGGCCTTTTACGGCTCGCCGCCTTCTTATGGCACACCGCAGGAACTGGACTCCTTTTTAGGTTTACATGCGCTGGCCGACAGCAAAAACTACTTAATTGCCTTGCCATTGGGTGGTCAGGATTGGACCTGGGAAAGTAATGTGCAAGAAGGCAGCAATCCAAGTGCCGATACTGCGCTCAGCCTCGCCATCATCGACAAACTGGTTAATGAGCATCAGGGAGACAATAACAAAGTCGCGACTGTTGGTTTTTCTGCAGGCGCCATGATGTCGTATCAATTGGCTTGTCAGGTACCGCACCGGGTCAAAGCTGCTTTTGCCGTGTCCGGTCAACTTCGGGGCAGTTTGCCAGCCTGCAAACCGTCAGTTCCGGTGGTGCTGCACCATTTACATGGCACTGCCGACACTGATATGGCGTTAGAAGGCAGGGTGGCGCTGTCAGGCAATGTGATCAACAGTCTTTCAGGCACCTTGGAACGCTTCCGCCAGATCAATGGCTGTAGCACCAATACCATCGTCAGCGATGCTTTCAAACTCACGGCGAAGGATCAAACGGCCAAAACCACCAGCTTTCAGGGTTGTATCAAGCCAACACAGTTCACGATGGTTGAAGGCGGGCAACACCATCCGGAGTATCTGAAACCGGTGTTGCATCAATTATTAACCACCAGTTTTACCAGCGGTTTTTAAGCCGGGATCGGATTGCTAAAATCACCGTGGTGCGTCAGGATTATCTAACCAATCCGCTGGCGATCACTGATGCCTATGACTTTGACTTGGACTTTGACCCTGACTCGCAGAACAATGCAGCCGCTGTGGTGGCTGCTTTTTTTACCTTGGTACGGTATTGCGGCAACTGAGCGCATTGTCGATACCAAGCCGGACGCAGGCCTGCAGATAACGGCACTGCAGCCCGGCGAATACCAGCGTAAAGTCGCCAATCACCGAAAATACCTGCTGTACGTGCCGCGCTCGTTAAATGCCGGAATGAAAGCCGGGAGCAAAGCCGGTACAGCAGTGCCGCTGGTGCTATTTTTCCACGGCGGTGGCGGTCATATGGAGCAAGCGGCCAAAGCTTATGGCTGGCGCGAAACCGCTGAGCGCGAAGGCTTTGTGCTGGCGTTCCCCAATGGTTCCAGTGCGTTTCCACGCAGTCATCTTGCCACCTGGAATGCCGGACATTGTTGTGGTTATGCCCGCGATGAACAAGTCGATGACATCGCTTATGTGAAAAATGTGCTTCAGGACATCCAGGCGCAACTGCCGATTAACCCACAGCAAATTTTCGCCAGCGGCATGTCGAACGGCGGCATGTTGGCGCATCGTTTAGCGTGCGAGATGGCGGATACTTTTCGGGCAGTCGCCGCCGTTGCCGGTACCGACAATACCGTGCAGTGCCAACCAAGCCGCGCCATTTCGGTGCTGCATATCCATGCTCAAGATGACAGCCATGTGTTGTTTCAGGGTGGCGCTGGCGAAGATGCTTTTCGGGATAAAAGCAAAGTCACTGATTTCACTTCGGTTGCTGACACAATCAAACGCTGGCAACAACGGCTGCAACTGCCCGCCAACGCCAACCGGGTGCTGCAACAGCCCGGCGTGTACAGCGATCGCTGGCAAAGCACGGATGGCCGGATTCAACTGCAATTGGTGGTCACCGAAAGCGGCGGCCACTCATGGCCCGGCGGCAAAGCAGTGCGCGGCAAACAACCATCAACGGCGATTGATGCCAATACACTGATTTGGCAGTTTTTTCAGGCGCAGTTGCTGTGAAGTACTTTTCATTTTCGGCACATCTTGTATCCGATATACCGAAGTGGAATGACCACAGCAAAACCACAGGTTGTGACTGGCAGTTAAGGCCGTTACAATCGACGGCATGACCAAGCCACGGGTGTAATACAGTAATGCAAACCGATATTCGCTGGCAGCAACGATTTGCTAATTTTCAACAAGCGCTGCGAGAACTAACTGAAGCCGTTGATTTGGCCAATCATCGACCACTCTCCAAGCTGGAGCAACAAGGTTTGATTCAGGCGTTTGAATACAATTACGAACTGGCCTGGAACTGTATGAAAGACTTTTATCAGTTTCAGGGCGAAACCGATTTGCAGGGTTCGCGCGATGCGATTCGGCTGGCCTTCAAACGCGGTTTGATTAAGGACGGCGAATTATGGATGGACATGATTAAAAGCCGCGCCTTAACGTCTCATACTTATAACCTTGAAACGGCGCAGGCTATCGCCCGGCTAATTTTGCAAAGCTATTACCCGGCTTTTTTGCAACTGGCTCACGATCTTGGTACACACCTCGATGGTCACTGAACATTTTGGTTTGTCTGGCTGCATGGTGCAGCAAATTCAACAAGTTCTGGCGGCCTATCCTTCGATTGAACAAGTGCTCCTGTACGGCTCTCGTGCGATGGGAAAGGAAAAGTACGGCTCTGATATCGATTTGGTGATTGTCGGCGCGGATTTTAGCCATCAGCAATTGCTGCATCTGTTGACGGCGCTGGACGATTTATTATTACCTTATTCTTTTGATATCAGCAGATTAGATGACATCGCCAATCCTGAACTTCATGCGCATATCCAGCGGGTTGGCCAAGTTTTTTACCAGCGCTGACGCATGGTTGCACCTTTGACCAAAAGCAACTTAAACCCTAAGATGGCGCTTACTTCTGGCCACATTTATCAATAACCCGGACCCAATATGAAAATAGCGTTAATTGTCATCATCATCGCCTGTGTTGCTTATTACTTTTACAACAGCGCCAATAATCAGAAAAATTCAGTGGTGAATCAGGAACAAGGTAGTGTTTTCCTTGCCGAAAACGCGCAAAAAGAAGGGGTAAAAACCACAGCTTCCGGCCTGCAATACCAAGTATTACAAGCGGGCAGTGGTGACCGTCACCCAACAGCCACCAGCACAGTGCGGGTGCATTACCACGGTACTTTAATCAACGGTACCGTATTTGACTCTTCAGTAGAGCGTGGTGAAACCATCAGCTTCCCGTTAAACCGGGTGATCCCAGGCTGGACCGAAGGTGTGCAACTGATGAAAGTTGGCGACAAATTCCGCTTTTTTATCCCGTCAGGTCTTGGCTACGGCAACCGCAGCACCGGTAAGATCCCAGCGGGTTCGGTGCTGATTTTTGACGTGGAATTGTTTGAGATCCAATAAAAAATCAGCACAGAACCGCTTCAGCATTACTTCAAGCCTTCCAAAATCCGATACGCCAGTTCCACCCGCTGTGCGTTCGGATAACGTTTGTTCGACAGCATCACAATGCCAACCTGGCGTGACGGAATAAAAGCAGCATAAGCGCCAAAACCGCCGGTCGCGCCAGTTTTATGCACCCAGCTGCTTGTTACCGCAGCGGTTGGCGGGGATATCAAGGTCGCGGCACTGCCCTTTACAAAATCCGGATCGGTCATCGCGGTCAGCGCCGAGAGCGGCAGCGGATAATCGAGCATTTCCCAGCCCAATCCCTGATACATCTGTCCAGCTTTTGCATAACGTTGTTGGGCGCGCGCAATTCCCGCCTTCAGCACTGGAGCCGTGACTTTCTCCGGCTGCAGATTGGCCTGCACCCAGCTCGCGACATCCCGCACACTGGCCTTGGCCCCGCCCGCTTCGTCCAGCAACACGCCGGTTCCAATCCGCACCGGCTTGCCTTCGTTGTAGCCCCAGGCATATTGCGCTGCCGAAGCTGTTGGCACCTGTAAAAAGGTCTGCTGAAGCTGTAAGTCCTTCTTCAACCCGTCGAAGGCATCGGCATAAGATTTGCCATCGGCGGCAACCGCCAAGTGCGCAAACAAGCCAATACTGGTATTGGCGTAAACCCGTTGCGTACCAGCTGCATATTGCGGCTGCCACTGCTGGTAATAGTTTTGCAAACTGGCTTTGTCGGTGACGCTATCCGGCATAAATAACGGCAGGCCGCCAGCGGTGTAAGTCGCCAGATGCTGCATCTGAATTTGCTGCCACTGCGGGCTGGTCAGCGCTGGCCAGTGTTTGGCCACTGGATCAGTGAGCGCAATAGCGCCACTTTCAATCGCCATCGCCCCTAACACGCCGGCGTAGGTTTTGCTGATCGAGCCCAGCTCAAACAGGGTATCCGGTGTCACCGCAGTTTTTTTGGCAAGGTCGGCCTGACCAAAACTGTAATGATAGGTTTTACCCTGCCACAACACGGCGACCGCCATGCCGGGGATTTGCTGCTGTTGCATCAACTGACTCACTTGCTGATTGACTGCAGCTTGTAACGCCGCTTCGTTTTCAATGACGTTCGTGCGAGCCTGCACCTGGCTGGCAGATACCAGGATGAACGGCAGTGCGCACCAAAGTGCCACACGGGTTTTGCTGAAAGACATAAAGATTCCTTGGCTGGTTGAGTTGATAAATTGGTTTGCCGGCGACAGTTAGATTGCGCCAGTTGACATCGCCGTACAAACGGTTAATTTGCACATCAGCTGTTAGAAAAACTTACAGGAAAGCCATGACTCGTCGTTATATTCCGCTTAAATCACTGCGCGCCTTTGAAGCTGCCGCCCGGCATTTAAGTTTCACCCATGCCGCCATCGAGCTGAACGTGACGCACTCGGCGGTCAGCCAACAAGTGAAATTGCTGGAGGATCAGCTGCATTGCCCGCTGTTTTTGCGGGTACCTCGTGGTCTGGCGCTGACACCTGAAGGGGAACATTTGCTACCGGTACTGAACGAGTCTTTTGATCGGATCGCCCAGCTGTTAGATTATTTTGCTGGTCGTAAAGTGCAGGAGAAACTGAAAATTGGGGTGATCGGCACTTTCGCCACCGGTTTTTTGCTGCCGCGACTCGCTGCTTTTTATCAGAAATTCCCGCATATCGAACTGCAAATTTCCACCCACAACAACCGGGTTGATGTAGCCGCCGAAGGGCTGGATTATGCCATTCGGTTTGGCAGCGGCGCCTGGCATGGCACGGCGGCTTTGTATTTATGCGACAGTCCGCTGACGCCGTTATGTACACCGGAGATCGCCGCCCAGCTGAGGCAACCTGCCGATCTATTGAACTTCCGGTTGCTGCGCTCGTACCGGCGCGACGAATGGACCGCCTGGCTGCAACAAGCCGCAGGCCCGCAGTTGCCGCCGACGCATCCGGTGATGGTGTTTGATTCCAGCATCACCATGCTCGAAGCGGCCCAGGCCGGTGTTGGCATTGCGATAGCGCCAGCACGGATGTTCAGTCATCTCCTCAGTAGTGGCCGGATCAAACGACCGTTTTTGCCTGAAATCAGCCTCGGCAGCTACTGGCTCACCCGGCTGCAATCCAAAGTAGAAACCAGCGCCATGCGCGAATTTGCCCAGTGGCTTAGCGCGGAATTGGTTGCCAGCGCGGAGCTGATGCCAAGCACAGAGCTTTAGGCCGAACACAGCGCATTTTAAATAACCGGGGGCTGCGACATCCTCGCCCCCGTTTCGACACTTTCTACCGAACATTCCCACTTATTCCCAAATACCAATACACCAATACACCATTTGCCTTTGCATTTGCCTTTGCCTTTGCCTTTGCCTTTGCCTTTGCCTTTGCACAAAAAACACACTACAAATTACTTTGCATTACAAAGTAACTTTGTTATACATAGCATAACAACAACCTGCTCATTCACAAAAAACAAAGGATCCTAAGATGTCCCTACTTTTGACCAATCTAAAACACTTCGGCATCACTTTTTTGATCTTGCTGAGCGCTCTGGTCTGTTTTGGCCTGAGCATTGGCGCGGACGCCCATTTATTTGAAGATAAGCTCGCCTATCAGCTGGAGGGCGAAGTGCATGTATTTTTTGAAGATGGCCAAACCGTCGCCCACGTGATCAAAGGGGATAATGATCGTGGTTTTACGGTGGAGACTGTGGTGCTGGCTAGCGCAGCTGCCAACGGCTTGGTTGCCGGAGATCAGGTTGATCCGAACGGTCAGGCCAAACCCTATATCGAAAAAAGCAGCGCCGGCGCAACCAAGCTGAAGCTAGTTTTCCCCGAAGATGGCAGCCATTTTGACGTGGATATCTCCAGTCTCGCCAATATTGACGACAGCCTGACTATACCGACCATAACAACACCGGCAGACCTCTTTCAGGACGGTGAACCTATCATTGCGATTTCCGATATCGAAAGTGGTTTTGGCGCCTTCCGACAATTTTTAGTGGCGCACGGCGTTGCCGACTTGCAGCTGAACTGGACCTTCGGCAAAGGCCACTTAGTACTGGTGGGCGATTTTGTCGACCGTGGCGCCTCCACCACGCAGGTGCTGTGGGCCATTTATAAACTGGAACAAGCCGCGCGCGAAGCCGGTGGTCAGGTGCATTTTATTATTGGTAATCATGAAATTAAGAACCTACAGGGTAACTTTCAGTCCGCCAACGAAAAGTACTTTTATATCGCGGGTATGCTGGGTAAACAGCAATATCAGTTGTTCGATGACAACGCGCTGCTCGGCCGCTGGCTGGCCAGTAAAAATGTGCTGGAAGTGATTAACGGCGTGGCTTTTGTGCATGGAGGGCTGCATCCGGATTTAGCTAAATATCAGATGTCGGTGGCCGAAATTAACCAGATTGTCCGCAGCGGCTACCGCACTTTGTATTATTCACCGGCCACCGTCAGCAAAACTTCGTTCCTACAATCCAGCACCACCGGCCCTGCCTGGTATCGTGGTTATTTTAAAGACGATTTAACCCAGCAAGCTGTCGAACAAGGCTTAACCGCTATCGGCGCCACAGCCGTGGTGGTCGGCCACACTTTGCAAAGCGAGGTTAACGCCCGCTTTAACCACAAAGTTTTTGCCATCGACGTCAAACACCCCAAAGACTACCTGACCAGCTTCCCGCTTCGCAGCAGCGAAGGCTTGTTGATCAAAAACGGCCAGTATTTCCGGTTAACTGAAGATGGGGAGATAGCGGCTTTGTGATGCAGGAATTTAAGCAAGTCCTTGGCAAATCACCATCCGGCGTACTGCCGCTGACGCGGCGAGTAGCGCTCTACGATCCCAAGTAAAACCCAACTCAAACAAGGTCGGATAAACGCGAAGCGTGCCATCCGACAGGCGGTCGACATCATTTTGTTTTGTCCCGAAAAATACTTTGTATTCCGGTAAAAGCTGCTTTAATTTAATGACATCCCATGCTGTAAAACAACAAGTTAACAACAACACAAGGAATGGAGTCCATCATGCAATCACTAAAAACCCTCAGCCTGATAACGACCTTTTTATTCGCCTCGCAATTTGTCGCCACTCAGGCTGTTGCTGAAGGCTTGCGTTGCAATAGCGATATCGTCAATACCGGTGATGCCAAAGCTTCAGTGCTGCAAAAATGTGGCGAACCGATGCTGAAGGATTCGTTCTGCAATCCAACAACTGTGGTGAACGATGGCAACGAATGCGAAAAAATTGAAACCTGGACTTACAACCCAGGCTCCGGCAAGTTTCTGACGACCTTGAAGTTTTCTCAGGGAAAAATCATCGCCATCGAGTATGGTGCACGCGTTCCTTGATCAAGCCTGCAAATGGCAGGCAGTTGCATAGCTCTGGCCGATAGACTACTGTGACTAGGTATCAAATGCAGAATGGTCATCGCTACAATTCATATCTGGAAACGATAATCTACTTTTAAAACAACGTGTTCAAGGATAAATGAATGATGAATAAATTGGTAAAAGCCAGTATTGCCTGTTCGCTGCTGATGTTCGGTCTGGGACAGGCAACGGCCGACGTCTACAGTTCTGATCAGGTCATTTCCCATCAACAATTTAACTATGACAAACAACAAGTATTGTCCTTTGTTGGTAATGCCCAGGTGCAGCAAAAACTGATTGAGCTGGGTGTTAGCCCTGCCGATGCGCAGCAGCGTATCGCCAATATGACTCAGCAAGAAATCAACGCCTTAAACAGCCAGCTAAACGAAATGCCGGCCGGTGGTATCGTGGGTGTTGTGGTCACTGTGCTGGTGGTCGTGGCCGTGCTCGATCTGATGGGGCTTACCGACGTGTATCCTTTTATTAACCCTATTTAAGGTTGCTGTTGTTGCATTCCTGGTGGCAGTTCTACCGCTCCCCGAGCCTGAAAATGGCTCTAACGGCGGCTCTGCTGCTGGTGCTGGGTGGCTGTCAAACGCCACCCCAAACCCAACAATTAAAGACTGATCCGCCAGATATTGCCCGGCAACAGCTGATTGCCAATGTGCCATTTTTTCCCCAACAACAATTTTTTTGCGGCCCCACCACCTTATCGGAAGTAGCAGGTTTTTATGGGCTGCACAAAAGCCCCAACACTATCGCACCCAGCACTTTTATCCCCGGCCGCGAAGGCACCTTGCAGATTGAAATGGTTGCTGCAACCCGCCAACTGGGCTTGGTCGCATACGCAGAGCGTTCCAGCATGCAGCAGTTATTAAGGCTGGTAGCCGAGAATATCCCGGTGATTGTGCTGCAGAACAATTCGATTGGCTGGTTTCCGCAATGGCATTATGCGGTGGTGATTGGCTATGACCTGAATACCGCCGAAGTCATTTTACATACCGGAGTCACAGCACAGTATCGGCTGAATTTCTCGACCTTCGAACGCACCTGGCAGCGCGGAAATTACTGGATGCTCGCCATGTTACCCAGCAGCAAAATCAGTGCGCAGCTTGACCCTTTCATCTACACCAAAGCCTGTCAGGACTTGCTGAACACGCAACAAACCGCCACCGGCATTGCCGCTTTGCAAACAGCGACGCAGCAATGGCCTGATTATTGGTTACCCTACTTTTTACTGGGCAATCATTATTTTGCGAACCAGCCGCAACAAGCAGCCCGTTGGTTTGCCAAAGGTTTACCTTTTGCACAGCAACAAGTGCCATATCTGAACAATTATGCCATGTTGCTGAGCAAACTAAGCTGCCACCCGCAAGCCAACAAATTGATTCAAGCAGCACTGCAGCTAGCGCCAAATGACCGCAAGTTGCTGGATAGTCAGGCGCAAATAACGACCGCAGCGCGTATGGATATGGATGGTAAAGCACAATGCCAGGTTACAGCTTTGCAGTAGGAAATCGATCCGCGAGACTAGTATCAGAAACTTGGGGTCAGCACTAAATCATTCATGCCCGGCGCCTCATTCATCCAACAAATAACACACAACCTGCTTACATAGCAAAAATCAGACTGGTACACTCTCCTGGCAAAGTTAATTAATTCTGTGTTGACGGGATACATCGTGATAAACGTTGGTTGGATGCAGTTACCGGGAATATTGTGGGTCGGGCTGCTAGTCGGCTTGAGTGGTTGCACCCAGACGGTGGGGGTGCAAGGCCAGTTGCTGGTGGTTGCCGCGCCGCAAATCGATCCGGCTAACCCTGGGTTGGCGCGTTTTCAAAGCGGACCGGCGCAAACCAAACTCGAGGTAGTTCCGGACAGTAAAATCGTCAAATCAATGTCCATTTTGCAAGGGCCACACCAACAGTTGATCAAGCTCAAAGGGGTGAACTGGGGCCAAGGCTCGTTGCTGGTACATCTGACGCAAGACCAGCTACATGGCAGTTTGCGGCTTGACTGGGTGCACGATAGCCAGCCGCTGGTCAGTCACAGCACCAGCCTTTGTACCTTTTCCGGCATTTGCGCTTATGAAGCCGAAGTCGAAGTTGAGAAGTGCGACTACATCGACAATGTATACACTTGCAGCAAACATAAGGAAACACGCAGCGAATATGGCCATTACGATTCCTGCTCTGGGGAGCAAGAAGTGGCTGTAACTGAACAATACAGTCATGCCATGTTACGGCTGCAGCTAAAAGATGTCGCTGGCAGCCAGTTGGATTTCAACGGCCAAAGCTCATCGGAGCTGTTTGAGCTGGACCGGCAGACGATCAGCGAATGTCGTTAGTGCGGCACAGCGGCTCAAAAGTGACACAGGCTTGTCAGCAGCGGCGGATTATTTAAATATCACGCCAAGCTCAATAAAAATGGGCAGAGGTCATTAGCGTCGTGGTGCCTCCCCCCAAACTTGCCCCCATGCTTTGCTGAATGTCCTGTTATTTTTAGGCGAAAGTAGCCGAGCATCGCAATCGGCTGTTGCTGAAATTTAGCAGTCGAAAAACGAGGTCTGTTTGATGAAATTGTTGAATTTGTACATCGGGCGCGGTGTTTTTATCTGCGTCGCACTCGGACTGTTAAACGCTTGTTCGAAACAATACGACGTGGTGGATGGAGCTGATATTCGGATTATTCAGAAAAAGGAGTACATGAGCCAGGTCACCCGGTTTGAAACCAGCAATCAACAGAAAATCCGGTACGTGGTCACTACCACGCTAGATAACAAACATTTGATCATCAGTCTTTCGTCGACCTTTGTGGCAAGAGATACCGGTTTCGCAATCGCGGTACACTGTGCTTCAGCCACACTGCACTATCGGGGCAAGGATTACTCGCCAGTCGCATATCAGACACGGCTAAACATCAAAAACTGTGATCAAAAAGGCTGGATTTCAGCAGCGGGTAGCCGTTTTCCGGATGCGGATAATGGCGACCTCGACATTGTCTTTTCGCTCGATGAAGCTTTAACCGACGATTTTCAAATTACCCTGCCCGCGATTTTAGAAGTCGACACCATGGACACGCTGCCTGCGGCGGAAAATTTTGCCAACATCCACCAAACTAAACTCACCATGCACCGCCAATGGTTTAGAGAAAATTTGTATAGTGGGA
Organism: Rheinheimera riviphila; assembly: GCF_004005945.1. Taxonomy (GTDB): domain Bacteria; phylum Pseudomonadota; class Gammaproteobacteria; order Enterobacterales; family Alteromonadaceae; genus Pararheinheimera; species Pararheinheimera riviphila. The sequence continues at coordinate 38,023 of NZ_SACS01000018.1, forward strand.
TCCGGTAGAAAACTCAGAGGGCACTGGTTGCTGAATAGCTGCAACCGTTGGTAACTAAAATGAAAAAGCCCGCAACGATGTGAGGGCTTTTTTGTCAGCAAACTAAGCTCCGGACGCGCCGGCAATCAAGTGTGTCTAAAGTTATTGTTTTGATTTTTCTTTGCCGTGTTTGGGTGAGCGCGGGCCATATAACAACCCATTGTGCGCTTCTGGCGACAGCAAACGGGCTGATGCGATGCCGGCAATCTCAAAGCCGGTGTCCAGGGCGGTTTCAAAAATCTGCGTCACTGCCGCTTCGACCAACATCCCGACGACACCAAAGCCGTTGCTATTGTCAGAGTTTTGTTCGCTGCTGGCAGCGCGGGCACTGCCTTGCCATAAGATTTCGTTGGTTTTGTTATCAACAAGTTTCGCCTGCACTACCACCACAGTATCGCTGGAGAGTATGGCGTAAGAGGTACCGTATTCCTGCACTTCGATATACATCACCGCATCAGCACCAAAGATTTCACCGAGCTTCTTTGAAGGAACCGCATGAATGTCTTCGGCAACGGTGAGGCCGTTGTTTTTGAAGGTTTCATCGACCAAAGCCACCGGAAACACATAATAACCCGCTTCCGCCAGTGGTACTGTCACATTCGCTAACACCCCGTAAGGCGCAATGATTTCAGTGGTATGGTTGATCGGTGGCAACACCAAAATTGACTTTGGATTACTCTGTTTAAAGGCAGTGTAATCCATGGCCGTTGGAGCCGTCACACAACCGGTTAGCATGATGGCTAATACTAAAGCGGCAAATAATTGAATGTTTTTCATGATTTACCTGCTTTAGCATTTTTCAGTAAAAAGTCGATAAATTGTGCCGACTCCGGATATAGCGCTTTTTCTTTGTTTAGATAAGCAACACCCACATCCATTTGACCACTTTCAATATACAAGTAGCCCAAGTGAGCATTTAATCCCGGGCCCACTTGCAGATTTTTAGCAGAGCTTTTAGCGATGGCTTTTTCCAGCGCTTCAATTTCCTGCGTCACCGACGAATCTTCGTTTTTAAAGTGCGTATAGACAGCGTCTTGATAATCGCCGTAATGATATAACGGTTTGGTGGTTTGGCAGCCGCTGAGCGTTGCCACCGCCACCACCACTGCTAAAAATTTTAGCGGCATCACCATTGGCATCACCATTGACATCAAAGAGGACCTCACTGCGGTTGCCATTGGTTATTTTGGATGCCTTCAACCAGTTTGTTCACTGCTTCGCGCATGGCCAAATCTAACACTTTACCGTTTAAGGTCGCGTCATAGCTGGCGGTGCCGCCAAAACCAATCACTTCACGATTTTCCAGACTAAATTCACCGGCGCCCATCACGGAGAACACCACAGCTGAGGTTTCTACATCCACAATATTTAATGCAACTTTGGCATAAGCCACTTGCTCTTTGCCTTTGCCAAGCAGACCAAACAATTGTTTGTCGCCGGTTTGTTTCCGACCAAATTCAGTGACATCACCCGTCACCACATATTTTGCACCTATCACTTGTTGAGTGGCGCCAGCAAACTGCGCTTCTTGTGATAATTCAGCCATATTGGCGCGGTCCATCACCAAAAAACGATTGGTTTGTTGTAAATGGGTCAGCAGAATGGTTTTGGCTTGAGAACCAAGTTGATCGGTGTCTGCGTTAAAAATGCCATTTTGAAAGTTTGAGCGGTTTTGGAATTTACCAACCACCAGTTTACTTTTTTGGCCTTGGTAAGCCTGATAGCTGGCGTTTACTTTAGGGGCTTCAATAGTGCGGGACGACTCAGTAGCGCTACAGCCAGCCAAAACAATGACTGGCAGTAAAAATCCTAATTTGTGGGGTAATTTATGGAACGTACTTTTCATTTAAATGTCCTTTTCACGTCAAAATGGAGGGAATAACTACAAGCTATCTACATTTAACAGCACTATTTTTATACGCAGCCTGAACAAGCCAGGGCTTTTTTTAACCGGATTTTTGCCGGATCAGGCGCACGGATTGCAAATACTGTGGCAGCAAGCAGCACTTTGCAAAGGGTTTACTCAGCATTGGGGGCGCGTCTCATATCTAATGTGACAAACCTGTTCGAAGATCCCCAAAAGAGCTTGCCACAGGCAGTCATGTATCCCCAAAATCAACCTAGTACAGTGCGTAGCGCCCTTTGCACTTCAGCACTGCTGCTGCGTGGCGACAAACGTAAGGTTCGGTAACTGTCACCACGGAAACTGCGATCAACTTCAACCACCAATAACATGTCGGCGCCGTCTGGCAAAAACGACAATTCCACTTCTTTCACCCCTGACAACCACTGGCGCGGGCGGAATTCAAATTCCTGATAACAGCCAACTTTGCTGCGTTTACCTGGCACTTGCAGAAAACCTTTTTCCACATCCACTTTTTGCAGCTGATAACCCAAAACCAGCATAGCGTCGATGCAATTGAGCATCAGCGGGGTGGCATCGATGCGCAATAAATCGTTGTCGGTTGGATCCAATGCCATATCGATATCGGCTTCGCTGGTTAACCAAACTTTGCTCACAGTGTGATGTGGCAAATGCGTCACCGGCAGCTCGTCGATTAAACGCAATTCAAACGGCAACTGATGCCGTGCACCAGGCTCCACCAGCATGGCCTCGGCCAACCGAAAACGTTGCAAACAAAAATTCTGATAAAACTCGCCGTTGTCGGCTTTGACCTTCACCCGCGTCATCAACGCTAAATCAAAACCATTAATTTGCTGCGCCACAGCGCCACCCTGGATCTGAATGTGGCCTTTCAAGCTACCACCAGGCACACACTGATTCGTCTGCAGTTGGGTATCAATTTTACAAGCGCCAATACCGGCTGAAGCAAGGAGTTGTTTAAACATCTGATATTCCTGATTAATGAAGATTTTTTCCTGCGCCTTATTTATGGCCAAAGCGCAGTTTTGACAAGCTCTGCCAGAGTTTTAATTGTTAGCAAATGTGATGTGTTTCCGGAACAGAAATAAGTGGCTGTCCAAGATTACTGTGGCCCAAGATTACTGGGTGACATGGTGCCTGCATACTAATTGCTGAATATTGCCGGTTTCTTTGGCCCCTATGCCACGTCTTTTAATGTTCTGTTATCTCTATAATCCTGCAGCTGCCGTTCCGGCGAAACACGAACAATCAACAAATCCCCTTGTTTGGTCATCGTTTTTTTTCGAAAGTAAAAACAAGTTTCGAAATATCACGCATTTATCATTTTTTTGCCTTATGTCTGTTTAGTTTCTGTGCATCGGTGCGCCTAGGCTGCTATGACCGGCTCAAACCACCCGCACAGAGGCCGGAATATCCAGCAGCAAAGCTGCCATAAAAATCTTCCGATGCAATAAGGAACAACATGATGAAAATCCACTTACCTGGGCTGGCGCTTGCGCTGAGCTTTGTTTTACCTGTGAGTCAGGCAGCCGTACCTTTTGTCGATCACCCCCTGCAGTTTCGTCAACCGAATGGCCAAAAATTGACGATTTATTTATCCGGCAACAACTATTTTGCCGAACAGCGGCTGGCCGATGGCAAACTGGTGGTCTACGACAATAACCTCAAAGGTTATGCTTACGCTGTGGTGAGCGCCAATGGCAGTGCACTCCAATCCACCGGGCAATTGGCGCAACCGCCCATTGGCAGTAAACAGAGCACCCCCGGTTTATTGCAAAACCAGCAACCGGGTTTAAGCCCGGCAGCCAAAGCAGCGTTAGTTAAGCAAGCGCAACAACAACTGCTTGGCAACGAGGAGCCACACCAGCATGGTCCGCAACATCTGACCGATGGTTCCCCCAAAGCCGCCGATGACGTCCCTATGGCGTTACCGGCAACCGTGCGTGGCCTGACGGTCATTATTCAGTTTCCAAATCAAACCGGTACCATCAGCAAAACCCAGGTGGAAAGTTTCCTTAATGATCTGACGTACACCGGTTTTGGCAACGCGCAGTCCGTCCGCGGCTACTTCCAGCAGGTGTCTGGCAGCAAGCTCGATTACCAAAATACTGTTACCCGTTATTACACGGCGAAGAAAAACAAAAGTTATTACACCGATAACAGCCTCTCGTCGTCCGTGCGTTCGCAGGAACTGATCAGCGAAGCTCTGAACTGGTTGGAATACACCGAAGGTTTTAATTTCTCCACCCTGACCACCAATAGCAGCAAACAAATCCTCGGTTTGAATTTTTTCTATGCCGGCGAAGCAGATAGCGCCTGGTCCAAAGGTTTATGGCCACATATGGGCGGTTTATCACCGCGCTTTTGCGCCGACGGTGTCTGTACCTCGCTTTATCAAATCACCAACATGGGCACAAACATGGCGATCGGCACTTTCATTCACGAAAGTGGCCATCTATTGCTCGGCTGGCCAGATTTATATGATTACGACGGTAGCTCAGAAGGATCAGTCGCGGCATTTTGTGTGATGGGTTATGGCGCCATTGGTGTGCAAAACAAGTTTAAGCCCACGCCGCCGGTGGGCGTATTCCGGCACTTAGCTGGCTGGGATACCGTCACCGAACTCAATCCAGCCCTGAACAGCCAGGCACCGACCGGTCAACTGAGCCATACCTCCGGCGCCCGCCAACTGTATCGTTGGGGAAATCCGGCCAATACCAAAGAAGCGTTTTACATTGAAGCCGTTCATCAAAGTGGCCAGAACCAGTATCAACCGGATCAAGGGTTGGCGATTTGGCACGTGGATCCAAGTGGCAGTAATTCGAACGAATGGAAACCTTATATTCAGATGGAGCATGCCGACGGCAAACGGGATCCGGAAAATAAACGCAATCGCAGCGACGCCACCGATCTCTATGATGGCAATACCACTGCTGAATTTAATAAAATTTTCCCCAATGCGCTGACCAGCCGCGGCACCAACGCTCTGTGGTGGAACGGCAGCGATTCCGGACTGAATATCAGTCAGATCAGCAGTCCGGCCAGCACTATTAACTTTACCCTGGCAGCCGCCAGCGCAGGCGACACCTATAGTGGAACGCTAGCGGTGGGCGCACAGGCAATAGTGCCAAATAACAGTTATTTTCAATACAACGGCGGCACCCTGCGCCTGACATTGAGTGCTGCCACCGGCACCAATTTTGATTTGTACCTACAGCGCTGGAACGGCAGCAGTTGGGCCAACGTCGCGCAATCGACCGCCAGTAACTCGAATGAAAGTTTAAGTTATGCCGCAAGCAATGGTTATTACCGCGCTCTTGTACGGTCAGTCACAGGTGCGGGCAGTTATCAGCTGAATATCCGGAAGTAGCTTAGGTGTAAGATTAATCAGAACTTCACCAAAGCCAGGCTTTTGTCTGGCTTTGTTTTATCGGGTGCGATTGAAAGGACTGCAAGAGGACAGCCCCAGCTACCCGCTGAGTGCACAACTTATGTTGGTGGTGTAATTTTGAGGCATTATTGCACCCAAGGAGCTAAACATGGCCCGTCAAAGTACTTCCCTCAGCCAGCCCAATGATGAATGGTTGCAACAACAAGTCAGTGCAGGCGGTGAATACAGCAGTAAAAGCGAGCTGATCAACGAACTGATCCGTAACGCCCGTCGTGCCGAGGCGCTGAACCAGAAACTCGCAACGGCTGAGCAAAGCGGTTTTACTAACCAAAGCCCGCCCGACATGCTTCATTTAGCAAAAATGATTGTCTAAGGTCATCCTTGTCTCCTGCAATCATCAGTAGCGGACTTTCCAATAGCGCCGTGATAAAACCAGATGGTGCCGCCAACGCTTTTTGCCATTCGGCCAAAGAATAGAGTTTAGGATTGATCTCGCGGCCAAGTTGCTGCTGCGCCGGATACAGCTGTTTGACCGCCGCCGCAAAACTTAAATCGCCTACCAGCAGCAAATCAATATCACTGGTCGCGGTGGCTTTGTTACTTGCCACAGAGCCAAACACCGCAGCAAATTGCAATTGGTCGGCGACCGGCAACAACGCCTGTCGCAACACATCCGCCAAACCGCTGGTTTTTCGCAGAATACTGGCCAGCTCTTCAAACACCACACAACGGGTGTCCGCCTGATACCAAAGCTGATTGCCCTGTTCAGTTTTTTTCAGAATGCCCGCCTGCGCCAACTTGGTCAGTTCTTTATGCAAAGTACCAGGCTGAGTGTGGGTTAACCGGGCAATCTCGCGCACATGCCACGCCTGATCGGGTTTAAGCAACAACAACCCCAACACCTGGCGGCGATAGCCGGTAAAAAGCAGATCAACAAGCGCAAACATCACACCACCAAATGAAGCCAAATAAGCTACGAATGCAGCCTTTTAGGCTTCATTGGTCAAATGTTGGGAAAAGGGAGAGAGCCAAATGGGCAGCCACAGGGAAAAAAGTGGCTGTCCAAGATTAGTTTACCTACTGCAACACCAACTTCCGGGCCAAAATTCGCTCCCGAAACACTTGCGATGTCGTCGCCCAGTCAAGCAAATCGACTTTCCAGGGCAAATCCGACTCACTAAAAGCTTCGGCAACTTCCGCGAGCAATTGCAACGGCAAAGGTTGCGTGCCGACAATGGCCACATCTAAATCTGAGTAAGGTTTACAAGGGCCACCCACTCTGGAGCCAAAAGCCCAGACAGCATAACCCGGCAGATATTGCTGCAAAATACGCTGGATGATTTGCCACTGCTGCGGGTTCACTTGCAACAGGGCCGGCACTGTTGGTAAATCAGCAGGCATTGCATCAGTCATCTGATAACCGCTGCGCTAAAGCGGCCGCAAGAAACTGCGCTTCCGCTAAAAAAGCCGGAATACCCGCCACCACTTGCAGCGCAATATCTTCATCGTAGGTATGACTGGTTTTACTGCGCATATCGCGATAACCGCGCCAAACCGGCCAGTCTCCAAGCAACAAGCCTTGCTCGTTAGCAGTGCGAATGAGATCAGCAAAAGGCATCTGATCAAATTGCTCAGGGCTGGCTGCGGTTTGTTCCAGAAAGCGCTTCAGCATTTTGTGGCTTATTTCGTAAGTAAATTCAAAACGTTGCACCAAGCCATCGCGGATTTGCGTATCGGAAATATCCTGCTGATACCGTAGTAAACCTTCTTCTAAGCGGGCAATCGCTTTATGCAGCGGCGTAAGATCCAAAGTCATCAAAGTACCTGTTCAGTCAGCTGGAACTCGAGCAAGAATACCTGAACCACCGGGAGTCGGCTACTCTGGAAAAAACGCAGCCCATAGGGTCAAAGTTACATTTAATCGACAGGGGTTTAGTCGACTAAACGAAGTGGCTGTCCATGATTGGTTGATTTTCGTTACACTGGATTTTATTGCATCCACGAAGCACTCCATATGAAAACTTTATTAATCCTCGGCGCGAGTGGTGCCGTTGGCAGCCAATTACTGGCGCAAGCGTTGCGTCACCCTGATGTTGCCAAGGTGGTTGCGCCCACCAGACGCCCCTTAAATCCACATCCAAAGTTAGAAAACCCTATTGTTGATTTCGAAGCTCTGCCGGCAGATGCATCATGGTGGCAAGCGGATGTCACATTTTGCGCCTTGGGGACTACGCTTAAGCAAGCGGGCTCAGCGCAAGCCTTTTATCGTGTTGACCACGACTATATTCTGCACATCGCCGAACTGACACATGCCGCTGGCACTCAATCTTTCGTGTTGAACTCCACCCTTGGCGCAGATGTGAACGGCTTTGGTCTTTATCTTAAAACCAAAGGTGAAACTGAGCGCGATGTCGGATCTTTGGGTTTTTCTTCGCTGAGCATTGTGCGGCCGTCTTTACTCGATGGCGCTGTCCGAACTGACAAACGCACTGGTGAAGCGGTTGGTTTATTGCTCAATCGATGTTTAAGAAAACTGATACCCATCACATGGCGAGCCATTTCTGTTGCGAAGGTTGCGCAGATGATGCTCAGCGCCGGGTTATCCGCAAATCCTGGCATTCGGGTGATTGAATCTGCTGAAATTCATCAATCTGATGAGTAGAGATGTTTTTGGCGGGTGGACTCCATGGACATCCATCGACTGCGACAACCTTCCATGACTGCTTCAGTTAAAAAAGTGGTTGTCCAGGATTACAGCTGTCCAAAATTGCTGTTGTCCAAGATAGCTGGCCGCGATCAAGTCCATGGAAATAAATGATTAAAAGAACTGTTGAGCCGCTGTGCTCGCCTTGTCTGCCGTGCTACATAAGCGAGATAGCCACCCGAGCAGACGAAAAACCAACCTAACCAGGGCTTGAGTTTTTCACCAGCTGCGATAGCAGATGCTATTTGGGGGTAAGATCTGACCAACTGCTGATTAATTTGTATTTCCCAGACCGAATGGTATCTGTCATCCGAAAAAATCGGGCCATGTGTCGCTTTTTCATATCGAAGCACCACGACCTTACCACCGGCGACTTCCAAGGCTCTTCTAACCCGATGCGCAGCACCTGCACCTTTCGAATAACTAAAGACCTGCGGGTGTTCTTTCAAGGCAAAATTTATGCTGTACCTGTGTGTTTCCACCCAGCTCACCTGACCACTGACTTGTAATAAATCGGCTTCAGCCTGAAGTTGTGATTCATGAAAAAACAGAAAAAAGATGCCAAACGCCATGGATAACGTCGATAGGACAACCATCCCGATCCAGTTAGCTTGTTGCACTGCAGTTCCTGTGGCTATCGGTAAAAGTGAATTAAACTACCACTGCGGGGAAAAAAGTGGCTGTCCAAGATAACAACTATCCAAGATTACCCCCTGGTCTCGTTACAGCACGCCGGCACTGCGGTGGTTATAAATGCGGATAGTCATCAGGATCAGGATGGTCGCAATCAGGGCTGATACGGCATGATGCATCACCAGATGGCTGAGTAGGAAAGTCGGGACGTCTTGCCAACCATCGATCAACCACATTTTACTGAACAACATCACGTAAGTGGCCAGATGCAGATACAAACCGGTACGGAAAATTTGCCGGATCCGCCGTTGCAGCGGTTGGCTTAAGCCTGAACCAAACAAACGCAAACTGATGAGTGCGGCGATACAAAGCCCGAGCGACAATAATCCCAGCCCTAACAACGACGTTTTCGCCACAACGGCGCTCGCGATATACCAAGGTACCATCTGGACATTCTCATATGGGTTACGATGCGCGCATCCTGCAGCCGGACGGGTTTGATTGTCAACGTCGATCCGTTTGATGGCCAAAAAAACCAAACAGGATACCTACCAAATACCCACCAAATAAAGGATAAACCAAGTGGCTGTCCAGGATTACGGTCCAAAATTACGCTGACACGCTGTAGTTAACGACAACAAAAGACCACGTAGTTTTTAATTCATGGATGGGTTTACGACAATTGCGCCGGGTGGAAGACGCTCTGCCAGTTGTTCGCGACACCACTGCTCCGCTTCTGCCTGAGTCGCAAACCCTGCCAAATTCATCCCAGTTTTATGCCGGGTGTGCTCAAGGATCTGCCGTTGGATCGATGTCGAACATACAGAGGCTATCGCCACACAATCATGCTGCAAGCACCACTTATAGCTCGCACCAATCACTTTCATCACCTCAGGCGCCCCCAAGGTTTCTTCATCCAGCACATCAATGCGTGCCCACGCGCTGCGTTGGCATTGACTGACACTGTGCTGGATCTGCAAAAAACCAGCAGTGACACCTTCCAGATTAAAAGGCCCCCTCACATCGATATACAAAAAATCCGCATCCCAACGCAAAAGAAGCTGACCATGAGACTTTAAAGCCATAGTGGTGATAGCCGACTGCTAAAAATTGATACTTAAGCAAAGGCTAGCATAAATCAACGCCGCGTTATGCGACAGGCAGCAGATAAGCCAGTGGTGATTGTGGTGTGTGGGGATTGTTGCTTATTGCCGGGCGTGGGTTCTCAAATTGTACAATCGCTGCACATTTCCAACGAATTTGCCAAAGCCATTTGCATCTTTACCAAGCTGGCTTTAGTGGCGGTTCGAAATAATGCAGGACAGCCATAAATTGAACTGCAATACATGTCTGTCCGGTTTTATCCTCCCGTTTCAACCGGTGCCAGACCATGTTTGCGGTCTTTGGCTTTTTCGATGGCCTCGTTCAATTCTTTCACCACTGGATCGTTCGGACGATTTGACCCGCCATTTTGGCGTTGTTCAGCGCTGAGTTTTTTCTGCAACTTAGCCCCTGCAACCACATAAGACGCGGCATCCAGCACGTCGTTGCCGGTATCGAGAGTGACGGCAGTGTGCTTGCCAACGTGATGGACAGTGCAGGCGCTGAAACAAAGTGGGCTTAACAACAGGCAGTAGCGGAAAAACGTTTTCATGGAATGTCCATATTGTAAAAAAACTGAGGCTAACCGCTTAAAAATGAATTTTATCTGAATCGGCAGCATGCCATAAGTTTAAGCGCAAGGCGCCAAAGCAATAATTCAGGAGAGGCTTAAATTGCACTGCAATACATGGCTGTCCTGTTTATCTGGCAGTCCAAGATTGCTCTATGATTGCTTAACTGGGACGTGGGTTGTATGTTCTAAAAACGAATCGGAGACACCCACCCATTTCTACCCTTTGCACAAAAACCGCTTGTACTTAACACATCGCTGCTTTATTTTTAATCAATAACAACAAGTTGCAGGGAATGGACAGTGCTTGAAGTGGAAGAACTGCAAGAAAAAGCCACTCAGGGCCGGACCGAGCCTTACCTTTGTCGGTTGTCTGACGAGCAGCTTTATTACATCAAAGGCCCACAAGCCACCACCAAAGGCTTAATCAATGAAGCAGTTTGTGCATTTTTAGGTACGGCTTTTGGCCTGAATGTCCCACCCTATCAAACCGCTTATCTACCGGCGCAGTTACTGAAATATGACGACGCCGCCCGCCGCATACTGGGCGATGGTGACTCCGTCGTGTTTGCATCAAGACATTTGCCAAGCTTGCTGGAACTGACACCTTCGCTACAGCAAACAATGCCCATCCAGTTCGCTAAAGACTTGTTTTTGTTTGATTATTGGATCCAAAACGAAGATCGCACCATGAGCCTCACCAGTGGCAACCCGAACTTATTCCTGGATGCTCGAGCCCAAAGTTATGTGGTAGTCGACCATAATTTGGCATTTGATCCGCAATATGACTTTACCCGGCACGCACCTTTGCATCTAAGCTACCACTACTGGTTTCATCAGCAGCATGATCAACTCTGGCGTGATTATTACCAGCCTAAGCTAGAGATTGCGCTGCATGGCTTTGCCCAGTATGCTGCCAGTCTGCCGCAAGAATGGCTGTTGGTAGAGCCTGATTATCTGGCTCAGATCACCGCCACTTTGGCACTATTCAGAACAGACAAATTTTGGGAGGCTCTGATATGAAAACTTTGTATCAGTACGCAATAGTCAGGTTTTTACCTCATGCACAGACGGGCGAATTCGCCAACGTCGGCATTGTGCTATGCGCCCCCGATCAAGCTGTATTTGAATTCCGGCTGGCACCCGCCCGCTTTGCCCGCGTCACGGATTTTTTTGAAGATGTCGACGGCAAGTTATACAAAACCACCATCAACACAGTGCAAACCGAGTTAACCCGCCTCAGAGACTATGCCGCCACAGTGTTGCCCAAAGAGTTGGTCGCCGTGATGCAGGAATTAGTACGGCCACGGGAAACGTTGGTGCGTTATTCAGACCTTCGCACTGTGCTGGTGGATAAAAAACCTGCGGCCATTGCCGACCAGTTATTTGAACAACTGGTCCACCGTACTTTTTTAACAGAAGCCTATCAGGAACAGCTGATGGTGCGCGCCATTCGGGCACAGCTGAAAACAGAAAAGCTGACCCATTTTAAACAGCAGCCGCTGGTCGGTCGTTTTGAAGAGATCACCTTGCCACTGGTCGCTAAAACCAACGACACCTTTGTGATCCGCCCGCTGGCCTTCCAGCAACAAAACGCCACCAAAATGATGGACCACGCCCAAACCTGGCTCGGTCGCTTCGCCCGTTTGGCGCAAAATGACGTGCTGAAAAAACAAAATATCCTGCTGCCGCTGCAAGGCCCAACCAATACCAACCCAAAACTCATCGGCGCATTTTTTGAGGTCAGCCGCGAGTTCGACCAGTTAGGTTTTTATACCATCCCACACCATGACACCAAAGCCATTAGCACCTTTGCTAAACAGGCTTTAGTGGCAGATGGGTTTGCGCTTCAGCATTAATTCTATGTTGATGGTTTAGTCCCGAAAAATAGTTTGTCTTTTTACAAAAGCTGTTTTAGTTTGGTTAAATCATCGACACTCATTATTGACACGCTGCGTTATGGACTTTTCACCGCAGTATGGCCAGCAGGGATTTTATGGCGTCACAATCTTACCAATTATTTCAAACCGCCATTGCTGATGCTGAAAAGTTAATCAGCATCTTTGATCAGCTGCCAAACCAAGAATCACGCCAACAAAACGAAGTGTTAAAACGCGCCGCCCTGGTGATGACTCTCACGGCCTGGGAAAGTTATATCGAAGCGTTTTTACTGGAACAACTCACTAAAAAAATCAGTGGTATTAAAGGCAGTTTCGCCGGGGACTTTATTCAGAAAAAACTCGATATTGAAATTGGCAGGCTACATAACCCCAGATCCGACAAAGTAAAACAACTGTCCCAAGAGTTTTTGCAATACGACCTTACCGAGCAATGGCGTTGGGCAAATACCGAGCCCGAGCAAGCCCGCACACAACTGAACCAATGGCTAAATAAACGCGGCGATGCTGTGCATAAAGCATGCGCCAGCGATGACCCGAAAAAACCACATTTGGTGAAACGGGACGATTTGGATAAAGCGGTTAGGTTTTTTAAAGAATTGGTTAGGGTTACGGATGGGGTTTTGTGAGCTGGTAACAGGCAAAATTCAAGACCTGCCCCCGAACTTCAATCAATTCAAGTTGCGATAAATTTGGTGGGAGGCTTGAATTAAGCGACAATATTTAATACACCAGTTATTATTTTAATTTGGGTGTTCTGGCAAAATAATTTAATTATTTATGGAGACAACTTTGATTACAAATAGGAATAAATTGTCAGATACGTTTCTATCAATGACAGATTCTTTAAGCAAATATAGACGTGCAGATCTCAAAGACGAGGATGGGAAAAACCTTATTGAAGATCTTTATGTCGACCCCTTAGAAAACAATTTAATCCTTAAATCAATGCTAAAAGACAATACTACACTTCTGATGGGTAGAAAAGGGACAGGTAAGTCCACTATAATAAATCGATTTCAACACGAGGTGAGAAAATCCGATAAAAAACTATCATTATATATTGATGTCAAAGCACTTTTTGAGCAGTCAAAAAAATCATATTTCACCCTAAACACCGTTGATATAGGACTATCACCAGAAGACTCAGATCGTTTGAGTCTATATGTCTACTTTATTGAAAAAATAATAGATGAGATAAAAAATGAGATAAATGTATGTGTATTTAAATCAGCGTTTGAAAAGATTTTCAAAAAATCTGGAATAACAGAAAAAAAATTCCATGAGCGATTAAATCAGTTATTTACTTCTGTTAAAATGCCATACTTTGTAGATCTAACAGCATCGAATCACATTACAAAACATGAAGAAGATAAAGTATCAAAAAACAAAGATTCATCTATTCAATTTGAATTAGGCGCTTCGAAATTATCCTTAAGCGGAGGAACTAAGGAATCATCACAAAATGAATCACTAGAGTCTAAACAGTTCACACGTGTGTTAGGAAGGTTTTTCGACATTATTGGATTCATGAACAACTTAAAAAATCTGCTTAGAGAAATACCAATAGAAACTGTTTTCATATGCCTAGATGATATGTCAGAGATTGACAAAGACTCTATGGAAGTATTCACAGATTTTATCATCGGCCCGTTAAACAATCTTTCAGATGAATTTTTCAAATTTAAAATTTCTTTATATCCTGGCAGAGACTATCTTCCTTCCATTGACAGACAAAAGGTCAAAACGCATTGCCTCGATTACTATGATTTATATTCAGCTGGCAGTGTTGATAAAGTAGAAGACTCTGCAATAAAATACACTAAAAGACTATTAGAGGCGAGATTTAACTATTATTTCAAAGGGATAGATCTAAATAACTTTTTTGATTTAAACCAAGTTGAATCAATAGAAGAATACTATAAGTTGCTATTTCAGATAAGTGCCAACGTGCCGAGAATAATTGGTAAAGTCCTTGAAATATCTTTACAAAAAACCAATGGATTCGAAAAGAAAATAAACAGGAATATACTTCAAGAGTCTGCTCGCCAACATTATAAAAATGACATAGAGTTCGTTCTAACAAAAAGCGAATATATTGAATACAAGAGCTACAATGAGACATTCGAAAAATTTCACCTTTTGGATCTTTTAAAAAAATTAATATCAAAAGCTATTAGTAACAAAAAGCACATTGGTAGTTCATCAGCTAAAATTTTCTCTCAATACACATCCAACACAGCACCTTCAAATTATCTTTATGTCGCTGAAGATTTAGAAGACATCCTTAAGACACTCGAGTTTAATTTCTTCATGACCAAATTCTCCCAACAAAAAGACAAAGATGGAGAAAGTATTAGTATTTTTTCTTTGAATTATGGGTTATGTGTTGAAAACAACATTATTTTTGATGAAAAAAGCGATCGAAAATTCCGTATTGAACGAGTATTTGATGTAAATAAGATAGTCGCTGACTGGATGCGAGGTTCGCAGGAGTTATGCTGCCTGAGCTGCGGTGAACTGTATGACATAACTAAAAAAGAAGTTTTCATTGACCACAAGATACCATGTTTAAAGTGTCAAGGAGTAGTTACCCTAAGATCGATAATAGACGAAGACCAGAAAATCAAGATCGAAAGAAATATAAGAATCCCAATGAAAGAATTCGAGATACTAAACGTTTTAAAATATAAAAATTCGTTAACCGCCACTGAGTTAGGAGATGAACTAGACCGAAAATATCAGTCTATTAACCACAGCATTGGGAACAACAGCAAAATAAGTCATTACGAGTTTATTGAACGAAAAGAAATATCTAAGAAACCATATTTTTCACTATCTACAAAAGGTGAAGCATACTTAAATGGTCAAGATATAGATCCTTCCAAAATTAATTAGATAATTAATATTTTATTTGTATTTTCAATACAATATTCTGGACAAAAATTAAGGGAAAACCTGCGGGGCATTTTTTGAAATTTGCCGACAAGAATAGTCGAATAAAACCAACTACCGGCAACAGCGGAGTGAGCATTCAAAAGTGAGCGCGGGAGGCGCGAACGGGCGAACGCAGTTGTTGCCGGTTTTTGGTTTCGTGCCGTTCAGTCTTTCTGCACGCACAACAGTGATTGGTTGAGCAGCGACCAGCAACGACACTCAACCAACACCGCCAACATCAAGACATCAAAAACGTCCGATAAGCCCTATTCCCACTCACCAACCCCAAAGCCTCCAAATGCCCTTCAATCTCAGCCGGATCAGCAATCTCAAACCCTGCCAACACATCGCCAGTGGCAGCACCATGGTTGCGGTAATGGAACAAGGTGATATTCCACTTTTCGCCCAAAGTATTGAGGAAGTTCATCAGTGCGCCGGGATATTCCGGGAAGTTAAATTGGTAGACCTGCTCTTGCACTAAACGTGGTGGCATGCCGCCGATCATGTAGCGGACGTGCAGTTTGGCGAGTTCGTCGTCGGAAAGATCCTGGAAGTCGTAACCGGCGTCGAGGAGTGGCTGGGTGACTTGTTTTAGCTCTTCCGCGCCGCTGGGTAATTAAACTCAGTCATGGCGCGGCGGCCGAGAGTTTCGCAGAAGCGGCGGAAACTGCCTTTTTCTTCTGGAATGGCCACGCCCTACACCAGGGCGGAGCTGAGAGCCATTGGTCTTAGGCCGCTACTCGGCGGCATAAAAGGCGTTCACGGCGCTGGTCGCAGCTTTCACCATGTCGCGTTCGGCCTTGGACAGCAGCGGGTTCCACACGTCGAAGATCAGCACCACCCGCAACAGGTCACTATCGTTACGGGCCTCATGTTCGATGGTGTCATCGAACACCAGCACCTTGCCCTCCTGCCACCGCCGTTGCTCAAACCCGACCCGGTACAGGCATTTTTCCGGGATGATCAGCGGTAAATGCACTACCAGCCGGGCATTGGTCTCGCCAGTGTGTGGCGGAATGGCCGTATGCGGCGACAAAACCGAAAACATGGCGTTGGGGCACAAGCCGCCAATATCCGCCATCTCCACCGCTTGTAAGGCGGCGGCCGTCGCCGGACACCGGGCCAGATTGGCAGTATCCGGTACCCCCGCCCGCCATAAGGAATAACTGGCCCAGCGCGTCGACTGGTTCAGTTCCTGCCATTGGTTCACCGGCTGACCGTCGCGATAGTTGATATAGGGCGTAAAGTCGGCCCCATGGTCGCTCAAAACCCGCATCATTTCCGCGCGGATATCGTCCGTGCGGGCCTCTAAATCGGCAACCCACGGAAACAGCTCGGTATTATAAAAAGGGATGGCCGGCAGGCGCGGGACATGCAGCTGATTGCACACCGAGTGATAAGGTGCAGTCTTGCCCGACAGGATCGACACAGCCTCGTCCCAGCGCTCCAAAACCGACGCCTCTAACGCGGCGCGGGTGCTGCCCAAGGCGCCCTGCAAGTGAGCCGTCAGCTCCTGCATGTGATCGTAAACCACCTGGCGCGCCTCCGCCAACGGGGTTTTCAGCCATTCCGGGCACTCGCTGGGGAGTGGCGCGATCTTGATGGCATTGCGAAACATCGACGCCGCTGCGCGTTTTTTGCCCTGGCTATACAATATTTGGCCCTGGCCCAACAAGGCCGGCATGAAATAGGGGTCGATCGCCAGCGCCTGTTGCAAAGTATCCCATTGGCCTTGCACATCGCCCGTCTGCGCCCGGGCATTTGCCAGATGTAACAGCACCATCGGTTCCGTCGGCGCGGCCTGATGGGCGGATTGCAACAGCCCCACCGCAGTCGCTACATCGCCATTGGTCATGGCGATGATGCCCAGATTGAACAGTGCCTCAACATGAGTGGGCTTCAGACGGAGAACCTCAGTCCAAAGCTGATAGGCCTCCCGCACGCGCGCTTGCGCCGTGGCTTGCTTGGCACGCGCCAACAGATCCTGAAATGACTGACCCAACAACTGAACTCTCCCTTATCCGTACCTCGACGATACCGCAGCATACCTGAGGTGATGGTCCAACGAAATAGGATAGGAAGTATAATTAAGGCATCAAAAAAGTCCGATAAGCCCTATTCCCACTCACCAGTTGATAAGGATATCCAAGCGCCTCCAAATGCCCTTCAATCTCCGCCGGATCAGCAATCTCAAACCCTGCCAATACATCACCAGTCGCGGCGCCATGGTTGCGGTAATGGAACAAAGTGATATTCCACTTCTCGCCCAAGGTGTTGAGGAAGTTCATTAACGCACCGGGATATTCCGGGAAGTTAAATTGGTAGACCTGCTCTTGCACTAAACGTGGTGGCATGCCGCCGATCATGTAGCGGACGTGCAGTTTGGCGAGTTCGTCGTCGGAGAGGTCCTGGAAGTCGTAACCGGCGTCGAGCAGTGCCTGAGTCACTTGTTTTAGTTCTTCTGCGCCGCTGCGCAGTTTGATGCCGACAAAAATATGCGCTTTATTGTCCGAAGCATACCGGTAGTTAAACTCGGTGATGGCGCGGCCGCCAAGCGTCTCGCAGAAGCGGCGGAAACTGCCTTTTTCTTCCGGAATGGTCACCGCAAACACCGCTTCTTTTTTCTCGCCGAGTTCACAGCGCTCGGACACGTAGCGCAGGGTATCAAAATTCAGGTTCGCGCCCGACAGCACAGCGGCAAAGTTTTGGCTGTGATCGGCGGTAGCGGCGTATTTTTTCAAACCCGCCAAGGCCAAAGCACCTGCCGGTTCAGCGACGGCGCGTAGGTCTTCAAAAATATCTTTAATGGCGGCGCAGATTTCGTCGCTGGAAACTGTGACCACATCGTCGCAATACAGCTGCGCCAGCTTAAAGGTCTCGTTGCCGATACGTTTGACTGCCACACCGTCGGCGAATAAGCCGACTCTTGGCAAAGTGACCGGCGCGCCGTTCAGCATCGCCACTTCTAAACAATTGGCGTCATCGGGTTCGACGCCAATCACCCGCACATTCGGCAGCACGGCTTTGATATAAACCGCCATGCCCGCCAGCAAACCACCGCCGCCGACCGGAATAAAGACCGCGTCTAGCTTGTTGTGCTGGGTCAGTAATTCTTTGGCGACTGTGCCCTGGCCTGCGATGACGTCGGCATCGTCGAACGGCGGAATGTATACCGCGCCTTGGGTTGCCGCCAGTTCAATGGCAAACCGGTTGGCTTCATCAAAGGCCGTACCGTGCAGCATCACATGGCCACCGCGCGCGCGCACCGCCGCCACTTTAATTTCCGGCGTGGTGATGGGCATCACAATAGTGGCATTCAGGCCGAGCTTGCTGGCCGACATCGCCACGCCCTGGGCGTGATTGCCAGCCGAGGCACAGATCACACTCGGCGCTTCGGCGCTTTTATCACCAGCTGCCGCGGCGCTTGCTTTATGCTGCGTCGCCACTTTATGCAGTTTATGAAAAGCACCACGTAATTTAAACGAATACACCGGCTGGTGATCTTCACGTTTTAAATACACATGATGACCCAGCCGCTGCGCCAGTTTGGGCATGGCTTGCAGCGGCGTTTCCACCGCCGCCTGGTACACCGGCGACAGCAGAATTTCGCGCAAATACTGCTGTTGCAATGCTTGCGCTTCGCTTTCGGATAAATCGCTTGGCGGATAATTCGGGTTGCGGATTGATGCTGATGCTTGAACCGCATGAGTTTCAACCGAAAGCGTTTCGACCGCCGGATCGACCAATACCACCGAGTTTTTTAAGGCCGCCTGACTCATACATCTTCCAGCTTCGATAAATCGCGCACTGCACCTTTGTCGGCCGAGCTTGCCAATAAGGCGTAAGCTTTCAGCGCCGGGCTGACCGAGCGCACGCGATCAAGGGGTTTCCAGCCGAGTTTGCCTTTGGCGTTCATCGCATCACGGCGGCGCTGTAATTCGGCGGCGTCGATACGAATTTGAATCGAGCGGTTTGGAATATCGATATCAATGCCGTCACCTTCCTGCACCAGCGCGATGGCGCCGCCGCTGGCTGCTTCTGGTGATACGTGGCCAATCGATAAACCCGAAGTGCCGCCCGAAAACCGGCCGTCGGTGATTAAGGCGCAAGCTTTGCCCAAACCCATCGATTTTAAGTAACTGGTTGGATACAACATTTCCTGCATACCCGGGCCGCCTTTTGGCCCTTCGTAGCGGATAATAACTACATCACCGGCCACGACTTTGCCGGCCAGAATGGCCGCGACTGAATCGTCCTGGCTTTCAAAAATGCGCGCCACGCCTTTAAACACCAGGTTGTCTTTATCGACACCGGCAGTTTTGACGATACAGCCGTTCGGCGCTAAGTTGCCGTATAGCACGGCTAAACCGCCATCTTGTGAATAGGCGTTTTCTTTGCTGCGGATACAACCTTCAGCGCGGTCGTCGTCCAGACTTGGGTAACGGCAGCTTTGTGAAAAGGCCTGCGTCGTGCGGATCCCGGCAGGTCCTGCGCGGTAGAATTCTTTTACCGCTTCATCTTGCGTGGTCATGATGTCAAAGCGTTCTAACACATCGCCTAACGAGCTGCCCGCTACGTGTGGTGTATTGGGGTTCAATAAACCAGCACGATTGAGTTCGGCCAGAATGGCAATCACGCCGCCTGCTCGGTGCACATCTTCCATATGATATTTTTGCGTCGACGGCGCCACTTTGGATAAATGCGGCACGATGCGCGATAAACGGTCGATATCGTTCATACCAAAATCGACTTCGGCTTCAATGGCGGCAGCGAGTAAATGCAGCACCGTATTGGTGGAGCCGCCCATCGCGATATCCAGCATCATGGCGTTTTCAAAGGCAGTTTTATTGGCGATGGAGCGTGGCAGTGCGCTCACATCATCGTTTTTATACCAGCGGTTGCACAGGTCCATAATGCGCGAACCGGCACTGATAAACAGCGCTTTACGGTCGCTATGGGTGGCCAGCATCGAACCATTGCCCGGTTGGCCTAAACCTAATGCTTCTACCAAACAGTTCATCGAGTTGGCGGTAAACATGCCCGAGCAGGAGCCGCAGGTTGGACAGGCGCTTTTTTCAATTTTTTCGCTGTCTTCGTCACTGACGTTGGGGTTAGCCGCTGAGACCATGGCGTCGACCAGATCGAGTTTGATAATTTGATCAGACAGCTTGGTTTTACCGGCTTCCATCGGCCCGCCTGAGACAAAAATGGCTGGGATATTCAGGCGCAGCGCGGCCATCAACATGCCAGGGGTGATTTTGTCGCAGTTGGAGATACAGACCATGGCGTCGGCGCAGTGGCCGTTGACCATATATTCGACCGAGTCGGCAATGATTTCACGCGACGGCAGGCTGTACAACATACCGCCGTGGCCCATCGCGATGCCGTCATCGATGGCGATGGTATTAAATTCTTTGGCGATACCGCCCGCTTCTTCAATGGCTTCGGCCACTAGTTTGCCGAGATCGCGTAAATGCACATGACCCGGCACAAATTGGGTAAAAGAGTTCACCACGGCGATGATTGGCTTACCGAAATCGGTATCTTTGACGCCGGTAGCGCGCCATAAAGCGCGGGCGCCCGCCATATTGCGGCCTTCGGTGGTGGTGGCTGAACGTAATTTAGGCATGCGGTTTACTCCTGCATTTCTTTAAAAATAGGCTGACGTGTTGTTCAAGGCTCGTCAGCGGATAATTGTGCAAATTGTTCAGGGCCACTTGGTTGTTTGCCATCGCCTGTAGCGATAGTCGTGCCGGGCTTTGCCCGTGCTGTTATGGGTCGAGCTTATTCTATAGTCTTTTTTCGAAACAATTAGTTTTGTTATTCGATGGTGTTTTCGTACGGCGTACTACCCTTCGGGTGAGTACGCCCTACTGTGGTACGACGAATTTTTCATAAAGCGTATGTCCATCGAGCGTAGGGCGTACTCACCGCGTTCGCGGTAGTACGCCGAACATGCCGAAAGCCCAAAAAACACTCCATCAAGCCCGCAGCGCAGCCGTGGCTGGTGCATGCAATTCCAGATGCTGTACATCGTATAACTTATTCAGCTGTGCCGTCAGCAGGCTGATTGGTTTGTCGCTTAGAATATTTAAAGTCACTAATAAACCATTGTTGTCGGCCAGTGGTTTCATTTCCAGGCCGCACAGTTGAAAACCGCGGTAACGGGTGACTTGTAATAACCGCTCTACGGCCACCACTTCCAGGCCGGTCTGGATGGTTAAGGTATGTTGGGTGCTCATTGAATTGGTGCTCATGGTTAATCTTCCCACTGTGGCAAATCGGTCATCATGTCGTGGTTGGCGGCGCCTGGTGGTACTAACGGCCAAACGTTGTCGGTTTCATCAATCCGAACATGCAATAAATACGGGCCGGGCCAGGTGAACATGGCGTCGAGCGCGTCGGCGACTTCGTCTTTGCGGCTGATGCTGTGGCCCGGAATGGCAAAAGCGGCGGCCAGCGATACAAAATCCGGGTTATCCGATAAATCGGTTTCGCTATAACGGCCATTAAAAAACAGCTGCTGCCACTGTTTCACCATGCCAAGGCGCTGGTTGTCGATCACCACAATTTTCACCGGCAAACGGAAGCGTTTGATGGTGGCCAGTTCCTGCACATTCATCATAAAAGAGCCATCGCCGCTGACTACAATCGAGGTATCGTTCGGCCGCGAGATTTTCGCGCCAATCGCCGCCGGCAAACCAAAACCCATAGTCCCCAGGCCACCGCTGCTTAAATGATTGCGCGGGGTGTTAAAGCTCATATGCTGCGCCACCCACATCTGGTGCTGGCCCACGTCGCAGCTGACCACCGAATTGTCCGGCATCCGCTCGCTCAGTTGTTTCAACAGCAACGGCGCATAGATCCGCTCGCCCGGATGATCGTACCGCCAGCCGTGTTGCAGCTTCAGATTCAGACAATGTTGTTGCCAGTCGGCGCAATTGGTTGCCACCGCCATTTGTGGCAGTAACGCGCGTAAATCGCCGAGCATGGCGCAGTCGGCACGGCGTAATTTATTCAGTTCGGCGGGGTCGATATCGATATGAATAACCTTGGCTTCAGGCGCGAATTTCTGCAAATTGCCGGTGACGCGATCGTCAAACCGCGCGCCTAAGCAAATCAGTAAATCGGTTTGTTGCACCGCGATATTCGCCGCCTGAGTGCCGTGCATGCCCAGCATACTTAAATAATACGGATTGCTTTTATCGACCGAGCCCATGGCTTTTAAGGTAGTCACGCTTGGCATGCCGGTGGTTTGCAAGAAGTCATGCAGCTCGGTCAAAGCACCCGCCATATGCACGCCGCCGCCAATGTAAACGATTGGTTTCTTGGCGCTGGCGATCAGCTCGCGGGCTAATTGCAGTTGCTGCAATGGCAATACAGCCTGGGAAGTTTCCACCGCCGCCAACGAGCGTGGGGCAACATACTCAACCTGCGCCAGCTGCACGTCTTTTGGAATATCGACCAGCACCGGTCCCGGCCGACCGCTTTGCGCCAGCACAAAGGCCTGACGTAAGGTGTCAGCTAAGTCATTGACATTTTTCACTAAAAAGCTGTGTTTGGTCACCGTCAGCGATAAACCCAGTACATCCACTTCCTGAAACGCATCAGTGCCAGCAACGGCTTGCGACACCTGACCGGTGATGGCAACTACCGGCACAGAATCCAGCAAAGCATCGGCTAATGAAGTGATGAGGTTGGTCGCACCAGGGCCTGAAGTCGCCATACAGACGCCGGTTTTACCGGACGCGCGGGCAAAACCAATGGCGGAAAAGGCGCCGCCTTGTTCGTGGCGACAGAGGTAATGTTTGACCGGGCTTTGGTAGAGCGCGTCGTAAATCGGCATGATAGCGCCGCCAGGATAGCCAAAAATGCTCTCCACACCGTGCTCTGTCAGCAACTTGATCACTAATTCCGCGCCCGTCATACCTTTTCCTTTTTTCCTGACTTACATTTGACCTGCTGCTCAACACATTTTCACAGGCCCTAAAACGACAAAACCCCCGGACCTTTCGGTGCGGGGGTTTTGCTGGTATCTGGTTTCTTCGTCTATCTGAAACCCAAACGGCAGCCCCCGCGGCGACTAATAATCACCACGACGAGGACCACAATAATGTTCAGGTTGTTTACTAAATTCATTTTGGTATTAATAACTCTGTTGGTTATCTATTGAAACAAGTTGCCCAGCGGAGCTGGTGCGAATGACTATTAGAAATAGCCGTCTGAAAGGCCTAAGTCAATCGTTTTTTTGCTTTAAGTCGAAAATAGCCGTTCAAATGGCTATTGGCGGCCGCTGAATGTTAAATAAACAGCATTTCAGGGAAAGATGTAACCAGTTTCGACCGCTGTTTCACGCTGGCAAGCCAAGCGACAATTGAGTAGACTCAAATCAGCAACCTCATTCACCTTCGCCGCCGGAGCTGTGCACAAGCGATGGATCAACTCGAGCTATTCGACTTACCCAACCCCTGCATTGGGGTCTGCCAAAGCAATAATCGCGGTTATTGCATTGGGTGTCTGCGCTCGCGGGATGAACGTTTTAACTGGCCGCAAAAACCAGCAGCGGAACGGGCTAAAATTCTGAAACTGCTGGAACAACGCCGCGCCCGCCGTGATGCCGCGCGCCTCGCCGGAAAACCAGATAGCGGCTTTGAAGCCGACCAAACGCCTTTTACCCCCGACTTATTCGGCTGATTTGCGGCCAGATTTCACTGCAACTGATTTGCCTAATATTTGCCTAATATTGCCGCACTCTATACATTTAAAGCTGGATACAGCTTACCGGATCACTCCTTGACCAAAGCACCCGAAAATTCGTCCAGCGCCACTGCCCGCGCCGACTTACAACAACAACTGCTGGCAATCAAACATCGCTTTGTCGATGCTATCTGGCGCAGTTTTATTATCATCATTTTGATTGGGGTGCCGCTGTCGGTTTCGCGTTCCTTTACCAGCGGCTGGTTACCGATTTATACCCTGCATCTGGCTTATGGTCTATTGATTATCCTGATTGCACTGAACACCAAACGTTTGTCATTGCCGCTGAAATCCATGTTGTTGCTGTTTACGTTCTGGCTGATTGGGGTGCCGGGGATCTTCACTTTTGGCATGGCATCACCCGGCGTTTGGTGGCTGGTAGCCAGTTGCCTGGTGGCGCATGTGCTGTATTCCATCAGAGTCGCTATTGCTATGGCACTGCTGACGCTGCTGACCTTAAGTCTGATCGCCTTTGGTTTTGTCAGTGGCCTGTTGCAACTGCAGGTCGATGCCAATGTCTATTTGCGGCAGGCGTCGTCCTGGGCGACTTATATTATTGTCAATTCAGTGATGTTTTTTGTGGTGATCCGCGCGCTGCTGTCGTACAACGAAGCCAGTAAAGTCACCACCAAACACCAGTTCCGGCAATGGATTGACGATTTACCTCTGGGCGTTTTAGTTCGCGACAAAAACGGTCAGCCGTACTATCAAAACCAGGCCGCCAACTCCATGCTTGGCCCGTTATTGCAGCCTGATGCCAGTGGCAATGACAAAGTGGTGATCAGTGGCACCGAACTGCCTTACCCACCGCAGGATATGCCGGGCATGCGCGCCCTTCGTGGTGAAACCTGCATTGTCGACGATATCGAAATCATTCAAGAGGGTCAGCGCCGCCAACTGCAAGCCTGGGGTCGCCCCGGTTACAACGCTGATGGCGAACTGGCGTATGGCATTGCTTCGTTTCAGGATATTACCGAACGCAAGCGGCTGGCGCTGTTAAAAGACCAATTTGTCTCCACCGTCAGCCACGAACTGCGGACGCCACTGACCTCCATTCGCGGGGCGCTGGGGTTAATTTTAGGCAATACGCTGGGTGAGCCGCCGCCCAAAATGCTGAATATGCTGCAAATTGCTAATCAAAATTCGCAGCGCTTATTGCGGATCGTCAATGACATTCTGGACTTACAAAAGATTGAAGCCAATCAGCTGGAATATCAGTTTCAGCCGGTTGATTTGGCGCAGCTGCTGCACGATGCCGTGCTGGAACTTGAAAGTTACGCCAGCGCGCATCAGGTGAGTTTTCATGTCACCGTCACTGCTACAGACGCCACTTTGACGGCTGATCCTAACCGGCTGATGCAAGTGTTGGCGAATCTGATGTCAAACGCCGCCAAATTTTCACCCGCCAACAGCAGCGTGTCGTTGCATCTGGAACAGACCACACCGGATCAACTGCGCCTGACCGTCACCGATCAGGGGCAGGGCATTCCGGATAGCTTTAAAACGAGGATTTTTCAGCCTTTTAGTCAGTCAGACGCCGCCGACAACCGCGCTCGCGGTGGCACCGGGCTTGGTCTGACCATCAGTAAAGCGATAGTCGAAAAACATGGCGGACAGATCCGCTATGTGAGCGCGACTGGCGAAGGCAGCAGTTTTATTATTGATTTACCGAGGCAACGGCGAGAGCAGCCCGAACTGCCGCAAGATTAAACTTGCGGCAGGTGTTCGAACCTTTTGTTGTGATCGTGAGTTGTGATGGCTAGTTGTGATAAATCCGCAGCTGCCACGGCGCAATGGTGGCGGCAGCAGCAGGGTCAGCCTGTTCAGTCCACACCAACTGATAACTACTATCCGGCAACTGGGCGGCGGTTAAGATCTGCGGTTCCGCCGACAGATTCAGCACAAATACCGTGCTTTTGCCGTTTAGTTGCCGGGTGATTTGCAGCAACTTGCCCGAGGCATCGGCAGTGGCTTGATATTCACCAGCTACACCTAACTCCGACCGCTGTTTTTTCAGCTGGATCAGTGTTTTATACAAGGACCACAACGAAGTGGCTTGTTGCTGCTGTTCGGCAACGGTCAGTCCACCTGACAGCTGCGCCGCTAAAAACGGCTGCCACCAAGCGGTACCTTGTTGCGGCGGGAATAAATCGGCTGATTCGACCCAGGATTTAACCGCCGTGGTAAAACCGGCCTGTGCGGATTTGTCCCATAACATTGGTGCGCGGCGCTGAATATGTTCGGCGTCCGAAGCCTGGGTTAAACCAATTTCTTCACCGTAATACAAATATGTGCTGCCGGGGGATGCGAACAACATCGCCGCTGCCAGCTTGGCTTTTTGCTGATCGCCTTTGAGTTGCCAGCCAATCCGCGGCTGATCATGATTGGTGATAAAGGGGCTGAAATAACCCATCGGCACCCCCGCGTCGATGCGCTGCTGATAGTTTTTTTGCAGTTCATGCTGTGGCGCCGCGCCATCGTTAGACGCTACTGCCGCATCTTGCATAGTGCCAAATTCCGCTTTGACGCCACCATCGCTTTGCAACAACGCCAGCACTTTATAGCCAAAATCAAAATCAAAACCGGCGTCCAGCGCTTTGCCATCACCATAATATTTGGCGGCGACCGGCAAATCAGCCCAGGCTTCGCCGACTAACATGGCGTCAGGTTGAATCGAGCGCACATAAGCGCTGAAATCTTGCCAGTAGGCGATAGTTCCGGCGGTATCGGCCTGCCCGTCAGGCCCATTTTCAATGGCGTAGCGCACTGCATCTAACCGAAAACCGGCCACGCCTTTATCCAGCCAGAATTTGGCCATTTTTTTCATTTCTGCCACTACATCCGGGTGCGTCAGATTGAGATCTGGCTGCGAGCCACCAAAAGCGGCGTAATAATAAGCTTTGCGGGTCGGGTTAAAGTGCCAAACCACTTTTGGATCCACTTTGCTGGCGTCCCAGGCCGGGCCCCAGCCATCAGTCGGTAAATCGTCGCGCCAGATAAAATAGTCTTTGTATGGTGCTTCACCGGCAGCCGAGCGTTTAAACCAGTCGTGTTGGTCGGAGATATGGTTAATCACTAAGTCGAGGATAATCCGGATATTTTTAGCTTTGGCGTCCTGCACCAGCGCTTCAAAATCGGCCATGCTGCCGTAATCGGCTTCGACTTTATAAAACTCGGTGAAGTCGTAACCATGGTAAGAAGGGGCTTCAAAGATCGGCGTTAACCACAACGCATCAACGCCAAGGTCTTGTAAATACGGAATTTTGGCGCGGATGCCGTTAAAGTCGCCATGACCATCGGCGTTGGAGTCGGCAAAGCTACGTGGCCAGATTTCATAAAACACCGCGTCTTGCCACCAGGCTTTGCCGGGTTGGGTTTGTTGAACTGGATCAGCCTTTGCGGTGGCCGTTTCAGCCGCGACTGCGGGTTTTGAAGTGGCTGGCGCTGGTTTTTCGGCGGCAGGCTGACAAGCGCCCACTAACAGCGCTATCGATAACGACAGCGGTTTTAACAAATATGAAAGTTGCATCGTCTTGATCCTGTTGTGATTATGCCAGCGCAGATGCAACTGGCTTTATTATCACCACAGCTTAGACCAATTACCCTTTACAACAACAGTGCTTGCATACGTTTGCAATGCTCTGCCTTTCCTTACAGGTAGGGTATACCCTAAATCATTGGAGTTGCAGCTAGGCGACGAGTAAGCGAGACCCCAGGAACATAGCTGTCTATGTGACTGGGGCGAACGAGCGAAGTCAACAACGCTGCAGCTTCAAGGATGACGGGTATAGGCCGTCACTTTAATCTCAATCCGCCACGCCGGATTGGCCAATCGCGCTTCAACTGTGGCGCGGGCCGGTGCCTGACCTGGCGCAATCCAGCTATCCCAGGCGATATTCATACCGGTGTAATCGGCCATATCGGCCAGATAAATCACTGTATCCACCACGGCAGTTTTATCGGTGCCACACTCTGCTAACAGCGTATCTAGCTGTGCCAGCACGTCTTTGGTTTGCGCCACAATATCGCCGCCGGTGTGCTCTGGCACCATACCGGCACAGAAAATAAAACCACCGGCGATCACCGCTTCTGAATATCGATTACCTGGTAACACACGTTTTATGGTCATGCTGTTGTTAGTCAAAGTAAGGCTCCAAAAAAACGCCGCGCATTGGCGCGGCAAAATGTGGTTGGGAGCTTAACTGTTTTCAAACAAACTGGCTATTCGGTCTGACCTGCTGATTTTTTCAGCGGATTTTTGATGCCTTCTTTGGTGGTATCAATTAAGTCGTAAGCGGCCATTTGTGGCACTGCGACCTGAATTTGACGCTCCAACAGATCAAGCTGCTGTAAATTGTGGCAAATCACTTTGCCCCGTTGTTCCAGCGCATCACCGCGGCTTTCCATTTCCACTTCAATTTCATTGCCGAAGGTTTCCATTTTTTTGCCGAATTTTTCCATCCGCTGCTCAAAATTGCCTTCGCCCTGCATCATCGCCTGGCCCATCGTCATCATCACCGCGCCGGTCAATTGTGCAATAGATTGCTCCATCGCCTGTTCAAACTCGGCGGCGAGCTGGCCATCGGCTTGATTGATATGACTGCCGTTAATCCGAATTTCGTCGCCGTTTGAAATCACCAGATGATCGATTTTGGTTTTCAGACCACCCAATGCCTGATCAACAGAGCTTTTCAGCTGGCTGTTATCAACCCCAAAACCGGCAACGACTTTACCAACTGCATCAGAGGCCAGTTGCAAAGCTTCACCCACCAGCAACACCGTTTCTTTACTTTGTTGGCGCAGGCCAGACTGATATTGCTGCAAAGCAGCGGTGGTTTTGGCGTCGGTACTGACTTTTTTATTGTCGAGCCATAACTGGCCATCGGCATTGATGCGCCACAACTGTTTTTCCGAGCGCTCTAAATGCACGCTGGTTGGGGCAATTACTAAATCATCTTTAAACTGGAGAGAACAATTGTCAGCAGCAGCGGCTGACAGGGACAAGGAGGATAACAGGGCGGTAGCGATCAGCGTTTTCATGTTCGAATTCCTTCTGTGGTTGATAAGCTGGCAACGCAAAGGCTGTGCCACTGTATTAAATCTTTGTTTTTAAATAACATTCAGCAAGTGAACCTTTCATGAACACTATCTAATGTAGTGGCAAATGCTAAATAGTAGTCAGAATCGCCTTAATTTGCTGTGCCCATTGTTGTCTGTAGCCCAGCACCACTAAGTCAAACACTATGTCAGACTTTGCCATCTATATAACTAATTTGCATAAGCCGGAAAGATCGATTCTTTCAGATTTATCCATATAGACGGCTAAAATGCAGGCAATTGATTAGAAATAGGTGTTGTTATGCTTCTGGCTTCACTGACTGCACAAGCGAGCCCGCTGAGTGCGCAGCAAGTTAAAGATTTACAGGCGCTGGTCAGCCAGCTTAATCCAATCCAGCAAGCCTGGGTTAGTGGTTATCTGGCGGCGGCAGCGCAATTTGCCGGCCAAAGCGCGGGCACAGTGGCCGCAACGCAAGTGGCAGAAGCCTCAACGCTGACCATTTTATACGCCTCGCAAACCGGCAACGCCAAAGCCGTCGCCAGCAAGATTAAAGCTGCCGCGGAAAGCAAAGGTTTTGCCGTGGCTTTTAGCGATATTGCCAGTTATAAAACCACTGCGCTGGTGAAGGAAAAATTCCTGATCATCGTCGCATCTACTTATGGTGAAGGCGAACCGCCGGAATCGGCGGTCAGTTTCCACAAATTCTTATTTGGCAAAAAGGCCCCGCAGTTGCCACAACTGCAGTATGCAGTGTTGGGTTTGGGCGATAGCTCTTATGAATTTTTCTGCCAGACCGCCGTTGATTTTGATACCAAACTGGCCACTTTAGGCGCCAAACGGCTGCACCCAGCTGCGTTACTGGACGTCGATTACGACGCACAAGCGAGCGAATGGCAACAACAAGCTTTGACCCAGTTCGAGCCGCTGTTAAAGGCCGCCAATTCAGCACCATCAGCGCAAGTGATTGCCTGGCCAGGTGCCACCGACGGCCATCATAGTTTGTACAACAAACAACATCCGCTGCAGGCAGAATTGTCGGTCAATCAAAAAATCACCGGTCGTGATTCGACCAAAGATGTGCGCCATATCGAAATTTCGTTAGCGGATTCTGGCCTGACCTATCAGCCGGGCGATGCGCTGGGTGTGTATTTCCACAACGATCCGGCTTTGGTCAGCGCCATTTTAGCCGCCACCGGTATTGCCGCTGACAGCAAAGTTCAGTTTGATGGCGCTGAGCATACGGTGCAGCAACTACTGACCGAACAGCTGGAATTAACCCAGTCCTACCCGTCTTTTGTTGAAAAATACGCAGCGGCCACTGGCAATGCCAAGTTGCAACAACTGGCTACTGATAAAACGGCGTTACGCGAATTTTTAGCCCAGCATCAAACCGCCGATGTGGTGTTGCAATATCCGGGTTCATTAAGCGCGCAGCAGTTGGTCGACAGTCTGCGTAAACAACAACCACGCTTATATTCAATTGCATCGAGCCAGGCTGAAGTCGGCGAAGAAGTGCATTTAACTGTGGGTGTAGTGCGTTTTGATAGCTTTGGTCAAACTCATTTAGGCGGTGCATCAGGCTTTTTGGCCGAGCGGTTAGCCGAAGGCCAGCAAGTAAAAGTATTTGTTGAACACAATGACAATTTCCGCCTGCCGAACCACGATACACCGGTGATTATGATTGGCCCGGGCACCGGTATTGCGCCGTTCCGGGCTTTCCTGCAAGAACGCGATAACGCGGGTGCGACTGGTCAAAACTGGTTGTTCTTCGGTAACCCGCATTTCACCCAGGATTTCTTGTATCAGGTGGAACTACAGGATTATTTAAAACGTGGGGTGCTGAGCAAACTGGATGTGGCTTTTAGCCGTGATCAAGCGCAAAAAGTCTATGTGCAGGATAAACTGTTAAGTAAAGGCGCTGAAGTGTGGTCCTGGTTAGAACAAGGCGCGCATCTGTATATCTGCGGTGATGGCAGCAAAATGGCTAAAGACGTGCATCAGGCATTGCTGCAAATTGCGCAAACTCATGGCGGTCTGAATGATGAAGCTGCCGGCGACTATTTCGAACAACTGCGTGAATCTAAACGTTATCAGAAGGATGTGTATTAATGACAACGCCCCAGCAGCCAACACAGCACTCAATTAACCCTGAGCTACAAGTTCAGGGTGCGCTGTCTGATAACGAGCGGTTAAAAGCCGAAAGCCATCATTTACGCGGCACTATTACTACCGATTTAAAAGACGAAATTACCGGCGGTTTTACCGGCGATAACTTCTTATTGGTACGTTTTCACGGCATGTATCAGCAGGATGACCGCGATATCCGCGCCGAACGCGCCGAGCAAAAACTAGAACCGCTGCACAATGTGATGTTACGGGCGCGGATGCCAGGCGGCATCATTACCCCAACGCAGTGGCTGGCGATCGACAAATTCGCCACTGAAAAAACCATGTACGGCAGTATCCGTTTAACCACCCGGCAGACTTTCCAGTTCCACGGTGTGTTTAAGCCAAACATCAAACCGATGCATCAAATGCTCAACAGCATCGGCATTGATTCGATTGCCACAGCCGGTGATGTGAACCGCAACGTGCTGTGTACCTCGAATCCGGTGGAATCGGTATTGCACCAGCAGGCTTATCAGTGGGCGGTGAAAATTTCTGAGCATCTGCTGCCAAAAACCCGTGCTTATGCCGAGATTTGGCTGGATGAAGAAAAGGTAGAGACGACCGAAACTGAACCTGTGTTGGGCGATACTTATCTGCCGCGTAAGTTTAAAACCACAGTAGTTATTCCGCCGCATAACGATATTGACGTGCATGCCAACGACTTAAACTTTGTCGCTATTGCCGAAAACGGCCAGTTAGTGGGCTTTAACGTGTTGGTCGGTGGTGGTCTCGCCATGACCCACGGCGATAAAGGTACTTACCCACGCCGCGCCGAAGACTTTGGCTTTATCGGCCTCGAACATGTATTAAAAGTCGCCGAACATGTAGTGACTGTGCAGCGTGATTATGGCGACCGCGTGAACCGCAAAAACGCCAAAACCAAATACACCATCGACCGCATCGGTGTCGACACCTTTAAACAGGAAGTGGAAGCGCGCATTGGAGTGAAGTTTCAGCCAAGCCGTCCTTATGAATTTACCCATCGCGGCGACCGCTTTGGTTGGGTCGAAGGCATTGATGGCAAACACCATTTAACGCTGTTTATCGAAAACGGCCGTTTGCTGGATTATCCGGGCAAACCGCTGAAAACCGGCGTGTCGGAAATTGCCAAAATCCACAAAGGTGACTTCCGAATGACGGCGAATCAGAATCTGATTATCGCCGGTGTTGCTGTCGAAGACAAAGCGCAGATTGAGGCGATTGCCCGTAGCCATGGGTTGATTGAAGACTCGGTGACCGAACAACGTAAAAATTCAATGGCCTGTGTGTCACTGCCAACTTGTCCGTTGGCGATGGCGGAAGCCGAGCGTTATTTACCGACGTTGGTGACGCATGTGGAAGGCATTCTGGCAAAACACGGTGTGGCAGACGACCATATTATTCTGCGGGTGGTTGGTTGCCCGAATGGTTGTGGTCGCGCCATGTTGGCCGAAGCCGGTTTAGTTGGCCGTGGTCCTGGCAAATACAACCTGTATTTGGGTGGCAACACCGCCGGTACCCGTATTCCAAAACTGTACTTGGATAACGTCGCCGAAGCAGAAATTCTGGCCGCGCTGGATGGCCTGATTGGCCGTTGGTCGGTTGAACGTCAAAGCGGCGAATGTTTTGGTGATTTTGTGATCCGGGTTGGCGTGGTGGCTGAAGTGAAAGTCAGCAAAACCGATTTTCATGCCTGATTTGAATCTCTGATTTACATAGCAAAACAAAGGCTGGAGTTTTAACACAATGAGTTATCAGCAGTTATTGCAATTGGAGCCTGCCGCACAGCAGCAGGCGCTACTGGAACTGAACCAACTGCTTGCGCCCTTAACCGCGCAGCAGCGCATTGAGTTTGCGCTGAAAGAACTGCCTGGCAACCATATGTTAAGTTCCAGCTTTGGCATTCAGGCGGCGGTGATGTTACATCTTTGCACCAGCGTCAAAGCCGATCTGCCAGTGGTGTTAACCGACACCGGTTATTTGTTCCCGGAAACTTATCGCTTTATTGATGAGCTGACCGCCAGGCTGCAGCTGAATCTCAAAGTCTATCGCAGTGACTTAAGTCCGGCCTGGCAGGAAGCCCGTTTTGGCCAGCTGTGGACCAGCGCCGAAGGCCTGAAACAATACAATCAGCTGAATAAAGTAGAACCAATGGTACGGGCGCAACACGAACTGGCGGTACAAAGCTGGTTCAGCGGCCTGCGCCGTAGCCAAAGTTCGACCCGCGCCGATACGCCGATTGTCAGTGTGCAACGCGATGTGGTGAAGTTCTGCCCTATCGTCGAGTGGAGCAATAAAGACATTCATTATTACCTGCAAAACAATAACTTACCTTATCACCCGTTATGGGAGCAGGGTTATGTCTCAGTCGGTGACACCCACTCCAGCCGTCCGTTGGAATTTGGCATGACCGAAGAAGAAACCCGCTTTAACGGCATGGGCCGCGAGTGTGGGTTGCATGTGGCAGGGGATGGGATCTAGCTAAAAAGTATTGCGTTAAATATTTGCAAAATTTAAAAACTTTTTTCAAACATGCTTCGACCAAGCCAGCAGATCACCTACCCATCTGCTTTGGAAGAAATGTATGTTTGCCAAAAATTTGTTTCGTTCGACCCTGTTGTTAAGTGTTTGTCTAATGCCGTTTGCGAGCACCGCCAACACTCCCGCAGTGCAGGTGAAAGTGAAGCCCAACAGCCAAGCTGCTGAAAATACTGAAAAATTCACCCCAACCCAGCTCAAACAAGATTTACAAAGCCTACGGGCTTTTATCGACGCCACCCATCCTGACATCAGTCATTCGGCCTCGCCGCAGCAGCTTGAACAAGCCTTTGCCAGCATTGAAAACAGCCTGACCAAACCGATGACCGCCAACGAATTCTGGCATCAGACTGCGAAGCTGAATCCGTTGTTTAATGACGCACATTGGTCGGTGAATCTGCCGGAAGCCGATAGCGATATGCAGCAATTGATCAAAAAAACCGGCGGCCTGTTTCCGCTGGAAGTGCATCTGCGGCCCGACGGCGAGCTGACCGTGCTGGCGCTGGCCGGTGGCGGCGAGACGCCATGGCGGGGTGCCACTATTGAAAGTATTAATGGCGTACTGGCGCCGGTGCTTAGCCGTCAGTTGTTAACACTGCGCCATGGCGATACCCCGCTGAACCGCGCCAACTTATTGGGGCCATCTTTTCAGCTGTATTACGCCAGTGTATTTGGCACGCCGACCGAATTCACCCTGCAGTTAAAACAAAACGACCAATTAATAACGGCGGTACTTCCGGCGAGCAAACAGGCTGCCGTCATTGGCAAAACCAGCAACAAATTCGCTGATAATTTCAGTTATCGCGCACTGAATGCCAACACCGCCTATCTGGAACTCGGTACTTTTTACTGGCCGGAAGAACAGGAGATTGGCAGTTTTACCAAAGAAGCCTTTGCCAAAATCCAACAATCCGGCGCAACAACGCTGATTATTGATGTGCGCGAAAATCGCGGTGGTAATGATTCGGCCTGGATTGATCATCTGATGCCCTATCTGGCGGACCAGCCCTTCCGGGTCGGCTCGCACAGTAAAAAGAAGGTGATCGCCAGCCGCGCTAGTGTCACCGAACCGGCCGGTCTGGTGATTGAAAGCGAATTTAAAACCTGGTACCAACCGCAACTAACCAACCCACTTCGTTTCCAGGGAAAAGTGGTGGTGCTGACCGGACGGCGCACTTACTCGTCAGCGGTGCAATTTAGCAATGTGATGCAGGATTTTAGTTTTGCCACGCTGGCCGGTGAAGGCAGTTATGTCCGATCGCGCAGCACCGGTGGCGTGCAATTTATTGCTTTGCCACACAGTAAGTTAGACATCATCGTGCCAAGGTTTTGGGCTGCCAGACCACAAGGCGGTTTTACCGAACAACTGCAAACCCCGGACTGGCTGATGCCGGATGATGTCACAGCACCAGAAGCCCTGGTGCAGGCGGTCGCAGCACGCTTACAGCCTTAGACAACGCGCCTTTTCAATGCACCGTCATGTGTTCCAGCGCTTGCAGTTTCGCCTGATACATCTGGCGGTTGGCGGGATCGTAGCTATATTGCAACGCCTCGTGTAACGCACGTCTGGCAGATTCGGGCTGGCCAAGCTGAAATTGCAGTTTGGCCAGCGCCAGGTTGGCTTTGTGCAGATAAGGTACTTTTTTCAGTAATTTTTCATAATAAAAAACCGCATCGGCAGCTTTGTGGTCTTGCTCCGCCTGATAAGCCAGATAAAACCAGACATACGGATTATCGTCGTCCACCCGGCGCAGTTGCTTGTTGAGCTTGTCAATCAATGACTGGTCTTTCATTTGGGCTGCCAGCACCAGGTAATTGCTCGCCAAAGTGACAGGTTGAGACGAATAACGCATACCGAACTCATACCACTGCTGCGCCGCCAGCAAATCGCCTTTGCGTCGGTACAAAATCGCAATCAGATTGATGCTCGCACTGTAGTAAGGATCGAGCCACAGGGCTGCTTTGCTTAGCCAGTACGCTTGATCCAAATCACCAGCCAACAATGCATCGGCCGCCAAATTGTTATAAATCATCGCTTCAAAATGGCGGTTTTCCAGCATAGCGCCTAGCCGATCTAAGCGACCAGGAAAATAATCAACCCCGATAGCCGAACGTTGCAACAGCATCATCCCCTCTTCTTTCGGCTGGCTTTGTTCGAACAAATAACTTCGCACATGCGCCGAACTCAGCACAATATTGGCGGAAAAATCCAGCACCGGTTCGGCATAACTGGCGCGATACCCCACTTCGATATCCACGACCTGCGCCAGCGCAGTCACCAACAACGCCAGCGAAATGCAATTACCGGTCAGATTGGCCATGGTGACGCTGGCCATGGTGTTTTTACCTTCGTAGTTAAAGTTCACCAGATGATGTTCAAGATACCGATACAACCGCTGGTGCGGCGCCAGATGTTGCTGCGCCGGCGCGTTAAAAAATGTCAGAAAATGCTGTTGTTGGGCGGCAGTGAGCCGGTAAAAATCGCTGGTAGTTGGTAGCTGAACTTGTTGACCGGCAGGTGGCGCAAACCAATGCTCGCTGGTCGCAGGCAAAACCGGTGCGGTGGCAGTTGTGACAGAGTGCCGGGCGCAGCTGCTCAGCAGCAACGCGCAACACAACAGCAGCAGGGTGTTCAACCAACTGGTTGGTCTAGCCATTTTCAAAGCCTTTCGCATCATCCATCGCCTTTTCTAAAAATATCATCACGTTCTGATAACCTTGATAACAGAAATGCACCATCAGGCTCCAGTCATTTTTGCCCTGAATGCGACAAAAAATGCGCCGGACTCTGGTTGCCAGCTATGACCTTTACCGGCACAATCGGGCGCAGGGAAAAACAAGGCAACTCAACATGACAATCACAACAAAAACAACAAGCCGTTTTGGGCTGGTACCACAAATAATTCTGGGGATATTCTGCGGCGTTGCACTTGCCAGCTGGTCGGCAGAAGCCGGTCAGGCAGTGGCGATCTTCGGCGCGCTGTTTGTCAAAGCGCTCAAAGCCGTGGCACCCATTCTGGTGTTTATTCTGGTGGCTTCATCCATCGCCAATCGCAAAATTGGCGGGGCTGACAAAATGAAACCGGTGCTGATGTTGTATTTAACCGGCACGTTTTTAGCCGCGCTAACCGCTGTCGCCGCTAGCTTTTTATTTCCAACCACCTTAGTACTGGCCGGTACTGCTGAAGCGGTCACACCGCCGGAAGGCATCGGTCAGGTGATTAAAACGGTGTTATTCCAGGTGGTCGATAACCCAATCAATGCCTTGTTAACGGGTAACTTTATCGGTGTTTTAGCCTGGGCTATCGGTTTAGGGCTGGGGTTGCATCACGCCAATAAGACCACCAAACAAGTATTTGCCGATGTGTCGCATGGTATTTCGATGCTGGTGACTTTTATTATCAAACTGGCGCCCATCGGCATTTTTGGCCTGGTGGCGGAAACCGTCGCGACGACTGGCTTTGCTGGTTTAGCCAGTTATGGTCAACTGCTGACGGTACTGGTTGGCTGTATGTTATTGATTGCGCTGGTGGTCAATCCGGCGTTGGTGTATGTCACCACCCGTAAGAATCCGTATCCGCTAGTCTTTACTTGCCTGCGTGAAAGTGGCATTCCAGCGTTTTTTACCCGCAGTTCTGCTGCCAATATTCCGGTGAATATGCAGTTAGCTGAAAAACTGAAACTGGATGAAGATACCTATTCAGTGTCAATTCCACTCGGCGCAACCATTAATATGGCCGGCGCTGCCATTACTATTACAGTACTGACTTTAGCCACAGTGCATACGCTGGGTATTCCGGTTGATTTTGCCACCGCCATGTTATTAAGCGTGGTGGCATCCATTTGTGCCTGCGGCGCTTCCGGTGTCGCTGGTGGCTCATTACTGCTGATCCCGTTGGCTTGTGGCCTGTTTGGTATCTCCAGTGATGTGGCGATGCAAGTCGTGGCCATTGGTTTTATTATCGGCGTGATCCAGGACTCCTGCGAAACCGCACTGAATAGTTCCACCGATGTGGTGTTTACGGCCGCGGTTTGTCAGGCCAAAGCCTAACGACTTTCGCGCCTGATCAACATTGGGGCTGCTGTTCGCGCAGCCCCTTGCTTCTTTGCCAACACCTTTACTAACACATGCCTGGCGCTTTATCCCGCTACCGACATTCTGCAGAACTGCGCTATGCTAATTCCATTTAGTTATATCTGAGTGCAATCCCTTCTTGGATTCAGGACGTTTAGACGTCTAATATCCATGCTGCAGATAAAAAGCGACCCAATTCTTGGTGTCGTCAAAGCTCTCAGGGGAGCAGGAGCCAAAGTGCAGTACTTACCGATTTTCACCAACCTCAAAGGCAAAGCCGTGTTGCTGGTCGGCGGCGGCCATGTGGCGCTGCGTAAAGCCCGCACTTTGCTGAGCGCCGGTGCGGTATTGACGGTGGTATCACATCAATTTGAAGCCGAATTTTATGACTGGCAACAGCAGCAACAAGCCCGGTTAATTCAGGGCGATTTTGACGATTCACAGCTGCCCGGCCACTGGCTGGTGTTGGCTGCCACCGACGATGATGCGGTGAATGCCGCCGTACATCAGGCCGCTACCGCACGGCAGATTTGGGCCAATACTGTTGATGATCAGGAAAAGTGCGAGTTTATCTTCCCTTCTATTATTGACCGCTCACCGATTTTAGTCGCCATTTCCAGCGGTGGTACCGCCCCAGTACTGGCACGGCGCCTGCGCGAAAAACTGGAAACTTTATTACCGCAGCATCTCGGGCCTTTGGCTGAATTAGTCGGTCGGTTTCGAGGAAAAGTGCAGCAGAAACTACAGGGTTTTGCTGAGCGTCGGCAATTCTGGGAAAAAGTGTTCAACTCCAATATTGTCAGCCTGGTGCAAACCCAACAACTGGACGCTGCTGAAACTGAGCTGGCGCAATCACTTAGCGAGCATCAAACCTCCAAAGGCGAAGTTTATGTAGTCGGTGCCGGCCCTGGCGATCCGGAGTTGTTGACGCTCAAAGCGTTGCAACTGATGCAACAAGCCGATGTGGTGGTATACGACTACTTAGTGTCGGAACCTATTATGCAGCTGGTGCGCCGCGACGCTGAGCTGATTTGTGTTGGTAAAAAAGCTGGCGCGCATTCAGTGGCGCAAGAGCATACCAATCAGCTGTTAATTGATTTAGCCCTTGCTGGTAAAAAAGTCTGCCGCTTAAAAGGCGGTGACCCCTTTATATTTGGCCGCGGCGCTGAAGAAATTGAAGTGTTATTACCACATCAAATTCCGTTTCAGGTGGTACCTGGCATCACCGCCGCCGCAGGTTGCGCCGCTTATGCCGGTATTCCGCTGACCCATCGCGATTATGCGCAGGCAGTGCAGTTTGTCACCGGTCATTGCCAAAAAGATGGCAAAGAGCCTGATTGGCACAGCTTAAGCCGGCCCAATCAAACCTTAGTGATTTATATGGGGTTGATGAAATCTGCCCATATTCAGGCGCAGTTATTAGCGGCTGGTCGCGCGGCAACAACGCCGGTGGCAATTTTAGAAAATGGCACCCGACCAGAGCAACGCGTGATTACAGGTACTTTGGCGCAACTGGCTGACTTGATTGAACAACAGCAGGTGCAATCGCCGGCGTTATTGGTGATTGGCGAAGTCGTCGCGCTGCAAAGCAAACTGGCCTGGTATGGCAAACAGCCTACAGCGGCAGTGTTTGCGCAGCCTTTGGCGAGCCTGGCCTGAACTTGATACTAGATTGAAATACATAGCATTTATTCGTTTTTAAATTGAGGGTCATCCCTGTGCAAACCTTAACGCATTTACAACAGCTAGAAGCGGAAAGTATCCAGATCTTCCGCGAAGTCGCCGCCGAGTTTGATAACCCGGTGATGCTGTATTCGATTGGTAAAGACTCGTCGGTGCTGTTGCATCTGGCGCGTAAAGCCTTTTATCCGGGCAAAATTCCGTTTCCGCTGCTGCATGTTGACACCAACTGGAAGTTTCGCGAAATGATTGAATTTCGTGACAAACTCGCCGCGAAATACGGTTTTGATTTGCTGGTGCATAAAAACCCGGATGGTCTGGCGATGAATATCAGCCCGTTTGTGCACGGCAGCGCTAAACACACTGACATTATGAAAACCGAAGGCCTGAAACAGGCGCTGAACCATTATGGTTTTGACGCCGCTTTTGGTGGCGCGCGCCGTGATGAAGAAAAATCCCGCGCTAAAGAGCGGATTTATTCGTTTCGCGATCAGTACCATCGTTGGGATCCAAAAAACCAGCGGCCAGAGCTGTGGCACACCTACAACGGGCAGGTGAATAAAGGCGAAAGTATCCGGGTGTTCCCATTGTCGAACTGGACCGAACTTGATATCTGGCAATATATCTATCAGGAAAATATCGAAATTGTGCCGTTGTATCTGGCGGCATACCGGCCGGTAGTGGAGCGCAAC
Source organism: Rheinheimera riviphila (assembly GCF_004005945.1). Lineage (GTDB taxonomy): Bacteria > Pseudomonadota > Gammaproteobacteria > Enterobacterales > Alteromonadaceae > Pararheinheimera > Pararheinheimera riviphila. The sequence goes on from NZ_SACS01000018.1 coordinate 78,131, forward strand.
GGGACCTTGTTGATGGTTGACGATGAACGGATGCCGCTGGAACCAGGTGAAGTGCCCCAACAGAAACTGGTGAGGTTCCGGACTTTAGGCTGTTACCCGCTGACCGGTGCTATTGAATCGGACGCCGACAGCTTAACCGGCATTATCGAAGAAATGTTGTTGTCGCGCTCAAGCGAGCGGCAAGGCCGGGTGATTGACCACGATTCCAGTGGTTCGATGGAAAAGAAAAAACGTGAGGGCTATTTCTGATGTCAGTCGCTATTGAATTAGAACAACTGGGGATTGAAGAATACCTCAAACAGCAACAGCATAAATCTTTGCTGAAGTTTTTAACCTGTGGCTCGGTCGATGATGGCAAAAGTACCTTAATTGGCCGCCTGCTCCACGACAGCGCACAGATTTATGAAGATCAACTGGCGGCTTTGCACAAAGACAGCAAAACCCACGGTACTACGGGCGAAACCATCGATTTGGCTTTATTAGTAGACGGATTGCAGGCTGAGCGCGAACAAGGCATCACCATTGATGTGGCGTACCGTTATTTCTCGACGTCTAAGCGCAAATTTATTATCGCCGACACGCCAGGGCATGAGCAGTACACCCGCAATATGGCGACCGGCGCTTCGAACTGCGACCTGGCGATCATTCTGGTTGATGCCCGTTATGGCGTGCAAACCCAGACCCGCCGCCATAGTTTTATCTGTGCTTTGCTTGGCATTAAGCATTTTGTCGTTGCCATTAACAAAATGGATTTGGTTGGTTTTGCCGAAGATCGTTACGAGCAAATCAAACAGGATTATCTGGCCTTTGCGGCGCAGCTGGGATCGCAACAGAAAAACGGCCCGAGCATTGATTTTGTGCCGCTATCGGCGCTCAACGGCGACAACGTGGTTAATCGTTCAACCCAAAGTCCTTGGTATGTTGGCCCGACTTTACTGGAAAAACTGGAAAACGCACCGGTCACTGGTTTTAACTTAACCGGCGAAGCGCGCTTACCGGTGCAGTATGTCAATCGACCGAATTTAGATTTTCGCGGTTTTGCCGGCACTATTGCCGCCGGTGAATTTAAAGTCGGTGATGCGATTACCGCTTTGCCATCCGGTAAACATTCGGTGATTAAATCGATTGTCACTTTTGATGGCGAGCTGACTTCAGCCTTTGCCGGTCAAGCAGTGACATTGACGCTGACCGACGAAATTGATATCAGCCGCGGTGATGTGATAGTGCCAAAACAACATCACGCCAGCTTGTCGAACCGCATTCTGGCCAAAGTGGTCTGGATGCACGAAGAACCGCTGGTACTGGGTAAAAGCTACAACATTAAACTAGCCACCAAAAAAGTGGCCGGTAAAGTCACCGCCATTGCCCATGCGATTGACGTGAATACGCTGGCCGAGTTTCAGGCCCAAACCCTGGGCTTAAACGGCATCGCGCTGGTCGAGCTGGAGCTAACCGAAGCTATTGTGTTTGATCCGTACAGCCAAAATCGCGACACCGGTGGTTTTATCTTTATCGACCGCTTAAGTAATATCACGGTTGGTGCCGGTTTGGTCGACAGCGCGCTGGCAACAGTGCAAACCCAAAACCAATTCAGCGACTACGAACTGGAACTGAACGCCTTTGTGCGTAAACATTTCCCGCACTGGCAAGCGCTGGATATTTCAAAACTGAAATAATGTTAACTTGAGGGCCAAAACGGACTTTTGGGGTCAGAGTAGTACTCTGACCCCTACTCTGACCCCAAAAACTATTTGGAAACCTAATGAGCAATATTGTCTGGCAACAACATCAGGTCAGCCGCGGTGAACGCGAAACACAAAAGCAGCAACAGGCGGTGGTGCTGTGGTTTACCGGTTTAAGTGGTGCGGGGAAATCCACGGTCGCCGGGGCGCTGGAACAGGCGTTGCTGGCGCAGGGTGCCCATACTTATTTGCTGGATGGCGATAATGTGCGCCATGGTTTATGTGCCGATTTAGGTTTTTCCGAAGCGGATCGCACCGAAAACTTGCGTCGGGTTGGCGCGGTTGCTGGTTTGATGGTTGATGCCGGCTTAATAGTGCTAAGCGCTTTTATTTCGCCGCTCAAAAGCCAACGTGATGCCATTCGCCGGGCGGTGCCAGAGGGAAAATTTATTGAAGTTTATGTCGCAACTTCGCTGGAAGAGTGCGAAAAACGTGACGTGAAAGGTCTTTATCAAAAAGCCCGCCTCGGTGAGATAAAAAACTTCACCGGCATTTCTGATCCGTACGAAGCGCCAGAGCACGCTGATATTGTGCTGGATACCGGGTTGTTATCGCTGGATGAAAGTGTGCAACAGCTGCTGCAGTTACTGCGTGAGCGTGGCATTATCCGCTAATCATCCCAAACTCAGGATCCAACCTTGATAACCCCAACAACTCAACAATTGGCCGACTGGCTACCGCAGATCCGCCGGATTGCCGTGGCCGCCGGCGACGCCATTTTAACGATTTATAACCAGCCAGAAGCTGTAGCCGTGCAGCAAAAAGCCGACGACAGCCCACTCACCGCCGCTGATTTAGCAGCGCATCAGCTGATTATGCGTGAGCTAACCTCGTTAACGCCGGACATTCCGGTGCTGTCAGAAGAAGCTGCGGATATTCCCTGGACTGTGCGTCAGCATTGGCATTGTTACTGGCTGGTCGACCCGTTAGATGGCACCAAAGAATTTATCAAACGCAATGGCGAATTTACCGTCAATATTGCGCTGATTGTGGCGGGTGAGCCGGTGCTTGGCGTCATTCATGCGCCAGTGCTAGCCAAAACCTACAGCGCCGTATTGGGGCTAGGCGCTTTTGTCGCCGATGCCAAAGGTGAGCGCCAAATCCACGCTGTAGAGCCAGTCCCAGGCGAAACCGTACGCTTGGTCGGCAGCAAAAGCCATTATCAACCGGAAGTGGAGAGCTATTTAGCACAGTTCCCACAACATGAATTAGTCGCAGTCGGCAGCTCGTTAAAATTCTGCATGGTGGCCGATGGCACTGCACATATCTACCCACGCTTTGGCCCCACCATGTTATGGGATACCGGCGCTGGTCATGCGATTGCGGTGGCGGCAGGTGCATCCGTGCAATACTTGGGTATCGATGGCCCGGCGTATCAGCGCGAGAATTTGTTGAATGGAAATTTTATCGTCAAAGCAAATTGACGATACTGCCGAAGGTCGATCACAACAAATCAATTTATCTCACCTTAGCCACGATAAATACTGCTGTTGTTTCAACCGCTGGCGGCAGATAATAGCGTTATGGGTGCACTGCAACGGGCAGTGCGGGCTGAATATGCCACGGGGTTTGGAATGAAGCTGCTACGTCATCTGCATAAAGCGCCACTTCGGGTGCTGCGGCTGCAGCGTCGAAAAAGTATGATCCGGATCCGCTTTAGCATGGTTCGGCTGAAAATTGCGTTAGCGCAGGAAAAAGACGAAACCCGGCAGATGCTGCGGATTTACCAGCATTATGTCACCGGCGACGTTAGCAAGACCGAATTGGCGCGTGCCAACGCCCAATTAGCCGATGTGCTGCGGGCTACTGGCCTTGGCATTTTTGCGGTATTACCTTTTGCGCCGATCACCATTCCCATTATCGTAAAGCTTGGCCGCAAGCTCGGCATCGAAGTGTTGCCAAGCGCATTTACGCCCCAAGGGAAACGCCGTGCCGCCAGGATCCATCGGCTGCGGCGCTCCGCCAGCGCCAGACCGCCATCGCTGATAGGACACAAAAATCCGGCAGCAACCGCAGAAGACGAGCAATAAAAAAAGCAGCCGCAGCTGCTTTTTTCATATCGGGCCGAGTTAAATAACCGGACTAACCTTTAATCGTCATATAAGCCACCACCGCAATCAATAGTGGCGCGACCACAGCAGCCATCAAGCGATACCAGCTCAGCACATGTTTGTGCATTTCTTCCGCCAGAATCACCTGAATTTGTGGCCAAATCCGCCAGCCGACAAACACCGCTGCCAGCATACCGCCCAGTGGCATCAGTAAGTTTGACGCGACAAAATCCATTAAATCAAAGGGGGTTTTGCCAAAAACTTTCATATCTTCGGCCATAAAACCAAAGGACAACGCGGCTGGAATACATAACAGGATGTAGTTGCTGACGCTGACAAGAATGGTGGCAGATTTACGGGCAAAGCCATATTCATCGATCAAAAAGGCGACTGCTGGTTCCAGAATCGAAATGGATGACGTCACTGCAGCAAATAACAACAAGGCAAAAAACACCAACGCCAGAATTTGACCACCGGCCATTTGCGCAAAGAGCGCCGGCATGGTGATAAACGTCAATCCTGGACCAGATGCCGGGTCTACGTTAAAGGCAAATACAGCAGGCAGAATCATTAAACCGGCTAACACGCTGGCCATCGTCGCTAAACCGGCAATCCATAAACCGGCATTCACCACTTTAGTTTCCGGGCTTAAGTACGAGCCATAAGCAATCATCAGACCGGCACCAACAGACAATGAGAACACCGCTAAACCCAACGCATCCAGCACCATTTTAATCGATAATTTGCTCCAGTCTGGGGTAATGAAGTACATCACACCTTCCATCGCACCCGGTAAGATCAGGCTGCGGTATACCAGGAACAGCATCAGCGCAAATAACACCGGCATCAACACTTTACAGATCCGTTCGATACCAGCCTGTACCCCGGCGATAACGATAGCAGCGGTAATAAACATAAAACCGGCGGTATAAATTAATGAAGCCGTTGGATCGGCAATAAAATTAGTAAAGGTATCACTCAGTACTTTAGCGTCGGTGGTCAGAATATCGCCTTTGACCGCTTCGACAATGTAGGCAATGGTCCAGCCGCCGACCACACAATAAAAACCAAGGATTAAATAAACACAGAGCACCGAGATCCAGCCTGCCCAGTGCCACTGGCTTTTACCAAGCTCGCGATAAGCGGAAGTGGCTGATTTTTTCGCACCACGGCCAATCATCATTTCCGCCAGCATCATCACGATGCCTACAGAAAACACACAAGCCAGATAAACCAGCAGAAAAACACCGCCACCATTGGCACCGGCGACGTAAGGGAATTTCCAGATGGCGCCAAGGCCAACTGCCGATCCGGCGGCTGCCAGAATGAAGCCGATGCGAGAGCCCCAGCTACCGCGGGCGTTAATGGTATTGGTCATGTGTGGTCCTGAAGTGATGATGCTGTTGTAATAGTTATTTGCTCAGCAATGTAGTGGAAAGTGGCCATTTAATGCAACCAAAATAGTTGACTAACTGGCCGGAGAAGTTAAAACGCAGTAAATGCGCCATAATCGCGAACTTCGCTGAAAGCTACCTTTTTTCAGCGAAGCCAACTAAGGTTAACCAAGCAACGTTGCTGAGGGAGCATTAAATGATCAGCCGAATTCTGGCCGGAATTTTATGTTGGTGCTGCTGTCAGGTACTCGCCAGTACCAGTCTGACCTTGTATGCCTATCACAGCTCACCGCCCTTTGTGATTAACCCCGATACCGAAACGGGTCTGAATTACGACCTGGTGCGGGCGCTACAACAGCAGCTAGGCAGCAGGTATCATCTTGAATTCAAACAACTACCCCGCCATCTGCTGAATGAAAGGTTAAGCGCCGGACTGCCGACCATCGTGCTGTGGGCCAACCCAGCCTGGTTTACCAATAAAGCCAAACCTTATCTGTGGTCCAATACGGTGTTTGTCGATCGGGATGTATTTGTCACGCTCAGTGACTTTCACGGTAAAGTTGAGCAACTGACGGATTTGGCGGGCAGTACCCTAGGTGCTTTGCGTGGATACAGTTATCCAGGGGTGAATGAACTGGTGAGTCAGCATCGGGTCACCCGGCTGGATGCCGATACCGATAAAGAAAATCTGGCCCGATTACTGGAGCGTAATGTTGATCAAATTGTGATCACCCGTTCCAGTTTTTTATACTATGCCAGACAGCAGCAACATTTAGGCAAAATGAAAATTACCGGCCAGCCTTACCCAAACTACCAAAGACAACTGTTGTTGACCCAACATTATCAGAGCGTGCTGGCAGACTTCGATACCGCCATTGCAACATTACCCAAACAACAGTTCTGGACCTCCCGCCTGGAACTCTACGGCCTGAAGCCGGAGTAGCCGCAACTCAGATTGAACAAGGGTTGTAGCACCATCGCCGCGAAGTTACACTAACCCAAACTTACTGAACTGACATCGTTTTCAGCCATTATTTGCGGTTCATCGCCAATTTTTTCTTCAGCAAAGGCATTTTCATGCGTTTAGACAAATTTATCTGTGATTGTACCGAGCTGACCCGTAGTCAGGCCGGTAAGGTGATCCGCCAGGGCTTAGTGACGGTTGATCAGCAATTATGTAAACAACCTTCAACGCAGGTCACTGCAGTTCAGCAAATTGAACTGGACGGCGAGTTATTAAAAATCATCGGCTTACGTTATTTTGTGATGCACAAACCTGCCGGTTACGTCTGCTCTACTGACGATCCGGATCACAATACCGTGTTTACGCTGATGGACGAACCGATGCAGTCACGGCTGCACACTGTTGGCCGGCTGGATTTAGACACCACCGGCTTGCTGCTGATCACCGACGATGGCCAGTGGTCACATCAAATCAGCTCGCCCAAACACGAGTGTGCCAAAACCTATCGTGCCTGGCTCGCCGATCCGGTCGACGCATCGGCGATAACCTTGTTTGCCGAAGGTGTGATGCTCAACGGTGAAAAACATCCAACCAAACCGGCACAGCTGGAGATTGTGAATCCACAGGAATGCCTGCTGACCATCCACGAAGGCCGTTACCATCAGGTGAAACGGATGTTTGCCGCTATTGGCAATAAGGTAGAAAAACTGCACCGCGAACAAATTGGTAGCTTTAAACTAGGCGCCGATTTAGCCGAAGGTAGCTATCGTGAATTAACGTTGGCCGAAGCTACGACCTTTGCGGCTGTCGCCAAATGATCACCACTGTGGCAAATTGCTGATGAACCAACCAGGTAGCATGCAGCATGCTATGCTCCCGGCTGATCCTGCACGCTCCTCCAGCAGCTTTTGGTTATACCAAAGCCTCGGCTGGAGCCTGTTTGCGTTATTGCAACTGCTGTTGGTTGGCGCCGACCAACCCTTAACCCTCAGCAGCTTGACGCCGGCGTGGTTGTTGCTAGTCCTGGCAATAGGCGGCTCTTTGCTGCTACGGCTACTGTTTCGACACTTGCGCCGCCATCCGCGCAGCACCGCCGCCACGCTCGGCTGGTTATTCGGTGCGCCGCTGCTGCTGGCAATCACCGTGGATGTTAGTCACTACCTGCTGTTATGGCCGCTATCACAATTACACCCATCACTAAACGGTGTGTTTGATGCGCAACCGCTTGGCGCAAAAACGCCATTTTTACTGCCGCTGTATATTTTCTGGAGCAGTTTGTACCTGACGTTAAGCCGCCAACTGGATATCCGCGCCGCTGAACAAGCCAAGCTGGGATCTGAACTGCGACTACAACAAAGTCAGCTGCAGATTTTATTGGCGCAGTTGAGCCCGCATTTTATGTTTAACTGTATTAATAACATCCGGGCGTTAATCCTTGAAGATCCACAAGCGGCGCGCACCATGCTGGCCCATTTTGCCGATATGCTGCGTTACCAGATTGATGCCGACCAACAAGTGTTGGTGCCGCTTCGCAGTGAATTGGCGGTGCTGAAAGATTATGCCGCGCTACTACACATTCAGTTTGAGCAGCGGCTGCAGCTGGAATATCAAATTGACCCAAGCTGTTTATCGCGCTTAGTGCCCAAGCTGACGCTCCAGTTATTATTTGAAAATGCGGTGAAACATGGCATTAGCCTGCAACCGCAAGGCGGCCGGATCAGCATCCAGATCAGCGCGTTGGATGCTATTGGCTGGCAAATCAGCATGCGTAATAGTGGTCAGTTGCATGCCACCCCGGCAACAGCAGAAAACAACTCTCAAAACAACATCGGCAGTGGCCTGAATAACCTGCGTCAACGCTTGGCACTGATTTTTGGTGATAACGCGACTTTGCAGCTACAGCAACAGGCAGAAGAAGTGGTGGCGACGGTGCAAATTCTGGCTGCTCCGCGAGAGTCCACCCAACTTGCAGCAAATCAGCATTCAAGCACGGAGAACCAGCAATGAAAGTGATGATTGTGGAAGACTCAAGGCTGGCGCGGCTGGAACTCAAAGAACAGCTCAAAGCCCATCCGCAGTTGGAATTGGTCGCTGAAGCGAGCGATGTCGAGATGGCATTGACGCTCGTCAAACAGCATCATCCTGAGCTGTTATTGCTGGATATCGATCTCTGCGGCGCCACTGCTTTTGATTTGCTGGCGCAGCTGGAAACAGTTCCGAAGATTATTTTTACGACAGCGTATGCCGAACATGCGCTGACCGCGTTTAATTACCCGACGGTGGATTATTTGCTGAAACCAGTGACAGCAGAGCGGCTAGCGACGGCGCTGGCGAAATTGCCGCCGGTGTTACAATCAGAAACGTCGGCGGCAGAGGAACCAGCGTCTGACAGCAATGAACGGCCACTCGATAGCAACAGCAACTTTTTCGTCAAAGACGGCGAACGCTGTTTTTTATTAAAAGTGGCCGATGTGCGCTGGTTTGAAGCCATTGGCAATTACAGTAAAGTGCACGCCGGACCGCAGGCGCCGATGGTGTATCGCTCGTTAAACAGTATCGAACAACGCTTGCAGCCAGGGTTATTTTTTCGGGTGAATCGTCATCAGTTGGTGAATCTGACGGCGATTAGCTCAGTGGAACCTTCAATCAGTGGTGGTTTGGTGTTAATGCTGAGCTGTGGGACTGAAGTGGAAGTATCGCGGCGGCAAAGTGCGGTGTTACGGCAGCAGTTAGCGCTGTAACCCCGGCCCTTCATCCTTGAAATTGCAGGGGTTGTAACTCACGACCAATAGTTATTGCAAACGTTTCGCCGGGAAGGTACCAAAACCGCGCACCACCAGTTCCAGCGCTGCTTTGCCTTTGCTGATTTTACCCAGCGTCAGGTAGCTGGTGTCGTCTTCCAGGTATAACTTGCCATCAGCAGATGGCGTCAGTTGTTGCCGCGCGCCTTCTTTGGTCTGGCAAATCAGCACACCCTGTTCCAGCGTAATTAGTCGCTCAGTACCGTCGTCAAAACTGTAGTTACCGGTAATGGCCCACAAAGTCGCTTCCGGTAAGGTGACAGGTGTTGGTTCCATCGGCTTACCCACCGCGATAGCCGCCAGTTTCACCGCCATGGTGTAACTGTCAAAGTACGAACTATTCGCCAATACCGCGACGTACACTTGCTGAGATGGAACACGGATAATATAGGAAGAAAAACCATCAATCCCACCGCTGTGTTCATGTGTTTCTAGCTCCGCCAAATCGGCGGACATCCAGCCATAACCATAAGGCAGCGGCTTGCCGTCTGCACCCGGATGCTTTACAAAAGACTGTTGCAACAGCTCTTGTGGCAACAGCTTGGTGGTGTAGAGCGCTTGATCCCACAGATTTAAATCATCGACTGTGCTGCGCAGGCCACCAGCACCTTGTGGCCGGGTCATGCTGATCACATCAGCATTGCGAAAACCAGTGGCCGTTTGCTCATAGCCTTTGGCGCGGTTTGGCACAATGTCGCTGGCCACATCATAACCAGTGTTTTTCATGCCAAGGGGCTGAAACACATGCTGTTGCAGGTAGTCAGCGTAGGTTTGTTTGCTGGCCGCTTCGATAATGGCAGTCAGCAGCACGTAGTTTGAATTGGAATATCCAAAGCGACTGCCAGGAGCAAACTGCAATGGCTGGCTGGAAAATAACGCCAACAGCTCCGGTAAAGTGGCATCTTTGGCTTTATTGTCACGAAATTCCGGCATCCGGCTTAAGTTAGGAATGCCGCTGCTGTGCGTCAGCAATTGTTTGATGGTGATATCCCGTCCGACCGCCGGATAGTCGGTTAATACTTCACCCACTTTATGCTCCAGCTTAATTTTACCGGCCTGCACCAATTGCAGCACCGCCATCGCAGTGAATTGTTTGGTTTGTGACGCGAGGCGTAAATTGCTATCCGGGCGCATTGGCGTGGCTGTTTCCAGATCGGCCAAACCATAACCGCCGCGTAACATTACTTGCGGGCCTTTGCGCACAATCACGGTAAAGCCGGGTTGATCGGCTTTGGCTTTTTGCGCCACCAGCTGCTGCATTTTTTGTTGTAGTTCGCTATCGGTAAAAGCGGCCGCCTGGTTGCAAAGCCCGAGGCAAATGCTGGCAGACAGGGTAGCGAACAGCGTTGTTGCTAAAGTTCTTGGGGTAATTTTCATAGGTATATCCTCGACTGACAAAATGGGCTGCATGTGTTTGATGCAGTGGATTTTGCGGCAACGGCAATTGTCGAGGGCTGGTTTTAGGATAAACGGTGTTTTAGCGATGTAAGTGGTAGGACGCAAAACGAAGGTTTTGGACGTCCGTTTTGCTTGTAACGAGTGGCGTTAGTACAGATCAGCTTTGCAGGATTTTGAGTGGCAGTGCCAACATATCATCACCAGAACTGGCGAAATACCAGATAATCGCCACTAAACTGCCAACTGTCAGTAAATACCAGACGGTGGAAAACGCCTGGCCATAGCGATCCAGCGGTAGCAAATGGCTTTGATGCCGACCCCGCCATTCAAACACAATTTCCAGGCTGCCAATCAGCAATAAAAAACCTAATAACGCCAGGCCAAAGCTGTAGCTGACATAAACCCCAACCGCGGCACCAATCACACAAGCCACCAAGCCTGCGACACTATTCATTGAAAAGCTGATGCTTTTAAGAATATGGCCACCATCGAGCGGTAATATCGGTAATAAGTTAAACAGATTCAGCAACGCATTAAAGGTGGCCAAACCTGCGAGGAAAATATTGCCGGTGACCCAATAGGCGATTAAGCAGGCCAGCGACAATAGCAAACCAAAAGTCGGCCCCATAATGGAAATCACCACATCCTGCCAACGGGTATTAATTTTTTCGTCCGACAGCGCCAGGCCGCCGAGAAACGGGATCAGATAAATCCCTTTGGTTTTCATGCCGAAATATTTCATCGCCCGGATATGGCCATATTCGTGGAACACCAGACAGGCCAACAGCGCCAGCGCAAACTGTACCGAAAACAACCAGGAATAAGCGGCCATACTGGCACCGGCCAGCACCACTTTAATCACTTTGGCGCTTTTCAGCAGTTTAAAACCCAATGACGCCAGACCCACCAGACTCATTTTGCTGGTATTGACCGGCGCGATTTCCGGGATTTGTTGTTCGATATCTTTGCTATGACGTTCGCCATCGAGCTGCGGTTCATCGTTGATCAACAACCGGTAACGCAATAAAAATGGCTGCCAGTTTAATTCGGTTTCAAGCAGAACCTGGATCTGCTCTGGTTGAGATTGTGGATGATCTTCTGCGGCCACCGCACCCTGTCGTTCAAACTGAAGTTCAAACTGATGCACCCGCACCGCGCCTAAATCGGCACTGGCCACTTGTTGCGACACCAATTGGCCATCCCAAAACAGTTGCTGCCAACCAGCCATCGAACCTTCCAGCCGTAACTGTTTGCCCAAACACTCAATTTTCAGTAATTCCACTGCGACTCCACTTGCTGATGTTCGCGACAACAATGGCCGCTATGATGCTTGCCTGGATCACTGAGGTTTCAGTTGCGGCCTTTGATAAAATCAGCCCGACCCAACAGTTTTTTCAGGGTTTTAAACCGCGGTTTATCCCCCTGTTTAAACACATTCAGGGCCGGATGATGCGCATTAAAGGCCAGACTAATCCGAGTCATGTCGCCACGATACGGCAATACCCGATGGCCAAGCCAGCTGGGGAAAATATACAGGGTGCCGTCAACCGGCGTCACCTGATATTCTGACGTGCGCAGCGGCACATTCAGACTGATATTCAGCGGACAACTTTGCTGATTGATAAACACCGTTTCACCACCGACATCGTCGCCACCACAGCGCACATAATAAAAACCAGAGGCGATAATGCCGGAGCGAAAATGATCGTGCGCTTTATTAAAATGGCCACGTTCGTTGCAGTTGGCCCAGAGTTCAATTTGCCACAGTGTTGGGTCTAAAGGCGTTGGCAGCTGAAAATACTGCTCCGCCCAGCCTGATAACCGTTCGTTGATTTCACTGACAAATCGCTGCATCGCCGGCAGCTGCACAAACTGTAAATCCGGCGGCGAATGCCAGCCACCTACATTGGTTTTATTGACGCCAGGACGTGATGCGCGCAGTTGCAGCACTTCTGCCACTAAATCTGGGTTCAGCGTTGCCGCATCCTGCAACAGGCTTTGCAGAATTTGGGTTGGAAATAACGGGATCATTTGAAAATTTTGCATCGCTGTACAACCCATAAGCAGCTTGAAATGTGGCAATTTTATGTGGAAATTCGCAGATAGCAAGTGCGGTGGTTGTCAAAATGTTGCTGGCTGAAACTGTACTTGTCACTACTACTGATATTGAAACTGAGCTGGTTTTTCTTGCATTGCATCGCAAGCCACGAAAGTCGTGGGCCTGATCGCCGGTACTTCATGGCAACCACTGACGTCAGGGACTGCTACAGTTTGTCTGTCCCTGTTGTCTATTCCCTTGATTTGTCCCAATAACGCCACCACCGGAGCTTACGATGAAAGCCATGTTCCTCACAACTAGTTTGACAGCAATGTCGCTGCTGAGCTTAAGTTCCACCAACGCCAACGCCGCCACCATTGCCACACCAGATCAATTTATCAGCACCTTCGCCAAAATTTTTGGTGAACATAAAGGCGAACGCAAAGGCCACGCCAAAGGGGTTTGTGTTAGCGGTGAGTTTCAGGGCGATAAAACGCTGGCAACTTACAGCGACTCGCCGTTATTCAGCGGCGACGTGTTTCCATTGACCGGCCGGTTTTCAATGGCCGGTGGTAACCCCAATGCAGCGGAAAACAGCCGTAGCCCACGCGGTTTTGCCGCGCAAATTAAGCTCGGCAATGGCGAATTACAGCATTTTTCACTGCTCTCCACACCGGTATTTGGCGCCAAAGATCCGGATAGTTTTTTAGGCCTGTTGCAGGCAACGATCCCCGATGCCACGACCGGCAAACCAGATCCGGCAAAAATCGCTGCCTATCGTAAAGCGCATCCGGATACCCAACCGCAGGCTGATTTTCTGGCAAAAACCGCACCACCCGCCAGCTATGGCAGCACGCCCTATTTTGGTTTGCATAGTTTTTATCTGAAAAATGCCAGCGGTCAGCAACAGGCCGTGCGCTGGCAGTTGACGCCGGTTGATGGCAGCAAAGGCTTAACCGCCAGCGAAATTGCCGCGCCGCCAAAAGATTTCCTGGTACAACGTTTGGCCGAACGACTGGCGCAAGGCGCCCTGAAATTTAAACTGGAACTGGTATTGGCTGAAGCCGGTTATCCGCTGCTCGACCCATCACAAGCCTGGCCTGTCAGCAGCAAAGTTGTGGCCGGTGGCGAGTTTCGGATCACCCAAAGCGGCGGCGACCTGTGCAAAAACATCAACTTCGACCCGAACGTGCTCGCCAGCGGCATCACGCCTTCGGCCGATCCAATTTTGCTAATGCGCTCAGGTGCTTATGCTATTTCATTTGGCAAACGGCTCAGCGGGCAGTGATAAAGTTGTGGTGTATACCCGTCATCCTTGAAGATTCGGGGTTGTTGCCTTCGCCTACCCGAATCTCCAATGATTTTGGGTATATTACAACCATTTCACTGCCAACATCCGACAGTGTTTGCACACACCAAGGAATTCAGCATGAAAACAATAATGACTCACACTTTAGTCGCAGGCATGGTTTTGACATTGCCCATATTCACGCAAGCCCAAACAAACATAAACCTGACAACACTGGATAATGCCATGACAGGGCCGCGCACCCAAGTGTTGGTGCTGGGGACTGTGCATTTAAGTGAATTACCCGCAGGTTTTGACGCCAAAGCGCTGGATCCACTGTTGGATCAGCTGGCAGGTTTTAAGCCCGAGATCATCACCATCGAGGCCTTATCGGGTGAAGAGTGCGATCTGGCGCTACGGCATCCGGTCAAATATGGCAGCGACTATTGTGCTGCGACAACGCTGGCGAAAACCGCAACCGGGCTGGACGTGCCGGCAGCGATGGCAGCTGTCGATGCCATGTTAAAAACGCTTCCGACGAAACCGACGCCAGCACAACGTCGACAGTTGGCGGCGCTGTTTTTGGCCGCCAATGACCGCGCTTCAGCTTATGTGCAGTGGCTGCAGTTGGCGTCAGCCGAGCAACGTGCCGGGGATGGGTTGACTGAAACTCTGGTAACAATGCTTGGCGAAATCAGCCAGCGTAACAATGAGAATTATCTGATCGCAGCGCGACTGGCGGCACGGCTTGGCCTGCAACGGGTGTTCGCCACCGACAATCACACCGGCGACAATATCGCTTACACCGATAAAGACGCTTTTGGCCGGGAAGTGATGGCAGCCTGGGGCGCGGGCCGCGGTGCTTTTGATCAACGCGAAACGCAAGTACAGGCGCTGACCAAAGCTGCCGATTTGCTGCCGCTGTATCGATATATCAACGAGTCCGCCCATTTACAGGTGCTGGCCGAAGTGAACGTCAGCGCCGCACTACGGGCCACATCGACGACCGGTTATCCGCAAATCTGGGTCAGTGGCTGGGATATCCGCAACTTGCGGATGGTCGCCAATATCGCAGAAACATTTCGCGAACAACCCGGCGCCCGGGTGCTGTCGGTGGTCGGTGTTTCGCATAAACCCTGGTTTGATCAATGGCTTGGCCAACTGCAGGGGGTGGATGTGGTGGGAGTCGAAGCAGTATTGGAATAATGACGAATGGTGTATTGCTTGCGTACCAGTTGATGGCTGATATGGTCGATTTACCCCTGAATTTCCAGTTCCAACATGGTTTGGACTAAAGTCTGAACCAGCGCTAACTGGTCTGCCATAGTGGCAACAAGTCCCACTGTTCAGGAAATCCCATTGCTTTTGGATGGGCGCTCGGATGTATCTTCATAAGATGAATTAAGCGCTGTGTGAAGTGGTGCTCAGGGGCAATCACATTCATAAAATGACACAACATAGCCAAGGTATTATAAAGCTCTTTAGGGCGGTCTAAATTCAAGCTTAACAACAAAGGCGCCGGCCCTTTGCGCGGCAATTTCATAGTAATAGTGAAATCTCTGTTCCATAAACGGGCATGATGCGCACAGATATTTCTGACCATGGTCAAATGGTGCAAGACTGAACAAAGTACCGTTTCATTGAGTTGAAAATGATCGGCTATATTCATTTTTAACGATCGTCTGGCCAAGCCATCGACACATTTGGACAACCATCCAAAACTAAGCAACTCGCAGCAAATCCAAATAGCTGGAGTTGCTTCATCGTACTTATCCATTTGCCGCTTAATATTTGGCTCGGTGGTTCTGACCAATTCCTGATGAACTGCCCCTATAAACCCATCATAATCAAAATCTTTGGAGTTAAATAAGCTCTGATCAAGATGGGCAAAAGCGCCACTGTAATGCGCAACGTGATAAGCCCATTGTGTCCTGACTGCAATCTCAATTCGCTCTATAGCATCCAGCACCAGCAGTCTTAGCTCCCGATCAAAAACATAGAGATCCAGCACCTGTTGAAAGGTGGTTTCTGCACGAAATTTATGGGTTTTGTGGTCGTCAATGAACGACCACCAATACGTACCTAACCGGTAATAATTGATATGTGATAGGTAAGAAGCAGCTAACTCTTCATCATCGACGATAAGTCCACGAGAGATCAGCTGTTGCACTTGCTGTTGCAGGGTAAGCGGAGGTTTTGTGAACTGCATTCAATTGCCTGTTCTCAAAAAAAGTAACCCCTCACAGGGCGCTGATCTTACGGGTAGCGGGAGGGGTGTTGTTGCCGCGTATTATAGACAAACAAGCTTATAATTCAAGCCAAGTTTCTGCTTGGGGTCTGAACCAACCTCATACGACCCACTGACATTAACACTGACAACAACAGCCTTTTGCGGTGGTTCAATACTCAAATTCAGGCGCAAATCCAAGAGAGTTCCCCCCTCATCCCCCAGCCTGAAATCGGGTCCGAAACTGCTCCTTAAACCGTCTCGACAACGCCAGTTGTTGGCCGTTTTTCAGCACCAGTTCGCCGTCGCCGCTCGGTTGGTAGCTGATATTGTCGATATGCCGGTGATTCACCGCGAAGCTGCGATGGATGCGACTAAAACCCTGAATTTCCAGCTGCAGCATGGTTTGGCTGAGGGTGGCGCGTAGCGGGTAAATGCGACCTTTACTGTGCAGGTTTACGTAGTTACCGCAAGCTTCCAGCCACTCGATGTCACCGATCGCCACCAGAAATTCGCGGTCGAGTTTTTTCACTAAAAAGTGCTGTGGCGGGTTGAGTTGAAGCGGAACTGCCGCTGCGACAACTTCATCTTCAGTGTTCTGTTCGGCTTTACCGTCCGGCTCGTCATCACCGCTAATCAACGTGGCGTCGCCAGTCAGCCGGTGATAAACAAATTGCAGCAACTGATACAACCCGAGGAGAAACAGATAACCCCAGGCGTCTTTGCGGTATTCGTAAAACAATTCCCGCGGCCAGGGACCAAAATCGTAACCACGGCCTAGCAGGTCATAGACCAGTTCCCGGCAACCGACCATCAGACCGGTGTGCGCCAGCGAAAACACTAACGAGCCGAGAAAATGTGCCAGCAGCAAAGCGCGTAACTGAGTCAGCCGCAGCGGATGACGATCAAACCACCAGGCAAGCAACGGCGCCAATAACAAAGTCGCCAACATGCTGCTGTATTCCCACAAAAACGGTTCCCACAACGGCAGCAGATTACCGGGTTGCCGGTTGTGTTCCATCCAGACAGATGTGGCGTTGATAGTGTTGTTCAGTAAGATATAAAGCGCCAACGCCAAATAACTATACAACACCTTATGCCGCTCAAACCGCTGTAGCCAGCTGATCCGTTCACCGTTGGTCACAACCATCCACCTCTTAACCCTGAAACCCGCTGCTTAGCCACCGGGCGCTTGGCGTGGCCCCTGCGCTCCGACATGCTGCATTCCATCAAGCCTCAACCCACTGGAGTCACAGCATGACACAAACTGAAATTAGCCGTCGAGATGTACCTGACATAGGCCGCCGTTACGATCTGGACTGGTTACGCATTCTGGCCTTTGCCGTATTGATCTTATACCACGTCGGTATGTACTACGTGGCCGATTGGGACTGGCATATCAAAAGCAGCGTCACCAGTGTGGCGTTGCAGGACTGGATGATCCTGACCAACCCATGGCGGATGTCGTTATTGTTTTTGTTAAGTGCGATGGCGCTGAGCCTGGTGCAGCAAAAAGTTGGCGCTGCGGCTTTACTGCGAAACCGCAGCAGCAGGTTATTGATCCCACTCCTGTTTGGCATGTTCGTGATCGTCACGCCGCAGGTGTATTTTGAAGCGCTGAGTCAGGATTTGATTGAACCCGGTTATCTGGCGTTCTGGTGGCAATATATAAACCCGAACACAGATTTACTGGTGGACCATCATAGTCCAATTGGCTTGCTGACCTGGAATCATCTGTGGTTTTTACCTTATTTATGGTGCTATACCATGCTGGTATTACTCTGCCGCAAGCCGCTGAATGCGCTGGCAAAAGCCTTGCAACCCGTGCCAGGCCGCTACGCCTTGTTAGCACTGGTTTTGGTATTTGTACCCATTGTTTATTTCCTGCAACCGCTGTTCGAAACAACCCATGCCTTGCTGGATGATTGGTACAGCCATGCCAAATATGTTGCGGTGTTTATTGCCGGTTATTTGCTGGCGCAGCATAAAAGCTGGTGGCAAGCGGTGATTGACCATCGCCGCTGGTTTTTAACGCTGGCACTTTGCTGTTATAGCTTTGCCATTGCCGATCGGCATGACATGTTTCCGTCCTTATCAGCACAGTTTGAGCACTCAATCCTGGTACAACTTGGCTATCGGTTAAACTCAGTGCTGAATCATTGGGGCTGGTTATTGGCGGTGCTTGGATATGCTGGGTTTTGGCTGAACCGCCCGGCGTTCAGCTTTGATCAAGACGGCAAAATCCGTCGTTATTGCACAGTCGCCATTTTGCCTTGTTACATGCTGCATCAGAGCTTGACGATCGTGTTTGCCAGCTGGTTAAAACCGCTGGCGATCCCTGCAGGCATTGAAGCGCCGTTGCTGATTGTTCTGACTTTTGCCGGATGTATAGCAGGTTTTGAATTGATCCGTCGCATTGCACTGCTGCGCTGGTTATGCGGCATGACGCCGCTGCAACAACCAACTGCCGCGAAGCAGCCGGTTATCGCAACGGCTTAAACCTAATACTCACACGGCGTGGCGTAGTTTGCGGCTGAAGATCTGCATATAAAGTGCAGGCACAAATAATAGCGTCAGCACGGTGCCAACACCCACGCCGCCAATTAACACAAAGGCCAGCGGTCCCCAGAATGTATCTAGCGTTAGCGGCACAAAGGCCAACATCGCCGCCAGCGCCGTTAACAATACCGGTCTGGCGCGGTGTACCGCTGCATCAACCACTGCATCACGTGCCGACTGACCGGTTGCCAGATTGTCAGTGACCTGCTGGGTTAAGATCAGCGTATTGCGCATCAGGATCCCGGCCAGGCCAATCATCCCCAACAACGCGACAAACCCAAATGGCTGGCGGAAGATCAATAAACCCAAAGTGGCACCAATCAGGCCCAACGGCGCCGTCGCCAGTACCATCCACATCCCGGTGAAAGAACGCATTTGCAGCATAATAAAAATCAGCATCAAGGCGACCATCAGCGGCATCAGTTTCTGAATGGAAGCGTCCGCCTTGCCAGATTCCTCCACCGAACCGGCCTGCGCAATTTTATAACCCACCGGCAGTGAGGCCTGCAGCTCCTGCAGTTGTTGCCACAACCGGTTGGACACATCGTTCGGCTGCGCACCTTGAACATCGGCCACCACCGCCAGATACGGCGTGCGGTTGTACCTTTTCAGCAGCGGTTGCTCGTACTCGACTTTTAGCTCGCCCAGCTGTCGAATCGACACCGCCTGGCCACGGACGGTTTTAATTTCCAGCGTTTCGGCTTTTTGGGCTTGCTGACGCTCTAACCTCGCCACCACTTCGACAGTGCGAATATCTTCCCGCAGCTGCGACACCGAGACGCCGGTTAGTTGTAATTGCAGCTGCTGCGCCACTTCAGTCGCCGTCAGACCATAAGCTGCCATGGTATCGGCTTGTAATTTCAAGCGCAGCACCGGTACCCGTTCATCCCACTCCAGATGCGCGCCGACGATATTGGCGTCTTTGACCATCAATGCCTGCACCTTCGTGGCAATTTCGCGCAGTTTTGCTGGCTCTTCGCCCATCACCCGGAAACTGACTGGCCATGGCACCGGCGGACCAAACAACAGGCGGCTGACGCGGATCCGCGCTTCGCTGAACATGCCCTGGTCGATATGCTGTTGCAGCAACTGCATGATGCGATCACGGGCTGCAGCGTCTTGCGCAACTATCAACAACTTAGCAAAAGCCGGATCTGGCTGCTCTGGGTTGGCGGAGATAAAAAACCGCGGTGCGCCGGCGCCAATAAAGGCCGACATGGTCCGCACATCGGCATTTCCGGCCAGCAACTGTTCCAGTTTACGGCTGGTGGCGTCGGTGTTTTTCAGCGCCGTGCCATGCGGCAAGTAAATGCTGACCAACACTTCCGGCCGGTCGGAGCTTGGAAAAAACTGTTTCTGCACCAGCTTGTTCATCGCCAGCAACGACAACAACAACATCAGCACTGTGGCCAGGATCACGGTTTTTTTCTGCTCAACACACCAGACAATCAAAGATCGCAATTTCAGATACAGCGGTTTTTGGTACATATCTTCATGGTGGGCTTTGACATCTTTGAGTAATTTCACGCCAAGATAAGGGGTAAAAGTGACAGCCACCAGCCAGGATAAAATCAGCGCCGAACCCACCACCCAGAAAATATTACCGGTGTATTCGCCGACTCCAGAACGTGCAAAACCAATAGGCACAAAACCAGCAATAGTGACCAGCGTGCCAAAAGCCATCGGTGCAGCGGTGGCCGACCAGGCAAAACTAGCCGCTTTGATCCGATCCATACCCTGTTCCATTTTCACCATCATCATTTCAATGGCAATAATGGCATCGTCAACCAGCAGGCCAAGAGAAATAATCAGCGCACCTAAGGTGATCCGGTCCAGGTTAATGCCGGCCACTTTCATCACCAAAAAGGTCAGACCTAAGGTCAGCGGAATGGCAATACCCACCACCAAACCTGCTTTAAAGCCAATCGCCAGAATACTGACCGCCATCACCACCAGCACCGCGACCAGAAATTTCAGCTGAAATAAATCGACCGCCGCCGAAATAGCTTCCGCCTGATTGGTCAGCTGATGTAATTCCATCCCCAACGGCAAACGGGCACTGGTGGCAGCAATTTCAGCTTGCAGCGCCTGACCCAGTTGCAGACCGTTTTCGCCGCGCTGCATCACCACACCCACCAATACCGAATCCATACCGCCGGTGCGCGCCAGCATTCGGGCTGGTTCTTCGTAACCGCGTCGGACTTTGGCTAAATCGCCCAGCGGCTGAATAGCATCTTTCACCCGAATGGGTAACTGTTGCAGTTCCGCCAGACTGTCGGCCCGCGCGTCAATACGTAGCGCCAGCGATGGGCCATTGGTTTCGATTTGACCGGCCGGAATTAACCGGCTAAAACCACTGATTTGCTGCTGCAGCTCAGCCGCCGAAAGACCAAGGGTGCTCATTTTTTGCTGATCAAATTCGATATAAACCCGCTCCGGCCGGTCGGCAATCAACACTGCTTTTTGCACCCCTGGCACCAAACTGAGTTTATCGCGCAGCACTTCGGCTTCCCGGCTCAGCTCACGAAACGGCAAACCGGGTGCACTTAACGCCACCAGACTGAAATACACATCAGAAAAGGAGTCGTTGACGATAGGACCAACCACCCCTTCCGGCAACGAAGCACTTTCTTCCAACATCCGTTTGCGCACCTGATAAAACAAATCCGGCACAATTTCCGCCGGGGTATAGTCTTTAAATTCAATAGTTAAGGTGGCAGCGCCAGGCCGGATATGGCTGTCCAGCTTATGGACGTAGCCAACTTCCTGAATGCGTTTTTCCAGCCGGTCGGCCAGTTGTTGTTGCATTTCATCAACAGTGGCGCCTGGCCAGTACACTGACACCAGCATGGCGCGAATGGTAAAAGACGGATCTTCCGCCCGGCCCAGGCTTAAAAAAGCATAGGTACCGCCAATAAAGGATAAAATGATAAAAAACAAGGTGATGGCGCGTTCCCGCACCGCCAGCGCTGACAAATTAAACTTCATTGTGGCAGCTCCTGTACCGCCATCTCCGGCTGCAGTAAATGGGCGCCCAACACCACCACATGACTGCCGTTGGTAAGGGAAGTGCGGATCGAGGCCATTTCACCCTCCAACACCAGAATTTCTACCGGCGATGCCTGCACTTTGCCATCCGTCACTTGCCAGATTTGTGGCTGGACACCACGTTCATCCAGCGCTCCGACCGGCACCTGCGCTATCTGCGACTGATCTTCCTGAAAATGCACCTGCACCACCCGGCCGAGCGCGATAGTCGCTGGCGCATCCAACAACCGATAGCGCGCCTGGCGCGACAAACTTTGTGGGTCAGCGCTACCGGCAAAACTGCGTAATTCCAGCTGCACCGACTGACCGTCGATCAGTACAGTGCCACTTCCCGGCGGCGTCAGATTTTCGGGTAACTGAATTTCCACTTCGGCTTGTTGCACTGTAGCCAGCGACGCCATCGGCTGACCAGCAGTCACCACCTGGCCCGGTTCGCTGCTGATTTGGGTGATAATGCCATCGTCCGGTGCATGTACTTTGGCGTACGTCAGCGCATGGCGCGCCTGCTCCAGCTGCGCCTGGCTGCGGTCCTGATTGGCGCTGGCTTCGTTGAATTTTAACTGCACTTGTTCCAGCGCTTGGTCGCTAATAAAGCCTTTTTTAATCAGCGCCTTAGTCCTGGTTAATTCCGCCTGCATCGTATTGACACTGGCTTTGGCAGCATCGACTCCAGCCTGCGCCACCCGCACCGCTTCGGTTAAATCTTTGGGATCCAATTGCAGCAGCAATTGCCCTTTACGAACCAACTGACCGGGTTCAATCAGTCGTTGCTGTAACCGGCCAGACACCTGAAAAGCCAGTGGCACTTCGGTGCGAGCCCGCAGCACACCGGTAAATTCCAGCTGGTGCTGTTGTTGCAGCTGCAACGGAAGCGTTTTCACCCAACGGCCATTTTTGCTATGATCGACCACGACCGTCGGCTCAGAACACCCGTAAATTTGAAACAAAATGGCGATAACCAGCAGCAATTTGATGCAGCGCATAGATCCCTCGGTATGAGCCTGTCATTATCAGACGATTGCGTTTAGAAACTAATTATTGAACGACTTTGTTCAATAAACAAGAGAATTTTTATGACAGCCACCAGCGGCAGACCCATCGATCGTAGTAAAGACACAGCAATTTTGCTGGCTGCCCGCAAACTTTTAATTCAGGAAGGTGTTGGCGCCGTCACGATGGAAGCCGTTGCGGCTGAAGCTGGCGTGTCCAAAGCCACTTTATATTCCCGTTACAGCAACCGCAACGAGCTGATTGAAGCGGTGCTGCGTGCCCAATCGGACTTCTTTATCGAAAGTTTAAACCCGGATATCCGCAATCCGGACCAGCTAGTCGAAGCGCTGGTCAGTTTTAGTGTGCGGTTGCTGGAATTTTTATGCAGTGACGATCACATCTGCCTGATGAATACCCTGCACGGCCATCAAGGCATGCCAGATGATTTACGCCACCGGATGTATGAACTGGGACCACAAGCCACCTGCGACCAGTTTCAGCAATGGCTGGGCAACGCAGGTGCAGCCGGTTTGTTATATTGTCCCGATCCGGACGCCAGCGGCGAGTTGCTATTTGGGATGCTGGTCGGCATGGATATGCTCAGGCGCATGTTCCAACAACCGCCCAAACACGCAGGTTTACAGATTGAAAGCCATGTCCGCAACGTGATCAGGCTGTTTATGCTGATGCATCAACAGCCGGGTGGCTGAGTTGCTTCCAGACCGGCGATGTCTGGTTTCTCACGCCACACGTTCCTCAATGAAAAACAAATGTTTCTTTAACGTTGATATTCAAGCCGAATCAAGTTAATTTCAGCAGGCTATCATCGGCAAAATAGGCAGACGTCTGGTAAAGATTTACACCTTTAACCATCCGTGACTGTAAATACAAGGAATGTTTTTATGCTGAAAAAACAGCTGATTCTGGTCATCGCAACCCTCGTCGTCAGCGGCTGTGCATCGACCAAAGCCCCGGATGAATATACCAACTTAACCGTCACTCAAAACGAACTACAATCGGCTAAATGGCAGCAATTACAACGATTTGTGGCAAGATATCCGATATCGGCTGCAAGCAGTTCCATCGATGGATGTGCAACAGTGGAGTATGTCATTACGCCACAAAATGAAATCAAAGATCTCAGGATTGTGACGGCCAGCCACCGCGACTTTGCTGATGTGGTTAAAAAAGTTGTGCTCCGCTGGAAGTGGTCCGCATTACCAAAAAATATAATTGCTCAACCCGTAAAAACCCAAACCCGTTTTGAATTCTGCCTGGATAAACCAAACCAACCATGTGCGTTGAATATTCCGGTACATGCCTGCCCGGGTGAAGATGTGCTGTATTCGATTGGATCGGTGGTTAAAAGATAAACACGAAAGCCTTAATGGTTTGTTTGACTCGACGCTGCGCTCCAATCAGCCTGTTCCTACTTTATATATAAAAATGTTATTAACGCCGTTGCCATATTGAACCGCCGTACCCTGACCACGACCATCGAATTCGGTCGCTTCTGGATAGTGTAGGCGCTGCACCGAATTGATAGGCCTGCTGGTGAGGACTGATCCCTTCTACTGGAAATGACTGACCAGACTGCTGGGGATTTTGCGCAGTTTGGAGATAAAAAAGGACACCGGTTTATGGGTGTCCAGATTCGAGTATGTAAAATTTTCTGTGTAAGTGGCTGTTTATCATAGCGATACACGGTCACCGTACATGATAATGAACTGATTCATCGCCGGTTTCCAGTCCCTAAGTGGCATTGTCCACTTCTTCGCAATTT
>NZ_SACS01000019.1 GCF_004005945.1 Rheinheimera riviphila
GAGTACACATAAGGGTTGTTGGAGACCACAACGTTGATAGGTGAGGTGTGGAAGCGTAGTGATACGTTAAGCTAACTCATACTAATTGCCCGAGAGGCTTAACCATACAACGCCCAAGTTGTTTTGAAGAAGTTGTAAGACGTGCGATAACTACTATCACGACCTAATATTAAAGTTAGAAGTCACGCTTGCTTAAGTTAAAGAAGCTAAACAGTTTTTGCCTGGTGGCAATAGCGCTGTGGAACCACCTGAATCCATTCCGAACTCAGAAGTGAAACGCAGCTGCGACGATGGTAGTGTTGCAGATGCCATGCGAGAGTAGTACACCGCCAGGCTCCCAATAAAGCCAAAAAGGCCCAGTCTAACGACTGGGCCTTTTTGCATTTTGGAATTTGGTGCTCTATTGCCCGAGCAATCCATTCCCATGCGAGCTCTGCGAGGGATATCAAGGCTCCGAATAAAAATGCCCAGTCGAAAGACTTGGGCTTTTTTATTGATGCTGCCGCAGTCGTGGCTCAGGTTTTAACGTCAGACGTCAGTCAGCCAGGTAATAATCAACAGTCGCAACTACTCGGATCTTTTTGATGTGTGGCGTGCTGCTGTCGCGGTCACCAATGGTGAATTGCCCTTGATTGGCTTGTTTAATTTTACCAACCCGGCTGTTCGAGTCGGCAGCAAACTTTTCCGCCACTTCTCTGGCATTGCGGGTCGCTTCTTCAATCATCGCCGGTTTAATACTATTAAGCCCGGTAAACAGAAATTCCGCGCGGCTATCGTAATCCTGACCGGTGATGGCGATGCCATTTTTACTCAGCTCAATCAGTTTTTGCATCGCGCCGTGCGCCATATCCACATGGGTGCTGTAGACCGTGACGATGGAACTTGCAGTAAAACGCGGCTGATTTGGATTGCCGTCATGATAGCCAGCTTGCCTGTCGACAATAGCGGGTACAGACACTGAGATTTCTTCAGGGCTAAACCCATGCAGCTTCAAAAAGGCGATCACCTGTTCGTTCTTACGTTCGATGCTGCTGACCAGGGTTGGCAAATCGTTACCTACATCATTAAATTTAATCGGCCAAATGACGGTGTCGGCGGCAATATCCCGTTCTGAAAGGCCTTTGACTTGGACGGTACGTTCCAGTGATTTGATCGACATCAGTTGCTGCCCCAAGGTGAAACTGGCAGCAACTAAACCAAAACTAAAGCTAGCGCCTAAAATCCAGGCAGTGTGGCGGGTGGTCATCTTAAACTCCAAATAATACTGAGAATTCGTTTCTATTTTGAAGCCGCAGGCTGAATGTGTTATGAATTTTGTGATGTGAGCGGATGTTGGGGGTGATGTGGGGTGAGTGTCCGAGCAGGAGGCCAATCGCTGAACCATCAGATAAAACTGACTAGTAAATATCTTAAGTGGCAACGAAAAGGGCTTTACCAATATTGGTAAAGCCCTGAGTTTCATACCCGAAGGTCAATATTCTGCCCGAGATTTCCGACAGGTGATGACGCAGGAGACGCGGTAGTCGCACTCTCCAATAACTGCATCGTCATTTTACCTTCTTGTTTTTGCTGAGTTTTGGCAAGTGCCAGGCTCAACATTTCGTAGCCTTGGCTTACTGCCGCGCCACCGATGCCTTCAGTCATAGAACCTCCCCATGCTAATACATCACAACGCTTATCGGCCTTATATTAAGTAACTTTAATATAGATTTTGCTGGTCGTTCAGCAAAATCGGGGAAAAAAAAGGATCGAGTAGGAGGCGGGATCACTCCCGCCGTCCTCTCACACCACCGTACGTGCGGTTCCGCATACGGCGGTTCATGTTAACACTGGAACTGTCGATGACATTCCAGCAGTGCTACCAGTCCCAACCTGTCGAACCAGCTCTTCTTTAAAGCTTGATTCATATGACTGGCTCCGGAGTTCCACCAAGCACCACGCTGGTTACAGGCTGACGCCCATGCCCTGACTTCCTCAAGTCCTGCTTTCGTTAGCTGTTTGGCTCGGCTAAAAGGTCGCTTCCATTGTCGCCAGTACAGGCAACGCAGTTTGCGCCTTATCCAACCATCCAGCTCTTCGAGCACGCTTTTGACTTCAGTCAGTCGGAAGTAGCTTATCCAACCACGCAGTACCGGTGTTAGTTCACTGATTGCCTTAGCGACTGATTTTGAACCATTTCCCGTAGTCAAGCTTCTGATTTTATCTTTCAGCCTCGCCACGCTACTCGGTGCTATTTTCAGTCGGGCGACCTTGTGCCTTGTGAAGCTATAGCCAAGGAACTTGCGTTCCCAAGGCCTTGCCACTGCACTTTTCTGCGCATTCACCTGCAGTTTCAGTGTTGTTCTTAGGAACTCACTGAGGTCTTTCAGTAAATGTTCGCCCGCCTTTTGACTGCTGACATAAATGTTGCAGTCATCGGCGTAGCGGCAGAAGCTGTGCCCTCGTCGCTCCAACTCTTTATCCAGTTCATCCAGCAGGATATTCGACAGCAGCGGCGACAATGGTCCGCCTTGCGGCATGCCTTTATCGCGCTTTATCACCTCTTTCCCATCCACCATCTCTGCTTCCAGATACCGGCGGATGAGTTTCAGTAACCGCTCATCTTTGATAGTTCTGGCCAGTCTCGACATCAGAATGTCGTGGTCGACCCGGTCAAAGAATTTCTCTAAATCCATGTCTACAACCCAACGTTTGCCGATCTGAATGAACTGCTGTGCTTGTCGCACCGCTTGCCATGCATTGCGGTTTGGTCTGAAGCCGTAGCTGGAGTTTGAGAACGTTGGTTCCACAGAAGGTGTTAATGTCTGGGCTATCGCTTGCTGAATAAGCCGGTCTACCACGGTTGGAATGCCCAGTGTTCTCACATCACCATTTGGCTTTGGGATATCCACTTTGCGGATTGCCCGTGGCAGATAGCTGCCTGCTATCAGTGTACTTTTGACGCTCGGCCAGTGCTGTTTCAGCCAGGGTTTTAACTCCAGCACACTGAGGTTATCCACCCCAGCCGCACCTTTATTTTCAACCACACGCTGATACGCCAGCATCAGATTCTCGCGACTTATCACTGCGTCCATCGTCAACGACATTTCCGCTTTCGTTCGCCCACTGGCCGCCGTGTTAATTTCAACACCATCAATCAGCACCGGCGAATTCTGTTCGCTTCCTCTGTTCATGGCCGCAGCTTGCTGCGTTTGTGCATCATCAATCAGCATCGAGGTTCAGAGTCCTAATCACGGTTAACTATGTTCAGCCCTTCGTGCTGTCGGTTAGAAGCACTACTACGGCCTCGGCTGACTTCTGAACATCCATCCCAACACCTCCCGATGTTGGTAGCACTGTGGCAGATGCTCAGATCTCCCGGGGTAATTCGCGCGACCTTCCTGCTTATACCTGTCGACTCTACGTTGTAGCATTCCGTGCAAGTATTGGGCTTTAGTGATAATGGCCACCTCACCCAACTACAACGCCTAAATCGCTTCCTGTTCGTCAGGCCAGCATTTTGCTTTCAGCTTCCTGCAGATTTCACCTCACGGTGAACACCCTTGCCGTTCAGCTAACACTTCCCCTTGCCGGGTGTGTAGAGGACTTACACCTCCAAGTCACCAGTTTGACCACCACAGTCAATCTGGTTGCGCTTGCGCGCAACGCGCCGTGCCCGGCGCACCATAAAAAAGCCCCGTTTGTTGCAGCAAACGGGGCCGGGGCTTTTCGCTCGGAGTGACTCATTCTTCCAAAGCGTTAAGATTCTGTGTTGCCAGTTTTACGAGATTTGCACTAAGGCAGTCGAACTGGTTTTTAACTGTGACGGTGATAACACCGGGGTCAAAGGGCGTACTGGCCGGGTTGGGCCTTTTTTCATCGTGCCTTTGATCATCGGCTCCGGTACTGCAGGCAATTTACCGAGTTTTGCAGCGAGACCTTGTTGTATATCGGCCACGCTGTAACCGGCTTTAATTTTCATTCGTATATACGGAATACCAGACGCTTCTAACGCACCGCTGACAAACCAGTCCGGAATGGCTTTATGACCGGCTTTGTTGCTGTTGTTGACCAAATCAACCACCGCGACAATGCTCATGTCGGTGCTATCAACCAGCACGTAGTCCAGATACTTGGCATTTAATTTTAGTAAAGCAGTGCGACGGGTTTTGGCGTCGGCGTTGTCTTTTAATTCCAGGATGTCAGCCAGTTTCACCCGGTTGATAATTTTGTATTTATCGCCAACCGCTTTTTCCAGCAGTGATAAAAATGACCGCTCAATTTGAGTAAACAATTGACCACGTTTCGTAAAAGGGAATGGATTTCCATGATGGATAAAGCGGCTCACAATGAAAGCAGCAACAGCTGCCAGCAGTACCAGTAAAATAATAATAAATTCCATATCGACCTCTGACAAAATTTTGACTCTCAAGGCAACTATTGCCATTTGACATCAGTTTCCAGCAATGACTTTGCAGAAGTTGTGCCAGAACACCGATGAATGAATCGAATGGATCATTTTTTAAATTGATGCCTGCCATTGTTGATATTAATGGCGATGATAATGGTGCAAAGCAGGTTTGCGCTTATAGTCATCGACAGCGGGTTTTATAAGTCCCGAAAACTAGTGAATAGCTATTGAGTATCGAAATCGCCTGCTGTTATCAGGCAAAGCAAAAAAAGGACCGGATCATGACAATAGAACGCGCGCAATTAACCATCCACGGAGCGATGCAACCGGCTTATGATGACATCCTGACGGATGAAGCCTGCACCTTTCTGGTAGCGCTGGTCAGAGCCTTCAGACCGCAACTGAAAAGCTTGCTGGCAACCCGGCAACTGGTGCAGGCGCGATATGACGCAGGTGCTTTACCTGATTTCCTGCCAGAAACTGCCGCTATTCGTGCCGCAGACTGGCAAGTCGCTGCCATCCCGACCGATTTACAGGACCGCAGAGTCGAAATTACTGGCCCGGTCGATCGCAAGATGATCATTAATGCGCTCAATGCTGATGTAAAAGTGTTTATGGCGGATTTTGAAGACTCACAAGCGCCAAGCTGGAGCGGGGTGATTGAAGGTCAAATTAATCTCAGAGATGCCAACTTAGGGACGATTAGCTATGAAGATCCGGCGTCAGGTAAACAATATGCGCTGCGCGATAACCCGGCGCTGTTGATTGCGCGGGTGCGGGGGCTGCACTTGTGGGAGCGGCATTTAACGGTGGACGGCGAACAAATTCCAGGTTCACTCACTGATTTTGCTTTGTACTTTTTCCATAATTACCAACATCGCCTGGCAACCGGCTCCGGTGTGTATTATTACCTGCCAAAACTGCAAAGCCATCATGAAGCCAAATGGTGGGATGATGTTTTCCGCTTTACCCAAAGTTATTTCAGCCAGCCAGTCGGCACCATTCGTGCGACAGTGCTAATTGAAACTTTGCCTGCTGTATTTGAAATGGACGAAATTCTGTATAGCCTCAAAGATCACATCGTGGCACTTAATTGTGGTCGCTGGGATTATATTTTTAGTTATATCAAGACGTTAAAAAATCATTCGGATCGGGTGCTGCCGGACCGTCAAGTCGTTACCATGAATCAGCCATTTTTAAGTGCCTATTCAAGGTTATTAATTAAAACCTGTCACAAGCGCGGTGCGCTGGCGATGGGTGGCATGGCGGCCTTTATTCCGGCCAAGGATCCGCAGCAAAATGAAGCGATTCTGGCCAAAGTCACCGCCGATAAAAGCCTGGAAGCCAACAACGGCCATGACGGCACTTGGGTAGCGCATCCAGGGCTTGCCGCCACCGCCAATGCAGTGTTCAACGCTAAACTCGGTGACAAACCAAACCAGCTGCATATTTCGCGAGATGATGATGCGCCAATTACTGCCGCCGATTTATTACAGCCGTCCGACGGTGAGCGTACCGAAGCTGGCATGCGTACCAATATCCGGGTGGCGCTGCAATATATTGCCGCCTGGATCAGCGGTAAAGGTTGTGTGCCGATTTATGGTTTGATGGAAGATGCAGCCACGGCTGAGATATCCAGAACTTCAATCTGGCAATGGATCAAACACGGTAAGTCATTGTCGAACGGCAAATTAATCGACAAAGCCTTGTTTAGCCAGATGCTGACAGAGGAATCGCAGGTGGTGAAAGCTGAAGTTGGTGATGAGTTATGGCAACAACAAAGTTTTGACAAAGCCGCCGGTTTGCTTTTAAGTATCACCACGGCTGATGAGTTGGTGGACTTCCTAACCCTGCCAGCTTATGAGTTATTAGGGTAAACAGAGCGGGGCTTCGGCCCCGCTTTTTCGTCGCAGAAATGCCTGTCAACACGCGGCAGAAATGTCGTTAGTGCGTTAATTCATCCGCTATTTCAACAATAAGCCGGCGCAGCCAAATATGACTAGCATCCTGATGCAATAACGGGCTCCAGATCATTTTCAGCTCAATTGAAGGGATCGGGAAAGGTGGATCTAACACCTGCATGGTGCAGTCGTTTTTATAAAGACCGGCTGCACGTGAGGGCAAAGTCGCAATCAAATCGGTTTCCACCGCCAAGTGCATCGCCACATGATAGTTGCGGGTAAACACGCTGATATTACGTTGTTTACCAAATTTCGCTAAGGCTTCATCAACCCAACCCAGCTTTTGCACGTCCGCCGGATCCATCCCGACACCGACACCAAAACCGGTTTTACTGACCCAGATATGCTGACCTTTTAAATAACTGTCGAGATTAAAATTCGCCAGAATGGGGTTTTGTTTGTGTACCAGGCAGGCAAAACTATCACGCCAAATCGTCTTCTGGTGAAAGGATTGTGGTAGCTGATCAAAGCGGTTAATCGCCATATCAACGCGGCCATTTTCGACATCGTGAAAGGTCACATCGGACGGCGTCATAATATCAAGTGAAGTGCCTGGAGCCTGCGCCCGCAGGCGTTTCAGCAATGCAGGGATCAACGTAGACGCCGCGTAATCGCTGGCCATGATCCGAAACACCCGATGGCTGTGCTCGGGCTCAAAATCTTTATTTGGTTGTAAGGTTTCTTCCAGCGTCAGCAAAATTCCCCGGACCACCGGTGCCAGTTCTTTGGCGCGCTCAGTCGGCACCATACCGTCGCTGGTGCGTACCAGAATAGGGTCATTCAGTAAATCGCGCAGCCGTTTTAAGCCATTACTCATCGCCGGTTGCGTGATACTAAGCTGGTTGGCGGCGCGGGTGACGTTCTTTTCCCGTAGTAACACATCCAGGTACACCAACAGGTTTAAATCGATTTTACTGATGTTCATGCCAACCTCCGCTTTACTCCCCTATATATTCACACAATGAATGGCGAGAATCAAAAAAATCAGCTTCATGAATTGAGAAATTGATCCCTATAGTGTTTAGCAACAGCACGACACACAACATCAGTCAGCTGTCAGAACTTAAATGCAGCGTGATGCAAAACCAGAGGATGCCGCTATGTCAGCTTATCAACAGAATATCAAAACACTTGAGCAGACCCTGCAAGCACAGGGCAGTGCCTGGAATGCCATCAGCGCAGAATATGCCGCCCGGATGCAGTTACAAAACCGCTTCAAGACTGGCCTGCAAATCGCCCAGTACACTGCCGACATTATGCGTGCTGATATGACCGCTTATGATGCCGATAGCAGCCAATACACCCAGTCGCTCGGTTGCTGGCACGGTTTTATCGGTCAGCAAAAACTGATCGCGATTAAAAAGCATTTTGGCAGCACCAAACGCCGTTACCTGTATTTATCCGGTTGGATGATTGCTGCGCTGCGCTCAGAGTTTGGGCCGCAGCCTGATCAATCGATGCATGAAAAAACTGCGGTACCAGCCTTGATTGAAGAGTTGTATACCTTCTTACGTCAGGCCGATGCCCGTGAATTAGGCGGCTTATTTAATGAGTTAGATGCCGCACGAGCTGCCGACGACCAAGCCAAAGTGGCTGCGGTACAAAGCAAAATCGACAACTTCGAAACCCATGTAGTGCCGATTATCGCCGATATCGACGCCGGTTTTGGTAACGCAGAAGCCACCTATTTGCTGGCGAAAAAAATGATTGAAGCCGGTGCCTGCGCTATTCAGATTGAAAACCAGGTGTCGGATGAAAAACAATGTGGTCACCAGGACGGCAAAGTGACAGTGCCACATGCCGATTTCCTGGCCAAGATTAACGCCGTGCGTTACGCCTTTTTAGAATTAGGCATCGAAAACGGCATTATCGTCGCCCGCACCGATTCACTCGGCGCCGGCCTGACCAAACAAATTGCGGTAACGAACGAGCCGGGAGATTTGGGCGATTTATACAATGCTTTCCTCGATGGTGACTACATCGAATCAGCCGCCGATATTCAAAACGGTGATGTGGTGGTGAAGGCTAATGGCAAGTTACTGAAACCAAAACGTCTGCAAAGTGGCTTGTTCCAGTTTAAACAAGGCTCAGGCGTTGACCGGGTGGTGCTCGATTGCATTACGTCACTGCAACATGGCGCGGATTTATTGTGGATCGAAACCGAAAAACCGCATGTCGGCCAAATTGCTGAAATGGTGGATCGGATCCGGGCCGTGGTGCCAAACGCCAAGCTGGTTTACAACAACAGCCCGTCGTTTAACTGGACATTGAATTTCCGCCAGCAAGTGTTTGATGCCTGGCAAGCGGATGGCAAAGATGTGGCGGCTTATGACAGAGCCAAGCTGATGAGCGTTGATTACGACAGCACCGATTTAGCCTTGGAAGCGGACGAGCGGATCCGTACCTTCCAGGCGGATGGTGCCAAACGGGCCGGTATTTTCCACCACCTGATCACGTTGCCGACTTATCACACAGCAGCTTTGTCGACCGACAATCTGGCGAAAGAGTACTTCGGGGCTGCCGGCATGTTGGGTTATGTCAAAGGGGTACAACGGCAGGAAATTCGTCAAGGCATCGCCTGTGTCAAACACCAGAATATGTCAGGCTCTGACATTGGCGATGACCACAAAGAGTACTTTGCCGGCGAAGCAGCACTCAAAGCTGGCGGTAAAGACAACACCATGAATCAGTTCTGAGGGCTATTGATAGAGGGATTGATGGATTGATGTAAAAAAAGCGCTGAAGTTGAGGGACTTGGTGCTTTTCTAATAAATGTAAGACATTGCTGATTTTTTACGTGGTCGAGGGTTGGACTTAAGTGTCTGAACGACTTTGGCAGCCGCAAGGCTGCCTTTTTTATCGAACCTGCAATCTAGCGGGGTTGCATACCGCAGTCATTGGTCACTCCGGCCAGACGTTCATCCCACATTACTGCTAGTAAGCTGCGTTTATGCTGCAGGATGGCTTTTACCTGTGTAGCCAAAAATCAAGCCAATGAACATCAACAAACATTCAAATACAGCGGATCCCGCGAATACCCAGAATTCAAAGCACTGCAGCCACGTGCTCGCCCTGATCTTGTTGTCGATGGTGGCGGCTGCGCCGAGCATGGCAGACATCACCACCTATCCAATACGTAGTTTAACTGCGGCTGCACCGGTGTTCGATACACCGGATGATTTCGCCGATCTTGCCGTGCTTGGCGAAGCCATTGGTGATAAATCCCTGGTGCTGCTGGATGAGCTGACACATGGTGAAGGCAATGTGTTTGCCTATAAAAGCCGGATTGTGCGTTATCTGCATCAGCACAAAGGCTTTGATGTGCTGGTGCTGGAAAGTGGTTTGTTTGATCTGGATAAAATCAGGCAATCGCCTCAGCCAATTGCTGATCAGGCGCCTGGCAACCTATTTTATATGTATGCCCGCAGTGCACAGATGCAGCCACTTTTTCAATACCTTAGTCATAGCAGAACCAGTACCCGGCCACTGGCGCTGGCTGGATTTGATGGTCGATTCAGCGGTACGCTGTCGACGTCGCAGCTGGTGCCGGAATTTCGCCTATTCCTTCAAAAACAACTGCTTCAAAAGCAACTACTTCAAAAACAACCACAGCAAATATTTGTCCCCCAATCGCAGTCAGAAGCCTATTTACAGCAGATCCAGCAATTGCTCGATGGTAAATTGAGTGCTGCGACACCCGCGATTCAGCAGAAATTTTTGAATATAAATCAATCTATTGCAGCTATGTTGCAACCAGGAAAACTGCCGGGGACAGCACTCGAAGCTGGTTTTTGGTTTCGGATCAATGCCAGTCTGCGGCAAATGGCGTTAGTCAGCTGGCAGCAACGGCGCTTTGACGAGCATGACTTGGCGATGGCCGCCAATTTACAGTGGTTGCTTGATCAGCAGTATGCTGGACGCAAGGTCATCGTGTGGGGACATTATATTCATCTGAACCGGCTAGGCGGGTTTCAAAATGCATTGCATGCACCGCAAACGCCAGTGGCGCAGCGTTTGACCGTGGCAAATATGACATCAGCGCTGGCGGAACAGACCCTGAAAAATAGCTATGTGCTGCATTTTTCGGGTGCCGAGGGCAGTTATATCGATTTTCGCGATTTGCAGGAAGTTGACGTCAAAAGTAGTGAACCTATGCTGGAGTCTACGCTGACCAGGCAGGCGGGGGCTGACGTTTTTGTGCCTTTACCACAAAATTCAGCGTCGTTACAGCCGTTATGGGGACACGAATATAAGAGCAAGTTAAGCTGGCAACAGGCGCAACAACGTTTTGATGGCATGATTTTATTGCAACAGATCACGCCAGCCAAGCTATTGCCCTCATCGGGTGATCGCGCAAAGCCGGTTGCCCAGTGAATAGCAAATCGGCTACAGTCAGTCAGACTTAGAAAGGTGGCCATGCTAGTGAGAATAGGGCTTTGATGGTGATTTTTTCAGTGACGAAATCAGCTGTGCTGCAGTGGGATAAAAATATCACCTGGTCGTTAGTGGGCTGGTCAGTGTTTATCTGCGCTGCGGCACTTTATTGTATTTTGTTTAATCAGCTGGTGTTGTTAAGCCCGGAAAGTTATCTGAATTCCTTATTATGGAGTCTCAAACATTATGCCGGTTGGCTGGTGTTGACGCCGCTGTTGCTGATGGGGTTCGCAAAAATAAAATGGCCTGGCCGTTCGCAGCAAATGCTTTGGACTGGCCTTTACTGCACCGCCGCGCTAAGCATCGCTTTATGCTTTCGGTTGGTATTTGAACAGCAACATGCTGCGGATCTCCGCTGGACGGCTGTTGTTGTCAATGAACTGCCGGAACAAGTGTTGATCCTGACGCTGGTGTTGCTGCTTCGGGTATTACAGCAACATCGGTATGCCGCCCGTTCTTTGCCAACGCCGCCGGCGGAAACTGCAGTGCAGTTACCAGATACACCAGCGCAGCCTGCTGCAGAAGAAACCGTCTTAGTCAGTAAAGGCCAGAGTGAGTGCCTGATCCGTTGGCACGCCATTGATTTTATCAGCGCTGCCGGCAATTACGTTGAGTTGTTTTGTAACCACGAAACTTACTTGTTGCGGGCGACGATGAAGCAAGTGGAGCTGCGGCTGCCCGCCACGGATTTTATCAGGATCCACCGTTGCCATATCGTCAACATCAGCGTGATCCAACGGATTGAAACTTTACCGGCCGGTAATGGCTCGGTCCGTTTACAGTGTGGGCAAGTTCTGCCAATCAGTAAGGCTTATAAACAACGGCTACGGCTGCATAAATTTATCGCGGCCTGACGAATTTCTGCGCTTGTCAACACAGCCAAAACGTCTAACACAGCCATTGCTCCCTCCCAACAGACATCCACCCCTGCGTCGCTGCAATCCTCTGAATTAAAAGGTTAAATGACAACTGTTGATTTGAATGCCAATTCAAATGCCATTTCATATACCAGTTAAACAGGGGACAGCCATGAGTCACAAAGATATTTTCAACAGGATCGGCCGCAGCTTGCACTGGCTGGTCGCTATCGGTTTTATTGCGCTAAGTTTGGTGGGGATCTATATGGCCAATGTCGAAGCCTGGGCCTTATACCCGGTGCATAAATCAATGGGGATTTTGCTGCTGTCGGCGATCCTGCTCAGAGTGTGTTGGCGGTTGTGGCGAGGCTGGCCGGAGTCTGCGGTACCGCAAAGCCGGATTGAGCGCATGCTTGCCAAAATAGTGCATCGCTTGTTGCTGGTGGGGACTGTGTTGATGCCTGTTTCCGGCATGTTCTATTCCGGGGCCAGTGGTCATGGTTTTGGTCTGTTTGGCTGGCAACTGGTCGCGGAAAATCCGGATCCACAAAGGCCCGGTCAGGTCTTAGCCTATGATGATTTTTGGTCGGCATTGGGTGAGCAAGTACATGAAATTGCAGGTTATCTGCTGGTGGCCGCGGTGCTGTTACATATCGCAGCTGCACTCAAGCATCAGTGGATAGCGAAGCAGACCCGGCTGCGTCAGGTCAACAACCGTGGTTCATGCTGAAGCGGCATCTTGTCATTCAGCCTTGTAAATTTAGTAGCAGCTGGCTGATCCGCACTTTGTGATAAGGCAAGGCTCGTTCAGCTTTGCCGGGTTTTCGCAGGATCACTGCCTGTGGTTGAAACATCAGGCTGGCACTGGCGGTTAAAACTTGATTGCCTTGGCGTTGATAAGGAATATTGGCCAAAGCTAAACGTTCACATAACACTGTTTTTACTGCATTTTTGTCCATGTTGTTCACCGATGGCTGATACTGCGCGGGCAGTGTATCGGCCACAGATGACAATAAGTTGACTAAATGACGACGATTTTATTCATCGTGTAACTGGTAACTCTCACAAATCGCCTGCCAGGCTGCTTCGGCGCTGTCGACAAACTGGATCAGGTTTAAATCATCCGGATGAATTAGCCCTTCTTCGGCTAAAAGTTCAAAATTAATCAACCGCCGCCAGAACTGTTCATCGAATAAAATCACCGGCACTTTACGTGCTTTACCGGTTTGCAGCAGGGTCAGGGTTTCAAACAGTTCATCCAGCGTGCCAAAGCCGCCAGGGAAAGCCACTAATGCCCGCGCGCGTTGTAAAAAGTGCATTTTTCGAATGGCAAAATAATGAAAGCGAAAACAAAATTCCGGGGTGATATAGGGGTTAGGTTGTTGTTCATGCGGCAGCACAATATTCAGGCCGATACTTTTGCCGCCCGCATCAAAGGCGCCCCGATTGGCCGCTTCCATCACACCAGGCCCACCGCCGCTGATAATAGTCACCGCCGACTTTGGGTTGTCGAGGCTATGTTCGGTGACTAAATGGGCAAATTGCTGCGCCTGCTGATAATACCTGCTGTTTTTCACCTGCCGCTTAGCAACTGACAGTGCCCGTTGCGCATCAGGATCGGCCGGCTCTTTTGTCAGCTGCTGTTGCGCCTGCGCCAGCAACATCGCCGCATATTCCGGTGAGACAAATCTGGCGCTGCCAAACACCACTATCGTCGCTTTGATTTTGTGTTGTTCCAGGATGGTTTGCGCTTTGAGATATTCCAGCTGCAACCGGACATGGCGCAGCTCGTCCTGCATCATAAAATCGTCGTCGGTAAACGCCAGTCTGTAAGAAGGATGTGCTTGCAGCTCAGTGGTTTGGTTGGTCGCTTCACGGGCGGAAGCCAGATGGCGTTCGTACAAATTATTGGTGTCGGTCATGATGATTTCCCATAGTCGGAGGCAGCTTTTAGTTCCCTGACAACACGCTCTAAGCAATTGTTTGATTTAGCGTAAATGTAGCAGCTCCTGATGCTGCTAAGCCAGTTGACTGGTGGATTATCCTGTTGCGGAACATTCTGAAACTGGACCACAAGCCCAAAGTCGCAGAGTCGAGTGTCGGCTCTGCGATGTGATGCTGAAATGGTCTTAGAAGGGCTCTTAGTTAAAATGGACCTAAGTTAAAATGGATCTAAGTTAAAATGGATCTAAGTTAAAAGGGATCTAAGTTAAAAAGGATCAACTCTGCACCTGAGTTGGGCTGACATCTTCGCTTGGATAGCAGCCCAGCACTTTGACAAAGCGGGTGATCCGGTTCAATTCATCCAGCGCCCGTGTCATGGCGTAATCTTCCAGATTCGCTAGCACATCGACATAAAACATCTCTTCCCACGGGTTGCCCGGAATAGGCCGCGATTCCAGCTTGCCCATGCTGATGCCATGTTGTTTCAGCACCAACAACGCATCAACTAAAGCGCCAGGCTGCTGGCCGGTGTACATGATAAAGGTAGTTTTGGCTGGAATGGCTTTGGCTACTGCAATGGCTTTACGCGCGACCACAATAAAGCGGCTGACGTTGTCTTTCTGGTTGGCTAAATCACGGCCCAGCACCTCAAGCCCATACAGTGCACCACCTTCTTCACCACCAATGGCAACTACCGATAAATCTTTGGCCTGACGAACCCGCTCAAAGGCATCGCTGGACGCTTCGCAGTATTCAATTTTCACTTGCGACAAGCTTTGCAGATAGTTGCTGCACTGTGCAATCACCTGTGGATGGGCGCAAATTTGCCGGATATTGGCAAGGTTGGTACCAGGTAAACCCATCAGGCAATGTTTAATCGGGTGGGTGAGTTCGCCAACAATCGATAACCTGGTGTGCTGCAATAAATCAAACACTTCGTTGATACTGCCACTGGAAGTATTTTCAATCGGCAGCACCGCGTAATCGGCGTGGCCGGTTTCGACTGCCTGCACGATTTCGTTAAAGCTGTCACAGCCAATTTCAATCAGTTTTTCAGCGCGGCGGGTGAAGTACTTTTGGGTGGCCCAGTAGCTGTAAGAACCTTGCCGTCCCAAGAAAGCGACGCGGCAGACCGGGCCATTTTCACCGTTGAGCTGGCCTTGCACTTTAGCCTGCTGCTGTAGCACTGAGTCTTCAATAATCACATGGTACAACTTGGTGACATAACCGGCGTCCAGACCCAGCGGTTTGCCTTTTTCAATCAGAGATACCAGCAATTCCTGTTCGCGCTTTTGGTCGCGGATTGGCTTATTCTGCGCCAGTTTAGCTTCGGCCACCGCCAGTGCCAATGCCCGGCGTTTGGACAATAACCCGAGTAATTGCTGGTCGGTGTCGCTGATTTCTATGCGAATTTGGTCCAGTTCAATCGGCATCTTTGTTGGCATTTTCTCAATTCCTTAAATGAAAAAACCTCCCGTTTGGGAGGTTTTTGACTGGTATTTAACGCGTGCAGCCAGCTACCTCCCGGGTTGGGTGGTAAAGCTAAAAAAGAAGCGAGCTGCAAGCTTAATTTGTTTCATGCTCCTACAATAATCAGTCTGGATGGCTAAAGTCAACCACGGGGTTGTAATTCGAGCAGATATTTTTGCTCACCCGGTAAAAAGCCAAGTTCCGTTTCGTCGAGCCAAAACGCATGATCCGCCCGATAAAATGGCGATAACGGATGCCCGGACTGACCGGCCGGAATGGTCAGGATGCCTTTGCTTTCCTGGCCCGGTGCCACCACCATCCGCTCTGACTGGCCATGGATCGGCAGCTGCACCCGTGGCATATGCCGATCACCGGCCATTTCGCTGGCCGGCATATTTAAAAACTGTCCGAACCAAGGAATAGCGCTACTCAGCGGATGCTCAATTTTCGCCTGGTTGAGTAATCCCCAGCGTGCGTTGGCTAAATCGCCTTCGGTTTTCGCCAGCAGTTCGTCACGGCTTTTAAGTACCGCTTGTTCCAACAGTTGTTGCCATGAAATAAAAGGCGCCGGCACGGTAGCAGGGCGTTTGGCCTGAATAAGTGCCCAACCTGGCGTTTCCGGTACCAGTTTTAAGTCGGACATTTTGAGTTTTTGCTGCTCCATTAAACTGGCAATTGGCGCAAAAATTTGCTGCAGACTTTGGTCACGAAAGGCGCGAACCAGACTGTAACCAACAGAAGTTGGGCTGGCGGCTGCGCTATCCAGTTCAACATAACTGCGATATTGACCCAACTGATGGCGGGCGACAAAGTCTTCACTCAGCACTTCGAGTAACAATTGCTGCCAGCGTTTTAAAAATAACGCCCGGTGATCCAGCTGAATTTGATGCAGACTTTGTTCGGAATGTTGCTCGGTAGCAAGCAAACCATCACGAATTTGCATGCCACGGGCGCCTAAATCATAACCGCCATCGCCCAGCAGTTTTAATGCGTCACCGCCCACCACCCGCGAATTGGCGGTCCATAACCGCTGTGAGTCCGGGTTTTTAACGGTTGGATAATCACTAGCGGCTAAATAACCGTCCCAATAATTAGCGCCGGTGCTCCAGTCTTGGGGGGTGTCCATGTCCAGTAACGTCCGTTTTGGGATAGGGCCAATAATGGTCCAGCCATGATTGCCTTGTTTGTCGGTAACCAGCAAATTTTGTGCAGGCATGCCGACTTTAGCAGCAATCGTAAACGCTTCGTCAACCGAGCGGGCTTGCTCCAGTTGCTGCAGTTCCAGATTCAGCGCTTGGGGATCATAAGCGACCCACCTTAAGGCAAATTGCTCAAACGGCGCCGGCATCACCGGGCCCCATTCGGTTTCTTTCACCAGCATGACGACATCGGCCAAACCTTTGACCTTAATCACTTCATTGTTGTAACTGTATTCTTTTGGCCCGGCTGGCGTGATGTAGCGCTGCGGGTTTTCATCAGCTTGCAGCTGAATCACATCGTGCCAGTCTGCGGTGCTGTTGGTGAACCCCCAGGCGA
Organism: Rheinheimera riviphila; assembly: GCF_004005945.1. GTDB lineage: Bacteria > Pseudomonadota > Gammaproteobacteria > Enterobacterales > Alteromonadaceae > Pararheinheimera > Pararheinheimera riviphila. The sequence continues at coordinate 16,593 of NZ_SACS01000019.1, forward strand.
CATGGCCGTTACTGCCGGCTACGATGCTTGGTGCACCAGGTAAACTGACGCCAGCGACACTGTGTTGATCTTCGCCTTCGCCCCAAATCAGCTGGGCTTTAAACCAGGTGCCCGGGACGCGGATCCCTAAGTGCATATCGTCGGCCAGCAGAGCAGCACCATGGCTGGTCAGCTTGCCGGAAACGGAGAAATTATTGCTGCCAATATCGCGGCTATCGCGCAGACGACAATCGGTACAGGCAACTTTTTGATCAGATAACACTCTTGGGTAGTCTGAAGCAGGCAGCGGTACTGCAGCGACTTTGCTGTCATCAATAGCAGCTTGCCAGTCACTGCTGTGCTGATTTAAAAACTGGTACCAGTCATCCGGGATTGCTTGTTTTAACACACCTTGCGCCAGTTCATCTTCACCGGCGGCACCTTGTAAATCCAGGTACATGCTGTAAACCACCAATAATGAATCGGTATCCTGCCATGCCGCCGGTTTTTGTTGCAGCAGCCAGTATTCAAATGGCCGCATCGGCAACTGCGCCAAACCTTCATTCACCCCTTGGGTGTAATGCTGCAGCAATGCGCGTTGTGGTGCTGGTAAGGTTGGCAAAATAGCAGCGGCCCGATCGCGAAAACGGTGCATCCGGCGGCTGATATCCGTCGGCAGCGCCCGTTCGCCAAAGAGTTCGGATAGCTCACCGGCTGAATTGCGTCTGAGTAAATCCATCTGAAAATAGCGGTCTTGGGCATGCGCAAAACCCAGGCCATAAGCTGCATCCAGCCGGTTCTGCGCCCGCACCGTCAGATAACCCTGCGCGTCGCGGCTGAGCTGCACTTTGGCAGTGACTTCGGCGCTGGTCGCCCCTTCGTATAAGGGTAAACTGCTGTGCAGAGCGCTATACAAGGTGATTGCAATAATCGCCACTAAAGTGATGACGACATAGAAGATCGGTTTGAGCCATTTCATCGATTTTTTAGCCTTTTTTCCGGTACAATCTGCAGGTTAGCACAGAAATTTTAAAGAAGGGTGAACAAGGGTAACATGCAAAAAAGCAAAATCTGGGACGGCGCGGTCCGTATTTTTCACTGGAGTCAGGTGCTCCTGCTGGCGGGGTTATGGTACAGCGCCGATCAGGAATGGTATGGCTTGCATATGACGTTGGCCTATACCCTGGCGGCTCTGTTGCTGAGTCGCTTGGTCTGGGGGGTTGTTGGTAGTGAAAATGCCCGCTTCAATCATTTTGTCACGTCGCCGCGCCAGGCTTGGTTGTGGCTGCGCCATTCGCCCAAACGAACGGTGAACGGCCATAACCCGTTGTCCGGTTATATGGTGTTACTGATGTTGACGCTGATTTTATTGCAGTTTGTTACCGGTTTAATGACCAGCGATGACATCCTGACCGAAGGTCCGTTGGTGGCGCTGGTGCCGTCCGCCTGGGTTGGTATCGCAAGTACGATCCATCAGTGGAATATCAATGTCATTCTGGCGCTGGTGGCGGTGCATATTGTGGCGGCAATCTGGCATCAATGGCGCGGTGATAAAGTGATTACTGCGATGGTGACAGGCAACAAACTAACCGCTGAGAAAGGCGAATTTAAATTTCGTGCTGTGGGCCTGTATCTGCTTTTGGTGTTGATCATCGGGGGCGCATTTTATCTTTGGCAAGGTGATGTCGTGCTAGAGATGTTGCGCTCAGAATGGGCGTAAATGTCTGACGAAGGTGTCAGTTTCTAACCGGACAGTGCTGATTTTTAAGTAAAAAAAACCGGTCATCACGACCGGTTTACCAGGAGCGCGCGAGATTAATCCGCTTTATATTTGTCGTGGCAAGCTTTGCAGTTTTTAGCAAAAGCCGCAAAAGCAGCTTTAACCGCAGCCTGATCCGTGCCTTTGGCCGCGGTTTGCAGCTGTAGTGCATCTTGCTGGAACTTGTCGGCGCGGCTGTTAAAGTCCTGCAGATTAGCCCAAATGTCGGCTTTGGCATCGCCCGATGCTTTATCCGCGCCCGGCACAGTAAAAGCTTCCCAAGGTAAAGTCGTTACCGCCGCTAAGGCGTTGGCGCGTTTTTGCACCCGGGCGGCATCATAAGGCACATTGCCACGGATCATATCGCCTAAGTCCATCATGTTATGACGGATCAGTTGAAAGCTGGCTTTGCGGTATTCGATGGCATCTTCGCTGTCAGTAAAAGCACTGCCAGCAAACAAAGGCAAGCTAAGGCTAGCGAGTATGGTGGAGGTGATGAAGAGTTTTTTCATTAGCAGATTCTCATTTGTTTGAATAGCATGCAATAATGTTAAAGCTTTTCAGCGCTTTGGTATATACCTGCATCTTCAATGATTTTTGGTATACCCAAATCGATGGGCGAATATAAGCCCCGTACCTTATTGAGGGTTGGCGGCTCCTGCTGTAACCCGATCACAAGATTGCAACTATCAGGCGTAGCGAGTGAAGGAAGCAAATTATCAAACGACCGGTTTAAATTCGCTCAGCATCAAGTTTTCAGCTTTGGTGTTTTTGCTGACGGTTGTCGCCAGTACGGTGATTGCCTTTGCTATGCTGGCGCTGCAGCAAGATGTGTTGATTGAGCAGGAACGACTTGAGTTGCTGCAAACCACCAACCGATATGCCAAGCAACTCGACAGTGAATTCTGGCAAAAAGAAAAAAAAGCCATCAGCGCCAATCAGGTGGTTAGCCGTTTTCTGGCACAACAATCCAAATTACCACCACTGCAGTTGGAAAAATTTGCTGATGGTAGTATTCGCAGCAAAGACGATTTGTCGGCGGCCTTTCAAAAACACAGCACTTATGTCGCGAATAAACATCGCTATTTTGAACAAACCGAACTGTTATGGCAGCAATTAGCGCCGGTTTTGCTGGAAGATTTCTTTAATTTCTATTTTATCTCCAAAGAAGGTTTTATCCGGATTTCACCCTCGGATTGGGCACTAGAAATTCCGGCCGACCATCAATTCTCAAACGATATCTTTTTTGAAATTGCCACCCCAGCCAACAATCCGGCCCGGCTGCCCCGGTGGACACCGCTGTACTTTGATGCCATCTGGCAAAAGTGGATGACCAGCCTGGTGATCCCGGTGTACATCAATGATGAATTTGTTGGCATTACCGGCACCGACGTGGTGCTGGATGAGATTTTCAGCAATTTAGGGCAAATTTCGCAGTGGGAAAGTGGCCGTGAAGCGATGTTATTCGACGGCCAGGGTAACTTGCTGCACGACAGTCAGAACAGCCTGCAACAAGCCATTGGCAATCCGGTGATGAATCAGCTGGCGGTTGGGGTGCAGTCGTCAAACCCGCAGCTGGCGGCCTTTATCACGCAGGTGGTGAGTACGCCAGCCAAGCAGCAAAACAGCAGTAACATGCTGGACGATTATGTCGTTTCGGCGGCAAAAATTGAGCGGCTGGACTGGTTTGTCGCTTTATATCATCGCAAAGACAACGTCATCCAAAGCCTGGATGATTATCGTGACAATGTGGTGCTGCTGTTTTTGATGGTGGCGTTGATTGTCGCGCTGGCGCTGCAGTTTTTTATCTACAAGTTTGTGTTAAAGCGCTTAACCCGGTTAGCCGGTGCCGTGCAGCGCTTGTCTTATGGCGAACCGGCGCAGCTGGAACTGGACCAAAGACCCGATGAAATTGGTCTGCTGAACCGGGCTTTTGTCCGGATGTCGGATGAAATTCATCAGCTGATTTCTGGCCTCAATACCCGAATTCTGGAAAAAGAAGAAGCCGAGCGGGCCACCCGTAAACTCAGTAAAGCGGTGGCGTTTTCCAGCTCCGGCATTGTCATCACCGACCATCAGTTGGTGATTGAATACGTCAATCCGTTTTTGCTGGAAATGATTGATGCCACGGCCACGGCGGTGATTGGTCAGCCGCTGCATATATTATTTGCCCAGGAAATGAAGTTTGTGGGGGCCGATATTCTGCAAAGTTTGCAGGAACGGCAACACTGGCGTGGTGACATGTTGTTGCAGCAAGGCAACAAACAATTCTGGGCCAGCCTCGCAATAGCGCCGATCCGCGACGATAAAGGCGAAGTCGGCAACTATGTTTGTGCGATGCAGGACATTTCTTTTATCAAGGAAAGTCAGCGCAAAATGGAGCAGCTGGCCTATTATGACGTACTGACCGGCCTCGCCAACCGCAGTTATTTCCGTGATCAACTGCGTAAAGCCATCGCCATGTCGAGCCGCGGTTATTACCACTTTGCTTTGTTGTATTTTGATTTAGATGAATTTAAACGGATCAACGATACCCTTGGGCATGACGCTGGCGATGAACTTCTCAAAGAAGTCGCTCGACGTTTAATCAGCCGCTTACGCGAAGAAGACACCATTGCACGCCTCGGCGGCGACGAGTTTGCGGTGATTTTAAGTGGTATTTCCGACCGTAAACAAGCAGCCTCCATCGCCACCAATTTGCAACAAGCCTTTGCGCTGCCGGTGAAACTGGCTGGGCATGATGTATCGATCAGCGCCAGTATCGGCATCACCATTGCGCCGGAAGATGCTGATGAAGAAGAATTACTGCTTAAACATGCAGACCTTGCTATGTATGAAGCCAAAGCGCGTGGCAAAAACACCTTCCACTTTTTCAGCCAGGATTTAAACGAAGCGGCCAATGAACGGCTGCAAATTGAAAATCAGCTGCGTGAAGCCATTCGTGAGCAGCAATTCCTGCTTTATTACCAACCAAAAATTGATATCCGCACCGAAAAAATTATTGGCTACGAAACACTGCTGCGCTGGTTGCGCCCGGACAATACCATGGTGCCACCACTGCGCTTTATTCCGGTGGCTGAATCCACCGGCCTGATTGTGCAAATTGGTGAATGGATTATCTGGGAGGCTTGCCGCTTTTTAACCCGGCAACATGCCCGTGGCCATATGATTACGGTGTCGATTAACTTGTCGGCGCGTCAGTTTACCGATCAGGATTTACCGGCACTGGTGGAGCGTATTGTGAAACGCACTGGCGCTTCACCGGCGCATTTAATCTTTGAAATCACTGAAAGTATGTTAATGGGTGATATCGATGCGGCTATTGTCCAGTTAAATGAGTTAAAGCGGCTCGGATTGGCTTTATCTATCGACGACTTTGGTACAGGCTATTCGTCGCTGAGTTATTTGAAGCGATTCCCGGTAGACGAGCTGAAAATAGACCGTTCATTTGTCAAAGATATCCCCGAAGATAAAAACGACATGGACATTACTGCCGCTATTATTGCGATGGCGCAGAAAATGGATTTACGTGTGGTGGCCGAAGGGGTGGAAACCATTGAACAGGTTGAATTTTTAAAGAACAACGCTTGCTACCTGGTGCAGGGTTATTACTACAGCATGCCTTTGGCAGAGCAGGAATTAGCCCGGTTAAATTTTGAGACTATTTAAAAAATCTGATCACCCAAGCTGATCGGCACAATAAATACCCAACCTCATTGCTGATACAGCCAACACCGCTGCACCTGCAAGGAGTTAGGGTAAAAAACACCACCAGGAACCCAATATGACCCCATTTCGCTTATCGTTGCTAAGCGCTGCTATCGTTTGTTCAATAGCGCCGTCTTTTGCCGATCAAACCAGTCCGGTTTATGGCATCCGCGACAAAACTCCTAATTTGCTCGCTTTTACCAATGCTACAGTCCATACCGAACCCGGCAAAACCCTGGAAAATGCCATAGTGTTGGTGGTTGACGGTAAAATCAGCGCCGTTGGCAGCAGTGCCGTCCCCGCTGGTTATCGGAAAATCGACGCCACCGGCCATCATTTGTATGCCGGTTTTATTGACGCTTACAGTAACTACGGTGTGGAAAAAGCGGCTGCTGAACAAGTCTTTGAATTTGGCGGCAAACCGGTTTATCAGAATAGCCGCAAAGGCGGCAACGCCAGCAATGGCGCTATTCACGCTGAGCAGCAGTGGGTCAATACCTTTGTGCCGGTCGCAGATGACGCCAAAACTTATTTACAACAAGGCTTTACCGCTGTGCAATCCGCCCGTTTAGACGGTATTTTCCGTGGTCAGTCCTTTGTGGCTTCCTTGGCCAATGGCTTACCGGGTGAGCTTATTCTCAAAGCGAATGGCCCGCAGTTTATGGCCTTTGGTAAAGGCAGTTCAAAACAAAGTTATCCTTCATCCTTGATGGGCAGTATTGCGCTTATTCGTCAGACGTTATCGGATGCCAACTGGTATCGCGATGCTGTCGGCAAGCAGGATCAACTACAAAGCCGCCAACCGGTTGAGTTTAATGCCGCGCTTTCGGCGCTGACTAACCTTGAGCAAAGTGGCCTGGTGTTCGAAACCACGGACGATCGCGCTTTGCTGCGGGTCGATAGTTTACTGAAAGAATTTAATCTCAAAAATGCCGTGCTGCTGGGCTCTGGTTATGAGTACAGCCGGGTGGCCGACATTAAAAATACCGGTCGCACCGTGATTGTGCCGGTGGCGTATCCGGCAGCTCCTGCTGTTGCCAATATTGACGATCAACTGGACGTCAGTCTGGCTGATTTACGGCATTGGGAACGTGCACCAACCAACTTAGCAGTGATGGCTAAAGCGGGTGTACCTTTTGCACTGACGACTCATGCGCTGGAGAAAAAAGATCAGTTCTGGCCCAATCTGCGCCAGGCAATGAAACATGGTTTAACCGCAGAGCAGGCCTTAGCGGGCTTAACCACAGTGCCAGCGAAGCTAGTTGGCTTGCCGGAACAACTGGGTAAAATTGCTGTCGGTTATCAGGCCGATTTGGTGATCGCCAAAGGTGATTTATTCGCTGACGGTGAAATTGTGTCAACCTGGACGCGCGGTCAGGAACAGCAGTTTAAACCGTTAAAACCAGTTGAATTTGCCGGTACTTATGCCGTTGATTTAGCTGGTAAAACGCTGAGCCTGGAGCTTTCAGGCTCTGGTGACAAGTTATCCGGCAAATTGAAACAGGCCGATAAACACAGCGAACTTAAACATGTGCAGCAAAAACAGCAGCAACTGCAATTCACCGTTGATTTGGCAGCTGCCGAAGCCGGTACTGGCGTGTTGCAATTCCAGGGCGCGCTCGATGGCAATCTGTTAAGTGGCCAATGGTTATTGCCAAGTGGTCAAACCCAAAAAGTGATGCTGAGCAAACAAGCGACCACCGCCAAAGCCGAAGACAGCAAAAATGGCGACAAAAAAGCCGATGTGGTGGATACCAAACTGGTGTCGATGCTGACCTTCCCAAACCGCGCTTTTGGCACGCAGCTGACGCAAGGCCGCCAGAATGCCCATATCAAAAATGCCACGGTCTGGACCTCAGACAAGGCCGGCAAACTGGAAAATACCGACGTTATTATCAAAGACGGTAAATTCAGCAACATCGGCGAAAACTTGTCGACCCCATCTGGTTATCAGGTGATTGATGCCACCGGCATGCACCTGACTGCCGGTATTATCGATGAACATTCGCATATCGCCATCGAAGCCGGTGTTAACGAAGGCACCGATGCTGTGACTTCTGAAGTGCAGATTGGTGATGTGTTAAACCCGGAAGATATCAACATTTACCGTGGTTTAGCGGGCGGTACCACCACAGCACAATTGTTGCACGGTAGCGCCAACCCGATTGGTGGTCAGGCCCAAATTATTCAGCTGCGCTGGGGTGTGACGCCAGAACAACTGAAGTTTAAAGACGCGCCACCGAGCATCAAATTTGCGCTGGGTGAAAACGTTAAACAAGCGAATTGGGGCGAAGACTTTACCAGCCGTTACCCGCAAAGCCGGATTGGTGTTGAAACCACCATTCGCGATGCGTTCCAGGCCGCAAAAGAGTACAAAGCAGCTTTTGCCGCCTATGACGAGTTATCCCGTGGCAATAAAGACAAAGTAGCGCCACCACGCCGTGATTTCCGCCTGCAAGCGCTGGTTGAAATTCTGGATAAACAACGCTTTGTGCACACGCACTCTTATGTTGCTTCGGAAATTCTGATGCTGATCCATTTAGCCGATGAAGTGGGCTTTAAAATTCATACCTTTACCCACATTCTGGAAGGTTACAAAGTGGCCGACGAAATGGCCAAACATGGTGCCAGCGCCTCGTCATTTGCCGATTGGTGGGCCTATAAAATGGAAGTGCAGGATGCCATTCCAACCAATACCTGTTTGATGGCCGACCGCGGCGTGATGGTGTCGATTAACTCGGATAGCCCGGACTTACAACGTCGTCTGAATCAGGAAGCGGCAAAATCGGTGAAATATTGTGGCATGTCAGAAATTGACGCCTTAAATATGGTGACGATTAACCCGGCTAAACAGCTGAATATTCAGGATAAAGTCGGTTCAATCACCGAAGGTAAACAGGCTGATTTTGTGCTTTGGACCCATCACCCTTTGTCGGTGTACGCCCAGGCGAAACAAACCTGGATTGACGGCATTCGCTATTATGATCAAGAGCGTGATGCACAAGTTGCGGCTCAGGTGGCTGCAGAAAAACAACAACTGATGCAAAAAGTGTTAGGTGCTTCTGACAAAGCCAAACAAGGCAGTGGCGGCGCAGTGAAAAAAGATGATCCGATCTGGCATTGTGAAGACAACGGCGACTGGCTACATGCCAAGTTCAGTCAGGGCCAAATCCAACATCTACACAGTGCACACTAAGGAGCATCCGATGAAATTTCAAAAATCTGTATTTGCACTGTTGCTGGCGGCGGCAGCGTTACCGGCGCTGGCCAATGACATCGTTCCAGGCGCTAAACAAAGTACGCCTATTTTACTCAAGGGCGGCACGCTGCATACCGTGAGCCAGGGCGTGCTGGAAAACAGCGACTTGCTGATGGTCGATGGCAAAATTGCCGCCATTGGCACTCATTTAACCGTGCCAGCCGATGCCAAAGTGATTGATGTCACGGGTAAACATTTATATCCGGGTTTAATTGCGCTCGCGAATCAACTGGGTCTGATTGAAATCGAAGCGGTGCGCGCCACCGACGATACCAATGAAGTGACTGATACCAACCCGGATTTACGGGCGCGGATCGCTTACAACGCGGACTCTGAAGTGATCCCGACGGTGCGTGCCAACGGTTTTAGTTACAGTCTGGTCTATCCAAAAGGCTCAGCGCTGATGGGGCAATCAAGCCTGATGCAGCTGGATGCCTGGAACTGGCAAGACGCGACCGTGGCCGATGGTGTTGGTTTGCACATTAACTGGCCTAGCGCCAGCGTCGCGACCAACTGGTGGGACAAGAAAAAGCCGGAAGAACTGGCCAAAGAAAATGCCAAACGACTGCAACAGGTGAAAGACTATTTTGTGCAGGCCAAATCTTATGTTGATGCTGAAGCGGCGGGTCTGAACAAAGGCGTGGATTCACGCTGGCAGGCAATGATCCCGGTGTTTAAAGGCGAGCGGCCATTGTTTGTGCATGCTGATGATATCCGTCAGATTAAACAAGCAGTGTTATTGGCCAAAGAATATCAGCTGAAGCTGGTGATCGTCGGTGGTCGGGACAGCTGGCGGATGGCCGATGAACTGGCGGCGGCCAAAGTGGCGGTGATTTTCACGGCGCCTTATGGCATTCCGGAGCGTGACGACGAAGCGAATAATACTGCGTTTAAAACCCCGGCCTTATTGCAAAAAGCCGGCGTGCAGTTTGCGTTATCACTTGATGGCTATTGGGATACCCGTAACGTGGTGTTTGGCGCAGGCCAGGCGATCAGCTATGGCTTAACACCGGAGCAGGCGCTGGCGTCGGTGACGATCAATGCAGCCACTATTGCCGGTGTCGAAGGCCAGATTGGTTCGCTGGATGTCGGTAAAGCGGCTTCAGTGGTGGTGTCGGATGGTGATATTTTCGATTACCTGACGCACAAAGTACGGTACATGTGGATTGACGGTCGGGCGGTGGATTTAAACAACCGCAACCAGCAGCTGCATGATAAGTACAAGCAACGCCCAGCGGGTTAACCTACACTTATCGTTTAATTTAAGACGATGGGTAGGGCGTACTCACCGCGACAGCGGTAGTACGCCGGATGATAATTTGACGTTGATCTGCATTATGGCGGACTACCTTCGGTGAGTCCGCCCTACGTTCAAAGTGAGATTAACGTGTTGTTTTAAAGATACAAATTCCGTAGGGTGTACTCACCGCGACAGCGGTAGTACGCCAAATAACGCGAAAATTTAACAACCGCTATTCAACCACCGGCCCACTTCAACTTGTAACCAAGCTTGGTCAATTCCTGCGAAATAACTTCCCGTTGGTCGCCCTGAATTTCAATAATGCCGTCTTTAACCGAACCACCACAACCACACTTTTTCTTTAACAGTGCCGCCACTTCCGTCAGTTTATCGTGTGACTCTGCTAGACCAGCAATAGTGATCACCGCTTTACCGTTGCGGCCTTTGGTTTCGCGTTTGAGGCGTAAATGGCCATCGCTAAAGGCAGTGCCGCCGGTTTTTTCGGCTTTTTCTGGTTCGATAGTGCCGCTGGCAGTGCTGTAAACCAAACTGGACGATTGTTGTTGCCAGTCGGCAAGGGAGATTTTTTTCGAAGTCATGACCGTTGCACCTGTTGTGGGCGGGGGAATAGTGGCAAGATAATGCATCTTTACGAGGTCCGGCAAGTATCGCAGCGGCTTTGTCGGGTGCTTTGCAGGCTCTTTGGCAGAAACGGTGAAAAGTCAGCCAAAAGCCGTTGGCTTTTTAGTGACTTCTGCTAGACTATCGCGGTTTTTTGGAAATCTGGACGGCTAATGTCAATTGTTCGTTATCTCAAGCTAAGCGGTTTATTCCCAGCAACTGAATCTCAGCAGCAAGCTTTACAGCAGGCTGTTGCGCATTATTTACAGCAATATCAGCAGCAACTTGAACAAGTTCAAGCCTCAGGCGCGGCTCCTGCTATGCAATGGCAATATCAGGTGCCGGAACTCGGTGAAGGTGGCGCTTGTTCATTGTTCGGGCAACTTGCCGAGCAGCCTTATGATTTAACTGCCATTTTAGGTGGCCAAACAGCCGCCAATCAGCAACTACTGCAACAGATGGCCAGCGTCACTGACTTTTATCAATCGCATAGCAAAAGTGACTGGTTCGGCATTTATCAGCGCCGGGTGAATCTCCAGGGCGACACCGTGCTGGTGAAACTGAGTTATTTTGGTGCACCATCGCGGGCTGAATTTCCACTCACCGCCGAATTTGCTGCCATCAGCAACAACAGCACTGTCGGCTTAACTGGCAAGGCGCGGATCATCAACGATGTTCCGGCGTATTTGCAGCAAGGTGGCGAGTACTACACCTGCGACCCCAAAGTTTTAGCCGAAGCCTGTATTCCGCTGTATGACGAAGCCGGGCAGGTGGTTGGTATTATTGATTCCGAAGCCTTTCAGAAACAGTTGTTCGAAGCTGATGAGCTGGCGTTGTTGATTGCAACAGCGATTTTGGTGCCGACGTTGTGGGCAGCTCAGTCCAGTGCTGAAGGAACACTTGAAAATACTGATTTAAATTCGATAGATAGTTAATAAATTTCGCAGCGTTGATCAAACTCAGCGCTGTCCATTTGCAGCAACAAAACAGGTAATTTGTCATGTTCTCTCATTTACAGCCAGTCGCTACGGATCCGATTTTAGGTTTAATGGCGACGTACAAAGAAGATCCGAATCCACTGAAAGTCGATCTTGGTGTTGGCGTCTACAAAGACGAGCAAGGCCACACTGCAGTACTGGAATGTGTGAAAAAAGCGGAAAAACTGCGGCTGGATCATGAAGATAGCAAAACCTACATCGGTATGGCCGGTGATTTAAGCTTTAACGCCCATATCGAAAAACTGGCGTTTGGCCCGCACAAAGTTTTATTAGAAGGCCGCACCACGACGGCGCACACGCCTGGTGGTACTGGGGCACTGCGGGTCGCCGCTGAATTTATTAAACGCGCGAATCCTGATGCCACCATTTGGGTTACCAATCCAACCTGGGCCAACCATATTTCGATGTTTCAGGCTGCTGGCCTGAAAGTCAAAGAGTACGCCTATTACGACTACAGCACCAAAGGTCTGCAGGAAGAGCAGATGTTTGCTGAGCTGGCACAGGTTCCGGCCGGTGACGTGGTATTGGTGCATGCTTGTTGTCATAACCCAAGTGGTATGGATTTAAACTTCGCCCAATGGCAACGTTTTACCGCGCTCGCCAAAGAAAAAGGTTTTACGCCGCTGGTCGATATGGCTTATCAGGGTTTTGGTCTGGGTCTGGATGAAGACACCGCCGGTTTACGCCATTTGGCCAATGAAGTGGCTGAACTAATCCTGTGTACTTCGTGCTCGAAAAACTTCGGTTTATACCGTGAGCGGATTGGTGCGGTTTCAGTGGTTGCCGCTGATAAAAAAACCGTGGAAATTGCCCGTTCAGTGCTGTTAAGTGTGGTGCGCAGCATTTATTCCATGCCACCGGCGCATGGGGCAATTATCGTCAGTCATATCCTCGATAGTGCAGAACTGACCGCTTTGTGGCATCAGGAACTGGCGACAATGCGTAACCGCATCAATGACTACCGCCAGTTGATTATCGACAAATTGGCCGCTGAAGGCGTGCAGCAGGATTTCAGCTTCATTACCAAACAACACGGTATGTTCAGTTTCCTTGGCATTAACAAGGCGCAAATTGACCGCTTACGCAGTGAATTCAGCATTTATATGGTGGGTTCAAGCCGCGTCAGTATTGCTGGGTTAAATCACAGCAATATCGATTATTTCGCCAAGTCGGTGGCAGCAGTTCTGAAATAATGTGCACCTGTCATCGGTGATGATTTTTGGTATAGCAAGATAGATTGCTGGCAAACCCCGTGATTTATTTCCCAACAAAGGCAACTTCAGGTTGCCTTTGTTTTTGCCACTGTTTAAGGTAAAGCTAATGCAATAGCCGGAGTCGTCGCAGTTGACAGGTACATGGGATCCACCAAGATGTCGGGCATGGTCGCTCAGGTTATTTTTTAGTGTTGCATTTGGCTGCGCCATACCAGTTGCCGCCGAAAATTTGCGGGTGGTGCTGGAAGTGTCACCGCCGCATCAAACCTATGAAAATGGCAAAGTAGCAGGGCTTTCCACAGCAGTGGTTGAGCAAATGCTGCAACAAGCCAAGCTTACCCCACACTATGAAGTCTACCCCTGGGCGCGCGCCTTTCGCCTCGCAGCTTCGACTCCCAATGTGCTGATTTACAACATGGCCCGAACTCCAGAGCGCGAACAGCAATTTGAATGGATTGGCAAAGTTGGCAGTTATAAATTTGGTTTTCTGAAGCTGGCGGCGCGGCACGATATTCAGGTGCAACAACTCAATGATGTGCAGCAGTATGTGGTCGGCGCCCAACGTGATGATTTCTCCGCTGAATGGCTGAAAAATGTCGCGCGGCAGCCAGCGCCCCAGTTGCAGCTGCAACCAGACGTAGTCGAAACCTGGCGGCTATTGGTGAAGGGGAAACTGGACCTGATGATCGACGATCCCAGCGCCATTGACGATATGCTCAATAAACATCAACTGCAGCCCACCGATATCAAATTTGTATTGTTTATCCCCGAACTGGAACAACAGACCTGGATTGCGCTGAAAAAAGGCTCAGATCCCAAGCTGGTACAGCGTTTACGGGATGCGTATCAACAAGTTGAAGGTTCGGTAGAACTGAAGAAAGTGATGGAATTGGGCTTGCCGCAGGTTGAATAATTCCTACCTTTTATAATGATCCAGATTTATGCGCATTTATAGCTCAAAATAGCGAATTGTCATCGATGTTATTGCTCAGATGCCAGATAAAACAAAGTCAACGGCATCGATAATTTCAGAACGATATTCAGACAAATCACAGACCTGTGCACCGAGCATAGTTCGGGAAATACCGGCAATATCCTGGGTCAGTGCGATAACGTTCGCACCTTCGATGGTGAAAAACGGGTTTAGCCGACTAAAATGTTTTGCTAAGGCTACTCCCGTTGGAGACAGTGGTATAACGACAGTCGTTTTCAATTCGCTGAGTAAATCGCTTTGAATATCTAGCAGGTAGGGATAGCGGTGGTTTGTGGCAGGATTGTCGTTGCGGTATGCAACAAACTGACTCATCAGAACTTTCTCACACTGTCACTAAAAGTGCCATTTGCTTCAACAAATTCGTTGTACGCTTTGATAGCATCGGCATTGTCCAGCGCCCATTGCGCCCTCTTCGCATTTTGCACTTGCTCAGCCAGCGCTTTTTCTAATGTCGCTGAAAGGTTGATATTCAACCCGCGCGCTTTTGCCAGCAAGTCACTATTGATACTCAGATTAGTAGGCTTTTTAGCAGCGTTGAGATCGTAAACATGGTTCATGGTGAATTCTCCAAGCTTGTCAGGTCTGCATGCATCGTCACATTGTTTGGGTAGATATATCATATGCGCACATGGTACCAGCGGCAAGGTTGTAGCGAGTGGAAAATCCAGCTGATAAAGGTGTTAAAAAAGGGCGCCAACAGCGCCCAACTTCAACATCAATATAACTAAATTTTTTTATACCGAATACGATGCGGCTCCAGCGCTGCAGCGCCGTAAGTCGCCTTCACCCAGGCTTCGTAATCTGAATAGTTACCTTCGAAGAAATTCACTTTGCCTTCGTCGCGGTAATCCAGAATGTGGGTGGCGATGCGGTCGAGGAACCAGCGATCGTGCGAGATCACCATGGCGCAGCCCGGGAAATCGAGGATGGCGTTTTCCAGCGCGCGCAGCGTTTCGACGTCCAAATCGTTGGTCGGTTCATCGAGTAGCAGCATGTTGCCGCCGGCTTTTAACAGCGCCGCTAAGTGCACGCGGTTACGCTCACCACCGGATAACTCGCCGATAAACTTCTGCTGATCGTTGCCTTTAAAGTTAAAACGACCAACATAAGCGCGGCTTGGAATAGTGAAGTTGCCGATTTGCAGCATGTCCTGACCGTTGGAGATTTCCTGCCACACGGTATTTTTTGGATTCATGTTGTCGCGGAACTGATCGACACTCGCCAATTGCACGGTATCACCTAACGAAATGGTGCCGCTATCGGCCTGCTCAGTGCCGGAAATCATCCGGAACAAGGTCGATTTACCAGCGCCGTTGGCACCGATAATGCCGACGATGGCACCTTTGGGAATGGCAAAGCTTAAATCGTCAATCAGTACGCGATCGCCGTAGGATTTACGTAAGTTGGTCACTTCCAGCACTTTATCGCCTAAGCGTGGTCCAGGCGGAATAAACAGCTCGTTAGTTTCATTCCGTTTTTGGTAATCCTGGCTTTGCAATTCTTCAAAACGCGCCATCCGCGCTTTGGATTTAGCATGACGGCCTTTTGGATTGGTGCGTACCCATTCCAGCTCTTGTTTAATTGAGCGCTGGCGGGCGTTTTCAGTTTTTTCTTCAATTTGCAGGCGGGCGTCTTTTTGCTCTAACCATGACGAGTAGTTGCCTTCCCACGGAATACCTTCACCGCGGTCCAGTTCTAAAATCCAGCCAGCAACGTTATCGAGGAAATAGCGGTCGTGGGTAATGGCGACCACAGTACCTGGATAATCGTGCAGGAAACGTTCTAACCAGGCAACCGATTCGGCGTCCAAGTGGTTAGTCGGTTCGTCCAGCAGCAGCATGTCTGGTTTTTCCAGCAACAAACGGCAAATGGCAACCCGGCGGCGTTCACCACCAGACAGCACGTCAATACGCGCATCCCATGGCGGCAAGCGCAGGGCATCAGCGGCGCGTTCTAAAGTATTGTCGAGGTTGTGGCCATCTTTGGCCTGAATAATGGCTTCCAGTTCACCTTGCTCGCGGGCGAGGGCGTCAAAATCGGCGTTCTCGTCGGCATAAGCGGCGTATACGGCGTCAAGGCGGGATAGGGCGTACGCGACGTCGGCAACGGCTTCTTCCACCACTTCACGCACCGTTTTGCTCATATCAAGCACCGGCTCTTGTGGCAGATAGCCAATTTTGGTGCCGGCCAATGGCTTGGCTTCACCTTCAAATTCTTTGTCGATGCCAGCCATAATGCGTAATAAGGTGGATTTACCAGAACCGTTTAAACCCAACACGCCGATTTTGGCGCCAGGGAAAAATGACAAGGAAATATCTTTTAAGATGGTTCGTTTGGGCGGGACTACTTTGGACACCCGGTACATTGAATAAATAAATTGCGCCATAAAGTTGACTCTTCCAGCTGTGAAACAAGTGGCGAAATTGTACGTTATTTTTCAAGGCAACGGAAAGTGATGCAGCGGGCCCGCGTAATTAAATTCGCCCGCACGGGGCGCTTTCTGGGCTGGATTCTGTTTTAATAGCGCATCGGCTGCTATCTGGCAGCGTCTTTTTTATGCCAACTTATGCCAACAAAAGGAAACAGTCATGTCCGAGTATGCAAATGATCCGGTATTTCAAGAATTTATCGCTGAAGCTCGCACCCATGGTCAGGTTTGGGTATTGGCACATGGCGAAGATTTATTAGTCGTCGAATCAGTTGATTTTGAAGATACCGACGTGATGCCATTCTGGTCGAGCGAAGATGCCGCCAAACTGCATTGCAGCGAAGAGTGGGCCGAGTACAAACCAGAAGCGATTGCACTGGATGTGTTTTGTGATGGTTGGTTAAAAGAAATGTACGACGATGGTGTGCTGATCGGCACCAACTGGGACGAGTCCCTGAATGGTCCTGAAGTAGAACCACGTGAAATCCTGGAAGCGTTAGCTCAGGTACAGTAACTAAAACAGAAAAAGGGGTCGGAGAACATTGTTTGTGGTGCAAACAATGTTCTCCGACCCCTTTTTTTATTCGACCCCCGTTTTATTTTCTATCCAAAAAGATCCTTAAATTGCCTTGGTTGCTGTCGGCTCATTGCTGGCTGTAATAACGCCAGTTGCTGCGGTAGGTCGGCGAGTTTTGCTTTGTGGTCGATAAAATCCCCCTGGAAATTGCGCTTCTATATCACCAGATTTAAAGCTTGTCTTCGCCACAAATCAGCGCCTGCTTATTAGGCAAAAACCGCGCTGCGTAAAGATCAGGTAAAGAGTGCGGCGACTCAATTCAATTGCATTGCAAATGAGAAGGATTCTCAGTAAGATCGGCGCATTATTTTTCATCTGTTGTGGTGCAAGGTGTCGTCTGCAGTTCCAAAACCCAGTGTCTGGCTGAGCAAAACCATGCGGCTGGTGCATATCTACAGCTCGATGCTGGTGCTGGTGTTGCTGTTATTTTTTGCCGTGACCGGCATTACCCTAAATCACCCGGAGTGGCAAAGCGCTGTTGGTGCGAGTTCCAACAGCCAACAACTGCAATTGCCGGATGAACTGAAAACCTTGCCGTGGAGCGATGACGAACTCGAGCAAGCCGTACAAGCCAACAAAATTGCCGATTGGTTACGAGCACAACATCAGGTGCAAGGCGCGGTATTTAACTTCAGTTATGACCCCGATGAGCAACTGCTGGAACTAGATTTCAAACGCCCGGCTGGTTACAGCACGGTCGTGATTGAACTAGCCGCTGGGCAGGTAGAACTCAGCACTGAATATGCCGGCACGCTGGCGCTGCTCAACGATTTACACAAAGGCCGTTACGCGGGGAGCAGTTGGAAATGGCTGATTGATATCACCGGCGTTGCTTGTTTGTTGTTTGGCCTGACCGGTTTTTATTTGTTGTGGCGCCAACCGTCAAGGCGTCGCAGTGGCATCAATACCGCCATATTTGGGGTGATTGTGATGTTACTGGCTTATCTGGCAGCGCTGCATTAAAACTGCGCGAGCCTTGAACTAATAGCCACTATTTTCAATGTTTTACCTGAATACAACCGCAGCAAAAGTTGCACTGGAAAATGAGGGACAAATGAAATTACATTCGATGGCTTTGGCCACTGCACTGGCTTTAAGTACGTTTCTGGTACCGGCGCAAGCTGCCGACAAGCTCAATATCGCACTGGAACTGCCAAAACCTGAACATGGCCCTTATCACCGGCCTTATGTCGCGGTGTGGATTGAAGATGCCAAAGAGCAACCGGTTAAACTCATCGAGTTGTGGCGCGAAAAACCAGATTGGATCAAAGATTTACGCCGTTTCTGGCGCAAAACCGGCCGCAGTGATCAAGCCTTGGTAGACGCCCGCACTGGCGCAACCAAAGGCCCAGGCAAGTATCAACTGAGCTGGAGCGGCGACGACAATGCAGGCAAAGCCGTTGCTGCGGGTCAATACCTGTTAGTGGTCGAAGCTGCGCGTGAACATGGCGGCCGTAATCTGGTGAAACAAGCATTTAACTGGGATGGCTCTGCCGTCGAGATTCAAGTCAAAGCCGGCAGCGAAATCGGTGCCATTCAATTATCAAAGGGAGCGAAATAATATGGTGTCCAATAAACAATGGCTGTCGGCCACAACTACCGCAGTGGGTCTGCTTGCAGCAATGTTCAGCCTGCAACTGTCGGCACATACCATGACCGTGGTACCAAGCCATTATGTACAGTCCAAAACCGGTGGTTGGGTCAGTGTTGATGTATCAGCAACCAATATGACGTTCCAATGGGACAAAGGTATTCCGCTAGACAACTTTAAAGTTTTTACCCCGGATGGCCAGCAGGGCAAAGTCGGTTCGGTGTATCAGGGCAAACGTAAATCGCAGGCTGATGTCGAGCTCGCGACTGAAGGTACGTACCGTTTAGAACTGGGCAACGGCAGCCGCTTTTTCACCAGTTATGAACTGAAAGGTGAGCGTAAGCGTCTGATGGCCAATAAAAAAGACCGTGCAGCGCAATTGCCGGCCGGCGCTGAAAAAGTGGTGACCACCCAGGGTAACAGCCGTTCGATGGCCTTTATTACCGTGAATAAACCATCTGATGCCGTGCTGGTGCTGACCAACAAAGGTCTGGAATTCCAATTTGATCGCCATCCGGCAGATATAGTCGCTACCGAAGAAGTGACGGTGACGTTGCTGATGAACGGCAAACCAGCTGCAGGGGTTGAACTAGATTTATCGCGCGATGGTGAACTGTACCGCAACGAGCCAGAGCGGATGCACCATAAAACGGACGCCAGTGGCAAATTCAGTTTCACCGCTCCGGTGGCGGGTCGTTATTTATTAGAAGCTTCGTATCAGGCGGATGTGAATAACGAGCTGGCTGATAAAGTGCGGGAAGGTTTTACTTTAAGCTTTGAAGCCGCATTGCCTTAAGTTGATGTACACGTCATCGATCTATACCCGTGATCCTTGAAGATTCGGGTAGGCGAGCGATTGAAGTTAACAAGCCCGAATTTTCAACGATGACGGGTGTATATTGATAACAACAGGCTCGGCGCACCTTACGCGGTGAGTGACGCCCTACTGCGGGGTGATTAGCTTTGTGTTGAGGAACCAACAGTAGGTCGCGACTCAGCCGCAGGCTAGTCCGCCGGATGGTGCTTCCCACTTGGAAATACCAGAAAATACAAAGGGCCCGTAGGCCCTTTGTATTTTGAACGGATCGGAGATTAATACTCCAGACTCAGTTCGTCATCTTCTTCTAAGTCTAACAACCGGCGTAATCTTTTTTGCTCCAGCAGATCATCAATTTTGCGTCTGGCTTCGAGCTTGTGTTTATTTTTACTTTCTTTGCCGCTTGTTTTACTCAGCTTCAGTTCTGCCGCAATATCGACGGCGTCATAGTCCCCAACGATCATTTCTGCCATTTATCGTTACTTCCATGGTTTTATTTTTGTTTTTACCGATGCCCTATTTCTCTGAAGTTGCAGGTTTTTTGCCTGCATCTGCAAAGATTTAGAGTCTATAGCTGCCCTGGCGCAACAGGTTTCACTATCGGCTGACCCTAGCGTTTTAGCGTTAAAGTTTTCGCCACAAAAGCAATTTATTTTTATCGTGACGATAAATATTACTACACTTAGCGCTAAGTCGTTGCCTTTTATCGCAGTTCTTTATCACTTCGCCGGAACTGCCGGTTTTAGCACCGGCGACTTTGCTGCTTTACTGAACAATCTTCGGTGGTCAATTGGATCCTTTACGGATCCCGCAGCGATCTATTCGGTATACTGGAACGTAGATAAGCTTACACTGCATCACAAACCAGCATCACAAACCAGCATTCACCAGGAGAAAAACATGCGCAATTGGATTATCGGTTTCGGAGCCCTCTGTCTGGGGCAATCAGCTCTAGTACAGGCCAATCAGTGTGGCGATATTCTTGGCCATTCAATGCAGCAATTACGCAGCAAAGAAACCATTGATTTATGTGAAGCATATAAAGATAAAACGCTGCTTATCGTCAACACCGCCAGTAAGTGTGGTTTTACCCCGCAATTTAAAGAATTGCAGGCGTTATCGGAAAAGTATGCCGACAAAGGCTTAGTGGTACTGGGTTTCCCATCTGATGATTTTATGCAGGAACATGACGACGAAGCCAAAACGGCGGAAGTTTGTTATATCAATTACGGCGTGAAATTCCCGATGTTTTCAACGAGTGCTGTACGCGGTGATGATGTGAATCCGGTGTTCAAAGCTTTGATTGCGAAAAGCGGTGAAAAACCTTCCTGGAATTTTAATAAATATCTGGTCAGCAAAGACGAAAAAACAGTGCAGCATTTTGGTAGCAAGGTAAGCCCTGGCGATGCTGATTTTGTTGCTGCGGTTGAGAAGATATTGGCGCAGTAGCTATTGTAATAAAGTAACGAAAATTTGATAAATAAGTGATATATGGTTTTCCATGTTGTGAGCAGTAGCTAAGCATCATTAGTATCTGCTTTGGCGACAAGTGGTTTACGTCAGACTTAAACACAACAAGGAATTTTGATGAAAAAGTTACAAATTGCTTTATTAATAATGTCTTGCTCTGCAGTCTATTCAACAGCTGCAGCGGATGTATATTGGGTTAACAAAAACCTAGCACAAAGCACAGACAGCTCTAAACCTAATCATGTAACGATGATTTTCAATCATGAATATGGAGATACAAACAGAAATTCATATTATTGCCGTGAGAACGATAGAAGTGATGGACTGACGAATGTTGGCAAAGCAATCGTTTTTAAAGGCCAACCACTTTCGACTGCGGCTTGCTTCATTCCTTGGGATGGTAAGGAATATAAAAGAACTGAAAATTTCGATTTGTTGAAAATTAACGTTCCGTTTAAATGGAGTACCGGAAATATCTCCACCAGTATTCATTTGGACTCATATTCTTTTGGACCAAGTCACGTCAGGCCTATTTACGGATGCCACGATGGACGGACCGGAACTTTAGGTAAATTACTCTATACCCAAACAGCGCAAGGCACCTACGGTACTTGTTATGTTCCGATGGGCGGGGTTGAACACAAAGTCATCAAGACGGGATTTGCTGTATTAAGCTATGTATCTGCACCTTAATTTTGGTTAGGTATTCGTAGATAAATTTAATCAGCGGCTAGGGTTGCCTGGCTGCCTTTATTTATCTCGTCCTGAACGGCAGTATAAGGAATGACAAAAACATCGATGGTCCAAGCCAGCTAAATTATGCATTGTCGGATTTAAGTTTTAATTTGTAGTAGAAGTTGTATTGATGATGACTCAAACGCCTTGTGTTTCCGAAATCGTTTTGATTCAATAACACTTCCTTGTCCTGCTATTTTTCTAAGTTCTGAATTCGCCACATGATGCTAAAACCTGCTGTGCCACCAACAGATCCAACTGCTGCTATTTTGATTGTGATGCCTCGTTTTCTGGGAGATGCAGTCACGGCGACTTCGGCGGTGCAGATGATTCGCATGCTGTATCCGCAAAACCCAATTTTTCTGCTTACCTGGCCGCATGTGGCGCAATTATTTGCCAATCATGATTTTGCCGGCTGTCAGGTGATTGTGGATGGTCGATACGCCAAACCAAAACAGTCCTTGTGGCGTGTGGCAAGGCAGTTAGCCCGCTATAACTTCAGTCGGGTTTATCATTTACGCAACTCATTTAGTGACGCGCTGTTGTGTACGTTGGCCGGAATCCGCGATCAGATTGGTTATGCGAAAAATGGTCGTACACCATTGTTATCTCAGGCATTTAAACTTGATCCGAATTTTCACTACCAATACCGCTACGGTAATTTGGTAAATCTGGCGCATGGTCAGCCTTTTACTGAGATGCCACAGATTAGCCTGAATGCTGGGAAAATATCTTTTACCGATAGTGCCAAACAAGTGGTGGTGTACTTCGGTGGTCGTTACAAACTGAGCCGGCACTATCCGTTTGAACTCGCCAGTCAGGCGCTGTCCTTGTTGGCTGCCCACCACAACTGTCACTTTGTACTACTTGGCGACCATCAGGAAGTCGTTGAAAATGCGGCACTTGCCGACTATTTGCGCGCAGAAGGCATTGCTGTGACCGATGTAACAGCAAAAACAACGGTGGCAGAACTGGCCGATATTATCAATGGGTCGGATCTGGTGTTCTCTATCGACTCCGGTCAGATGCATATAGCGGCGGCGTTAAAAATTCCATATGTCGCCGTCATCGGTTTTGGCACCAGTCCGTGGAGTTGTGTCGAGCCCAAAGTAACCCATGGTATTCACCTGACTTGTAATAGCCAGGCTCTTGATCTGGATAAACAAATTTGTGAAATCAGCCCACAACTGGTTGCTGATGCCGCAAAACGTTTGTTGGCGCCAAAAGAGGCTTGATGGGGTGAGGCGGATTCATCATCCGCTGCAGCCACTACAGCCGGTTAGGGCGTAACTATATTGCCACCCGCCGCAAATCAAACCCCAACTGCATAAAATACTGCCGCCAATCTTGCTGCCAGCGCCCCAGCGATAAGCTACTGATGGCGGTAGCATGTGCCTGCAATGCCATCCGCTTCGCATCATCTGGGCGCTGTAGAAAGTAGGCCAGCTGTGCAGAGAGCGTATCGGCGTCTGGCATCCCCATCAGGCCATTAAACTGGTCAATAATCATGTTGCTAAGGCCACCAACATTGGTGCTCACCACGGCGCAGCCTGCGGCCATCGCTTCGGCCAGACTTAATGACGAGCCTTCTGAACCAATCGAAGGCAACAACACCAAATCATGCTGATAATGGATGTGCAAAGCGTCTTCTGGGCCATAGCGACAGATCTTCACTTGCGGCTGACTGGCAAAAGCGGCCTGGATATCGGCTTCAAGCGGGCCTTCGCCAGCAAAGGTCACTTGCAGGGTTGGATACTGCAACAGTAGTTTCTGCACCACCGCAATCGCCAGACCAATGCCGCGGTAATCGACAAAGCGGCGGGCGATCAGTAAACGTGGGCTGGCCAGTGGCTGTTGCCATTTTTGTTCCAACTGGTGCTGGCTAATAGCGCCAGCGCTGAAATTCATAATCACCCGCACCAAAGTTTGGGCCGGGAAATTGCGATAAGTGCGGTACCAATTGACAAAATTGTGGTCGACACAGACCAGATTGCGGCAGTCCCGAATGTAATTTAAATACTTCTGATGATTGAGCAAGCTTTTGATAAAACCAAAAATGCTGCGGGACGCGGGTTTGTCCCAGGACACACCATGCTGGATGGCGATACTGCGGCGATAGTTGTTTTTTACATAATAACTGTCGGTGCCAAAAATGATGCTGTCGCTGTGGTCGTTAAATCTGCTGCGGATGTATTGAAACAACGCCAATTTTTTGCGATTGCCACGATGCGCCCCACAGTGAACGCCAATCACTTCAATACCTTGGAAACGAGCGCTGAAATCATGGTCTGCAGTTTGTACCACCACGCAACGTTGGCCTTCACTTTGTAATAGCCTGGCCAGTTGCAGCAGATAATTTTCAATGCCGCCAAGCATCAGTTGTTGGGTTTTTGGATCATAAAAGTGGCGGTAGACTAAATAGGTGGTCGCGGGAGCATCATATTGCATTAAAGGTAACCATGGCTGAAGGAGTGAGGGTATTTCGAACGCTGAAGTCACGGTCTTTTGCCAAGAACCAACTTCTGCCAGGCATTGTGCATGGCAAAGCCGTTAAAAAATGTTTCCGTTTGTGCTAATGCTGTAGCAGGTGAGAACTAACAACTTGATCACCAGGCAGACAAGCACTACTATCAGCGCTACTACTAGTTCTGGTTATTACGTTATTCTATTTTAGAATATAGGATTAAAGCTCAATTGTTGCTGACGATGCTTGCTGCGCTGTTTATTGGTTTATGCCTGGGCCTGTTTGGATCGGGTGGTTCTATTATGACGGTGCCGGTATTGTTGTATTTACTACAGTTGCCGGAAAAAATTGCGATTGCTTCGGCGCTCGGCATTGTAGCGCTGATTAGCCTGGTGGCGTTGTTACCCTATCTTTATCGCAAGCACCTACAGTGGGCCTTGGTGGCCAAGCTCGCTCTGCCTGGAATTTTTGGTGCTTGGCTTGGCAGTTTGCTCAGTCATCAGGTGGCGGCTTTCTGGCAAATTCTACTGCTGGCGCTATTGATGAGTTTTAGTGCAGTCAATATGTGGCGGCAGCAGCTGTGGCGTTGGCCACTATCACGCAGCTGGCAATTGT
Source organism: Rheinheimera riviphila (assembly GCF_004005945.1). Lineage (GTDB taxonomy): Bacteria > Pseudomonadota > Gammaproteobacteria > Enterobacterales > Alteromonadaceae > Pararheinheimera > Pararheinheimera riviphila. The sequence continues at coordinate 41,062 of NZ_SACS01000019.1, forward strand.
TGGCTCTGGGAACTTTGTTAGGGGCGGTGACCGGTTTTGTTGGGGTTGGCGGCGGCTTTTTAATAGTGCCGTTATTGCTGGCGGTGACTTCGCTGACGATGGCGGCAACCATTGCCACCAGCCTGCTGCTGATTTTCCTGCAAACTAGCAGCGGTTTTATCAGTCATTATCTACAGTTGCAGCAACAAGGTGTGCTGCTAGACCTGAAATTAATTGCCAGCATCGGTGCCTTAGGCGCATTGGGTAGTCTGCTGGCGATGCCGCTCAGTCAACGCTTGCCACAGCCGCTATTGCGCCGGGCATTTGCGGTGTTGTTGTTGGTGTTAGGTGTGAGTCTGATTGTGCGGCAACTGACTGTCGGCTAGGCTTTCAGTTCAGGATGTTGTTGGTTTCGATGGTATTGCCGCGATTTCACTCGTTCACTCTGTATCCACAACGAAGTTAGCCCGCACTAAAACCAGTATCAATGTCAGTGGCCTGTTCAGTGGCGGCAACCCGCGCCAGCTCGTCGCACCGTTCGTTTTCCGGATGACCGGCATGACCTTTCACCCATTGCCAGTCGATGTGATGACGGCTGCTGGCGGCGTCCAGACGCTGCCATAAGTCTTTGTTTTTAACTGGCTCTTTTTGACTGGTGCGCCAATTATTGCGTTTCCAGTTTTTTAGCCATTGGGTAATTCCCAACCGGACATATTGGCTGTCGGTGGTCAGCACTACGCTGCAATCTTCTTTTAAACTTTCCAGGCCGATAATGGCCGCCATCAGCTCCATCCGGTTATTGGTGGTTAACTTAAAGCCACCTGCCAGCTCTTTTAAATGCTGATTGTATTTTAACACCACGCCATAACCGCCCGGGCCGGGGTTACCCAGACAGGATCCATCAGTGAAGATTGCCACAGTTTTACGCATCAATTTAAGCCTTAACGCTTCCCAGCTGTTTAAACGGCGTATAATCTAACGCAAAAGCGCTAAAAAACGAACCTAAGATGGCAAAACGACAGATTATTCTCGATACCGAAACTACTGGCATCAACCCACTCGAAGGCCACCGCATCGTTGAAATTGGTTGTGTCGAGATGTTTAACCGCCGACTGACCGGCAATAACTTCCATGTGTATCTGAACCCAGATCGCTTTATGGATCAGGAAGTTATTAATATTCACGGTATCACCAACGAATTTGTCGCTGATAAACCGCGGTTTCGGGATATTGCCAAAGACTTCTTTGACTACATTCAGGGCGCTGAGCTGGTGATCCATAATGCCGCGTTTGACGTCGGCTTTATTAATCACGAATTTAATCTACTCAATCCACCACTGCCGAAAGTCGCGACCATTTGCGCGGTGCTGGATACGCTGGCGATGGCGCGCGATTTACATCCGGGCCAGAAAAACAACTTAGATGCGCTTTGCCGTCGTTACGATGTGATTAACAGCCACCGGACTTTCCACGGCGCTTTGTTGGATGCGGAAATTCTGGCCGATGTCTATTTGGCGATGACCGGCGGCCAGGTCAGTCTGAACCTGGCAGCGCATCAGGATAATGCAGCGCAGCAGTTGCAGCAAACCAATCAGGGGTTAATTCGCCGTGGCGTGCTCAATGTGATCAACGCCAGCAGTGACGAATTAGCGGCGCATGAAAAACGTCTCGACTTAGTGCAGAAAAAAGGAGGCAGCTGCCTGTGGCGAAGTTAATTACGGCATTATTGTTGTGTTGTGTTGCAGCCGTATCGGCTCAGACGACCAATCCGCAAGAGTCGGCCACCACAACAGTTGCAAACCCAACCACAACGGCCGCCGATCACAATGCTCCTACCACAGGATCCAGTCAGGGGCTTACCGAACTACCTGATTTATCAGCATCGAATCAAATACCGCTACTGGATAACCGCTTTCGGATTGATTATGAAGTTGACGAAATTACCTTGGTGTTTTTCCGAAAAAAGGGCACGCCTTCGGTGGTGCTGGTCAAACCTGATGGCAGTAAAGTGTATTCACGCACCGCCACTGAGCACCAGATGGAGTGGCACGACGATAAAACCTACGACTTAATCAGAATTAAACAACCGACACCGGGTCCCTGGCAGGCCATTGGTACTATTTTGCCGGAAAGCCGGATTATGGTGTTGACCGATATTGATTTAAAGGTCGATCCATTACCCACCGATATGATGGTCGGTGAGACGCTGAAAGTGACAGCCCGGTTGACCAACGGTGGCAAGCCGATCAATGCCAAAGATTTTCGGGATGTACTCAAACTCGAAGTGTTGTTGATCAGTACCCAAAAAGCCGAATACGACAATAACAGTCAGACCGTGCTGGAATTCACCTCGTTTCAGGATGATGGCAAAAACTTTGATGAAAGACCGCGCGATGCCATTTTTACCGGTGAGTTTAAACTGGATTTTCCCGCGGGTGAGTGGATCCCGAAGTACATCGTAAAAACACCACTTTATACCCGTGAACTGATGCAGGCGCCGATCCTGGTACAGCGGACGCCTCTTGCGTACAAGGTGGCTGAGGCGGCGGATGATGCAGGTCGTCATCAGTTAACTTACACCATCAAGGATGGTCCGGCCGATGGCAATACTGTGGCTTTTCAAGGCCGGATCCATTTTCCAAACAGTGAAGTCCAGAGTTTCACTGTGGGTGAAATGCCTGGCAATAGCCGGACATTGGCAATTGCGAACACAGGTGCTGGTACTTACCGCGTCGACAATATGATGTTTGGCCGCACCAAAGGTGGCCGTGAATTTGTGATGAGCTTGCCTGAATATACCTTCGAGGTGGTGGGGCCTAAGGTTGAGGTTCCAGACCCTGCTGCAACCGCAAAAGAGCCGGCCGTTGCTGCAAAAGATGTCCCTCCGGCAGCTGCCGCCACCAAAGCCCCAATATCAGAACCCGCAGTAGCGCCGGAAAAACCCTTCCCTGTTGGCTGGGTGATCGCCGCCAATGTATTAATCTTGCTGCTGGGTGGGGGCTCGGTGTTATGGATGATGAATGACAAAGCACGGCAGATGATCAGCATGTTACTGGCAAAATTAAATCCGGCGGCGCTAATCAAACGTAAGAAATCCGGGGGCGCTGCTGATGCAACTGTGGGGGCCGTGTCGTCGTCACAGGCTGCGGCTACCGAGACTCCGGCTAAAAAAGCTCAAAAAAACAACGGCGGTGATGATATTTTAGATCTTTCATTACCGGATGATTAAGGATTAGCCAAATGCGCCAAAAAAGAGGTTGACGGCCTATCGGCGAATCCGTATTATTCCCGCCGCAACGCAGCATACCCAATTGAAAATGCTGCTGTGCTTGGCGCGGAGCGGTAGTTCAGTCGGTTAGAATACCGGCCTGTCACGCCGGGGGTCGCGGGTTCGAGTCCCGTCCGCTCCGCCACTTCAGAAAGTTTCCTGTTAAGTTTACTTTTCAGGGTTTAAGCCAAAGAGCGCAAGCTCACTCCAGCGCGGAGCGGTAGTTCAGTCGGTTAGAATACCGGCCTGTCACGCCGGGGGTCGCGGGTTCGAGTCCCGTCCGCTCCGCCACTTTTACTGGAATAAGTAAAAAATTTCAGTAAAACATCAACCAGCCTTGTGCTGGTTTTTTTGTTTTTACACCCATACAGAAATTCCTGCGGGTACACATCGATTTCAGTTGCCGGAGTTTGCCGGAGCAAGTTTTAATGTCATACCGATGATCGCAAACAGTTTATTGACCGAGCGCATAGTAAGGTCTGCGCGGTCATTTTCAATATCGCTGATGGTTTGTCGGCTCAGTTTTACAAATGCACTGAATTCTTGCTGGCTCATTCCCAAAAGCTCAATTCTGATCTGTTTGGCACCTTTACCCATGGATAGCCGATTTTCCGATAGTGCCTGACAAAGTGCTGCTTTGCGCTGCTCTAATTCACTTGGGCTGAATTCCGCAAGCACCGATCGTCTGACACGTTGCGGTGGCTGAATGGTGTTTTTTGGGTCTGTCATCGTTTCCACCACGTTAAGTTGGTCATGGCAACAGTTGCCAACGTTTCAGGTTTTGGTCGAGTGATTTGAAGCCCATAGCCGGCATATCCAGAATCAAAGCTGAAATACCGCGTGCAGCCAAGCGCTCACGCAGACCAACCAGCTTTTTAGCCAAGGCGATGAGCGCTTCAAAGATAGCTTCGCTTTCGGCTTGATCCTGGAATGACTCACACAGTTTGGGCCAGTTGACAGTGCTGGCTAATTGATAATCTTTGCTCCAGTTGGTCGCCCGGACTATGCCTTCAGGATCAGCTTTCATCGGCGCAAAATCAAACACCGGCGCCAGGCTAATATTATGTGGTGTTTTGATGATTGCAGTATTTCTGCCATGGTTGTCGCTGTTACCAAAACATAGATTCAATAGGTCTCGCTGCAGGTAGTCGGCGATGAAAGCGGTCTGATCAACAGGCTGGCCGCTTTGCTTTATTACGCGCAGTAAAGTTTGCAACACTTGGTGATGATCCAGATAGCTGCCGGTGTTTTATTGTGCAAGGAATAAACCGACTCCATTGCCAGTCGTTGCTGCATGGTACCGCAAGGTGTTGCTGTATCCATTGTCTGTGCACTGTGAGGCGATTCAAAACGTGGCCGGTCAAAACGTGGCAACCACAACGAAGGTGTATGAGTGCCTTCTTCGAGTTTCATCTGCTGTACATCGATAGTATGAATGCCTAGGGCATGCAGTTCCTGATAGTAATGATATTCTGCACGAAGGATTTCTTTATCAATCTCAGTTCGCTGCCCCCGAGCGTATTTCACTAAAAAGTGCTGATCGGGATTTTGTTGATTATGCTGTAAAGGATCTAACCAAACCTCACCAGAGAGATTTTGGCGGATCAGCAATTTCGGGGCTTCACCGCCCGCGCCGGTTGCTCCACCAGAGATTGCCCCCATTTGGCGGGCATAATGCAAAAAATCAGCGTCTCGTTCGATAATATGTTGTGCAGAAAATCTGAGTTGCTGCAAAGACGTATTCAGTTGTTGCTCTGCAAACTGCACCGATTCTTTGATCCGCAAATGACCTATCGGGGCTATTGTGCCGTGACGCAGCAGCTGAAAATCTTGTTCAGGTCCGGATAAATGTTCGAGCGCCAACTCTTTTACCCACAAACGACGGCCAGCACCTGCCGGCATAATATCATCTAAAAATGCCGGCCATTGCGGATGCCGATATACTGCGAGTAATTCTATCGGCCACTCACAACACACCTGGTGAGCTGCAGTTTGTTGGAAATAGCGTGCGGTGAAAGCGCGGTTGTATGCAGCTTTGACTGGGCCAAACCGGCCTGCATCAGGTTTAGCAAACTCAAGCTGCATAGCATCCTGCCAGACACCGTCCAGATAAATCTGTAGACAAAGTTGCTGCATCGTCATCTCTAATGTATGTTTTTATATGCATTATTATGGAATAGTGCTTTTTAATGTCAAATTATTTAGGCAATACTCTATTTTTTTTCGAGTTTACGCCTATAAAAATTGGCGTTAGACAAACCAGGTATGAGACAGATGCAGCTGATTGTTCTGTCCAATCACTCAGATGCCCGCCAGTTTCTCCAGCAATAACGAAAACGGTACCCGTTCTTGTTCAAGGCGAAGCGCCTGCGCCCAATAGTCGGTTTGTAGTTGGCCGAACAGTTGTTGTTCGGCAACAGTTAAACAGGGCAGTTCTTTGGCTTTATGCCGGCCGGAAGCAGGTTCTGTGCCCCATAATAATCGGCATTCCAGCAATGTTGTTTCGTCCATCAGTAGCGATTGGGTCTTTGGAAAATAACTTCGCAGTTGTGACAGCATGGCAAAACCATGACTGTCGATATCCCCCCAATACCAGATCTGACAGGTAGCGAGCCAGGCAACTTGTTTCAGACTTTGAATGCCATAACCGAGGCCAAAAATGACCATGGCGTTATTTTGCGCCGGAAATGCCAGGCCATTGATTTTGTTTTCGGTAATAAACACCCTGTCGAGCAGCAAATCTAGCTTGCTAAAGTCGCTCAGCGGCAGAGCCAAATCAGTCAAACCGGCCAGGTCGTGGCTGAGCATCGGATCCAGCAGCCGAAAACGGATCATCGGCTCTGGATATCGTAAGCCAAAACGGCGTTCAAAGCCTCGTTCATCCCGAAGAGCAACGGTATCATCTATCGCATCATGTGGCAGGCAAACGTCCAGCAGGCAGGCAATAAGCGATTGATGCTGTTCAATAAATTTGGTGTCGACCGCCGGAATATCCAGTTGACGCAGATATAAATCCGGCCTTGGCCGCGCCAGAAAATAGCGGCATACGGCTAACAACTGCGGCCACTTGCCCGGATAACGTAGCACTGCGGCAACATTTGGTGATTGTTCAAGCCAGGGCTGTAGTTGTGGCAGTTCGTGATGAATAAGCTGACAATCCTGCATAAACTGCCGCCAGGGACGAAGTTCAGCCACAAAGCGGGCAATGCTGTCATAGCTTGCAAACACCAGCGCCACCGGTAACCGTTGGCTGCCCATTTTGGCAAACTGAAAGTCCTGCTCTTCAAGCTGCACGTCATTCATCGCACTGATAGCCGCGCGCAATTGACGCAACTCGTCCTGTAACATTGCAAAATCATGCAGCAATTGCTTATCGCTTAGGCGGCCAAAGGGCAGCCGAAACGGCAGTGCCGCAGGTTGAACTGGGTTTGGATCGGCCAGTAGCTGCAATAGCCAGGCTTGATGAAACCAGCCACTTTGCCATTTTTTCTGCACTTTTTGTTGCAGTGCTTTTAGCGAAAACATCCTCGTTCCTTGCTGCTGATCATGACCGCGCGCATATTAAAGACGCCTTTCACTGTAACGATGCTGCTCACTTGAACGGTATCGTTCACTGCATTGGCTCGGCGACAGGTTTTAACATCGCGGCGTAGCTTTGCCGTTGCTGCTGCGCGGCTAACTGACTGCGGTATTCATCGATAGTCATATTCAGCACCATCGACCGGTTATTTTTCTGATCGACAAAATGCACGTGCTGCACATAATGTTCAATCACATCGAGCTTTTGCAGCGGTGTCACCAATAACAATTGCAGACCGAGTTTTTTAAACAGCTCCAGGCCAAAGCGGGTACTGTCTTTTGAGCCGCGGGCAAAGGCTTCGTCAATCACCACCAGATTAAACCGGCGTTGTTGCGGATGTTGGCCACCGTCATCACCCACCAGCCGGTATTGCAGTAAAATTGCTGCCGCCAGGATCGAATAGGCCAGTTTTTCCTTTTGCCCGCCAGATTTGCCACCGGAATCGGAATAACATTCTTTGACGCTGCCATCTTCGCGATACCGCTCGTTGACGTTAAACAAATGCCAAAAGCGCACATCCATCACTTTTTGCGTCCATTTCGGCTCCTGCCGCATTTGTTCAATCAACGATTTTACCTGCTCAAACTTTTGTTCGGAGTACAGGCTGTCGTCGGTGCTGTTTTCAACACATTGTTTTAACCGCAGTTTAAACTCGCGAATTTCGACATCGGTTGACGGCACGTTATCGACTTCGATAAAAGTGCCGGGCTGATAATCGAGGCCATGAAGCGACTGATTAATCAGCCGGATCCGCGCGTTGATTTCTTCTTCAGCGGTATCCAGTTTACTGCGAAACAGCGCCATCGCCTGGATGGTGTCACGATTCAGCATTTCTTTAAAACGCGCTTCGTGCCGCGGTAAATCTTCTTGTCTGAGGCTATGCAGCATCGCCTGGTATTCAGGTAAAGCTTGAATGGACTGATCCAGTTCAGTGACGTCATTTGGGAACTGGTGGCCAAATTCAGCCATAGCTCTGATCATTTGTTGTTGTTTTTTATTGCGCTTTTCTTCCAAATGCTGAATTTTCTCATTCAGCTTGGTGCGAAGTAGTGACAACTGATTGGCCAACATAGTGATCTGTAGTTTATCGGCGGCACCATACTGCTGAAACATCTCTGCTAAGGTCGGGAAGTACAGCTGTGGTGCTGCTGCGCTGATGTCGCCCAGCAACTGTTGCTGAGCGACCAGTAAACTTTGCACTGTGCTGATTTCTTCCTGCAGCTTGCCTGTGGCGAGCATTGTATCGTCACGCTGCACCCGGGTGTCGCGCTGCTGCGCTGCAAGTTCAGTGATCGCACTTTGCAGCAATGTTAACTGGGTCGAACTTTCGGCAAATTGTTGTTTTTCCTGTTGTAGTTCAGCAATGCGCTGAATTTGTGCCGGATAGTTGATTTGCTCAAAGCTCAGTTCAAAATTGGACAACGTCAGCGCCTGATAGCGCAGTTGTTCCTGCTGCTGTTTTTTGGCTGTTAACTTATCCAGCGCCTGTTGCCAGCGGCTAGCTTGCTGCTGGTTATGGCTGTACTGACTGGCCAGCAGTTGAATTTTTTCTTTATTGCTCCAGCCGAGTACATAACGGCTTTTATCCTGTAGCTGATGGCGGTCGTCTTTTTCATGCCGCTCCGGGCCAGATTTCAGTTGGCCGGCCAGCGTGATGGCTTTATCCGCTCGGCGAAAACTGGCTAAATCATCACAACACTGATACAAAAAACGCTGAGTTAATTCCTGACTCAACCAAGGGTAAAAATGGCTGTCGGCTTTGATTTCCAGTTTCGCCGGCAACAAGCCCGCGGCCGCCTGGGCCGGTAACGCCAATTTTTGCGGGCGGATCCGGTAATAGACCAAGCGGGCGCCTAAGTGGGTTTGCTCAATAAATTCAGATACTTTGCTGTAAAGCTCATCCGGCACCAACAAACTCAGCGCAAAATTATGCAGCACCCGCTCGACTGCACCTTGCCAGCGAACTTCGTTCGGTTTGACCTGCAGCAATTCGCCAACAAATGGCAAGGTACTTTCGGCAATATCCAGCGCCTGACACAGTTGTTCGCGAATTTGCAGTTGTCTGGACGGAATGTTGGATTGACGTTTGTTTAACGCGCTAAGCTCCGTTGCCAGCTGTTGCTGCTCGAGTTGCTGCGTTCGCAACTGCTGCTTCAGCTCGTCAGTTTGCGTTTCCAAAGCGGTGAGACCGGCGCTGAAGTTATCAACCTGCAGCTTGGCGGCGGCTATATTCTGGGAAAAGATGGTGGCCGACAAGGTATCGGCAAGACCCAGCGCCTGCGCCAACTGCTGATACCGCTGATACTGGGTTTGTTTTAAATCCCGCTCTTTACCGGCGCGGTCAATGTCCTGTTGCAGTTGTTGTAAACGGCCGCCGCCTTGTTGCTGCAATGCTTGTTGTAACTCGCCGGCTTTGCTGTCTTGTTGTTGTTGCAGACTGCTAAGTTTTTCCAGTTCTTGTGCCAGTTTTACAGCATCCTGCTGTCGTTGTGCCAAACGAGTCTGATACAACGGCACGGCTAAACTGGCGATATAAGGCTCGGCCAGTTCGCGGCAGTCATTAAAATGTTGTTTCTCGCGGGCGGCTTGTAAGGCTTCTTCACCAAATTTATCTATGGGTGTCAGTAAATCTACCTTTTTTCGGGCATCGACCACTGCATCATGCAGGCGTTTTAAATCGTCGTAATTGCGTTCCAGTTCGACAATATGGCTCTCCAAATCAGGCGTTTCCAGCATGTTTTGCCGCACAAAATCGGTGACAGAACCGACCGATTTCATCGAAATAGTCTGGTTAAATAGCTCCAGGGCACGGCCGTCACTGCCAAGACCAAGCAATTTACTAAAAGCTTGTTGGTAAGCACCAAAACCTTCAAAAGTTTCCACAGCCTTTTTCTTCAGGGATTTTCGAAGATCGGCGACTTTGCTGCCAAAACCAGAAAAATCGCCGCTAATGGTCAAAGCGCGTTCGGTGACAATAAACAACCGCCGCACTTTGCGCTCGCCGGGTTTGAGCCAAAGCACCTGCGCCAGACTGACCCATTGTTGAATGCCTTTGGCATAAAAGACCCCGAGCAACACCGAATAATGCTGATCTTTACGCAGGCCAACCGAGCGGGCGCGGCCTGAGGTTTCATCTTGTTGCGAGGTATAAAAACCGTGGAAATAAGATTCCAGCGACCGTTCTTTATCTTCAGCACCAGCTGCTTTGTTAAAGGCCAGTTTGCGGGTTGGCACCAATAAGGTGGTCAGGCCGTCAATTAACGTCGATTTGCCACTGCCAATATTGCCGGTGAGCAAGCAGTTGTCGCCGCCTGGGCTAATCTGCCAGATTTGCTGATCAAAAGTGCCCCAGTTCAGTACTTCCAGCCGCTGTAGGCGAAAACCGGCGAGCGCTGTGTGTTCAGCAGTTGGCGGAAATGTTGTGGCAATGTTGGCGGCTTGCGGGAACGGATTATTCATCCTGACTCTCCTGGTCGATAAGCTGTTGTTTTGAAGTTAACAGTTGCTGAAAAGTAATGATTTGTTCGGCGCTGATAAAGGCTTTTAAAATTCGTTGTACTTCAAATTCATCCGGGTGGTTGGGCAGGGCGGTGATAAATCCCATTTCAGCGATTTTTTTGATTAATGCATCAAAGTCACGCAGTTGTTTGACTTCGTTGCTGACTTCTTCAGCGTAACTGCTCAGCCACTGCTGCATCTCTTGACGTTGCACTATCAGTCGGGGCGCACTTTCTTCGCTGTCGTGTTCGGCCAGACGTTTACGCAGTGCCACTAACAACAGCGATTGGGAAAACGTTAGTTGCCGGCGGCTTAGTAACTTTGGTTTGTCCTGTTTGTCTTGGTCGTCCTCGTCGTTTTGTTGCTGGCGTAAAAAAGCATAACCTTCGCTGTCATCGAGCAGCAGGCTCAGGCCAATCGTTGCCAGGTAATCGCGGACTGTGTGTTGCTCCTTTTGCAAAAACTCCCAGCAAGGGCGATGACGCGACCGATACAGCGGGCCTTTTAATAACCGGATCAGCACCTCTGAGCGCAGGGCTTCGGGGCTCTGGTTCGTGATGTTTGGATTCGTGATGTTTGGGCTGGCTGCATGTTCTGCCGGGAACCGCGCAGTGGTTGTTGTTGGCTGTTGCATCAGTTGTTGCTCCGTAAAAAGGTCACTGTTGGCAGTTGCACCCGCCGCCACAATGCAGTTGTTGTTTTTATGGTTCGTGTTGGTGTTGTCTCGTCGCCCACCGCACCTATTTCATCTCCAGACTCGCTTGCTGCCAGCCAGGCAATCGTTTGCAATTGTTGCTCGTTAATATCGGCATGGACGTCACCCTCACAAGCAATTTTCAGGTAGGTAACCAACTCCTCCAACCCATATTGCAGTGGATACTGCCCGACGATTTCGGCCAAGGTGACTTGTCCGCAGCTCTGTTGCAGGCAGGTCAAGATGTTGCGTTCCAGCTGCCGCTCGTCAATATGACTTAACGCAAACAGCGCGGTTAAATCCACATCTGCCGCTCCATTCGGGTTCACATCGGTCTGACTAAAACTTTCGCTTTGATTAGGTTGATACAGTTGCCTGCTGAACACCGGTTCGATGTCGGCATGCCAACCAGCAATACTGCAAAAAGGCGTCTGTGCTGTTTTGATGTTGCTCTGGTGTACCCGCGCTTGATAAGCGTGCGCCTTGGCTTCGAACTCACGAATCAGCTCCAGAATACGCCGGTTGTCCTGTGATTGTTCCTGAATGTACCGGCGCAGTTGATCCGTAATTTGCTGGCGGGTTTGATTCACTTTGTTGCCAGCCTCGAGTAAATATTTATACAGATGGCTGAGCAAGCTATCGCGCTGTAACAACTCTTTGGCCTGATCTTGCGTCAGCAACGCCTGCAGGTTTTTACGCATACCATCCCGTAGTTGTGGTGTCATCAGCAGTTCAAAAAAGCTGCTGAATGATTGGCCTTCATCTGAAGCTTCAATCACATCCTGGTGGCTGAACACCTGGTCAAGCACTTCTCCTTTGTGGCCGCCATTTAAGCTGATGGTTTTACGGGTTTGTTTGTCCAGACTACGAAAGTTTGCTTCCACCTGCCGGAAATCGCCCAATAACTGCCGTGATACATCGGCCAGTAAAAACAGCCGTTCGCGGATTTGCGTGTTACTAAAACCGGCATCTTGCCCCAGTTCGACCGCAATAATTTGCTGCTCCAGTTCTGTTTTGCGTTGCTGTAATGCCAGTAATCGACTGCTTTGATCGGTACTGCTGCCTTCCACCAGGCTGTTGATCATCTCAAGCAGCAGTTTTAACCGTGATTCAGTGCCGACAAACTGGCGGCCTTGCATCTCTTCCAGATAGCGCAGGGCTTTTTCGACGTCCGGCAATAAATCGCATTCAGGTTCATCATTGTGTTGTGGCAGATATTTGCGTAAATAGCCGCCACGGCTGTTGACCCAGTCATCCAGATAAGCTTTGGCACTTTTGGGGTAGCGCTCGTCGCCATGCAGTTCGGCGATTTCAAACAGGTGCTGATCAAGTAAAGCGACGAGCTGCTGGTAGGGCACACTGCGCTGATTGGACTGAATAAAAGCCCGGTGGAAAAAACTGGCCAGCAACGAAAAATGCGGCGAGCGTAGCAGCTTGAGCGCCAGACTTTGCTCTTTAAACTGGTCGAAATAGTCGTAATTGAGCGCGGTCATCGCAAGTTTGCTCCCGGAAACAAAGTCAAATCAGCTACTTGTGTAAGTATCTGGTGATCTGCCAACGCCAGTGGATATTGTCGGCAATCAAGACTGGCGTCCGGCGAACAATCGACCTGCCATTGTTGCAGCAGATAACCTAGCACTGCGGCGCGCACTTCGAGCACCAAGCGGCCTTGCTGCATGTTGTAATCCAAGGCAATCGCTTGCGGGTATTGGTGGCCTGGGTGGGGTTGCAGTGTGATCTGACAAATTTGTTGCCAGACGGCATCGGCGCCGCGTTGTTGTTGCGGCAGAATTTCACTTTCGATGCGACGCACTTGCAGCAGCCGGTTCAGCACAAAATCGCGAAATTCGCCATGTTTGCGGTCAAAAGCCCGCAAGTGCCAGCGATGACCGTTATTCACCAGCGTATGCGGCACCAGTTCGCGCTCCTGCTCACCCGAGCTTAAAGAAACATACCGGCAATGCACGGCTTGTTGCAGATAAATAGCTTGCAGCACCACCGGCACTAATCCACAGCGTGGCCGTAGCAGCCGGATCGCGTCCAGACTGTAGCTGTGGTGTTGTAAACGTGCGGGCAGGCAGTCGCTGGCGCTGTCGCTCAGGCGACTCAGCAGCACTGCATCATTGTGGCTGAATAAGGGGCTAAATGCTGCCGTGCGGTAGTACAGCTTGGTGTGGTGTTTGAGTTCGAGGTTAGCGGGGGCCAGTTCTTTGTAAAGTGCAAGATCTCTGGTGCAGGAAGCCAGGCCAGTCTGAAACTGGGCAATTAAATCGGCGCGGGCAATTTCGCCAAAATAATTCAGACAAAAATCAATAAAAAGTAGCCTTTGCTGTTGAGCTTGTGTGAGCTGTGCTTGTGTTAGCAGTTCCAGAGTTGTCGTTGCGCTTTGCATTATCGAGGAGCCTTACCCATGAGAAGACGAAAATCAGCATAACATGAAATCATAATGATGCAATCAATTTGATTGCATATCAGCTCACTTTTACTGTTGTGCTGTTTCTACGGCTGTTGGCGGCTTTTTCGGCTGCGAATGACCTGCAAGGTTGATAAACTCAGCTGTAGTTTTGCAATCCTCTTTTTGACAATCATCGGACCACCATGAATATCAATGACATCCTGCAACAATTCGCTGATACCGCCGAACAATCTTTTTTTCCAGAAGCTGCGATACAAGAAGCGAAAGCGCAATGGCCGCAATTCTGGCCCGCTATTGACGCGCTGATGGACCAATTTATAGCAGGGAACGGGCTGCGTGAGGCCCAGTCCCAACAGCTGTTTTTTGGGCTGATGCTGATGGCTGATCTGCCTTTTTATCCGGCCGCCGATAAGTTTTTTCAGCTATGTGATGTGGATGATGACGACGATTCAGACTTGGATTTATTACTGGGCGATGCGCTTACTGAATATTTACCGACATTTTTTTATGTCATGGCCAAAGGTGCGTCGCAACCGCTGATCCAGTTGCTGCACAGCGATAAAGCGGGCTTGTATGTCAAAACTGGAGCAATGCAGGCATTGTTTGCGCAACTTGGAATGTTGCAATCAACGGCAGATGCAGAAACGGCTCAACCATTACAAGCCATCATTGCTGACGCCATTCCGTTGATGATCCAGCAGATGGAAAAGCAGAAACAATATTTTGCTTTGGGTCGGTTGGCATATTTTTGCATTGCCTTTGGCTTGGATCAGTTCAAAACTCAATTTCAGCAGTTACTGATGCAGAATAAACTGGACTTATTTGGCTCGACCAGTCGTGAAGTGAGTCGGTGGGAATTGAGCACGATCAGGAAACCGCTGGCATCAGAACAAGTAACAACATCCTTTGATCTGATGGTGTTAAAAAAATGGGCTGGGTTTCAAACTCCGGAGGAGCTGGAACAAAGGAGGTTACGCTTACGGGAGGCTACTGCTGCTATGTTCCCACCAGCAAAACTTGTCACGAAGGCGCTGGTCGGTCGCAATGATCCCTGCCCATGTGGTAGTGGCAAAAAATACAAAAAATGTTGTTTGCAGTGATATTGTTTACTGTGATGTAGCGGCCGCGAGCTGCCAGTGTGTTGTCGCTCGCTTCAACACCATCCACTGCGAATATCGGTCGGCGACAAAAATTACGGGTAAAATCTGAAATGAACGAACTACAACCAAAAGACCAGCAGGCATTAACAACTTTATTGACCCAGCTTGATAAGTCAGCCAAGGCGAATAAGGCGGATAAGTTTAGCCCAACGGGGCATGAGTCGTTCTTGGAACAGCCCGCTGTGGCGTTGCATTTGATTGCAGTGTTGCTCACCAGCAGTGGTCTGTTGAATGAGCAGCAACAGGAACATCGCGGCATGTTGTTGCAGTACAGTTTAAAGATGTGCCTGACGAATGATGAACTTAGTGCGGCAGCTATTGCTGAATTTCAGCAGATGATTGAGCAGCAGCTTCGTCAGTACCTTCACACGCAGCTAAAACCAGACTTTCCGGTACTGCGGGCGCTGATAAACATTCTGTTCCGGGCAGAAATTTTGATCAGTGACGCGCTGCTGGCGCAGATTAATCAGGCGGAATACCCACAACCTGGTGATTCGGCCGAGTTTAGCGAAGAGGTGCTACACCACCTTTTGGCCGATATTGCCGCTGAATGCCAGGATGCCAGTCTGTATGAGCTGACAGATTTTTTATTTGAACAATTCAGTCAGTTACCACCCGAAGTGGCACCGATGATTGCGATGATGATGTTGCAAGCCACCGATGAAAAACTGCGTAGCAGCGCCACCTTATTTTTACTCCACCCCCATCCGTTGTTCCGAAAAGCGATGTTGGATGCATTACCGTCATTGGCGCAAAAAAAATTACTGCGCTCGACAGATTTACAGCGGCTGGTTTGGTTACGAAACTGGCTGCAACAAGATGCCCATCCAACACTCGACCGTTGTATCAAGTTGTTGCAGCGCCAACAGTTGCCCGCGGCGCCAGTTGCCGAAAAAGTGACAATTACTGCAGTTACAGCGACGCCAATGGATAACAGCGGTGCCATGATGCTGATTGTCGAGTTGAAGCAAGACCGTCATTTTTTGCTGTTTTCATTTATGCTTAAACAAGGTGATGGCATCAAAGATGCGTTTATTACACCACCTTTAACCCGCAAAAACCTGAATGAGATGAAGTCGAATATCCAAGGTGAAATGCCGGTGGTGGCCATTGATCACGAGGTGATGGTGGCGTTGCTTGAGCATTTCCTGCTGACCAGTCGCGAACAACATCGGTTGCCGCTGGCGCTGTTTTTATTCAGAGAATTAACCGCAGACGTCTGGGGTGTTCCACATGCCATCACTGAAGCACAAGTCAGAAGTGCCTTGATCGGCCAGAAAAACCGCAAAAACAAATTGGCGCTGATCGAGTTTCTGGCTGGCTGGGCAAAACCATCAAACCAGTCCAAACAGGACCTTGCCACCTTTATCAATACCCAGATGGAGCCGATGCGGGAAGTCTGGCGTGAACGTTTTTTAGTGACTGCGTTAGTGTTTGCAAAAACAGCCAATGATATGCAGCAACTGTTTCAGGCCGCGATGGATATCGCCGTTGGACTGCCATTGATTGGCATCGACGCCATCAAAGAGATTGCCATCCATAGCCTTGGTCAGTTACATCAAGCCGATGACCTGTTGCAACAATTGTTGGCTATAAACGGCTTGGATATTGACGATTTGAAGCAGGATATGGCTGCCGAATTGGACGACCTTTCAGATATTTTTGACCTGGGTTTACCGGAGCTTGATCCGACCAAGCGGATAAAACGCGCGGTATATCAGCTGAAAATTCAGCTCAAAGGCAGTAAACCGGTGATCAGCCGAACTTTGCAGGTGATGAATACGGTGAGTCTGGAATCTTTGCACGAAATTCTGCAAATTGCGCTGGGCTGGGAGATGGAGCACAGTTATGAATTCAAAAATGCCGAGCTCAGTTTTGTGCCGCCCTGGTTCGAATTCGCCGATGGGTCTTTTTACAGTAGCTATGGTCAACTACGCGATTTGCTGAAAAATCAGGGCGATAAGATGACTTATGTCTATGATTTTGGCGATTGGTGGGAACATCAGATCACTTTGGAAAAAGTACTGCCGGCCGGGCGTAGCAATACGCCGACACAGCTATTAAAAGCCAAAGGTGAATGTCCGCCGGAAGATATTGGTGGCATCGCTTTTTACAATCATATTCGGGCTGTGTTAACCGATCCAACCCATCAGGACCATAAAAAATTCTGCCGCAAATATAAGATTAAATCCGGCACCTGGGATGCCGATTTTGTTGATATCGAAGAAATTAATCAGTGGTTGCAGTCGGAATAAATTTGGCGCAAGGCGGCACTTGCTGAATTCTCAACAATACTGTTGCTGTCGTGGTCGCAAAACAATGGAATTTTGGAGGAATGATGATTAAAGCTTATGCCGCATTGGCGCCGGCAGCGGACTTGACGCTGATAGAGTACGATCCTGGTCCGCTGGGTCGGCAAGATGTTGAAATTGATGTCGATTATTGCGGTATTTGTCATTCAGACTTGTCGATGATCGATAACGAATGGGGCATGTCGAGTTATCCTTTGGTTGCCGGGCATGAAGTGGTTGGGCGTATTGCTGCCGTGGGGGCGGATGTCAGCCATCTGACACTTGGGCAAGTGGTTGGGCTTGGCTGGCATAGTGGTTATTGTCAGGTCTGTGCCAGTTGCGGCAGTGGTGATCAGAATTTATGCGCCGGGGCACAAGGCACTATTGTCGGGCGCCATGGTGGTTTTGCTGACAAAGTCCGCGCTCACGCATCAAGTGTGGTGCCGTTACCGGCCGGGATGGATGCTAAAACCGCCGGGCCATTATTTTGTGGTGGCATCACGGTGTTTAATCCAATGGTGCAGTTTGAGGTGAAAGCGACCGACAAAGTCGCAGTGATTGGCATCGGTGGGTTGGGTCATCTTGCTTTGCAATTTTTACGAGCCTGGGGCTGTGAAGTGACAGCCTTTAGCTCCAGCGATAGCAAAACTTTGGAGGCAAAAGAGTTGGGTGCGCATCACTGCATCAATTCCAGAAATGCCGAAGAAATTGCCGCCGCCGCCGGACGTTTTGATTTTATCCTGACCACGGTCAACGTGAAGCTTGATTGGAACCTGTATCTTTCGACGTTAAAACCCAAAGGCCGTTTGCATTTTGTCGGGGCAACGCTGGAGCCTTTGGATCTCAACGTGTTCAGCCTGATTATGGCGCAGCGATCGGTATCGGGATCGCCGGTTGGTAGCCCGGCAACCATCAAGAAAATGCTGGATTTTGCGCTGCAACACGAGATTAAACCGGTGGTTGAGACTTTTAAATTTGCGCAAATTAACGAAGCAATGGCGCATTTAAAAAGTGGTAAGGCAAGATATCGGATAGTCTTAGAAAGGTAACATTTACGGCTGACAACGCTTTGGAATTTGCGTTGTCAGCCTAAATAGTAAAAACGTCTAGAACAGCCAGCAAAACGACTTAGCCTTTTGGCTGTTTCAGCTGATAAGCCTGCACCGAATTCCCCAGGAAAGTCGGTACATACAGAATTTGTTTGGCGCTATCCCAGCCAATATCGGCGGTATTGAGTTTGTGCGGCCGGTTATCCAGCAATAAGTCGAGCTTGCCGTCGGCATGCACATAGTAGATTAAGCCTGCCCAGCAACTGACAATAAAATCACCATTGCCGACATGTTCTACACCATCGGCACGCTCAGCAAATCCTTGGGCAACAATAGTTAAATTGCCTTGAGCGTCAGCTTTAAACAGCTTATCGCCAGCCCCGATAAAAAGCTGCTCACCAACAAAAGTCAGGCCATTGGCCGCTTCAACGTTTTCCAGCCAGGGACTGAGTTTGTTCTGCTGCAACCGGTACAGCCGGTTTTTGCGGGTATCGGACACATAAACCGTCCCCTGTGGATCAACGGCCACATCGTTCAGAAATACCGAGTCCGGCGCGCTGATTTTTTCCAGCACTTTGGCAGTTTCGATATCGATCACCACCAGTTCGGTGAGATCGGCGACATACAATTTGCCCTGAAAACTGGCTAAGCCTTTGGGTGCATTAAGACCACGCAGCCAGTCGTGCTGGCGGATACTGCCATCGACATTGAGTAAAGCAATGCCGCCCTGACCATCCGCCGCATTGCCCTGGCCGTCAATTTCTGACACAAACAGCGTTGGTGATTTTGCGGCAGTGCCCAGCAATACCGATTCCGGGATCCGCAAATCTTTGGTATGCCAAAGCGGTTCAAGTTGAGGTGTTGCGGTAACTGGCAGCGCCAAAGCGCAGCTTAGTAAAACGAATGATGTGAGTGACATTGACTTGATTGACATCGTCGACCTTCTTGTGATGTAGCTGCTTGATGGAGTGAACCCCGAAATAACCAAGGTAACCAATAATGCTGAAAAAAGCGATGTGTATCAAAAATGGAAAAGCAGCCGCTGAAAATCGGCGGCTGCGGTGGTTAAGAAGGGAACTGATTGCCTGGCAACAAAGTGATTGCAACAGTTATTGCAACAGTTATTGCAAATGCACCTTTAATGCCTGGCCAGCTTGATCCAGCTGCATTTGTACCGCCGGGACTTCGCTCAGCACATTGAGCAAGCCAAAGTCATGGATCATGCCGTTGTAGCGTACCGACGTCACTTTTACGCCAGCCTGATTCAGTTTCACCGCGTAAGCTTCACCTTCATCACGCAGCACATCCAGTTCGGCGGTTTGCACTAATGCAGGCGGTAACCCTTTCAGTTGCTCGACACTGGCACGCAGTGGTGAAGCGTAAATCTCGGCACGCTCGGCTGGATTGGTGGTGTAACTATCCCAGAACCAACGCATCATGTTACGGCTTAAGAAATAACCTTGTTGAAAATGTTGGTACGACGCATTGTCAAAGTTGGCGTCGGTCACCGGCCATAATAACAGCTGGAATTTCAGGTTTGGTGTGCCAGCAGCTTTGGCTTTCAGTGCAACCACTGCCGCCATATTACCGCCGACGCTGTTACCGGCCACCGCCAGGCGCTGACCATCAACCTGAATTTCGGCGCCATGTTCTGCCACCCATTTGGTTGCGGCATAGGCCTGGTTAATCGCCGTTGGGTATTTGGCTTCCGGCGAAGGTGTGTAATCCACATACACAGCGGCAGCGCCGGAGCGGCTGACTAAATCGCGGATTAAGCGTTCGTGGGTTGGAAAATCACCTAACACCCAGCCACCGCCGTGGAAAAACATAAAAGCGGGCAGGGTACCTGTGCTACCGGCAGGCCGGACTATCACCAGCTTCAGCTTTTCGCCATTGAGCGTAAGCCATTTTTCACTGACATCGGCTGCCGGTAATTTTGCGCCAGCTTGGGCACCGCTTAATACAGCGCGGGCGTCTTTTGGACTCAGTTGTTCCAGTGGCGTGCCACCGCCTTGTGCCAAGGCATTTAAAAAAGTGGCGGTGGTTTGTTCAACTCTTGGAAATTCTGCAGCGGAAGTGACTGTTTCTGCGGCAAATATGACCTGGCTGGCGACAGCTGACACCAGAGTGAAAGCCAACATGCTGCGGCGGAAAGTACGGTTTAAAAGTTTCATTCTATGCTCCTCGGTGAAAAT
Organism: Rheinheimera riviphila; assembly: GCF_004005945.1. Lineage (GTDB taxonomy): Bacteria > Pseudomonadota > Gammaproteobacteria > Enterobacterales > Alteromonadaceae > Pararheinheimera > Pararheinheimera riviphila. Next base: position 61,192 of record NZ_SACS01000019.1, read on the forward strand.
GGTTGCTGTCGCGAATTTGTGCCGGGCAGCTGTCAAAACACAGTGCCTGAATCACATTTGCAGTTACTATTATCGCGATAAGTTAATGGTTAAAAAATTTAGGTCAAAAGGTGCTTACACCAGCGTCAGCCGAACTTGTAACGAGTTGCGGGTGGCGTTTGAGTAAGGACACACCTGATGGGCTTTAGCGATTAAGTCATCGGCCACTTCGTCAGCGATGCCCGGTAAATTGATAAAGAGTTCAACATCTAAACCAAAACCACCAGGAATTTGGCCGATGCCGACTTCTGCCCGGACGCTGCTGTCGGCGGTCAGGGCAATTTTGCTTTGGCCAGCGACATATTTAATCGCACTTAAAAAACAAGCTGAATAACCTGCGGCAAACAACTGCTCTGGGTTGGTTGCTTCACCACCGGCACCGCCTAATTCACGTGGCGTCGACAGTTTGACATCTAAAAAGTTGTCGCTAGAAACAGCGCGACCATCACGGCCTGAAGTACTGGTTACGGTTGCTTTATAAATAACTTGCATGGTAAATCTCCTGAATTTATTAGCGATAACTGTTATCGCGATAATTTAGTGGTTAAAAAAATTGCTACATCCTGCTTCGTTCACCCTATTTCAGCACAGTGCGGCTGGTTGCTTACTGTCGCTGTCATCAGGTTGTGCGATAATATTATTGCGATAACTGTTATTGTGCAAGTTTTATTTTGATGTTTTTTCGAACTTATAGGTAAGATTTTGAATTTAAAGAAATTAAAGTTTCAACTTTTCAAGTTAAGCCGTTGATGTCACGAGCGTCGTGCCCGATGTATTAATCCTCACCCAGTAATTTGTATAATTCAGCGCGATTACGACCGTTGCGTTTGGCGGCGTATAAAGCTGAATCCGCCTGGGTATACAGGTCTTCAAAAGTGCTATCGCCTTTGCACAAAGCAATACCAATCGACACGGTAATGCAGAGCTCGACCTGTCCGGCTTTAATTGGGAAACTGGCTAATAAAGATCGCACCCGTTCTGCGACTTGCAGTGCGGTTTGTGGACTGGTTTCCGACAAAAAAACGGCAAATTCTTCACCGCCGATCCGACCAAAGATATCGTATTCCCGCAGCGCTTTTTTGATGCGGTTGGCGGCGGCTTTTAACACTTCATCGCCCGCCTGATGGCCGTATAAGTCGTTGACTGATTTAAAAAAATCCAAATCCAGTAATAACAGCGCTGAAGGCAGATCCTGCCGCTGGCAACGCCCGAGTTCAGTATTGGTGGATTCGACAAAACAGCGCCGGTTGGCAACTTTGGTCAGTTCATCGGTCAACGCCAGTTCGCTCAGGGTTGCTACCCGGGAATGCAGTTGATCTTCAAGGACTTTTTGTTTGGTAATTTCTTTGGCTTGCAGCAACATTTCGCCGGTTGGCAATAGTTGTTCGGACATTAAAAACCAGCGGCCATCCACCAGGTCGACTTCGAACAACCGAAATGGATTTTGCCGACGCCGTTGATGCGCTGCATGTAACCAAAGGTCGATATTTTCCGCTTCAATCCGAATGCCTTTGCGCTCGACAAAGGAGCGGCGCATCAGCTCATCAAAATGAATGCCCTGCATCGTGCGGTGTTCCTGATAAAAAATATCAGCAAACGCCTGATTGCAACCAAGCAGTTTGTCATCGGCGGTTAAAATGGCATAACCATCATTGCAAACATCAATAAACTCAAGCAGTTTTTGCGAAAATGCCGTGTGATTTGTGCTCATGAAGTGCTCAGCCATGCCGGCTTTGATCCATTGATTGGATCAAAGTTAGCAGATGAAAACACCGATCGGCCAGTTCGCGGCTGGCAAAAGTTAAACTTGGTTAAATCTTTATGGATCGACCATTAAGTGCCGCAAAAAGTCCGGTACGGCATGTCTGATTCCGGCGCCGCTGCCGCCCAGCGTTGATTGTTGGCAGTTTCAGTAAAAGGCATGCTTAAATCGCGGGCAAATTGTTGAAATAAAGTGAAATCGTTCTGCTCAGTTACCTGACTAATCATGAGTTCAATCTGATGATTTCGTGGAATAAAAAATGGATTCACTGCGTTCATTGCCTGTTGCATTGCCGCCGGTTCACCTTGCAATTGCTGTTGCCATTGCGCCGCCCAAACCAGCCAGCCTTGTTGATCCGCAAACAATGACGCAGGCCCTTGTGCTGCAGCAGCATCGCTGACGGCAAAAGCTAAGGTTCTGAAACATATCGTAAAGTCGACCTTATTGGCGGCCATCAGCTGCAGCAATTGTTCAGCCAGCGTTTTCGCCGCTGCGGTGGATGCTAAACCCAACTTGGCGCTCATCCGGTCTTGCCAGGCTTGGTGATATAAATCAGGGAAATCATTAAGTGCCGCGGTCGCAACTTCTACCGCCTTGGCTTCGGACTCCGCCAGCAACGGCAACAGGGCTTCCGCCAGCCGTGCCAGGTTCCACTGCGCAATCATCGGTTGATTGCGATAGGCGTAGCGGCCTTGCTGATCAATCGAGCTAAACACCGTATTAGGGTCAAACTGGTCGATAAAAGCGCAAGGGCCGTAATCAATGGTTTCACCGCTGACCGACATATTGTCGGTGTTCATCACTCCGTGAATAAAACCAAGGCTCATCCACTGTGCGACCAGTACGGCTTGAGCGCGGATCACCTGGTTCAACAAGGCCAGATATGGCTGTGGCGTATCTGTACATGCCGGATAATGGCGATTGATCACATAGTCGGCCAGGCTTTTGAGGGAACTGCCGTCCTGTAACATACTGGCAAACTGAAAAGTGCCGATCCGGATATGGCTGGCAGCAACGCGGGTCAGAATGCCGCCCGGCTTCGGTTGGTCGCGGTACACAGTTTCACCGGTGATCACCGCCGCCAAAGCGCGACTGGTTGGCACACCGAGTGCGTGCATTGCTTCGCTGACCAGATATTCGCGGATCACCGGACCGAGCGCGGAGCGGCCATCGCCACGGCGGGAATAAGGTGTCGGACCCGCGCCTTTGAGCTGAATATCGCGCCGCTGTTGTTTTTTATCAATGATTTCAGCCAGTAACAAGGCCCGGCCGTCACCGAGTCTCGGCGATAAATGGCCAAACTGGTGGCCGCTATAGGCTTGCGCCAGTGGTTTGGTCCAATCCGGCAGTTGGTTACCAGCGAGCAGTTGCAAACCGGCGGCGGTTTCGGCCAAAGCCGGATCAAAACCAAGTTCGGCGGCTAACTTATGGTTAAATGCCAGCCAGCGTGGTGCAGCAACCGGCGTCGGCGCACAGAGTTCAAATAAAGTTTCGGGTAAACCTGCATAGCTATGCTCAATTTGCATGGTTGCTGCTGGTTGTGGGCTGTTGGCGTTGGACATCTGGAAAAACTCAGAAAACTGAAGCTAGCCGGATTGTACCTTGCCTGACGCCGCTTGCCGACCCGCAGTTTTCAAATTATCCAGCCATGTAGTTTTTGCCTGAAACGGCTACACTGGAAACTGAACCATTTTTTGACATTGAGTTGGAGAACCTGCTTTGTCTGCTGCCAGTCAACAGTTGTCGCGTTTGCAATTTTTGTTTCGACTGACGCTGGTGGTACTAGCCGGTTTTGTCACCAGTTTTTTCTGGTATGTCAGCACCGAGCGCGCCATTGATGCGGCAAATCAGCAACGACTGAACTCCTTTGTACTGGCGGATATTTTGCGCCAATCCTCTGACGATTTAACCCGGATGGTTCGCAGTTACGTGGTCACAGGCGAGCCACGGTATAAAGCACATTTTCAGGAAATTATGGCCATTCGCGATGGCAAAGCGCCACGGCCGCGGTTTTATCAGCGGGTGTATTGGGATTTAGTCACTGAAGATGCGATGCGGCCACGGCCTTCCGAACCGGCGATGCCATTATTGGTGTTGATGCAGCAAGCCGGTTTTACCGCTGCTGAGTTTGCAAAATTGGCGGAAGCCAAAGGTTATTCGGACGATTTAACCCAAATTGAATTTAAAGCCATGCAGTTGCACGAGCAAGCCCGCAGGATGCCCGCGCCACAAGCGTTGGAGCTGAATCGCCAAGCGGTGGCGATGTTGTTTGACCAACGTTATCACCAGGCCAAAGCCGGTATTATGCAGCCCATCGATCAGTTTTATCAGATGATTGATATTCGAAGCACCAATGACTTGCAGCAAGCCATGATTGTGGCCGATGCCGCTCGCTATTTGTTTGTCGCCATTGGTTGTTGGCTGCTGTATTTATTGTGGCAAATCCGCCGCTATTTCAGCGCGGTGCTAGGTACTTCACTGCCGGTTTTATATCAATATATCAGTGCTTTAGGTTCAGATTTGCAAGGCAAACCGATTGCAGTTGACAGCAGCCGCCAAGATACCGTGTTGGGCTGGCTGGCAAAAACCGAACAGCGATTGATGCAGATGGATGAAAAACGGGCGTTAGTGCAGCACCGGTTGGAACATCTGGCGCATTATGATGCACTCACCGGTCTGGCCAATCGCTTGTTATTGTTGCAAACACTGGAACAGGCGATCCAGCGCAAACCGGCGGCGTTAATAGGTTTGGCCTATCTGGATCTGGATGGTTTTAAAGTGATTAACGACCGGTATGGCCATGCGCTTGGCGATCAGGTGTTGCAGTTGCTGGCGACGCGGTTGCAACAATTGATGCGGCCGCAAGACATGCTGGCGAGGTTTGGTGGTGATGAATTTGTGGTGCTGCTAAACGGTTTGAAAAGTCAGGATGAAGGCACCGGGTTATTGTCGCAGCTGCTACAACAGCTACAACAGCCGCTGCAACTCGATGAATATACACTGCAATTATCCGGCAGTATCGGCGTTACTTTTTACCCACAACGACAACCGCTGGAAGCGGATCAGTTGCTACGACAAGCCGATCAGGCGATGTATCTGGCCAAACAAGGTGGTAAAAACCGCTATCAGTGTTTTGATGCGGCGCAGGAAGAGTTGTTGCGTGGTCATCATCAGCAAATTGAAGAAATCCGGCTTGGCATTTCGTTGCAACAGTTTGTGCTGTATTACCAGCCGAAAGTCAATATGTACACCGGCCAGGTGATTGGCTATGAAGCACTGGTGCGCTGGCAACATCCGCAGCGTGGGTTATTGCCGCCGGCATTGTTTTTACCGCAGCTGGAACAACATCCGGTTGGCATTTTACTGGGGCAGTGGGTCGTGACCAACGCCATTTCGCAGTTGGTGCTCTGGCAGCAACAAGGTTTAACCTTACCGCTGAGTATCAATATTGCCGCCAACCACTTACAAAGTATTGGTTTTGTTGAGCAGTTGTCGGCGTTATTACTGCCACAGCCACACATTCGCGGGCTGGTGGAGCTGGAAATTCTCGAATCCAGCGCGCTGGAAGATATCAGCCTGGTGAGCACCATCATGCAGCAGTGCAGTGAACTGGGCGTGACCTTTGCGCTGGATGATTTTGGGACCGGTTATTCGTCGTTGTCCTATCTGAAAAAACTGCCGCTGCATTTGTTGAAGGTCGATCAGAGTTTTGTTCGTGATATCACCATCGACGATGACGATCTGCCGATCCTGCAAGGCATTCTGGCTTTGGCCCAGGCTTTTGCGCTGGAAATCATCGCTGAAGGTGTCGAAACCGAGCATCACGGGGTGAAATTACTGCAGCTTGGTTATCAGCTTGCACAAGGGTACGCAATCGCAAAACCAATGCCCGCTGCAGCGGTGTTTGACTGGGTGCAACAGTGGCAACCGCCTGCCAGTTGGCAGCGCAACCGTTGAACCATTCTGGCGCATCTCTTGTGGTGTTGCTGCTTTTTGTGGCAAATGACAGATTTTTCATCAGCGTTGATGAAATTTTTTAACTTATATTAAATTTATATAAATCATATACATAAATAACAGTCCTATCCCCTGAATTATGATTTTCCCTCATTCGTAACCCTGCTTTTTTTCGGTGCAAATGGAACTTTCCCCTGATGGTGTATTGACGGCTGAAACAAAATCACCTAAGTTGTGTAAGCGCTTACAGTTAGTTGTTTGTAGTCTGTTTACAACCTGGTCGGCGCTCAAAAAAACGCACTTATAAAAATAGTAGCCATAACACAGTCGACAGGGATTACAGAATGAAACCGATAACATTTAGAAAGACCAGACTCGCCACCAGTTTGTCCTTGGTGTTGGGTGTGGGAACGATGTTGCCAGCACAGGCGCAGGATGCTGTAGCCGCGGAGCCAGCGAAAAAGTCCGACAAAATTGAAGTGATTGCCGTCACCGGTATTCGTGGCAGTTTAATTAAAGCCATGGATATCAAACGTTCATCCGATGGTGTGGTCGATGCGATTTCCGCCGAAGATATTGGTAAATTCCCGGATACTAACTTAGCCGAATCGTTGCAGCGGATTGCCGGTGTGTCGATTGACCGGGTCAACGGTGAAGGTAGTAAAGTGTCGGTGCGGGGTTTTGGCCCGGATTTTAACCTGGTTACGTTAAATGGTCGCCAGATGCCGGTCACGACAGGCTCGCGTTCTTTTGATTTTGCCAACATCGCTTCTGATTCGATCAGCGGTGTCCAGGTTCACAAAACAGCTTACGCCGCCAATCCAACCGGTGGTATCGGTTCTACTATCAATGTTGAAACCTTACGGCCGTTAAATTCGCCAGGCATGAAAGCAATTGCCAACGTGGCGATGGTTGACGATAAATCAACTGAAACCGGTTCGGCGACACCGGAATTTTCTGGTTTATATTCAAACACTTTTGATGACAATAAATTCGGTGTGATGGTTTCCGGTAGTTATCAGGAGCGTGAAAGTGGTAACCAACAGGCGAACGTTGGTACCGGCTGGCGCAGCTTTTTAGGCAAAGCTGATGACAACTATGGCGCAGGTACCGGCGAGTGGGGCGGTGTGCCACAAACTGGCCAGGTCAATCGTCCAGGCCCAGCGGATATTTATTCAGTACCACAAACCACCATCTATAAATTTGAAGAACAGCAGCGGGTTCGGACCAACGGTCAGTTGGTGTTGCAATACAGTCCAAACGATTCCATCAAGGCCACGCTTGATTACACTTATATGCGTAACGACGTGGACACCCAATATAACGACGTTTCGGCCTGGTTTACTTTTGCGCCTTCGCAAAACGTTTGGACTGATGGTCCAATTTCGTCACCGCTGATTTACGCTGAAAATTACGCTACGCCTGCCGACTTATCGATGGGGGCAGGTGATTTTGGCGTGCGCAATGAAAGTGGCTCTTTAGGCTTAAATCTGGAATGGCAGCCAACTGATCGGTTAAAAGTTAATTTTGACGCGCATCAATCGGACGCCGAAATTAAACCAAACAATATCTTTGGTTCTAACAACACCTTAAGTACTGCCGGTTTTGTCCGGACTTATGCTGCGACTGATTTCAGCGGTGATTTACCGGCACTGGCGGTGGGCGGTGGCAACGCCGTCAAGCCTTCCGATATGCGGGTCACCGGTAGTGTGTTTGGTAACTCTACCAATCGCTCGGAAATCGACCAGTATCAGGTCAAAGCAAGTTACGATTTAGAAGAAGCCGGAAGTATCGATTTTGGTATTTCGTTGACCGATGTCGACAACCACTCAAAATCGGTGAACGTGCAGCGCAATGACTGGGGTGGCGTTGGTAAAGCCGGTGACTTTGATGACAGCTGGTTCCCGGCTGGTACTATTCACGACAAATTCTCTGCCAACAAAGGCGATTTCTCAGCAGCGCCAGGTAAAACTTACGAGCTGTTAAACCGGATCTTCTTCTGGGATTTCCATGCCGTGCGTGACCGTGCCGAACAACTGTATACCCCGGCGGGTTACCAAGGTTTTGGCGATTGTGGTACTGACTTCTGCCCATCGACGGATTACGCACGTGATACCGACCGTTACACCTTAGAAGAGTCCCAAGCGGCGTACGTGCAGTATAACTTTGCGTCTGAATTCAAAGGCCGTCCTTATGATGTGCATGTGGGTGTGCGGGTTGAAAGTACTGACGTATCTTCCACCGCTGCGGTTGCTGGTTACAACGGCGCCAACTGGATTGCGGATACCGAAATTGCTCTGGTCGCCAGCGGCCAGCGTGAGTATCAGAATCAACAAGGCGATTATGATTATGTATTGCCAAATCTGAACTTTAACATCGAAGTGATTGACGATGTGATGGTGCGGGCGGCTTACAGTGAAACGATTGGCCGGCCGGATTATACCTCCATTCAAGGTGGTACAATTTTAGGTACATTGGCCAACCGTGCGGGTGGCGGTGGTTCTGCCGGTAACCCGAATCTGTTGCCGCTGGAATCGGAAAACATCGATTTGTCGGTGGAATGGTACTATTCACCCACCAGTTATGCGTCGGTTGGTTATTTCCGTAAAGACACCAGTAACTTCATTAGTAACATTGTGGTAGACACGACTATTGCCGGTATTTTCAATCCAGCTGATGGTAAGAAATACCGTGAAGCTTTAGCTGCAGTCGGCGCTGATGCCGCGGCAATCCGCAACTGGATTTTCGCCAACTATCCAAACGATCCAACAGTGGATGTCACCGGCAAGAAAATCAGCGGTAAATCCGGTGAAGACAACCTGATGAACTTCAAGATCAATACGCCTTCAAATGGCGATACCTCTGAAGCGATCACCGGTTGGGAATTGGCAGTCCAGCATGCCTTTGGTGAAAGTGGTTTTGGCGTGATCGGTAACTACACCATCGTGGATAGTGGTCAGACGTATGACAACTTCCTACTCAAAGACCAACCAGCCCTCATCGGTTTAAGTGATACCGCCAACGCCATTGTGTTTTATGAAAACTATGGCTTCCAGGCGCGGATTGCTTACAACTGGCGTGACGAGTTCTTAAACTCCCGCGGTCAGGATACCGGCGCGAACCCGAAATACACCGAAGCCTATTCGCAGATTGACGTGTCGGTCAGCTACGACTTGCCACAAGTGGAAGGCCTGACCATTTACCTGGAAGGTCTGAACGTGACGGACGAGTATGTCCGGGTGCATGGGCGCGCCAAAGAACAGGTGTTAAGCCTGGTCGAAACGGGTGCCCGTTATAGTATCGGTGCTCGCTACAGCTTCTAAGCATTAGCGTGCAAGGTCTGAATGGATCGGATAATCAATGCTTTAGCCGTTGATTGTGCGGCTCTGTTCAGACCTGACTTACTGCAAAAGCCCATGGTCAGCCGGTGCTGGCCATGACTTTAATCTGCAGCCCGGATGTTGCTTTGCACACAGATGCGGTAGATTATTTTGATGCATTTTATCAATGACAGCAGGTCATCCGATGGACAACCCAATCCGTAGTCTCGTGATTGTCGGCGGTGGCGCTGCCGGCTGGATTACCGCTGGTTTATTGGCCGCGGAACATAATGCTGATCAGGGGGTATTGGCGGCCATTCCCAAGCTAACCATTAGTTTGATCGAGTCACCCGATGTGCCTATTATCGGCGTTGGTGAAGGCACCTGGCCGTCAATGCGGCTGACGTTACAAAAAATCGGTATCGGCGAAACTGAATTTTTGCTCTGTTGTGATGCCAGCTTTAAACAAGGTTCAAAATTTATCCATTGGCGTGGCCAGACTGCGGCCAATCGTTCTTTCCCCGACAGCTACATACATCCTTTTAGTTTGCCGATTGGCCAGCAGGAATTAAACCTCTGTCCGTTCTGGTTACCCCATCAGCAGGACGTGGCATTCGCCGATGCGGTGTGTCAGCAATTTCAGCTCGCTGAGCTGGGTTTAGCCCCCAAACAAATTTCCACCGCTGAATACAGCTTTATCAATAATTATGGCTACCACCTAAATGCCGGTAAATTCAGTCAGTTACTGCAAAAACATGTCACTGAAAAATTAGGCGTTCGTTATATTGCCGATCATGTGACGGCCATTCATAGTCAGCAAAATGGTGATATTGCCAGTCTCTCGACCAAGTCGCACGGCGAGATCAGTGGTGATTTGTTTATCGATTGTTCTGGTTCCCGTTCGATGTTATTAGGCGAACATCTGCAGGTGCCAATGATTAGCCAACAGCAGGTGCTGTTTAACGACAGTGCGTTGGCGGTGCAAATGCCTTATCCAACAGCCGATGCCGCCATAGCCTCCTGCACCCATGCTACTGCGCAATCTTGTGGCTGGATTTGGGATATCGGCTTGCCGACACGTCGCGGCATTGGCCATGTTTATTCGTCTGCACATCTGTCCGATGATGCGGCCGAGCAACAACTTCGTCGTTATTTAACCGCCGATTTTGGCGCGTCCGCAGCCAGTAGCGCCGAATTTCGAAAACTCAGTTTCGCGCCAGGTCATCGCGCTTTGTGCTGGAAAAATAACTGTATCGCGATTGGCATGGCGGCGGGCTTTATTGAACCCTTAGAAGCGTCGGCGCTGGCATTAGTGGAATGGACCGCCAAAGCGCTGAGCAGCCAGTTACCGGCTAATCGCGCGGTGATGGACATAGTTGCGGCGCGGGTCAATAAAGTATTTCTGCAGCATTGGCAGCAGATTGTTGAATTTTTAAAATTACATTATGTGCTGAGTCAGCGCGCAGATGATGATTATTGGTATGAGCATCGCGAATCGTCGTCGATACCCACGTCGCTGCAAGACGCCTTGCAACTGTGGCGATATCAGGTACCTTCAGCCATGGACATTAGCCACAGTGATGTGTTATTTCCGGCAGCCAGTTATCAGTATGTATTGTATGGTATGGGGTTTCAGACGCAGTTATCCGGCAGCCAGAAACCGTCGTTACAGCGCAAAGCACAACAGCTGTTTAATGAAAATATTCAACGAATTCAGACGTTAAAACAAGTGTTGGACGACAATCGCAGCTTGTTGCAGAAGATCCGCCAACATGGCTTACCGACGATTTAACAATCAAATTGTGACGACATAACTACAACTAAAAATGACAGTGATAGGGATCTGAAATGACAAAAATTGCCTTACTAAACAGTGTTGAACATCAGCCACTCAAAGTGATCACCGAGCGTGGTGCGGCTTATGGTGACAATTTATGGTTTACGCCCACTTTTCCGCTGGAGTTTCGCAGCGTGCAGGCGCAGTACCCGATTTTTTTCCATAAAGATCAACAGACCGGCAAATTGTATCCAGTGGCGTTGTTTGGCTTTAGTCATCAGGAAAATCTGTTTTTACAAAGCAACAACTGGCAACACAGTTATATCCCGTTATCGGTATTGCGGTTGCCATTTTTGATTGGCCAGCAAACAGTGCGCGAAGATGGTGTCGAGCATCAGCAAAGAGTGATTCATATTGATGTCGAGCATCCGCGCGTGAGCAAAGCGCAAGGCGAAGCGTTGTTTTTGCCCTTTGGTGGCAACAGTCCATATCTGGAACAAGTGGCCGGGATGTTGGAAACGTTGCATTTTGGCTTGCAGGACAGTCAGCAATTTGTTGAACAGTTGTTGGCGCTAGAGTTGCTGGAAGCTTTTGCGCTGGATGTGCAGCTGGACGATGGTACCAAACATCAGATGATTGGGTTTTATACCATCAACGAAGACAAGTTAAAGGCGCTGTCCGCTGAAGCTTTGACCGCTTTACATCAGCGCGGTTACTTGCAGGCGATTTATATGGCGCTGGCGTCGCAGTCGAATATCCGCAACTTACTCAAGCTGAAAAATCAGCTGCTGCAACAAGCTGCGGGTTAAACCATGCAAGGACTGGCTTTATGGCAACAGCAGGCGCTTGCAGTTGAAACTATTGATGCAACCGATAGTGCGGCGCTGTTACCTGAATTGCAAAACCTGCTGCAAAACCGCACTACACCACTGATTTTAAAAGGTTTATGTCTGAACTGGCCGCTGGTGCAAGCCGGGCTGGTTTCTGACGCCGCTGCTGCCGATTATTTGTTGCAATTTGAGCAGGGCGAGCCGGTCAGCGTCTGCCAACTGGCGCCGGAAACGCAGGGGCGGGTGTTCTATAACGCTGATTTTTCCAGCTTTAACTATCAGGCCGGCAAGATGCCGTTGCCGCTGTTGCTCAAGCAGTTACAGCAAAGCGCAGCGCTGCAAGCGGCCGGGAAGCCTGCGTCTATCTGGTATATGGGCTCGACCGAAATTGAGCGCTGGTTTAGCGGGCTCGCCGCGCACAATAGTTTGGCGCACTTGTTGTTGCAGCCGCTGACCAGCGTCTGGCTTGGCAATCAGGCGCGGATCCCTGCGCATTTTGATTTTCCACAAAACCTGGCTTGTAACGCCGTCGGACATCGCACTTTTACTTTATTGCCGCCAGAACAAATTGAGAATTTATACCCAGGGCCGATGGAATTTGCGCCTGGTGGCCAGGACATCAGTCTGGTCGATTTTTTGAACCCTGATTTAGACCAATTTCCACGCTTTGCCAAGGCGCAACAAGCGGCGTCGATTGCTGCATTAGAACCGGGCGATGTGCTGTTTATCCCGAGTATGTGGTGGCACCACGTGCAGGGGCACGACGCGCTGAATATTCTGGTGAGTCATTGGTGGCGCGATAGTCCGGCTTATTTGGGGCGGCCAACCAATGCCTTGTTGCACAGTATGTTAAGCCTGCGCAGTTTACCTAAAGCACAGCGCCAAGCCTGGCAAGCACTGTTTAACTATTACATTTTCGAACACGATAATGCACCAGAGCCTGACATGCCAGCTGCCGCCAAAGGCATGCTGCAAAAGCCACTGGATGAGCTAAATGCCCGGCAACTGCGGGCCGATTTACAGAATAAATTAAAGCGCTAGCCGAAATAGCCGCGCCACTCGAGCGCCAGCGATAGCACAAGGGGATAACGATGCAACAGGTACAATTTGGCGCCGCAGCAAGCGACGCCTACAGCTCGATCAAAAACCGACCGATTAAAAAAGTAGTGATCGCTGGCGGCGGCACGGCAGGCTGGATGACAGGCGCGGCCATCAGCAAATTACTGGGAAAAAACCTGGACGTGGTGTTGGTGGAATCGGATGAAATTGGCACTGTCGGTGTGGGCGAAGCGACCATTCCGACTTTACATATTTTCCATCGTTTGCTCGGCATCAACGAGCAGGAATTTATGGCCGCCACCAACGCGACTTTTAAGCTGGGCATCATGTTCGAAAACTGGCTGCAGCAAGACCAAAAGTATCTGCACTCCTTTGGTTTTCTGGGGAAAGATTGTTGGGCCTGTGGTTTTCAGCATTTTTGGAGCAAAGCACAGCAGCGTGGTATCGCCCGTGAAATCGGAGATTATTGCGTCGAACATCTGGCGGCGCGCCAAGGCCGTTTTGCGGTGTTGCCGAATCAGGATCTGAATCATGCTTACCATATGGATGCGACCATTTACGCCAAATATCTGCGCAAGTTAGCCGAGCAACATGGTCTGAAGCGGGTTGAAGGTAAAATTGCCGAAGTACAACAACATGCTGACGGCCACATCAGTGCGCTGAGGCTGATGTCAGGCGAGCTGATTGAAGGCGATTTATTTATCGATTGCACCGGCTTTCGGGCCTTATTGATCGAACAAACGCTCAATACTGGTTATGAAGACTGGAGCCACTTTTTACCCTGCGACAGCGCCATTGCCGTGCAAACTAAAACCACTGAATCGCCAGTCGCTTATACCCGCGCAATCGCCCATCCGTCGGGCTGGCAGTGGAAAATTCCGCTGCAAAGCCGCGTTGGTAACGGCATGGTGTTTTGCAGCAAGTTTATGTCCGACGATGAAGCCAAAGCTTTGTTGCTGGCCAACATTGAAGGCGAGCGGCTGATTGAACCGCGAGTGATTAAGTTTCGCACCGGCACCCGCCACCAGCACTGGAATAAAAACTGTATCGCCATTGGTTTATCCAGTGGCTTTTTAGAACCGCTGGAATCGACCAGTATTCACCTGATTCAACGCAGTATTGTGCGTTTGCTGCAGATGTTCCCATCCAACGGCATTCAAACTGCCGAAGTCGATGAATTTAATAAACAAACGCAGATTGAAATGCACAATATCCGCGACTTTATCATCCTGCATTACAAAGCCACCCAGCGCGATGACAGCAAATTCTGGCGCTATTGCCGCGATATGGCAGTGCCTGAATCGTTGACGCACCGGATGGAGTTATTCGCGCAATCGGGCAAGGTGTATAAGTTCGCGCAAGAGCTGTTTGGTGAAAGCTCCTGGATCCAGGTGATGATGGGACAGGGGATTTTGCCGGCGCAATATCACCCGATTGTCGATGCGATGAGCGATGGTGAACTGACTGATTTCCTTGGCACCATTGCCGCTAATGTGCAAAAAACCGTGCAGAATTTCCCGACGCATCAAGACTTTTTGCAGTACTACTGCAAGTCGGCGATTGTCTGAGCGATGACTGATGTTGCGAGTGATGCAGCGAGCGCTTTTGTGATCAATACCATACTAAAACCGCAGCTGATTTATGTCGGCACGCAGCAAACGCCGGTATTGATCATTGACGATCTGGCCTTGGATCTGCCGGCATTGCTGGCGGATGCGGCAAGCGCCGATTTTCAGGCCGATGCGTATTCTTATTACCCCGGCGTGCGGGCGTTGTTGCCGCGGCCTTATGTCATTGCGGTACTGGATGCGGTCTATCAGCTGATTTATCAGGTCTATCAGGTGCCATCTGAGCGACGACTCAAGCCGCAGGACATTTATTATTCGTTGATCACCAGCGCCGAACAAGATTTAAAACCGCTGCAGTGTTTGCCGCATTTTGACAGCACCGATCGCTATTATTTTGCGCTGCTGCATTATTTAAGCCCGGAGCCTCACGGCGGCACCGGCTTGTTCCGGCATCGGCCGACTGGCCTGGAGAAAATATCTGCTGCCACGCAAGCAAGATATTTCCAGGCGGCCGAGCAGCATTTAGCGCACTTTGGTGCGCCGCCACAGCGTTATTGTGTCGAAACCAACGATCATTTTGAGTTGTACCAAAAGCTCGAATACCGGCAAAACCGGTTGGTGATTTATCCCGGAAATTTACTGCATTCCAGTTTGGTCAATCCGGCGACCGATATTGCAGCTTCCATCAGCGAAGGTCGGTTGACCGCCAATATCTTTATCAACTTTTTAGCCTGAATCAGGGGTAGCAGATGATTGAACATCAACTGCATGCAAACTACACTGCTGAAACGCTTTGAAAGCGCTTACAGTTGTGTTAAAAAAGAACAAGTTTAAGTGTCAATTTCAATACAAATAATTGATCAGTGCAGATTTTTAAACGAGCCGAAGTGAACATATGAAAATTGAATTACCAATAGATTCAAAGCTAAACACCCGCCAGTTTTTGTTTGGAGTGGCGACAGCGTCCTTTCAGATTGAAGGCGGCGCGGACAGTCGTTTGCCTTGTATCTGGGATACTTTTTGCGCCACGCCCGGCAAGATCCGCGATGGTTCAGATGGCCTGGTGGCCTGCGATCATCTGCGCTTATGGCGCGAAGATGTGCAGCTGATTAAATCACTCGGTGTCGACGCTTACCGGTTATCGATTTCCTGGCCGCGGGTGATGCGAAAGGACGGCAGCTTAAACCCTGAAGGGGTGGCTTTTTATATTCAATTATTGGATGAGCTCAAAGCCAATCAAATCAAGGCTTTTGTCACTTTGTATCATTGGGATTTACCACAGCATCTGGAAGATAACGGCGGTTGGCTCAATCGCGAAACGGCTTATTTGTTTGCCGATTATGCTGACAAAATCAGCCGTGCTTTTGGCGATCGGGTCTATTCCTACGCCACCTTAAACGAGCCATTTTGTAGCTCGTATTTAGGTTACGAAGCCGGTATTCATGCACCTGGCCTGCGCAGCAAAGCTGGTGGTCGCCAATCAGCCCATCATTTGTTATTAGCGCACGGCCTGGCGCTACGTGTACTGCAGCAAAATAGCCCGCACACCATGAATGGGCTGGTGCTGAACTTCACCCCTTGTTACGCGCAATCTGATGATCCGGCCGATGTTGCCGCAGCGCAGCTGGCCGATGACTATTTTAATCAGTGGTATATCAAACCGGTGATGGACGGATGTTACCCGGATAGTTTTGCCTTGCTGGCGGACAGTGATAAACCGACTATTCATGCGGGCGATTTTGACATTATCAGCACACCGATGGATTTTATGGGGGTGAATTTTTATACCCGTACCGTCTATCAGGCTTGTGCTGAAAACGGTTTTGCCCCGGTCGACATGGTTGATGTGCCAAAAACCGATATTGGCTGGGAAATTTATCCGCAGGCGTTCACTGATTTACTGGTCTCATTGCACCAGCTGTATACCTTGCCACCGCTTTATATCACCGAAAATGGTGCGGCAATGGATGACAAACTGCTGCAAGGTCAGGTACAAGATGGTGACCGGGTCAGCTATTACCAGCAACATCTGGTAGCACTGGATTCGGCCATCCGTCAGGGGGTGAAGGTTGATGGCTATTTCGCCTGGAGTCTGATGGACAACTTTGAATGGGCCGAAGGGTATTTAAAACGTTTTGGCATCGTGTATGTTGATTACCAAAGTCAGCAACGCTTGATTAAACAAAGTGGTCTGGCGTATCGGGATTTGATTAACAGGCGTACCTAAGCGGCGAAAATAATAATAAAAAATACTTAAAAAACTAAAAACAACAATGATAAATGGCGTTAAAGCAGGGGAAGATGATGGTCAGTGTAAAAGAAAAAATTGCTTATGGGCTGGGTGATACTGCCAGCAATATAGTGTTTCAAACCGTGATGTTGTTTCTGACATTTTTTTACACTGATATCTTCGGCATTTCGCCGGCTTTTGTCGGCACCATGTTTTTAGCGGTGCGGGTGATTGATGCGATTACCGATCCGCTGATGGGCGCGATTGCCGATCGCACCACCAGTAAACACGGCAAATTCCGGCCTTATTTGCTGTGGTTTGCCTTACCCTTTGGCCTGATGAGTGTGCTGGCGTTTACCACCCCGGATTTTTCTGAAACCGGTAAAATGTGGTATGCCTTTATCACGTATACCCTGTTGATGCTGGTCTATACCGCAATAAACATCCCTTATTGTGCGTTGGGTGGGGTATTGACTGCCGATCCAAAAGAACGGGTATCGGTACAGTCGTATCGCTTTGTGTTTGCGATGTTGGGTGGAGTATTGGTGTCGGCCTGTACCTTGCCGTTGGTGGAATATTTTGGTGCCGGTGATAAAGCCAAAGGTTATCAGCTGACGATTTTGGCGATGAGTATTTTAGGCGTTGGGATGTTTCTGGCGTGTTTTTACGGCACGAAAGAACGGGTACAACCGCCTGCTGCAGCGCAAGGCAGTATGAAAAATGATTTTAAGATGTTGTGGCAAAACGACCAATGGCGGGTGCTGTCGGTTGCCGCGCTGTTTTTACTGTCCGGCTCGGTGCTGCGTAACACCTTGGCGATTTATTATGTGAAGTACTACCTGGAATTACCGGACAGCATCAGTTTGTTTATTACCCTTGGCATGGTCGGTAGTATTGTCGGTTGTATTGTGGCGCAGCCGCTTTCGAAAAAATTCTGCAAAGTGAAGCTGTACATTGGTATTCAGCTTGTTGCCGCAGCGCTTTGTATTGCCAGTTATTTTGTGGCAGCCGATCAAGTGGAACTGGCGTTTGCGCTGTTTATTTTGTGGAACCTGTTTTTTAACGCTGGCACGCCGCTGTTGTGGGCAAAAATGGCCGACACTGTGGACTACGGTCAATGGAAAACCGGCGTGCGCAGTACCGGTATGGTGTATTCGTCGATTGTATTTTTTATCAAACTTGGCCTCGCCATTGGCGGCGCGTCGGCGGGTTGGTTACTGGCGGGTTACGGTTATCAGGCTGATGTCACTCAAACTGACGAAGCGAAACAAGGCATTTTAATTTCGTTTAGCCTGTATCCGGCCATTGGTTCCATTGTCGTGGCCTTTGTGATGCGCTGGTACATTCTGACCAACGAAAAAATTGACCAGATCAGTCTGGATTTGAGAAGAGTGGCCGTTTAAAAGCTGATAAGCTAACGCCAACTTTTCGTGACGATTATGTGATCAAGGACTTATGGCTACCATTTACGACGTTGCAGAGCGGGCAGGTGTTTCATTGGCGACGGTGTCGCGGGTGATGAATAAAAACACCAATGTCGGTGAAAAGACCAAACAAAAAGTGTTGGCGGCGATGGCCGAGCTGGATTATCGCCCTAATACCTTTGCCCAGTCGCTGGCGTCGAATAGCTCGAACAGCATTGGTGTGTTGGTATCACAACTGGATGGTCCCTATTACGGTCCGATGATGGCGGAAATTGAATCGGCACTACGCGCCACCAACAAACACGTGATTATTGCGGTCGGCCATAGTGTCGCCGAGCAAGAAATTGACAGTGTCGAGTTTCTGCTTGGCCGTGGCTGTGACGCGCTGATCCTCGACGTCGAAGCAGTTTCTGACGAATATCTGATTGAACTGAGCCAGGGCGCGACACCTATTGTGCTGATTAACCGTTATATCAGCGACATCAGCGACCGCTGTATTTATCTGGATAACGAACTCGGTGGTTATCTGGCAACCCGCCATGTGCTGGAGCTGGGGCATCGCGATATTGCTTATGTTTCAGGCCCAAAACGTAAACACGACGCCGTTGAACGGTTGGAAGGCCACAAAAAAGCGCTGGCTGAGTTTGATGTGCCATACAAAGCTTCGTTGTGTGTGGAAGGTGATTATAAAGAAGACGGCGGTGTGGTTGCGATGGAGCAACTGCTGGATAGCGCGCAGCGTTTCACTGCCGTGGTTTGCGCCAACGACCAGATGGTGTCAGGCGCGATTTCGGTCTGTCTGGAACGGGGGCTGAAAGTGCCGGGTGATTTGTCGTTTGTTGGGTACGATAATATTCCGTTTGCCCGTTACATTTCGCCAAAACTCACCACAGTTAACAACCCCATCCACGAAATGGGCAAAATGGCGGCGCTGTGGCTACTGAAAAATATTTATAAAAACGACCAGTTGGAAGTGACCAACGTCTTTGTACCAGAGCTGGTAGTGCGTGGATCGGCGCGCCGACCGGGTAATAAATAATCCAGCAGAGATACCAAACGGAGTTCAGATGAAAGCTGTTACGCTTGTATCGTTATGTCTTATCCTCAGTCAGCCGTTACTCGCCAGCGAATGGCGGTCATTATTTAACGGCAAAGACCTCACAGGCTGGCAGCCTTATGTCAGTTATCAACCTGAAACCAACGTCCACAATTTAATTTCAAAACAGCAACCACAAGGCCTGAATAACGATCCAAACCGGATTTTTTCGGTGGTCGATGGCTTGCTGCGCGTATCGGGTGCCGAGTGGGGCGGCCTGACCAGCATCGACGAATTTGAAAATTTCCACCTGCAGCTGGAAGTGAAGTGGGGCAAGCAAAAATGGTATCCACGGCTGGAAGCGCCGATGGACAGCGGCTTGTTGTATTTTGCGGTGGGGCCACAAGGCGCGCAAAGTGGCCACTGGATGCGCAGCCACGAATTTCAAATTCAGCAAGGCGATCATGGTGATTACCATAGTCTGGATGGCGTGATCATTGATGTGCATGCCACGGACACCCATATCGGCGATTGGAAATTTTATAAATACGATCCCAAAGCGCCGCTTCGCACCAACATCGCCGACCGGGTTTTGAAGCTGGGTCTACATGAAAAACCGGTCGGCGAATGGGATCTGCTGGAAGTGATCACCGATGGTAAAACCTTGATCCATAAAGTGAATGGCCACGAAGTGTTCAGGGGGTTTAATTCCCGCCAGCCGGTTGCCGGAGGTTTTGCGCCACTCACGCGCGGAAAATTGCAAATTCAGTCCGAAGGTGCCGAAACCTTTTTCCGCAATATCCGGGTGCGTAGTTTAACGAAACCGGCGGCCGAGTATTAGCTTTGTTTGGCTGCGGGATTATAGCCCGGGCAATCTTAACCAGCGTGGCTGGTAGCTCAATACTAACGCGATGATCAGGCTGGCGATAGTTGCATATCCCAGCCAGATCAGCAGCGCCAAGGCGAGGCCAAGCAGATACCACAGCAGTAAAAAATTAAGCCCCAGCAGGAGCCAGCCGCAGCTTCTGCGCTTTCGCTCTGCTGAGTCCGGCAGTGCTTTGCCCCAAATTTGTTTGCCGTGTCTGGCCATGCTTTGCGCCAGCCAGACCAATGCCCACAGCATGCTGAAAAAACAAATGACATAGCCCATCAGCTTACTTTCGCTCCTGTTGTCATCAGTGTCTCAGCCACACCGGAGAGTGCTGGCAACTGACAAAGCAGCATCGCCGCCGCAGTAGTTCCCAGTAACCAAAGGCTGGTGCGGCCAAGTCGCTGGCTGGCAAACACCGCCATAATGGTGATGCTGTACAGCAGAAAACTCAGCAGCATCATGCTGAGCAAACTACTGGCCAGCGGTAGGCCAAAGACGACCGCGCACAAGCGGGCGCTCAGGCTAGTGAGTGCAACGGTACAAACATAACCGCCAACAGTCGCCAGCAAAATCCGCCACACTAAGCTCGCCACTTGCCACCAAGGTCGTTTGGCGGTAGCAGGTGGCGCGCTGGCCATCGGTGATAGATCCAGTTTCATCGGTTGGATGCTCCTGCGGTTTCGGCTAAATTTGCCGTTGCAGCACCGCCAATTGCGCTTTGGCTGCCGCTTGCAAGGCGTCGTTGTAATACTCTGGCCGTTTGCAGGCAGCACAGTCCGGTGACTAAAAATACCAGATCAATACCGGCAAACACCCAATCGGCGTGCCACAGGCTATAACCGAGATGACGGTCGCTGCTGAAAAAATTCAACAGTGGCAAGCACAGATACACCGCCGCCAATAACCGCAGCCCATCACGCCACAGCAGTTTGGGGTTTCGCAGCAGACTAAATAGCAACATCAACAACCAGCCAGCAAAAAAGCCATGGATTTCCCATTCCGGCCGGTTTGGCCATTGCAGCGGTAACAACCGGTTCGCCCAAAAAAAGCAGGCCACCGCCAGCGGTAAACCAAGCACAGTGCCGCCGTTTAAACAGTGCACCAATTTATGACCAATATGCGCCGCACCCGGCTGGCTGGCACGGCGCGCCGACCATAAAATCAGCCCGCTACCAATCATCGCAGTCCCGGCCAAACCGGATAAAAAGTACAACCAACGCAGCAGTGGATCGGCAAACCGGCCCGAGTGCAGGTTGATCAGCAGATGCCGGATCTGCTCAGGGTAAGGCGCGGCGGTCGCGGCGTTCAGTAATAACCCGCTACTGCCAGCATAACGCAGCTCGCGGCCACCGGATCCCAGGCTATTGGTGGATGCTTCGCGCAGTTCAATCACCGCGGCCGCATCACCCGGCTGATGCACGGTGATCAGGCTAATATCCGCGCCCTGCAACTCGGTTTGGGCCTGCCGAAAAATCTGCTCCAGCGGCACCAATGCAACAGGCTGGCCGCTGGCGACGACGGGAGGCGCGTCACCTTGCAGCTGCGCAAAAAATTGCTGGCTGCTCGGAAAGTTGGCCGACACCGCCAGCGCCATATACATAAACATCAAGGTAATCAAACCGGTATAGGTAATCATCAGATGGAACGGCACCGCCAGCACCGAGGTCAGGGTATGGCCGTCCAGCCAGCTTTTATGGCCTTTGCGCCACTGCAGCGTGAAGAAATCTTTGAAGATTTTTTTGTGGATCACAATGCCGGTGAAGAGTGCCAGCAGCATCAGCATGCTGCAGACACCAACAATCCAGCGCGCCCACACCACCGGCAGATGGTACAAATCAAAATGAAAACGATAGAAAAACTGCCCGCCACGCGTCTCGCGCGCCGTTGCGGCAGTGCCATCGCCAGCTAAACTTGCCCGCTCAAACCGCCGATTGGCTGGACGCTTTTCAGTTGGCCGTTTTTCAGGTTGCGTTACCGAAGTTGCAGATGCGGTTTCAGCCACCGGCGCCGGCCGCCAGAACAAATCGGTGGTGAAACCACGATCGCCTGGCAGCACAATGGTCCAGCGATCGGATCCCGCCGCATGTTGCTGTAAATACTGCTGCGCCTGCGCGACTGCCTGCTCTGGTGAGGCGGCGGCGGGCAGTTCAGGCTGCATCCAGCGGCTGATCTCATGCTGAAAATAAGCCAGGGTGCCGGTCAGGAAAACTGCAAACAACACCCAACCAACCACCAACCCGGCCCAGGTGTGCAGCCAGTTCATACTGTCTCTGAATCTGGCTTTCACCTTGACTCTCCTGTCTTTTTTTATACCCAAAAGCATTGGAGGTGCAGGTAGGCGGCAACTGAACCCATTCCCAGGAGCATAGTTGTCCTATGTGACTGGGGTGGGTGAAGGCGGCCAACACCCCTGCACCTTCAAGGATGAAGGGTAATCAATATTGCCATTTCACGCTCAGTGTCACTTGACGTGGTTTCCCGTAGTTGGCGTAGTCGATATTGGCCCAATACAGCTCATCAAACAGATTGGTGACACTGACCGTGCTGCTGAGGTTTTCGGCGAAATGCCAGCTGGCGTAAAGGTTCGCCAGTACGTAGGCTTTTTGGGTATAAGTAGCGCCAGCTTTTTCCAGCGGATGGACAATGCCATAACCAATGGTTTCGCTTTGCCAGTTAAAACCACCACCCAGCGTCAGGCCAGCCAGGGCGCCACTAAGATCATAGTGGCTGGATAACTGCGCCGAATGCTCCGGCAAGTTGGTCCAGATCTTGTCGTTAGTGTGACGTTTGGTATCGACATAACTGTACCCGGCGTTGACCAGCCAGCCGTCTGTCAGTTGACCGCTGGCGCTGATTTCAAAACCCTGACTTTCAGTGCCATCAATACCTTTGTAAGCCGAGCTGCCGTCCGGTAACGAGTTTTCCGGCTGGGTCAGATCACGTACGGCGTAATTGTCCTGGGCGGTTTTGAAAATGGCCGCGTTCAGCGCCAGCGCGCCATCCAGCAGACTGCTTTTCAGACCCAGTTCCAAGTTGTTGCCAAGCACCGGCGCCAACAGATTATTGTCTTTGTCCTTGTAGTTTTGCGGGGTAAAAATATCGGTGTAACTCAGATACAACGCATGCTGCTCGGTCAGATCCCACACCAGACCGACATAAGGCGTGACTTCATCGTTAACTTTATAAGCGCCGGTGGTGGTGGTGTATTTGCCGGTGGTGTTGAAATTAGCGGTGGCGGTTTCCCAGTTACTGAAACGCGCGCCGCCGACCAGCGACCAGTCCTGACTCAGCCGGAAGCGATTGGCCAGATAAATGCCCTGCTGATCGGTGCTGGCAATGCGGTAAGCGCCGGTTTGGTTATACACCGGCATCGGCGCTTTGCCATCATAATTCCAGGCATCCGGTACGGTGTACGACCAACCGGCGACTGAACTGAATAGATCGGTGGTGGACTCCAGCTTTGACACACTGGCACCGGCGATGACGTCATGCTCCAGACCAAAGGCCTGATAACTGCCGGTTAAGTACAGATCGAAGCTGCTGCGGGTATCTTCACCAGCACCGACACCGGCCAGCAGTTTTAAGCCTTTGCCGGTGGTTTTATCCGGAAAACCAGTGGCGTAAACCCGTAAGCTGGACACCTCGCCTTCGGTTTGATTGACCGCAGCTTTGAGCTGCCATGTTGCATTAAATTGATGGGTCACATCGGCAAACAAAGTGCCGGATTTGCGCTGCCAGTGGGTCCATTGGGGCGCGAAACTGCTGTTGACCGGCAATTTTGCTAAGCTGCCGTCAGCAGCATAAATCGGTACCGTGCCCCAAATGGTGCCTTCCGGTTGGTTATCCTGATCCTGCAACCCAAATGCAACTGTGGTTTGGTCGGTTAAGTCAGCTTCAATGATCGCAAGGCCAGCCAGTTTCTTTTCATGGTAGCGATCACGAAAACTGTCGGAGTCCAATGTCGCCACGACCACCCGGCCGCGCACTGCGCCTTCGTTGTCAAACGGACTGGAGACATCCAGCACACCACGGCGCATTTGCCAGGAGCCGACCGTGGCCGACACCGATGCCGCAAATTCGTTACCCGGTCTTTTCCGAATGAGGTTCACCGTGGCCGAAGGCGAGCCGACCCCGGAAAACAAACCATTGGCACCGCGGATCACTTCAACCCGTTTATAGAGCGCGGTGTCGTATTCCTGATTGGTACTGCCGCTATATGTTGGAATGCTGTCGACCTGAAAATCGGTGATCTGAAAACCGCGGGCAAAATACAGCGGCCGCTGCGTATCGTACAAAGTCACATTCACACCAGGCACATGCATCATCACATCGTTGATATCCAGCATGTTGGTGGCGCTCATCAGTTCAGCCGAGACTTCGCTAATCGATTGCGGAATTTCACGGGCCGTTAGTGGCAGCCGGGTCGGGGTGCTGGCGGTCATTTTTTTGCCGTTGACGGTGATTTTTTCGATGGTCGTTTCACTGTTTTTACGCTGCGTTGAAGCATCATCCAGCGTTTCTGCCAGCAGCTGTGGACTTCCTAAAACCAGGCTCATCGCGAGCGCTAACGGTAGTTGGCGGAATTTTGCTGCTGAGTTGGTGTGAGCAAAGGCTGATGCTGATTGGTGGTGACACTGACGAATTTGAAAAGTACCCATAACTGAACTGACGACTCCTGAGCCTGGATTTACATTAGATTTAAATGATAATGATTCGCATTAATGTTAAATGAAAAGGTAACTTGATGCAACAGGCTTGTCGTTTTCCGGTAGCGAAGGGGAACGAAAGGAGATGAAAGCAGGCAGAAGGATCGAGCCAGGCAGGTCGTTCAGCAAGGTAATTAAATTCTTGCAAATGAGAATTATTATCATTAATGTATTGATACAAGCTACAGGAGGGCGATGTGAATACAATTCCGATCAAGGTTAAAACCCCGTTAGTTCCAGCCGATGATGACAACGGATCGGCAATGTCCTCCGACTTTTTTGCAGACGACAGGTCTGCAGTGACAACTTTATTTGGCCACTGGCAGCAGCTGACCCGTCAGGCCAATCTGGCGTTATTGCAACAACAGCTACCGGCAGCCCGTGTTGGTTATCAGCAGGCTTTGCAGGCGGCCATTCAATTGCAGGCACAACCCCCGCTGCAAGATCCGCATCTGGCGGCCTTTGTGATCAGTCTGCACAATTTAGCCGATCTGGCGATGCTGGAAGAAAAACCGGCAGAAGCCCGCTCTTTGCTGGGGCGCGCTTATCGTGAGTTGTGGGAGCTGTGCAGTGCAATTTCTACTGCGATGCGCGCGCCTGCAGTACTACAAATCATTCTGCCGCACCTGCAATTGTGCCGCCGTGAGCTGGCGTTGTTTTGTCACCATTTTGGCCCGGATGCGGTCAGTACCAAATTGTTGCAATTGCCATGGCCAGAGGCGTCGCACTAATGGTGCAGGCGCAAGTGAGTGCTGATTGTTGCCGGCAGTTTTTAAGCATTTTGGAAGATTTTTTAAGTAGCTGTTACAGCAGCGGCGCTGCATTAACCTTGACCGAACCCGGAGATTGACCATGCCATTTTCACTACCCGCCTTGCCCTATGCCTTTGATGCACTGGAACCTTATCTCGACAGCCTGACGATGCAAATTCACCATGGTCGGCATCATCAGACTTATATCAACAATCTGAATCTGGCGGTGGCTGACAGCCCATATCAGGATTGGCCGGTCGAGCGGTTATTGCTTGAAATCAATCAACTGCCGGAAAAGTTACAGCCAGCGGTACGTGATCATGGCGGCGGCCATGCCAATCACAGCCTGTTCTGGACTGTGTTATCGCCAACCGGCGGTGGAGAGCCATCCGGCGCGCTTGCTGCGGCAATCCAGCTATGCTTTGGTAGCCTTGTTGAATTTCAACAGGCCTTTACCAAAGCGGCATTGTCGCGGTTTGGCAGTGGCTGGGCCTGGCTTTGCGTGACTCCACAAGGGCAATTAGTGGTAGAAAGTTCCGCCAATCAGGATAGCCCGCTGATGCACGGACATACGCCGATTTTAGGGCTGGATGTGTGGGAGCATGCGTATTACCTACAGTACCAGAACAAAAGAGCGGACTATATTGCAGCGGTGTATCAAGTATTTAACTGGCCGGAAGTGAGCCGGCGTTATCAGCAGGCGTTGGCCTGTCTGCCGGCTTCCGAGTCGTAGACACCGGGTATTGGTAGGCCGACGTCCTGTTGCAGGAAGTCGCTTGATATGCCATTGCCGATAGTTTTTATCAGTTCACATTTAAAGGAAGCCAAGATGAATTCCCGGATTGAACAAGACTCGATGGGCCCGTTGCAAGTACCGGCCGATGCGCTGTATCAGGCGCAAACACAACGTGCGGTACAGAATTTTCAGCTGCATCCGGCCACCATGCCCGCGCCATTTATCCGCGCGTTATTGTTGATTAAACAAGCGGCCGCCCGTGCCAATCAGCAGCTGGGTTTATTAAGCGCACCCCAGGCCAACGCGATTGCCACAGCTGTCGATCAGCAATTGCAGAACCTTGATTTAAAACAATTTCCGGTCAGTCTGTATCAGACCGGCTCTGGCACCAGTTCCAATATGAATGCCAACGAAGTGTTGGCGACGCTGGCCACGCATATCCTCAGCCAAAACAGCAACGAGAAAATCCACCCCAACGATCATGTGAATCTTGGCCAAAGCAGCAATGACACCATTCCAACTGCCATCCATGTTAGTGCCAGCCTGGCAATTGTGCTCGAGTTGCTGCCCGCGCTGACCCAACTCCAACATGCCATTGCCCGGTTAAGTGCTGAGCAGGGTGCTATTTTGAAAACCGGCCGCACCCATTTGATGGATGCGATGCCGGTACGGTTTAGCCAGGTATTTGGCGGTTGGCTTGCGCAGCTATCGCATGCTGAAAACCATCTTCGCCAGCAGTTAACGGGTTTACAACAGTTGGCGCAAGGCGGCACCGCTGTGGGAACCGGCGTCAATGCTCATCCACAATTTGCCGCTTTGTGCTGCGCTGAACTCAGTAAAACCACTGGCCTTAGTTTCACGCCGTCAGACAATTTCTTTTTCAGCTTGAGCAGCCAGGATGTGGCGGTAGCTTGCTCGGGGGCGTTAAAAACTTTGGCGGTGGCGCTATTGAAAATCGCCAACGATTTGCGCTGGATGAATTCCGGCCCATTGGCTGGCCTTGCCGAAATTGAGCTGCCGGCATTGCAGCCAGGCTCGTCGATTATGCCGGGCAAAGTTAATCCGGTGATCCCGGAAGCAGTGGCGATGGCCTGCGCCCAGGTGATTGGCCACGATACCGCCATCACCATTGCCGGGCAGTCCGGTAATTTTGAGCTTAATGTAATGTTGCCGCTGGTGGCGAATAATCTGCTGGATAGCATCAGTTTGCTGGCCGGTAGTTGTTCGTCTTTGGCGATGCAGGCCATCACCGGTCTGAAAATTCGCCAGGATACCGCCGCTGCTGCGCTGGCACGCAATCCGATTTTGGTGACTGCGCTGAACCCAATTATCGGCTACGAACAGGCGGCGAAAATCGCCAAAATGGCGTACAGCCAGCAACGACCGGTGCTGGATGTGGCACTGGAGCAAACCAGTTTGTCGGAAGCGGAACTGCGGGTACTGCTGGATCCGGCCAGGCTGGCGGATCCGGGCAGCTAAATATTTGATACAAAGCCGCCCGTTGTGCCAAGCCGTGCGTTGTACTACACCGCACGATGCCGATGCCGATGCCGATGCCGATGCCGATGCCGCTGCCAGCTCAAGGATGTAATGGATCAGCCGGCAAATAATGCCCGCTGATCCGAAAATTTGCATCCGAGGTGCGTCTGCCGGGAATACCATCAGGTTTGACAAAAATCCCCGGATGGGTGTTCAGCCATTCCTGTAAGGCGACCGCTTTGGCATGCTGCGCCGGATCGGCAAAAGCGCGTTCATTATAATGCACCTGCCATTGACTGGCTTCTGCTAATGGTTGGTCGGCAAATTCGATTAAATCCAGCTCGGCCATCCGGCGCAAAATCACCGCACAACCACATTGTTGTGACACTGCAGTATCAGACCAACGGCCGTCGTGGGTATATTTACCGCTGACATAATGATTGCTGAACCCCCACAAATAAGGTGAGGGCACATGCGGGTGGTACATCCGATAACCCATGCCATTGTAGGTTTCCAGCGTATACAGCAGTGCTGGCAAGCTCCAGTCTTTTACCTTGTTTGCCCCTTTTAGACTCAGTGCATCCAACGCACTTTCTTCCCAGGTAAAGGGTGGATTGCCTTTTTTCGGGTGACCGGCCGGTACTTGCACGGTGCGGGCGGTCAGCGGATCGCCGTTATGCAGATGGCTCTTAAAATTCAGGGATGCTTCCAGCAGATGGATCACCGCAATCACGTACCAAGGGGCGCCGCTGAGCGCACTGACGGCCTGGTAGCGCGGTTTGTTGTTCATTATTTTCAGGATGGTCTGTTCAACAAAGGGGGCTTTGGCGGCGTTAATTTGGCATTGATCAAACAATCTTTGATAGTCCGCCCGAAGTGCGGCTGTGAGCACAATCTTTGGCATGGTCGTTTCCTGTTGCTTTGCGCGGAATGAGTTGCAGTATGTGTCGATCGTACCTCCGTTATCGATCGGTGATGTTGCCAGCTATATCAGTTGCCAGACCTGAGCAAGCATAGTCGTAAATAAAGCCTGAACTGCTGCCGGGGTACAAAAAACAACCAGGCAGTTGTCTAATCCGAATCCGCAATTAACACGTATCGTGATAAAAATAAGAATGATTGCTGATAGCAATGCGAATTGACTATGATTGCTATTCACCGTTAGACTCGCGCGAAAATTGGCGGCCGGTCATTCGCGACCTGAAATTCGCTGTGAAAACAACTTTAGTTAAGGACTTTGAGATGACTCCGAACCCAATCAATCGCAACTTTCGCCCGTCACCGTTAGCACTGGCAGTGGCTCTTGCCGCCAGTTCCCTGGTCAGCCATGCCGTAGCAGAGGAAGCGGCCGCCGACAAAAAGTCACGTTATACCGGTATGGAAGTGGTGAAAGTCGTTGGACAAAAAGAAGATCATCGCTTCGAAGCGACGGGGTCAGTCAATCTGGTCGAGCTGAAAGACATTCAACGGGTACAGCCGTTATCAACCGAAGACGTGTTGCGCCGTATTCCCGGGATCAATATTAAAAGCGAAGAAGAGACGTCCGTAGTCGCCAACTTCGGCATCCGTGGCCTGTCGGCGAGCGAGTCAAAATCATTGATGCTGGAAGACGGCGTGCCGGTCGCGCCTGGTTTGTTTATCGGTAATGACCGTTATTACAACCCACGTATTCAGCGGGTGGAGCGGGTTGAAGTTTTAAAAGGTTCATCTTCATTACGTTACGGCCCGTCAACGATCGGCGGTGTGGTGAACTATCAGACCAAAACGCCGGATGATGGCGTGGAGCTGTCCGCCCGTGCAGGTTCATTTAATATGAAAGAAGTGGGCATCGAAGCCGGTAATAAAAACGCCGCCGGTGATGCTTTTGCCGGGATCGTTGCCACCCATGCCACCAGCGATGGTTTTATGGACAAAGGCTATACCATGAACGACGTGATGGCCAAAGCTGGTGTCGAATTTGGCAACAATCAGAAAGTAGGCGTCAAACTGTCGTGGCATGAAAACGACGTCAATATGTCGTACCGTGGATTACTGCTGGGTGATTATCAGGCCGGAGCTGACTACAACCCGGCACCGGATGACGATTACCTGACCGATCGGGTGGCTTTTGATCTCAACCATGAATGGTTATTAAGTGATAGCACCACCTTAAAAACGCTGCTGTACTGGAGCGATGTGACCCGTGATTATTGGCGTTATGCGGTCAACACTGCAGCGTCGAATGCTGCTGGCCGTTGGGTTTATACCAACAGTCTGACCGGCAACAACCGTTCTTTTGAACGGGCGGGCGCGGAAAGCCGCTTAACGCTGGAGCAACCATTATTTGGATTGGATGCCAGCACCGAATTTGGCCTGCGCCTGATGCATGAAAAATCGAATGATTTACGCATCACGGCCACCCGCGCTGCGGATCGCACCGGCACTATTGCGGGTCATTTACAAGACAGCGCCGACAGCGTGGCTGGTTATGTGCAAAGCCGGTTGGAACTGAATGACAAGCTGGCCGTGACGCCAGGTCTGCGGATTGAATCTTACGAACAAGAGCGGTTAAATCTGCAAACCAATGCGCTGGCCAAAACCTCAAATACCGAAGTGTTGCCAGGTGTGGGTCTGACTTATGACCTGACCGACACTGCCCAGCTTTACGGCGGTGTGTACCGGGCATTTTCACCGGCCACCAACGCTGTGGCGCTGACGGGCCTCACCGATCAGCAACTGGACGGTGAGCGTTCAGTGAACTACGAAATTGGCGTGCGTGGCGTGGCCGGTACTGCCAATTATGAAGTGGCCGCCTTTGTGATGGATTTCAGCAATCAGGTGGTGACCGGCAATAGTAACCCGGCCTTGTCTTTGTCCAATGCCGGTGCCACCAGTCATCATGGGATGGAATTTAGTTTCAGCCAGCCCCTGACGCCAGGACTGCGCTTAGATACCAATGCGACCTGGGTGCCAGAGTCGGAATTTGAAACTGGTACCAATGCCGGTAAACGTTTGTCCTATGCACCAAAAATATTGGCGAACCTTGGTTTCAGTTATCAGTTGGAAAAACTGGATCTGTCGCTGAATCTGCACCATCGTGGCGAGCAGTTTGGCGACCCGACCAACATCGTTGCGATCCCAACCAATGCCGCCAGCGGTATTTGGGGTGGCTTGATCCCAGCTTATACCGTGGTTGATTTGCTGAGTCAGTATCAGGTGACGGAAAACTTCAGTGTGTCGGGTTCAGTGAAAAACCTGGCTGACAAACGTTATATCAGCGGTCTGCGTGAAGGGATTTATGTCGGCCCAGAGCGTTCTTTTGAGATTGGTGCCCGTTACCGGTTCTGATTGCCTTAGAAGCGAATAGCTTTTTCACGAAATATCTGGCTAAGATAAGGCTGGAACTCAGGGTTAACCTACTGAGTTCCGGCTTTTTTTTATTGGATAAGGATATTGGTATGACTCAACACCGCGGCGCGAATACAACCATCTCACCTGACAACAGCAATGGCATCCGCATCGATTATCTGGCCAATCACAGCAAGCTGATCCCCGAACTCAGCACCTTGTTATACAACGAATGGGCTGATTTATATCAGGCGGCAGGTCTGACCAAACAAGATTTGACGACGGCATTAGAGCTGCGCTGTGCCACCAACCAATTACCGCTCACGCTGGTCGCCGTCGACGTAGGCGGCCAATTGCTCGGTGCTGGCAGCATCAAACTGGACGAACCCGGCACTAAACCAGGATTATCGCCTTGGCTTGGTGGTATTTACATCAAAGAACAGCAACGCGGCCTCGGGCTCGGCGCGCTCATTGTCACTGCACTTGAAGATAAAGCCCGCGAGCTTGGTGTTAGCGCTTTGTACTTGTCGGCCGACACCGCCGAAGGTTTTTACTTGCGATTGGGCTGGTATGTGATGGAGCGCTTGGAATCGCACGGCGTGCGGGATGTGGTGTTGATGAGTAAGAAGTTGCTTTGATTGCTGGCTTGGTTGGTTTTAGCATTTGAGTTTGTGGCAAATGGCGTACTGCCGCTGCCGCGGCGAGTAGCGCCCTACGGTTTTTTTTGTTTTTAACACAATAAATGAAACCTATACCAAGCGTAGGGCGCGACTCAGCCGCAGGCTAGTCCGCCGTAAAGCTGACCCGTATCAAATCACCATCCGGCGTACTGCCGCTGCCGCGGCGAGTAGCGCCCTTGTTTTTTTGTTTTTAACGCAATAAATGAAACCTATACCAAGCGTAGGGCGCGACTCAGCCGCAGGCTAGTCCGCCATGAAGCCGACCCGTATCAAATCACCATCCGGCGTACTGCCGCTGCCGCGGCGAGTAGCGCCCTACGGTTTTTTTTGTTTTTAACACAATAAATGAAACCTATACCAAGCGTAGGGCGCGACTCAGCCGCAGGCTAGTCCGCCGTAAAGCCGACCCGTATCAAATCACCATCCGGCGTACTGCCGCTGCCGCGTCGAGTAGCGCCCTACGGTTTTTTTTGTTTTTAAAACAATAAATGAAACCTATACCAAGCGTAGGGCGCGACTCAGCCGCAGGCTAGTCCGCCATGAAGCCGACCCGTATCAAATCACCATCCGGCGTACTGCCGCTGCCGCGGCGAGTAGCGCCCTACGGTTTTTTTTGTTTTTAACACAATAAATGAAACCTATACCAAGCGTAGGGCGCGACTCAGCCGCAGGCTAGTCCGCCATGAAGCCGACCCGGATCAAATCACCATCCGGCGTACTGCCGCTGCCGCGGCGAGTAGCGCCCTACGGT
>NZ_SACS01000001.1 GCF_004005945.1 Rheinheimera riviphila
ACCTCACCAACTAGCTAATCCCACGTAGGCGCATCCGATAGCATGTGGCCCGAAGGTCCCACACTTTGGTCCGTAGACATTATGCGGTATTAACAGTCGTTTCCAACTGGTATCCCCCTCTATCGGGTAGCTTCCTACGCATTACTCACCCGTCCGCCGCTAGGTCCGAAAACCCCGCTCGACTTGCATGTGTTAGGCCTGCCGCCAGCGTTCAATCTGAGCCATGATCAAACTCTTCAATTAAAGTTTTTTCTGTCACCGAAATGACATGCTCAGTATTACTGACTAAATATTTTACTATCTGGTCACTCATACTCAGTTAATTCGTTTTGCGAATCTTCTTTCACGAGTGCCCACACAGATGATTGATTGCTAATTGTTAAAGAGCGTGCTTCGACTACGAAGCGGGAGGCGAATAATACACTTCCCAGAATTTAAGTCAAGCAGCAGAATTCACTATTTGAATGAGCTCTGCTGCTCAACCTGACTTACCTTGAAAACCCCGAAGGCTTTTCTGCCTCACTTCGACTTTCGGGTCTTTCAACCCCTCGTCGCTGCGAGGCGGCCATTTTAGTCAGTTTTCAGTTCGTGTCAAGCGTCTTTTTATCGACTATTTTCACTTTCTTCAAACTCACTCAGTTCGCTGCTTTCGCTGCTCACCGTGGCATGGCGCGCATTATAGGGCGTATTTAAAATGGCGCAAGCGGGAATTTGAAGAAATATGACATTTTGAATTCAACCGCACATTAAACAAACAATTTGTATTTTTAACCGGCATTTTCAACACAAAACCCGGTACAAAACTGCAGTTCAGTGAGAAATCCTTTTCTCAGCGCTTTATATAAAGCACAACTTCTCAGCGTAAATTAGGTGCCAGCCACATTTGCGCTTGTTCTTTAGTGAAGTTTTTGCGGGTAGCGTAATCCATCAACTGGTCGTCATCAATTTTACTGACTGCAAAGTACTTACTATCCGGATGGGCAAAATACCAACCTGACACGGCTGCACCTGGCCACATGGCGTAACTCTCAGTCAGTTCTAAACCAATCTCTGGGGTGACGTTGAGCATTTCAAACAAAGTGCCTTTTTCGGTGTGCTCCGGACAGGCCGGATAACCAGGTGCTGGTCGAATCCCCTGATAAGCTTCGCGGATCAACGCTTCGTTATCCAATGTTTCATCAGCGGCATAACCCCAATAGTCTTTACGCACTTGCTGATGCAGATACTCAGCTAACGCTTCGGCCAGACGATCCGCCAGAGCTTTCACCATAATACTGTTGTAGTCATCGTGCGCGGCTGCAAACTCAGCGGCAAACTCATCAGCACCAAAACCGGTGCTGACAGCAAAGGCACCTATATAGTCGGCAATGCCAGAAGCGGCTGGCGCGACAAAATCCCCCAGACAGCTATTCGGTGCATTGTTACGCAGCTGCAGTTGCTGGCGCAGATTATACAAACGGTGTTTTTCGACGCTGCGGCTTTCATCGGTATAGACAATAATGTCGTCACCTTCACTATTGGCAGGGAACAGACCAAAAATGGCCCGCCCTGTAACTTTACGCGAACCAATCATCAGATCCAGCATGTCATTGGCATCTTGGAATAGCTTACGCGCTTCGATACCGACTTCCGGGTGATTCAAAATTGCCGGATACCGACCGGACAACTGCCAGGTTAAAAAGAATGGCGTCCAGTCGATAAACTCGCGCAATCTCTGCAGATCAACATCGTGCCAGATATGAATGCCTGGCTTTTTCGGCGCTGGCGCAACTTTGGTTAAATCCAGTTTGAACTTGTTTTCGCGCGCCTCTGACAACGTTAGCATCTTCTCACCAGGGCGGGCCCGTTGATGTTGTTCTACCGCACGGCGGTATTCGTCATTCACCCGCGCCAGATAATCTGGTTTTTGCGTTGCGCTAATTAAAGATTGCACCACCGAAACACTGCGGGAGGCATTCGGCACATACACCACGCCATGTTGATAATTCGGCGCAATTTTAATAGCGGTGTGGGCTTTTGATGTGGTGGCGCCACCTATTAATAGTGGAATGGTAAAACCAAGCCGCGTCATCTCTTTGGCGACATGTACCATTTCATCCAAGGACGGCGTAATTAAACCCGATAATCCAATGATATCAACGTTCAGCTCTTTGGCTTTTTGCAGCAAGGTCGCACAAGGCACCATCACGCCAAGATCAATCACTTCGTAGTTATTACACTGCAGCACCACACCAACAATATTCTTCCCGATATCGTGCACATCGCCCTTGACGGTCGCCATCAGCACTTTGCCTTGCGCTCTGGCACCGGTACCGGCTTTTTCCAGCTCTATATAAGGTTGCAGATAAGCCACGGCTTTTTTCATTACCCGCGCCGATTTCACCACTTGCGGCAGGAACATCTTGCCTTCACCAAATAAATCGCCGACCACATTCATGCCGTCCATCAGCGGACCTTCAATCACATGTAGTGGCCGTTCGACTTGCAGGCGTGCTTCTTCGGTATCGATATCAATAAAATCGGTAATACCTTTGACCAACGCATGTTCAAGGCGTTTACTGACCGGCCAACTGCGCCAGGCTTCGTCTTCCTTGACAGCAACGCTGCCATCGCCTTTAAACTGCGCGGCAATTTCCAATAAACGTTCAGTGGCATCATCACGACGATTGAGGATCACATCCTCGACCCGCTCCCGCAGCAACTCAGGAATATCGTCATAAACCGCCAATTGACCAGCATTGACAATCCCCATATCCATGCCGGCTTTGATCGCGTGATACAAAAACACTGAGTGAATAGCTTCGCGCACCGGATCGTTGCCGCGAAACGAAAATGAGACGTTGGAGACACCACCAGAGATTTTGGCGTATGGGCAAAGCTTTTTGATTTCACGGGTGGCTTCGATAAAATCGACGGCGTAGTTATTGTGCTCTTCGATGCCTGTCGCAACCGCAAAAATGTTCGGATCGAAGATAATGTCTTGTGGCGGGAAACCAATTTGCTCGACCAGGATTTTGTAGGCGCGTTGGCAAATTTCGACTTTGCGTTTTTGCGTGTCGGCCTGCCCAACTTCGTCAAACGCCATCACCACCACGGCAGCACCGTAACGACGCAGCAATTTCGCCTGATGTAAAAACTGTGCTTCACCTTCTTTGAGTGAAATGGAATTGACCACAGCTTTGCCCTGAATGCATTTCAGCGCAGCTTCAATCACTTCCCATTTCGAGGAATCGACCATAATTGGCACCCGGGAAATATCCGGCTCGGACGCCAGTAAATTCAGGTAACGGACCATGGCGGCTTTGCTGTCGAGCATCGCCTCGTCCATATTGATATCGATAATTTGCGCGCCGCTTTCGACTTGTTGCCGGGCGACCTGCAGTGCGGCTTCATATTTGCCGTCGAGAATAAGTTTTTTAAAACGGGCAGAGCCGGTGACGTTGGTGCGTTCACCAATGTTGATAAATCTGACTTGTTGCATTACCACTCCAACGAAAAGGCTTCAAGGCCGGCCAGATTAAACTGATGCGACACCGCTTTCGGCTGGCGCGGCTTCACGCCAGCAACCACGTCGCTGATGGCTTTAATATGCTCAGGCGTGGTACCGCAACAACCACCGACAATATTTAAGAAACCTTGCGCCGCCCAGTCTTTAATTTCTGCCGCCATCTCAACGGCGCCTAAATCGTATTCACCAAATTCATTCGGTAGTCCAGCATTTGGGTGCACTGAGACATAACATTCTGAAATGCCGGATAAAGTTTCGACATAAGGCCTTAATAAATCCGGGCCTAATGCGCAATTTAAGCCAAAAGTGACAGGCTCCACATGCGCCAGCGAATTGTAAAAGGCTTCGGTGGTTTGGCCGGATAAAGTGCGGCCGGAAGCATCGGTGATAGTACCGGAAATCATCACCGGCAATTTATAGCCAATTTCATCAAACACTTGCAGTACTG
Source organism: Rheinheimera riviphila (assembly GCF_004005945.1). Classification (GTDB taxonomy): domain Bacteria; phylum Pseudomonadota; class Gammaproteobacteria; order Enterobacterales; family Alteromonadaceae; genus Pararheinheimera; species Pararheinheimera riviphila. Next base: position 3,957 of record NZ_SACS01000001.1, read on the forward strand.
CGAACGCCGCAGCTTTAGCATTTAGCGTATCAAAAATGGTTTCCAGCATAATGATGTCGGCACCACCTTCAATTAATGCATGCGTCGACTCAGTGTAAGCAGCAACCAAAGTATCAAAATCGACATTACGATAACCCGGGTCGTTGACGTCTGGCGAAATCGATGCTGTTCTGTTGGTTGGGCCTAACACGCCAGCAACATAACGTGGTTTATCCGGCGTTAAAGCAGTAAATTCATCACAGGCTTTGCGGGCTAAAGCCGCCGATTCGCGGTTAATGCGTGCCGACAGATGCGACATGTCGTAATCAGCCATCGCAATCGGTGTGGCGTTAAAGCTGTTGGTTTCGAGAATGTCTGCACCCGCGGCCAGATACTGGCGATGGATTTCCAGAATCACGTCTGGTTTGCTCAGTACCAATAAATCGTTATTGCCTTTGAGATCGGACGGCCAATCGGCAAATTCTTCGCCGCGATAATCGGCTTCCTGTAACTGATATGACTGGATCATCGTGCCCATGGCGCCATCCAGCACTAAAATTCGTGTCGATAATAAAGTGGAAAGCGCCTGCGGCGTCAATCTGGCTGTTGTTGGCTTACTGCTCATTACACCCGCTCCTGGCCAATTTGTTGGATATCAAATGGCGTTGCCTGATAGACATAATAGTTCAGCCAGTTGCTGAACAATAAAAAGGCATGACTTTGCCACAGTTTCTGCGGGCCTTTTGATGGATCGTTCTGTTTGAAGTAATTTTCAGGAATTTTTGGATCCAGACCAGCACCGACATCGCGTTGATATTCGTCGTTTAAGGTCGTGAGATCATACTCAGGGTGCCCGGTCACAAACACCCGACTGCCACTGCTGTTCTGTAATAAATATGCGCCGGTGACATCGGCTTCCGCCAACACATGAATATCGGCGTGTTGCTGGTATTTTTGTTTTGGGACCTGGGCATACCGTGAATGTGGCACTAAAAACATATCGTCAAAACCGCGCACTAGCGGGCTTAACGGTTGCACTACGTCTTGCCAGTAGACGCCGGATAATTTGTCGCCGCGAATTTCCCGTTGCAAACCATAGTAGTAGTACAAAGCTGCATGCGCCGCCCAGCATAAGAACAAGGTCGAAGTGACATGCCGATCAGCCCAGGCCAGAATTTCTGAAAGCTGTGGCCAGTAACTGACATCTTCATAGTCCACCAACCCCAAAGGTGCGCCGGTAATTATCAGGCCGTCGTAATTTTGCTGCTGCACATCAGAAAAATACTTATAAAAACAATTCAAATGACTTTCCGGCGTGTGTTTACTGACATGATTATCCAGCCGGATCAAGTCGATATCGACTTGCAGCGGACTATTCGCTAACAGCCGTAACAACTGAATTTCGGTGGTCACCTTATTTGGCATTAAATTCAGAATAGCAATTTTCAACGGACGAATATCCTGCTGCGCCGCCCTGCTTTCAGTCATCACAAATACATTTTCCGCAGACAAGGCTTCGACGGCAGGTAATTGATCAATAACTTTAATTGGCATAACAGCTCCACGCAGGATAAAAAGTGCTGCTACTTTGGCGAAAAATGACCAGGAAGTCAACTTCTACACGTTTAGATGGCTAAATAAAAATTGGCAGATAGACAACTCAGCTCTATGCTTTGGACAGGTCATTCAGAGAAAACTATCGATGTCCCATTTTCGTAATAGCTTGGCGATTGCACTGTTTTTTTGGCTGTCTGCAGTTACAGCGACAGAGCAAATCGATATTTATATCCGGGATGATGTGTATGAAGACTATCTAAAATTTGTCGATGGCCGTGATGTGCTGTCGATCACCGAATTTAATAGTCCCTATCTACGGCGGGATGTCGCCGATATGGTCGTGCTGCAACAGGCATTGGCCTTAGGTGGGTTCACAAAAAAATTCAATTATATTCCCGGCAAGGTCAATTTTCGAAATACCAAAATGCTGGAAAATGGCGAGTTGCTGTTAAGTTTTGACAGTTATTGGCTGACTGATGCCAAGGCGATTGCTGACAAAATTTACATCAGCGATCCGGTGATCAAAAAAGGTCAATATCTGGCGGGACTGTTTGCCAGCCCAAACAATAAAAAAGTATTCGCTGTGACATCGGTTGGCCAATTGGCAGAACTGACCGCAGTGTCGACGCCAAAATGGCAAACGGATTGGCAGACATTATCAACCTTGCCTTTAAAGCAGTTGGTCCGTGAAGACGAGTGGTTAAGCCAAGCCAGGATGGTGCATATGCAGTGGGTTGATTTTATGCTGATGCCATTATTTAACGCGCCGAGCGGTCATTATCAGCTGGAAAAAATCCATTTAAAAATGGTGCCAAAACTAGCCGTGCTGTTAAATGACAGCCGTCATTTTGTGATCAGCCGCAACCATCCACAAGGGAAAGCGGCTTTTAGCGCCTTAAATTCTGGCTTAAAACAACTGCGAGCCAGCGGGAAAATAGAGCTGATTTATACCAGAGCCGGTTTTTTAGTGGACCATGCGCAGTACAACATTTTAAATACTCCAAAAACCGTCGACTGACGCTTTAACCGATCTGCACATTTACTCGTATTCAATTTTGCAGAACGTAAAAAAACCAGCCGCAGCTGGTTTTTTATCAAAGGTTAAAGTGTCAGTCCACTGCAACCCAATCCGACCACTGTGATCGCGGCCTAAAAGTTTTTACAGCTCTTCAAACTCTTCAACTTCCGGCGATACTTCTTCAATCACCGCCGCAGTACCTTTTTTCGCAGCTAACAACAAGCGGCTACGTAACTCAGTTTCGATTTCAAGCGCAATGGCTGGGTTGTCTTGCAGGAACTTCATCGAGTTCGCTTTACCCTGGCCAATTTTGTTGCCTTTATAGGCATACCAGGCACCGGCTTTATCAATCAGCTTCTCGTTGACACCTAAGTCAATCAACTCGCCATTTTTGCTGATGCCAGAGCCATATTGAATAATAAATTCGGCTTGTTTAAACGGCGGTGCTACTTTGTTTTTCACCACTTTGACGCGGGTTTCGTTACCCACCACTTCGTCGCCTTCTTTCACCGAACCGATCCGACGGATATCCAGACGCACTGAAGCGTAGAATTTTAAGGCGTTACCGCCGGTGGTGGTTTCTGGTGAACCAAACATCACCCCAATTTTCATCCGGATTTGGTTGATGAAAATAACTAAAGTGTTCGAACGTTTGATATTACCGGTCAATTTACGCAGCGCTTGTGACATTAAACGCGCTTGTAAACCCACGTGGCTGTCGCCCATGTCACCTTCAATTTCTGCTTTTGGTGTCAGTGCAGCCACCGAGTCGACAATAATGACGTCAACTGCGGCAGAACGGACTAACATGTCACAAATTTCCAGCGCCTGTTCACCGGTGTCTGGCTGCGAGACCAGTAAGTCTGCAACATTGACACCTAACTTAGCGGCATACAGTGGATCTAAAGCGTGTTCAGCATCGATAAAAGCACAGGTTTTACCCATTTTTTGCGCTTCAGCGACAACTTGCAATGTTAACGTCGTTTTACCAGAAGATTCAGGGCCATAAATTTCGACGATCCGGCCGCACGGTAAACCGCCAATACCAAGGGCGATATCCAGACCTAACGAACCTGTTGGAATGAAATCGATCTCAAGCGCGGTGCTGTCACCCAACCGCATAATAGAACCTTTACCAAACTGACGTTCAATTTGACCTAAGGCTGCGGCCAGTGCTTTTTGCTTGTTGTCGTCCATCTGAATCTCCGGCTAAAAATCTGAAAAGGCATGAAATGCTGTATGCTCATACAGTAGTTGAATGCGTTTCCTCTGTCAACAATAAAATCAGTTGCTGCAGGGCAAAATCAATCGACTGCTGCCGCACTGCACAACGATCACCGTGAAACAGCATCCGGGTCGTCACGGTGTGACCAAACAAATGAAAGCCAAAACAGACAGTGCCGACCGGTTTTAGCGCACTACCGCCGTCAGGCCCTGCGATGCCAGACACTGCCACCGCCACCTGCGCATTGGCAGCGAGTGCCGCGCCAGTGGCCATTTCGGCGACAGTTTCCAGGCTTACCGCGCCAAACTGCAGCAAAGTCGCGCTTTTAACCGCCAACAATTGTTGTTTGGCTTTATTGCTGTAGGTGATAAAACTGCGATCCAGATAAGCAGAGCTGCCGGCAATGGCGGTCAGGCTATAAGCGATACCACCGCCGGTACAGGATTCAGCAGTGGTGATAGTGGATTTTTTCCGTAATAATAGCTGACCAAGTTCAGTCGCCAATAGCTGGGTTTGGGCAGGAACCGTCATCTTTAGTCCAATGCAGGAATACAGAACCTCATTATGCCGTCAGAACTAAAAACCGAGCAAGCCTCCAGCACATTTCTCCCCGCTCACACGCCGATGATGCAACAGTACCTTGGCCTGAAGGCCGAAAATCCGGACATTCTGCTGTTTTACCGGATGGGTGATTTTTACGAATTATTTTACGATGATGCGAAAAAAGCCTCGGCCTTGCTGGATATTTCGCTAACCAAACGTGGTCAATCGGCAGGCTCGCCGATCCCGATGGCCGGCGTGCCACATCATGCGATGGAAAACTATCTGGCGCGGCTGGTAGCGCTTGGCGAATCGGTGGCGATTTGCGAGCAAGTTGGTGACCCTGCGACCAGTAAAGGCCCGGTCGAACGCAAGGTAGTGCGGATTGTGACGCCAGGTACGGTCACTGACGAAGCCTTATTAAATGAGCGGCAGGATAATTTATTAGCGGCTTTGTATCAGCAGAAAAACCAATTTGGTTTGGCTTATCTTGATTTAACTTCTGGCCGCTTTCTGCTAACCCAAGTGTCACAACTCGATGACTTATATGGCGTATTACAGAGATTAAATCCGGCAGAATTGTTATACAGCGAAGATCATCAGCTGCCGGACAACATTATTAAAGGAAAAGGCGCCAGACGCCGACCACTGTGGGAGTTTGATCTTGCCAGCAGCGAACGGGCGCTTTGCCAGCAGTTTGGCACCCGCGATTTACAAAGTTTCGGTGTGAGCGACGCTCCAGTTGCGTTAATGGCCGCCGGATGCCTGATGCAGTACGTCAAAGATACCCAGCGCAGCGCGTTGCCGCATTTGCGATCGATTGCGTTGGAACGCTCACAAGATCACATCGTGCTTGACGCCGCTACCCGGCGCAATCTGGAACTGACGCAACGCTTAAACGGTCAGTTTGAACAAACGCTGGCTTCGGTACTGGATCAATGTCAAACGGCGATGGGCAGCCGCTTATTAAAACGTTGGATCCATGCGCCGCTGCGGGATCAAGCGCTGGTCACCAAACGTCATCAGTCGGTAGCAGAGCTACAGCAATATTGGCTGGAACTACAACCGCAGTTAAAACAAATCGGCGATATCGAACGGATTGTCGCACGCTTGGCGCTACGTTCAGCCCGGCCGCGTGATTTCGCCCGATTACGCCAGGCGCTGCAGCAATTGCCGCAGTTGCAACAAGCGTTATCGCCACTGCAAGCCAGTTTATTAACGCAAATCCGCCAGCATTGTCAGCCATTACCAGAGCTTTGCACTTTGCTGGAAAGAGCCATTATTGACGCGCCACCGGTATTGATCCGCGACGGCGGCGTGATTGCCGACGGTTATTCAGCAGAATTGGATCAGTGGCGCGCGCTGGCAACCGGTGCCACCGACTATTTAGAACAGCTAGAACAACGCGAAAAAGCCCGTACCGGCATTGCCTCGCTCAAAGTTGGTTTTAACCGGGTTGCTGGTTATTTTATCGAAACCGGTCGTGCCGCCGCCGATGCAGTACCTGCCGACTACATTCGCCGGCAAACGCTGAAAAACAACGAGCGATACATTATTCCGGAACTGAAAGAATACGAAGACAAGGTGCTGGGCAGTCAAAGCAAAGCCTTAGCTTTGGAAAAACAGCTTTATGATCAACTATTTGATTTAACGGCGCCTTATCTTTCTGAATTGCAGCTATTAGCTTCGCAATTATCAGAGCTGGACGTGCTCAGCAATTTTGCCGAGCGCGCTATTACCTTGAATTATCAACAGCCGAAGCTGGTGGCAGCCACCGGATTAAACATCGAAGCTGGCCGCCATCCAGTGGTGGAAACCGTCAGCAGCGAACCTTTTATCGCGAATCCGTTGTCGATGCACGAAAAACGCCGGATGTTATTAGTCACTGGCCCGAATATGGGCGGTAAATCGACCTATATGCGCCAAACCGCATTAATAGTGTTGATGGCTTATATTGGCAGTTATGTGCCGGCGGCCGCTGCAACTTTGGGGCCTATTGATCGCATTTTTACCCGTATCGGTGCTTCAGACGACCTGGCGTCCGGCCGTTCGACCTTTATGGTCGAAATGACCGAAACCGCCACCATTTTGCACCACGCTACGGCACAAAGTTTGGTGCTAATGGACGAAATTGGTAGAGGCACCAGTACTTACGATGGTTTGTCGCTGGCCTGGGCTTGTGCTGATTATCTGGCGACCCGCCTTAAAGCGCTGACGTTATTCGCCACCCACTATTTTGAACTGACCGAACTGGCCAGTTTGTTGCCGGGGGTGGTGAATATTCATCTGGATGCAGTGGAGCACGATGAACATATTGTGTTTATGCATCAAGTACAAGATGGCGCTGCCAGCAAAAGTTATGGCTTGCAGGTGGCGCAGCTCGCTGGTGTGCCGAAAAAAGTGATTGAACAGGCGAAACAAAAGTTGGCACAGCTGGAGCAAGGGACCTCTGCATTGCCTGCTTCATCAGCGCAGCAAACAGCTACCCCGCAACCGCTGCAACAAAGTTTGTTATTGGAAGCGGCTGAACATCCGTTGCTGGAACAATTACGGCAACTGGCGGTGGATGATTTAACCCCGCGACAGGCGCTGGAATTGCTGTATCAGTTGAAACGTCAGATCTGAAGAAAGTTTAAGGCAGTGGCATCACGTCCACTGCCACTTCCAGTAAATGTTCGCCTAGACCCTGCAACACCCCTTTGAGCGGCACCACATCGGCGTAATCGCGGCCGTAAGCCAACGTTAGATGGCGCTCGTCCGGTAATAAATTATTAGTGGGGTCAAAATCGACCCAGCCTAACTCTGGATCATAAACCGCAAACCAGGCGTGGGAAGCATCAGCGCCAACCAAGCGCTCAAAGCCTTCTGGCGGCTGGGTTTCCAGATAACCGCTGACATACCGCGCCGGAATACCCACTGCGCGCAGGCAACTGATCGCAAGCTGGGCAAAATCCTGACAAACACCACGTCGATGCGCCAACACTTCGCTGACTGGTGTAATCACTGAACTGAATTCTGGATCATAACGAAACTCGTTAAAAATCAACGATGTTAATGCTGCAACGTTTTCCAGCACAGTCCGGTGTGGCTGCTGCACTTGCGCCCACAAAGCAGCAGCATCAGGCAGCAACGGGATCATCCGAGTGGCAAAACGACATTGCCGGGCTAATAACAGATCGGTGCTGGCTGGGTTCAGCTCGAGCTGCGACTGGTTAGAAAAACAGTGCTGCAACTGCTCAAAACCCACCCCATTTGCTAACTGTCCGGCTAAATAACGTGGTTGCACTTCCACAATCGAAGACGCCAGCACCGACAATTCCTGATGCGGGCTCTGCAAATGAATAAAATGCCGCACATTGCCAAAACTGTCCTGATGCGAATACAAACCGCTGGCAATGGGAGTGACCTGTATTGAGCTTTGCAGCACCTGTTGATAAGGTAATTGCCGTGGCTGTAGACAGGCCAGATTATAGCTATTTGCAATCGGCTGCTGGTATTGGTAGCGGGTCAGATGGCTAAGCTGGTACTTCATGCACGCTCCGGTTACTGGCTGCTCGCCGCTTCATCTGCTTCTTCAACAAAAGCTTCATCAAAAACTCTGCCAGGCGCTGTGCTGCTGCGCATGATTAAAATACGACAAGGTAATGCTGTCCGACAATTGGCGCAATCGGTGCTGCAACTGATTCAGCAACATGCCAAGCGCCGGTGTAGCCTGCTGTTCACTATCAAACAAACTTTGAGGGTCCGCCAGTTGCAATAGCGACACCAGCTCCAGCGCAATCCGTTGCTCCGGACTAAGCATCGTCGATGCGGCCAGTTGCGGTAATTTGGCACATTGGCGTTGAATGCGGGCACACTGATAACCTACTGATCTTGGAGTACTATCGTCCAGCAATAACAAATCAATAATCGCCAGCGGGTGGAGTTCGCTGCGATAACGCCGCCGGTAGGTCATTAAGGTATCGGCCATCCGCAGCACCGCTTCCATTAAAGCGGCACTAGTGGCTGGTGCTGGTTGCAGCGGCACAAACACCGTTTGCAGTAACGCCGAGGTTTGCAGCGCCCGCTCCAGATGCTGGCCTAAGTCCATCATCCGCAGCGTTTGGGTGCGGCTCATCGTTTCATTGTTCAGGCCATAAATAGCGGTTTGCAGCAGAATGATTTCATCTAATTGGCGCAATAATGCTGCCGGTTGCTGCCATTTTAATTGCTGCGGCCACTGATAAATGGCGCTTTGTAGTTTATCTAATACATACCAGGTATCTTCGCCGAAATACTCCCGCACCGACTGCGCATTAAACAGCAGATGTTTCAGCACCGCGACAATGCCGGTCGAATTTTGTGGCTCGAACATTTGCTCCAGCAAATCCGGCAATGACAAATGCGCTGCAGCGACCAACTGACTGCCATTGGCTTTCAGGCAAAATCTTAATAACGCCAGCGCATCTTCACCCGCTTCCGGCGCATACTGTGAATTGGCCTGTCGATTGGCCTCTGGATTGGCAATAAGTGGCAACGCCGAACGCAGCGCGCGACAAATCAGATTTAACCTTTCGTTGTAACGGCCAAGCCAAAATAGATGGTCAGCCACCCGACTTGGCACCAAACCGCTGTGCCGCGATAACGACAATTGCTGGGCACTGCTTTGCAATAAACTGCTGGTTTGACCGCGATCGGCCAGCACCCAGACATCCTTTACCGTGAGCTCGGCTTGTGGCACTTCGGCGTTTTGTAGTGCTATTGCGTCCAAGGCAAGTCTGGCATAAGCACCCGGCAGTACACTGACTTTGTCCGGCTGCAACAAACTAAATAAACGCAATTGCCCGGCCAGCATTTGTTCGCCCCCGGTCGGATGCCAGCAGGCTAAGGGACTGAGTGGTTGTAATTCGATGGCAATAAAAGCGGCGGGTTGTTGCTGAATTTGGGCTTTAAGTTCAGAGAATGAACCGTCAGAAGCGCTGTCAGCCGCCAGCTGGTTCAGGTGGCCGTTTAGGTGGCAGTTCAGGTGATAGCGCCGCCCATCCCGCTGATCCACCAACCGATAATTCGCCGGTGCCGCCCAAAACTGTTGCAACTGCAGGTCATCACCAAGCCACAACGCCGGCGCCGAAGGCAATAATAGTGGCTCGCCCAATAACGTCTCACACAAGGCTGGCATAAAGGGCAATAACAATCCGCTATCTAGCAAACTGGTACCCGGCGGATTGGCGCAAAATAATTGCTGCTGGCGAATACTTTGCAGTAGTCCGGCGCAGCCACTGCCGGATGCATCCAGTTCCAGCGGATCGGTTTTAGCATCGGCCAGATACCGTAATAAACTCGCCACCGGCTGCAAACCGGTCAGCGTTTTTAGCCAGAGCCGACCATCTTTAAACATCAAATCCGCGCCATGCACCAACGCGATATCCAGATAATTGGCCAGGAATGCCTGTTCAAAATAACCGGCGTTTTTCGCCACCGGCGCCAATAAACCCACCAACGTACTGCGATCGGCAGCCGGTTGTTGTAACAGCTGCAATAACTGGCGAAAAAATCCGGCCAGCTGGGCTTTTGGAAGTGCCGGTAATTGACTGCCGCAATGGTTAAACGCCAGCCGGTGTTCCAATAAATAACCCAAGCCATCCGGCAACTGACTAAAATCAGCCAGCACACAGAATTCACCGGCAGCATTTTTGCCGACATCCGCAGACAATAACGGCAACCAGGCGCAGGGATCAGCTCCTGCATTGGCAACGTTGAATAGTCCACAGGCTGGCAACAGATAATTGCCTGAAAGATAAAGTAAATCCGCTGGGATGATATGGTCTTGCAGCAATTGCTGCGGGCCATATAAATCGGCCAATACCGCCGCCAGCAACCGGTGGCGCTGCGCCAGCCCGTGTTCCAGCTGTTGCCACTGCGCCTCATCTATCAGCCAGGGCGAACCATCCAGCGTCCGGGCGCCACTTTGCCATGGCTCACCGTCAATGCCGTTTTCCCGCAGTTCATGTTGCAGCTGCTGATGGAACTGCAGACGATCCGTTGCGTTCATAGGATGGTTCCTTTTGCGGGCTGATTTGTCGGTCGCTGCTTGTCCGGCAGCATCAGGCCGACTTTTGCTGCGTTTGCGCCGCCAGTGGCGCCTGACATGATGCCTGACATGGCGCCAAAATCGCCTGATGCAAACTGATAATACCGGCCTGAATATGATCAATCAGACTATGCAGCTGCTCGGTCGATAATTCCGACAATGCCTGATGCTGTAATAACGACTGCAACTGATACACCTGTTGTAAAATACTGACACTATGCGGCAAACCACGCGCCGATGCACCGGCTCTGTTCAGACAATAAGCAATGGATCGCGGAAAGTCGGCATAAGTCAGCAGATAATCAATGGCATCCACATCGGCCGCCTGATGCGCCACATAATGTTGATACGACTCCACCCCGCCCAGCGCATTCAAAATCGAGGTCCAGCGAAATTTCGGTCTTTTAATTTGGGTGGGTTGCAACTGCTGCAACACCATCACATCCATAATGCGGGTTGTCATATCAGCGCGTTCAACATGCCGGCCAATATTAAATAAATCAAAGGCTTCACTACGTAGCATGGTGCCGTCTAATACACCAACCACCATCTGACAACGCCGGCTGACTTCACTCATCAGCTGATAACGCTGCTGCCGGCTGACCGCCATACTGCAGTTTTGCTGTAAAAATAAGTCAAGTGCATTGAGCTCTTCCCACATATCACGGGGGATCAGCGGCCGGATGGTGCGCGCATTGTATTTCAGCGCACTACTGGTATACAAAATCGACACCGGGCTGTCGGCAGCGTTAATTAAATACGCCATCACCGCTTTTTCAGTATCAGCGACACTGAGTTTACCCTGCTCGCCTTCCACCGCTGCCGCAGCTGTTCCCAAGATGGCTTTACTGTCCTGCCCCAATACTTCAAGTAAAATCGGCCAGCCAAATTGGGTGTCCTGGTGGCTGTCGATCAGCAAGTGGCTGGTAGCGTTAATCAGCCGGGCGGTGTCATCAAGCCGCTCTAAATACCGACCCAACCAGAAAATATGTTCTACCGATTTTAATAACATAAGTTACACCTCATCATTGATGATCCAGGTATCTTTACTGCCACCGCCCTGCGACGAATTCACCACCAAGGAGCCTTTACGCAGCGCGACCCGGCTTAAGCCGCCGGTGCTGCAATACAAATCCTGGCCTTGCAAAATAAAAGGCCGTAGATCCAAATGCCGAGGCTCCAGTTCGCCGTCACATAAGGTCGGAGCTGTCGATAGCGCCAAGGTTGGCTGGGCGATAAAATTACGTGGGTTGGCGATAATGGCGGCGGCCATATCGTCCCTTTCGACCTGGGTGGAGCGTGGCCCAATCAAAATGCCATAACCACCGGATTCGTTGGCCGGTTTCACCACCAACTGATCTAAGTTCGCCAGTACATAACCGCGCTCTTTTTCATCCGAGCATAAAAACGTTGGTACATTGTCGATCAGTGGTTTTTCACCTAAATAATATTCAATAATTTTAGGCACATAAGCGTAAATCACTTTATCGTCAGCCACACCTGAGCCAGGCGCATTGGCAATCGCCACCTGCCCTTTGGCCCAAGCGTTAAACAAACCCGGCACGCCAAGCACTGAATCTGGCCGGAAAACGGTTGGGTCGAGGAAAATGTCATCAACGCGGCGGTAAATCACATCGACTTTTTTCCGACCATGCAAAGTGCGTAAATACACGCCGTCATCTTCGACGGTTAAATCGGTATTTTCCGCCAGCTCAATGCCCATTTGCTGCGCCAGAAAACTATGTTCAAAATAAGCTGAGTTATAAATACCGGGTGTTAACAACACCATGCAAGGCACATCACCCGGTCTTGGCGAGAGTGAGGCCAGCATTTTCCACAGCTGATGCGGGTAATCGTCGACCGGCACAATGGTCGAATCGGCGAACAATTCCGGAAACACCCGTTTCATCACGGTGCGGTTTTCCAGCATATATGACACACCCGACGGCACCCGCAAATTATCTTCCAGCACCAGAAAACGTCCGCTCTCGTCGCGGACTAAATCAGTACCACAGATATGCGCCCAGACGCCAAAAGGAGGCGACACGCCCCGACATGGTGCAAGAAAATTACGCGAATCGAGCACTAAATCAGCCGGCACAATGCCGTCTTTCAGCACTTTTTGCTCGTGGTATAAATCGTCGATAAACAGGTTCAACGCCTGCAACCGCTGGGTTAAACCGGCGCTGGTTTTGCGCCATTCGGATAGCGGAATGGTGCGTGGCATCACATCCAGCGGCCAGCCACGGTCGATATTCTGGCCTTCGCTATACAAAGTAAAACAAACGCCCATCGCGCTAATCGTCTGATTTAACAGCACTTGACGTGCCAGTAACTCGGCTCGGCCATGTTTATCAATAAAGCGGGCAATTGCCGCCGCCGGTAATCTCGGCTGACCGGTCGCCGCGACCAGCTCGTCATAACAGCCGTCGGTAAAGGGATAACCACTAAAACTGCTGGTGTGTATCGGTGCTGTCATCGGCATCAATCTCCTGATCTTTTTATGCCAGCTACGCACATTCAGGCGAAAGCTGTTTTGGTGCAAAATGCATGGCTATAGGGACATGGAGCAAAGGATGTGCCAGCGGGGATTTTTCAGTTGTTGATGGCCAGCTTGCTATTGCCCGCTTTCAAGTGTCCGCTTTCGGACACCTTGCGTTCGACTACGCACAGTCAGCTCGATTTTCAGCACAACCAAAAATAAATATGTTGATGATTTAATTGAATAAAAATCAATAAATAAAACTGGTGCGCTTCTTGCCATTACCCTACAACTTAATGTCCTTTAGGAAGTTGTATCATGGACCAACCACTTCAACCGCAGCAGCTGCAGCGCCAACGCCGACGCGTGTTTATAACCAGTGCTTTGGTGGTGTTGAGTCTGAGTCTGGCTGGCTGGCTATTACACCGGCTGCTGACTCCGGAACTGCACCGTAGTGAACTGCGTATCGCCACCATTGGCCAGGGTGATATTGCCAATACCATCAATGGCGCTGGTCTGGTGATCCCGGTGCACGAAGCCCAGGTCGCCAGCCCCATCAGCACCCGCGTCAGTAAAATTCATGTCAAACCTGGGCAAACGGTGCAAAAAGATCAGCTGCTGCTGGAACTGGATGATCATGATGTGCAGCTGGCGATTGAAAATCTGCGCGAGCAAATTGCCCAGCAAGACAGCCTGATGCTGAGTCTGACCGTAGGGATGCAGCAACAACTGAAAAAATTACGCAGTGACATCGAATTACTACAACTGGATTTAGCCAGTTCCACAGTACGGTTATCACGTTTTCAGAAACTTGGCGCCCTTGGCATTACTTCGCAGGATGATTTACAAAGTGCCGAGCTCGTGGTGAAACGGGCCGAAGTACAATTAAAACAGCAGCAAGAAGCCATTATCGATACCCAAAAAGCCACCGAAGCCACGCTGGAAAATGCCCGGTTACAACAGTCAATTTACCAAAAACAACTGGCGCAACAGCAAAGAGTGCTGGACCGGACCCAGGTCAAAGCGCCGTTTGCCGGCATGCTCACCTGGTTGCCGACCGACGAAGGTACCGCAATACAGGCTGGCGAATTGGTTGCCAAATTGGCACAGCTGGATAACTACCGGGTGGAAGTGTCGGTGTCGGACTTTTACAGTCGTTATCTGCAGCCGGGTCAACCAGTGCGGCTAACCTACAATCAGGAAACTTTAACCGGTGAAGTGCAAACCATTTTGCCGGAAATCAACAATGGCACGGTGCGGCTGTATGTCAGTCTGCAACAACCCAATCACCCTGCGCTTCGCAATAAACTGCGGATTGAAGCCAATATTATCACCGAACAAAAACAACAGACGTTGATTGTCGAACGGGGGACTGCGATCAAAGGCAGCGGCGCACAGCAGGTATATCTGCTCAAAGACGGTGTCGCCGAAAAAACCATGCTGGAGTTTGGCCTGGCCGACTCCGGGCAAATTGAAGTGCTGAGCGGTGCGACCGCCGGCATGGAACTGATTATTTCCGAACTCGACAGTTATCAGCATTTAACGCAGATCCGGGTTTCAGACTAACGCGAGCATGACCAGCATTGTCATGCCACTAACACTTTTAACAGGGGAACTAACAATGATTAAACTCAGTGCGATCAGTAAAAACTACCAGACCGACAAAGTACAAACGCGGGCGCTGGATAATATCAACCTGCAAGTCCGGGCTGGCGAATTCGTATCCATTATGGGACCAAGCGGCTGCGGTAAAAGTACCTTGCTCAATATCATCGGTTTACTCGACCGGCCGGCATCAGGTCAGATTGAAATTAACGGCCAGCTGCTGGGTAAATACAGCGATAGTCAGGTGGCGAAACTGCGCAACCAGACCTTTGGTTTTATTTTTCAAAGCTTTCATTTAATCAACGAGCTGCGGGTGATCGACAATGTGGAACTCCCCCTGTTGTACCGCAAGATGCCAGCCGCCGAACGTCGCGCCAAAGCCAAAGCGGCGCTGGAAAAAGTCGGTTTAACGGCGCGGATGGAGCATTTCCCGAACCAATTATCCGGCGGTCAACAACAAAGAGTCGCCATTGCCAGAGCGATGGTTGGCGAGCCGCAAATTCTGTTGGCCGATGAACCGACCGGTAATCTGGACAGTCAGATGGGCGCGGAAGTGATGTCACAATTGCTGGCGCTGAATCAGGCAGGCACCACCATCGTGATGGTGACGCACAATGAACAGGAAGCAAAACATTCCAACCGCATCGTGCGGGTATTTGATGGTCAACTGGTGCAATAACGGGAACTATGATGCTAAAAAATTATCTGTTAATTGCCTGGCGCATTGCCCTGCAACGTAAGTTATTTACAGTCATCAATTTGCTCTGTATCAGCCTGACTTTATTGGTGCTACTGGTGGTGACTGCGTTGCTGGAAAACACATTTTCGCCCACCGGCGTCGAAGGCAAAAGTCCACGGATGTTGCAAATCGTCACCATGGTGTCACTGAACGAGGAAAAGGGTAATTTCCGCCATGGCCCGCTGGGTTATAAGGTGATTACCGATTACATCAAACCTTTGCCATCGGCCGAACTGGTGGCTGCGGTCAGTATGCCGGAAAGTACCGCGGTGTATCAGCAAGGCCGGATCACCGATTTGTTGCTGCGCCGGGCTGATGCAGCCTATTGGCAAATTCTGGATTTTGAAGTGCTCGCGGGCCGGGTACCGAACGCTGAAGATGTGGCGGCCGGCCGTTTTGTGCTGGTGCTGAATCAAAGCACGGCAACACAGCTTTTTGGCGAACAAAGCGCTGTTGGCCAGCTGCTGAATGTTGGCGGGCAACAATTTACCGTGATTGGCGTGGTCGCCGATGTGCTGCAGCTGAATTCGTTTGCCGATATGTGGGCACCCGTCAGTACTTATCCGTCGAGCGATTATCAGCATCAGCTGTGGGGCAATTTTTCGGCCTTGATCCTCGCCCGCTCCGCCGCCGATTTTCCGGCGCTGCGCCAGGAGCTCGCCACCGCGATTGACGGCTTTCAGTTTGATGATCCGGTGAAGTGGCAGGAAGTTAACATCTGGGCGGATAGCAAACTGGAATTTTTTGCCCGGATGTTGCTGCAGAATCAGAAACAGCCGGACTCAGGTGCTGCCAGTTTATTGCTGCTGATAAGCTTACTGATGCTGTTATTTATGCTGTTGCCTGCACTGAATCTGGTCAATCTGAATACCGGCCGGATGCTGGAACGTAGCACGGAAATTGGCGTGCGTAAGGCCTTTGGCGCCAGCCGCCAACAGCTGATCTGGCAATTTCTGATCGAAAATTTGTTGTTGTGTAGCATCGGAGGTTTGCTCGGTTTAGTTATGGCCGCCGGCACGCTTGAATTGATTGAACAGTCCGGCGTGATCCCCTATTTACAGGTGGAGATTAACCTGATGGTATTTATGCTTGGCATGGTGATCAGCATGGTTTTCGGATTACTCAGCGGCATTATCCCAGCCTGGCGCATCGCTAAACTGGACCCGGTTCACGCCTTAAAAGGAGCTCGTCGATGATCCATCATATGTTTAAACTGGTGTGGCAACGTAAGTCCCGCCATCTGCTGCTGAGTCTGGAAATTTTACTGGCCTTTTTGGTGGTATTTGCGCTCTGCGCTTCGGCAGGCCGTTATTATCAGCTGTTTCAGTTGCCGACAGGCCTCAACCATCAGGCGCGCTGGCTGGTGTCGATTGAAGGACAGGTTCAAGAGGAACTGACGCCAACCGCCACAGCAGCTACGACCGTCATCAATACCGAGTCGCTGATGTCACAGTATCAACGTGCTTTAAAACAAATTCCAGCGCTGCAACAAGTCAGTTTCACCGATATGCCGTTGTATGACTTGTCACGGCAAAACACCTTGCTGCAGCGCGCTGACACCGGGCAAAGTCTGGAAGTTGACCAGATTTCGGTCAGCGATGACTTTTTCGCCGCCGCCGAACTGCCACTGATTGCCGGTCGTAGCTTTAACCAAACTGACAATGGCGCAGCCCACCAACCAGTGGTCATTGATCAACGTCTAGCCGACACCCTGTTTCCGGGCATTGATCCGATTGGCCAATTGCTGCGCGATGACGCGACCAGTAGTAGCAGCAGTTATCAGATTATCGGCCTGGTAAAAGCATTACGGACTCAGGGCGAACTGATGGCGGTGGCGCCTACCATCATTAGCAGGCTGCCGGAACAAAGTGTGCCGTGGATTCTGCTGCTGCAACTGGCCGCTGGCACCGATCGGGCGATAGAGCAGCAACTGCTGCAACAGCTAAAACAAGTGCGCAGCGACTGGAGTTATAACATTGAACCGCTGACCCAAAAACGCCAATCCATGCTGCGTACCCAGATGATCCCGCTGTTGATTTTGGCGGTGCTGAGCGCCTTTTTGCTGTCAATGGTGGCGTTTGGGTTATTTGGCGTGTTGTGGCAGCACACCAGTCAGCGCATTCCGGAACTGGGTCTACGACGGGCGATTGGCGCCACAGCAGGTAACATTTACTGGCAGATCATCGCCGAGCAGTTAATGTTGAATTTACTGGCGGTCAGCATTGCGCTGTTATTGCTGGTGCAATTGCCACTCACCGGGGTGCTGGGCGAGCATCTGGACTGGCCGTTATTTGGGGTGGCGAGCCTCGGTGCCATTTTGATTATTTGTGTGTTATCAGTGTTATGTGCATTATATCCGGCCTGGCGTGCCAGCCGTTTAACGCCGACTGAGGCGCTGCATTATGAATAACCTGATACGAATCGCTCAGCATGATTAATACTGACTGCTGGCTACGGCAGCCAGCAATAACTTTATCCGGGAAACCAGACTGATGCAGCCAGTGGCGCGCCCTTTGGTGCTAATTGTGGAAGATGATCCAGCGGTGCAAATCTCGTTGGCGCTGTTGTTAAAACAAGCTGGCTACAGCACCTTGCTGGCTGATGACGCCGCGACTGCGCTGGCGCTGCTGACGCAACATCCGGTGCAACTGGTGGTGCAGGATATGAATTTTTCGCTGCAAACCAGCGGCGAAGAAGGCTTGGCGCTGCTCGAACAAATCAGACAGCACTGGCCGATGCTCCCGGTGTTGCTGATGACCGCCTGGGGCTCGATTGCGCTGGCCGTGCGCGGGATGAAACTGGGAGCCGCCGACTTTTTTACCAAGCCATGGGACAATCAGCAGCTGCTGGAGCTGATTCAAACCACACTGGAATTAGCCACGCCGGTGAGCGCGCCCCTCACCGGCCGGGCGCAGCTCGATAGCCAATATGACTTTAGCGCACTGATTGGTGAACATCCGGAATTTGTCCGACAACTCGCGACTATCGCCAGGGTCGCCCGCACCAAAGCGCCGGTGCTGATTTATGGCGAAAGTGGTACCGGTAAAGAGTTAGTCGCCGACGCGATACATCGCAATAGCCCCCGCCAGCTACAGCCGCTGGTCAAAGTAAATATGGGCGCTGTGACCTCATCGTTATTTGAAAGTGAAATGTTCGGCCATGTCCGTGGCGCTTTTACCGACGCCAAGGTCAATCGGGCGGGTCATATCGCGAGCGCCAGCCAGGGCACTTTATTTTTGGATGAGATTGGCGAACTGCAAAAAACCGATCAGGTGAAATTACTGCGGGTGCTGCAGGAGCAGCGTTACCAGCCGGTCGGCGCCAGCCAGAGCGAGCAGGCGGATTTTCGGCTGGTCAGCGCCACCAATCAAGATTTAAGTCAGTTGGTAAGCAGTGGCCTGTTTCGCGAAGATTTATTGTACCGGCTGAACCTGATTTGTATCCGGCTACCGCCCCTGCGCGAACGGCGTTCTGATATTCCACTGCTGGCCAAGGCATTATTGCTGCAATTGGCGCGCGACTATCAGCTGCCCGGCGTGCAACTCACCCAGGGCGCCAGCGATTGGCTGTACGCCCAGCCCTGGCCTGGTAATATCCGCCAGCTGAAGCAAACGCTGGAACGGACTTTATTGCTGGCAAGTGCTGAAGGCGACAAACAGCAATTGGATCAACAGGATTTTATCAGCGCGATGACGGATCCAGCCCCAACTGGCGCCACCACTACGATGCATGGCCGCACCTTGGATGAAGTGGAAAAACAACTGATCGAACAAGCGCTGGCGCAATTTCAGGGTAACCTGAGCCGGGTGGCGAAACAGCTCGGACTCAGTCGCACCGCCTTATACCGCCGGTTGGAAAAGCACCAGTTGAGTGTGCAACGGGACGAGCCTTGAACCAGAGTCTGTATTGATGAAAACCGAATATCGGCTGCGCAGTTATCTGCTGTTTTTACATGGCGTGTTGTTACTCGGCACTGTCAGTTTGTATCAACAACAACCGCTGTTGATGCTGGCGCTAGAACTATTGCTGGCCGCTAGTTTCTGGTTGTGTTGGCGGTTGTGCAGGCAAAGTTTGCAGCCGCTGCGCTACACCGAATGTTTTCAACAGTTATTGTCAGAACAAAGTTACAACCACCGGCTACATGCCAACAGCGACCCACAACTGCAGTCGCTGGTGCAATGTTACAACGATTTATTGGCAAGGTTGCAGCAGGAACGGCTAAGGATTGGCGAACAACAAGGACTGCTGGATCAGTTGCTGGAAGCATCGCCGGTGGCGGTACTGGTATTTGATTTTGACGACCGACTGAGTTTACTCAACGCCAGCGCCCGGCAATTGCTGGGACTCGCCGATCCGCTCAACCGGCCACTCTGTGACTGGATTGACGGCGATGCCACCTTTTTCCCACAATTCAGCCCCATCGAACAACAAAGAGTGCGTAGTTTGCTGCCGCAGTTGCAGCAGCTATTACCGCAGCAAAGCACTTTATGCAGCGACAGCGAAGGCCGGCGTTTTCGCTGTCAGTGCAGTCAGTTTATCGATCGTGGTTTTAGCCGCCGTTTTTTGCTGATTGAAGAGCTGACCGCAGAACTGCATAGTTCAGAAAAATCGACCTTTGATAAATTGGTGCGGGTGATTGCGCATGAGGTGAATAACACAGTGGCCGTGACGGGCTCCGTGTTGCAATCGGTTTGCAATTATCAAAAGCAGTTACAGGCGGACGACCAACAGGATTTTGCCGTTGCCATCGCTGCGGTGCAAAAACGCAATCATAGCCTGGGGCAGTTTATTGACCGCTGTAGTCAGGTGGTTAAAATGCCGGCCGCTGAACCGCAACCCACTGATTTGGTGGTTTTACTCAGCGATGTGATGTATTTATGCCGCGATAATGCGCAAAGCCGTGGTGTGCAGCTGCAATGGCAGTTACCGGCAGATCCGGTGTGGTTGTTGCTGGATCCGGCGTTATTTAGCCAGGCGATACTCAATATTGTCAAAAATGCGCTGGAAGCGGCTGAAACCGGCTTACAACTCCAGCCAACGCGACCTGCTAAAGTACTGCTCAGCCTGGTGCCACAACCACAAGGCTGGCAGTTGTCGGTCACTGATTCCGGTGATTTATTGCGGGATGTCGAAGGTGGCCAATTATTTACGCCATTTTTTACCACCAAAAAAGGCGGTCAGGGCATTGGGCTGGTGTTTGTCCGCGAAGTGCTGCAACGTCACGGCCTGCCCTACCGCCTGGCCAGTACTGACGATCAGCAAAGCTGTTTTGAGATTTGGTTTAGCAGCTTAAAATCAAGCTGAAGCATGCGGCTCGCGACTTAGTTCGGTGACAATTTTGGTATACAAATAAAAATGCCAGTCACTTTAGGCAACTGGCATTTTAAAGGCTTTAGTTTTATTCCTGAAAACTTATTCCTGAAAACTTACTCTTGAAAAAGAGTCTCGATATTCAAGCCCTGATGCGTGACGATTTCCCGTAACCGGCGTAATGCTTCGACCTGAATTTGCCGCACCCGCTCGCGGGTTAAGCCAATTTCGCGGCCGACATCTTCCAGCGTCGACGGCTCGTAGCCAAGCAGCCCAAAACGGCGCGCCAATACTTCCCGTTGTTTTGGATTGAGCTCTTCCAGCCACAACACCAGATGCTGGCGAATATCCGCATCCTGCAGTTCGGTTTCCGGGCCAAGTTCCTTTTCATCGGCTAGAATATCCAGCAGCTGCTTTTCGGAAGAACCGGCGACCGGTGTATCCACTGAGGTGATTTTCTCATTCAGCTTCAGCATCTTACGAACTTCTTCCACCGGCCTGTCGAGCGCAGCGGCAATTTCTTCCGGCGTTGGTTCGTGGTCCAGCCGTTGCGACAATTCACGCGCCGCCCGCAGATAAATATTGAGCTCTTTCACCACGTGGATCGGCAGCCGGATAGTCCGGGTCTGATTCATAATGGCGCGTTCAATGGTCTGGCGGATCCACCAGGTGGCATAAGTTGAAAAGCGAAACCCACGTTCCGGGTCAAATTTTTCCACGGCTCGGATCAGACCCAGGTTGCCTTCTTCAATTAAATCCAGCAAGGCGAGACCACGATTGATGTAACGGCGGGCGATTTTCACCACCAACCTTAAGTTACTTTCAATCATCCGTTTGCGGGCAGCCTGATCACCTTTGAGTGATAAGCGGGAAAAATAGACTTCTTCTTCAGCGGAGAGCAAAGGTGAAAAACCAATCTCACCGAGGTAAATCTGTGTGGCGTCCATCGCACGCGCGCTATCGTCGCGGGTAAAAACGTCTTCTGTGGTGGCTTCTTCATCAACGGCCAGCGCTTCCAAATCCGGCTCGGCGCCTTCATCGTCCAGCGATACAACATCTTCCGTTAAATCAGCTTCTTTAAAATCAACAACTTCATCTTCTTCTTTGTGTCCCATATCCATCTCCCAACCTACCAGGGTAGTTACACCTAACTGCCAGAAATCCTTTCTTTTCGTTATGAGCTTGTGTTTTATTTTAGGTATTTGAGCGGATCAACGGATTGGCCACGAAAACGAATTTCAAAGTGCAGCTGAACGCGATCTGCATCAGTGTTGCCCATTTCTGCAATGAGTTGACCAGCTGACACCGAATCACGCTCTTTGACCAATAATCGATGGTTGTGAGCATAGGCGCTGAGGAAATCATCGTTGTGCTTGATAATCACCAGATTGCCATAACCGCGAAGGGCATTGCCGGCGTAAACTACCTGGCCTGCTGCCGCAGCTTTGATCGGTGTCCCAACAGCACCACCAATGTCCAGGCCTTTGTTACCATGCTCCTGGTGCGAAAATTTCGCTAAAATCGGGCCTTTTACCGGCCACAACCATTGCGATACGTTCCCATTGTTGGTACTCTTGTCGATTTTTTCAGATTCTGTGACCTGTTGATTCTGACCATAGCGCTTTTGATTTTGCTGCGCAACTACTTTAGAGGAATTTAATGGAGTCTTTGATTTAACTGGATTTGAAT
The DNA here is from genome assembly GCF_004005945.1 of Rheinheimera riviphila. Classification (GTDB taxonomy): domain Bacteria; phylum Pseudomonadota; class Gammaproteobacteria; order Enterobacterales; family Alteromonadaceae; genus Pararheinheimera; species Pararheinheimera riviphila. Next base: position 26,171 of record NZ_SACS01000001.1, read on the forward strand.
AATTCTTATTTGCTGAACGGTCGGTTAAAACCGGGCCTCGTACTGCTGTTTTGTAACCGTTGTCTTTGCCAGTCACCAATACCTGACCAACATAAATGGTGTAAGGCTCAGGAATACGATTGAGGCGCGCCAGATTGCGATAATCCATCCCGGCGCGAAAGGCGATCGAAAATAAGGTATCGCCTTTTTTCACCTGATAGGTGTCCGCCTGCAGACTCCCTTTCGCCACTTGCCGGCTTTGGGCATAACTGACCGGCGCCGGCCCCTGACTGCTGGAACAAGCCTGCAACAGTAGACTGCAGACCAGGCCAGCGATCAGACCGTTTTTTTGCAACACCCGATTAGCCATAGACGTAATACAACACCCCGCCCAGTGCAACCGTGCCCCAACCTAACCAGTCGACGATATCACGCAGTTTTTGCTGCATTTTGGCACCGCCCCAGTACATTAAACCCGCCACCAGAAAAAAGCGGCTGGCACGGCCAATCAAAGATGCGATAACAAAGGGTAAAAACGCCATATGCATCAAACCGGCACCGACGGTAAACAATTTATAGGGAATGGGTGAAAAGCCTGCAACAAACACCACCCAGACGCCATATTCAATGAACCAACGCTCGACCAGCGCAAACGTTTCCTGATAGCCCATATATTGGATAAATGGCAGCACCACTGGATCATACAACCACCAGCCCAGCAGATAACCAAACATGCCTCCCAGCACGGAAGCAACCGTCGTTAACGTGGCGTAACGCCAGGCTTTTTCCGGATGCGCCAACGCCATCGGCGCCAGCATCACATCCGGTGGGATCGGGAAAATAACCGATTCAGTAAAACTTAAACCTGCTAAATACCGCTCTGCGTGACGATGTTTAGCCCAGGTCAACGCCTTGTCATACATCCATTGAAAAATCTTCAAACTATGAACCTCAAAATACTAACCTCAAAATATGAACCTCAAACTCGTGTAAAAAATCAGGCAAGCTCGCCGGGAACTAAAGGCACAAACCGGACAGCTTCAACATCTTTTTGCGAAAATTCTTCGCCATTGCGGGTATAAACCCGAAGCACCTGTTCCTGGCTACCAACCGGGATCACCAGTCTTCCGCCATCAGCAAGCTGCTGTAATAAGGCTTCGGGCACTTGCGTCGGTGCGGCGGTGACAATAATGCAATCAAAAGGTGCTTTGGTGGCCCAACCGAGCCAACCATCACCATGCTTCATCGAGACATTATGTAAATCAAGCTGTTGCAGACGACGCTTCGCCTGAAACTGCAGGGTTTTAATCCGTTCCACGGTGCAGATTTGGCTGAACAACCGCGCCAGAATAGCGGTTTGATAACCAGAGCCGGTGCCAATTTCCAGCACCTTTTGTGGTTTCCAGCCTTCGATATCCAGCGGTTCCAGCAATAACTCAGTCATCCGCGCCACGATATAAGGCTGGGAAATCGTTTGCCCCTGACCTATGGGTAACGCGGTGTTTTCATAAGCTTTATGCGCCAGTACCAGTTCCACAAACAAATGCCTTGGGATCTGCGCAATCGCATCCAGCACTTTGGCGTTGCGAATACCGTCCTGCTGAAGTTTTTGTGCCAGCAGCGCGGCGCTGCGAGGAGTTGCCACCGCCATCATCAGAGCTCGATTCCAGCGAGCCAGTCACGTAGCGGTTCAATGCTACGATAAGCGGTCATATCAATTTGTAATGGCGTAATCGAAGCATACCCATTCGCAACCGCATAAAAGTCAGTGCCTTCACCGCCATCGAGTTCTGGCCCAAGCGAGCCATACCAATAAATCGAACGACCCCAGGGATCGGTGGTGCTGGTCATGGTTTCTGCTTTATGCCGCCGACCCAGCCTTGTGACCTGAATGCCTTTAAGCTCGTCGATAGGAATCGCTGGTACATTAATATTCAGAATTTGGTCGGCCGGTAACGGGTGGGATTTGAGTTTTTTAATCACCTGCAAGGTGACATAAGCGGCGGTTTCAAAATGCTCGTCGGTATGACCGGCCAGAGATACTGCAATGGCTGGTAAGCCGAGATGACGGCCTTCAGTGGCGGCGGCGACGGTACCTGAATACAGCACATCGTCACCCATATTGGCACCGTGATTGATGCCAGCGACCACTAAATCCGGCGCTTCGGTACACAACTGGCTGATCGCCAGATGCACGCAGTCAGTCGGCGTGCCGTTCACCGCAATAAAACCATTGTCGAGACGTTGGGTGCGCAGCGGGTTTAATAAAGTTAATGAGTTACTGGCGCCACTACAATTACGATCCGGGCCGACAGTCGTCACCTCGGCAATCGACGTTAAAGCCTGGTGCAACACCATAATTCCTTTGGCATAGACCCCATCATCATTACTTAATAAAATCCGCATTTAACACTCCAACATAACTTGTTCGCGGCCAAGATCCTGATATTTAACCAGTTCACGTAACACCGATGTCGCAAAACAACCGGTCGGTAACGCAAATTGCAGCGCGAGTGTATCATCTTGCCACTGATAACTCAGCGCTTTTGGCACCAGTCGGCAGGAACGCCGTTCGGTATTGACGTTGAGATCACAGAGCGCCTGCACCCAATGTTGATAAGGCGCCAACTGCTGTAATTGCCAGTCCAGCGCAGCGCCGGTTTCCAGCACTTTGCCAATGCCGGGTAAAATAGCCGTTGGATGCAAATCCTGTTCCTGTAAGCGCTGGGAAATTTCGTCGGTGAGTTCCGGCACACTAAATACCGAACCCGAACCATCAAGCTGCACCACGGCACCCGGTAATAAGGTTAAAAACAGCTGCTCACGCACCCGCGCCGACACCTGCTGATTAAACAGCATCGAGCGGCTGGCTGATAATGCTAAACCCCGCAGTTGCCGATCCGGAATACTTTCACCGGCAAATAACCGCGCCGCCAACTGCAGGTTGCCACCAAAATGGCCAAAGCGTTGTTCACCATAATAATTCGGTACACCTTGCTGAATTTGTTGCAGTTTTGCTTCTAATTCTGCTTGGTCACTGACGTTACGTAGTTTGAGCTGAAAATGGTTTTGTTTAATCGAGCCTAATTTTAACCGGCGTTGATGACGCACGGTTTGCAGAATCCGCACCCCTTCGATGTTCCAGTCCTGATAATGCAGCTCTTGTTTAATTGGTACCGGCAAGCAAAACCATTGCCGGGTCACTGCATGGCGATCTTTGAGGCCAGCATAACTGACCAACCGCGCTTTTAAACCGGCGGCAGCGGCAATTTGCTTCGCCACGTATTGCGTGTTCTGACCGATTTTTTCGACCAGTAATAACAAATGTTCGCCATGGCCAGTTGGGGTGAAGCTCAGCTCTTCATCGACGATAAAATCATCGGCTTGAGTACGCAGATTAGCGGTCGCTTGTGGCTCACCATACAAATACGCCAAAGGCGGAAACTGCGGCGCTTCAGCGCGACGGGCTTGTGGGGCATCGGTTGCTTCGGCTGGCAGATCACTTGTTATTTCAAGCGGTTGCGCTGGCAAAATTTCTGAGTGACCGGTCATGCAGTTTTCACCAATAACACCACAGCTTCTACCGCAATCCCTTCTTTACGCCCCACAAAACCGAGTTTTTCGGTGGTGGTGGCTTTGACATTCACTTGCGACAGTTCCGTCTGTAAATCCGCCGCCAGCACTTCACGCATCGCGTTGATATGCGGCGCCATTTTTGGTGCCTGCGCCATAATGGTCACATCCAGATTCCCCAGTTGATAACCCAGCGTTTTTACATCGGCAAATACTTTACGCAATAAAATCCGGCTGTCGATGCCTTTAAAAGCAGCATCGGTATCCGGGAAATGATGGCCAATATCGCCAAGTGCCACCGCGCCTAACAGCGCATCAGACACCGCATGTAACACCACGTCACCATCGGAGTGCGCCAATAAACCTTGGTCATACGCTATTTTGACACCGCCTAAGGTGATAGGGCCATCGCCGCCAAACGCGTGCACATCAAAACCGTGGCCAATCCGAAAAGGGGTCATTGTTGCTCCAGATAAAAACGAGCCAGGGCTAAATCTTCTGGCTGGGTAATTTTAATATTGTCGGCGCGCCCAGGCACTAACAGCACCGGATGTCCGGCCCATTCCAGTGCTGATGCTTCGTCGGTGATGGCAATGCCTGCGGCTAACGCCTGGCTTAAACAGTCACGTAACAGGGCTGTCGGGAAAAGTTGTGGGGTTAAGGCGTGCCATAACTGCTGGCGCGAAACCGTATGGTCAACTTTGGAAAGTGGCGATGCGCCATCACCACGTTTCATGGTGTCACGAACTAAGGTCGCCAGAATTCCGCCGGCTTGTGTTGAAAAGCACTGCTGTAATAAGTTTTCAATATCGGCAATGTGTACCAGCGGACGGGCGGCGTCATGCACCAACACCCATGGAAATTGTTCCGCATCAATCGCATGTAAGGCATTGAGGACTGAGTTGGCGCGTTCAGCACCACCAAGCACCCGGGTTACTTTTGGTTGTTGCGCTAAAGAAGTGGCTTCAAAATAAGGATCTTCAGCAGATAACGCCAGCCAGATCTGGCCAAGTTGCGGCAGTTGTAATAACCGGCCAACCGTATGTTCAAGAATGGTTTTACCAGCGAGTTGCAAATATTGCTTGGGCCGGTCGGCTTGCATCCGTTGCCCGATGCCAGCGGCAGGGATCACCACCGCAACCTTCATTTTTTACCTTGCGCGGTAATTAAGCGGAAAAATACTTCGTCTTGTTTGATTAAGCCCAGCTCGTTGCGGGCACGCTCTTCAATCGAATCGAGGCCTTGTTGTAAATCGGCGACATCGGCCTGCAGCATCTTATTGCGTTTTTCCAGTTCGAGATTGCTGGCCTGATGCGTTTTCAGCTCTTCTTTATGCTGCAGATATTCTTTGACACTGTGCTGACCGAGCCACAGCCGGTATTGCAAAGCACCACAGATAATCAGCAGGATCAGTACTAAAATGCGCATACAGCACCAGAACGGTTGGAATGAGCTTTATTATGAAGGGTCAGGCTGCTGCTGAAAAGCCCTCAAAGGCGCAATTTAGCTGGTGACAGGCAGAAATATTGCGCTAAGCAGGCTGGTCTCTCGCTTATCGCAGATCTTTTTTCGCCGGATGGGGTTTGGCAAAGTTTTGCCAGTTCAAGCGACTTGCCAGCAACATCTCACGCAGACTTAACAAACGCGGTAATTTCCGTTCCTGATTGCGCCACTGATGGCCACAACAAACCGCCACCAACACCGCTTTGCCTGGTTTTAACAACAGCTTTTGCTGATTGTCCGGCTCTTGCGGCCAACCCGCCATTGCAAACCAGCCATGTTCATTACAATGAATACGCTGGCCGTCATGGTCAATTTCATCAATCGAATCGAGGCGGATTTGTTCAAGCTGGTTTTGCTGTGGGTCTTTGATGTACACCGGCACTAACAAACCGAGTTTGGCGTACTTGTGGTAATAGCTGAAAATACTTTCGGATTCATCGACATGCGGCACCGGACAGACCTTGCTCTGGCTATGCAGCCAACAGGCATTCTGGCTGTCGAGGGTCAGTGGTGATGGGTGTTTCAGAATTAACGAAGCGGCTTCACGCACATAAAACGGCAAGCTGGCCAGCCGTTTGGTCAACAGCGGTAGCTGCTCAGACGGCGTCTGCGACAGACGTAATAACTCGCGCTCGTACAAGGTGTTGCACAGCTCAGTGTAAGTCTGTTGATGCTCCGGACTCAACCAGAGTTCGTTTTGCATACTCATGCGCCGATGTTAGCTGTTTTCCGAGCACTGTCAAAGCTGATCCTTGCTCAACGAACGGCAAGACAAGCTTCAAAAAAAGGCCAGACCAATCATTCACATACAAAATGCATGATCAACCGGGCCCTTACGATACACAAATCAGCTAAAAGGCTTATTGGCCTTTAATTTCTACCCGGCCACGGTACGGTGCTTTGGCACCCAGCTCTTGCTCAATCCGCAGTAACTGGTTGTACTTTGACACGCGATCTGAACGGCATAAAGAACCGGTTTTAATTTGACCAGCAGCAGTACCTACCGCTAAATCGGCGATAAACGAGTCTTCAGTTTCACCTGAACGGTGAGAAATGACAGCTGTAAAACCAGCGTCTTTCGCCATTTTGATGGCGGCTAAAGTCTCAGTCAGCGAACCAATCTGGTTGAACTTGATCAGAATCGAGTTACCAATGCCCTGCTCAATACCACGGGTCAGGATTTTGGTGTTGGTCACAAACAGGTCGTCACCCACCAGCTGCACTTTAGTACCGATTTTGTTGGTTAAATCTTTCCAGCCGTCCCAATCTGATTCATCCAGACCATCTTCAATTGAAATGATTGGGAATTTGTCAGCCAATCCTGCCAGGAAGTCGTTGAATTCATAGGAAGTGAATTCTTTGCCTTCGCCAGTCAGTTTGTATTTACCGTCGTGGTAAAACTCTGATGCAGCGCAGTCTAAAGCTAAGGTGATGTCTTTATTCAGCTCGTAACCGGCGGCAGTAACTGCTTTAGAAATCACTGTTAACGCTTCTTCGTTTGATTTTAAATCCGGCGCAAAACCACCTTCATCACCCACCGCTGTATTTAAGCCCTGCGCATGCAGTTCTTTTTTCAGCTGGTGGAAAATCTCAGCGCCCATCCGCAGTGCTTCAGCAAACGTCTTCGCGCCAACTGGCTGCACCATAAATTCCTGGATATCGACGTTGTTGTCAGCATGCTCACCACCGTTGATGATGTTCATCATCGGCACTGGCATTGAATACACACCTGGGGTGCCATTTAAATCAGCAATATGCTGATACAATGGGATTTTTTTATCAGCAGCTGCAGCACGTGCTACTGCTAACGATACCGCCAGAATAGCGTTGGCGCCTAAATTTGATTTAGATTCAGTGCCGTCCAGATCAATCATGATCTGGTCGATGTTGGCTTGCTCATACGCAGATTTACCAACTAAAGCCGCTTTAATCGGACCATCAATATTGGCAACTGCAGTACGAACGCCTTTGCCTAAATAACGGCTTTTGTCGCCATCACGCAGTTCTAACGCTTCACGGGTGCCGGTTGACGCGCCTGAGGGTGCGCAACCCCGGCCCATCACGCCACTTGCTAAAAACACATCGGCTTCAACCGTTGGATTACCACGTGAATCAAGAATTTCACGGGCGACGATATTGATAATTTCAGACATTGTATTCCCCTGTAGACCAAAGCAAAAAGCCGCACCTTATACCCTTCATCCTTGAAGATGCGGGGTTGTTGGCCGCCTTCACGAACCCCAGTCACTTAGAACAGCTAAGCTCCTGGGGCTTCGTTCAGTTGCCGCCTACCCGAATCTTCAATGATTTTGGGTATATAGCACGGCTTCTTCAATTATTTGGTCGTTTGTTGCTTCTGATATTTATATGCTGCTGCGACAAACCCCTGGAACAACGGATGACCGTCGCGTGGCGTCGAGTTAAATTCCGGATGGAATTGCCCGGCCACAAACCAGGGATGGTTCGGTAGTTCAATCATTTCCACGAGCTGATTATCCGCAGATAAACCAGAAATTATCAGGCCAGCCTCTTCAAGTTGCGGAATAAGGTGATTGTTCACTTCATACCGATGGCGGTGACGTTCACTAATGACGTCTGCACCATAAATTTCGCGGGCTTTGGTATTGGCCTTAAGGTTACAGTTTTGGCTACCCAGACGCATGGTACCGCCTAAGTCGGAATCGTCGGAACGTAATTCGACTTGACCTGCACTGTCCAGCCATTCGGTGATCAAACCAACCACCGGGTAAGGCGTGTTCTTATTAAACTCAGTTGAATGCGCATCTTTCATACCTGCCACATTGCGGGCAAACTCAATGAGTGCGACTTGCATACCTAAGCAGATGCCAAGGTATGGAATTTTGCTTTCACGGGCGTATTTGGCGGCAATGATTTTGCCTTCGATGCCACGCTCACCAAAACCACCAGGTACCAGAATACCGTCCAGGCCTGCCAGAATGCCGGGGCCTTTGGTTTCAACATCTTGTGAGTCGATGTATTTGATGGTGACGGTTAAACGGTTTTTCAGACCGGCATGGTTCAGTGCTTCGTTGACTGACTTGTATGCGTCTTTTAATTCAACGTACTTACCGACCATACCGATGGTGACTTCGCCGGTTGGATTGCTTTCCTGATACAACACCTGTTCCCATTCGGCCAAATCGGCTTGTGGGCAATCCAAATGGAAACGACGGACCACTAAATCGTCCAGGCTTTGTGATTTTAACAAGGCCGGAATTTGATAAATGCTGGAAACGTCTTTCAGCGAAATCACCGCCCGCTCTTCCACGTTGGTGAATAAAGCAATTTTGGCTTTTTCGTTGGTTGGAATAGTGCGATCAGAACGGCAAATCAGAATATCCGGCTGAATACCAATCGAGCGCAGCTCTTTCACTGAATGCTGGGTCGGTTTGGTTTTGATTTCGCCTGCAGTGCCTAAATACGGCACCAAGGTTAAATGCATAAACAGTGCGCGTTCGCGGCCAATTTCAGTGCCGAGCTGGCGAATTGCTTCTAAAAATGGCAAGGACTCGATATCACCAACAGTGCCGCCGATTTCGACGATGGCAATGTCATAACCTTCAGCGCCGCTAATGACGCGCGCTTTGATTTCATTGGTAATATGCGGAATGACCTGAATGGTGGCGCCTAAATAATCACCTCGGCGTTCGCGGCGTAAGACTTCAGAGTAAATTTTACCTTGGGTGAAGTTATTCAGTTTGGTCATTTTGGTGCGGATAAACCGCTCGTAATGGCCTAAATCGAGGTCGGTTTCAGCACCGTCTTCGGTGACATAAACTTCACCGTGCTGAATTGGGCTCATGGTTCCCGGATCAACGTTGATATACGGATCCAGTTTCAGGATTGTTACCTTCAGGCCACGTGCTTCTAAAATTGCGGCTAATGAAGCTGCAGCAATACCTTTACCTAAAGATGAGACAACCCCACCCGTCACGAAGATGTATCTTGTAGTCATGAGACCCCTGAGGCACGTTGAGTTTTTGGATATCGACTACCTGAAATTCAATAGCTTAGCGGTGAATGAACACTGCGCTAGGTGGGAATTTCAGATTTGATATCAGGACGGGCGGAAAGTATAGCAAAGCCACCGCCAAGGCTCAATCGAAAGCTGAGTGGTGGCGCTGGTTTTACGTCGCCATCCGTTTGGCCAGCTGCCAGGCGGCTTCCATTTGTTCCAGACTGGCAACTCCGACTGGCGTGCTGGTCTCTGCAAGCTGCTGCTCAACACTTCGAAACCTTCGTTCAAATTTGGCGTTGGCCTGGCGCAAAATACCTTCCGGCTCCAGGCCATGTTTGCGCACCACATTGACCAGCGCAAACATCAAATCACCCAGCTCATCGGCAAGCTCGGCCGAGCCTGGTGCCGTTTGCTCGACTTCTAAGATTTCTTCTTTGACTTTGTCCCAACAACCGTCAACGGATGGCCAGTCAAAACCAACCGTGGCGCAGCGTTTTTGCAATTTATAAGCGCGGCTGAGCGCCGGTAAACTGGCAGGCACGTTATCTAACACACTGTCTAAGCCGGATTTTTTGCGCTCGCTACTCTTTAGCGCTTCCCAGTTTTGCAAAGCGCTGGTTGCATCAGTACCGCCACCAGCGGTTTCAGAGCCAAAAATATGCGGATGACGGCGGGTAAGTTTGTCGCAAATGGCTGCTACACAATCGTTAAATTCAAAGCGGCCTTGCTCAAAGGCCATCTGGCTGTAAAACACCACCTGAAACAGTAAATCGCCGAGCTCGTCTTTTAAATCGTCAAAATCGCCCCGTTCAATGGCGTCCGCCACTTCATAAGCTTCTTCAATGGTGTAAGGCACTATGGTCTGAAAAGTCTGGGCTTTGTCCCAGGCGCAGCCTTGCTGTGGGTGGCGTAAGGTCGCCATAATGGCCAGCAAGTCGTTGATATTGTTTGACATGAACAAGTTCCAAAACTGAGTCAATAACAAGGGGCAATCGCTGCCCCTGTTTTTATAATATTTCGATAGCAAGATGTCGATTAATGCGAACGCTTAGCCTCAATCACATCATCAATCAGACTGACTTTAGTCAGCAATTTATTCAGTGAATCCAGGTTATACAGTTCCAGCGTCATATTAATAATGGCGGTCTGGCGCGCGACATCGGAATTACTGCTCATCCTAAGCACATTGGCTTTTTCGTTGGCCAGGATGCTGGTAATATCGCGCAGTAGACCATTGCGGTCATGCGCCACGATGCGAATTGTCACTTCGTAGCCTGAGGCATATTGATCGCCCCAGGTCGCTTCGACCACCCGTTCCGGATGTTGCTCCTGCAGGTTTTTAAACTGGTCACAATCATCGCGGTGTACCGCAATACCCCGGCCCTGGGTGATATAGCCAACGATGGCATCACCAGGTAATGGCTGACAACAACCCGCCATATGCGTCATCAAATTACCGACGCCCTGCACCACCACATGGCTTTTCGCCGGGGCTGGCGCCATTGGTTTGGTAATCAGCCTTGGATCAATTTCCGGCGGTTCGGCTTTGGCGTATTGGCTTTGGATGTAATGGACGACTTGCGTGACTTTAATCTCGCCGCCACCAATACCAACCAGCAATTCTTCCATCGAATTGACGTTAAAGCGATGAATGACTTTCACCGGTTGATCCAACACCAAATTCAGCCGGTGCAATTCGGTATCCAATAACTCTTTACCAGCCGCGTAGTTTTTATCGCGATCCTGCAGCCGGAACCAATATTGCACCTTAGAGCGGGCGCGACTGGATTTTAAATACCCCTGATTCGGGTTTAACCAATCGCGACTAGGATTGGGCTCACGGCCGGTTAGAATTTCGACCTGATCGCCGGTTTTCAGCTGATAGGTAAAAGGTACGATGCGGCCGGAGATTTTCGCGCCAATACAACGATGGCCAACATTGGAATGCACGTAATAAGCAAAATCGAGTGGCGTCGAGCCGAGCGGTAAATCGACAATGTCGCCTTTGGGGGTAAACACATAAACCCGGTCTTCAGTGACCTGATTGCGCAGCTCTTCCGCCAACGAAGAATCGACCACTTCTTCCTGCCAGGCCAGAATTTTGCGCAGCCAACCAATTTTTTCATCCAGCGCCCCTTCACGGCCAGCCGGACCACCTTCTTTGTAGCGCCAATGCGCCGCGACCCCAAGCTCTGCATCATCGTGCATCTGCCGGGTGCGGATCTGAATCTCAATCGGCCGGCCTTGCGGGCCGAGCACTACGGTATGAATGGACTGGTAACCGTTTTGCTTCGGCGTTGCGATATAGTCGTCGAATTCTTTCGGCAAATGCTGCCAGGAGGTATGCACGATGCCAAGCACTGCATAGCAGTCCTGCACTTTTTCAGTGACGATGCGCACGGCGCGAATATCGTATAGCTGGTCAAAAGCTAAATGCTTTTTCTGCATCTTTTTCCAGATGCTGAAAATATGCTTTGGCCGACCGTAGACTTCAACTTTCAGGTTTTCGTCTTTCATCCGACTTTGGACACTATCGACAAATTCCTGCATATAGTGCTCGCGACCAAGCCGTTTATCTTCAAGCAAAGTCGCGATTTGTTTGTAGGTTTGTGGGTGCAAGTACCGGAAAGCTAAGTCTTCCAACTCCCATTTCAACTGGCCGATACCAAGCCGGTTGGCCAGCGGACCGAAAATGGCGTTGGTTTGCTTTGCTGCCAACACTCTGGTTTCTTCGTCGGCGTTTTTGACATCCCGCAGATAACAAATTTGTGCTGCCAGCTTAATCACCACTGCCCGCACATCTTCAACCATGGTCAGCAGCATTTTCCGTAGATTATCGGCTTGCTGGGCGTTCGGGGTTTGGCTTGGTCCCACCGGAATGGTGCGAATGGCTTCCATTTGTTTGACCGCGGCCAGCATCACTAACACTGGAGGCTCAAACTGGCTGGTCAGGGTGTCGCAGGACAACACATCGGCTTCGACCAGCGGAAATAACAAAGCAGCGGTTAAGGCGTCTTTGTCCATCCGCAAATCGGCCAGAATTTCCACCATTTCCCAGCCGGTGCGCACTTGCGGGCAGGTTTGTTCGGTCAGCGCATGTTGCTGCAGCCATTGTTCGGCTTCGAGCAAACAATTGATTTTTTTCTCCGGCAAACCAAGCGAACTGAGCCAGGCTGTGGTTTCGCCCGGGTTGTATTCAGTACTGTGAGAATGCCGAACCGTGACCATAACTTACTGCCTCGTATGCGAAAATAACGCCATCAATTCCAGATGACTGGTGTAAGGGAACATATCCATCATGCCTAACTTATCGAGCCGGTAACCCTTGGCCAATAACACTTTAGCATCACGGGCAAAGGTTGTCGGGTTACAGGACACATACAATACCTGTGCCGGTTTTAACCGTGCCACTTCATCAATTGCGCCCAGCGCACCAGCGCGTGCCGGGTCCAGCAATACTTTTTGGTACTTCGGCTGATTCCAGTCCGCTTTAGGCCAAGGTAAATGCAAATCGACCTGGGCAAAGTGGGTATTACTCAGACCATTAAAACTGGCGTTCTGACTGGCAGTTGTCACCATTGCAGCCACACCTTCCAAGCCTACCACCATGCCAGCTTGCTTGGCTAATGCCAAACTGAAATTACCTATTCCACAATATAAATCAAGAATTTGATCAGTTTTTGCTGGTGCCAGCCAGGCAAGCGCCTGTGCGACCATCGCCTGATTAACCGCTGCATTCACTTGGATAAAATCGGTGGGCGCGAAGTTCAATTGCAAGCCGTCCGCCAGCTGATAAAACGGCGTCGCAGCCTCCGACCAAAAAATGAATTGGTCTGGTTCAGCCTCGCCAATCCAGCACGCTGCTGGCCAGGCTTGTACTAATTGTTGTTGGTCTGACTGCGGCAGCGGCCGGATATGCCGCACCACCACAAAGGCTTTGCCGTCTGCATCCAACACTTCAACATGGGTAATTGCCGAGCCTTGTTTCAGTTGCGGTAAGACTTTTTGCAACACGCCTAGCACCGGCGCAATCACTGGGCTCAGCACCATGCAGTCCGTTACTTCGGTAATTTCTTTGCCACCGGCTTTTCGAAAACCGACGGTGAAACTATTGGTTTTTTTCTCAAACCAAACGCCGATCCTGGCTTTGCGCCGATAACCGGCATCTTGCCCCGCCAGCACCGGCTGCCATGGCAATTCCGTTAATTTCAACTGATGCTGTAACTGCTGATCCAGTGCTTGTTGCTTTAACATCCGACTATCCGCTGCACTCACATAGTGCAACTGACAACCACCACAACTGCCAAAATAGCGACATTGTGGGGCGATCCGCAGCGGCGAGCTTTGCAAAACTTTGCTGACGCGGCCTTTTAAATACTGCGCTTTTTGTTCAGTTAAGGTGACCTTTACCCGCTCGCCCGGCAAAGCACCTTCAACAAAACAAATTTTTCCCTGATGGTAAGCAATGCTCTGTGCTTCCTGATCCCAACGTTCAATCATCAGCTCCGGATGTTGCGGCGTGGTGACAGCTTTAGCTTTTGATTTATAAATAGATACCATAAAAATTCGGCCTTTGGGTGCACTGTGCTTAACGCTGGATCGCCGGTCGGCGATCGTAGGTTTTTTGCTGTGCTTATGTCATGATGGCAGTTCAGCTGACCATTGTAGCAAGCGGCAGACAAGATGACGAAGATTGGTTTACGCGATTGGATATTACTGATTACTTTAGTCCCGACTTTATTAATCAGCCTCTGCCTGGGTGGGTATTTTAGTCACGCCCGTTATCACGATTTGCAGCTGCACCTCGAAGATCAGGCCAGCAATATTGCCGAGCCTTTGGCCATCGCCAGTGAACAAGGCTTATTGTCCGGCAATACCCAACATCTGCAGCGCCTTTTAAATATCAGCCACCGTAAAAATTCGCCATTGGTGAAAAGCATCGCCATTTTTGACCATGATCACCGCCTCGTCGCCACCTCCAATTTACACAAAGACTTTACTAAATTGACACCACCAGCAGGTTCGGCACCGCTGAGCCAAAGCCTGATTGACGATCATGGCGACTGGTTGATCATTCGGGTGCCGGTGAAGCTGGAAGCCAGCCATATCAACGAACTGGCGCTGAACGCGGCGACGCCTTCCAACGAGCTCGGTCGTATTTTACAAACTGAAGGCCAGCTCGGCACTGTCGTCGTCGAGCTGCAAAAGGACAAAGTGCTGCTGGCCCAACAAACCTCGATGCTGGTTTCACTGCTGATTATTCTGCTGGGGATGAGTATCGGACTGGTGCTGAGCTTGCGGTTGGTAGGCCGGCTGACCTCGCCATTGCAGCAACTGAACAACCAAATCGACAAATTGGCTGAAGGGCGTTTTACCAGCGATCTGGAGCAACCGTTTTTTGGCGAGTTGGATCAGATGCGCCTTGGGATTAATCAACTCGCCATTGAATTAAAACGCTACAAAGATGATGTGCAGCACACTATTGATCAATCCACAAGCGACCTGTTTCACACCATGGAGCAGCTGGAAATGCAAAACGTGGCGCTGGATTTAGCGCGGCGTAAAGCGCAGGAAGACAACAAATTAAAATCAGAATTCCTGGCGAAAATGAGCCACGAACTGCGGACACCGCTGAACGGTGTCATTGGTTTTACCCGGCAACTGCTGAAAACTGAACTGTCGCACCATCAACTCGATTACCTCAATACCATTCAAAAATCAGCCAATAGTTTATTAACGCTGGTCAACGACGTCTTGGACTATTCCAAGCTGGAAGAAGGCCGGATGCCGATCAACCCGGAGCCATTTTCGCTGCGCGATATGGTCAATGATTCGATTGAATTGCTGGCGGCCAATGCCTTTGAAAAACAACTGGAACTGGCGTTGTTGATTGATCCGGCTTGTCCGGACGACATCATTGGCGATCCGCTGCGAATTAATCAGGTGCTGCTGAATATTGCCGGTAATGCGATTAAATTCACCGAACAAGGCAGCATTGTGGTGAAAGTGCTGGCCACCGACCTTAACGACGACAAAGTCACCTTAAAATTTTCGGTGCAAGATACCGGTATTGGTATTCCTGCGGCACAACAAGAGCAGCTGTTTTATGGTTTTTCGCAGGCCGATGGCAGTGTTGGTCGGCGTTATGGCGGCACCGGTTTAGGCTTGTTTATTTCGCAGCGTCTGGTCGAAGCCATGAACGGTACCATTGGCTTTGACAGTCAGCAGGATCAAGGTTCGACCTTCTGGTTTACCGTGGTTTGTCGCCGCCATCCGTTGAGCGTTTCTGAAGCCTTACCAACGGCAGTGCTGCAGCAAAAAACCGTGTTATACATAGAACCACAGCAGTTTTCGCGGGAAAGCACCCTGTCGTTACTCAATAGCTGGGGCATGCAGGTTTCGGCCTGTGCCACGCCAGGACAGCTGCAGCAGGCACTGAGTCAGCGTCAAAAATTTGATATGGCGATTATCGGCCGCGCGGTGTCTTTAGATCAGGTCAATCAATTGGTGGAATTGATCCGGCAGCTCAGTCAGTCTTGCCAACATATTTATTTACTTGTTAATACCTTATCGCCGAATTTGCGCGAAGCTCTGCTACAAAGCGGCGCCCAGGCCTGTTTATCCAAACCGGCGCATCAGCGTAAATTGGCCACGGCGTTGGCGCGGCCTTATCAAAGCCAGTTCCCACTGCCTGTACAAAACATCCCGCTACCACCAAAAAGTCAGCTTAAAGTACTGACGGTGGATGACAACGAAGCCAATCTGAAGCTGATTAATACGCTGCTGCGGGAGCTGGTAGAAAGCATCGATTCCGCCCACAACGGTGCTGAGGCTTGGCAAAAAGCGTCGCAGTCACACTACGATGTGATTTTTATGGATATTAATATGCCGGTGATGGATGGCGTCACGGCAAGTCAGCGGATCCAACAAAGCAGTTTGAATGAAGCGACGCCGATTATTGCCGTCACCGCACATACCTTGGATGGTGAGCGGGAGCGGCTAATGTCTTTGGGTTTCAGCGAGTTTTTAAGTAAACCGCTCGATGAACAAATGCTGCATTTTGCGCTAAAAGAATGTTGCCCACATGTACCGCCGTTACCACAACGGCAGCAGGAACAGCCGCCAGTGCAGACGCTGAATTTGCCACAAAGCCGGCAAATTGACTGGGAACTGGCATTGCACTGCGCCGCCGGAAAAATTGATTTGGCCAAGGAGATGCTGCAGATTTTTCTGCAAAGTTTGCCGCCGACGCTGAGCGAACTGGAATTGCTGGTGCGAACCGATCAAGTGGAGCCGCTCATTCAGTTGGTGCATAAACTACACGGCGCCACTTGTTATGTTGGGGTGCCGCAGTTAAAGCAGTTAACAGAGCTGTTGGAAACCGAGCTGAAACAAGGCAAAACGGTGGATCAGCTGGAGCCGGAATTGTTTGAGTTGCAGGACCGGCTGCAGTCGTTGTTGCTGGAAGCTAAACACTGGGTTTGGTAGAGGCGGGTTTGGTCAATCTGTAGAAAAATGATTTAGCTTTCAAAAATCACTGTCGCACAGGCAAAAGCTTGCTCGTCGGTGATCGACAACCAGGTTTTTTGTGCACCCAGTTGCTCAGCCAAAGTTTTGGCAGCATCGGTTAGCGTCAACACCGGACGGCCAAATTCATCATTGCTGACTTCAAAATGTTGGAACGAAATTCCCCGGCCAATCCCGGTGCCAAGCGCTTTGGACGCCGCTTCTTTGGCGGCAAAACGTTTAGCAAAATAGCGCGCTGGCTGGGCATGCTGCTGGTAAATCGCCTGCTCATTCGCCGTTAACACCCGCTGCACCAACCGCGGTGAACGGGCCAGGCTTTGTTCAATCCGACTAATTTCAACTAAATCGGTACCCAACCCCACAATCGCCATTAGCGACGCGCCTCCACCATCAGTCGTTTCATTTCCGCTACCGCCGGGCCTAAGCCGGTGAAAATGGCCCGCGCTATTAACGCATGACCAATATTCAGTTCATACATTTGCGGAATAGCCGCAATCGCCTGCACATTGTGAAAATGCAAACCATGACCGGCGTTGACGACAATGCCTAAGGATGCGGCATATTCAGCGGCCGCACGAATGCGTTCCAGCTCAGCTTGTTGCGTTTTCGGGCAGGTGGCATCGGCATAAGCGCCGGTATGAATTTCGATATAAGGCGCGCCAGCTTTGGCCACCGCATCAATTTGCTTAAAATCGGCATCAATAAACAATGACACCAGAATATTTTCAGCCGCTAAGGTCTTCACCGCGCTGTCGATTTTGCTGAACTGGCCAACGATATCCAAACCGCCTTCGGTGGTCAGCTCCTGGCGTTTTTCCGGCACCAGACAGCAAAAATGGGGTTTGAGCTTTAACGCAATGCCAAGCATTTCATCGGTGACACCCATTTCAAAATTCAGCCGGGTTTGAATGGTTTCGCGCAGCAAAAATACATCGCGATCCTGAATATGACGGCGATCTTCACGTAAATGCACGGTAATGCCATCGGCGCCGGCTTGCTCGGCGAGTAATGCAGCATGCACTGGCTCCGGATATTGACTGCCACGGGCCTGGCGGACGGTGGCGACATGGTCGATGTTGACGCCTAAATAAATCGGTTGCATCAAAAAAATCTCCGGCTAAAAATTGTATTATCGATGAAATAGCGCTCTGCTGGCTAGCGGCTTATTGCCAAGCAAAGGCTGCATTAAAGTGCGGCTCAGCTGCTTGGCCACGCGCAGTGCATCGTCGTGCCACTGTTGCCGGGCGATTGCCAGCAAACTATCGCCAGACCAACCGGAGCCGGAAATAACCTGACCTACGGCTGCAGTCCCGGTACGAATAAAACCGGCTTCTGGTTGCCATTGGTATAAGGCTTCAGCTTCGAGTGGTTGTTGCAGCGCATCAAATTCTAAATCTACCGGCACACCGAGTTCAGTTAGCAACGCCAGTTCAAAATTACGTAGCACCGGTTGTAGCAAACCCGGATGCGGCTGCGCCGCTTCCAGTGCCTGAATGCTGTGCTGATACAAGGCGAATAACTGATCACTACCAACGTCTTGTGGCCAGATACGGCAAAGCAATTCATTCAGGTACATGGCGCTAAATAAAAAATCGCCCTGAAACTGCAATGCCGGTTGTTGTTCTTCCAAAGCGCGGACTGTTTTGAGCTCACCGCGGCCGGTTAACTGCACCGCAAGTAACGCAAACTGTGGCCAGTGACTGCGCCCGCCTTGTTTTTTACCTGGCCTTCTGGCGACAGCGCGCAGCCTGCCTTGCTCGGGTAATAACAAATCCAGCAACAGCTTATCGTCACGAAAGGCGATGCTGTGCAGCAGATAAGCCGGCGCAAAGCCTTGCAGCATCTTTAGTCTTCGCCGTAACCGAGACTACGTAAGGCGCGTTCATCATCAGCCCAGCCCGATTTCACTTTCACCCACATTTGCAGGAAAACCGGCTGTTCGAACAAATCTTCCATATCTTTACGCGCTTCGGACGCGATGGTTTTAATCCGCTCACCGGCTTTACCAATCACCATCCGTTTTTGGGTATCACGTTCCACCAGAATTAATGCCGCGATGTGGTAGTGTTTTTCTTCCCACTTAAAGCGTTCAATTTCCACGGTCACCGCATACGGCAACTCGTCGCCTAAAAACCGCATCAGCTTTTCACGAACGATTTCGGAAGCCATAAACCGTTGCGAGCGGTCGGTGATGTAATCTTCCGGGAAGAAAAACTCACAAGGTGGCAATTGCTGCTGCACAGTTTCGCGCAGCGCAGTGACATTAGTGCCTTTTTCCGCCGACAACGGGATAATTTGTAAAAATGACAGCTGTGAACTCAGCCACTGCAAATGCGGCAATAACTCTTCTTTGTCTTTGTACAAATCGACTTTATTCACCACCAAAATCACTGGCTTTTTCGCCGCGATCAGCCGGTTGAGCACCATCTGATCGTCTTCGACCCAGCGGGTGCCTTCGACCACAAAAATCACCAGCTCGACGTCCAGAATTGAACTGGCAGCGGCTTTGTTCATCAGGCGATTGATGGCGCGTTTTTCTTCAGTGTGTAAACCCGGCGTATCGACGTAGACCGTTTGGTACTGGCCAACAGTATCAATACCAACTATCCGATGACGGGTAGTTTGTGGTTTTTTCGAGGTGATACTGACTTTTTGACCAATCAACTGGTTTAATAAAGTCGATTTACCGACATTCGGCCTACCAACGATGGCGACCAGTCCGGCGAAGGTTTCACCGCTGGTTTGAGGCATTTCAACTTTCATTTTTTAATTGTTCCAACACCAGCTGAGCACAATCCTGCTCGGCCTTGCGACGAGAACTGCCAGAGGCAATCACAGCGGTCATCCCTTCCACTGAACATTTCACGGTAAAAGTCTGGTCGTGCGCATCACCAAGAATTTCAGTGACTTCATACATCGGCAACGCCAGACGTCGACCTTGCAGAAATTCCTGCAGCAAGGTTTTTGAATCTTTTTGCACCCCAGGCTGAATGCTCAGCAATCGGCTGCCAAACCACTGCAATATCCGCTCGCGACAAGCTTCAGCGCCACCATCCAGATAAATTGCACCTAAAATAGCTTCCACCGCATCGGCCTGGATCGATTCACGTCTGGAACCACCGCTTTTCAGCTCGCCTGGCCCTAATCGCAGAAACTCCTGAATATTCAATTCTTTGGCGATTTCAGCTAGAGTCACGCCTTTGACCAAGGACGCCCGCATCCGGGTTAAATCACCTTCACGGGTTTTTGGAAAATTCTGGTACAAAGCCTCGGCGATCACCAGACTTAAAATGGCGTCGCCTAAAAACTCCAGCCGTTCGTTATGTTGCCCTTTGCAGCTGCGATGGGTTAATGCCTGCTCCAGCAGCGCTTGCTGCTGAAACTGGTAACCCAGCTTTTTTTGCAATGGAACTAAAGATACTTGCATGCCTTTCCTTAAAATGACCCGCCGCAGCAAAACGCTGGCAGCTAGCCCCTTGCCACCAGGTAGCAAAGGTTTTATTGATATTTCTGCACTGTATTTCCGAGAACTGCGGTTGTGCAGTGTTATCAGCGTAGCTGCTGATCTGCTGAAATTCCTGCGAGTTCAGCCACGCGCACTGCGATAAACTTAGTCAGTCCATCAAA
This sequence comes from Rheinheimera riviphila, assembly GCF_004005945.1. Lineage (GTDB taxonomy): Bacteria > Pseudomonadota > Gammaproteobacteria > Enterobacterales > Alteromonadaceae > Pararheinheimera > Pararheinheimera riviphila. The sequence goes on from NZ_SACS01000001.1 coordinate 46,359, forward strand.
TACAGCGGCCAGCAGTGCTGGCCGTTGAAAACGAAACTTAAGCTTGATGCTGAATGCTTATTCGATAGCACCCAGGCGTTCAAACCGAACCCCAACCGGTACCCAACCTGGCACCCAACTATTTGGATCTTCAGTGAATTCAAAGCTCATCCATTTTAATACCGCTTTGCCAACCAAAAATTGCTCTGGTACAAAACCCCAGAACCGGCTGTCACGGCTGTTATCACGGTTATCACCCATCACAAAATAATGGCCTTCCGGTACCAGGAACTCGGTGGTCTCGGTCCCTGGCTGGCGATAATAATTGTGAATAGGTTCTGGCAACATGGCATTTTGTAAAATGTCATAGCTGACTGCCGGGCCTTGTTCGGTAAAGCGTTTTAATGGATAAGGTCCTAAAAAGAACTCACCTTCCGATTTTAATTCCTGCCGCATCGGTTCCAGCGTTGGACAAGGCTGTGCGGCCGACTTATCGCAAGCTTTCTGGATATACAACTGTTTGTTTTTATAAACAATCCGGTCACCCGGCAAGCCAATCACCCGTTTGATAAAATCAACAGTCGGCTGCTCCGGATATTTAAACACCGCCACGTCGCCGTGATCAGGCTTACCGGTTTCCAGCAATGTTTTCCGCCAGACCGGGTCTTTGACGTCATACGAATATTTTTCGACCAGAATAAAATCACCAACCAACAAGGTCGGCATCATTGAACCTGATGGAATTTGAAAGGGTTCATACAAAAATGAGCGGAAAATGGTGATGATGGCAATCAGCGGAAAAATCGACTGCGCCGTTTCCGCAAGGTAAGACTGCGGTGCAATCTGCTGTTTCACTTCATCGGTCAGCTTGGCCCCGGCAGCAACTTCTGCCTGCACCAGTTTTACTTTACGTTTTGGTGCCAGGACCACAGCATCAAACAACCAAATCAAACCACTGCCAATGGTCAGTGCGACTAAAAAAATTGCAAAATACCCTGCCATGAAAAATCCAATCCTCGTTACTGTTCAGAAGTTACTGTCTGGAATTCGGGAGCTTACCGCTGATTTGACCTGCGCGCTGCCATCAAGCACGCATTTTATTGTTACCAGCTGTAACCAGACGACAAAGCAACTGCTTTGCCGTCTGTCCGGGTTTATTTACCGACTTTCAGAATGGCTAGGAACGCTTCCTGCGGCACTTCGACGTTGCCGACTTGCTTCATTCGTTTTTTACCATCTTTTTGTTTTTGCAGAAGCTTTTTCTTCCGGCTGATATCGCCACCGTAACATTTCGCTAAAACGTTTTTCCGTAATTGTTTGACGGTGGTCCGTGCAATCACGTGGCTGCCAATCGCGGCCTGGATCGCAATATCAAACATCTGGCGTGGGATCAGTTCTTTCAGCTTTTCAGCCAGTTCGCGACCACGGCCCTGGGCGAAATCTTTATGGCTGATAATCGCCAGTGCATCCACGCGCTCACCGTTGATCAGAATATCAACCCGCGACATATCAGATAACTGGAAGCGTTTAAAAGCGTAATCCAAAGATGCATAACCACGACTGGTTGATTTTAACCGGTCGAAGAAGTCCATCACCACTTCGGCCATTGGCAGTTCATAGACCACCGCGACCTGACGGCCGTGGTAAGTCATATTCATCTGCACGCCACGTTTTTCGATACACAGCGTAATGACGTTGCCTAAGTATTCTTGTGGTACCAGAATGTGCGCCTCAACAATCGGCTCACGAATTTCGTCGATGTTACCCACCGGCGGCAAGTCACTTGGATTGTCGACCATCACCAGCTCGCCAGCTTTGGTCAGGACTTCGTAAACCACGGTTGGCGCTGTGGTAATGAGGTCCAGATCGTATTCACGCTCCAGACGTTCCTGAATGATTTCCATGTGTAACATACCGAGGAAACCAATGCGGAAGCCAAAACCTAAAGCGCTCGAGCTTTCTGGCTCATAAAATAACGAAGAATCGTTCAGACTTAATTTTTCCAGCGCATCGCGGAAATCTTCGTAATCGTCTGAAGACACTGGATAAACGCCGGCATAAACCTGAGGTTTGATCCGTTTAAAGCCAGGCAACACTTCGGTCGCCGGGTTTTTCGACAGCGTTAAAGTATCACCGACCGGCGCGCCTTTAATTTCTTTGATACCGGCAATCACAAAACCAACTTCACCAGTACTCAAAATGCCGGTGTTTTTGGCTTTTGGCGTGAAAATACCGACTTTATCTACTTCATAAACGGCACCGCTCGACATAATTTTGATTTTGTCTTTCGCCTGAATAGTGCCGTGTTTCACCCGCACCAGCGACACTACGCCCTGATAGGGGTCAAACCAGGAGTCAATAATCAGCGCTTGGGTTGGCGCATTGACATCACCTTCCGGGCAAGGAATGCCTTTAACGATGGTTTCCAGCACGTCTTCAATACCAAAACCGGTTTTGGCCGAACATTGCACGGCGCCAATGGCTTCGATACCGATGATGTCTTCAATCTCTTCAGCAACCCGCTCTGGTTCAGCTTGTGGTAAATCAATTTTGTTCAGAACCGGCAGTACTTCCAGGTTCATTTCTAAGGCGGTGTAGCAGTTGGCAACAGTTTGCGCTTCTACGCCCTGACCAGCGTCTACCACCAATAACGCACCTTCACAGGCGGCTAAAGAACGGCTGACTTCATAGGTAAAGTCAACGTGTCCTGGCGTGTCGATAAAATTCAGCTGGTAAGTTTCGCCGTCTTTGGCGGTGTAATTCAGGGTAACGCTTTGCGCTTTGATGGTGATGCCGCGTTCACGCTCCAGATCCATGGAGTCCAGCACCTGTTCCTGCATTTCACGGTCAGATAAACCGCCGCAGAACTGGATCAAACGATCCGATAAAGTCGATTTACCATGGTCAATGTGAGCAATGACCGAGAAATTGCGGATGTGAGATATTTTTGCCATTTTTTCCAATATAAAACTGAGCTGACTGGCCGATCGACGCTGCTGCAAATGCTACTGCACGATCCTGACCACAGATTAAAATTGCCGCGAATTGTACTTGAATTAGTGTTTGGATGCTATGTGTTCTTTGGCTTTGCGCCAGAACAAGGCCGCGCAGTGCATTGTCATTATGGATATGACAAAAATCGGAAGTTGTAACCGGACAACCATGACCAGTGAATTATTGGTTTTGAATAGTCAAATTGGGCAATACCGCCAACAAATGTACTTGTTGCTGCACAGAGCCAATCCCGGAACTGAGTTTGCGGGCTAGCAACATGCCGGCGAATCCACCAACCATAGCCGCCAATAACTGGCCACCTTCGCTCCAGCCGCCATAAAATGCCAATGCCAATGCACCGATAAACAGCACCAGTGGCAATAAATACACCAGTAAAGCCGATTTCACTAACACGTCTTCGGCAATACCGATCCGTACCTGTTGTCCGACCAAGAGCTCCTCATCAGCTTCTGTATGCTGCAGGAAAAACCGGTAGTCACGGCGCGTCATAGCTTTCGCCACCACACCGCTGGTGCAGCTGTCATTGGCGCTGCAGGACTGACAACTACTGACCACTTTGGTTTGTAGCCAGACACCGGCAGGCTCTATTTGCACCACGGTGGCAATTTCTTCTACCATTTTGCGGATCTCCGGAACTGCATTGCCGTATTACATTTTTAGGGTATGTATACCCTAAATCATTGAAGATTCGGGTAGGCGACGAGATCGTGAGACTGGACCGCCAGCCCGGCCCGGAGCATAGTTGTCCTATGTGACTGGGTCGGACTGACGCTTCAGCGAACGAACGAAGGCAACAACCCCGAATCTTTAAGGATGACGGGTATAGCCGCTTATTGTACGGCATCTGCCAGCCGACGTGCCAGCTCGACATCAAGCGGCCCGATCACGGTAATATCAACTTGTTGCTTCGGCTGTACCAAAATGGTCGTAGCGCCATCGCGATAGGCTTGAGTGGGTACACCCGCACCAGGCTGCACAAAGACTGAAATCTGATGCAAACCATCGGTCAATAACCAGGATGCCAACATCTTGCCGTTGTTAGTCATCACCGGCAGTTGCTGACTTAACAGCTGGTACCCATCCGGTAGCCAATTCAGCGCAAACTGATTATTCGTCTGAACCGTTGCTTCAGGTAACATCACCGGTTCACCAGGTAATTCAGCCGTCATCAGCTGCGCAAGTTCCGGCGGTAAGGTTGGCTTGACTTGTAAATGCACCACCATCCAGCGCTCAAGTACCTGATTGTCGACATCGACAGTATCAACACGCAGTGGAAAACCGGTTTCTGCATCCAGCCACAACCAATAACTGAAACGACTGCCCGCCAAAGCGGTTAAACGCAACAATTGAGCGGTGCGGCCCGACAATGACGTGCTACTGCCAGGTACCGCATCGTACAGCTTCATAATCTCAAGTTGATTGTGAAATAAAATGGCCGGAAGTTCTTTGATATAGTGATTCATCGTCACCTGAACCGGGCTATCGGGCGTCGAATAATAAACACGATCACCACGGCGAAAGGTATCGGTACCGGCTAGATCCTGCGGAATGAGTTGTTCGAGTTCAGTTTTTACTGGCAGCGCACCTTCAGCCTGATGCACTCCGTGCAGCCAGCGGTAGGTATTAATTTGATTGGCGCGAACCTGCACAAAGGTCAGGTCGAAGTTAAATTGTCTTACGGCTTGTTGGCTACGTTCGAACTGCAGCCAACCGTCGTTATTTGCGGCTGCTGGCAACGCCAACAGCAGCAAAACGACCCACCAGAAAAATGCTGGCATGAATAGAGCGCACTGACCTTTCTGCGGCGTTATCGCCCGCTCATGTAGAACTACTACAGATCGCGGGCGATGCCTTGCATAAAAGCCAGCCAAACTGCTGCAAAAATATCCACCAATAGTCAACACGCTCTAGTTTCCGTGAGGTTGTTGCTCAACACCTGGCTTGGCTGATTCCGCAGCTTTGCGTTGAGCGGCGGTTTGTTCCATCAACCGGATCTGCTGCTGACGTGCCTGCATCAATTCCTGCAAACGACGTTGCTGTTCAAGCTTTAATTGCTGCTCTTGTGCCGCAAAACGTGAATCAACCGTCGTCTGACTTAAACTCACCGGTGTCGCGACACCGCCAATTGGCCGGGTTTGCAACACGGGCAAAGGTGACGTCAGGGCATCATCAGGTGATTGCTGATTCTGCTGTACACCAACAACCGCAACTAAAGCAACACTGGCGGCAATGGCGCCTTGCATCACTGATTTCATCCACGGCTTGTTGGCCGAAGTTTTGAATCTGTTCCAGCGTGATGTCGAAGTGACCATGACCGGTTGTAACTGAACCTGAACTTCAGGCTGCAACTGATGCGTTTCTTCTTGCTCAAGTAACATTTCAAAACGGTTGGTAAAATCTGTATCAATCTGCTCCGGAAGTTCTTTGCGGATCACGGAACCTATCATCTGGTAGCGTAACCATTGTTGTTGCAAGTCCGGGTCTTGTAACAAAGAGTCGAGCTGTTGCGCACTGATGCCTTGATTATCACTCGCGGCAGAAAGCCAATCTTGTTTTTCAGACGACATACATGTTCCTGTCTTTTATATTGGTCAGCTGATTAAAGGCTTCAGCTGGGTGTCAATTGCTTCACGAGCCCGGAAAATCCGGCTTCGCACTGTGCCTATCGGACATCCCATTACTTCAGCAATCTCTTCGTAACTCAGACCATCCATTTCACGCAAGGTGATTGCTATGCGTAATTCTTCCGGCAGTTTTTCAATCGTATCAAATACCACATGGCGGATTTCTTCGGTTAAGAGTAGCTTCTCCGGAGAATCCTGTACCTTTAATGCATCACTTCCTTCGTAAGAGTCTGCCTCTTCGGCGTCTACGTCGGTGGACGGCGGCTTGCGCCCATTCGCCACCAGATAATTTTTTGCACTGTTCACAGCAATTCGATACAACCAGGTATAAAAGGCGCTGTCACCACGAAATCCGGGCAATGCACGGTAAGCTTTGATAAAGGCTTCTTGTGCTACATCTGCCACGTCGCCATGATTAGAGACGTACCTTGAAATTAAGTTCGCCAACCGGTGCTGATATTTTTTTACCAGCAGATTAAAAGCTGCTTTATCCCCTTGTTGTACGCGCTGGACAATTTGCCAATCCAATTCTTGCTCGCTCATCCGAGCTTGTCCCCTGTTCTGCTTACTGCTTAAAATTGCAACCGGCTCAAGTCAAACGTAACCATATGACGAAGCCGGGATGAAAAAGTTCGGTTTAATAGATAAAAAAGTTACAATAGATTGATCCTGGCCGCACTGAATGTCATAAAGCTGAGGATTACTGCGGGGATCAAGCCGCTCAACCGGACGAAAATTTTGTGAATTCGTCATCGTCAGAACTGGTTTTTGTCGGATAAGTGTATCGCATGCAACAGCAAAAAGAACATCAATGTGACGTTTTAATTATCGGTAGTGGCGCGGCTGGTTTATCACTGGCATTACAGCTGGCCGATCAGCTTCGCGTCATTGTGCTCAGCAAAGGGCCATTGCGCGAAGGCTCCACCTTATACGCACAAGGTGGCATTGCGGCAGTATTTGATGAAAACGACAGTATTGACTCCCACGTCAGCGATACCTTAATTGCCGGCGCCGGCCTTTGTGATGAAGCGGCCGTGCAATTTACCGCTGAACATGCCAAAACCGCGATGGAATGGTTAATCGCACAAGGCGTGCCTTTTGACCAATATCGCGACGAAGATGGTGTACTGAAATACCACTTAACCCGTGAAGGTGGCCATAGCCATCGCCGCATTTTACATGCCGCTGACGCCACCGGCCGCGCGGTGCAAATCACCCTGGTTGACCAGGTGAAATCCCATCCGAATATCCGCTTGCTGGAAAACTACAATGCGGTTGATTTAATCACCGCCGAAAAACTCGGCCTGCCAGGGCAACATTGTCATGGCGCTTATGTCTGGAATCGCAATTCCGAACAAGTTGAAGTGATTGCCGCGCGTTTTGTCGCCCTTGCCACCGGCGGTGCCAGTAAGGTTTATCTGTATACCAGCAATCCGGATGTCGCCAGCGGCGATGGCATTGCTATGGCTTGGCGCGCTGGTTGCCGGGTAGCCAATATGGAATTTAATCAATTCCACCCAACCAGTTTATATCATCCGGAAGCACAGAATTATCTGATCACTGAAGCCATGCGCGGCGAAGGTGCTTATTTGCAGCGACCGGATGGCAGTCGTTTTATGCCGGATTTTGACGAACGCGCCGAACTGGCTCCCCGCGATATTGTCGCCCGCGCCATCGATTTTGAAATGAAACGGTTAGGCGTTGCTTGTGTGTACCTCAATATCAGTCATAAGCCAAAAGACTTTATTATTGAACACTTTCCGACCATTTACGCCAAATGCTTAAGTGTCGGTATTGATATCACCAAACAACCAATCCCGGTGGTGCCCGCAGCGCATTACACCTGTGGCGGCGTGATGACTAACCTGAATGGTCAGACCGATATTGCCAACTTATACGCTATTGGCGAAGTGGCTTATACCGGTTTGCACGGCGCTAACCGAATGGCCAGTAACTCGTTGCTGGAATGTGTGGTGTTTGCGCAAAGTGCTGCGCGGCATATTTTGGCCAATCTCACCGCCAATACCGCCCTGGTGAAGTTGCCACAATGGGACGAAAGTCGGGTCAGCAATTCCGATGAAGAAGTGGTGATCACCCACAACTGGCATGAACTGCGGTTATTTATGTGGGACTTTGTTGGCATCGTCCGCACCACCAAACGACTGGAACGGGCATTACACCGGGTCGAGCTGCTGCAACGCGAAATCGAAGAGTATTACCGTCATTTCCGGGTCAGTAATAACTTGCTGGAACTGCGTAATTTGACGATGGTAGCTGAGCTCATCATCCGCTGCGCGATGGAGCGCAAAGAAAGTCGGGGCTTGCATTACACACTGGATTATCCGGAGCTGGATCCGCTGCCAACACCGACAGTATTAACACCGCCGGTTCGCAGCTAATCGCATCACGCTGCGGTATTTTTCCGATATTTAAAGATCAGAAACACCACATAAATCTGTAATGCTGCAGTGGCCAATTGGCCGATAATCGACTGCAGCTCAGTATATTTTTCAGCATAAACATACAATGACAGGTTACCCACAGCGAATGCCAGCCAGGTAAATGCCGGTACCCCAGCCGAAGTTTTGGTTTTTAATAAATGCCACAGTTGCATCAGAGTTGCCGCTGGAAAAATCACCGCCGGAATATAGCCAATCCATTCAATTAAATTCATCGGAACCACAACATCGCCAGCAATCGCTGGTCATAGAAGGTTAAATTTAGGAAAGCGGAATATAACGATAAGTTTGCAGAACGACAAGGCTTAAACTGAATGCCTAGACTGAATGCCTAAACCGAATGAGTATCCCGCGGTTGCCAGCGGATTAATTGGCAGTGCCTGGCCAACGCCCGAAAATCAGCGACACTGAAATTATCCTGATACAACCAATGTTGTTGAATATTTTGCTGTTCATCCTGCCAATACAACCAAATACCCCAACTACAAACCAGACTTTGCGGTAGCAATATACCCGCTGGTAATTGCTCGCCCAGCCAGCGTAGTTCGCCGCTATTGCCTATTGATAGCATGGTGGGGCTCAGTGGTTGTTGCCACTGTTGCAACAGCCAATAACAGGCCGCCAGCATCGGCAGACTGCTCAGCCATAACCACCCGCCGTTCAGGGGCAACAGGAGCACTGAGGCTAAAATTAATAGTAAACCGCCACTATAAGCGACATGCCGCCAGCGGGACGGTCGAAGCGCCAGACTAGACGCGTACACGCCGGACAATGGTGTCTACCAGACTTTGAATGGCCGGATCGGCCGCTTTGCCATGGCCCATAAACCAGGCAAATAAATCCGGGTCGTCGCTGGCAAGAAGTTGTTCAAATACTTGTTTTTGTTCAAGACTTAGCGCGTCATAACCGTCTTCGACAAAAGGAGCCAACAGGATATCCAGCTCCAGCATGCCACGGCGACAGGCCCAGCGTAATTTCGGTTTGGACATTAATTCTGGCATTACAAACTCTCTTGGTGAACGTCGGATTATTCTAACAAATAACCCGCGCTGGGGTTGTGCTTTTCTATGTTTCCCCCAATGATCTGAATATTTGGTTTGATAGCGAAATACTTTATGCAAAGTTCCTGGATCAGTGCCGATCAATTGGCACAATTATCAAATGACGCCGAGCAGGCATTTATCAGTCCATTACCGGCTTTTAGCGTGATCCGGATCAGCGGCCCGGATCAAAAAAAGTATCTGCAAGGCCAGCTGACTTGTGACGTGAACAGTCTGCAGCCTGAAACCTTTCTGCGTGGCGCGCATTGTGACGCCAAAGGCAAGATGTGGGCGACTTTTCATTTACTGCAAGATGGTGATGATTTGCTGATGCTCGGGTTTCGCGATGAAATTCAGGCATCTTTGCTGCAGTTGAAAAAATTTGGCGTGTTTTCCAAAGTGAGCTTTACCGATACCGCCGACAGTCTGGCGGTGCTTGGCGTCAGTGGACCGGAGGCGGAGCGTTTATTGCCTGCACTCGGAGTGGCGACCACACCGGTTCAGGGTTCTGTCACAGCGCTAACCGGTGGTCATTTGCTGGCGCTGGCACCACAGCATTATCTGCTGGTACTGACGGTAGAAGCCGCGCGTACTTTAATCCAACAGCAAATTACGCTACTTGCCGCCCCTACCCGCTTTTTACAACAGCATATTCTGCATGGTTTGCCCTATCTGGAGCAGGCCATCATCGGCGAATATGTGCCGCAAAACCTGAACTTGCAGGCTATCGACGCTATTAGTTTTAGCAAAGGCTGTTATATCGGGCAGGAAATGGTGGCACGGATGAAATATCTGGGTAAAAATAAACGGGCGACTTATATTCTGACGGCCCAGAGTGAAGAAACTCCGGCAGCAGGCAGCGATATTGAAGTACAATTGGAGCAGAACTGGCGACGCAGCGGTGTTGTCATCAACGCAGTGAATATCCATGGTGAGTTGTCCGTGTTGGCCGTATTGCCAAATGACATCAGTCCGGAAGACCATTTACGGCTGGCCAGTGACCCTGACACACAATTCAGGGTTAACTCCCTCCCTTATTCTTTAAATTAAATTGAGGTTTGCATGACCATTCAATCCGACAAAGTCGTTGCCATGCACTATAGCGTCAGCGACGCTGCAGGCAACGAACTCGACAGCTCTTTTGGCGGCGAGCCATTGGTATTTATTCACGGTAGCGGTTCGCTGATCATTGGCCTGGAAAATGCCCTGGTTGGCAAACAAGCCGGTGACAAATTCGCAGTGGAAGTGCCAGCGTCAGAAGCTTATGGCGATCGCCATGAAGAACTGACCCAAGCCGTACCACGTCAGCTGTTTGAAGGCATGGAAGTAGAGATCGGCATGCGTTTTCGCGCCGCAGGCCCAGATGGTCGTGAGCAATCGGTGATTGTATTAGACGTCACCGACGACGAAGTGGTGGTGGATGGCAATCACCCGTTATCAGGTATCGATTTAACCTTCGCCGTTGAAATTCTGCTGGTGCGTGACGCCACTGAAGATGAGCTGGCACATGGTCATGCTCATGGTATCGATGGTCATGCTGGCCACGGTCACTAATTAAATCTAAGTTAAAAAGGGGGCGGAGCTAATTATCAATAATTAGCTCCGCCCCCTTTTTATTTGCTACTTGGTCTGACCTGTAAAAACTGTTATAAAATCTGTATTGTTGTCGTCTGAGTCAACCCCATGTCTTTTTGTTATTCGCCCCGCATCAGCCAAACACCACAGCAACTGATTGATCGGTCTGGACAACCGCAGTTTGGCATTTTTGAACAGTCGGTCCCAGAATTGAATTTCGGCCAATTTGATTACCGTACTGTATTGGATAAACCAGCCAGTCAGCTGAGCAGACACTTCGCGCAAAAGCAATTTCAGTTTGTCACTGTTTGCGGTGATGGTTGGCTATTGGCTGTGGCGATCGCTGATATTCGTTATGCCAGTTCCGGTTTTGCTTATTTATATCAAACAGATCATCCAACTTTTGAAAAAGGCCTGCTGTTACCGCTGCAGTTGGGTTGTCAGATGAGCGAGTCCCCCATCGCTGGTGTTGCTAAATTGCATTCAGGGAAAACCAGCTGGAGCATCGAGCCTGGCAGCGATCACTGGCAATTAACCATCGATTGTGGTCCATTACAAGCCAGGCTTCAGTTTGATAAAAACCAGCAACCGCCTTTAGCTTTATGCGCACCGACGGGCTACCAGGGTTTTACTTACACTGAAAAAAACAATGCACTGGCGGTTTCAGGTCAACTAAGTTTGGCGGGTAAAAACTTCCCGCTCGAGCAAGCCCGAGCTGGTTATGATTTCTCGGCTGGATTTATGCGCCGGCAGACTAATTGGCGCTGGGCGTCGATCAATTCGGTGCATGAAGGCAAAGCCTTTGGCCTGAATCTGGCGGCCGGTGTCAATGAAACCGGCCTCTGTGAAAATGCGATGTGGTTTGATGGGGATATTCAACATCTAAGCCCGGCACAGTTCAGGTTTGACCGCTATAACCAACAGAGTCGCTGGCAGGTAAGCACTTTATGTGATGAACTGGAGCTTGAATTCACGCCGTTGTTTTGCCGGCAGGAAAAAGTGCAGGCGGGTTTACTGGCCAGTAATTTCCGTCAATATGTCGGGCATTATCAAGGTGAAATTCGCTTGCGTGATGGCCAGGTGCTAAAGCTCAACCAATGCCTGGGTTTGGCGGAAGATCATTACGCCAAATGGTAATAGATTCAACCTAACTTATTGTTTAATATATTTTTAACCCGAATAATTACAAGGAGTAGCCGATGAAAATATCAACCCGTGCCGGAATCAGCAGCAAGACTGCACTATTGCCAGTTGCCGCTGTGTTTGCCCTGCTGCTCAGTGGCTGTTCACCAAAAGAAGTCGGCGATGTCAGTCTCGGCCTTTTTACCACCAAAGATATTAAAATTCAGACCTTTAACGACCCGGCCATTGCTGGTGTGACCTGCCATATCAGCCATGTTGAAGCCAATCTCGATTTAGCTGATCCATCTGATATGGCGATAGCCTGCCGCCAGACCGGCGAAATCACTGCCGCGATGCTGAGTAAAATTGATAAATCCAAATCCGGGGAAGTGATTTTTTCCACTTCAAAAAGCATCTTGTTTAAGCACCTGAAAATTCGTCGGATTTTTGATGCTGACAATAAAACTTTGGTGTATTTGTCTTATTCCACCAAAGAAAGTGCCGGTAGTGACAAACACTCGCTGACCACGGTACCGCTGTGGGGCAGTCAGGCGTGGCAAGAGCTGGAGCAGGCGACAGCCGTCACCAAATAACAGCCTGTTTTCACTGGTTCCGACGGCCGCAGGCTCAAACGACGAATGAGCTAAACACAACCTACAAAAAAGCCGGTATTGCTTGCGCGCTACCGGCTTTTTTCATTCATCGACGACCCAATTACAACTTGTAAATATTGTCGGCAGCGTCGCGGTCAATCAGCTTAATCAACGGATCTACCCCAACAAACTTCGCCTCTTTACTGACAATAATCTCCAGTTTGTTTTCGCCACTTTTCAGCAGATGTTTCTGGTTATACAGCTGCTTCGGCTGCTCGGCGAACTCATCCGGGTCTTGATCAAACACCCCAATGTCAATCAGTTCCGACAAGGGTTGTTCAGTTTCGACACCTTTACCATCGGCGGTCAGTTTCGCCGCATGAATGGTCAGCGTCAGTTTCAGCTGGCCGTCCGACAACTCCTCGCGCTTCACGTCTTTTAGGCGCAAATCAAATAGCGTGATATTGACAAACAAATCGTCAATAAAGGCCTGATCCTGCGCGTTGACACCGGCTTTTAAGTGGCGAACCAAATCCAACGTGGTTGGATAAGGCGTTTGTTTATACTGGAATTCCTGCAAAAAGTTTTTGAGGTTCTGGTCCAGCACCGTAACGCCCAACCGGTCTTTCAGTGACATCATCACCACTGAGCCTTTGCGGTAATGGATATAACCCTGATTTTCAGCACGTAACAATGGCATTTCTTCCACTTGCTCGCCGCCCCGATCCCGCAGGTAACGGTCCAGCTCATACTTCAGGAATTTACGCAGTTTTACTTCGCCATACTTGCGTTCCATCACCCGTAGCGCGCTGTATTGCGCCAGCGTTTCCGGAATGACTGCACTACCCTGCACATTAGCGCTGCCGACCTGATGACCCCACCACTGATGCGCCATTTCATGTGCGGTCACGTAATAAGGCATGTCAATTTCGTCGTCATCGCGCAAATCGCTGATAAAGCCAATTTGCTCGGAAAAAGGCACGGTATTGGCAAAAGCCTGGGCAAAACTGCGATAACCAGGGAACTCGATGATCCGTAACTGCCGATGCTGGTAAGGGCCAAAAGCACTGTTAAAGTAGTCAAGCGAGTCTTTGAGCGACATCAGCATCCGGTCGACGTTCCAGTGGTGATCCGGATGGTAATACACTTCCATCGACACGCCCTGATACAGCTCTTTTTTCACCGCCAGCCTTGCAGATAAGAATGAATAGAAGTTAAACATCGGCTTATCCATCTTGTAATGGAAATATTTCCTGCCATTTTCCAGCCATTCTTTTTGCAGATAACCTGGCGCAATCGCGATTTGATCCGGTGCTGTCGACACCGTCATTTCGAACTGAATAAAGTCTTCGCCACGGCCAAAACCGCTTTCGTTATAGCGACTGCTGTCTTCAAGTTTAAAAGCACGCTGCACTGGCGCTAAGTCACGTTTGCTGCGCTCATGTCGTGCCTGTAACTCCATGCCAGGCTGATAACCAAACTGCGGCAACAACTCAGAATTGTTGATAAAAGTGCCGTTTTCGACCAAAGCAGTATCAACATTACTATCCACAAAACCCGGAGTCTGCCGTACTAAACTGATCTCAACGTTTGTCACAGCCCCCGGCGCCAATGGCGTCGCAAATTCCAGCCAGGCGGTATTAAATCGAGTGTCCACCGCCGACAAAGTTCCGCCCGGCACTTTAATCGTGACGTCACGGCTATATTGCGGCAAATGTACCAACATTTTGCTGATAGGCAGGCTGAACTTGTTGCTCATTTGCTGCACCACCGTCGCCCGCACCAGCCGTTGTTCCGGTACGATATCGACAGTGGCTTTAACATCAGTCGCGACCAGAATTGGGTCGTCCTGATGTTTTTTCAGCATTTTCTCGTAATCGGCCTGAATATCCATTTGCTGTTCAGCAGTCGAAAACTGGTTTAACACCCTGGTGTTGTAGTAAATCCAGCTACCGGTTCCGACAAACATCACTAAGCCCAGCGCCATCGCCAACTGACCTTTGCGGCCAATTTGATAACGGAATAACCGGCCACGGGTTTGCAGACTTTGCGCCGGTCCGCGCTGATAAAAGCCATAACCCAACACAAACAAGCCCAGTACCAGCCCGGCCCAGTACAGCATGTACCAACTATGGCTTTCTAAGGTCCAACCAAAGCGGTTTAAATCAGAAAATGGTGCCGAGGGTGAGAAGCCAAAATGGTACATCCGATGACTAAAACCCCAGGAATCCAGCACCAGGGTGGTGACAAAATACACCACAAAAATCAGCATCCCGACGTATTTATTTGGGCTCAGCACCTGAATCACAAAGGCAAGAACCACCAGCATCATCGACGGCAATAGCTGGAAATAACCAAGTCGGATCAGATACTGACTGATATCCAGCGTCTGCATGCCATTCAGTAGTTGGTAGCTCAGCGTGGTTAGCATAAAGACGCCATACAGCACCGCCATCAACAACCAGACCGCCGTCAGTTTGGATAACCAAAACACCATATTTGACACCGGCAGACTGTCGACGATGTCGCCAATACCGGCAGAACGTTCACGCCAGACCACCTCGGCACAATAATAAATGGTGATGATGATAAACAATAAACCGGTTGATTCGGTGATCACGTCCACCATGGTTTGAGTCAAAGGCCAATCGGCAGTACCGTAAAATCCTTGTGGATCAATCAGCGGTGCAATCAGATTAAAAATGCAGAACAAACCGAGAATAATAAACGGCATGCTGAAAAATACCTGACGCATTTCAAAGCCGGTACGCAGTACAAACTGTTGCCAGAACGAGGATTGTCCGGCGGCAGTTTTCAGCACCGACAATGCAAATTCCGGCGCCACCAGCGCTGCTTTAGCTTTTTTGCCAGCCGCTTTAGCCGCCAGCGTTAATTGGCCAAACATCCCGCCAAAAGCCACTATCAGCACTACACCAACACTGATCCAAATCAGCCGGTTGTAGAGCACAACACCGCTGAAACTCATCAACTGGCTGTTTTTGTCGTGGATAGTCCAATAACGGGCCACGTCGGCAAAGGTGCGCAGGCCAAACGGGTCCAATAATGCCGCCAAAGTACGGTAAGCAGGTTCACGACTGAAATTACCGGCGATCACATAAAGCACAAATACCGCCACGGCCACCAGATACATCGCCATCATCGAACGGAATTTGTTGGCAATGGCAAAAAACAGCGCCGACAACACAAACAAGGTCGGCAGCGAAAACATCAAAAATGCCTGGATATAATACGCCAAAACCGTTGGACCAAAGCGTTCCTGATCGACCCATGGCATTAGCGATCCAATCAAAGTCCCCAGCGGCACAAAAGCAAATACCAACGCGACGACAGCATAAGAACCGATAAACCGACCCAGTTGATATTGCCAGCTGACCAGCGGTTTGCTGTACACCAGCTCCTCCATTTGACTGGCATTGTTGCGAAGTGCGGTACTGCCGACAAAGTTCACCACCAGAAACATCGAAAAAATCGACATCACCAGCAATGTCTGACTAATGGCAAAAGGGCCATTACCCCAGACTTCACCACCACCGCCGATCTGCACAGATTCGGAGGAAGCAGCAAAAAACGTCATTAAAAAGAACAACAGGGACGTCACATAAAACGATGGCTGGCGCAGGTAATAACGCCATTCAAAGCGGATAAGTTGCCAAAGCATGGTGAATTCCTCAGGCTGACTGCCGCTGACGTGAATTAAACAAGGTGGAGAAATACACGTCTTCCAGCCCGGCCGGCGTCGCGTCAAACCCTTGCGGTTGCGATATGGCGAACACGTTCAGCACAGTGCGACCTGCAAACAAGCGTTTGGAAATCACTGGTAATTGTTGCTCCAGCTCAACCGCTTCCGCTTGCGACACCGTTTTACTCCAGACCTGGCCTTGCAGCTCGTCTACCAGTTTTAATGGCTCGCCTTGTAGTAAAATTTGCCCACCGGCCAACACGGCCATTTGAGGACAAAGTTCAGCCACGTCATCAACGATATGGGTGGATAAAATAATCACTTTTTCTTCGCCCAGACTCACCAGTAAATTGTGAAATCTGTTGCGTTCTTCCGGATCCAGACCGGCGGTAGGTTCATCGACGATCAACAGTTTCGGATCGCCCAGCAACGCCTGCGCGATACCAAAACGCTGGCGCATCCCACCAGAGAAGCTGCTGACCGCTTTGTCTTTATGTTGAAATAAGTTGGTATGGGCCAATAACGCATTCACCGTTTCATGACGGGATTTTTTCTCAGCTAAGCCTTTAAGCACCGCCAGATGATCAAGTAAATCAAAAGCGCTGATCCTTGGATAAACATTAAAATCTTGTGGCAGATAACCCAGAGTGCGGCGCAGCGCATTCGGGTTTTGTAACACATCAATACCATCAAAATTGATGGTGCCGGTATCGGCGCTTTGTAAGGTGGCGATGGTGCGCATCAGGCTGGATTTACCGGCGCCATTCGGGCCTAACAGCCCGTACATGCCTTTGGGAATATTCAGGCTGACATCGGCCAATGCTTTAACGCCATTGCCGTAAGTTTTCGATAGGTTTTTGATTTCTAACATGCTTCTTCCTGGCTGCTGTTTGAAGTGATGACAAAAAATATGCTGTATGGTCAAAAATGCCGACCGCAACTCGCGCACAAGTCACGACTGAATTTCACCTGATAGCAGAATGCCAGAGCGGCGTGAAATCACCAAAGCAAAATATTTACAAAGTATTTCAGTTTGTTTCAAAAGTGGCAGTCTTTGCTTGAGTCAAGACCCGGAGCGCGATTAAGATACTTTGCAAACACAAGGGGTGCGAATGACCAAGCCACTGATTTTATTGATAGAAGACAATCGAGAAGTACGACTGAGTGCGCGTTTTATTCTTGAGGATCATGGCTTTAGCATCACGGAGCTGGAAAGCCCGACACAGGCAATTGAGTATCTACAAACGCAGTCTGCTGCTTTAATTTTGCTTGATATGAATTTTGCGCTGGATACCACTTCAGGCGAAGAAGGATTACGTTTTCTACGCTGGTTGCAACAGCAGCCGCACAATATTCCGGTCGTCGCGATGACGGCTTGGTCCAATACACAGCTTGTAGTGCAGGCAATGCAGCTAGGCGCTGGCGACTTTATCGAAAAACCCTGGCAAAACCAGCGCTTGGTGCAAGTGATTTCGCAGCAGCTTAAGCTCAAAGAATTGCAGCAAAAAAACCAGCAGTTAAGCTCAGCCCTTCACGATAACGAACCCGAGTTGGTGTGGCAAAGTGCCACCATGCAACGGCTGATGCAGCAATTACAGGCCGTAGCCACCAGCGACGCTCATATTCTGCTGACCGGTGAAAATGGCACTGGCAAAAGTCAGCTGGCGCAGTTTATTCATCGCCATTCTGGCCGCAAAGCTGCGCCTTTAATCAGCGTCAATATGGGGGCCATTCCGGAAACCTTGTTTGAAAGTGAGATGTTCGGCCATAAAAAAGGGGCGTTTACTGACGCCAAAGAACAGCGCATTGGCCGTTTTACGCTGGCACAAGGTGGCTCGTTATTTCTGGACGAAATCGCCAGTTTGCCGTTGCCACAACAAGCCAAATTATTACGGGTGCTGGAATCGGGGCATTACGAAGTGCTGGGTTCTAGTGTCACTGAACAAAGTGATGTACGGTTACTGAGCGCCAGTAATGGCAACTTCACGCAGCTCATCAGCGATGGGTTGTTTCGACAAGATTTGTACTACCGTTTGAATACACTGGAGTTTCGGGTGCCGGCACTACGGGAACGGCCGGAGGATATTGTGCCGCTGGTGCGGTTTTTCCTGCAAAAGCATGGCCTGCGTTATCAGAAAACGGCGTTGCGGTTATCGCCTGCCGCCGAAAAACAACTGCAAGCCTATGGCTGGCCCGGCAATATCCGCGAATTAAGCCATCTGATCGAACGCGCGGTGTTGTTGTGTCAGGATACGGTGATTGAACCTGCGGATCTGGCGTTGCCAAAGCAGGTGAGTGCAATGTCCGCGAACGAACACGATACGCAGCAACTGCCGATGATGACGTTGGAACAAGCAGAATTACAGTTGGTTCGCCAGGCTTTAGGTCACTGTCAGGGCAATAAACAAAAAACCGCTGATCTGCTGGGTATTACTAAATCGTCCTTGTATCGCAGACTGGAAAAGTATGGCCTGGAGCAATATGGCGCCGAGTGATATGGACAAGAGTAAAATGGCCAAGAGCTTTAAAACTTTGTCTTTTCACTCGCTGGAAGCCAGCAGCCGATGGCACTCTTTGCTACTGCTGGTGGTAAGCTGCTCGCTGGCGTTGCTGGCAAGTTGGACCTGGCCGCACTGGTGGATTTGGCTCGCGGCAACCCTGCTGCTGTTTCTGCTCAATCGCCAGCAATATCTAGCCCGAAAACGCTTATTAGCCGCCTTTAATCGCGCCAGCGTACAGCTGGAAGCCTTGCAGAATCAGGATTACAGCTTACAGGCCAAACCAGCGTTTCAAACTGGCATCGCCGCGACTTTTCAAAGTCAATTGCAACAACTTGGCGAGCAATTGCAACAACGGAAAAGTTTTTTCGATGAACAGCAGTTTTTACTGTACCGGCTGATCGACCAGCTGAATACACCGATCTTAGTCTTTGATCACAAACAACAACTTAGCTACGCCAACAGTGAATTTAACCATTTATTTGGCCGACCTTGGCAGAGTTTGCGCCATGCCTCGGCGGCGTTACTGGGGCTTTCCAGCGAACCGAACTGGCATTTTGTTGACCAAAGCCGCCAACGACAATGGCAAATCCGCCATAGCCGTTTTTTGGACCAAGGTCAGCGCCATCAATTATTGGTGTTTATCAATATTCAGGCGGCACTACGCGAAACCGAACTACAGGCCTGGCAACAGCTGATCCGGGTGCTCAGTCATGAAATTCGTAACTCGTTAACACCGGTGTTGGCGTTATCTGAGTATCTGAAAAGCAAACTGCCGGCTGGGCGGGAACAGGAAGCTCTGGACGTCATTAGCCAGCGCAGCCAACACTTGCAAGATTTTGTTGGCCGTTATAGCGAGCTGAACAAACCGCTACTAGTCCAGCTCCAGCAGCTGCAGGCCAGCCGATTGGTGACGGCATTGCAATTGTTATTCAAGGAACAGCAGCTCCAAGCAAAAGGCGAAGACTTGGAGTTTTGCAGCGATGGCATGCTGCTGCAACAGGTGCTGATTAATCTGCTGAAAAACGCTATTGAAGCCGGTAGCCCAAGCGGCACTATTGAGCTGTCGTTCCGCCAGCTAGATAGCAGTATTGAAATCTGTCTGCTGGATCAAGGACAGGGTATTGCCAATCCACAAGATTTATTCGTCCCCTTTTATAGTACTAAACCAACTGGTCAAGGCATTGGGTTAGTGCTATGTCAGCAAATCATCGAACAAATCGGCGGCCAATTGCACCTTAGTAACAGAACCGACGGCAAAACCGGCGCCTGCGCCCGGATCTTGCTTTCGCGTCCGGTTTCGGATTAGGCCGTCCGAAATCGGACGGTTCGGCACTTCACCATGAAGCCAACCCGAATATACCCTTAAATATCAATGAATTAACTTATGGCATAAGCCTTGCTATTTTTAGTGAGTTAGCGAGAACGCAGTGTTCTGACCATTGTTTCAAACGCCAGAGTCAGACTGCGCATTGATTTTCTATTTAGAAATAAAGGTTTAACCAGATGGACGTACAAAAAACCAAAGCAACATCAGCCTGGAAAAAGCCATGGGTGTTGCTGGTCGCCGCAGGCTCGCTGGTGCTGGTTGGCACTTTAGTCGCATCCCCTACCCACCGCTACAAAATTGAAAAATCCCAACTGTTATTTGGTGAAGTCAAACGCGGTGATTTACAGGTAACGGTCGATGGTTATGGTGTACTGCGCTCAGACAAGCAAAAGCTAATCAGTGCGTTGTCAGCTGCGACTGTCGAAGAAGTAGTGTTAAAACCAGGCGCTGTCGTCAAAGCGGACGATGTGATTTTGCGGTTGAGCGACCCGGAATTGCTACAAGATATCGAAGCCGCCAGTATGGCGACCAGTCAGGAGCGCGCCAATTTACGCCGCCAACAACTGACCAATCAACGCGAATATCTGACCGAAGAAGGCCGTTTTGCTGAACTCAACGCCAACTATCAGATGGTTGCCCTGCGCCATACCGCGGAGGAAGATATGGCGAAAAAAGGCATTGTGTCGCAACTGAGTTTTCAAACCACGGTGCTGCAAAAAGCCCAACTGGCAGAGCAAGTCACACTGCAAAAAAACCGGTTAAAACAGTTACAGTTGGTGAATCAGGAAGCGCTGACCATTTCGCAGGAGCAACTGAATCAGGCGATTGCCCGCGAGTCACAACTACGGCAACGGCTGGAACGGCTGACGGTACGTGCCGGTATTGCAGGTGTGTTACAGCGGCTGCCGGTTGAGCTTGGCCAAAGCGTCACCGCCGGGCAGGAACTGGCGCTGGTCGGCAGTACCGCCGATTTAGTCGCGTTGGTGCGGGTGTCGCAAAGTAAAGCTGAACAAATTCAACCGGGGCAAAAAGCCCGCATTAATACCAGACGCGAACAAGCCGACGCTATTGTCAGCCGGGTCACGCCACAAGTGGTTGAAGGCACCATCGAAGTAGAACTGCAGTTCACCGAAGCAGTGCCGACCTCCGCGCGGCCGGAACTAAACATCGACGCGCAGATTTTCACGGCAGCGCTCAGCGATACGCTGTACGTCGAGCGGCCGGTCAATTTACAAAGCCACAGCGCCGGTTCGTTATTTAAGCTTTCCGCTGATGGCCAGAATTTAACTGCCACTTCACTGCAATTTGGCGAAGAAGCCGGTCGTTTTTTACAAATCCAGCAAGGTGCTGCGGTGGGTGAACAGCTGGTGCTGTCCGATATGACGCTGTACCGCGATGCTGACAGCATCCATCTGTTGCAATAATTTGCTTCACATTTTCCAAAGGAATGATCATGCGCGAACAAAAAATCAATATGCAAGGCATCACCAAAGTCTACGCCACTGACGAAATGGAAACCCATGCTTTGCGCGGTATCGATTTGGCGATTTATGCCGGCGATTTTGTGTCGATTTGCGGCCCGTCCGGCTGTGGTAAATCCACTTTATTGTCCTTGTTGGGACTGCTGGATATGCCAAGCGGTGGCAGTTATCAGATTGAAGGTAAAGAAGTCAGTGGTCTTAGCCTTAGCGAAGCGGCCTATATCCGCAATGAAAAAATTGGTTTTATCTTTCAGTCATTTAACTTAATTGACGAACTGACAGTGTTTGACAATGTGGCTTTGCCTTTACGTTATCGCCGCCAAACTGTGCCTAAAGCCGAGCTGGAAGCGCGGGTGATGGCCTGCCTGAAAACCGTGGATATGACACATAGAGCCGGCCATCGACCAAACCAGCTTTCGGGTGGTCAGCAACAACGCATTGCCATCGCCCGCGCGTTGGTCGGCTCGCCTGCCCTGCTACTGGTCGATGAACCAACCGGTAACCTCGATTCCAGAAATGGCGACGCGGTGATGGATATGTTGTGTGAGCTCAATAATAACGGCACCACGCTGTGTATGGTGACGCACGACCCACGTTACGCCGATATGGCCAGTCGTAAATTGCATTTACTGGATGGTCGCATTCTGGATGCCGATGGCACGCCGTTACAGCAAACTTCACGGCCTGAACCAACGATCCCGCCATTACTGCAGGTCGCACCATGATTGTCGGCTATCACCTATGGCTGCTGCATAGCCTGTTATTGCCAACAGTGTTGCTGGCTGCGGCGATGTTGTGGCCGACGCCAAATGATCTATACCCAAAATCATTGAAGATTCGGGTAGGCGACGAAGGAGCGAGACCCCAGGAGCATAGTAGTCCTATGTGACTGGGGCGAGCGACTGAAGACAACAACCCCGAATATTCAAGGATGAAGGGTATAAACGAAACTGAGATTTTGACAAAAGGATGAACCAATGATGTCCATCTATACATTACAAGGACAATAAGATGCTGCGTTTTTCACTTTATCCCTGGTTTCAGACGGCATCACTTTTGCTGCGCCGCCAGCAGTTGTATGCGCTGACCATTATTTTAACCCTTGGCCTGACGCTAGGTGCATTGGTTGCCACTTTTAATCTGAATTATCAGCTATTTATGGCACCGTTACCCTACCCAGATGCCGAGCGGCTGCAGTTAGTGCGCGGTAGTCAATGGCAGCAAGACAAACAGGTCGCCGCCGAATGGCTGCCGGCGCAAGGGCAGCTGGATGTTTACCGCCAAAACTGGCCGGAAGTAGAAAGCAAAGCGCTGCACAATATCGGGATTGATGTAGCACAAAATCTGCCCGGCAACCCGTCCTTTAACGTCGGTTATATCACCCCGGAATTTTTGCCGATGTTTGACGCGCCACTGGCGCTTGGCCGCCACTTCAGCCCAAATGAAGGGTTGGACAGCCAGGTGCCGGTAGCGGTGCTGAGTTATCAGGTCTGGCAACAGCATTTTGCGGGCGATCCGGCGGTGCTTGGCAAAACCCTGCAATTTCGCGGCGTGTCTTTTACCGTGGTTGGCGTGCTCGCTGAGCGTTTTGTCGAGCCGGTATTGGCCGCGCCTGGCTGGTCGACCGATCTTTGGCTTAGCTACGACTTTCACGATGTCGGTACGCCCAACTGGAGTTTTAGCAGCAATCAAATCCATCTGCTACTGAAACTCAAAGCTGACGCCAATCCACAGCAACTAGCACATAGTTTTGAACAATGGGCGGCACCGGAATTTGCAGCAGCCAATCAGAGCAACGCTTTTCTGAAAAATAGCACTGTGCGCTGGCGTCTTGAGCCGGTGCGCAGCCGGATTTTGGGCGACGCTGCAGGTCTTAGTCTGAGCTTATTGGCGGGCAGTTTACTGCTGTGCGCTATTGCCATTGCCAATATTGCCAATCTGGTGCTTGGACGGGCGATGGCGCAGCAAAGATCACTGACTATACGCATTGCGCTGGGTGCGCGTGCGTCGCATCTGTTTCGCCAATATTTGCTGGAATTTTCAGTGCTGGCCATTCCGGCTTTGCTGCTGTGCCTGAGTGTGGCAGAGGCTTGTTATCAGAGTTTACAGGCAGGTTATGCCGGGCCTTTGCCACGGTTGCAGGAACTAGGCAGTGGCACTTTCAGTGTGCTATTTGCGATTGGCCTGTTGATTGTACTTTGCCTGACGCTGGCGCTGTGGCTGACCCGACAGCTGAATTACCGCCAGCTGCAACAAAGTCTGCAGCAAAGTGGTAAAGGTTCGGCAGTGCAAGTATCCGGACGCACCCGCCAATTGCTATTGATGTCGCAAACGCTGTTTTGTTTGGTCACGTTGATTTATTGCAGCCAGATTTTTGTGCAGGCGCTGGCCAAATTACGCCAGCCGTCCGGGCTTGATTTACAAACCTATCAGGTGGCACTGACCCAAGGATCGTTACTGGCAAGTTCGCAAAATGAAGAGCGTCGGCAGTTGTTTGTACAAGCCGCTGAAGCGGTAAAAGCGCAAAGCAACGCACAACTGGTTGGTATCGGTGGTTACCCGCCAATCTCCTTCTGGCAAGCCGGGTTTCCCATGACATCGGTCAGCCAGCACGCCGATCAATCCGCACCTGCCCCAACTTATCGGTATAACGGTGACGCTGCATATCTGACTGCACTCGGACTTACCTTGCAAAGTGGCGAGACATTCAGTCCGCAACAAGTACAAAATCAGGAAAGCGTGGTGTTGATCAGCCAAAGTCTGGCCCGGCGGCTGGCGGCAGATTTGAGTACAGGTGTGAGTGCTGGTGTTGATACCACAGGCAATGATCCCATTCGTACCATGCTGGACAAACCGTTGTACCTGCGCGGCGCCACCTCGCCAAGCCGGATCATTGGTGTAGTCAGCGATCTAACCCTGCCCGGTCAAGCCGATAGCGCCGCGGTTTACACCCCAGCGACACCAACAGCCTTTCCACATTTGCTGGTCAGGTTGCCCGATGGCCAAAGCCTCAGCCGTGAGCTGGTGAATCAGGCGTTGGCGCAAGTGCATCCACAACTCAAAGTTTTCCGTTTTCACGCCAGTGCTGAAATTTTTGCCAGCCATACCCAGGATGCCAAAGTGGCAACAGTGGTCACCGCCGGTTTGTCGTTACTGGCGTTAGCACTGGCTGGCCTTGGCATTTTTGCGGTTATTCGCACGCAAATTCAGTTACGCCAATATGAACTAGCAGTGCGCCAATCACTGGGTGCACGGCCGAAGCATTTGCTGCAGCTAACGTTACTAGACAGTTTAAAGCCTTTGTTATGGGCGGTGTTGGTGCTGGTTGTTAGTTATAGCGCTTTGCAACTGAGTCTGAATTTTGGGTGGGTCTTTGGTTTTGCAGAGCAGCTAAAAATAGCCCCGCTGAATGCGATATTAGCGCTATTGACGGTGCTGCTGCTCACAACGCTGATTGTTGTTGGCTGCATGCGGCCGTTATTAACCCGGCCGGTGGTTCACGCATTGCGTGGTTCGACTATGTAACCAGTGCTGAAAGTGCGAAGTCGTCTGACCAACGACTTCGTGAAAATTGCCCCAGCCAAAACTTATGCATAGAATGGACATAATCAAAACAAGGAAATTAAAGCAAGGAAATCAAGCTGATGAATGATTGCGTTTTCAAATTTTCACTGCATATTGGGAAGACTCTTCCCCGGCGCAGTCTAATGATGCTGGTCGTTGGTAGCTTGTGGCTAACTGGTTGCAGCCAAACAAATACCGTCAATACCTTATCAACTGTGCAACAACCACTGACTGCCGATGGCCGCTTTAAAAATCTCTATCCGGGTGAAAAAAGCTATCCGCTTACTTGTCAGCAGGATTGTTATTTACCGCAGGCAACCTTGTCTTGTAAGACCGATGCTCCGGCCGAACAATGCCGTTATACCGGGCCGCAACAATGGCCGGAACTTGATACCGGTTTTACCCTAAGGTGGCTTGGCCACGCCAGTTTTCAAATTCAGACCCGCGATGGCCAGCAGTTATTGCTGGATCCTGTTTTAGAGCAATTTGATTGGCCGGTGAACTGGGCGTTTTGGCTGAGTGAAGGTTTTAACCGGCAGCTGCCAGCAGCTTTATCAGAGCAAGAGCTGGCCGCCACTGACGCGGTGTTGTATTCGCATATTCATTACGATCATTTAAATAAATCAGATATCAGACGCTTAGGTGCCAAGCCGCACTATCTGGTGCCGCTGGCAGTGGCAGAGCATTTGCCACAACAACAGCTGCAGATCACCGAAATGGCCTGGTATAGCCAAATGCAACTTGGCGCGTTAAAAGTGCATGCGCTGCCGGCACATCACTTCAGTAACCGCATCTGGGTGCCGTTTTTATATGAAGATTTCGGTGACAGTTCCTGGAATGGCTGGCTGCTGGAATTCAACGGTAAAAAGTTATTTTTCGCCGGAGATACCGGTTATTCGCAACACTTTGCCGATATCCAACAGAAATATGGCGACATCGATATCTGTTTGTTACCCATCGCGTCTTACCATCACGACACCGATGGCGACTGGTATCGGTATGTCCACAACACACCCGAAGATGCGCTCAGTGCGGCCGTAGATTTGGGCTGTAAAGTGATGATCCCCTGGGGGTATGGCAACGCTAGCTGGAAAATGGGCGATCACAGCAGCCATGCTCCGCTTCAGCGATTGCTCACGATGCAGCAGCGCCTACAAGGTCAACCACAAGGCCTGGTGCCGCTGTTGATCCTTAATGAAGGCGACAAGGTAAAACTCTAGCGTAATGTTAACTCAGCCCCCATATTTTACAACTGTGCCCATTGTCGCAACAGATTGTGATAGTGGCCGGTCAGGCTGAGCACTTCGGTGCTGTCGCCGACTTGCTGGCGCAGCGCTTGAATAGTGCGATCCAGTTCAAATAACATCGCACGTTGTTGATCGTCTTTCACCATACTCTGGGTCCAGAAAAAGCTGCAAACCCGCTCGCCGCGTGTCACAGGTTTCACTTGGTGCAGGCTGCTTGATGGATAGACAATTAAATCACCGGCCGGAAGTTTCACTTCGTGTGCGCCATAAGTGTCCAGCACCTGTAACTCACCGCCGTCATAATCGTCAGGCTCAGTCAGAAACAAGGTTGACGAGACATCAGTGCGCAAACTTAAGGTGCTGCCGGGTAAAATCCGGATCGCGCCATCGACGTGCAAACCATAATGCTCCCCGCCGCTATAACTGTTAAACAGCGGCGGTACGGTGCGATATGGCAGCGCAACCGCTAAAAACTGTGGATGTTGATAGAGCTTTTGCAGAATATATTCGCCAAGCTGGCGTGCCAACGGACTATCGACCGGCAGCTGACGATTTTGCTTCACTTGCGCACCTTGTGGCCCGACCGTCGCCCGGCCATCGCCCCATTCGCCCGCCGCCAGCAATTGGCGCATCTGACTGACTTCGGCTTTGCTCAGAAATTCCGGAATTTGTAACATCATAAAAGATCGGCCTTTTTATTCGAAAGAAGCACAAGTACAACCACCTATCGCCAATGTAGAGCATGTCGAGGATGTTCAAATACACAGAAACCAAAAAGCCGGGATCAAGGTTTTCCCTGATCCCGGCACTGCGAACGCTGAGGCGTAAAACCCCACAGTCCGGCGCTTAGCGCGCTAGATTTACATCCACTCCTTAGAACGCAACATTCACACCCAGTTTGGCCGAGCGTGGGGTGCCCTGATGGAAACGTGAGCCGCCATTGTTCAGACTGCCAATATATTCTTCATCCAACAGGTTATACAGGTTAAATTGCACTGTCACTTCCGGCGTCACCGCATAAGATGCCATCGCGTCAACCACCCAATAATCAGGTACTTGCAGCACTGAACTGGTAGCAGGATTCAGGTTGGTGGTATTAGAGCGAGCGACCGAATCCATGTAACGGACACCACCACCGATGCTGAAATTATGCTGACGGTAAGTACTCCACAGCGTGAAGGTCGTTTTTGGTGTCCACTGGATCACGGCGCCATCAGTCGGTGACGTCGCAAACCGGGCGCCACGGGTGATTTTTGGATCCAACAACGCCAGACCAGCACTCAGTTCCAGGCTATCAAGCGGCATGCCAACTAACCCCAGCTCCACACCTTTGACGGTTTTTTCACCGATAGGCACATAAGTATTGACGTCGTCGCGCACCAGCTCGTTTTTATTGACGCTTTTAAAGACTGCGGCGGTCGCAAACAGTTTTTCGTTGCGCAAATTCCACTTGGTGCCAAGTTCCAGATTGCTGCCTTTTTGCGGTTCCAATGCCGGGTTATTCTGGTTGGTAGCAGAACTGCTGAGCTGGAAGCTGGTGCCACCTGGTGGTAATTGGGATGTCGCGTAACTTAAATACACCGAACCATCTTTGTTCGGTTTGTAGTTAGTGCCAATTTTGTAGCTTAACAGGTTGTCAGAAGCCTGTTCATGGCTACCAATTTTGGTGCCGACCGGTACCGTTTGCGGTGTAGCAACAGCCTGCAGGGTAATGTTATCGGTGGTGGTATTGTAATGCTCGGCCCGAACGCCCGCGGTTAATTGCCATTGTGCATTCAAATCAATGGTATCCATCGCATAAATGGCAGCGGTATCGGTCGAACCTTCAGCTTTGGCGCCAGTTAACACCACCGGAGCAAACACATCGGCAGTCGATGGGTTATACAAATTCGCAGCAACCTGCGTCACCCCGGTTGGCATACCTTTGGTGTAATTCAGCTGACTTTCGTAACTGAACTCAACGCCGGAAGCCACAGTGTGCTGCAGACCACCGACGTTGAAGCTTGCCTTCAGATTCGTTTGGTTAATTAAAATCTGGTTTTTCTGATCTTTGCCCTGACGTGAACGGGCAACCGTCCAGGTCGCAGGATCATTTTTGGTCGCAGCCGGGAAAGCCAGCGCGTTGACACCGGTTAACACATAATCCTGTGTCGCCACGCCATAACGTGAGGTGTTGGTTAAGGTCACGTTTTCAGTGAAATCGTGTTCTACACGTAGTGTCAGCATATCCGCCAGCACATGGTCATAATCGGCAGCTGAACCATAAAAATTGCTGCGATCCACCGCGGTTAAAGCCGGACCACCGCCTTGTGGGAAAGCGGCAGCATAAGTGCTGCTGTAAAAACCTTCCTCGCCAACTGTAGGTAAACCGCCATCCTGAATATTATCTTGTTGCATATGTAACAGGTTTAACACAGTACGGGTTTGGGTGTTGATGCCAAAAGCCAGTGAAGCGGCCAGACCGGTGCTGTTGTTTTCAACCACATCACGGTTTGGCACACCGCTGTCCTGACGCATTACGTTCACCCGAATGGCGGCGTTTTCGATCGCCAGACTACGGTTGACGTCGGCAGTCACCCGTTTATGTGAGCCAGAGCCAATAGTCGCAGTACCGGTGCTGGAATCTTCCAGACTAGCCATTTTTGTACCCATGTTGACATAACCAGACGAGCTGCTGCGGCCGTTATCAACGCCAGCCGGGCCTTTGGCGATTTCAACCATATCGGTGTTAAACACATCGCGGCTGATGGTCCCTAAATCGCGGATGCTATCGACATAGATGCTGCCCTGCGTATCAAAACCACGCATAAAAATGGAATCGCCGGTCGCGGTATTACCGTTTTCACCCATCAGCATGGTGATGCCCGGTGTGTTACGCAAAGTGTCGCTTAAGCTGACGGCAGCCTGTTGTTGGAACAGTTCTTTTTTAACCACCACGATGGTTTGTGGGGTATCCACCAGCGCCTGAGTCTGTTTTGGCGAACTGGCTTTTTTGGCGATAAATTCAGGCTCGATGCTATCGGCCTTTACTTCAACTTCAGCCAGCTTACCGGCTTTGGTGGTGTCATTGCTTTGTGCTGCCATCGACATTGCCGGAATGGCCAGCAGTAACGCCGAAGCCAGTGCAGTCTTGGTCATAGAATGTTTTTTCGCCTGAATAAACGCCATGTTGCCTTTTCCTTGAATAAGTTGACGTCAATACAGGACGCCGGTTTGTCTGGTCGGGAGACGATGAAAATCGCGGCGGATCTTATCGATAACCATTCGCATATGCAAATGATTTTCATTTGTGGGGAAAAATAACACATGACTTCAGGTTGCTGTCAGCAGGGTTCATCGAAAAATTACCAAGTGTGGATAAAGGGGAAAATCAAAACATCGCGGCGCGTAATGGCGGTCTCCGCTCAGACAAGTAACAATCAGGGCGATTTAGTGGCTTTTGCAGAGGGTAAAAACTGAGTCTTGTGGCGTTGCAATTGTTGATTAAATTTTTGAATTAACTTGCGGTTTTTTGGATTGGCTAAAAACACCAGGTGCAGACTTTTATGCTCACGCAGGCTTTGACTAAATTGCACCTTACCCGCGGCAGCGGCTTTCACATCGGCGTCATACTTCAGCAGATACTGCAGCACCCGTTTGTCGATAACCGCCGCATCCAGCTCACCACGCGCCACCTGTAATACATTGTCTTTATCGGTGCTGTTTATTTTCGGTCGCAATGTATTCGCCGCAATTAACCGGTCGAGCTCGGTCATGTTCAGATAATCCTGCACCACGCCAAAGCGGTAGTTGGCCAGCGCCAGAAAGTTGGTCAGTAGCAGAGGTTTTTCCACTGACTCGACCAAACCAAGCTCGCTGTAGCCAATAGCACCGGATAATAATAACTTCGGGTCTTGCAGCGGATATTCCGGATAATAAGCCAGATGCCCGTTCACCCCGCTGACCACCTGATTGACCGCATTAGTCCAGGGCAAAAAATCGACCTGCAGCTGGTAGCCAATTTCGGCAAACACCTGTCGCAGCAGATCGGTGGTTTCGCCACCTTCGGGCAACCCAGCGCCGGTATAAGGCGCCCAGTCGAGACTGGTAAGCCGCATTATTTCCCCGGTCGCAGCGCCTTTGTTCGCGGACGTACTGTGTTTAGAAAGTTGATCGGGCGCAGCCAGACTCATGGTGCTACTCAGCCCAAGCAGTACTATCAATATTGACCTTCGCCACACCAGCTGCACCCGTCTCATGTTGCCAGATGGCCTCCTTTTTTGGCTTGCATCATTGGCGCCAGCCTGGTGAATACTGTAATAGCTGGCGTAAATCACCAATTTTAGCTGCGCAATTTCGCCAGTTGATTGTCAATTTCGGTGGTGATCTGTTCGATCGCCTGGCTGATATTCAAATTCGTGCCGGACAGCTGATTCAAATCACGGGTCGCATCATCAATGGCGGTAATGTTGCGGTTAATTTCTTCGCTGACCTGATTTTGCTCTTCTGCCGCTGCAGCCACCTGAAAGGCGTTGTCGGCGATGGTTGAAATACCGGCGGTAGCTGCTGACAGCTGGGTATAGGAACTTTCGGCTTCCACCAGGGTGGTGCTGACTTTGTTGGTATTGGCAGTGATTTGACTGACGGTATTCGCCACTTGTTGTTGCAAGCCATGAATAAGATTTTTAATTTCATCAGTCGAGCTGTGCGTACGCGCCGCTAAAGATCGCACTTCATCGGCGACTACCGCAAAACCACGGCCTTGCTCGCCGGCCCTTGCGGCTTCAATTGCGGCGTTCAGTGCCAGCAGATTGGTTTGCTCGGCAATCGCCTGAATGGTTTCGATAATGCCGTTAATTTGTTGACTGCTGTTGGACACGGTTTGCACCGCCTGTCGGGTTTGTTCAAATTCACCAGCGACATTTTTAAAAGCGCCGACCGTATTTTGAAACAGCTGATTAGCAGCGGTTAAAGCGGCTAATGAGCTCTGCGCGCCCTCAGCGGTACGACCGGCTAAACTGGCGACTTCATGGGCTGTTGCAGTCATCTGGTGCATGGCAGAAGCGACATTCTGTACTTCAGCCGCCTGTAAATTGGTGGCCTGATTAGTCTGGCCGCTGACGCCAACCAACTGCTGACATTGTTGCTGTAACTGACCGGAGTTTTGTTTCAGCGCCAGGATCATTTGCCGCAGTTTGGCGGTAAAGGCATTAAAACCTTCCGCCATATCCCGTAATTCCTGGTCGCGACTGCTGGCCAATTGCCGGGTTAAATCGCCTTCTGATCCCGCCAGTTCTTTCATCAACTGGCTCATATCAACAATCGGCTGCGTTGCTGATTTTAACCAAACCGCGGTCAGCAACACAAAACCTGCCAGCAGCACTAAGCCCAAGATAATCATCTGCGCTGTGGTCGCCGCTGCATCTTCAGACAACTGCGCCGACAGCTGATTCGCCACGCTCAGCGCAACCTCTTTGGGCACCGCAATCACCACTTGCCAGTCGGCGTTGGCAGCTTCAACACTTAATTTGCGGCTGATCACAAAATCCTGCTGATAGGTCGATAACTGCGCCTGATGGTCGGCCAGATGGCGGCTGAAGTCGCGATCCAAATCAGGCAGCGGCTGGCCAAGTTTGTCCGGAAAACTGTTACTGGCCAGCAGCAAACCAAATTTACTGACCAGGTAAATCCGCGCTTTGCCATCGTAAAGATGCTCGGCTTGTTTCTGTAACAAGGTTTGCAGTACTGGCAGATTCATATCGACCCCAGAGACACCTCGAAATTCGCCTGCTGCCAGCACCGGATAGACCAAGGACGTCAACAGCACTGAATTGCCTGGTGTTATTTCCCATAAATAGGGTTCCATCAAACAAGGTTTTTTCTGATCGCGGCTGCATAAATACCACTCCGCTTCACGGATGCCATGCTGATTTTTTTTATCGGCATACTTCACCGCCGGATCCGGTACCTGCACAAATTTCACGCCACCGTTTTCGCGCACCCAATAAACTTCCATGCTGCCGGTTTTGGAACTGTGCGACTGCGCCAGCGAAAAATTGCTGTCGGCATTGTCATAACCATTCGGCTCAAACTGACCAAACAACGAGCTGATGCCACTGTTGGCACTTAACAGTTCACCGGCCATTTGCTGCACTTGCTCGCGACTGTACGGCGGTTGTTTGCTGCCATGGGCGGTGGCACTCAGCACGGCCGAGAAGTATTTGGCGAGGTCAAAGTTTCGGTTGATCAGCGCTTCTGTTTCAAAGGCGATCGCCGCCGCAGCTTCGTTTAAGGTTTGCTCGGCTTGTTGCTGCATCGACTTACTGAGTGCGGTGGTGGCGGAATCGTTATTGCGACTCATCGAATACCAGCCAACGCCAGTCATCACACTGATACTAATGGCAACAAACAGTGCCACGCCAAAGGTTAACTTAAATCGCAGAGAGCTTAATTGCATCAAAATACCTGCCTATACGTCATTAATTTTTATGAATATTCAGAACTGAAAAGTCCGCGCCACTGATAACGATATTTTGGCATCACCATAAAATGGCAACGAATAATCGGTATCATCAAAGGCCAAAGTCCAGTTAAAACCCAAGCCACTGACCAGATAAGCAATCCGCCAATGATGGTAAGTGCCGTCGGTATCACGCAGGAATTTGTCCGTTTGGGTCGAGGTTGAGCGATCGGCAGTCAGCAATAAACTGCCGTTTTCATGTAGCGGAATGGTATGAAATAACGCCACGATATAATGACCACCGCCAGCACCAAAATAGTCGGACGCGTACCAATAACCAAGTTTAGTATTGTGATAAGTCAACTTGACGTACGCTTCGGGGAAATTAAACGCCTCACTATTGGCGTTGCTGTCGCCATGGTAGGTGTATTGCGCCACACCGACATCAATCAGCCAGTCGTCATTAAGCTGGTGCCAGTAACCAACAGTGGCGTCAAATTCGAGATCGGTACCGGGTGAAAACTTAATATTCGACGCCCAAAGCCCGGCATACCAGCCATCGCCACTACTCCAATCCAGACTGGGCTGCAGCGCCGGGTCGTGGTCGGTTAAAGTAATACCGTTAAACAAATAATTCGAAGTGTAAGTGACGGTTGAGCTGACATCAGCCTGGCAATGTACTGAAATCAGAGAACAAAATGCAAAAAGGACAGTGGCGGGATGTCGCAGCATCAATTTTCTCCGGAAGGAAGTGACAACAGAACAGCAGACTAAAGGTATAGCAGGGGAAAACCGGTATTAGCCAGTGAAGCGGGAAAATAAACGGGATTGATGTCAGCTAAATATCTGAATTAGAAACAAAACCAAGATCGACCGTAGGGCATCACTCATCGCGACAGGTACGCCGGACGATGAGTTGACGCTACTCGGCTTGATGGCGGACTACCTCCGGTGAGTCCGCCCTACTTTTCCCCTTAAAATTAAGAGGTTCCGTAGGGCGCTACTCACCGCGTCAGGTACGCCGAATGACGCTACTCACCGCGTCAGCGGTAATACGCCGAATAACGCCACTAACCACATCAACAACAATTAGCTACCCTGTTTATCGGTATGACGCATATGCGGGAACAAAATCACGTCGCGGATGCTTGGCGCGTTAGCCAGTAACATCACCAGGCGATCAATCCCAATACCCTGGCCTGCGGTTGGTGGTAAACCGTGTTCCAGTGCAGTGACGTAATCTTCGTCATAGAACATCGCTTCATCATCACCAGCGGCTTTTTGGGCTACTTGCTCATGGAAGCGTGCAGCTTGATCTTCAGCGTCATTTAACTCGCTAAAACCATTGCCTAATTCACGGCCGCCGATGAAAAATTCAAAGCGGTCAGTGATTTCCGGATTGTGGTCGTTACGACGGGCCAATGGCGAAATCTCAGCCGGGTATTCAGTGATAAAAGTGGGTTGTAACAGCTTGGTTTCGACCAATTCGTCAAACACTTCCATCAGAATACGGCCGTGGCCATAGTTGGCTTTGACTTCAATGCCAAGCGATTTAGCAAATGCCGCCACTGCTTCGCGCGTGGTTAATTGCTCAATCTTCACTTCCGGGTTGTAGTGCAGAATTGATTCCGTCACTGACATCCGCGCAAACGGCTGGCCAAAATCAAAGGTATGACCCTGATACGGCACTTCGGTTGTACCCAACACCGACAACGCCAGACCGCGGAATAACTCTTCAGTTAAGTCCATCAGGTCGTTGTAATCGGCATAAGCCCAATAGAATTCCAGCATGGTAAATTCTGGGTTGTGACGGGTTGAAACACCTTCATTACGGAAGTTACGGTTCAGCTCAAACACTTTTTCAAACCCACCAACCACCAGCCGCTTTAAGTACAGCTCTGGCGCAATACGCAGGAACATTTGCATATCCAGCGCATTGTGGTGCGTTTCAAACGGACGGGCCGAAGCGCCACCCGGAATACTTTGCAGCATTGGGGTTTCGACTTCTAAAAAGCCTTTGCTGTTAAAAAACTGGCGAATATAAGCCACGGTTTTGGAACGGATTAAAAAGGTTTTGCGCGACTCGTCGTTGACGATTAAATCTAAATAACGCTGACGATAACAAGCTTCCTGATCGGTTAAACCGTGGAACTTGTCCGGCAGTGGCCGTAAGGCTTTGGTCAGTAAACGGATTTCGTCTAACCATACTGTTAACTCACCAGTCTGGGTTTTAAACAGGGTACCGCTACCACCAACGATATCGCCTAAGTCCCACTTTTTAAAACCTTCGTTGTAGACGTTTTCCGGCAGGCTATCGCGCGCCACGTACAACTGCAATTTGCCGCCAACATCCTGAATGGTGGTGAAACTGGCTTTACCCATAATGCGACGCAGCATCATCCGGCCAGCCACAGTCACCCGGACTTTTTTCTCTTCCAGTTCTTCTTTGGTCAGATGCTCATACTCTGCATGGATCTGATCCGAAATGGCATCACGGCGAAAGTCATTTGGAAAGGCATTGCCAAGTTCACGCAACCCAGCCAGCTTATGTTTACGCTCAGCAATCAGTTTATTGACGTCCTGGTGTTCTTCAAGAGGAGTATTCTGTTCTGACATAATAAGTTCCTGATTTTAAGCGAAAATTACAAACCGGCTTTTAAGCTGGCTTCAATAAATTTGTCGAGGTCACCGTCCAATACCGACTGGGTATTGCGGGTTTCCACGCCGGTGCGCAAATCTTTGATCCGCGAGTCATCCAGCACATAAGAGCGGATTTGACTGCCCCAGCCGATATCCGACTTGGTATCTTCCAGCGCTTGTTTTTCGGCGTTTTGTTTTTGTAATTCAAACTCATACAGCTTGGCGCGCAGTTGCTTATAAGCATTGTCGCGGTTTTTATGCTGCGAGCGGTCGTTCTGACACTGCACCACAATATTGGTCGGTAAGTGAGTGATCCGTACCGCAGAGTCGGTTCTGTTCACGTGCTGACCACCGGCGCCTGATGCGCGATAGGTATCAATCCGTAAATCGGCAGGATTGATATCAATTTCGATATCGTCGTCCACTTCAGGGGAGACAAACACTGACGCGAAAGATGTGTGGCGGCGGTTACCCGAGTCAAACGGGCTTTTGCGCACTAAGCGGTGGACGCCGGTTTCAGTGCGTAACCAGCCGTAAGCATATTCACCGGTAAATTTGATGGTACAACCTTTGATACCGGCGACGTCGCCGTCAGTGACTTCGTATAGTTCAGGTTTAAAGCCTTTGGCATCACCCCAACGCAGGTACATCCGCATCAGCATGCTGGCCCAGTCCTGCGCTTCAGTACCGCCGGAGCCGGACTGAATATCCAGGTAACAATCGCTTGGATCGCTTTGGCCGGAAAACATCCGGCGGAATTCCAGTTTAGCCAGTTGTGCTTCTAAATCAGCGAGTTCGGTTTGCGCTTCAACAAAGGTATCTTCGTCTTCGGCTTCAACGGCGAGTTCAACCAAACCGGCCACATCTTCGAGGCCTTGATCCAGTTTATCGATGGTATTAACGATTTGCTCCAGCGCCGAACGCTCCTTGCCTAAGGCCTGGGCTTTTTCCGGATTGTTCCAGACATTGGAGTCTTCGAGCTCGCGGGAAACTTCTTCTAACTTTTCTTTCTTGGCATCGTAGTCAAAGATACCCCCGAAGCACATTAGTGCGTTCAGCTAAGTCTTTGATACTGTTATAAACTGGATTGACTTCAAACATGATTTTTAATGGCGCCTTAAAAATAAGGCGGCAATTGTAGCAAAATTTCAGCAGCAGGTGCAGCCTTTTCCTGCCGGTAGACGTCCGGATCGCCGATGAAATTTATCGCGTTGCGGTAGCTCGTTAAGACAACAACGGAAATTGCACATAAAAACAAGCGCCTTGCCCTGGCACCGAATCAAAACCAATGCTGCCCTGCATCGATTCGGTCAGTTGTTTTGACAATGCCAGCCCCAGCCCGGTGCCGCCTTTTTGCCTGGCGTCACTGCTGTCGGCCTGCGAAAACCTCTGAAAAATAAGCGGTTTAAACTCATCAGGAATTCCCGGACCTTGATCCTGCACCATAATTTTCAGCCGTTGCTGTTGGCGCTGCAACAGAATTTGTACCGTACTTTGTGGCGGGGAAAACTTCACCGCATTAGAAATTAAATTCGCCATGATCTGGGCAAAACGTAATTTATCAATTTGAACGTGCCACAACTCAGCGCCGGCGTCCGCCGACAGTTGCAAGGTGACCGCGCGCTGGTGCCCATAATGGAGATTGTCGGCGACGCATTGTTCGACCAGCGCCAACAGCGGCTCCGACTGCAATTCAAACTGCATCATGCCCGCCGACAACTTTTCGATATCGAGTAAGTCGTTGATAAGACTGGTAAGCCGCTGACAATTGTTATTCGCCAGCTGCAGCATGTGCTGCACCTGCGTCGGTAATTCGCCTAACACACCGGACGACACCAATCCCAGCGCACCACTGATTGAGGTTAACGGGGTACGTAGTTCATGGCTGACGGTCGACACAAATTCCCGTTTTAACTGCTCCAGCTGCTGTCGTTCGGTAATATCCTGCGCTGAGGCATACACTTTGCTAGTGGCCGGATCGCGGATCGACGACCATTGCAACGTCAGATAATGGCCGTCTTTGTGCCGGTAACGATTGATAAATCCTGAAGCGGCCTGACCTTGCTGCATTTCAGTGACCACATCTTCAGTTGGTTCTAAATCGGCCGGATGAATAAATTGGGTAAAAGGCCGGCTTAGTAACTCGGCTTCGCTGTAGCCGGTGATCCGGCAAAACGCCGCATTCACCCGTTCGAAATAATTTTGATCGTTGGCGATACACAGTACATCACGCGATAAAGTGAAAAACTGCTGTAACTCGCAGCGCAGTTGTTGTTGCGCCGTCACATCCTGCACTGAACCGATCAATCTGGCGGCGGAATCACCTACCGAAGTGGTCCATTTCGCCACTTCATGAACCCAGCGGATACTGCCATCGGGCAACACAATCCGGTGCATCACATTGTGCTCACCGCCTGCTTCTGCCAGCGCTTCACTTTGCCTGACCAGAGCCCGGTCTTCCGGATGGAGCTGTTGATAAAATAGAGTTCTGCTCGGCGAAAAATTGGCTGCAGAGACGCCAAAAATTTCGTACACCATTGGCGACCACCAAAGTTCATCGCTTCCCATATTGGCTTCCCAAAAACCAATCCGGGCATGACGGCTGGCCATTTCCTGCCGCTCCAGTAACAGCTGATAATCCCGTTGCAACGCCAGATGCTGGCTAAAGGTGTGCACGGTACTGGCCACCGATGCCATTGCCGTAACAAAATGCTGCTCATCAATGCTCCACTGCCGTGGCGTACTGACCTGCTCGATACAAATAACCCCGCACAACCCTTGTTCCGATTGGATCACCGCATCCAGCATCGAACAAATACCGGCCGATTGCAGATAACCATCGTTAAACTCCGCTGTGGCGGGATGCGTAGCGGCATCAAAAGCGGCGATCAGAACATCCTCGGACAGCGCTTGAAAATACTTTGGATAATGACTGCGCTGCAAACAAACGCCATTCAGATGTGATTTGTTTTTATATTCAAATAAATCAATGCACTGCAGCACATCGACCGCACTAAACAACCACACGCTGACCCGGTCAGCATACAGCGCATGGCTGATTTGTTCGGTCAAAAAACGCCAGGCTTGTTGGGTATCACTGGCGAACAACAACGGGGATGCAAGAATTTTCGTTTGTAGCGCCAGTAATTGCCGACCTTGGCGAGGCGCAGCAGTGGTGTTGCCAGAAGATGCCGATGACGGTTGCGTCATGAGAAACGTTAACTCTGCGGTTTTGCGGATTGGGTTATTAGGTGTAGCAGGAGGCCAGATACACAGCAAGCCCAACCTCATGCCAGGAACAAAGCGGCAACGACCAGACGCTGCTGCTTTGTCACCGGGCCAACTAGA
The DNA here is from genome assembly GCF_004005945.1 of Rheinheimera riviphila. Classification (GTDB taxonomy): domain Bacteria; phylum Pseudomonadota; class Gammaproteobacteria; order Enterobacterales; family Alteromonadaceae; genus Pararheinheimera; species Pararheinheimera riviphila. The sequence goes on from NZ_SACS01000001.1 coordinate 85,013, forward strand.
GGGCCGTCATCTGCCGGACCAACAATTGCAGGTTTTGCTGATCACGAAAATCATTGATATCGAGCTGATACGCCAGCTGCACTTGCTGCACATTGGCATTGGGCCAGGTTTTATTGTCGGCATTAAACCAAATCGCATCCACCAATGTGCCATCGCTGGCCTGTAACATCATTTTCAGATGTTTATCCGCCAGCATCCGTTGTTGCACTAACTTAAAACGACCTTCAAATACCGGCTCCGGGAACGATTGCCCCCAAGGCCCGGCTTGTTGCAGGATGCCGGCCATTGCTACCGTCAGATCACTGCTCGCCAGCTCGCCATCGGTGTAAATTACCGCAGTCAGCAGCTCAGGGGTCAGATATTTTTTAGCGATAAAATTCAGCGCCAACTGGAAAGTTTCCAGCCGATCTTCGGCAATGGTCAAACCCGCCGCCATCGCATGGCCACCAAATTTTTTAATCAGTCCTGGATACTGACTGGAAATTTCTTCCAGTAAATCACGGATATGCACGCCGTGAATGGATCGCGCCGAACCTTTTAATTCACCTTCATCACCCTGGGCGAAAGCAATCACCGGTCGGTGATACAACTCTTTGACGCGCCCTGCCAGAATACCAATCACCCCCTGATGCCAGTCGGCCTGGTATAGACACAAACAATCGGGTAGCTGATCTTGGGTAAAAGATAATTTTTGCAAAAAAGCTAAAGCTTCGGCTTGCATCCCTTGTTCAATTTCGCGCCGTTCGACGTTTAAGCTATCCAGCTCAGCCGCTAAGCGGCGGGCAACATTGATATCCGGCGCCAGCAAACAAGAAATGCCAATCGACATATCATCCAGCCTGCCGGCCGCATTGAGCCTCGGCGCCAGTGAAAAACCAAAATCGCTGGCGGTCAGTTTTTCCGCTTTGCGATTGGCAACGTCGATCAGGGCCTGAATACCTGGCCGTACTTTGCCAGCGCGAATACGCTGCAAGCCCTGATGCACCAAAATACGATTGTTGCTGTCCAGCGGGACGACGTCGGCCACAGTGCCAAGTGCAACTAAATCCAATAGTTCGGCCAGGTTTGGCTCGGCTATAGTTGCAAAATCTCCGCGTTCGCGCAGAGCAGAGCGTAGCGCCAGCAACAGATAAAACGCTACACCAACACCGGCCAAGGCTTTACTTGGGAATTCACAGCCTGGCTGATTTGGATTGACGATGGCGTCAGCCGCCGGTAGTTCGTTGCCGGCCAGATGGTGGTCAGTGACCAGTACTTTCACGCCGGCTTTTTTGGCCAGCGCCACACCTTCAATCGCCGAAATACCGTTGTCGACGGTGATGATGAGCTCCGCACCTTGCGCCACGGCCAGTTCGGCCATTTGGGGCGACAGGCCATAACCAAAGGCAAAACGGTTGGGGACCAGATATTCCAGATGTTTAAAGCCAAAGGCTTTCAGCCCGGCTAATAACACGGCGGTACTGGTGGCGCCATCGGCATCAAAGTCGCCGACAATCACAATTTGTTGTTGTTGATCAAGCGCCTGGGTTAACAACGCCACCGCATCATTGATGCCTTTGAGCGCCGTAAATGGCAGTAAGTTAGCGGCGGAGCGTTGCAACTCTTCCGGCAAGCCAATCCCACGATGGGCATAAACACGTTGCAACACCGGATGCACCGGTAACGCAAAAGCGGCGCTACTTTGCACCGTCCTTTGCTGGAGTTGTTTTAGCCGAAAGGTCATGTCGCTGCGCCATTAACGAGCATTTAAAGTCGCAACCAACGCCGCAGCAGGCTGATATCCCGGAATTAAGGTCCCGTCGGCCAGTACGATGGCCGGGGTGCCGCTGATGCCAAAACTCTGACCAAGATTATATTGATCGGCCACAGTGTTTTTACATTGGGCAATGGTCACTTTGTCACCGGCTTTGGCTGTATTCATCGCCTGTTGCGGGTTTTTCGCACACCAGATGGATTGCAATTCAGTGTAAGTCTCACTGGAAACACCACCGCGCGGGAACGCCAGATAACGCACGGTAATGCCTTGATCTAAATAGGTTTGAATTTCAGTGTGTAACTTGCGGCAATAACCGCAGCTGGTATCCGTGAATACCGTAATAACGTGCTTTTCATCTTTGGCTTTGTATTCGATCACCGAACTTTGCATCGCCTTAATCCCTGACTTGCGAACTTCCTGCAGGATTTTATCGTTGACCAGTTGCTTGTTGGTTAAATCGTAAATGTTGCCTTCAATCAGAAACTGTCCCTGATTGGCCGCGAAAAACAAACCTTTGTCGGTTAATACTTGCTGCACACCCGGAATGACGGAATCGGCTACTGAATTCACTTTTAAGCCAACCTGCGCCAATTCGGCTTTCAGTTTAGCGTGATCGTCGGATACGGTTGCGGCAGCCAATGAACCTGCTGCGAATGCCAGCATCAAACCTGCTACGACTTTTTTCATCATTTAATTCCTGTATATATAAAACCATCAGCCACGAGGATGATGTTGTTGATGGATCTGTTGCAAGCGCAATTGCGCTATATGGGTGTAAATTTGCGTTGTCGACAAATCACTGTGCCCGAGCAACATCTGTACGACCCGCAAATCGGCCCCATGATTCAATAAATGGGTGGCAAAAGCGTGTCTTAAGGTATGGGGTGACAACGGCGTCGAGATTGCCGCCACCTGCGCATAAAATTTAATCCGGTGCCAAAAGGTTTGCCGGGTCATCTGAGTACCACGTTGGCTTGGAAACAGCACATCACTTTGGGTGCTTAACAACAAACCACGACCTTGCGCCAGATAACGTTGTAGCCATTCTACCGCGACTTCACCAATTGGCACCAGCCGCTCTTTGCTGCCTTTTCCGGTCACCCGAATCACACCCTGCCGTAGATTAAGCTGTTGCATGGTCAGCGTCACTAATTCGCTCACCCGCAAACCGGCAGCGTATAACAATTCCAGCATCACTTTATCGCGAAACTGAATTAAATCATTGACATCCGGAGCTGATAACAAGGCATCAACGTCTGCTTCCGATAAAGATTTGGGTAACGACAAACCGATTTTTGGATTGAGTAACGAAGCAATTGGATTGTCGCTGATCTGGTGGCTTTGGTGCAGCCACTGATAAAAATTACGCAGACTACTGAGCGTTCTGGCGGTGCTACGCGGCTGCATACCGGCGTCATGGCGGTGCGCCAGGTATTGATTCAGGACATCAGCGCTGGCCTGGCACAACAGCCGTTCATGACGCTGCAGAAAAAAGGCAAACTTCCGTAAATCGGTACCATAAGCCGCCAACGTATGTTCACTGACGCCTTTTTCCAGCCACAGTTGATCCAGATATTGCTGGATCAACGCGGCTTCAGCTGCTGGTAGCTGTGGCACCACGGCGCCCTGCTTCGGTCGGCCTTTTGCGGTCAGACGTGTCATTGTTCGTTCCCTTGCACCAGTGTGCGTTGCAACCCAAAGCGCCCGGATAATCGGCCATGATCAAACCGGACGGCGCTTTCTGCCACAGCATGCTTCTGCTAAACTGCCGCCCATCCGATCAAGCCTGCTGCTGAGTTTGTTATGTCGTTAAAAATCGCCGTGTTTTATGGCTCAACCACTTGTTATACCGAAATGACCGCCGAAAAAATTCAGGCCCTGTTAGCGGTGGACCCGGCGTTACCGGCTGGCAGCAGTGTAACACTCCATAATCTGAAACAGCAGCCTCTGGCGACGATGGTCGAATATGACGTGCTGATCCTGGGGATTTCGACCTGGGATTTTGGCGAACTGCAGGAAGATTGGGAAGCGCATTGGGATGACATTGCTGCTGTTGATCTGTCTGGAAAAATAGTGGCGATTTACGGTATGGGCGATCAGTTGGGGTATGCCGAATGGTTTGTCGATGCCATTGGCATGCTACACCAAGCTATCAGTGACCAACCCTGTCAGCGCATCGGTTTCTGGTCGACTGAAGGCTACGAATTTATCAAATCCAAAGCGGTCACTGACGATGGGGAATGGTTTTATGGTTTGGCACTGGATGAAGAAAACCAGTATGACCAGACTGACCAGCGGTTGTCGTTGTGGCTAAATCAAATTGTCGAAGAAATAACCGAGCTGCAATAAACATTTAATCGCACGACGAACAGCGGGGTTTTATCGACTAAAACCATGCTGTGCAGAAAAAGACCACAAATGTTAAAAAACACTTGCACTCTAAATTAGCATTGCATAGAATGCCTACCATTGAAGGGCAAGTCAGCTGAAAAGCTGAACACGCAAAGCTTCGGGTCTACAGGTAAATCAATCATTTACCCACGACGGCCGAGCTACCATCGTTCAAAGCGATGTAAAACATATCCTTATTGATATGCCTGCGTGTTCTGCTTCGACTTGCCTTTTCTGACCAAATTTTTGTTCAAGTAACAAACAACTTTAGGATCCGGAGCTGGCTATGAAATTGAAATTTTTACCTCTGATTGCTGTGTTTGCAACCCCACTTTTCGCAACTTCTGCCAGCGCCAATGATCAGGTGGCTGAATCAATTTGTGCTTACATTGCTGCAAACGACAAAAACAGCCTGCGTAAAACATTATCTGATAGCCGTATCCGCATCAAAAACGTTTATGACGGTGTGAGCTGTGACGGCCTGCCGATGATCCGGTTTGCCATCAAAAACAACGCTGCTGATGCCGCTGAATTTATCATCAAACAGTTACCAGGCAGCTTCGTCGCCAAAATGGGTGACTCTGAGTGGGCAGCCAGCAATGGTTTTGCTGCTTCACCAATTCTGGAAGCGATCAAAGCGCGTAGCGCCAGCTAAGTCAGAATTAGCTTGTTAAAAAAAGGCGCTGCGGCGCCTTTTTTATTGATTAAGATTGCAGCCAATTCACCACAGCAGGCGTAGCCCGAACCAATTGCCACTGCTCACAACCGTTAAATGCCGCATAGTCAGCCAACGCCTGCCTGAGTGCCTGACGTAAACCATCGCTCAGCCCTGTTGTTTTGTTTAACATCAGTCCTTCGTTAAATACCAAATGCTGTACCAATAACACTTTTTCGGCCCGCACCGCTTTTACGTCCATCTGCCCTATCAATTGTTGCCGATACAAAATCGGTAAACTGTAATAACCAATTTTGCGTTTTTCCGCTGGTACATAAACTTCAATCTGATAATCAAAATCGAACCAGTGCTGTAAACGTTGACGCTGGATCACTAAATTATCAAAGGGGTTCAACAAACTCACTTTGCGCGATACCGGCGCTAGTTCCGGCAAATTTTGCGGATAAAAATACCGCTGGCCCTGCAGCATAAAACTGCCCAGTTCACCACCCGCTTGCCGTTCCAGCAATTGCTGCTGCACTTCTGGCTTTAATCCAGCGCGTAAATAACTGATTTGTGTACTACTGCCACAACCATGGCTTTGCAGGTAACGGTCAATCAGATAGGCGACAAATTCTTCGCAGGAAGGCACCCGCAGATCCAGCCCGGCTGGCAACACCCGCTCGGTTAAATCAAACACTTTTTGAAACTTTTCGCGGCGAAGTACCATCAATTCGCCTTGCATAAACAGCTGCTCCAGCGCTTGTTTGGCCGGTTGCCAGTCCCACCAGGGGCCGTTTTTCTGTGCGGTCGCGGTAAAATCACTGGCTTTAAGCGGGCCTTCCGCCGTGATCCGTTGGCGCACCAGCTGCATCATCTGATGATCAGGCGCAAACCAGTGTTTTTTCCCTTGCTGCAATTGTTGTTTGCGAAACAGACTAAAGCGAAAATCCTGCATCGGCAGATAAGCCGCGGCATGTGACCAGTACTCAAAGATTTTGCGCTCGGCCATTAACTCATCAAGCCACTGCGGCTGATAATTGGCGATGCGGCTTTGTAGCACATGATGGTGCGCCCGCTCGACCACATTAATCGAATCAATCTGCACATAACCAAGCTGCTCGATGGTGGCGAGCGTGGCGGCTTTGCCTCGTCTTTGCTGATGGAGACCTTGCTGCTGTAAATTCAGCTGCACCCATTGCTCTGGACTTAACGGCATACTTGACATGAATTGTGCTATTCCCTGTATTTGGTTAAAAGGTGCGGTTAAACATTGCCCTGCACAGCTGCGGCTAAAACTTCAGATAAAAATCACGCAGTAACGCCCGGTACTCATCACTATAACTACCGTCAAAGGCATGGATCAGCAACTGCTCGCTGACCCTTTCATCCACTGACGAAGGCGACCGACGACTTAAACTAAATAAACAGCGCAGTGGCGGTTTGCCTGCCTTACTTTGCACCCAACATTGCCGCAACAACACCCAGCCCGATTGTTGTGCCAGCATGATCATTTGCGCGGCGCCTGCGGTTGGCAACACCAAACTGAATACACCGTCAGGCGTTAGCAAATCAGCTGCAACATTGAGTAAATCGGCAAAAGACAAGGTATCGGTGTGCCGCGCCTGGTTGCGTTTTGGATCGGCGGCTTTGAGACTATCGACAAAAAATGGCGGATTACTGATGACGAGATGGTAGCGCCGGTCAGACGGATGGTCAGCACTGGCCGGATAGGTTAGAATGTCGCCTTTGATCAGACGGATCCTGGCGCTCCAAGGGCTTTGCCGGAAATTTTCTGCGGCAACAGCAGCAGCTGAAGAGTCCAGTTCAATCGCGTCGAGGATCATCGCAGCCTGCTGCTGGCAACGCTGCGCCAGCATCAACGTCAGAATACCGCTGCCAGTACCGATATCCAGGATAGCCCCGGCCGCAGGCAACTGCGTCCAGGCACCTAACAGCAAGGCATCGGTGCTGACTTTCATCGCACAATCGCGGTGATCAACATAAAATTGTTTACAACGAAAACCTGTGCTCATCACCAGCCCGGGACCGAAAAAATCACCACGCAGTAGCTTATTGGGCTGCTGCCAATTGCCTGCAGTGTAAGGCATCTACAGCGCGCTTGTCAGCCTGTAAGGTGCAAAGCTGTTCTGGCACGACTAAAGTTAATTTGTTTATTTAAGAGATAAGGTACTGTGACTGTGACTGAAGAAATCAGCCAAGCCGAAATAACCTCCTTCAACGATTTTCAGTTTGACGACGACGTCAACAAAGCGCTGAGTTTTGCAGGTTTTGTCAAACCAACCAGCATTCAGCAACTGGCGATCCCACCGGCGATGGAAGGTCGGGATATTCTGGCGAGCGCCCCGACCGGTACTGGTAAAACTTTGGCATTTTTATTACCAGCCATTCAATACCTGATTGATTTCCCGCGCCGTGATCCAGGGTTTGCCCGGGTGTTGATCATGACGCCAACCCGCGAACTGGCGTTTCAGATTTTTGAACAAATCAAAGTGCTGACCCAATTTACCGGCCTGAATGTTGGTGTGATCACCGGCGGTATTAACTACGGCAGCCACAAAGAAACCTTAGAGAAAAACAACGACTTGCTGGTGGCAACACCGGGCCGGTTGATTGAATATCTGAATGAAGAAAGTTTTCAGGCCGACGAAGTTGAAGTGCTGATCTTAGATGAAGCCGACCGCATGCTGGACATGGGGTTTGTCGGCGAGATGGACCGCATTATCGTTGAAGCCAAACGCCGTCGCCAAACCATGCTGATTTCCGCCACGCTGGAAGGTGTTGCGATCAGTCGTTTTGCCACCCGTGCGCTAAAAGAGCCACTGTTACTTGAAGCCGCACCACCGCGCCGTGAAATGGGTAAAATCACCCAGTGGATCCATTTAGCCGACGATGGCGAACACAAACTAGCGTTGTTGCTGCACCTGTTAAAACAGCCGGAAATGACCAAAGTCATCGTGTTTATCAAAACACGCGAACGTTTGGCCACGTTAACCGGGCAATTAGAAGCTGCTGGCATTAAAACCTGCTGGTTACAAGGCGAAATGCCACAAGACAAACGAATGACTGCGGTATCGCGTTTTAGCGCCGGTCAGGTGCGGATTTTATTAGCCACCGACATTGCCGCCCGCGGTCTGGATATCGACGATATCAGCCATGTGATTAACTTCGACATGCCACGCACCGCCGATATTTATATTCACCGCATCGGCCGCACTGGTCGTGCCGGTAAAAAAGGCATCGCAATTTCACTGGTTGAAGCGCATGACATCGGCATCGTTGGCAAAGTCGAACGTTACACCGAACAAGCGCTCAAACGCCGGGTGATTGAAGAATTACGGCCAAAACACAAAGAAGCCAAGGCGCCAGGCAAAACCAAAAAGCCAAAGACAGTGGCTAAGAAAAAAGCCCTGAAAAAAGCGGCCAAAGCCCGCGGTTAATACTCCCCTTCAATATCCAAAATCATTGGTGAAAAAGGGGGCGGAGCTAATTGCAAACAATTAGCTCCGCCCCCTTTTCGTTTTTACAGCATCCAGGCGTAACTAAACTTCATAAACACCGACCGCTCAGCGCGGGTGAGATCCTGAACTTCGTCGTCGCTAAATGCATTGTCGCTGTAGCCAGCAAAGAATAAGGTCTGTGGGTTGAGCTTATAGGAATACAGCAGCTGCGAGCCCAGGGTTTTCGAACGTTCGGTGACCTCGCCGGTGTTATTCAACGGGTTTTGCTCGATATCGGAATAAATCAGCGCCAGCCGTAAAAAACTGCGCACCGAAAATTGATAGCTCAGCCGCAAGTCCGTCAGGTTGGCGGTAAATACTTCCGCCGAATCCGCGTCCAACGTCCGGTAAATATGCCGCGCCTGAATTTGCATATGCGCGTCGACGTTCCATTTCAGCTCAGGCGCCAGTTCTAAACCATCACCGAGCCGGTTGTTGCGAAAGTCGAGTTTCTTCCCCGTTTCACCTTCAAATCCAAGAAATACTCCGGAGTACGGCTGCATTTCGGCACCGGCGCTGAAGGTATGTTCGGTGAATAGCTGACTATTGCCATCAACGATGAGACGGCCGTCATCCAAACGGCTGCCAACGCGATCGCGCTTGGTTAAACCCACAAAACCATAAGATTGCGCAGCGCCCCACAATTGCACTTCCATCTCAGCTTCTTTTTCTAACAGCTCGCCGTCGGTGTTGTGGGTAATATCCCAGTCACTCCAGAGTTGCAGCCGGTTCCACCAGGGGCTGTCGGAAAACCATTGATAGGTCGCGCCGTGCGTTTGTTTGGTAAAATCGGTTTGTGGCTGATAGCCCATGTCGGCACGGAAATTCTCGCCCATCGCCTGATAACGGCTGTACCAGCTCCAGTCACGGTTTTCATGTTGATAGTCCAGATATTGTGAACCATCGTTGATCCGGTCAGCCGATGCCCGCAGCGCCGCTTCGCCACCCAGCTGTGCCGAGAGCGCTGCCGGATATTCACTGTCACTATGCAACACCTGCGCTATCAACCGGTTTTGATCATTCCACTGATATTTCGCGTCCAGGCCATGCACAAAGTTATGATAATCATCAGATTGACGTAAGGTGCTGATCCAGCCCACCGATAATTCCGGCGTTAAATCGTTGCGATACCGCAGCACGGCGTTTTCACTTTTTTGATCCAAAAAGGCGATGTCGGAGCTGATGTTGCCCGGCACAATAAAGGTGGTGGTTTTATCGTTGGCGGCAAAAAATGCAAACGACTGCTGTTCATGACGCCCGGTCAGCTTCACCCCGGCATCCGGCGACGACACATTACGGGTATAAACTAAATCTAATGGCGACGAAAAGTAGTCGGCGTTATCAAGGAAAAATGTCCGCTTTTCGTCAAAAAACAACGCAAAGGTATCATTGACCGAAACCTGCGCTTCGTCGGCTTCAACCTGCGAAAAATCAGGGTTTAAGGTAGCGTTAAAGCTGATATCCGGGGTAATGCCCCATTTCACATCCAGACTCGGTTCCAGATTATTCTCTGTTTGCCAGTCGCCTTTGCTATTAGCCGCGACATCACGTTGCTGGCTCGCTCCCATCACGACTGACGGCACCAGGGTAAAATGGTTACTTTGTTTAGCACCGGCAAAACCGGTCGCATCCGACATTTGACAAATCCAACACGGATTGGCTCGTTCAATTTTATTGCTGGAGATCCGATGCCGCACATCACGCGGATAAAACCGCAGTAGCTCCAACTTCCATTTTTGGCTCGCCAGCCGGTCGTTAAAATTCAGCATCCGCAGTGGGATCGCCACTTCCACTTGATAACCGGTGGCGGTGACTTTACCGGCACTGTGCCAAATCCCGTCCCAGGCATCACTTTCCGATTTGGTGATTTCATTTTCAATCGCATCGGCCTGTACGCCAAACGGATTGATAAAAAACTGATAAGCCAGCTTGCTGTCGTTGTAAGTATCGAGTTTGAGGCCGACGTTATCGTCGTCCCAGATTTTGTCGCGGTCACGATAAAACGCACGGATTTGCGTTGGGTCCGGATCTTCAGCGATAAACGAAATATAGAAAAACTCGCCATCTTCCATCACATAAGCGGTGGTTTTCACTGGCGCCGGGGTATTTTCAGCCGGCCAGGTATCATAAACAATCTCGACGGCAGTCGCTTGTTGCCAGGCCGGTTCAGATAAATCGGCATCGATCACAATGCTGCCGCTGGCTTTTGGAATATGGATATCTGCGGCCTGACTGGGATGAAACCACAGGCTGCCAAGCACCAGCATACAACGACAGAAATGAGTCATTAGGGGTGTTATATCGTTCATTGGATCTCGTTAATTTATTGTGCGAAAGTCGTCGCGCCACACTCAACGCGACACTATAAAGACCGGCACCACGCTTTACAAATTGATGCGTCCAAGCAGCATATTCTGTCGACCAAGACAAAGCCGCACAGAGGCGGCTTTGGGGGCTTTAACTTAACTATCTGATTTAATTATAAAGAAGAGAATTACCTTTCCCAATAAGCTTCTTCTAAACTATCTTCTTTTTCCGGCAAGCCGCGGGACAAGCGTGGCGCGTTTTGCACCAGAATGGCGTAGCTGACCCGGTTGGCGTATTTACAAATTTGGGCAAAAGATGAATAAGCTAAATACGGCAGTTCATGTTTACTCGACAGCGGCAGCGCATGCCGATGGTAATAATTGGCGGCAATATCGTGCAAAATGGCCGCTAAAGCGCCATCTCCAGCACCATTGGTATTTTTAATCCGCTCCGGCCCACCTAAATAGGGGTCGATATGCGAATACACTTTCACTGGGTTTTTGCAGTGCTGTTTTTGCACCGGGCGGCTGAATTCAAATTGGTTATAGTCGGCGATGGTGCCGGATTTAATCGGATTGGTGGTTTCGCGTTTGCCTGGTTCATCGGTGTACCCACACAAATACAAACCTTCAGGACCGGCCGTCACCAACACCATATCGGTCAGTTCCAGCACGGCTTCAGCGGCCTGCAATGGGTCAGCAAAACCAGTTAAAGCTTCAGCTTCCAGCTCGTTCATCGCCAGCACATCAACATATTCACGCACCGTGGCCAGAATCAGCTCACGATGTTCTTCCACCAGATGTTTGGTGCCAAGGCTCATCACCACTGGTACCCCGTGCTTTTTGGCCACTTCCAGCAATCGTTGCATCGCTTGTTGGATCGGCTGGCCGCTGGCGCGCAGTGGATAAGCACTGACCACTACCGCTGCTGCTTTGGCGATAATATCTTCCGGAATATAAGCCGGCGTCAGCGCATCCATTTCACCCGGATCAATCACAAAAGTCCGTTCACCGTCCGGCGTAATCATGGTGATGCCACGGCCAACATCGCCGTGCACCCCTTGCAAATGGTTCATATCGACTTTCGAGCTGGTGTGACATAAATAATGATAAGCCGGACTACCCAGCGCAATACTGGCCGACATCACGCCCAGCAACACCGATTTATCGTCAGCAAGCACCGAATAGTTGTGAATGGTATTGCCGATGGTGCCACCGGCGAAATGGTCAGAAATAGCGCCGTTTTGCACCAGTTCCTGATAAATCTGATCGGCCTTACCGTGTTCAACTAAGTTAGATAAACCCTTGCCAATCTTGTACTTTTCTAAAAACTCGTCCGAGACATTGGCGATCACATCAACGATGGTTTGATCTAAACCCACCACATAAGTGTCCAGTTCTGGCCGCACTTCGAAGCTTGGGAGTTGTAGTTTTGGTTGGGAAACCGGGAAATAGTGCTTCAGTTTACGGCGGCCGGGAAATTTCATGCTGGATTCTCAGAGAAGGTCAGGCCAGTATTTTAGCAAAACTGGCTGTAAAAGCGCAGCCGCAATTTTGCGGCTGCAAGCATTAAGCGTTTTGATTGGGAGTTTTGGGTTACTGCTGTTGGTTACGCATCCGCCAAACGGCGCAAAAATACCAGTTCGCTATCTGATGATGCTGCGGCATTAAACTGATAACCACCCAGGTTAAAATCTTTCAGCCCTGATGGCTGATCGATCTGCTCAGTGATGACATACCGTGCCATCAAGCCGCGGGCTTTTTTGGCGAAAAAGCTGATAATTTTATAATCTCCGTTTTTAAAATCGCGAAATTGCACCTTCACCACCGGCCGTGCCAGCAGTTTTGGCCGTACCACTTTAAAGTATTCCTGCGACGCTAAATCCAACAGCAGTGGCGCGTTTAATTGCTCCAGCTGCTGATTAAGCTCGTTGGTGACGATATCGCCCCAAAACTGGTACAGGTTCTGGCCGCGTTTATTGGCAAGCGAAGTACCCATTTCCAGCCGATACGGTTGCATCAAATCTAATGGTTTTAATACACCGTACAGGCCACTTAAAATGCGCAGTTTTTGCTGGGCATACTGCAGCTGGTCGGCAGTTAAAGTGGCGGCGTCCAAGCCTTGATACACATCACCGTTAAAAGCAAACAACGCTGGTTTGGCGTTTTCAGCGGTAAAGGGCAATTGCCATTCGGTAAATCGGGCAGCATTCAAACCCGCCAGTTTGTCGCTGATATGCATCAGTTCAGAGAGTTGTAATGGCTTGAGTTTGCGACAAACTTTGATCAATTCACTGCTATGTGCCAGCAAGGTCGGTTGCGTCGCCAAAACAGCGGGGGCGGGAGTCTGATAATCTAAATCTTTTGCCGGAGATACAACCATTAACATCGATGTGAGCCTTTGCTGAGAAAGTGCGAAGCTTAAAAACCGCGAAGCTTAGAAACCGCGAAAAGCCGGCACTATAGCAAATTTATGCCGGTTCAGGCCAGTTTGCGCTCGCTCAGGCCAGTTGCAACAACGAGTTCAGCTCTTTCATCACCGCCTGAAACCGGCGTTGATTTACATCCGACAACTCACTTTGTTCGAGGATCACCACACAACGGCGTGCGAGGCGAGCGCTGTCTTTATTTACGCCACCAATTTTACTGATGGTTTGCAGCAGATTCAGCGCCAGACTTGGGTTGTAAGGCATATAGTCAAAGGCTTTATTAAAAAACTCCAACGCCCGGCCGAAATAACCATTCTGGTAAGCATCGAGGCCATCATTGTTCAGAGTTTTAATTTCTTCACGTAAATTGTCATGTTGTTTATGTTCTTGCTGAATCAGCACCGTCAGCGTATTGGCCAATAAATCTTCGTGATTGACCACTTCACTGAGTTTTTCCATATATTCATCGGAACGGGACAAATTACCGGCTTCAAAATAGGCCTTGGCTTTGTCCAGGCATGCTTCGACCGACAAAGTCCGGCCGCCTTCAGCCACATCACTTTTGACCAGCAACTCGCGGGCCTCGTCGATATTGCCTTTGAGCATATGAATGCGCGCCCGCACTGCCAGCTCTTCATGAATATAGGTTTCGAGTGAGAATCTTTTGCAGATATTGCCCAAAATTTCATCGGCCTTTTTCAGCAACCTGGCCTGTTCCAGTTTGTTCACGTCTTTGGCCTGCTCGATAATCGCCCGCACATAATTCAGGAAATTGTCCGGCGTGTCGTAAATGGAATAACGTGCGGCATTGAGCAACCTTGCATACACCTTCACCGTGTCTTCTTTTAAACCGTTAATTTCCGCCAGATTGGCCAGTGCTTTTTGCCGCTGATAGTTTTTGGGCGATAATTTGGTGACTTCACTTAAGGTTTCATAAGCGTCTTTGAGCAACTGCCGTTTGATAAATAACCGCGCTAACCAATCCAGCGCTTCAACTTTGGTTTCGTCCATCCGCGACAATTCACGCAGTTCAAACTCCGCTTCCAGCCAGCGCTGCTGACAAAAACGCGCAATCGCCAGGCCTAAACGAGCCCAGGCATAATCACGGCGGGTCAGAATATGGCCATAAAGTTGCTCGGCGGCCTGAAAATGTTCCATTTGCAGCAATAATTCTCCTTTGAGACGGACCGCAAAAATGGCAAAATCGGGGTCAGATTTAATCACGGTTTCACAGGAGTTGGCGGCTTCGACAAACAACCCCTGATGAATTTCATCATAGGCTTTGGCCAAGGATGTCTTAATCTGCAAGGCACGCAACAGGCGCTTTTCCAGCTGAATAAAGGTAAAAGGTTTCAGTAAATAGCTGTCAGGTTGCAGTTCCACCACGCCGTGCACTATCTGCCGCTGGCTTTCGGCGCTGATAATCAAATAACAACATGAGCTTTTTAATAAACTCAAATGACGCAGTGCTTCAAATAACTGATAACCGTCTTTACCTTCGCCGAGACTAAAATCGGACAGGATAAAGTCATATTCAACTTCGGTACAATTGGCGATAGCGGCATTGGCGTCGGACACAGCTGCAATATGTTCGAAACCTATTTTTTGTAGCATGCTTTTGATTGACGCGCGGACAGGATCACAGTCATCGACGACCAGGACTTTTTTGTTTTTGTAGAATTTCGGCGTCAACGTCATTACGGCCTTAACAAATCAGAATATCAGGTGGACGGTGTCAGGCTGGCATCACGTAAAAGTGATAAAACTACTATAGTAACACGATAAAAATTGAGCAACTGTTTGGCAGGAATTCAACATTTACCCGCATTATTTGTTGTAATATTCCTACAAATAAATAGAATCGAAAGCAATTTCAGCATTTAGCTGACCAATAAATGGTAATTAAACAATATGAGCACATTATTAGCCCAACTAAAAGCGGTGACGACCGTCGTCGTCGACAGCGGTGATTTAAACGCCATCGAACAATTCCGGCCGGTTGACGCGACAACCAACCCTTCTTTATTACTCAATGCCAGTCAGTTGGAGTTCGCCAAGCCTTTGTTGGCACAGGCTGCAGCATACGCCAAAGCCAAGGCAACGGTTCAGACCGCACAACTGAGTCTGGCTTCAGATAAATTCGCGGTTGATGTCGGCACGGCCATCAGCAAACTGGTGCCGGGTCGTGTTTCAACTGAAGTTGATGCCCGTTTAAGCTTTGATACCGAGGCCACTATTGCCAAAGCGCTGCAGCTGGTTGCGCTTTATCAGGAAAATGGCGTTGGCAAAGATAAAATTCTGATCAAAATTGCCTCCACCTGGGAAGGCATTCAAGCAGCCCGTGTGCTGGAGCAACAGGGCATTCAATGTAACCTAACCTTGTTATTCCATATGTGTCAGGCTCGCGCCTGCGCCGAAGCTGGTGTGTTCCTGATTTCACCATTTGTGGGCCGTATTCTGGACTGGTACAAAGCCAGCACCGGCCAAAGTTACGATGCTGAAACTGACCCTGGCGTCATTTCAGTCCGGGAAATTTACCGTTATTTCAAACAACATGGCCACAGCACTATCGTGATGGGCGCGAGTTTCCGCAATATCGGTGAAGTACTGGCGCTGGCTGGATGTGACCGTTTAACCATCGCACCGCCATTGCTGGACGAGCTGGATAAACAAAGGGGTGAATTGACGGTGTACCTCAAAGACACTGGCGCGACCACCGCAAAACCGGCCAGTTTGACCGAAACCGAATTCCGCTGGGCACTGAACGAAGATGCGATGGCGACTGAAAAGCTGGCAGAAGGCATCCGTAAATTTGCCATCGACCAACGTAAACTGGAACAGGTGATTAGTCTGGCGCTGCAATGATCCAGGCCCGACACACCCCACATCACGCACAAGGAGTTTAGAATGCCGTCTGCAGTTTGGCGCGATTTGGCGCAACTTGCGAAACAACCATTAAACCTGCGGCAGGAATTTGCTGCGGATCCTGAGCGCGCGACGCGTTATGCGCTGAACGCCTGTGGTATTGAACTGGATTATTCTAAAAACCTGATTAACGACGCCATCTGGCAACATTTGCTTGGCATGGCGCAACAAAGTGAATTAACGAGCAAACGGGCACAGATGTTTGCCGGTGATAAAATCAACAGCTCCGAGCAACGCAGTGTCTGGCACACCGCCCTGCGCGCGCCGTTGTCGGCCAATCTGACGTTAGATGATGCCGATATCAGCGCCGAAATCAGTGCCTGCCATGCGCAGATGTTTGCATTAGTCGAGCAACTGAACAGTCTGCAATATTCCGGTTACACCGGCGAGCCCATCACCGATTTAATCTGGATTGGCATTGGAGGCTCGTTATTGGGCCCGCAGATGGCGGTTGAAGCCTTAACGCCTTACAACATCAGCCCGCTGCAAATTCATTTTGCCGGCAATATTGACGGTGCTGTGGTCAGTGATGTGGTGAAAGGTCTGGACCCAGCAACAACGCTGGTGTTTGTGGCGTCAAAGTCTTTTGGTACTGAAGAAACCAAACAAAACGCGCTGGCTATTCGACAGTGGTTCACCGACAACGGCGCCGATCAAGCCGCCATTGCCCGGCATTTTTGGGCGACCTCGTCGAATATCAAAGCCGCTGCTGAATTTGGTATCGAAAGCGACCATATTCTGCCGATGTGGGATTGGGTCGGTGGCCGTTATTCGTTATGGTCAGCCATTGGTTTACCACTGTGTCTGATGCTTGGCACCGTGCAATTTAATCAGCTACTCGCTGGCGCGCATGCCATGGATCAACATTTCCAGCAGGCTCCGCTTGCTGAAAATATGCCGGTGATTTTGGCTTTACTGGGCGTCTGGTATATCAATGGTTTAGGTTGTCAGACCCAGGCATTGTTACCGTACAGCCACTATCTGCGTTTGTTGCCTTCTTATGTGCAGCAGCTGGATATGGAAAGTAACGGCAAAGGCGTTGATATCGCAGGGGACACTTTAACTGCGGCCACGGCGCCGGTGATCTGGGGCGATGCTGGGACCAACGGCCAACATGCTTACCATCAGTTATTACATCAAAGTGCGTTAGCGGTGCCTGCTGATTTTATCCTGCCGGTGAAACCAGCCCATGATCTGCAGGATCATCACCACCGCTTAGCCGCCCATTGTTTTGCCCAGACGCAAGCATTGATGCAAGGGAAAACGCTGGACGAAGCCACCAATGAAGTTTTGGCTGCCGGCGGCACAGCGGCGCAGGCTGCAGAACTTGCGCCGCATAAAGTATCGCCAGGCAATAAACCAAGCAATACTTTGTTGTTGCCTGAACTGTCGCCATTTTATTTAGGCGCGTTATTGGCGTTGTACGAGCATAAAGTGTTTGTGCAAGGGGTGCTTTGGAATATCAATTCCTTTGACCAATGGGGCGTCGAGCTTGGTAAACAACTGTCGACACCGATTTATCAGGTGCTGTCGGGGCAGAAAACACATCCCTTTGATGCATCGACCGAGCGATTGATTAAGCTGTTTCAGCAGTAATCTCTCAATCCGGTTGTATTCAACGAAGGCCACGTCGATGTGGCCTTTTTTTATGCTGTAAATTCAGGTTCGTATCACAAGCTCTCGGTAAAAAACCACCGTTTCAGGTACTCCCTAGCCGACATTGATCGCCAATTGTTCATTTTGAATTCATTTTTCTGTCATCTGACTATTTTAATTTGTCACAAAGTGTGATATCAATTTTGGCGATAATAACAACAACTCAGCGAGGTGCAGTATGGAAAGCTTTGAGGACTTACTGAACATGTTGGAGCGTCCAGCCGCGAAAAGCAGTCGAGCGGTGAAGCGCAAATGGCGCGAAATCGAGGCCGTCAAAGAACGGCAGAGATTACGCAAAGAGCTGGAAGACATAGACTTTAGTTTCGACGACGACCTGATTGAACAGCTGATGTGACCCCTTAAAGCCCTCCCGATTCCGGTGGGCTTTTTTGTTTTTAGCATTCAGCGAACCGCACCATAATGACTGCAGCTCAAAGGCTGCGGTCATTATCTATGATGATTCGTTACTGCCAACAGGTTGGCGTTCTCACCTATCCACAATGAAGTGGACTGCGATGACCACTATACCTGCCACTGTATCGCTACTTTTCCCTGCGCAACTAACCACTGATTGGCCGCGGCAAAATGGCCACAACCCAAAAAGCCCCGATGGGCCGACAAGGGCGACGGATGCGGCGCAGTCAGGATATGGTGTTTGCGACCATCAATCAGTTTTTGTTTTTTGATGGCGTGTGAACCCCAGAGCAAAAACACCACCGGTTCAGACTTATCGCTGATCGCACGAATAACGTTATCGGTAAATTGCTCCCAGCCTAAATGCCGGTGCGAATTCGGCTGATTCGCGATAACGGTCAGCACGGTATTGAGCAGCAACACACCTTGCGTCGCCCAACTTTCCAGACAACCATGTTTGGGCATCTGAAAATCCGGAGACTCCAACGCCAGCTCTTTGTACATGTTACGCAGCGAAGGCGGAATGGCGACGCCGGGACGCACCGAAAAGGATAAACCATGCGCCTGATTTGGCCCGTGATACGGGTCCTGGCCAATAATCACCACTTTCAGATTGGCAAAATCGGTCAGTTTAAAGGCTGAAAACACGTCAGCTTCCGGCGGGTAAATCACTTCACCGGCAGCGCGCGCTTGCTTTACTGCGTCAATGGTTTGCTGAAAATAAGGCTGAGATTTCTCAGCCCCAATCACATCATGCCAACTTAGATGCACTATCGAATTCCTTGAGCGAGAGTCGGGTAACCCTAGAGCGTGTTGACCTTTGGTGTATGAATTTTGTTCAACCGAGAACCGCCTGTCCACCACAGGCACCGCGAAGTACGCGGCTCCCGTTTGAACCCTTCGGGCAGCGCTTGGCTGACCTTTCTGCGGCGTTATCGCCCGCTCATGTAGAACAACTACATATCGCGGGCGATGCCTTGCATAAAAGCCAGCCAAACTGCTGCAAAACTATCCACCAATGGTCAACACGCTCTAGTTATCTGAAGCTATCGCTGCAAGTAACCAACAACTACTTTTCCAGCGACAACAGAACTTTGCGCAATTCTACAAAATCCGCAGCCATATCAACAGCTAAACTTGCCTCACCGGCAACAGCGGCCAGCGCAGGCGGTAATGCAATTGGATTCCCGAGAATATTCTCAACCTGCTCTTTAAATTTTGCCGGATGGGCGGTGCCTAAAAAGATACCAAATTCATCAGGTTGCAGCTCACGCTTTAATGCACGGTAGGCAACTGCAGCGTGTGGCTCGCTTAAATAACCCAGCTGGGCAAGCTGGCGCATCGCCAGTTGAGTGTCTTCTTCATCGACCATGGTCGTCACCAAATCACTGCGCTGAATGACACCTTGTGCCAGCAAATCTTCCACCCGCGGCCAATTGTTTGGCGCACTGACGTCCATCGCGTTGGATAAAGTCGCGACGGTCGGCTTGACCTGCCAGTCGCCACTTTGCCAATAACGCGGCACCGTATCATTGGCATTGGTGGCGGCAATCATCCGTTTAATCGGCAAACCGAGCACCTTGGCAATCAGGCCCGCGGTGACGTTACCAAAGTTGCCACTTGGCACTGAAATCACAATATTGTGGCGTTTGTCAGCAGGCACCTGCGCCACAGCTTCAAAGTAATAACAAATTTGCGCAAATAAACGACTGATATTAATTGAGTTCGCTGAGTTGATATTCAGGCGTTTGACTAAATCGCGGTCATTAAACACTTCTTTGACTAAAGCCTGACACTGGTCAAAATCGCCATCAACCGCCAGCGTATGAATGTTTTTACCCAAAGTGGTGAACAGTTTTTCCTGCAGCACGCTGATTTTACCTTTCGGGAATAAAATCACCACTTCAGCGCCAGGACGCTGGTAGAACGCATGCGCTACGGCGGCACCAGTGTCACCAGAGGTTGCGGTAACAATGGTGGTATTGGTCACGCCAGAGCGCTGCTGTGACGCCATCAACGCGCGCGCCATAAAACGACCACCAAAATCTTTAAAGGCTAAAGTCGGGCCATGGAACAGCTCCAGACAAGCCACATCTTCAGTCACCGCTGCTAAAGGCGCACCAAAAGCAAAAGCTTCAGCCACCAAGGCTGATAATTCCGCTTCCGGCAATTCATCACCAATCAGCGCCTGTAAAATAGCGGCGCTACGTTTGGCAAAAGGCTGCGCCAATAGAGTTTCGACTTCGAGCTTTGGCCAGCTATCCGGGAAAAACAACCCTTGTTGCTCGCCTAGGCCAATCCGTACAGCTTCTAAAAAACTCACTTGCTGACTCGGCACTTTGATATTTCTTAACTGCATGTCACTGAATCCTGTTTTAAGTACTACTTACAAAAATTGTATTTAAGTCTGGCGTTTATTCGAGGAGCACCCGGGCACCGACTGTGGCCAAAGTGCAAATATGGGTCATCGCATCCTGGTTTTTTTCATAATGTTGCCGGAAATAGGCGGCAGCAAATTCGGCCTGTTGATCGTTCTGACAGACCGCAAACAAGGTCGGCCCGGCACCGGAAATACCAACATGGCCAATGCCTTCCGCCGTCAACGCTGCTCGAATAGCCGTAAGCTCTGGAATAAGCGGCAACCGTGCTGGCTCAGCCACCAAATCCTGCAGCGCGGCAAAAGCTTCGGTTTCATCCTGGCAATACAAAGCGCTGACAAACCGCGACAGCATATTGGCAAAGCGGATGCTGTGCTTCAGGCTCAGCTCTTTAGGCATCACTTCGCGCGCCGCTTTGGTCGACAGCACTGTGCCCGGATAACAAAGCACTACTTGCCAGTGTGGGAACCACGGCAAAGGCCGGCACAACAACGGGCTTTCCGGCAGCATCAGCAATAAGCCACCGTATAATGAAGGCGCGACATTGTCGTAATGCACAGCGCCACTGACGCCACCTTCACAAACAGCCGTTAGTTGCAGCAGCTCAAAATCCGATAACGGTTTACCGAAATAATCGTTGAAGGCATAACAGGCCACCACAATCGAGCAAGCGCTGGAGCCCAAACCACTGCCGACCGGTAGGTGCTTTTTCAGGTGTAGCTTTAACCGAGGCAACGTTTTACCGACCTTTTGTTCAAAGGCGTAAAAGCATTTGATCACCAGATTGTCGGTCACATCGCCCGGCAACTGATGCACATAACGTCCGGAAAGGCGCAGCGATAATTCCGCCGCTTCGCCTTCAATCACCAGCTCATCCCCCAATAACTCACCATTTTTTGGCGCAAACGCAGCGCCCAGTAAGTCAAACCCAACCGAAAAATTGCCGGTTGAAGCTGGTGCAAAATACGACTTCATCGTTACATCTCCTGCTGCCAGCCAAGGGTTCGCATCACATCACCAAACACCCCAGCCGCCGTCACCGCAGCACCGGCGCCATAACCACGCAGTACAAACGGGATCGGCTGGTAATAGCGGGTGTGAATGGCCAGCGCATTTTCGCCATCTTTGACTTTGGCCAGTGGATGATTGCTATCCAGCGCTTTGACTGACACCTTGCATTTGCCTTGCTCAATTTCACCGATGTAACGCAGCACCTTACCTTGTGCCGCTGCTGCCGCCACTTTGTCGGCAAACCAGCTGTCGAGCTCTGGCAGCTGTTGCATAAAATCGCTGACATTGCTGCCCGGCGCAAAATCTGTCGGTAACACGGATTCGACCGTTACATCAGTTAAATCCAGTTGCATGCCGGCTTCACGGGCTAAAATCAACAACTTACGCGCAACGTCCATGCCGGATAAATCATCACGTGGATCAGGTTCGGTAAAACCCAGCGCCTTGGCTTTGGCGGTGACATCAGACAGTTTGACGCCCTGCTCCAGCTCACCAAACATATAAGATAACGAACCAGATAAAATACCTTCAAACGCCATCAATTCATCACCGGCATTGAGCAGTCCCTGCAAGGTATCGATCACCGGCAAACCGGCGCCAACAGTGGTTTCGTACAGGAAACGGCGACGGTTTTTCTGCGCCACGCTCCGCAGTTCGCGGTAGTACTCCAGACTCGCGGTATTGGCTTTTTTGTTGGGCGTCACCACATGGAAACCAGCAGCTAAGAAGTTAGCATATTGCATCGCCACTGGCTCAGCGCTGGTGCAATCGATCAGCACCGGGTTGGTTAGGTGATGGTCTTGCACAAACTGCGTCAGCGCCGCCAGGCTAAACTGGGCTTTTTGATCAGTGATGCGCTGCTGCCAGTTGCTTAAATCGATGCCCTGACCATCTAAGAGCAATGCTTTGGAATTGGCGATACCGTACACCGTCAACCGCACGTTGCGTTGTTTTAAGAACTGCTGCTGGCGCTGAAACTGCGCCAGTAATTCGCTACCGACCACGCCACAACCGACCAAAAACACGTCGATACTTGGCACATGGCTGAAAAAGTTTTCATGACAAACTTTCACTGCATTACGACAGGCTTTTTGCTCGACCACTGCGGAAATAGAACGCTCAGACGAATCCTGCGCAATCGCCACTACATTGACCCGGGCTTGTGATAACGAAGCAAAAAACTTCGCGGCCACGCCACGGTGCTGGCGCATGCCATCGCCGACCAGACTGACAATTGCCATATCCGACTGAATGGACAACGGCCGTAACAACTTGCCTTGCAGCTCCAGCTCGAACTCGGTTTCCAGCGCTTGTTTCGCCACGCCTAAATCCAGCTGCGCCACACAAAAGCTAATGCTGAATTCACTGGAGGATTGGGTAATTAAACTCACCGACACCTGCTCGCGCGCCATAGTGGCAAACACCCTTGACGCCATACCCACCACGCCTTTCAGGCCAGGGCCAGATACGGTGATCAACGCCAGATGCTCCAGACTGGAAATGCCTTTCACCAGTGAATCACCGTTGTTATTGGCATCAATACAGGTGCCTGGCGCCGCCGGGTTTAAGGTGTTTTTGATATAACAAGGAATTTGGTAACGCGCTAACGGGCCGATGGTTTTTGGATGCAATACTTTGGCTCCAAAATACGACAGCTCCATCGCTTCGTCGTACGACAAATGGTCAATCAACTGCGCTTGTTTCACCTGCCGTGGATCGGCGCTATACACACCATCGACATCGGTCCAAATTTCACAAACGCTAGCGCGTAGACTAGCCGCGACTATCGCTGCTGAATAATCCGAACCGTTGCGACCCAGCAGGCATAATTCACCTTTGGCGTTGCTGGAAACAAAGCCCGCCATCACCAATACCTGGACTGACTGTGGTACCGCTTTGATCGCGGCTGCCAACGCTGTTTCAGAGGCCGGTATATCTGCCACCGCGTTTAAAAAGTCGCCCTGACTTTTCACACACTGTACTGAGTCCAGTGCCGCCGTCTGAATATGCAGCCCTTGCAGCAATCCAGTCATCAGCGCGACACTAAACTGCTCACCTAAACCGAGGATCCTGGCTTTGATGTGATCCGGACAATACTGTAATAAAGCAACACCCTGCAGCTGGGCCGCAAGTGTCGCAAACTGTGCTTCCCGCACCTGGCTTAAAGCGTGATTGGCCGCTGCTGACAACTGCGCTTGCGCTTGTTGCTGCAGGCCAGACAACCGTTGTTGCCATTGCTGCAACACCGGCAAATAGTCGGTGCCCAGAAAAGCCAGGTCGGTCAGTTCCACCAACATATTGGTGACACCCTGCGGCGCAGACAGTACCAGCGCAATAGGTTCTGCGCTAAGTTGTTGTTTTACAATGCCAGCAACTTCCAAAAATCGTTCAACTGACGCTAACGACGAGCCCCCAAACTTCAGCACCTTCATCTGTTCTCTCCTGTAAGAAACGCAAAAGGCCCGTGACTGGTGAGGTCACGGGCCTTTTTCAAGACAATACGCCGCCGACCTCCTACCCCGCAGGGTTGGTGGTAATAATCGTGGTGGTTGTATTGTTATTTTTATATTTCATGACGCTCATATGCTCAAAGTTTTAGACGTCTGTCAATCTAAATGTGTAGCACGCATCTTGTTTTTTGTAGTTAAACTAACATTTATACCCAAAATCATTGAAGATTCGGGTAGGCGGCAACTGAACGAATCCCCAGGAGCTTAGCAGTTCTAAGTGACTGGGGTGAGCGAAGGCGGCCAACAACCCCGAATCTTCAAGGATGACGGGTATATTGTCGTTGAACGGCAGAACAAGCGGTGTTGAACAGCAATGGCCGCTCAGAAAAAACACTTTTTGTTTCTGTTCACTATATGTTTCAGTTCACTATTTATCTTAATTCACTTTCTTCTGATATTCGGTTTCACCGGCCAGATAACTGCAGACCCGGTTGCGGCCGGCACGTTTGGCGTTATACAGCGCCATATCGGCACAGCGGATCACATCATCATGTAATAAGTGTTGTTTTGGCAGCAGTTCCGCCACGCCCATACTGATGCTGGCACGAATGGTTTGCTGGTTAAACAACATCGGATATTCAGCCACTGCCTGACAAATTCGCTCCGCCACTTCGACCGCACCTTCTAGACCGGTATCCGGCAGAATGATGCCAAATTCTTCACCACCATAACGGCCGAACAAATCAGAATCACGCAGCAAACTGCTGATAAAAGATGCCAGCTGGATCAACACAAAATCGCCACCCAAATGGCCATACTTGTCATTGAGATCTTTGAATTTATCCAGATCAAACAAAATCAATGACAACGGGTGATGATAACGCTGCGCCCGATGAATTTCCTGCTTCAGCTGCTCTTCCCAATACCGGCGATTCAGCACTTTCGTCAGGCCGTCCTGCCTATTCGCCCGCTCCAGTTCAATCAGCGTTTTACTTAAATGCTGCTGATAAACAAAGGCATCGGTAGCGTCTTCAATCAGAATGCAGATCAGTGGCTGGTCGGTCTGATCGGAAACGAGCGGCAACATGCTGCAGTTTTGCGCCATGTATTGGCTACTGCTGGTGATGGGTCTTAAATGCGGTAACTTAAAAATATACTGTCGCTGTTCCCAACTGCTGAAGGCTGGCGTGTTCAAATCCAGCACGCTCATCAGCTTTCGTTTCAGCCAGGCTTCAGGTAAATCGGCAAATACCGAAAAAATCGATTTGCCCTGCACTTCGGATAATTGCACCGAGGCATGTCGTTCAATAAAGGCATTCAGATAGTGGATCTGATATTCGTCGTCGATCACAATCACGCCACTATTGAGTTGCGCCAGAATTGGACTACTTAACCAGGCATGCGACATCAATAGTCTTCCAGGATCCGATCAAGAATACGTTGGATATTGGTGACGGCTTCGCCTGGGATCAGCAAAATCATGTCGCAATTAAAGGAGTGGTCAACCAGCTGATAGCTGATGTCAACTTTCAGCGCATGTTCCCAGTGAAACGAGGTATTGCGCAATAAACTCGACATATCGCCTTTCACCGAAGACAACACCCGTGGCGCGCTGTAAGACAGGCTATTTTCGATTTGATCGGCTAAACCGTTTAAGAAGGTGGTGGTTAGAATAGAGCTGATATCGGTCAACATTTCAATTTCAGAAACATCGCCCACTTCATAACCCAGTAACGCCGAAATCTTATGGGCGTTTTCCATTTGATACAGCACGATGGCTTCACCACGAACGCCTTCATTACCGAAAAACCCCTGGCTGACCAGTGCGGCTTCGGTATCCTGATAGCGGTTTTCAAATTCAGCAGGGATATGGCTGGCACCAACTAAGGCGATCGAGGGTACTTGCAAATGCACAAAAGTATTGAGAAACCGGGCAAGTTTATCACTGGCCAGTCCCATCGCCACATTGATGATTTCCTGCAGACAATCGCGTTGTTCTTCGCTGAATCCCAAAGTACTCATATCAATCCATACTGTTTTAAAATGCTGTGCAGTTTGTCTTCATTGACCGGCTTATGAATAAAAGCTAAAGCGCCGAGTTCCATCACCCGCTTTTTCATCTCAGGTTGGATATCAGCAGAAATGACAATGACAAAACAGTCGATGCTTTCGGCTTTGATTGCTTCCAGCACACCAATGCCATCGAGCTCAGGCATGGTTAAATCGAGAAAAACCAGCCCAATTTCCTGTGCACGTAATATCGTCAGTGCTTCTAAACCGTTACCGGCAGTCTGAAATTCAGCGTCAAAAGATTCAGGTAAACTCTTGCGCACTTGTTTACGCGCCAACAACGAGTCATCACAAATAAGCACTGGCAAAGCCATTCGGTACAGCCTCAATTAATTCTAATTATTCTGCGAAGTTACGGGCAAAATATAACCAGTAACCCCAGCTAATGCAACAGATACCCACAAATTGCCGGTCCAAATTTGCGGTTATTAACAACCTTGCTTTAATTTTCAGCAAACCGGAAATTCAGCTATAGTTGCCAGTGGAAAATGACTTGAATCCGTGTCTCAAAACAATGGCTTGCATCACGCCAAACCGCAAAACAAGTAAATACCGGAACTAAATCTGACATTTCTATTTTAATTGTTGTTTTTTTTAGCTAATTTTACAGCACCGGATGGATATCCCAAGCTGAAATCACAGGTAGTCAGATGCAGCAAAAAAGTTTATCAAGGAAACTGCTGACCAAAGTGTTGTCAGTTTATTTTGTTTTAACCTTTGTCGTCACACTTGGGCAGATCGTCGCCGAGTATTTCAATACTAAAAATCATATCAACGGCGAACTGGCCACGCTGCAACAAAC
Organism: Rheinheimera riviphila; assembly: GCF_004005945.1. Lineage (GTDB taxonomy): Bacteria > Pseudomonadota > Gammaproteobacteria > Enterobacterales > Alteromonadaceae > Pararheinheimera > Pararheinheimera riviphila. The sequence continues at coordinate 111,777 of NZ_SACS01000001.1, forward strand.
CATCTCTGGCAGCTTAACCCGGGCCATCTGGGAGCTGAACACGACTCAGGCGCTGATTATCGCCGATGGCTTGTTAGCTATCCCATCGATTGAAGGTATTATCGTGCGTGATGACAGTGGCGCCGTCATTACCCAATTAGGTCAATACATCGACATCAGCGAGCGGTACAGCAATCAGCTGGTGAAAGAAGGCGTCAGACTGACCGAGCAAAAATCCGGTCTATTTGGTTATACCTTCCCGCTGATTTTTGAATTTTCCGGCCGCGCCACGCAAGTCGGCGATGTCACCTTGTTTTCCAGCCGCACCATCGTGCTGGATCGGATCAAAATCGGTATCTATTTCCTGATCGGCAATGCGCTGCTGAAAACCACTTTTTTAATCATTCTGTTTCTGATCGCCTTTCGCCGACAATTGACCCTGCCACTGGCTGAACTCACCCAACAAATTGAAGAACTGGAACTGGATAACCTTGATGGCGCCAAAGTTGAAATTCAACACGGCGACACCAACGAACTGAGCGTGATGGCAGATGCCTTTAACCGCCTGATCGCCCGGGTACAGGATTACAAAGGGCAGCTGGAAAACACCCAAAAACAACTACTACAATCGAACGAAAAGCTCGATCAGCACAATCTGATTTTAGAGCAGGAAGTTGCCCGTAAAACGTCCGGCCTTAGCCAAGCGATGATGGACTTACAGCAACAAAAACAAGAGCTTGAAGTCAAGCAACAAGCACTTCGTGAAGAAATAGAGCGTCGTCGTCACACCGAAGAAGCCTTGCGTGGTAAACAAACCGAACTGGAAAAATTAGTCACCGATTTACGCCAGGCGCAAGACCGGCTGGTGCAATCGGAAAAAATGGCGGCACTCGGTGGTTTGGTCGCTGGTATTACCCATGAAGTGAATACGCCGGTTGGTATTGGCGTCACTGCGACCAGCTTCCTCGCCGAAAAACTAGCCGCGCTGGAACATGCCTATCAGGAAAAAAGCCTGTCGCCAAAAGCGCTGGAGCATTTTATTGAAGAAGCCAAACAAGGCACTGAGTTACTGAACACCAATCTGATCCGCGCTTCTGAACTCATAGCCAGCTTTAAACAAATCGCGGTTGACCAAACCAGCGAAGCAATCAGAACCATCCAACTGGCTGATTATCTGAATGAAATTATTCGTAGCTTGCAGCCACATTTTAAAAAGACCAAACATCATATTGAAGTGAATTGTCCGGAAAACCTGATCCTGAGCTGTCCGGCTGGTGCTATTTCGCAAATTTTCACCAACCTGTTGATGAACTCCCTGATCCACGGTTTTGAAGAGATGACGGAAGGCAATATCAATATCACAGTCGTTGATGAAGGCAATGTGGTCGATATCAATTATGCCGACAACGGTAAAGGCTTAACGCCGGAGCAACTGGAGAAATTGTTCCATCCGTTTTTTACTACCAAGCGTGACCAAGGCGGCAGCGGTCTTGGCACCCATATTACTTACAACCTGGTGCGCCAAACCCTGGCCGGCAGCATCCAGGTGAAAAGCGAACTTGGCCATGGTTTGGCTTACCATATCCGCTTTCCGAAGGTGCTGAAGCGCTAAAACAAGGATGACCACTGGCACGTTGCCGGAACATTGAACAGCTGTGTTGTTGGTGGCCATGAAGCTGTTGTGCCGCATCGGGTAATCGGTATACTGGCTTTTTTTGCAAAAGAGTCAGTTCTATTATGTGGTTTAAAAATCTGCGTGTTTATAAAATTACCGAAGCCTTAAATCTGGAACCAGAAGCCTTAGAACGTGCGCTGACCGAACATAAATTCAGTCCCTGTACCGGACAAGAAGCAGTCCGGATGGGCTTTACCTACCCGCTGCATCACAGCATTAAGCAGTATCATCACCAGCAGCAACACTTGCACCTTTTCGCGGTAAAACGTCAGGAAAAAGTGCTGCCTGCCGCAGTCATCAATGAAGAATTGCAGCCAAAAATTGACGCGCTGGAAATGGAAAAAGGCCGACCGCTCGGTCGCAAAGAAAAGCAGGCGCTCAAAGAAGAACTTATTCAAGCACTGTTGCCACGGGCATTTAGCCGCTCTACAGTGACCACTGCACTTTATGATGCTGAAAATCAATGGTTTATCGTCAACAGCAGTTCAGCAGGTAAAGCTGAAGATGTGCTGAGTTTAGTGCGCAAAGCACTGGGTTCGTTGCCGGCACTACCGTGGATTGATAACAATCAACTGAATCTGGCGATGCAACAGTGGTTAACGGATCAGGATTTACCCACCGGTTTTAAATTAGGTAATGAAGCTGAATTAAAGGCTCCGGATGAAGAAGGCGCCAAAGTAAAATTCAGCAACCATCTGCTGACGGCGGCCGAAGTGCAAAGTCATCTCGAAGACAAGCTGGTGACGAAACTGGAGTTCGTGGTTGAAGGTCAGGCGAGTTTTATGGTCTGTGACGACGGCGGCCTGAAAAAGCTGCGTTTCCATGAAGTGCTGGCCAATCAGAATGACGAGTTAGGCTGGGATGATATCGTACTGCGCCTTGATGCCGATTTGCTGGTGATGGCGAATGAACTGGCGGTATTACTTAAATCGTTGCAGCAGGCGGTCACGCCAGCGGCTTAAGCTGATATCGCAGCCAGTGAGCCGATGCAGATACTGCAACTCACTGGCTGTTTTTCGGATTTTCGAATCAAAGCTTAGCATCAAACCTTTGCATCAAACAAACAGGGCTTTTGCTTCGTTATAAGCCAACGCAATGACAGGCTCCTGCATAAATGCGCTGGTACTGATTAACCCGACCTGCACATAAGCATCCAGTAATTTATCCTGCTCCCGCCGATCCCGATAATAATTGGCTGCAATCAGCCCCAGCCGGATAAAGTCGGCATAGCTGACATGTCCTTCGAATTCAGTCAGTTGCCAGCGATGCACCACATCAATAAAGGTGTCTGAAAACTCCCAGCTGCGTAAAATCGCTTCGCCAATCGGCGATGAAAACTCATCAATCGCCCGCAATAAAAATGTTTCTTCACCAAAAACTTGCGGGTGTTTTTCCGCCTCAGCCAAAATCGGCAATACCCCAATCCGGTGAATAAGCGCCGCCAGCGTCAGGGTATCCAGATTCAGATTGTCGTGTTTATGCTTGGGTAAATATGCTTGCAGACAGGCCATGGCTACACAGGTGACATGCACAGTATCACGCCACAATTCAGCCATTTTGGCGGCGATTTCCGGTGTATGGCTGACAAACAGCTGCTCCAGCGCCATGGCGGTTGCAATATTTTTCACCTGACTCAAACCGATCCGGGTCACCGCCTGATTCACGGTCGACACCTTAATACTGCGTCCGATAAAAGCACTGTTGGCAATTTTGATCATCCGCGCCGCCAACGCCGGATCCAACGAAATCACTTCAGCCATCGCATGCAGATTGATATCCGGATCATCGGCGGCCTGGCGTACCCGGACAGCGATTTCCGGCAAGGTGGGCAGCACCAACATATTGGTGGCCAGTTTTGCCATTAACAGGGTAACTAATGCATTTTCGGCTGACATAACCCATCCTGTCCCATTAAAACAAAGCCCAGCGTCGGCATTCAGTGTGCAATTCAGTTTCGCTGTAAGAGACGGCGGGCACTTTCCCCCACACCGGTGCTGGCCAGGCCGCATCCGTGGTGAAACGGCCGATATGATGGAGGTGTAACTGCGGAACCATATTGCCAAGCGCAGCAATATTCAACTTATCCGGGGCATAACATTGTTGCAATAACCGGCTGAGCTTTTGGCTTTCCCGCCACAATAACTGTTGGTCATCATCAGTTAAATCAATGATTTCACGCACATCAGACCTTCTTGGCACCAGAATAAACCAAGGGTAATTTTTATCGTTAATCAGCCGTAACTGACACAAAGGCCAGTCACTGATCCATACCGAATCTTTCGCCAGCTGCGGATGTAGCTCAAATTCGCGGCTTACCGAAGCTGCTGCAGATGTTACCGTCATGCCATCCCCTTATCTGTGATCTGCGACACTGGTTGCCTGCTGCTCAGATGCTGCTGCATCCGGCCTAAAATCAGCTGACATGCCATCAAATCGGTACTTCGGGCCGACATCTCAAGTTCAGCAGCCAGCTGAGTGATCTCCGGAAAGCCCATACTACCGGCACAACCTTTCAGGCTATGCGCTTCATATTGTAGTTTGGCGAGATCTGCAACTTGCTGATAATGTTGCAGTTCACTAATCAATGACGGCAATTTTTCGGCAAAGTCGCGTTTTAACGCAATAATGGTCGGATCTTGTTCTAATCGCAGGGCCAACTCTTCTTCCATCGAGCGTTCCTTGTGAGTGTACTGTTTGATCATGGCGTAAAAGTCCTTTTGCACTATGGGTTTCGCCAGCAAGTCCTGACAACCGGCTAACAAATATCGTTGATGATCTTCACGCATCACATTGGCAGTTAAGGCAATTATAGGCACATCAATACCTGCGTGCCGGATTAATAAGGTCGCTTCTTCCCCCCCCATTTCCGGCATCTGCATATCCATAAACACCAAATCAAATTCAGTGACCAGCAGTTGCTCAACCGCCTGATGACCATTGGCGACCATCACATAATCGACATTCATTTTATTCAGCAATACCGACACCAACAGCTGATTATCGGTGTTGTCCTCTGCCACCAGAATTTTTAATTTACTGGTCTGGAAATTATCCGGCGCAGGCTGCACAGTCGCGGCCTGATGTTCATAAGAATCCACCAGACTTACATGTTGGTTTTCACAATTCATCATAATCTCAAAACAACTACCAATGCCTTTTACACTTTCAACCCGGATATCGCCCTGCATTTGTTGCATCAGCTTTTTCGAAATGACCAATCCAAGCCCGGTTCCGCCAAAATTACGGGTCACCGTAGCATCGGCCTGCACAAAGGGCTGGAACAACTTATTCAGCTCGTCAACGGACATGCCAATGCCGGTATCTTTAATTTTGATGATCAGCTGCTCGTCGCCGGTCAGGTAACTGACATGGATCACCACTTTGCCGCGCTGAGTAAACTTCAAGGCATTGCTGGTCAAATTTAACAACACCTGCCGAAACCGCAGTTCATCGGTCTGTAAAAATTGGGGCAGCGGATAATTCAGTTCCAGCACGCAATTCAGATGCTTCGCTTGCGCCTGACTGCTGGTTTGCTGGTAGATATCGTCAATCATCTGCAGGAAATTAAACGACTGGCTGGATAGCTCCAGTTTTTCGGCTTCAATTTTTGACAGATCTAGAATGTCGTTGATTAAATTCAGTAAATGATCGCCACTACGCAGTACCCGTTGTAAATAATCCGCCAGTTTTTCACGTTCGGTTTCAATCAGCGCTTGTTCGCTAAAGCCAATAATTGCAGTCAGCGGTGTGCGGATTTCATGGCTCATATTCGCCAGAAACACACTTTTCAGCCGGTTTGCCTGCTCGGCGGTTTCCCGTGCCTGAATTAACTCCTGGTTCGCTGCCGCCAGATTGCTGTTGGCTTGTGCCAGATCCTGCGTTCGCTGCAATACCTTGTCTTCCAGTAATTGTTTATAAGCACGCTCCCGATCCCGGTACACCCGCAACTGGCGCACCATCACATTAAAAGCGGCAAACATATCGCCCAGTTCATCCTGCTTTTTGACCACCAGTAACGAGCTTAAATCACCACGGCCAACGGCGGTCTTTGCTTCGGTCAGTACTTTAATCGGCTCAAAAATATAACGAACCAGCACCCAATAGCACAGCAGAGGCAAACCAAGCGCAAAGATTAAACTGCTGCCAAACAAGAATAACGGCAACAAATCCATGCCTTCAAGTAACTCGGATTCATCGACGGCGCTCACCAGCATAAAATCACCGGGTAGTGCCGCAGCCAGCACCAGCATTGGTTTTCCTAGCAGCACCACAGATTTCAACCGTTCGGCGGCCACCGTTTGCTGAATTTGCCGGAAATTGGTGGGTGCAAAGGCACTCCCTACCAAATTGGCTTTGTCAGCGTAAGCAATATTGCCGCTGCCGCTCACCACCAAGGTTTCATGGTGTTCCAGTAGCTTGTCCTGCACCACGGAGTCAAGCTCCCGCATATCGACAGTGGCGACCAGGTAACCCCATAACCGGTTGATATCGGAACTATTTTTAGCCGGTTGATAAACCTTTTGTGCGACGATGACTTTCAGGTCATTTAAATCAGTTTCCCTGGAAATAAAAATTCCGCTGTCATCGACCATACTTTGCAACGACGAGAAATATTCACTCCGAAATTTGTTGACCGCAATATCGGGCAAAGCATTAGCCGGCGCTGATGCAACCAGCTCACCGTTCAGTTTCAGCAATTTAACTTGTTGCACATCATCGTGCTGCTGTTGGTATTGCAAGAGCAGTGGCTGTACGGCGATAGCTGCAGGTGCTGATTCAGCGACAAATTGCTGCAACGTCGTTTGTTTCGCCAGCGTGATTAATGCCTGCTGCTGATAATTAAAGAAGTGTTCGAGTTTTTGCTGGTGGTGACCAAGATGGCGGGCAACTTTGATATAAGCCTGGTGACTGAAAGTGCTACTGCTGTAGTAATAAGACAGGTAGCCGAACAAGACAGTGGGCAGCACTAACAACGGAAACATATAAATAACCAGAGTTTCGCGTAGTCTCATTCGTCTGTTGAACCCAAATCCGTCTGAATCATCATGCTATCCAGCATACCGAGCAAAGGCAGAGGTCACAACCTGTTTGGCGGCTAATATTCGCCGAGTTGGGTAAATAGTCGCTGCGACAGCGCTCGCTGTCGCAGCAGATCAGCGCTTTTTAACCGAAGATCGGGTAAACAGCGCCCTAAACACCAACCAACGCTGGCCATCCTCACTTTTTCGGATGACCGGTTGAGACCTACAGGTCACGATGAAAGATAAGTCGCCACCAGCGCCGTCACCGGCGCGGCCGAAGGTTTACCATGTTGCCAGTCGCCGCCATCGACGCCACTACCGGCAATATCGATGTGCACATAAGGTAATGCTGATTTTGCAACAGCCGACGCCTGATCCAAACCCGCTGCGACCACCAGAAACGCCATCGGGAACTGATGACCGCGGGCAGTAACGGATGAAGGCGCATTGTTACAGCTCAGCACATCGTCGGCACAGCTGCGTGGTTTAATAAAACTGAAATCTTCGCGGCGACTCCGTGATACTTCGCTTGGATCACCCCAAATATCTCCCTGCCGCGCCAATGTCGCCGACAAGCCGAGTTGTAAAGCAGCACCATTTTCCACCAAAGCAGTGTAAGGACCCACAGCTCTGGCGGCGTGACCGGTTAAGGTTGCAACTGAAAACAAAGTGGGATTCACCGCATCCGCGGCATCCTGTTTCAGGTGAGACATCAAATCAGCCAGCACCAGACGTCCTTCGGCATCGGTATTGCCAATCCGGACACGCACGCCAGCATGGCTTTTAATAATTTCATCAGGCACAAACGCATCGGATCCGATGCTGTTCCGAACGGCACCGATTTCGGCAATGACTTTTAAACCGGCTGGTTTTAGCAAGGCGACAGTTTTTAAAAAGCCAGCAACGGCTGCTGCCCCGCCTTTGTCGCGGCTCATCCCGGCCATGCCGCCATTGATTTTGACATCGGCGCCGCCCGTATCGTACACCAAGCCTTTTCCAGCGAACAATAACGTTTGGGTGACTTCACCTTCCGGCACATATTCGAGGCGGATCACCGCCGGCTTGTGCCGTTCTACATGCAATGAACTACGGGCGACCGCCATCATTAATGGGTATTGCTGCTGCAAGGTGTCGACGTCTGTTTGTACCTGTACCGACACCGCGGAATCGGTAAAAGCCTCCACACAATAATCGGCAAAGCGTCGCGGGGTCATCCGTTCCGGTTCGGTGCCACATAAGTCACGTGCTAGTCGCTTGCCAGCTTCAATCGCCGTGAGCCTGATAGCAAGCTGTTCGTCAACGCCGACCAGACCAAGTTGTTGCACTGGTTCCACCACGGCTTCACCCAGCGCTTCACGACCTTCCAGCGGTTGCCATAATGCTTGTGCCATTGCCAGATACACGACTTCTGCCGCCTTGGAAAAAGCAGCGCCCTCTGCATGTTGCACCCATACCAAAGGCCTTACCGCGCCTGAATTTTTGGCCAGAACGATCGCTTGTTTTGCGATGTCGGCAAAACTACGCACGTCGTCATAGTCGCGCCCTAATGACCCGACCGGTGCAACGATACAGCGATGACCCGGAACCAGTGTTGTGTGTAACAAAACCGCTTCTTTACCAACTCGCTGATCAATAGCAGCAATCTGATTGACCTGTTGTTGCAGGTTATTGTCAGGAATTTCGGTTACTTGCGTACAAATCAAAATAAGCGCATCAAATTGTGGATCGGTCAAAGCCGAACTCAGGTCTGATACTGTGATACAAAGAGGTAAGGCCATTGTTTTCATTATCCTTCTTTTGAGATTGGCAGCATTATCGGGCAGTAGCTTTGCCAGCACAAGCTAACCGGAATGAATGCAAAAATAGTCCGCTGTCAGCGGTGGGCTACAGCCAGCACACGGACATCAATCTACTTTTTGTGGTGGCAAAAAACCAATCAAACCATTCATTTACCATTAAGTTGCATTTTAGCATCTTTAATTCCTATGTTAGGATCCGCCCTAAACGTACCAACAGCAAACCCATCTCTGAAAAAGGAATTTAGTTTATGCAAAGACATACGTCAGCAGCCCTGTTACTACTTTGTGCTACAACAACCGGCAATGCCATGGCTGATATGTACCTGACAGTGGGTGGCTACTACAGTAAAGTTGAAAAACCTGTGGACCGCAGCGGGAATGGTGGTCAAATCGGCTTTGGCTATACACTGACCGAACAATGGAGCCTGGAGGTTGGGTATGACCAGTTGATAGACCAATCGCCGAAATGGCCTCATTTTGGTGGCAACAACACTGTAGTATTCGAATCTGGCGTCAAAAATGCTGGTTTAGCACTGAGTGTATTGGGGAAAACCGCTTTAGATGATGACAGCACTTTGTTTTATCGGGTCGGCGCGATCAACAATAAATCTGAATCCTGGGTGTTTCATCATGGAAATAAAACATGCGCCGCCTCTGAATCACCAACACACACCAGTATTGTTAGCGTCAATCAAGTTATCGTTGGTACCATTGGGGGTTGTGCATCATCAAATACCAATATTGGTCTGCTTTATGGCTTAGGAGTAGATCATCAATTTAACCAACAATGGTTTAGCCGGTTCGAGGTCGTGGGACTCTCTGATCCAGATGCTGAATCGCTTTATGCCATCAAGTTGGCTGTGGGTTATCGGTTTTAGTTGAAAAGGCGCATGTTGTCAGGGGCAGCATGCGCTTTTGCGACATCTTCAAATAATTTTATTTTCCTGCCACTCTTTTTCTTTACGCAGCCGCTCCTGACGTTTTTCGCAAGGATTGTCACAATCACAGGCTTTTTCGATCCCTAAGGCACCTAAACCGCCACAGCTACCGGCAATTGTTTTACGTTGCACCATATAACCGATGGCCATCGCAGCGAAAACTATCAGCATCAGAATAAATGTCAGTACAAAAATTTCCATCGTAACCTCAGTCAGAATCGCGGCATTGCTGGCCCGCAGTCAACACCTAGCTTCAAGTGCGCGCATTATAACAATCTTCTTGCGCGCTAAAAAGCACAAAGCCAACCCGGAGGTTGGCTTTGCTTGTAACTCAGTGATTAACCACCGAAATCATCCAACAGGATGTTGTCATCTTCTACGCCTAAGTCTTTCAGCATATTGATGACCGCTTTGTTCATCATCGGTGGACCACACATGTAGAATTCACAATCTTCCGGAGCCTTGTGGTTCTTCAGGTAGTTTTCGAAAATGACGTTGTGGATAAAGCCGGTGTAGCCAGTCCAATTGTCTTCCGGTTGTGGATCAGACAATGCGACGTGCCACTTAAAGTTTTCGTTTTCCGCTTGCAGCATATCGAAATCTTCAACATAGAACATTTCACGCTTGGAACGGGCACCGTACCAGAAGGTGATTTTGCGCTGTGATTTTAACCGGCGCAGCTGGTCAAAAATGTGCGAACGCATTGGCGCCATACCAGCACCACCACCGATAAAGACCATTTCGTTGTCGGAATCTTTGGCGAAGAACTCACCAAATGGACCCGAAATCGTTACTTTATCGCCAGCCTTCAGGCTCCAGATAAACGAAGACATTTTACCGCAAGGCAGCGTCAGGTTATTTGGCGGTGGTGTTGCGATCCGCACGTTTAACATGATGATACCTTCTTCTTCCGGATAGTTCGCCATCGAATAAGCACGGATGGTTTCTTCGTCGACTTTAGATTCTAAAGTGAAGAACTTGAAGCGTTCCCAGTCACCACGATATTCAGCAGGGATATCAAAATCTGCATATTTAATATGGTGTGCCGGGGCTTCGATCTGAATATAACCACCAGCGCGGAATGGCACTGATTCACCATCAGGAATTTGCAGCTTCAGCTCTTTAATGAAGGTTGCTTTGTTATCGTTAGAAATAACCGAACAAGCCCATTTTTTGATGCCGAAGATTTCAGCTTCAACTTCAATTTGCATATCCGTTTTGACGCTGACCTGGCACGCCAGACGACAACCTTCGCGACGCTCGCCTTTGGTCAGATGACCAAATTCGACGGGCAGAACATCACCGCCACCTGAATGAACGTGCACACGACACTGGCCACAAGAGCCACCGCCACCGCAAGCAGACGATAAGAAAATACCTTTATCTGCCAACACGCTTAATAGTTTGCCACCAGCACCGGTTTTAATCGACTTCGTTGGATCACCATTGATACCAATGATAATTTCACCGGAAGATACCAGTTTCGCTTTAGCCGCCAAAATCATGACGACTAATGCAACAACCAGTAAGGTGAACATACCAACACCAAGATAAATCTCAGTATATTGCATTGTGTTTTCCTTCTACTGCTGATGATTACAGGGACACGCCTGAGAAGGACAAGAAGCCCAGACTCATCAGACCAACCATGATAAAACGTGAGCCTAAACCGCGCAAAGCCACAGGCACGTCAGCATATTTCAGTTTTTCACTGACAGCTGCCATCACTGTGATTGCCAGAGTCCAGCCAATACCACCACCTAAACCGAACACGGCACTTTCGGCCAGGGTGTAATCACGTTCAACCATAAACGCCACACCGCCGAAAATTGCACAGTTCACTGTGATCAACGGTAAAAAGATACCTAAGGCGTTGTACAGCGAAGGCACGTATTTATCGAGGAACATTTCCAGGACCTGCACTAAACCAGCGATAACGCCGATGTAAGCGATAAACCCTAAGAAACTCAGGTCGGTATCCGGAAAGCCCAACCAATCCAAAGCACCAGGCGCCAAAAACTGCTTAAACACGATGTTGTTCAGCGGCACTGACAAAGCCAATACCACGGTTACCGCAACACCTAAACTGAAAGCAGTTTTGATTTGCTTGGAAATTGCAATAAAAGTACACATACCGAGGAAAAACGATAACGCTAAGTTATCGATAAACACGGCACGGACAAACAAACTTAAATAATGTTCCATGTCATGGCTCCTTAGTGCTTCTCTTGCTGTTCCGGACGCCAGGTCCGTAACAACCAAATCAATAAACCGATAATGAAGAATGCACTTGGTGGCATCAACAACAGACCGTTCGGCAGATACCAACCACCAGCACTCACCAGCGGCAGAATTTCTACGCCAAGCAGCGTGCCTGAACCCAGTAATTCACGGAATACGGCGACAATAACCAACAGCACGGTGTAACCCAAACCGTTACCGATACCATCCAGGAATGACATCAGGGGTGGGCTCTTCATCGCATAAGCTTCAGCACGTCCCATCACGATACAGTTGGTAATAATCAGACCCACAAATACCGACAGCTCTTTTGCCACGTTATAGGCATAAGCTTTCAGGATTTGGTCAACGACAATAACCAATGACGCAATGATGGTCATCTGCACAATAATCCGCACACTTGATGGAATGTGATTGCGAATCATCGAGATAAACATACTGGAGAACGCGGTAACCAAAGTCAGCGCCACCCCCATAACCAAGGCTTTATCCAGCTTGGTCGTTACAGCCAACGCCGAACAAATACCCAGAACTTGCAATGCAATCGGGTTGTTCGCGAATACAGGTCCGAAGACAAGGGCTTTCATTTCTTTTGCATTAGCCATTGTTTAATGCTCCTTGACGAACTTTAGTCAGGAATGGCGCAAAGCCTTTTGCACCAGACCAGAATGCGAAGGTGTTTTGCACGCCGTTGCTGGTAATAGTTGCACCAGACAAACCATCGACCTGGTGGGCAGATGTCGCATCAGCATTACCAGGCTTCAGGATTTTAATTGCCGGATTGCCAGCATCATCCATCAGCTTTTTGCCAACAAACTGTGCCACCCATTTCGGGTTCTGAATTTCTGCACCTAAACCTGGCGTTTCACCATGTTCATAGTAATTCAGACCTTTGATCGTATTGCCGTCTTTATCCAGCGCCAGAAAACCATGCATGGTTGACCACAAGCCATAACCGTGCACCGGTAACACCAGCGAAGTGACGTTCTTTGAAGCAACACCTTCAGCATAGGCCAGATAAACCGGCGCAATTTTCGCTCTGGTTTTGATTTTCGCCTGGTCATCTTTCTCATCAAGAGAAATACTGCCAGCCGGGTCTTTCATCATTTTGCGGTAATCGTAAGTCAATGGATCCTGGTCAACAAACTCACCAGTGTCTAAATCGACTAAACGGATTTGCACATGTTTTTCAAACTGCGCTTTGACGTCAGCGCCGTCTAACATACCAACTGCAGCCAGAATATTTTTTTGTGCATCAAGCAGTTTGTTTTCGTTCTGCATTGGCCGTAAACCGACCGCTGCTGTGGATACAAAAATCGCACAGATCAGGCACAGACCAATAACGACAAAAAACGTTTTGCCGATACTTTCATTATTACTAGACATTGCGTGCCAGCCTCCGCTTGATATTGCTTTGCGCTACCATAAAATCAAATAATGGCGCGAACAGATTAGCGAACAAGATCGCCAACATCATCCCTTCAGGATATGCCGGGTTCACCACACGGATCATCACGACCATAAAACCAATCAGAATACCGTATGCCCACTTGCCACCGTCGGTGAAAGAAGCAGATACCGGATCTGTTGCCATAAAGAACAAACCAATGGCAAAACCGCCCAACACCACATGCCAATACCATGGCATCGCGAACATCGCATTGGTATCAGAGCCAATCAGATTAAACATGGTAGAAAACACAATAGTACCGATCAACACACCAGACACAATGCGCCATGAAGCGATCCGCAGATAAATCAGCGCTAAACCACCAATCATCAGTGCGAGTGTTGAGGTTTCACCGATTGAACCTGGAATAAAGCCATAAAAAGCATCCCACCATTGCGGGTTGATAGACCAGTCAGACACTTCACCGTTGGCAGCTTTGGATAACCAGGTCGCACCGGCATAACCGTCAGCTACGGTCCACACTTTGTCACCGGAAATTTGTGCCGGATAAGCAAAGAACAAGAAGGCCCGACCGGCTAAGGCTGGGTTTAAGAAGTTACGACCTGTACCACCAAATACTTCTTTGGCGATGACGATACCAAAACTAATACCAAGTGCAGCTTGCCATAACGGAATTGTCGCCGGCAGGATCAGGGCAAATAAAATAGACGAAACGAAAAAGCCTTCGTTGATTTCATGTTTCCGGACCGATGCAAACAGTACTTCCCAGAAACCACCAACCGCAAAAACCACGGCATAAATCGGCAGGAACCAACAAGCACCATAGAGCATTTTGCTGCCCCAACCGGATTCAGTCGTAAGCTCACCACCAAGCAGATGGAACAACGCCACTTGCCAGGTATCAGGTACTGTCACAGTTGCTGACAACACCTGTGCGGCCTGATGACCAATGTTAAACATGCCAAAAAACATCGCAGGGAATAACATCAACCAGACAAAAATCATAATTCGTTTCAAGTCGATACTGTCACGAACATGCGTTGCTGACTTGGTCACTTTACCTGGCGTGTATAAAATAGTGGCAACAGCTTCGTACAAAGCGTACCACTTTTCATGTTTGCCGCCTTTTTCAAATTGCGGCTCAATTTTTTCTAAATAATGCTTTAAACTCATCTTAGCCTTCCTTCTGGATGGTCGTCAGACAGTCACGCAATGCCACGCCGTAGTCATATTTACCTGGGCAGACAAAGGTACATAACGCCAAATCTTCTTCATCCAGTTCCAAACAACCCAGCGAAATAGCACCATCGGAATCACCCACTAACAAATCACGCAACAACAGCGTTGGTAAAATGTCCAGTGGCATCACCCGCTCATAGTTGCCGATTGGCACCATAGCGCGATCAGAACCGTTGGTGGACGTGGTCATGTTGAACAGACGTTTTGGGCTTAAATGCGATAAATAAGCACGGGTCACCGAGAACTTGGTTGCGCCAGGAGAAATCCAGCCCAGGAACTCTTTCTCGTAACCTTCTTCCAGCACAGATAACTGCGAATGGAAACGTCCGAGGTATGCGTGCACACCGGTCGCGATTTTACCTGACAACACTGATCCTGAAATAATACGCTGTTGACCTTCGTTCAGCTCACCGGCTGTCAGCTCTTCAACCGAAGCGCCAAGCACAGTTTTAATTAAACGTGGGTTTTTAACGACAGGACCGGCCAGCGAAATAACGCGGCTGGTGTCCAGCTCGCCCGTAGCAAACAGTTTGCCGATGGCAATCACATCCTGATAATTGATGTGCCAGACAATTTTGCTAAGAGAAACCGGATCTAAGAAATGAATATGGGTACCAGGTAAACCTGCCGGATGAGGACCAGCAAATTCTTCAACCTGAACCTGTGCCGGCGCAGAAACTTGCAAAGCAGGCGCTTTACACAAGTAAACTTTGGCATCAGTTAACCGGGACAGTACCGTCAGACCAAGCTGCAACGAATTGCCAGCTGCCGCGATCACTACCGCAGGATCTGCCGCCAGCGGATTGGTATCCATCGCGGTGACAAAAATTGCTCTTGGTGTGCTGTCAATGGCCGGGACTTGGCTAAATGGACGGGTACGAAACGCAGTCCACAAACCAGAATCTAACAGTTGCTGTTTAACGACGGCACGGTCTAATGTCGCCAGTTGTTCTGCCCCAAAGGCAGTAAACTGGACGGCGTCATTGCTGCCATCGGCCTCAATCACCACAGACTGTAACACCCGCTTGGCACCACGGTTGATGAGTTTAACAGTACCCGCGACCGACGCCGTAAACTTAACGCCAGGATTTTTTTTGTCTTCAAAAAGACCCTGACCTTTTTTTACTTTATCGCCAACTTCAACCAGCATTGTTGGACGCATACCGACATACTCTTCACCCAGTACCGCGACTGATTTCACCGCAGGGCCGTCATGAATCACTTGTTTAGGACTGCCCAAAAGGGGAATGTCCAAGCCTTTTTTGATTTTAATCATACGTACTTGCACTACTTTAACGGGAAGAAACAGGGCCTGGTTTTTCAGCTGCACACCTGGCAGCGCACCCGGCAATTCGTGGCGGAACGACCACCTGAATTCACCGGATACACGTACATAGCGGCGGATTTTAGCATTAAACCCACAGGCCAGCTATGATAAATAACAAAATTCTGTCGCTGACGAAGTGACTGAAGCCAAGTGTAGCCAAGTTTGATTTGTTTGCTTATAAAACCACCAAATCGCTGCCAGTCACTGGTCATTTTCCGACAATTCATCGAAATTCACGGAGATTACTGTTATCTGTCGTCGTACTTTTGCCATGGGTTGCGTCCGGCAATCATGGCCTACCCCGCATCCATGCAGTTAAAACAAAGCCGCCTATGACGGCGGCTCATCTATCTTAAGCTAAATTAGCCAGGGTCACCATCGGTGAAACATCAGCATCATAGTTAACATGGCTGTAGCCAAAGCCAAATAGACGCAGGAATTCCTGATGATAACCTTTATAGTCTGTCAGCTCGTCGATATTGTCAGTCTGAACCTGCTCCCACATGGCGGCAACTTTCGCCTGAATGTGATCAGCCAGTTCTTTGCCATCCATCCGTAACCGGCCAGCATCGTCCAGTTGCCGTTGTGGGTTATAAAGCGCAGTCTGAAACAAGCCGTAAATCTGTTCGATACAACCTTCGTGCGTGCCTTCTTCTTTCATCACCCGGTATAACAATGAAATATACAGCGGCATAATCGGAATTGCCGAACTCGCCTGCGTAACCAGTGCTTTTAACGACGCAACATAAGCATGGCCATGCTGCGCCGATAATTTACCGGTAATAGCACTGGCGGCACGGTCCAAATCTTCTTTGGCGCGACCAATAGTCGCTTTACCATAAATTGGCCAGGTCAGCTCTTTACCGATATAAGTGTAAGCTACGGTCTGTACGTTTTCGGCCAGCACACCGGCGGCATGTAACTGATCCAACCAACGTTCCCAATCTTCTCCACCCATCACTTTAACAGTGTTGAAAATTTCGTCGTCGTTGGCCGGTTCCACTGAAACATCTTCAATTTCACGTTTGCTGGTATTGAGATTTTTTGCGGTGTAAGACTGACCAATTGGCTTTAACACTGAGCTGTAGATTTCGCCACTGACCGGATCTTTACGCCGTGGCGCTGCCAGGCTGTAAACCACCAGATCAATTTTACCCATCTCACTTTGAATAATATCAATGGCTTTAGATTTCATTTCATCCGTGAAAGCGTCACCATTCAGATGTTTGTTCCACAGACCTTCGGCTTCAGCAGCTGCTTCAAAAGCAGCGGTGTTATACCAGCCAGCAGAGCCGGTTTTGCCTTCGGTCGCTTCTTTTTCGAAGAAAATGCCTAAGGTTTTCGCACCTGAACCAAATGCCGCGGTAATGCGTGATGCTAAGCCATAGCCGGTAGATGCACCAATCACCAAAACGTTTTTCGGGCCGTTTGTGACAGCACCGTGTTTTTTTACATAAGAGATTTGTTCTTTGACATGCTCTGCACAGCCGACCGGGTGGGCATTGGTACAGATAAAACCACGGATTTTCGGTTGGATAACCATAAGAAAAGAACCTGTTGTTGGTTAAAATTGCCGTTAGTGTAAAACTTTAACACGACAAACAGGTCTGATCAGCTTTGAATTGCAGCGATCTGTCCGAAAATCCAAACCGCCGACAACATTATGCTCAACAACGTCAGGTAGATGCTTTTTCCCGTTTAGACCCGCCAAAACATTTTGGCGATGCCGGAGGTTTTTCGGCGTAGTACTCGTACCATTCGCCAGGGGTGTAGGTATGCAGTGCTAAAGCATGAATTTTTTCGGCAAGTTCGGTCGCCACAATAGCGTTAACGGCACGGTGGCGTTGTAACAACCGCATGCCATCAAACAGTGGGGTGACAATCACTACTTTGAAGTGAGATTCAGCCCCGGGTGCCACGCTGTGCATGTGGCTTTCATCGATCACGTCCAGGAACACGGGGTCGAAGGCTCGTAACAATTTCTGCTCTATCGAGGTATGGATCAACATAGCTGTCTGTTCCTTCTGTTCGTCTTCAGTCTCTACTCTAGATGCCACGATGGCGCTTGTCAGCAGTTCAATAGCTGCAAAAAAAGATATTTATTTTGACTTGCCAAAGCCAGTTAGACTGGTCTAAAGCGGCTTCTCTATATAACGAAAAGTTAAATTAAGTCTGGCTGAACTGGCCTGCGCTTGCTTGGGCACCCGGTGTAGCCAATATTGTTGACAAGGCCCCTGCATCAACAACAAATCGCCATCCTGTAGCGGTAAACTCAGTTGATATTGTTGATGTTTATGCTTCAAATCAAAACGCCGTGCTTGCCCGAGACTCAACGAAGCAATATCCGGGTTCAGCCCCAATTCGGGTTCATCATCACTGTGCCAGCCCATATGTTCACTGCCATTTTGATATAAATTCAACAACACACAATTAAACCGTTGGTTCAGTTGCTGATTCACCCAGGCCGTCAGCTTTTGCACCAGCGGATGCCAGGGTTCAGGCACAAAGGTAACGCCCGAATAGCGATAACTGCAATGCGCGTCTCCCATCCAGACTTGCTGCCTTGGAATACTGACAACATTACCAAACAACCGAAGCTCTGGCTGCTGCCACTGCAATTGCTGCTGTAACCTTTGCATCACCACGGCAGAGCGCTCTGCGTCCAACCAACGGGGCCACAACCATAGCTCTGCATCCGGCAACACAAATCGCTGACAGCCAACCGCTGACCGGCTTTGGTTGTCGCTATCACTCAGATCTGGCAAAATAGCCCCCTTTTCCCCGACTGCTGTGGACTTATGACCAACCAATGCCAACTTGCCGGCCAGACTTTCACACTTGATCGTTATCCGCCGGAGCAAAAAAACCGCAGTTTACAGGCCTGGGATTCAGCTGACGAGTTATTACTTAGTCATGCGTTACCGATATTGCAGCAAACTGCCACGTCCGTTTTATTATGCAACGATCAATTTGGCGCGCTGGCTTGCGCTTTAGCCGCGTATCAACCGGTACAATTAACCGATTCGTACATCAGCGAACTGGCAACCCGGCACAACTTTAACCAGAATCAGCTGGATTTATCGGTACTAACTCAACTCAACAGCTTAGCGCCGTTACCTGCCGCTGCCCTAGTGTTACTGAAACTGCCAAATAATCACAGCTACCTACGTTACCAGTTACGTCAGTTAAAACAGCAACTTGCGCCAAACAGCACTATCCTGGCCAGCGCCAAAGCAAAAGATATTACGCCAAATCTGTTGGCAATTTTCCAGCAGGAACTGGGACCAACCAGCGCCTCGTTGACGGTGAAAAAATGTCGGCTGATCACTGCGACTATTGATCCAGCGCTACCATCCCCCACCACGCCACAATTTCCGATACGCTGGAAAACCGAGGACGATCAGCAACTGTTGATTAATCACGCGAACGTGTTTTCACGGGAACAGCTGGATCAAGGCGCGCGTTTTTTATTGCAGCACATTCCGGTATGCGCGCCAGAGCAGCGGGTGATTGATTTAGGCTGTGGTAATGGCGTGTTGGGGCTTGCGATGTTAGAGCGCCAACCCCAGATCAACATGGTATTTGCCGATGAATCATATATGGCGGTAGATTCCGCCAGACTGACATTAGCCGCCAACAGACCCGATTTATTAGCGCAAGCCGAATTTTCGGTGGACGATTGCCTGAGCCAACAAGCGGCGGAATCGGCAGACTTTATTATCTGCAACCCGCCCTTTCATCAGCAAAATGCCATTACCGACCATATCGCATGGCAGATGTTTACCGATGCCAGGCGGGTATTAAAAAAACATGGCCGACTACGAATCGTCGCCAATCGTCATTTGGCCTACAGTGAAAAGCTCGCCCGGTTGTTCGGCGGTTGTATTCATGTCGCCAGTAATGCAAAATTTACTATCTTAGAAGCCATTAAAAGGAACTGAAAATGCGTCGTCTGATATTTGTCTCGTTATTGTCATTAGCTGCCTGTAGTAACCCGGTTCCATCTTTTATCGTGGCGCCACAGGTGTTCTGGACTCAATCCAACCAACTGAGTAACGTTGCGATCAGCATTAATGTGCAGGACAACCGTCCAACTGAAGGCACGTTAATTATGCGCGATGGCGACAAGGTCAACTCTTACCCAACCAGCAACAACCTGCCGCAACAGTTACAACAAGTGCTGACCGATGCGCTGACTCAACAAGGTGCGCAGGTATCTGCGGCAGAACCTGTAGTGGTGACAGTGCAAATTAACCAGCTTGAAGCCAACGCTGAACTGAAAACCGTTGAGCATGTGGTGAAAAACAATGTGGAACTGACGGTGTTGATTGAGCGTAATTCAGGTTCATTTAACAAAAGCTACAGCGGCAAAAGCAGTTTTTCTGGCCCGTTTAAGTTAGACACTGCAGTCGCCGAGCGCGAACTGCGGGTGCTGACTGAGCAGGTACTGGCTAATATCCTGCGCGACCCAAGCTGGCAGGATTTTCTGAGGAACTAAGCTATGCGTCAGTTGTTGTTTGTTTTGGCAGTGCTGATTAGTTTTGGCAGTGCCGCCAAAGGCGAATTTCTGCAGAAAGATAACTTGTTTCCGCGGGTGAAGTTTGAGACCAGCGAAGGCCATATTGTGGTGGAACTCGACCGTAGTAAAGCGGCGATTACCGTCAATAACTTTCTGACCTACGTCGACAAAAAACTGTATGACGGCACTTTGTTTCACCGGCTCGAGCCAGAATTTGTGCTGCAAGGCGGTGGTTATGATCGGGAATTAAAACCGGTTAAACAGTTTGCTGAAATTATCAATGAATCTGGCAACGGCCTGAAAAACCGGCTTTATACCATTTCGATGGCAAGAGAACTGGATCCGCATAGTGCAACTAGTCAGTTTTTCTTTAACCTCAACGATAATCCAAGCTTAGATCCAGGTCGCACCTGGGGTTATGCGGTGTTTGGCAATGTGGTCGAAGGCATGGAAGTGTTTGATAAAATTAAAGCAATCGAAACTCAGTTTAACGAAAAACTGGGATGGGATAATTTCCCGAAAAAACCCGTGGTCCTGATCCGGGTGATTTTACTGCCCGCCGTTTAAATCCGACTATACTTGCCCTAACAACCACCGGCTCGCACCCTTTTGGTGCCGGTGGTTGCATTCGCTTTTTAGCAACTGTTTTCGGCCGCAACCTGATTGCACCAAGGTCTGTCATTCATCAGGTGAGGCCAATATTGGCGGGGCATTTGCCATGTTAGATGTGTTTATCGAACAGAAGTCACAACAGCTCATTTACTATGTGTCGCGCTTTCTGCGCGGACAAATTCCGCATCGTGAATTACACCTGTTTATCTGGGATACCCTGGAAGAATGGGCGCAACTAAAAGTCAGTCACCACACCCCGGCAACTTTCCGAGAACAAGTGTTCTGGCATGTACTTTATCAACTGGAATATTGGTCTGAACAAGAATTACAACGTGATAAAATCCTGCGTAAACAGCTGCAAAACTGTTTAGGTTATTTACGCGGCAAAGTTTGTTTACCTTTAGATTGTGTTGGTATCCGCCCCTGAGTCCGACCGTTTTCCAGAATCCCTGAGTGAACCCCAGCTTTTACTTTCTTCAGTCTTTGCACTTTGTTAAGGTGCAGCTTCTTTGATTGATCTCGCCGGAGTATTTCTCTGATGTCCGAAGTTGTGGCCGCACCGGCCAGTTTTCGCCATGCCTTACAGCAATATTATGATCGCAGGTTGTTATTTATCTTTATTCTGGGGTGCTCTTCGGGGTTTCCCTGGGTATTGATTAGTTCAGGCATGAGTGGTTGGCTCAAAGATGCCAACTTATCTCGTGCTGCCATTGGTTATTTTGGTTCGGTCACCGCCGTTTACGCGCTGAATTTTTTATGGGCGCCATTGGTAGACCGAGTGCGATGGCCAGTGCTTTATCCGCGACTTGGGCAACGCCGGAGTTGGGTACTGACGATGCAGACACTGATTGTGCTGCTGACACTTGCTATTGCCTTTACCAATCCGGCACTAAGCCTGATCTGGATCTCATTACTGGCGTTCTTAATTGGCCTGTTTGCCGCAACCATGGACGTGGCAATCGACGGCTATCGCATTGATATTATTGGCCAGGAGCCCGCCAAACTGCCGGCTGCCGCCGCCATGGGTGTGGCCGGTTGGTGGACTGGTTATTCGCTGCCTGGTTATTTTGCTTTTCACTATGCCGATCTCATTGGCTGGCCAAAAGTATATCTGGGACTGGCCATCATGCTGGCGCTGTTGGCAGGCATTACCTTATTGATCAAAGAGCCGACCACCAACCGTGATCTGCTCCAGCAAAAAGCTGCCGAGCGTTACCAGCAATCGTTACAGCATCCGGTGATGTTGTGGCTGCTGGTCACCGTCATTGAACCTTTTGCCGAATTTTTTCGCCGCAACGGCCTGAAGTTGTCGCTTAGCCTGATCGTGTTTATTCTGATTTTTAAACTGGGCGAAGCTTTTCTCGGCCGGATGTCGATCCAGTTTTATCGAGAAGTTGGTTTTAGTAATGAGCAAATTGCAGAATATTCGAAACTAATTGGCTGGGGTGCGACGATGGTGTTTACCCTGCTCGGCAGTTTACTGAATGTGCGGTTTGGCGTGATTAAAGGCTTGATGCTGGGTGGTATTACCATGGCCGGCAGCAATCTGATGTTCGCCTGGATAGCGCAAGTCGGCCCGGATGAGAATTTGTTATTGTGGACCATTTTGCTGGATAATTTTACCACGGCGTTTTCGATCGTGGCTTTTGTAGCGTTTCTGACCAGCTTCACTGGGGTGGCGTTTTCGGCCAGCCAATATGCGTTGCTGGCATCGATTGGCAACTTTGCCCGCACCTCGATGGCGTCTTTTGGTGGTGCATTGGTCGATAAGCTCGATGGCAACTGGACGCTGTTCTTCCTGATCACCTCGCTGATGGTGATCCCGGCCTTGCTGCTGTTATTGCTGATCGTGCGGATGCTGAAACAGCGGCAGCAGGAACAAAGTGCAGAGTGAACGTCCAAACCTACATCAATTGTTAACAAAGTACTGTTCACAATTGTTTGTAAATCCAAACTCTGAAATCCTGAACCTCAGGAACACGAAACTCTGAAACAACAAAGCCGCATTGCTGCGGCTTTGTTGTTTTTGTTACTGAATAAACAGCTTACTGCTACTGCTGACTCAATACCTGTCTTAATCCGTCCGCTGGGTCTACTTCCAGTGCCTGACAATACCGGACAAATTCCACCACATCCAATCTACGTTCCTGGTTTTCTACTTTTCCTATGAAGGAATGTGGGGTGCCCAATACTTCAGATAAACTGCGCATGGTGTGGCCTTTATCCTGCCTTTGCCGCTTTAACCAAACACACAGTCTTTTGTTCTCGTCAGAGATGACGCTTTTAGTACCTTTCATAACGTTTTCTTCTCCCAGCGTTAAACGCCTTTTTTTATGTCAAACACTTCCTGCCAAATAAAAATCCAAACCTCATTGGTGTCCCAATAAGCAATAATAATCAGTTAATTAAACCATAGGATGCGACGAGCGTATAGTTACAGTCGTTAAAATTTGTACGCCAACTGCAAACACTTATATATCTTGCTGATAATTAACAATAAATTAGATGAACTCGATTGTGCGCTTTTTTAAGTGACAATAGCCGCCAACTAAAATGCGCTCAATTAATAATCAACGGTAAAGTTTATGTTATCAATTTTGCAGCATCTTAACTGAGAACCGAAGGTTGAGCTATGGCAGGAGTAACAATTGTGGAGAAAAAACACACAGAACAGACCAGTCAAATGACTGGCCTGGCGGAAAGGGGAACAGAGGAATTACACTGAAAAACTGGAACCGCAACCACAAGTCGTGGTGGCATTTGGATTCTGCACGATAAACCGGCTGCCTTGTAAACCATCGGTATAGTCAACAATGCCGCCCATCAGATATTGCAGGCTCATTGGATCAACCACCATGGTCACGCCGTTTTTATCAATAGTGAAATCGCCTTCATTGACCTTTTCATCAAAGGTGAACCCATACTGGAAACCTGAACAACCACCGCCTGTGACGTATACCCGCAGTTTTAAAGCCGGGTTTTCTTCGTCGGTGACCAATGTCAGCACTTTATTCGCAGCCGCATCCGTAAATTGGATCGGAACCTGAACTTCAGACATAGAATTACCTCAGCGGAAAAATGGATGCAAATTATCTAATAGTTGACTGTTTTATTCAAGTATTTCCCAGTCAACTGAGTTGCGGCCCTAAGCCCTACCCTTTAGATGGAATCAATGATTTCTGCGCTTTCCAGCCAGGGTAAACTCTGACTGACTTTCGCGGCTTTTTGGCCACGACTGGCTGGCACGCTCACCGTGACTTCGACCTGCTCTGCTATAAACGCTGAAGGCAATACAAATTCACCTTCAAAAATCTGAAAATGTTTAAAGCTAAACCGGCGATCGGCTTTACTAAACCCAGCAAGTTTTAACAAATCAACGCTGGTTTTTTTGCCGGCCTTTTTCCCAACCAGGGTTAAAGTGATCTGCCCTTTGGCGAAGTTTTTCTGTTTGTCCTGCTCTATCAACACCAAATTGAACTTATAGCGCCCGACTGCGTTACCCGGCGACAAGGTAAAACTATCAATAATCAAACTGTTGGCTTGCAAGTCCGGGGAGATGATTTTCTGGTAAAACGCCAGTTCTTTACGGGTTTCAAACAGCTTTTGCTGTTCTGCTTTTAAATCCTGCATTTGCAACTGACTGGTATGCCGCTCGACCGCGAGCTCAGCCGTCAGATAATCAACCTGTTTGCGCTGCTCGGCCAGCTGGGTTTCGGAAGCTTCCAGCGAGCTTTGCAGTTGCTGCAATTGCTGGGTTAGCCGTTGCTGTTGTTGATGCAACGACCAATTCCCGACAAAATGCCCGATAATTACACCGATAGCCAGTGCGGCCGTTGTCGACAATACAATGGTTCGATGCTGGTTGAACCATTGTTTACTCTGTTCAAGTTTCATCAGCACACTCAAAGTGTTATGTTAGAAAGTATTCCATCGTTCAGCCGGTACTCCAGCATGAAATCCTGGCGTTTATCGTTGCCACCGCTCAGGCGAAAATTAGCCTTTCCGGTGACATCTTTGCAGCTTTGCCTGCTGGGCCTGATTGGCGGCCTGATAGCTGCCATACTGATCATACTGTTCCGGTTAACCATCATCGGTATTCAATCGTTTTACCTGGCTCACAGCGACGACTTTACCACGTTACTGGCCGGTGAACGCGCGTTACTGCCCTTGATTGCCGCGGTTTTTATCAGCTTGCTCGGCCTACTCATTGGCCTGAAACACTATCGGCTTGGCATCCCGTTTGTGATCCACCGCATCAAACTCAAATACGGCATGATGCCGCTACCCAATACCATTCACCAGTTTTTTGGTGGCATTGCCGCCCTTGCCGCCGGATTTTCGGTAGGCCGGGAAGGTCCTTCGGTGCATTTGGGCGCCTTTGGTGCCAGCAGTCTTGGCAGTTATCTGCGATTACCTTACAACAGCATCAGAATTCTGGCCGGTTGTGGCATCGCAGCAGGCATTTCCGCTTCATTTAACACGCCACTGGCCGCGGTTATTTTTGTGATGGAAGTGGTACTGCGCGAATATCGCATTCACGTGTTTGTGCCTATTATGCTGGCGTCAATGATTGGTGCCGTCGCTACCCGCACCGTTTTTGGTGCCGACAATGAACTGAGCAGTATCGGGATGATTAGCCTGAGCAACTGGCACCTGCCTTATCTCGCACTCTGTGGCGTAGCAATGGGGGTCGTTGCAACCTTTTTCAACAAAAGCCTGATGCGCACCATGCGTACTTTTAAAACCTGGCATCTGGGTTTTCGGCTGTTATTGGCGGCAGCAATCACCGCCGCCATCGGTTATTTAGTGCCACAAGCACTGGGCGCTGAAACCGGCGCCATTCATTATGCGGTGACGGTTCCCGACGAACTGCTGCTGTTATTTATGATCTTTCTGGCAAAAATTGTGCTGACAGTTGCCGCATTGGGCTTGGGGATCCCGGGTGGTATTGTCGGGCCGGTATTTGGCATTGGCATTGTGATGGGCACCTTGCTGGCTTTTGTGCCTTCAATATTCTTAGGCGATCACAGTGTCGCCGGCAGTTATGCAGTGTTGGGGATGGCGGGGATGATGGCGGCTACATTGCACGCGCCGCTCGCAGCACTGGTGGCGGTAACCGAGCTGGCGGCGAACCCGGAGCTGGTGGTTCCGGCCATGCTGGTGATCACCACGTCGTATGTGACCGCAGTGCAGTTTTTCCAGACCAAATCGATTTTCCTGCAACAGCTTGATTTTATGCAGTTACCCTATAAATTATCGCCGGCCGATGATGTGCTGCAAAAAGTGGGCGTGCTCGCGATGTTGCAGCAAGACTATCAAATTTTGGAAAATCCAACGGACGCGCAAATCATTCAGGCACTGGATGCTTTGACACCGCAGCAGCAATTGTTGATTAAACGCAGTTATGCTGTTGATCAGCATTACGAATTAGCTGTGTATGATTTAACCATGTCAATGAGCGACCAAAGCATGCTGAAATTTATCCCGGTGGCATCGGTCAGCCATCAGGCGACCATGGCGGAAGTCTTTGCCGAACTTGGTGAACAACGGGAAGGCGCGGTGCTGATTTACGATGATGAACAGGCCGATCAACCGCTGGGGCTGGTGAGCTGGGAGCAGGTGCGCACCTTGTTGATGCGACAGAATAATTTACTTTAAGCGGAATTTTTAATGACGTTATTACTTGTTTATAAAGCCTTACATATCGGATTTATGGTGGCCTGGTTTGCCGGTATTTTTTATCTGCCACGGTTGTTTGTCTATCACGCGGGCAATACCTCAAGTGACGTTGATGCTGTGTTTAAAATCATGGAACGACGTCTGCTTTACTTTGTAACACCTTTTGCCATTCTGACGCTGATTTTTGGTCTGTTACTCATCCATGGCTACGGCGGTGCCTGGTTTAAGGCAAGTCATTGGCTGCACTATAAATTAGTGCTGGTCTTGTTCCTTTATGCCTACCACGGCTATTGTTTTAAATTACTGGCTGATTTTAAGCACAACCGCAATCAGAAAAGCCCGCGGTTTTTCCGGATCTTTAATGAATTACCAGTGTTGGTGATGTTTGCGATTATTCTGTTGGCGGTACTGAAACCGGCTTGATCTGGTTCGTGTTTAGCAGCTGACTTTGCTATACTGCGCGCCAGTTCAGCGGCCCCGCGCCGCTTTCTGTCACTTCCGGTAAAAGGCATCCAGCATGAGCTTCAAAGGCGAACACATCCTCTCGGTTAAACAATTCGATCGCGACAGTATCCGGCAGATTTTCGAAATTGCCCACAGCATGGAGCCATATGCCTACCGCAAAAAGCGCACCACTGTGCTTGAAGGCGCCATCCTCGGTAATTTATTCTTTGAACCCAGCACCCGGACCCGCGTCAGCTTTGGTTGTGCTTTTAATTTGCTCGGCGGCGAAGTTCGCGAAACCACCGGTATGCAATCCTCGGCTTTGTCCAAAGGTGAATCGTTATTTGATACCGCGCGCGTTATCAGCAGCTACAGCGATGTGATTGCGATGCGTCACCCGCAAGCCGGTTCAGTGGCTGAATTTGCCGAAGGCAGCCGCGTACCGGTTCTTAACGGTGGTGATGGTGCCAACGAACACCCGACCCAGGCACTGCTCGATTTATTCACCATTGAACGTGAACTGGCGGCTTCACAGCAAAGCATCGATGGTATGCACATTGCGATGATTGGCGATTTAAAATTTGGCCGTACCGTGCACTCGTTATCCAAGCTGCTGGCTTTGCATAACAACATCAAATTCACGCTGATTGCGCCGAACGAACTGGCGATGCCGGATGAGATTATCTCAACCATTGAAAATGCCGGCCATCAGGTGACCGTGACCGATCAGCTGGCTGGCAATATCAACGCCGATATTGTGTACCAGACCCGCATCCAGGAAGAACGTTTTCCATCGCAGGAAGAAGCCAATAAATATCGTGGTAAGTTCCGGTTAAACCAGCAGATTTACACCCAGCACTGCAAATCAAATACCGTCATTATGCACCCGCTGCCACGGGATTCACGCCAGGAAGCAAACGAGCTCGATAACGATTTAAACCTGAACCCGAACCTGGCGATTTTCCGCCAGGCCGACAACGGTGTATTGGTGCGGATGGCATTATTTGCGTTGACGCTGGGCGTTGAGAACCTGGTCAGCAAGTACGAAAAAGACGTGCCGTGGTTTTCCAATAAAGGTTAATGCCTGCTAGTTGCCGCTTGCGCAAAGCGGTAACTTCCCAAATTTTGTAATGGATTTTGATCATGACTTTATCTGAACAACTGTTTGAACGTGCCCAACAAACCATCCCTGGTGGTGTCAATTCGCCGGTTCGTGCTTTTAAAAGTGTCGGCGGTACCCCGGTGTTTATCGACCGCGCTGATGGCGCCTACATCTATGATGTTGATGGTAAACAATATATCGATTATATCGGCTCCTGGGGGCCAATGCTGTTAGGGCATAATCATCCGGCTATTCGTGAAGCAGTGATTAAAGCGGCCGAAAAAGGCCTGAGTTTTGGCGCGCCCTGCCCGGCCGAAATTGAGATGGCTGAATTAGTAACAAAATTAGTGCCTTCGATGGAAATGGTACGGATGGTCAGCTCCGGCACCGAAGCGACGATGAGCGCGATTCGCTTAGCGCGTGGTTATACCGGGCGCGATACCATCGTCAAATTTGAAGGTTGTTACCATGGTCACGCCGATTCACTACTGGTCAAAGCCGGTTCAGGCGCCCTGACGCTGGGTGTACCAAATTCGCCAGGCGTACCGGCGGATTTCGCCAAATACACCCTGACCTGCGAATTTAACAATTTACCGCAACTCGCTGAATTATTTGCCGAAAAAGGCGCCGATATCGCTTGTGTGATTGTCGAGCCAGTGGCTGGCAATATGAACTGCATTCCGCCAAACCCAGGTTACCTGCAAGGGTTACGCAGCCTGTGCGACCAATATGGCGCGGTATTGATTTTTGATGAAGTGATGACCGGTTTTCGTGTCGCTTTAGGCGGCGCTCAGGCCTATTACGGCGTGAAACCGGATCTCACCACTTTGGGTAAAATTATCGGTGGTGGCATGCCGGTGGGTGCTTTTGGCGGTAAAAAGGCCATTATGCAGCACATCGCGCCACTCGGCCCGGTGTATCAGGCCGGTACTTTATCCGGTAATCCGATTGCGATGGCGGCGGGTCTGGCAGCACTGACTGAAATCAGCAAGCCAGGTGTGTACGAAAGCCTGACCGCAAAAACCACTCAATTGCTACAAGGCTTAACCGCCGCAGCGGCCAAACATGGCGTACCACTTTGCGTTAATCAGGTTGGCGGGATGTTCGGCTTGTTCTTCACTACGGCCTCAAGTGTGAGCAGTTATGCACAAGCCACCCAGTGTAATATTGAAGCATTTAAGAAGTTCTTTCACCTGATGCTGGCTGATGGCATTTATCTGGCACCTTCCGCTTATGAAGCAGGCTTTTTAAGTCTGGCGCACAGCGAAGCAGATTTGGCAGCAACTATTGCCGCTGCGGATCGGGCATTTGCTCAGTTGTAATCTTGGCGAGACGGCAGTTCAGGGCTTACCCTGTGCTGCCGTTGCCGCTTGTTTTAGCCAGACGACATCCGCAGTACCCGACTTTTCCTGAACATAATACAACTGATCCTGCAGGAAATCGGCATAGAGGCCATCGGGCAAGGTATCGGCAGAAAGTGCAAGCTGTTGTGGCTGCTTGTGGTGCCACGGCAAAAACATCAGTTGCCGAGATTTATCATCACCACTAAGCCAATACAATCCAAGATGGTTGGTCACCCAACGCTCAGCAAATCCGACCCGCCAGTCCACTGCAGCTGGCAAAGGCTTCGAGCTGCCATCGGCTAACGACCACAGCTGCAACTCTGGCTGTTGACTTAACTGCAGCACCAAAAAACCTTCCGGGCCACAACGCACATCGGTCACTTGTTGTTTAAGTTGTGTGGGTTGCTGCTGTTGGTCAAAACTCAACAGACTCCAGCCTTGCTCTGACCATTGCGTCCAAAACAGTTGTTGTTGGCAAACCGTCACTCTGGCCGGACGCTCAATCGGTTGCAATGTCAGCTGGCCATTGAATAAATCTACCTGATACAGCTGTAAATCGATCAGCGCAAACAGGTTGTCGCCGAACCACAACAGCTGGCTAATCTGTCTTTTACCTTCAAAATGGGTGAGTTGCGCTACAGTGTCTGCATGTTGTAGCCAGATCTGCGCCGCGCCGGAGCGCTCTGAGACAAAAGCAATTTGCCTGCTGTTAATCGCCATCGCGTAATCATCTTTATTGCTGGCAAAGGACAAATCTGAGACAAAGGCCGATTGGCTGGTGCTGCCTTGCAGCGTTAACGGATAAACGTCTTTGCCATGGCCAAACGAATTTACCGCGACAATATCTTCACCCAGTCGTGTTGCTAAGCGGAAATAACCATGCGCGGTATTCAACTGGATCACCCGCCCGGATGCCAGCGGATAGACCAGCAATGACTCGGCGGAGCTGATTAACAGGTTTTGACCCGGCCAGGGGGCGATGGAGTGAATGACAAAAGAAAAATCTTTCAGCCGTTCCATCTGCTCACTTTGCAAGTCAAACTCGAACAACGAACTGGAATGGAAGTCTTTTTCCAGCACCAGGTACAACTTCTGCTGCTGCACAACCAGATTGGCCGGACGGCGGAAATTGTTGGAGAACTGAAACAACAAACGGGCACCACTTTGATTGACGGCAAGCCCGGCAAGAGGACGTTGCCATAACTGACTGTTACCGCTGGCAATATCCTGCTCTAACCAATACAGATGCTGAGCATCGCGGGCCAGACTCTGCATAAAAATACGCTGGCAGCTGAACAAAGCTTCAGGTTCACTGGTCGCCAGCGCCGTCGACTGGCGATAGAAATGACACTGCCCCTGGCGGCTGCCCTGAAACAAAAAGTGCTGATGGTCAAGCCAGACGGCCTGACTCATGGCATCAAAACCGGTGTTGGACAGCGTTTTACGATGATTGGATAAATCGTGTTTCAGCCAGCGCCATTGCCGTTGTTGTGGTGCGAGGTAATGATAAAACAGCGACTGCTGCTCAGGATGTAGCAACGGCGCCACTTCATCACCGGCCATCGCACTGACAGTCAGCATCTGACTGTAAACCGGTTGCCGGGTGTGTTTGCCGAGGTTGATTAAAGTGACCGCAAACACCAGCAGCACCAGCACCACCAGGATTGCGCTCAGTAACCAATACCATAACCCTGGTCGCATCTGATCTGGCCGGCCTTGATCTAGATGCATAGTGACCGTCAGCGGTTCCGGATTATTTGGATGCTGTGCCGATGAGACAGAGCCGGCCCCACCCATTTTTGCTTCCGGCCAACATGGATTGGCAGTTTCGCTGGCAGCGACCGATTCAGCCACAAAGTTGCCAACCGACAGTGTCTCCAGCTGCAGCTCGGCCTTCCAGCGATAACCGCGCTTCGACAAAGTTTCAATACAGTCTTGTCCGGCCATCCCAGGCTGCAGCGTCTTGCGAAGACTGGCGACGGCACGCATCACGGCACCATCAGTGCCTTCACCTTCAGGCCAGACGTCGTCCATTAACTGATCTTTGGAAATCACTTGTTGAGGGTGTAGCAGAAAATAATTGAGCAGTTGATGCAAGCGGGGTTCGAGTTTGCACACCGGTGCCGGCTCATCGGCGCGCAATAACCGGCCGGTCGCCCGTTCAAAGCGCCAGTTGGCAAAACAAATCAGAGGTTCGGCATAATGCATGAAGGCCTCCCCGGGCAAATTAGCTCCGGGGAGTATACATGAAAGTAGTTGTTCTTTAAGACTATTAGGATGAACCAAGGGTGTTTAAAATTGCATTTTTACGCAAAGAAAAACAGACCCCATTTCCGGTTAGCCTCGATCTAGGTGTACCTCACAAACTGGGTAACCGTCGTCGCATTCATAACCTCCATCCGGTTCTTCTTGATCGTCGTCTTTAGGTGCTGGCGGTACCTCTTGGCTTAGCTGCAAAATTGTCGGATGCACGGTAATTGCCATCGCCTGCTCGGCGTAAATAACAGCGGCCAAGACGACTGTACCAAATAAATAAAACTTAACATGTTTCATGTGAACTCCTTATTGGCTGTCGGAAAATCTAACGCCAATAAAACAGATTCAATGCCTTTCTAACCTGACGAAAATACGACAAAACACTGATAAATTTTCACTTAAGGTAATTCCGCAATATCTAAATTTCCTAACGTACTAGTTGCTACATAAAAAAACCGCTCATCCAAACTAACAGAAAATCTGCGCATAGAACGGCGAGTCCCACGATCCAGACTTGTCAACTGGCGGCTTGCCAGGTCAAAGCATCGTATATCCAGCGTGCCATCATTCAGAATGGTACTGTAATACAAAGCTTTATTGCGCAATACAAAATGGGGGATTAACACCCCTTTGGAATCGATTGCCAGCTCAATTACTTCACCACTGGCGAGCAAGTGCAATTCATAGCCGGCATCACTGCTCCTTCGTACCACCTGATATTGGCCATCAGGGCTTTCCTGGAAATAATCTAAATCCAGTGCTACCACTGATTGATCAAGAGTCTGAGTATCAGTTTTTAATATTTGCCAGCGTCCTTGTACTGCATTGCTGAAATAAACAAAACGACCATCATGACTCCAGCTGGGGTTGCGGGCGGTCTGGCCTGTTTTGCTTACTAACAATGGAGGTTGTCCAACGGCAAAAATCCAGATTTCAGTGCCGACACTGGCCAATAACCGCTGACCATCTGGTGAAAACACCATCTCACGCAACGTTATCCAGCTTTTAAAATCGCTGACCTGCACTTGCCTGCCATCCGGATAATGAAACCAGAACTGAAATAAACCGTTGCGATTTGACAAAACGGCAGAAGGGGAATCCTCGTCAAAACCGACTTGGATCATCCGTTCACTGCGACTGGATTCAAACACCAGCTCATTAACTGGATTTGGATTGGTCAGCGAGTTGTTTATTTTCATAATGGTGGTGCGGCGAAATTGCCCGATGGATGCCAACAAACGGTTTTGTGCGCTGACGGTCAGTTCAAGCGCATCATTGTCGGTCTGAAATATGGTTTCGACTTTTTTGGTGTTGATGTCAATAGTAGCGATACTATTCGGTGTTGCCGGATAAATAATTTTGCTGTCGTTATCATACCAGTCGACATTGGTAGGGTAGCTATGTTCCAGTTGAATAAGCATTTCAGTGCTGCGATTCTCCAAATCCAATAACCAGATTTGCCCCCCCCCACCACCACCCACATCTCGCATAAATACCAATCGATTACCTTGTTTGGCAAAACGCGCGGCAAAATCACCAACACTGGTCGGCGGCGGGGTAGTTAGCTGCTCGACCTTGCCGCCAAACACTGGGTATAACATCAATACCGAATTCGACATATTCTCCGGGTTACTAGGGAATACAATTGAAGCACCATCCGGCGACCAGCTTATCCGACCTGTCAGACTGTGGGTGCCGCAGTGAGTTAACACTTCATCACTGGCGACCCCACTAAAATCGCCATGAAGGGTCAGCAACCTTAATTCACATTGCTGGCCACGTCTAATCTTTAAATAAGCCAATGCTTTGCCATCCGGTCGCCAGGCGGCATTGGAAATACTGGTGCTATCATCGACCAACACTATCTGATCGTTATTCTGCATATTTTGCAGGATTAACTGCTGGCCTGGTTGTTCATTAAAATGGTTGTACACCAGATGTTGACCATCAGGTGACATCGCCGCATACATTTCCAAACCTTTTAAACTGGTAATTGGCACAAAGCGCTTAAAGGGCACCCCGGCGACTTCGTCAGCAGGCAGATAAAACTGCTGCCAAGCCAAATAAAACAAGCCACAACAGAGGATAGAAACCATCGCAACCCAGCGATACCACCGCACGGGGCGCACCGGTTTGCTGGCAACGACCACTGAGGGCGCTTCCACGACTGCTATTTCTGCAACAGGCGCAGGCGCTTCAACCACAGCGATAACTTCTACCACCGGCGCAATAAAGCGAAAACCACGTTTGGGGATAGTTTCGATATAACGTGGTTCGCGACTGTCATCGCCAAGGGCAACCCGCAATACCCGGATCACCCGGGAAATACGGCCGTCGGACACGTCACGCACGCCCCAGACATCCGCCAGAATTTCATCTCTGGTGATCAGACGACCCGCATTAACGATAAAGTAGTTCATTGCCTTTTGGCATAAATTGTCTAAATCGGCAGTGGCGGTAACTTCGCCTAAAGTATCGACTTTTACCAGTTTGTCTTGCTCTGGTAAGTACCACCAATCACCGACTTTTAGCTGTTGTTCTGGTTTAGATGACATAGCCTGCTCAATTGACCTGTGTTAATAACCTGTGTTCCTGACCTGAACTGTCGATCTGCGTTGTCCTTGCTGACGTCCAGTTATTGTGCAACTCCAGCTTGCTGATGACCCATTTGTTGATTAATCAGCCAATCAATCACAATGTTGCTGCAAAGGCATTTCAACCCATATCACTGGCAATAACAATACGTTAACGCAAGATTCTTCAACAAAACGGCCATTGGTCTTGCTGATAAACTGTTTTTGGACATTTTCAGGGACGGCCCGGAACAACGAATTTACGCCAAGCTGTTGAAAATATGTACTAAAAATTGGTAAAGCACCGCTACCGCCGGTCAAACCAATGGCTTTATTGTCATCTCGCCCCAGCCAGACCGTCAAACTGGTTTCATGATCAAAACCGGTAAACCAGCTGTCGCGATAATCACTGGACGTGCCGGTTTTACCTGCAAATTTTTGTCGTGGAAATTGGGCCGCCAGGCTTTGTGCCGTGCCGCTTTGGGTCGCTTGTTGCAGCGCAAACTGTAATAAATATGCGGCGGACGCATCAACCCGCTGCTGCGGTTTTGATTGGCGCTGATACACCGCAGCGCCGTCATGGGTGGTGATGGCAGCAATCGTCGCAAGCTCTCGATATTGGCCTTTATTGGCAATGGTTTGATACAGTTGCGCCACTTCTAATGGACTCATTTCTACTGCACCTAATAAAGACGAAGGTTGCAGTTTCACTTCCCGTTCCAGACCCAGCTGTTGTAATTCCTGCTGCAATGCCGGTAAACCGAGTTGCAAGCCAAGCCGCACCGTTGGTATGTTTAACGAGTCACTTAACGCAGACATCAGACTGACATTACCGCGGAATTTTTTGTCGTAATTGAGCGGCGACCAATTGCGGCTACCGCTTTTCAGCGTCAGTGGCGTATCTGCCAGTATTGTGCCCAGATGAAAACGTTGCGGCTGCTGCAGTGCCGTCAAATACACCACAGGTTTGATAATACTACCAATTTGCCGCTGCGCCGAAATCGCTCGATTGTAACCGGCGAAAGTTGTGTTACGGCCGCCAATAATGGCTGTTAATGCGCCTTGTTGATAGTCGGTCGCCACCACCGCCGCTTCAATGGCTGGATCCAGTTTCGCCACCCGCTTTAACACCGCTTGCTCGGCAGCTTGCTGCGCCATAGCGTCAAAATAAGTGAACACCCGGATGCCGTTTTGCAGCTGGGTTTTATCTTTCACCAGTTCGCGCAGTTCTTGCCGTACTTTGTCGATATATGCCGGAAACCGGCCTTTCAGATGCTCACCAATCGGGATCACATCCAGCGGTTGGCTGGTTGCGGCAAACCACTGCGTTTGATCGAGCAAACCGTGGTCGCGCATCATGCCCAAAATTAAGTCGCGCCGATCTTCAGCCCGTTTTGGATAACGTCTTGGATCGTAATGCGACGGACCTTTGATAATGGCAATCAACAACGCATATTCATGCGGCCGCAATTCCGCCAAAGGTTTCCCAAAATACAGTTTGCTACCAAGCCCAAGCCCATGCACCGGATTGGCTTTAAATTGCCCCAGCGAAATTTCATTGAGGTAAGCTTCTAAAATTTGATCTTTGCTGTAGCGGTAATCCAGCACCAGCGCAATCAGCGCTTCATTCACTTTACGAAAGTAGGTGCGCTGTTGATTGGTATACATATTTTTGGCCAGTTGCTGGGTCAAAGTCGACCCGCCCTGCACTGTCTTACCGGCTTGTAAATTGGCCCAGAATGCCCGCAACACCGACCAGGCCGAAACGCCATGGTGACTATAAAAGTCGCGGTCTTCTACCAGTAATAAGGTGTCTTTGATGGTCTTTGGCACCTGATCCAACACCAGTAACTCGCGATCTTCCTGCTCTGCGGCCACTAAATGCTGCAACAATTGCGGCTCTAGCTGGGCGTTGGTCAAAGCTTGGCGTTCGCGGCCGGTACTCAGGCTTTGTACAAATTCACCGGCGAACCCGACATGCAACAAAGTTGCGACCTGATGACCGGCCGGGAAATCAAAAGCGCGGCGAAACACGGACACCGTCTGACCACTGACATGGTATTGGCCAGGGCCGCTTAACCTTGGGTCTTCGCGATATTGCAAACGCTGCAGTTCATCCAGCATTTGCACTTGTGATAGATGTTTGCCCGGCGCTAAGGCCAATGACCGGCCGTAGAGCTGCGCCGGAATTTGCCATTTCTGGCCGGAAAATAAGCTGGTGATTTTGCTATCAAGATAAATCAGGTAAATAAATAAGGTCAGCGTCAGCACCAAAGCTGCTTTTAAACAAAACCAACCAATGCTGTGATACAAAGGTTTCAGCGTATTGGCTTTTTTAGTTCTTGGTTTTCTCGGGGTCATTTTAACATCGCTTTTTTGGTTTTATTGGTGGGCATCGCTTGCAGCGGATCATCGGGCCAATAATGTTTAGGGTAACGACCTTTCATTTCTTTTTTCACGTCCTGATAAGCATTTTGCCAGAAACTGGCCAAATCAGCGGTTTTTTGCAGCGGCTGCCGCCCGGGTGACAATAAGGTTACAATCACCGGCACCAAGCCTTTGCCAACAGTTGGCGTGCTGCTTTGGCCAAACATTTCCTGAATGCGGATAGCGAGTTCGACTTGTACCTCTATCTGCGCTTCTTTCTGGCCACCAGCCTGCCCAACCGCATGATAAACAAGCTTAATATCCGTTCCCAGCACTGAACGCCAACTGGCTGGCAGCAAAGAATTCAGCTGCTGCTGTTGTTGGTAATTCAGCTGCTGCCATAAAAGCGGGTACAGATCGAGTTTTTGTAACTGCGCCAGCGAGCTGATAGTTGCGAGAAACGGCTCCAACCAATGATGCATGGTGCTCGCCAGTGTCGGCAATGCCAGATCCGGCCAACCAGCGTCAGGTTGCAGCTTACGCGCTAACGCCAGCCGCTGTTGTAAATTTAACGCTGCATCAGTCCATTCCAGCAGCTGTAAACCCTTTTTATTCAGATAATCAACCCAGGCCGCACTGCGATCGGCAGCGCTCAGACTTTGACTGAGGTTTTTGCGTTTGAGCACCAAAGCGCCCAGTTGCTGTCGCTCTTCCGCCAGAAAACGCCCGGAACTTTCATCAAAAGCAAAATGTTTGATGGTGGTCAGCTGGCTTTGCCATTCCTGCGTTAACTCATCAAGCGTTAAGGTTGCAGCGGCGCTGACCCAGGCGTTATTGCCGACCAGGCGTAAATCAGCCACCACCAGATACGGGCTGTGCGCCAGCGCATCGTCCGGCGGTAATATGGCACCGGTGCCATTGGCCAGTAAATAACCCTGGCCCCGTTGCTGGGCGATACGGTCAGCAAAAGCATGACTGAGCAATAAACCGGTGATTTGCTCCGGCCAGGATGCATGTAACATGTCTGCAGATTGCCGAAGTGCTTGCAATAACTGGCGCACTTGCTGCTGGGCTTGTTGCCGGCTATGCCCTGCACGAAGCTGCGCCAATTGCGCCAACACATCAGTGCCATCAAACCGGCGGTTTTGTTCCAGCAATACTGCCAGCCAAGCCGCTAATGCAACGGCGCCCTGATAACCCTCTTGTTCAAACCGAACCGCGCGCAATAACATCGACGCCAGCCGCGGATCTGTTGGCAACTTCAGCATCGCTTTGCCATGGGCGGTCAGCTGATGTTGTGGATCTAAAGCGCCAAGCCAGCGTAAACATTGCTCCGCCGCCAGCAACTGCGTAGTCGGTGGTGGATCAAGCCAAAACAAATCCGCCACCTGACAGCCCCAACCGGCGATTTCCAGCCGTAGCGCCAATAAATCGGCCTGCAGAATATCCGGCGTGGTAAAGGCTGGCCTTCGCGCCCATTTTTCTGCGGTATCAATCCGATAGCAAAAACCGGCACTGAGCCGCCCCGCCCGACCAGCGCGCTGGGTGGCCGAAGCCTGACTAATTTGCACCGTATCCAGTTTACTGAAACCCAATTTGGGCTGATACACCGCCTGGCGCGCCACTCCGGCATCAATCACCAGACTAATACCGTCGATGGTCAAACTGGTTTCGGCAATGTTGGTCGCCAGCACTATTTTGCGCTGACCGGGTGCTGATGGCGCAATAGCGCGTTGCTGCTCGGCTAACGACAATGAGCCGATTAAGGCAAACACCTGCACATCTGGCGGCAATTGCTGCTCAGTAAGATACTGAGCAGCGCGCTCTATCTCGCGTTGTCCCGGCAAAAATACTAAAAAACTGCCCTGATGTTCACTGAGTAATTGGCGCGCCAGTCTGGCACTTTGCAACCAGACATCTTCTTGCGTTGGCGCCACGTAACGAATGTCGACCGGAAAACTTCGACCATCACTATGTAATAGCGGCGCCGCGAGTTTTTCGCTTAAGTCTGCGCCAGCCAGCGTTGCCGACATAATCAGCAGCTTTAATTTGTCGTTGAGCTGCTGTACTTCCAGCGCTAACGCCAGCGCTAAATCAGCCTGCAGTGACCGTTCATGAAACTCGTCGAAAATCAGTAAATCGGTGGTTTCAAGGGCGGGATCTTGCTGAATTTTTCGGATCAACACGCCTTCGGTCACGATCAACAAACGGGTGCGGGCAGAATATTGCTGCTCAAAGCGAATTTGATAACCGACAGTTTCGCCAACGGCTTCTCCCAGCTGCGCCGCCAGATAACTGGCGATACTTTTCGCCGCTAACCGACGGGGTTCCAGCATGATGATCGATTGACCGGCGAATTGTGGTTGTTGCAGCAAAAACAGCGGCAGATAGGTCGATTTACCCGCGCCGGGTGGCGCAGTCAGCAGTACTTTGTGGTGATTTGCCAGCGCTTGTAACAGCGCCGGACAAATTTCAGCGACAGGTAAGGTCAAAACAGGGTCCAGATGAAGGAGCTGTCACAGCTCCTTTTTTTATGTTTAAAGATCAAGCCGTTTCTGTCAGCAGCGTTTGCGCCACTAACCGAATACCGGTACCGGTAGCGCCAGCGCCCCAGAAACCATTGGCGGTGTTATGAAAAGCTGCCGCCAAATCGATATGTAACCAGCCTTTGCCATCGTTTGGCACAAAGCGGCTTAAAAAACCAGCGGCATTACTGGCGCCACCGGTACCGCCACCTTTAATCGGGCGGCTATTGGCGGTGTCAGCATAAGGTGATGGGCATTGTTGTTGGTGCCAACGTTCCAGCGGCAGTGGCCAGGCAGCTTCCTGTACTTGTTCGGCGTAACCTAACACACGGTTTTGTAAGGATTTATCCAGTGCAAACAAGGCATTATACTCAGTGCCAACTGCCATCATCGCCGCGCCGGTTAAAGTGGCAGCATCAATCAGCAATGGCGCGCCGGTTTGCGCTGCACATAATAAACCATCAGCCAGCACCAGCCGACCTTCGGCATCGGTATTCACCACTTCCACACTGACGCCATTTTTGTAAGTCAGAATGTCGCCAAGCTTGTATGCGCGGCCGTTGATTAGGTTTTCGGCGCAGCACAACACCAGTTGTACCCGCTTCGCCAGACCTTGTAATATCGCCAGCGCCAACGCAGCTGTCACTGTTGCAGCGCCGCCCATATCACATTTCATCGTCAACATGCCTTCAGAGGCTTTAATCGAATAACCACCGCTGTCAAACGTAATACCTTTGCCGACCAAAGCGGCGGCGACCGGCGCATCGGCGTGACCGGTTGGGTTAAAATCCAGCACTAACATCGCCGGTGCACGATCACTACCCCGACCCACCGCATGCAAGCCAATCCAGCCTTCTGCTAATAATTCATCACCGGCAATAGTGCGGGCGGTAATGCTGCCGCGTGGCGCGACCGCTTCCAGAAAAGTAGTGGCTTCGGCGCATAAAGTTTGCGGCGATAAATCTTCCGGGGTTTGGTTAATTTGTTTTTTCGCCCAGGCAAAACATTGTTGCAATTGCACCAGTTGTTGTACTTGCTGCTCAGTACCAGCCCAGCTGACGCCACCGAGCTTTTTCGCGCTGCAAAAACCCTGATAAAACGCCCATTGTTTGTCGACGGTCCAGTCGCTACCCGCCAGCTGCACTTGTTGCACGCCCAAACCATCCAGGCTGCGGCCAGCTTTTTGAATCGCCCGCAATTGCTCTTGCGCTGGCTGATGAATTTGATAACCATCCACTGTTGGTGTTAAGGCCGGGTTTTTACCAAAACGGGTGTCAGCGGCGTTGGTGGTCAGAGAGATTTGCAGCAGTTGCGTCATAGTGGACCTTCATTGATGAACAAATAACAGCGAGTAAAAAAAGAAGAAGCCGGAGTGTAGCACAGCCTTTTTGCAACTTCACCGGCGGACGTTTCCAGTTTCGGCACCTGCTTATACCCTTCATCCTTGAAGATTTGGGGGGTGTTGGCCGCCTTCACTCACCCCAGTCACATAGTAAACTATGCTCCTGGGGCTTCGCTCAGTTGCCGCCTACCCAAATCTCCAATGATTTTGGGTATAAACTTCAACATTAAAAAGCCACATGATGCAACATCTTGGCACTTAAACTGATCAGCAGCAGCGCAAACAGTTTTTTCAGGGTGGCGACCGGCAAGCGATGCGCCAGTTTGACACCCAAAGGCGCGGTAAAAAAGCTGACCACTGAAATCAGCAATACCGCAGGTAAATACACATATCCAAGGCTCCAGGCCGGCATCATTTCCACTGGAGCTACAAGCGCACCACTGATCGCATATCCCAAAGTCCCGCTGATGGCAATTGGCAAACCCAGCGCCGCTGAAGTACCAATCGCCTGCTGCACCTTGACGTTACACCAGGTCAAAAACGGCACCGTCAGCGACCCGCCACCAATGGCGACTAACGCCGAAATAGCGCCAATACCAAAACCAGTCGCCGCCAACGGCAAAGTACCGGGTAAACTACGGCTGGGTTTAGGTTTGATATTCCACAGCATTTGCACTGCGACATAAGCCATAAACAGGCTGAAAAACCAGGCCAGCGCTTTGGTCGGCAGAAAAGCCGCGATCAAAGCTGCTAATAAAGTGCCGACAATAATGCCCGGACTCATCCGCCACACCACCGGCCATAACACCGCCTGATGGGCATGATGGCTGCGGGCACTGGCAAAGGAAGTCACCACAATAGCCGCTAAAGAGGTGGCAAGTGCCATATGCACCGATTCGGCAAACCCCAGACTCAGAAATAAACTGGTCAGCACCGGCACCATAATACCGCCACCACCCACCCCTAGCAGCCCGGCAAAAAAGCCCACTGCCGCCCCTAACAACAAAAACGCCCACCACAATTCCATCACTTCTTCCTTTTGTTTGCGCTTTGTCATCTTTCGCAACACTTGGCCATGATAATTTGATTCACAAGGGCCAAAAACTGGTCTAGATTGTAACGTTCATTTTTGTCGTATGACCAGCCAGTAAATTAAGGTGACGAAGCAGGGCTCAGTCTGTATACTTCGGCGGCTTTTTTCATAGTGATTGCGATGGTGCTTATATTCTGCTATCTATAGCCGCCATCTTTTTGCTTGGCACTGTTTTACAGGAGATTACCATGCCAGAAGGCAAAACTAATAAAGCACTGGGTCTGTTAGCTTTAGCCGGCGTCACCCCTTATCAGGAGGCTCCGGGCGAAGAGTACATGAACCCGAAGCAACGCGAACATTTCCGCAAAATTCTGGACGCCTGGCGTCAGCAACTGCGCGAAGAAGTGGACCGTACCAAAAACCACATGGCTGATGAAGCCGCCAACTTCCCGGATCCGGTTGACCGTGCCGCTCAGGAAGAAGAATTCAGTTTAGAGTTACGTGCGCGGGATCGTGAACGTAAGCTTTTGAAAAAAATTGAAAAAACCTTACAGAAGATCGAAGACGATGACTTTGGCTACTGTGATACCTGCGGTATCGAAATTGGTATCAAAAGGTTAGAAGCCCGCCCGACAGCTGATATGTGTATCGACTGTAAAACTCTGGCGGAGATCAAGGAAAAACAACTCGGCGGTTAATGATGCCCCCTGACGTTGCCCGTTTCCGGGGCCGGTTTGCGCCATCGCCATCCGGCCCTTTGCATTTTGGCTCGCTGGTCGCTGCTGTTGGCAGTTATCTGCAGGCCAAATCGCATGGCGGCGAATGGCTGCTGCGCATCGAAGATATCGACACCACCCGCGTGCAATCTGGTGCAGCCGACCATATTCTGCGCACGCTTGAACAATTTGGCCTGTACTGGGACCAATCCGAAACTTACCAAACGGAGCGTTTGCCGCTCTATCAAGCTGTTTTTGAACAATTACTTAAGCAACAAAAAATCTATGGTTGTGACTGCAGCCGTGCCCGTATTCAGAGTTTGGGCGGCGTCTACGATGGTTTTTGTCAGCAGCGTTTTTTAGGCCGCCAACTTATTGAAAAACCGCTGGCCTGGCGGTTGATCCCAGGTGAAGTGGAGCATTCGTTTACTGATTTAGTTTTTGGCAAGGTCGAAATTCCGCCAGCCATTTGCCAGGAGCACTACAGCATCAAACGCCGTGACGGTTTATTTGCTTACCAGCTGGTGGTCGTTATCGATGAT
The DNA here is from genome assembly GCF_004005945.1 of Rheinheimera riviphila. GTDB lineage: Bacteria > Pseudomonadota > Gammaproteobacteria > Enterobacterales > Alteromonadaceae > Pararheinheimera > Pararheinheimera riviphila. The sequence continues at coordinate 154,460 of NZ_SACS01000001.1, forward strand.
TTACAGCAACAAATTGGTCAGGTGATCCGCGGTGCTGATTTACTCGACATGACCACCCGGCAGCAAGCGCTTTGTGCCTTGCTTGGCCAAGCAGCGCCTGCCTACGGCCATTTACCGTTGGCTGTAACCGCCCCCGGCCAGAAACTGAGTAAACAAAATCACGCCACCGATATCAGCAGCCAACCACTGTCGCAAAGTCTGCAACAGGCGCTGAATTTATTAGGCCAGCAGGTTCCCGGCGAACTGCAAGGTGCCGCCGTCAGCGAATTATTAAGTTGGGCACTGGCTAACTGGCAGCTCAGTAAAGTGCCAAAAACTCTAGAAGTGCTGATTTAATATCAGCAAAGGCTAAAAATTCAACGCAACGCGCAGGCTTTTCATGACATTCGCCCGCGATTTCATTCATTTTTTCACCAGTCTGCGGTAAGATGACGACGTTTTTTTTCAATGGACAGCCTGCTTCTTTTCCGCTGTCGCCCTTGTGTACAGGAGAACCACCATTATTTCCCGAGTTTTAGATTTTTGCCGTCGCAAATTTGGCAAAAAAACCGCCAAAACCATCCAAGCGACTGAACAGGGATCCGAGCTGGACTCCACTGTTGCAACCGGCCAGCAAGGTTCAAACGACGCTGCTCCACGTTATCGCGACAGCGAGCCGCGCCAGCACAGCAAACAATATCATGATGATGCGACCCGCCGTCGGCCACGTCCGGAGCGTGGACCACAAAGCCGCAAAGGGCCGAAGTTAAATCCTCATCATCAATCGGCGGTACTGCCACCATTAACTGTACTGAACCGGGACCAACACGGCGTGTCGCGAAAAGACATCAGCCCGAATGCATTAAAAGTGTTGTACCGCTTAAATGATGCCGGTTATGAAGCCTATCTGGTCGGTGGTTGTATCCGCGATTTATTGCTCGGCCAGCAACCTAAAGATTTTGATGTGGTCACTAACGCCCATCCGGATCAAGTCAAACAAGTGTTTAAAAACTGCCGGTTAATCGGACGGCGCTTCCGGTTAGCACATGTGGTGTTTGGCCGCGAAATTATTGAAGTAGCGACTTTCCGTGGCCACCACAGTGGCGGCGAAGAAGAAGAAAACATTCCAACCGGCGTGCGCAGTGACCACGGTCAAATCTTACGTGACAACGTCTACGGTACTATCGAAGAAGACGCCGAGCGCCGCGATTTCACCATCAATGCGCTGTATTATTCAGTCAACGACTTCGCTATTTACGACTTTGCCAACGGCGTGCAAGCCATCAATGAGCGGAAAATTGAGCTGATTGGCGACCCGGAAACCCGCTACCGCGAAGATCCGGTGCGGATGTTGCGCGCGGTGCGTTTTGCTACCAAGCTGAATATGGATATTGCCCCGGCAACAGCAGCACCTATTGCGGAACTCGCGGTACTTTTGAAAAACATTCCGGCGCCACGGTTGTTTGATGAAAGCCTGAAGCTGTTTATGGCTGGCAAAGCCTTTGACAACTTTGTGCTGATGCACGAAAGCGGCATTCTGAAACAGCTTCTGCCACAACTGCATAAAGTGCTGAAACAAGACAATGAAGGCAAAGCCTTTAATATGATTGCCAGCGCGCTGCAAAATACCGATCAACGCGTTGCCGAAGATAAACCAGTGACGCCAGCCTTTATCTATGCCGCGCTGCTGTGGTATCCGGTGGAACTACGGATGCAGACCTTGTTGGTGGAAAGTGGCCTCAACGATATCGATGCGCTGAATATCGCGATGACCGAAGTGCTGGACGAAGTGCAGCGGGTGATTGCCATTCCAAAACGTTTTACCATGTCGATCCGGGATATCTGGGCTTTGCAAACTCGTTTAGGCAAACGCGCTGGTCGTCGTGCCTTTAAACTGATGGAATTGCCAAAATTCCGCGGTGCTTTTGATTTCCTGCAACAAAGAGCTGCAGCTGAAGGTGGCGCGCTTAGCGAGCTGGCATTCTGGTGGCAACGCTTCCAGGCCGCTGATGAAGCTGGCCGGGAAGAACTGGTCGCCAGCCTTGGCAAAGAAGGCATCGACAGCAAACCAAAACGTCGGCGTAAACCGCCAGTACGGCGTAAACCAGCGCCTGCCGCGGAATAACTTCCGATGCAAACCCCTTTTTCCAACGAAAGATCGGCAGCAACAATGTTGCCGACGCTTTGTTACCTTGGGCTTGGTGCTAATCTGCATCAACCGCTGCAACAGCTGCAACAGGCGGTGGTTGCTTTAGCGGCACTGGAACACTGCCAGCTTCAAAGCGTTTCTTCATTGTATGGCTCCAAGCCAATGGGGCCGCAAGATCAGCCCGATTACGTCAATGCCGTTGCCGCGATCTCGACCACTTTATCTGCCGAACAGCTATTAACTCAGCTGCAAAAAATCGAACTAGAGCAAGGACGGCAGCGCAAAGATGAACGTTGGGGTCCGCGTACGCTGGATTTAGATATCCTGTTGTTTGGCAATCAAAGCATCGATTCCGAACGTCTGACAGTGCCGCATTACGGCATGAAAGTGCGTGAATTTGTACTCTATCCGCTGGCCGAGCTGGCGCCTGAGCTACACTTGCCCGATGGCACAGCATTGGCGCAGCTGTTAAAAGCAGTGCCGCTGAATGGTCTGGTGGTGTTAGCCCCGCCGCCAGCAATCGACCGGTAATTTCAGAGTGAAGTCGCAGATAATATGTTGCGACAAGGCGCCAGATATGTAATCTTGCGCGCGTAAAATTCAATGGTCGGATGAGGATAACATGGCAAAAATTACCACTTCTGCGTTGCTGAAACTGAAGCAACAAGGCGAAAAAATTACTGCGCTGACAGCCTACGATGCCAGCTTTGCCAAACTGTTTGCCGATGCCGGTGTTGAAGTACTGCTTATTGGCGACTCACTCGGCATGGTACTGCAAGGTCATCCCGACACGTTACCGGTCAGCACCGCTGAAATTGCCTACCATACCCGTTGTGTCCGCGCTGGAGCACCACAAGCTTTTGTGATTGCTGACATGCCGTTTATGAGTTACGCCACCATGGAGCAGGCGTTTGCCAACGCCACGCCGCTGATGCAGGCCGGTGCCAATATGGTGAAACTGGAAGGTGGTGAGTTTTTGCTGCCAACCATTAAAGCGTTGACCGAACGTGGAGTGCCGGTCTGTGGCCACATTGGCCTGACGCCGCAGTCAGTCCATGTATTTGGTGGTTTTAAAGTCCAAGGCCGCGACAGTGCCGCCGCCGATCATATCCTGCAACAAGCGATTGAACTGGAGCAAGCCGGTGCGCAGCTGTTGGTGGTGGAATGTATTCCATCGGCACTGGCCAAACGCATCAGCGAAGCATTACGCATTCCGGTGATCGGCATCGGTGCCGGCGTCGACACTGATGGTCAGATTTTAGTGATGCACGATTTACTCGGCATTAGCAGCGGTTATATTCCGAAGTTCTCGAAAAACTTCCTGCAGGAAACCGGCGATATTAAACGCGCGATTAGCCAATATATCAGTGATGTTAAACAAAGTGCTTTTCCAGGCGCTGAACATAGTTTTAACTAACGCTTTGACGCTGTTTTACTCAGTCACCCGCAGGTGCTGAGCTTGTTGCCAGAGGGCTTTATGCACATTATTTCTGAATTGTCTGAACTGCGCGCTACTGTTGCCAACTGGCGCCGTGCTGGTTTAAAAGTAGCTTTTGTACCAACCATGGGTAATCTGCACGCTGGGCATTTTAAGCTGGTCGATGAAGCACGCAAGCTAGCCGATAAAGTCATCGTCAGTATTTTTGTCAATCCAATGCAGTTTGGTCCCTCTGAAGATCTGGCGAAATATCCACGCACCTTACAAGCTGACTGCGACGGTTTAACCGCGCATCAGGCGGATGCGGTGTTTACGCCAGCAGCAGCATTGATCTATCCAAGAGGCCTGGACACCCAAACTGCAGTGGAAGTGCCAAAAGTTGGTGATTTACATTGTGGCGCCAGCCGGCCAGGGCATTTTCGTGGTGTGGCGACTATCGTCACTAAGTTGTTTAATCTGGTGCAACCGGATGTGGCGCTGTTTGGCAAAAAAGACTATCAGCAACTGGCAGTGATCCGCCGCTTTACCGAAGACTTATCGTTTCCGATTGAAATTATTGGTGTGGATACCGAACGTGCTGCTGATGGTCTGGCACTGAGTTCCCGCAACGGCTATTTAACGCCGGAACTACGTGCCACCGCCCCACTGATTTATCAGCAATTGTTATGGCTACAACAACAAATCACCAGCGGTTTTGCCGATTTCCGCGCGCTGGAACAGCAAGTCGCAGCCACTTTACAACAAGCTGGTTTCCGGCCGGATTATGTGCATATCTGCGACCGGCAAAGCCTGGATCTAGCCGACAGTCACAACACGCCGTTGGTGATTTTACTGGCGGCTTATCTGGGAAATACTCGTCTAATTGATAATTTAGAAGTTTAAATCACAAATACTCAAAATCATTGAAGATGCGGGTAGGCAACGGTGGAACCGCGGCAAACTGCTTTTTTTCACAATGACACTTATCTAAGTGCATTATTCTGCTATTGACTGACAAGGAAATAAAAAATGGCGACACAAAGATTTACATTGGATGCTGACGGCAATATTGATTCAGCAGAAAGTTCAATCACAGTCCAAAAAGGAGAAGTGGTTACTTTTGAACTCGAAAATAACAGTGGTTTTCCGGTATTAGACTGGGGTTTATATTTTAATAATCCATTTAGCTATAACCAGAGTATGCGTTATTCCTTTGGCTCTACAGAGCACAATGGCAATCTTTATAGTGCGCAACAAACCGTTTGCACAGATACGGATACTGATAAAGTGGCCATGTATAATGCTTATGCCATTTATGTGTTGGTAGAAACACCTCAAGGCCAGCAACATATTTATCAGAAAGATCCGGAAATTATTGTTGAAGGCGGAGATATTATCATCTAAATACTATGGACTTTTAGGAGCCTGAAGTTGCATTTAGCAAATCAGGTTCCTGTCTTAATAAGACTTCGAACTCAGGCTCTTCTTGTATTGAATGTGTTGAATAACCTGCACTCATTGCTTTTTTGATTAAATCGATTGCTTTAGCTCTTTGCTGACAAATTTCTGCAATTTGCGCAGCCATAATAACGACCGAGTTGTCCGGATAGGCAATAGCGCTGTTTAAAAAACTCACTGCGGACTGACAGTTTGCAGATTTTGCCTGGTACAAAGCTAAGCGACTTTGCAATCTCAGACTTTCAGGCGAAGTTTTCAGACGTTGCTGAATTAAATTGATTGCTTGCTGATAGCTATGAACCGACTTCTCGTGCTGGCCTGCCCAGCGATATCCGTCTGCTAAATTGGCCCAAAATAATAGTTGTTTTGGGTTAAGTGCAACGGCTTGCTCAAAAAATTCGACTGATTCTGCATATTTTTTCTGATAAAAAAGCGCAGTTGCCACGTTTGAATAATTGTTGCCATTTGGCGCCATTTTTAAAGCTTTCTTAAAAGTATCCAGAGCACCTGCAACATCAGCCTGCGCAAACTGTACAGCGCCTAAAGTTTGCAAAATTTGATCATTTTCCGGGCTCAACAGACTGAGTTCTTTAAAAGATTCAATAGCTTTGATTAACTGACCCGTTCGATAATAAAAAGTCGCGAGTGCATTCAAATTAAACCAATTTTTCTGCATATCACGCGCCTTGGCAAAGGCATATTCTGCTTGCTGCAAATCACCAATGGCTTCATAGACTCTTGCTAAACCATGCCACAATAACGAATTGCCTTCTGAAACTTCCAAAGCTTTCAAATACAATGCGATAGCAGCTTTATGATCTGCTTTCTGACTCTGAATTTCCGCCAGCAATTGCAAGACATCAGCGTCTTCACCAAATTTCCTGGCCAAATCATCGCTGGTTTTGACTGCAAGTTCAAACCAGCGTTCGAAATCACGCAAGCGGGCAATTTTTAAATAAGCCCGATTTAATTCCACCCAGGCTGCTTTAAAATCCGGATTTAATTGCACGGCAGTTTGTAATTCCTGCACTGCTTTTTCGAGGTTTTCCTGATAATCAAACCGATACAACAGACTCAAACCCGTTAAATAATGCTGATAAGCCCGATCGTCAGTGGCACTGCCGCGGGATAATTGGCTGGTCAGTTTGTCCGGGAGCTGCCATTGTAATAACCCCAGCACCGCCGTGCGGATCTGCTGCTGAGCCTGATCCCAGCCGTTGAGTGTCAGATCCAGTTCAGTGCTGCGGATCACCCGGTTATTGCTGGCATTGACTAAGGCCAACCTCAGCCGGCGGGTGGCACCTAGATGTTGCATACTGCCTTGTAACACTAAATCAACAGCAAACTGGCGATGTAAATCAGCGACGCTGGGTTGCTGCAATTGACTGATTTCAGCTGCCGGGATCACCCAGTAATCCTGATTTTGTTCACCGAGCAGTGATAAGTCGTGGCTGAGGCTGAGGCTCAGACCTTTAATAAAACCGTCCAGCGCCGGATCTGCACCAATGTTTTCAAAAGGCAATAATGCCAGCGTCTGACCATCCCCCAGCACATCATCCCTGCCAACACTGGATTTCCCCAGATATAAGCTGCCAGCCAGAGTCAGGATCAACAACGGCACCCAAACAGCTTTCCGGGTCAGCGGATACAACCAACCGAGCCTGGCTCTTTGGCTGATGTCACGTTGTAACGGTTGTAATACCTGCAGTACTTGCTGCATTGATGCCGGCCGTGCCGCTGGGACTGCAGCCAGACAATGCCGGATCAGTTTTAATAAGGCTGGTGGTAAGGATGAAGGGGGCAGCTGCACTTCCCGATGGTCGTTGATGGCTTGCAAGGTTTGCGCAGCAGTTGCCTGTAAAAACGGATGTACGCCAAAGCAAAGCTGATACAGCATCACGCCAAAACTGAAGATATCGGATTGCACACTGGCCTGCGCATTCACTTCGGTTAATTCCGGAGCCAGATAAGGTAACGTCCCTTTGAGCGCGCCCTGGGTGGTGTGTTGCGACCAATCTGCGCCAGTGGCCGTTTTTATTGACGATATAGCTGCAGTTGCTGACAACTGTGGCAGCGACTGACGGCTGGCCATGCCAAAATCGAGTAACTTGATTTGCTGGTGCTTGCTCAGCACCATCACATTCGAAGGCTTTAAATCACGGTGGATCACGCCGGCCTGATGGGCACAATCGATGCCTTGCGCCATCTGAATCACCATATCCAGTAAATCCGGCAATGCAGGTTGACCAACGACTAACAATTGCTCCAGCGTCTGCCCTTCCAGCCATTCGGTGACAATATATTGCTGCTCACCGTAACGGGAAATGTCGTAGACCGTGACAATATTCGGATGTTGCAAGGACGACAATAATCGTGCTTCTTCCAGCTGCGTCTGTTGCTGTTGCAGCGCACCTGTGACTCGCAGCACTTTAATCGCCACAAAACGACAGAGACTGGCATCATAAGCGCGGTACACCACCCCCATCCCACCCTCACCGGCTTTTTCCAGTAACTGATAGGGAGCAAAAGGTTTTACAGTGGCAGAAGCAGCCAAATCAATCGCCAACGGCTGGCCACATTGCTGACAGTGGACGTCAAGCGGTGAGTTTTCTGAAAAACACTGGCTGCACTGCATCTTCAGTTAACGTTGTAGACTAAAACGCAGTAAATCCAGCGCAGTGTCCTGCTGCGGACTATGATTTGGCTGATAGACACACACTCGGTTTTTCCCCAGATGTTTAGCCTGATACATCGCCTGATCGGCACATTCAATAAAACGATACGCCAGGTTATGCAGCGGCAGATGGTAACAAGCCACGCCAATACTGGCCGTCACCTTCACGGCGGTGGTACCGGCTTTGAGTTGCAATTTGGCAATATCCTGGCGGATCCGCTCTGCATAAACAGTGGCACCTTCCAGTGCGGTGCCGGTCACCAACAGCACAAATTCTTCACCACCAAGCCGGCCGACCACATCACTGTTCCGTGCGACATCCTGTAACAACCGGCCGATCCGTTTGAGCACTTCATCACCCACCAAATGGCCGTGCTGATCGTTAATCTGTTTAAAATTATCGATATCCAGAAACAACAGACTACAAGGATGGCCATACCGTTTCGCCTGATCCATTGCCAGGGTGATTTGTTCTTCCATCATATTGCGGCTGTAGACACCGGTTAGATCATCAGTCAGCGCCCGACTCAGGCTGATGGCACTTTTCAGCGCCAGCGCCAATTGTTGCTGCAGCGTCTGCAAAAAGGTTTGCTGGACTGTGCTAAAGGCACCATGCTGTGTTTGATGGTCCAGATACAACACCGCCAGCACTTCATCACCATAAATCAGCGGCACCACCAGCAAGCTACAGCAGCCCGCTGGCACCGCCTTGGTTGCTAATCGGAAGGTCGATAATTGTTCGGTCTGATCGATAACCAGCAAGGCGCGTTGTTGATAACTGTGGCGTGCCAGCAACAAACTGAACTCCGTTTGCTCGGTCAGCTCAGGTTTGCTGATGGCTTCATACTGATAAACGGCATAACTTTGAAAACGTTGCTCACGGGGTTCAAACATCAGCACAAAACCGCGTTCTGCCCCCAATACATTGGCGATCAACGGCATCGCTTGTTGCAATAATGCCTGGTGTCCCTGAGTCTGATTCAGCAGCGTATTTAATTGTTGTAATAAGGTATTTTGTGCCGACCAGGTATCAGCCTGCTGCAGCACCTGCTGAAAATGCTGCTGCAATTGTTGTTGGTGTAAGACTAAACTCGTCGGATCCTGACTGACCTGGTGCAAAGCCAGTAAGCTTTGTTGTTGAATGTTCTCAAACTTTTGCTGCAGTTCGTGCAAAGCCCAGATTGCAAATTCCTGTTCCTGCAGATCTTCGTGCTGCAGTTTTAACTGTACTTTTTGCGTGCCAAACTGCAATTCAACGGTTTTGGCTAACAACATCGCTTTGCCTGGGATCAACAACTGTTGATCTAACAAAGTGCCAAAACGCGAACCGGTGTCTTTGATCATCACCCCTTGTGGTGTCAGCACAATCTCAGCATGCTGGCGCGACACACTGGCATCTTCCAACACGAGCTGATTGCCTGGCGCCCGGCCAATCGTTAGTGGCTGCTGATCAAGCTCCAGCCGTACCGACTTTTGCTCACCGGTCTCAGACCAGAATAACTCCAACACCAGGGGTTCGCTCATGTTGCAACTCTCTTCTCAGACATTTGGCCATCATAAATATAGTGCTTTTCACTATGTTCACGGCAACGTTCCGCGACAAAGTGAAAAGATTATCACAGCACCGTGCTTTGGAATAGCTGTGCGCGTGTGGCTGGGTTAGAAACAGACTTTTTGTGTCTGTTCCGGATCCCGGTTTTCAGCTTTGGTCATGTTGATCGTCTGGACGCAACGCTTCAGGCATCGATTTTTTTTGCCGGCCATTTTGTACTAAAGCTGCATGCAACAGATATTCAATCTGACCATTGACGCTGCGAAACTCATCATCGGCCCAGCGCTGAAGTGCCGCTAACATGGCCTCATCAAGTCGCAGCGCAAAGGCTTTTTTTGCCATTTTTCACCCCAGTTTTACCTCAATTCGGCAAACTTAATCATCGGCAGACTTAATAAATAGTGCCGGTATTTACCACCGGCTGCACGCTGTGGTCGCCGCAAAGCACCACCAGTAAATTACTGACCATCGCCGCTTTACGCTCTTCATCTAATTCCACCACACCTTTTTCGGCAAGCCGGTTCAGCGCCATTTCCACCATCCCAACGGCACCTTCAACGATTTGGGTACGAGCCATCACCACGGCGCGCGCTTGTTGGCGTTGTAACATGGCGCTGGCAATTTCCTGAGCATAAGCCAGGTGGCTAATGCGCGCTTCAATCACTTCAACACCGGCTTTTTGCACCCGGTTTTGAATTTCAGTGCGCATGAGGTCGGTAATTTCATCACCTGAACTACGCAAGCTGATTTCATGCTCGTGCTCTGCTTCATACGGGTAGCTGGACGCCAGATAACGCAGCGCGGCTTCACTTTGGATACTGACGAAGTTTTCATAGTCTTCGACTTCAAACACTGCTTCAGCGCTGTCGACCACTTTCCATACCACCACCGCAGCAATATCGACCGGATTACCGGCGTGATCGTTAACTTTAAGCTTGCTGCTTTCAAAGTTGCGGACCCGCAAACTGACTTTTTGCTTGCTGAAAAACGGGTTAGCCCAGCGCAAACCATTAACAAAATCAGTGCCGACATACTGACCAAACAGCTGTAACACTGCCGACTGATTCGGCTGCACCATATAAAAGCCAAACCAGCAGATAAAAGAACCGATGGCCCAGAGCAAGGCAATAATTTTCAGAAAACCAGGCAGCAGCAGTAAAGCTGCAATTGAAGCTAGTTGTGACGCCAGCAGAACCGACAACATGCCAAAACCTGATTTACTGCGGGCTGGCATTTCTTTATGAACGATTACATTACTCATAACTCACCTCAATGTGATATCAACTTGATATCACCTTAGATCAATTATTAAGCAAAGAAAAGAGGGCCGCTTAAAAATATGCATCACAGCAGAAGTTGCACGGTATGGGTATGGCCGACAAAAGACTCTTTATCGGCCATTTTTTGGGTTAGCTAATTTATTTAGCGGATTTTGGCGTACCACTCCAGGACTTACTGACCACTCGCCATTGGCCGTTGATTTTGGTCATGGCCAGATAGTCCACCCCAAGCCATTGCGGGTAATCCAGCATCACTTTCACCACGGCTCCGGTATCGGTGATATCCAAAATCTGGTACTTGCGGTGACGCTGGTCTTCATCCGGCGCCGGTTGAAATCCTTTGGCCCATTCTTCACCGGAAACACTGACAACTTTTTGTTGTTTGCCGGAATAGCCAACCACCACGGTGTCTTTTAGGATCACCTTAAAAGCCGTTGGCGCACTACCTTGTTCAAAGGCCTGCATCATGGTTTGCATGGTGGTGTCGATAGCGGCATATTCGGCGTGTAGCTGCAGCTGTGTGCTGGCCATGGCATAGCCACTCAGGCCCAAACTCAGACTCATGGCAATGCAGGTCTTAGAAACGGTTTTGCTGATGTTTTTAAAATTGGTGTTCATAGTTCAATTTTCCTTTTTGAATAAAATCAACCATTAGTTGTTCGCGGTGGTTGGTTGTTGCTTAAGAATTTGTACTACAGCACTGGCGACCAAAGGTGCTGACGGATAGTTCTGGCCTGTGACTAAACGGCCATCCACTTCGATGTAGGGTTTTTCGGGATCCGGTGCTTTAAACAGGCCACCATTGGCTTCAATGGTCTGACGCATCGGAAAAGGTAAGTGCTGAAAATAAGGCGCGGTTTTGTCTTCATAGTCTTCCGGGTAGCCGGTGACACGTTTACCTGCCAGCAAATACTGGCCGTTGCTGAGTTTGAGACGAACAATACCGGCAGTGCCATGGCAGACCGCCGAAATCACCCCATCGTTTTGCTCATAAATATGCCGCGAGATTTGTTGCAGCCGGACGTCATCCACCACCTGATACATGGCGTTGCTGCCACCAACGTAGTACACAGCGCGGTAACGGTTTGCATCAATCTGATCCGGCGTATGGGTGTTGGTGAGGCCAACCATAATGCGCTGGTCTTGCAGGCGCGCAGTTAAACGTTCGCCCAGCACTGAGGGGTCTATCGGCACGGTACCGCCATCCGGTGACACAAAGTCAACAGCATAACCGGCAGCATGAAAGGTATCCCAGGCATTGACTACTTCGCCAAAACTGATGCTGGCAGACAAGGTGGAATTGCCATGGAATTTGACGTTGGAGAGTACAAACAATACCCGACCGGCGGATGTTGTTTCTACGCCCGTTTTGGTTTCACTGGCTTGTGCTGGTGTAGTGTGTAATAGCCCGCTGAACAGCAGACAAAACAGCAGTTGATAACATTTTTTCCAAATCATCGATAAAAGCTCCATGGGTTAAAGGAGCCTTCAGCCTAAGTGAAAATGTTTGGAATCAATGTCTTGCTAGGGGTTTCCGTACTACGAAAAGCTGTTTTCGCAGTCAAATCACCTGTTCACGGGATAAATGACGCTCGCGAAACAGAGCCGGAGTACAGCCATTGGCTTTTTTAAAGGCGGCATAGAAAGTTGAGAGTGACTGAAAACCGGCGGCCTCGGCAATGGCTTCCAGTGTCTGGCCAGAAGGTTCCAGCAGCAGGCGTTCGGTTTCAGCAACCCGCAACCGGGCGACGTATTGTTTAAATGAGGTGCCATTGTTGTCATTCAGCAATTGCGATAAGCGCGCTTGCGGCAGACCCAACCGACGTGACAGCCGCGCAAGAGTCAGACCTGGATCCAGATAAAGCCGCTCCCGCGTCATTAAATCGGCCAGCGCCTGTAACTCGGTGGCAGCCTCAGCGGCCGGAATACGCCGATCTTGATACGGCTCAACCGGTGCCTGACCTTGCCGCCAGGCCCAGGCGACGGCCCCACATAGATAAAGCACAAAAGAAAACGACAAGGCTCCGACAATATAAGAGGTAAAACCTGAGGTGTAATACGCCAACCAGATCAGCCAAAGTCCGGTAGTGACCGCAAGCAGCAGGCGTCTGGCACTACCTGTCGGCAAACGATGGCGCTGCTGCATCAGCACAGCGGTACTGACGATGAGATAAAGCAACCACAACAAGTTGCCAGTCGTCACAATAGGTCCATGCCAGATCCTGGCGTGGTCAGCATAAGGCCACAGTAGATTCAGCGAAATAGCAATGACGGCCAGCATGCTGCCATGCCACAGCTCAAAACGCCCGAAAGCGGTGGAGTTACTCAGGCTGGTGCGGATAAAAAAATACAAAGATGGACCAATCAGCAAGCAGGCAGTCAATCCGGCTTGCATCACTAAAGCAGGCGTATCGGGCAGAAAAAAAAATGCCACCGATTTACCGGTACGGACACTGACCATCAAAATCAACACCGCCAGCGCACGCTGCGCCAGCGAAGTTTTACCGGAAAACCACAAATACAGTGCCAACGCCAGACCATTAAAAGCGCCCAGCGCCGAGAAGAAAAATAACAGGTGATCGCTTAACATATGTTGGCTTAGCATAGTTTCAACATCGGTAGTCCACTCCCAGGGACAAAAAATCGCTGCCGAATCATCCGGTTATTCGTGTTGATCTGTAAAGTGTTTTATCAACGTAGTTACAGATCAACATCACCTAAACCAACGTCACCTTAGCAAACTTGCGTTTGCCAACCTGGAAAATGGTGCTGGAACCTTTGGCGAATTCTAGTTTGCTGTCTTCCACTTTGGTGTCACCGTTGAGTTTCACTGCGCCTTGTTTAATCATCCGCAGCGCTTCTGAGGTGCTTTCGACCAGACCCGCTTCTTTTAAGAGCTGTGGTATGGCGATGGCGGCAGCTTCAATCGTCACTGTCACTTCCGGAATATCATCCGGCAAAGCGTTTTTGGAAAAACGTTGGGTGAAATCGGCGTGGGCAGCTTCGGCGGCGGCTTCATCATGGAAACGGGCAATAATTTCTTTTGCCAGTTCAATTTTGATATCACGCGGATTGCGACCTTCGGCGGCCTGTTGTTTCAGCATGGCGATGGCTTCCAGCGGCCGGAAGCTTAGTAAATCGTAATAACGCCACATTAAATCGTCGCTGACCGACATCATTTTGCCAAACATTTCGGTTGGGCTATCGGTAATGCCGATGTAGTTGCCCAGCGATTTTGACATTTTCTGCACGCCGTCGAGGCCTTCCAGCAACGGCACCATAATAATGGTCTGTGGCCGCTGGCCTTCGTCTTTTTGCAGTTCTCGGCCCATCAGCAGGTTAAAACGCTGATCAGTACCACCCATTTCGATATCGGCTTGCAGCGCAACTGAATCCCAGCCTTGCACTAATGGGTATAAAAATTCATGAATCGCGATCGATTGGTTATTGGCATAACGCTTTTTGAAATCGTCGCGCTCTAACATTCGGGCGACGGTTTGCCGGGCAGCGAGTTTGATCATGCCAGCAGCGCCTAACTTTTCCATCCACTCGGAGTTAAAAGCAATCCGGGTTTTTGCCGGATCCAGGATCTTAAATACCTGATCCTGGTACGTTTGGGCATTGGCTAACACGTCTTCGCGGGTTAATGGTTTGCGGGTGACATTTTTGCCGGTTGGATCACCAATCATGCCGGTGAAATCGCCAATCAAGAAAATAACTTCATGGCCGAGCTGCTGAAAAGTGCGTAATTTGTTGATTAAAACTGTGTGACCAAGGTGCAAATCCGGAGCTGTTGGATCAAAGCCAGCTTTAACTTTTAACGGTTTGCCTTCCTTTAATTTAGCAATCAGTTCTTCTTCTAATAACACCTCTTCACAACCACGCTTGATCTCGGCTAAGGCCTGTTGCCACTGCGTCATGCGTTACTCCTTCGGATAATTTTTCGCCTGAATTTATAAGCCCGCATTCTACTGCAACATTCCTTGCGATTAAACGCACAAAACTCTTGGATCTTGCAAAAAATCGTTATATGCTCATTTTTTACGTGGTTTCCCCCATAATAATAAGAGATGCGCCTTCTATGTTTTCATCTTTGCCCACTAAACATCGCTTAGTCATCGTTGGCTTAGCCTCATTATTGTCTGTACTGCTGTTGATCCCCTCAGATCCTGCCGAAGCTTCGAAAGACTCGGAAAAGAGCAGTTTAGAAATTGGTAAACGTTATAGTCTTGCAGTCCCCGTTGTTACCGACTCCTTAGTTCAAAACGCCGACAGCACCCTGCCACAAGAAGACAACTCATTAGAGTGGGTTTCGGTCGAAGTGAAAAAGGGTGATGTGTTAGGTGCAGTGTTCCGTAAAGCGAAAATTGATGCCGTGACCATGCAGGCTATTTTAGATTCTGGTAAAGACGCTAAAACCCTGACCCGCTTATTTCCAGGTGAACAACTCGAATTTGGCTTAGCGGCCGACGGTTCACTGCAAGAATTACGTTACACCATCAGCAACTTAAAGACTCTGCGGGTACAACGCACCGGCGACAACACTTTTGAATCACGTCAGTTGCAAAAAGAAATTGAAGTCCGTACCGAAGTGGTTGCAGGCGTCATCAGCGGCAGCTTCTGGAATTCGGCGATACGCGCTGGTTTATCTGAAGCGCAAATCCTTGATTTAGCAAACGTTTTTGGTTACGACATCGACTTCGCGTTAGACATTCATTCCGGTGATACCTTTAGTGTGATGTTTGAACGTAACTACGCTGAAGGTCAGTATATTGGTAACGGCGCTATTATTGCCGCCCAGTTCCAGAACCAGGGCCAGGTTTATCAGGCTGTTCGTCACACTGATGGCAACTTCTACAAGCCAGACGGTGGTGGCATGCGACAGGCCTTCTTACGTGCCCCGGTTAGCTTCCAGTATGTCAGCTCTAATTTTAATCCTCGTCGTTTACATCCGGTCCTTGGTAAAATCCGCGCCCACAACGGTGTTGATTATGTTGCCCCTGTTGGCACGCCAATCATGGCGGCTGGTGATGGTAAAGTGATTGATTCTGCGAAAAAAGGCGCCAACGGTAACTACGTGTTTATTCAGCATGCTAACAATATCGTGACCAAATACCTGCACTTATCCAAACGTGAAGTAAAACGTGGTGATAAAGTGAAACAAGGTGACATCATTGGCCGTTTAGGTGCAACCGGCCGTGTCACCGGCGCCCACTTGCATTATGAATTTGTGGTTGGCGGTGTGCACCGTAACCCAAGAACGGTAAAACTGCCGCAAGCCCATCCGTTGGAAGGCGTGGCGAAAGTAAAATTTGCCAGCAATGCCAAGCAGTTGATTGCTCAGCTGAAATCTCATGAACGTGTAGTACTGGCCTCAAACCAGTAAGCTTCCAATCTGATGAACAACGACCAGCTTTATATCGGGATCATGTCAGGCACCAGCCTAGATGGGATTGATGTGGTGCTGGTCGATTTTGCTGATAGCGCTCCCAAACTTTTAAACGCCCTATTACTGCCCTACCCTGCAACCTTACGCGCCGAACTTGCGACCATCAGCCAGCCTGGTGCCAATGAAATCGAACGGCTAGGTATCATCGAAGCCGATTTAGCCGATTGTTACGCCGCTGCCGTATCGCAGTTGCTGCAACAAAGCGGTGTTCAGGCAAGCCAGATTGAAGCCATTGGTTGTCACGGCCAGACCATCCGCCATCGTCCTAACGCCCGCCAGCCTTTTAGTTACCAAATTGGTGATATGCACCGGCTTGCTGCATTAACCGGTATTCGGGTGATTGGTGATTTTCGACGAAAAGACATTGCCTTTGGTGGCCAGGGTGCGCCGTTAGTACCGGCTTTTCATCAGGCGATCTTTGCTGATCCTGGTAAAGGCCGCTGTATTTTGAATATCGGCGGTATCGCCAACTTAACGTTATTGCTGCCGCATCAACCGCTGCTTGGTTTTGATACCGGCCCCGGTAACTGCTTGCTCGATAACTGGGTGGAATTACACCGGCAACAACCTTATGACGCGGCTGGCGCTTTTGCTGCCAGTGGCCAGTTGTTACCGGATTTATTGCTGCAGTTGTTGTCTGATCCTTATTTTGCCCAAACCGGCCCCAAAAGTACCGGCCGCGAATACTTTCAACTGAATTGGCTCAACCAGCATTTGGCGGGTCGCAATGACGCAGCAGCCGATGTGCAGCGCACCTTAAGCCGGTTTAGCGCTGGGACTATGGCGTTGGCAATTAGTCAGTATCCGGTTGCTGATATTTTTGTCTGCGGCGGCGGCGCTTTTAACCCGGTACTGCTGGCAGATTTACAGTCGTTATTGCCGCAGTGTTATATCGGCACCACGGCCGAGCTGGGTGTGGCACCTGATTGGGTCGAAGCGATGGCATTTGCCTGGCTGGCTTATGCCTATGATATGCGCATTCCGGGCAATGTACCGGCAGTGACCGGCGCCCGGAAGGCGGTGGTATTGGGGCTGGAATTTTTGCCCTGCTAATTGTTGCACTGCTTGATGTTGCTGGTTTGAACTAAAACCAGCAACGCAGCACAAATTTACTCGCCAGCTTTCACCTTCAACACATCCGGCTTAAACAGCAGACTGATCTCAGCCACCACTTGTTGCCAGCCTTCTCCCAAAGTCGCCACCATCGCCGGATAGCCATCTTCCGGTTGGGCTAACTCCAGTGCAAACCGTTGTTGGATGGTGTGTTCGCCATTGACCAGACTGTACTTGCCGCTGACCAGCACCCGGCCTTGTTCAGTGCCATGAAACTGTTCCACTTGCACCAACAACCGTTGTTGTGGTCCTTGTGGCGCGCGGTCGGTGACGCGATGACCCGGCAGTGCCGCCGCTAGCTGCTGTTGCAATAATCGCGTCAGCTGTTGATCTAAAGCTTCTGCCCATTGATGCTGACTGGTTTTCACCAGTTGCACGTCGGAGGTTTGTAAAATCAGCGCATTAGTGTTGAGGTAATTCGCCACCATCACCGGCTCGACCACAATCACCGCTGCGTCCATCGAGGCGGACGCTGCGGTATTCGCCTGTTGTGGCAACTGATAAAAATTCAGCTCCTGCACCGAGCTACAACCGCTTGATACCGCAAGCCCCACCGCCATCATCAGGCTAGCAACAGTCCGCTTCATGGTTTCACTCCTTGTTTTGGCTCTGGATCGGTTTTTGGATCAGCGCCTAAAATGAGCGCGTTACTTTGCTGATTCAGCGTCTGCACCACAGGTTGCAAATCGCGCAGTACTTTGTCCATCGCTTGTAAGTTGCTGTTAATACGCTCATACACCGGCGAACCAGCGCTAAAGCCATTTAAAGTTTTACGCATTTCCAGCAAACTTTGTTGCACCTCTGCTGGCAGCGCCTGGGTGGAATCTTTGCCGACCAGCGCATCTAAGCTTTTCACCAATTGCTGACTTTCCAGCATCAGTTGCCTGGTTTCATTTAACGTGGCCGAACTGTCCGCCAGCACTTGCTCGACTGGCAGATTGTTGATTTTATCCAGCGCCTGCAGCACTTTTTGCTCGATATGACCCAGACCAGAGCGCGCGGTTGGCAGAATTTTATAACCGGCGAACTGGTCCAATTCCGGTATAGCCAGCGGTGTTGCCTGCACATTGTCCACAGCAGCGACAGCTACTTTATCAGGTACTGCATCAGGTACTGCATCAAGCACGGCTGTAGTATCGGCTGCGGCTGCGACAGCCACTTCAACCGTCTCCAACGGCGGCGCATCTTCAATAATATTCAGATCGATATACAAACCACCGGTCAGCAAATTGCCGGTTTTCAAGACCGCGCGCAGACCTTGTTGTACCGCCTGATCCAGCTCAGTTTGCAGTTGCGGTAAAGTCAGATTGTCGTATAGCCGACCGGCTTCGATCCGGATCAACACCGGAATGCCGCGGTTAAAGGCAATTTGCAGCGGGTTTTTCATATTAAAAAAGTACGGCACTGTCATCACGGTACCAATGCGCACGCCACGGTATTCCACCGGCGCAC
The DNA here is from genome assembly GCF_004005945.1 of Rheinheimera riviphila. Lineage (GTDB taxonomy): Bacteria > Pseudomonadota > Gammaproteobacteria > Enterobacterales > Alteromonadaceae > Pararheinheimera > Pararheinheimera riviphila. The sequence goes on from NZ_SACS01000001.1 coordinate 172,983, forward strand.
CGGACGTCAGGCCACGCACGGATTCGTCGAAAAACAGCAGATATTCCAGGTATTCGTTGTACAGACCATCCTGAATGCTCTTTTTGTTTTGAAACAGCTGAAACTTGCTGTTATTGGCTGCCGGCGCGCCGAGTGGCCAGCCATCAAGCACGTCAAAAGTCACGCCGCCGCTTAATAGCGTGGCAATCGAACCCATTTCAATCCGTACCCCTTCGGCCGACATATCCAGCGCCATACCGCTGCTTTGCCAGAACCGGACATTTTCGGTCACCAGCGCATCATAAGGCGCGCGGATAAACAGCTGATAGCGCATGGAGCGACCGGCGGTATCAAATTCACCCAGTTCCACCGTCCCCACGTCGTAACCCCGGTACAACACCGGATCACCGACTGACAATGACGTCGCATCGCCACTGGTTAAAAACACCCGCACGCCCGGTGCATCCGGCGGCGCGATTGGCGGACTGTCTAAAAGTTCGTAGTAAAATTTATCGGTACTGCCTTTGCCTGGTTGCAGTTCAATATAAGCACCTGATAACAATGTATTTAATCCGGTCACGCCACCGCGACCAACGCTTGGTTTGACCACCCATAACTGCGATTCATCGTTTAACAATGCATCACTGCCCGGATTCATCCGCGCTTTGATCACCACTTGTTTTAAATCCTGCGACAACTCCACCGAAAACACTTTGCCGACATCCACACTGCGGCTTTTGATGGCGGTTTTGCCGGGAATAATACCTTCAGCGTTACTGGCTAATAAGGTCAGCGTTGGTCCTTGATTTTTATAGGTATACACCAGCATCCAGGCGCCAATCAGCACCGCCACCACCGGCACTATCCAGATGGGTGACCACTGGGTTATTTTCCGTACCCTGGCTTTTACCGCTTGTTCAGTCACTGCCTTGTCTCCAGTTGTTCAGTCGGACTTGGATCCCACAATAAGCGGGGATCAAAACTCATCGCCGCCAGCATGGTGATAATCACCACACAAGCAAATACAAAGGTACCCATGCCGGGATAAACCCCCACCAGCGCATCAAACCGCACCAAGGCGGCTAAAATCGCCACCACCAGCACGTCGACCATTGACCAGCGGCCAATCCAGTCGACCACCGGATATACCCAGGTGCCATGCTGGCTACGCTCACTCTGCGGTAAAGTGGTTAAATAACAAAGCCAAAACATCACAGCGATTTTCAGCACCGGGATCACCACGCTGGCCAATAACACCACAATCGCCACCGGATAAGCGCCGTCTTGCCACATCAAAATAATGCCACTGATAATGGTCGATTCGATGCTATCGCCGAGCGACACCGTTTCCATCATCGGCAAAAAATTGGCCGGGATATACAAAATGGTGGCGGTAAACAATAACGCCAGCGTTTTTTGGATACTGTCGGGAATACGTTGCCGCACCTTAGTGCCGCAGCGCGAGCAAGTTGGCTGCTCCAGCGGCACCAACGCAGTACAGCAGTTACACACCTTCAGATGCTGGCTTAAACCGGTCTCACCGGCGATTTTCCCTTGCACCGGCTGCGGCGCTGGGGCGATGCGCGACCATAATTCATGCCGATCCACCACCTGAAAAGTACGCAGGTGCAACAAACAAAAAATACAAAAGGCCCAGAAACTCATGCCAAGCGAGATTTCAAAATGGGTGAGTAACTTCACAAAACTGACAATCAGGCCAATCAGGAAAATATCGACCATGCTCCAGGGTTTTAACGCATACAACAATCGGGCGGTCTGCACCAACGCTGGCAAACGGATGTACATGCCAAGCTTTAAGTAAACGATGGCAATCATACAAAAGGCCGGAATGGCCTGAATAAACAACCACACCAGAATGGCGAGCCAAGGATAATTTTCGCTGAGCAGCACCGCCGAGGTATCGAGGAAATCCATATCGCGATGGCTGCCGGCAGCATCCATCCCAACAAAGGGGAATAAGTTGGTCAGCACCAACATAAATAACGCGCTGATGGCATACAAAATTGGCCGAATCGCTGATTCGCGCTGCCGTGCATCCAGCTCGTGACCACAACGCTGGCAATCCGCTTCTTCGCCATCTTGTAGCGCAGGCAGTTGTTGCAGCAAATCGCAATAACGGCACAACACCAGCTCGCTGGCTGGTGTTGGTATTGTTGCCAGTGGAGGCTGGTCTAAGGACGTCTGAGTCGACATCACTTAAGCTCAGATAGGCTCAGATAGGCTCAGATCGCCTCTTCGTCTTCTTCGCCGGTACGAATGCGGATCACGCGCTCGACGTCAAAGACAAAAATTTTGCCATCGCCAATGCGGCCGGTCTGCGCAGTTTTCATGATGGCTTCCACACAACGATCCACCTGATCGTCGGAAACCACGATATCCAGCTTCACTTTGGGCAGGAAATCGACCATATACTCGGCGCCCCGGTACAGTTCGGTATGACCTTTTTGCCGGCCAAAACCTTTGACTTCAGTGACCGTCATGCCGGTGACATTGATATCAGCCAGTGCTTCGCGCACATCGTCGAGTTTAAAAGGTTTGATAATAGCTTCGATCTTTTTCATAAGCTGCTCTACCGCTGTTTGCGCATGGCCGAGGTGATCGGGTAGCGTCTGTCTTTACCAAAGTTACGGCTGGTGATTTTTGGTCCCACCGCCGACTGACGTCGTTTATATTCATTTAAATCAATCAGGTTTAATACCCGGCGCACTGTTGCTTCAGCATAGCCCATCGCGACTATCTCAGACAGCGATTTATCCTGCCCGACATAAGCTTCAATCATCGCATCTAAATCGTCATAAGGCGGTAAATTGTCCTGATCGGTCTGACCTGGCGCTAATTCTGCTGAAGGCGGCCGGTCAATCACTCGCTGTGGGATTACCGGAGAAATGGTATTGCGATAGGCTGCCAGCCGGAATACCAGTGTTTTCGGCACATCCTTAATCACCGCAAAACCACCACACATGTCTCCATATAAGGTGCAATAACCAACTGCAACTTCGCTTTTATTACCGGTAGTCAGTAACATGCGGCCGGTTTTATTCGACAGTGCCATCAATAACACACCACGCAAGCGGGCCTGCAGGTTTTCTTCGGTGGTATCGACCGGCTTACCAGCAAAAATCGGCGCCAGCTGCTGCATAAAGCTGTCATACATCGGCTCAATCGACACCACGTCAAATTCGATGCCCATGGTTTTCGCTTGTTCGGTGGCATCTTCCACGCTCATCGAGGAGGTATAGCGAAATGGCAACATCAACGCCTGTACTTTATCTGCGCCAATCGCATCAGCCGCAATCGCCAGCGTTAAGGCAGAATCGATACCGCCGGATAATCCAAGCACTGCGCCCGGAAAGCCGTTTTGTTGAATATAATCACGGGTTGCCATCACCAGAGCCTGATAAACTTCGGCTTCAAAACTTAAAGTTTCCGGCAACTGTAACTGATGGCTGGCACTGCAGATGCCATGTTGTTGGTGCAACTCGGCGCGATATATTTCGCGCGTGAACGACGGCGCTTGCAGCACAATCTTCCCGCTCGGGTCGACCAGCATTGAACTGCCGTCAAACACCAGTTCGTCCTGACCTTGCGCCTGATTCACATAGACAAAACCAAGGGTCAACCGCTCTGCCAGAGTCGTTAATAAATGCTGGCGCTGGGCAATTTTAGCGGTGTCGTATGGGGATGCATTCAGTACCAGCGCCCAGTCGGCGCCAGCAGCTTTGGCCGATGCTGCCGGATGGCCTTGCCAAACGTCTTCACAAATCAACACCGCAAAGCTTTGTTGTTTAAATTCAAAGCTAAAGGTTTCGGTGCCGGCAGTGAAATAACGTTGCTCGTCAAACACGCCGTAATTGGGTAACGATTGTTTAAAATAGCGGCCTAGTAACTTGCCGTTGGCGATCACACTGGCGGCATTATACAGCGCGCCATCTTGACGCCACGGGTGACCCACCACTATCACACCCGGGTAACTGGCGTCGAGGATCGTCGCCAGACCTTGTTCAACCAACTGCATAAAATCATCGCGTAGCAACAAGTCCTCTGGCGGATAACCGGTTAAGGTCAATTCCGGGAAAATCACCAGATCAGTGGCTGCCTGCCCGGCTAATTCAATCACCCGCTGACTGTTTTGCTTTACAGCGCCAACCGGAAATTGTTGTTGCACCAAACTGACAGAAATGGACTGCGACATAAAGCTGCGCTCTTTAAGAAAAATTCCGCGCTATGGTAGCGATTTTCAGCACTATTCTCAAATTGAGTTGTTTTGCGATGCGCGTTTTCTGCAAGCGACTGTGGCCGATGTACAGAGCCGTTTTGCCTGATTAGCGAGTCGTGTAAATTGCACTTAACAAATTTGCTACCTTGAAAATTCCCCACTATGGTTAAAGAGTCACGCTAAATCAGCCACGGCTTTTTGATAGCGACGACTTAAACCAAATCAAGCGCTACAAGGAATGCAGCGTAACAGACAAGGATTTCATCATGCTCTCTTCCTTTGACCATAATACCTTAACCATAAATCAGACATGTCCGCACGACACTGTGTTTGAGAGCGACATTGCGCTGTCTCAACAGCGGCAGGCTGGATTTAGCCTGTTGGAAATATTAATAGTTATTAATTTATTGGGATTGATGCTGGCCATTGGTTGGCCCTCATTACAGGAAATGCTGGCACGGCAACAGGCACAAAGTTATATCCGGCAGTTTCAACAACATCTAAATTTTGCCCGGATTATGGCCATCAGTTCCGGCCGAGTGGTGACATTCTGCCCCTGGCATAATGGAGAGTGTCTGAATCAATGGTGGCAAATTCCAATCCAAATCAATCAGCAACAGCAGCAGAAAAACACCGAACTGAAATTATTGCGGCTGCTGGACCGGCCAACAGATGCACATTGGCTTTATTACAACCGCGAGCAAATTCAGTTCCGACAAGACGGCAGCCTGCAAGCACTACAAAACGGTACTTTTATTTATTGTGCCAAACAATACAGCTGGCATTACACGTTGACGTTAAGTCAGGCGGGCCGTAGTCAAAGTGAATTTGTGCCAACACCTTGTCCGCATTGATGCATGAGGGCAAAGAGCAAACCGCTGATGACTGGCATACCTTCATCAGCGATCTCCCCTTAATACTTCAGCTCACATTACTACAGCCAATATTACTGCTGCCAGCAATCAGGCACTGGCGAACTTTCCTTGGTGCCGTACTGATCAAGTTTAAACTGCGCGCAATCCGTGTCAGCCAGCTGTGGTCCCGCCGCGTCAGCAATCAGCCGGTAACCGTCTGCTGTCAGTTCCGCTGAAATGACAAAACGTCCGGATTCGATCAAATAACTGGCGGTCGGGTAACCAAGCTCAGTCAGATCAGCGGTATAACGCGCCTGTTCCGCGAACAACAGTTGTTGCAGGCTGGCAAGTTTGAGCAGCTCAGCACTTGCTTCCAGCCGGTAGCTGTTCAGCACATATTGTTGATAACCAGGCAGGACAATCGATAGCAGCAGTCCGATGATTGCAATCACCACCATGATTTCAATCAATACAAAACCTGCGCCACGCATCAATACACCTCGGTTTCATGCTGATAAATCGCCATCCGCTGCCACCTTGGGTACTGACTTTCATGCAAAGCTTCGGTACAAAAGCGGCAATCAGCCCGGATGCCGCGGATCTGTGGCAATAACAGGGTTCCTTGCTGCCGATCCTGGAGTGCTAATTCACCGCTGCTACGCCTTAAAACACCCGGCGTGCCAAAAGGCGTTGGTATCGCGGCCAGTTGTTCAGCTGAATAGACTTGCGTTCCCTGAAATAAGTGTCTGGCAATCAGCTGTGTCGCTTGCCTGGCACCGGTACAGGTTTCACTGCTGGCTGCAACCGGCAAATAAAGCACTCCGGCAAACACCTGCGGTAGCGACACCGGCGCTGCCGGTAAGTTGCCATACCAGCCTGCGGTGATGGCCGGTGTTGCAGTGACCACAGTTGACACGCCAGAGTCAGCAAACTGCAAATCACGCTGCGTTAAATGATGCGGCTGGATGGTAAAAGCCGGTGAGTCCGGAATAGTCAGCACCCAAAGCTGTGATTCCTCTTTTTTGGTGGAGAGCAGCATCACCACATCCGCAGGTTTACCTGACGGGCCAGCAGCCTGGTCGATACCGGCTATTTGCTCATCGCTCGCAGCTGGCACCACATCATCGTCAGCCAGTTGCTGATCATCGGGTAATAGGGCACGACTTGCGACCAACTGCACCTTAAATTCTGCCGCGGTATCCGATAAATCAGCCACCACCCGGCTCTGGAACTGCAACTGCGGATTGACATCGACCTGCACCAAACGGCCCTGGCGGTCGACCAGATACATCCGATCGATATAACCATCTGTATTGCGATCCAACACCGCTGGCGCAGCCATTAAATCCTGCAACACAAAGGGAAGTTCAACAGTTTTAACGGCGCGCTGATACTGCTGCGTCGCAAGCTGGGCACCGGAAGCGGCATCAACCAGCCAAAATGCCGGTTGCACTGCATCGGCACCGGACACCATTAATACCGCAGAAGTTGAGCCGGTTGCCGTTTTCAATAGCGCCGCAACCGGCGTTTGCACCGAACCTGCGACCGGCGCTTGCCACTGCCACAACGCTTTCGGCTCGGCCGGGTTGGTTAAATCAACGGCCGAATAGCGTTGCAACGAAGGTTCCGGCCACACCAGCGTCAGCTTTTTTGGTGCGGCAGGCACTGAAGGTGCTGTAATCACCGCCAGCTGATCCGATAGCTGCTCTGAAGCTGTGGCAACTACCTCACCATCCGACCAAATCAGCTGGGGGGAGGTCGTAGCGGACCACCAACGCAGCACCCCAGCTTCGTTACTAAACCGCAATGATTGGGGTGCAGCACTGCCATCTGCCCAAGCCACCACAGGGCCATCGGGACGCGGATGTTGGCAAAATGCCGCTTTTTCACCAAGCAATATAGCCAGCTCGTCGACCGGCAACTGTTGGTACTGCCCCGCAACATTCAGACGCCAGGCAGTTGCCGACGCTACAACACTGGCTGGTGCTGCCGCAGCAGGTTCCGCGACCGCTTCGCCAGTGTTGAAGCAGATGAAGGTCACCAAACAAATTTTCAGCCATCGACCTCGTAGCAGTAAACAAAGATACCGGTTCATAACGCCTCCTGTGGTAGCTGCAGCTCGGTGGTCAGTACCAGGCTGCTCCAGGCTGTCAGCTGTTCGTGTTGGTTGCTTTGCTCCACCCAGCGACAACGGGTGGCGGGCTCAGACCAGACGGCAAGTTCAGCCGGACACATGACCAGCTCACCAGATCCGGTGATCTGCGGATAGGCACTGGTCTGCTGCAGATGCAGAGCTTTTGCGAGTTTCAGCTGTTGCAACTGTTGCTGCCCGGCGATCCCGATTTTTTGACTGAGAAGCCCAATCAATAACGCGCTGAGCGCCATTGAACTGACCATTGCGATAAAACACAAACACAGGATCAGGACAAATCCATCTGATTTCATCACTCACTCCTTTGAGTTAAAGGTTGTTAAAAGTGACAGCACTGGACACCAACAACCGGCGATAGTGATCGCCTGGAGCCTTGTACCGTCGTTGTCCCAACTGATACTGCTGAACATTGGTATAGGTTAGATCTGCGGTAAGACTGCGTAGCAGTACATAAAACCGCAGCTGGATGACTTTGCCACTTTGGCCAAGCCAGACAGTATCCGGGATCTGTGCCGCCGGTTTGCTGTAGTCCATCTGGCCATCAAAGTTACTGTCGACACCCAATTCAAAATGTAACATTTCCACGCCATCAATCACGGCGCTGGTATCCATCGCCAACTGCCCGGATAACTGCCGTACCAGCCGTTTGCGCATCAGCACCGGGATGTTCTTACCTTCGTGTTTTTGCAGTGCGACATACCAGAGTTGATGCACATAAGGCCAATAGGTTGCCGCCGCATAAAGCTCTGGGCTATGCACGGCGACAAAGCTTGCATATCTCTGATATTGCTGTAAATAAATCCGGTTGGTTTTCAGCTCAGCTTTGCGTGCCGGTGCTCCGGCCAGGCGCTTTAATTGCAGAAAATCCGACCCTTTGCGGGCAACGGTCAGGCATCCGGGTGTACTGCTATCACCCACAGTCCCGCTGTAAATGCCGACAAAACCGTGCTGCAATTTTGGAAAACTACCGCTATCAATCGGGCCTGCGCAGTCGGCAGTTGGGGTTGCTAAAGAAGTTGGTGGTAATTGGCTAAGCTGGAAGCCAGCCCAGAAGTTCTGATTCACCAGCTCCTGCTGCATAAAACTCAGCACAAACTGGGCACTTTGCTGCAATTCACTGAGTTGGGTGGTCTGGATAAAAGCCCGGTAATTCCATTGCCAGCCAGCTATCAACATTAAGGTACAAAGCAGACCCAACGCCATGCTGATCATTGCTTCAATCAAGGTCCAGCCGTTGCGGCCAACGCGGACTGCGCGGCGAGTCTCAACAGTGCAGCAAGTCTCAACAGTGCAAATAGTGCGGGCATAGATCGGTTGCATATCAGACGCCCCCGCCTGCACGTAATGCGACATGGGAAAAACCGGCAGGGAGTGGACACAAGGTTGATTTAGCCGGGAATTTACTAGCCGTTACCCCGCGCCAGCTTAATTGAATTTCTGGCTGGTCGGCGCCTGCCACAATACAAAGCTGTGCCGAAGGTAAGCTGGATGCAGAATCAGACAGTAACACTGACAGTTGTTGCTGAACTTGGGCTTGCAACAACTGCTGAGCATCACATTGCGCGACGTCCTGGCACAATGCCACGCCCACAGGTGCCTGATCAAAGCGGCCATGAAAAGACGAAGCTGCAGCCGGCACCGACTGCAACGAAGCAGCGACATCCATCACCATCGCCGTCGCCAGCAAGCGTTGGGTTGCCAGAAGCACTTGCTGCCTTGCATACACCTGGCTGGCCAGTGCGCCAAGCATGCCCACGCCAAGTAACAACAGGCACAGCAACACTTCAATCAGGGTAAATCCTTTGCTCATTGGTGTATCCTTGCACCAATCAATAGATTATTAAATTTAATTATTAATTTACATTTATCAAACAAATAATGATAAATATTTTAATTTGATGAGAAAACATCAGCTTAGTACGGAGCTGTGTATCGCAGATGTTTGAACTGGCGCTCAAAAAAAATGCCAGTCACTTTGAATGACTGGCATTGCATTACGAATTTATCAACAGAATATCACTGGATGCAATCCGTGTATTCGTCAGCTGATTTTACCAGCACTCCCGTACTTTCGCCGCTGTACCAGACCCCGCAGCAGTGCGGGCTCCAGCGTGATCCAAGGTTAAAATACCACAGCTGGTGTCCTTCGCCTGTACGCCAATCGGCGTCGCAGTCAAAGTAAAGGTTTGCGCCGTTGCAACCAGACTTAAGGTATAAAAATCCGCTAAATCATTGCGGCAGCTACTTGGTGGCAACACAGTCGCTACCCCGGCATTTTTGCTGTAATCCATGCTGGTGGTGTAAACCCGCTCCATAAACTGCGCCAGTTCAACTACACAGGATGTCGCTGTTGTACGCCTGGTATTTAACATATGGCTGTTATACGACGGCAGCGCCACGGCAACAATAATCCCTATAATCGTCACGGCGACCATCAGCTCCATCAGACTAAAACCACGTTGTTGTCGCATCTGAAACTCCATTAGTTACTGATCTCGTGCCAGGATTGCAGGCCAGTGTTCTTTTTAACGTTAGCCGGCTCTTCACAGACGTTCGCATTTTCACAGTTGACTAAGGCCATCACCTTGTCACCTTTTTTGGTGAAGGTCACCACGCTGTTCATACTACCGACTTTAATCCCACTGACATGGACCTTTTCAGGACCAAATGTGACTTTATCCTTCTCAGTAAACTCATTGTCATCATCCGGGTCGAAAAAAGGTACATCACCAATATTATGAATTCGTCCACCCACATAAGGCGACACCGCCATCACATAACCAGAACCGGTTGGGTTACAGACGTTGGTATCAGGGATCATAGTGTTCATCACCAAATCACCACCAATCACCACTGGTAAATCCACAATTCGTTCCCGGGCGTCAATTAAATCCATATACCAGCCTTTTTTCGCTGGATCCAAGGTATTGGCAGCCGTCACCACCCGGTCGTCCCCCACTTTCGTCATGGTACGTTGCACCAATTCCGAACGAGAGCTCACCGTTGGTCCATCAATAATGCCATACCAGGTTTGAGTTTGGGTGTTGCTTGGGTCGTCCTGGTTTAAGTACTGACCAGTGCCAAAAAATACCCAGCTTTTGCCGGTTTTCGGGTCGATACTGCTCATCACACCACCAGTAATTTTCTGGCGGTTACCGCTGGAATCCTTGGCCTGAAATAACGGTTGACTTGAATTGGCAATAGTCCAGCTACTGCTCGAAGCCGCTGACAAATCAAATTTCCAGATATTGCCGTGTAAATCACCGCCGTACACCCAATCCACGCTACCGTCTGAATCGATATCCAGTACGTTGACTTCAGCAATACCATTCGGGTCTACGGCAGTACCGGCTGAGGTTGGTAGTTTTTTCAGGATATTGCCGGTTTTAACATCGATCACCAGCAATCCTGAGACGTGGGTACTATTGTTGAGGCCATAACCCACCAGAATCGCCCAGTCACCGGATTCCATCCGGTGAATCTGTGGTTTACCTAAATAAACCCCCATCTCGGCAAAAGATTTGTCCCACAATACTTTACTGCTATCGATTGCGGTTGGTTTGGTAACATCAGTCACATCAATCGCAAACAAGCTATTGCCACCTCGCCCCATACTGCCGATCAAAATACTTTTCCAGCTGCCATCAATATGCACATCCGCCACAGCCGGTGAGCCATCCACTGAAAAACGATGGTTATAGGTGGGTTCTGAATACTTTTTCAATAAGTTGTGAGGTCCACCGCTGACTGGTGCCAGTAAGCTTGATGGAATATAAGCAAACTCTTCAACACCGGTTTCTGAATTAAACCCATGCAGCATACCGTCATTACCACCGACATAAATCATTGGCGCTCTTGCCTTAGCTGGACCATCAAGGAAAGCCCGATAACTAGAAGCTCCTGGCCAACTGTAACGATGGTAACTCATATCTATAGGTGCACCGACCAGCTCAGGAGATGAATTGACCAAATCTCCGATTGGCGAAACGCGGTCACGATAGACACCACCTTTAGTCTGCTCCTTAGAAATATCGCCACGCAGGTAATCAATAATCTCCGATTTATTGTCAAACGTTGCTTGCTCCGCAGCAGTTAAAGAAGCCCAGGTAAAATTACGCGCACTGCCTGAACTACTGCCTACAAAAATCTTCCGACTGCCCGGGCTTGGCAGTTGTTCACTGGCTTTCCAAACTGGCGTATTGATATCAGTAACAGCATAAGACCATAAATCACCACCCCATTTCCCTGCTACATAACGAGCCTGATACAAATTTGATTCAGTCTGTAGTGAGTTAATGGCGGTTGCCGCAATATTCGAAGCCGAACCAACACGCTCCTGAATAGTATTTAAGGTATCGGCAAGACCTTCAGCAAATACTGTAGGGTCATCTGCACTAAAAAAGCCGCCACGGCTATTCACACCAGCATGCAACAGATCGTTAATTTTATTTTCATCACTGGTGCCACTCCACCAATTAATAGCCGTCTTTTTGCCAATCGCTTCAAACGCCGTTTTACTATCAATATTTCCTGTAACCCCAAGACCTACACCAAAAGTCACCATATGCTGCCAAAACGCAGGATTTCCATCTTCCGAAGAAGGCACTGTGTTATCTAAATCCGACCTCAAGTCAGTTTTCCAGTATTTCATCGCCACATCAGCCAAAGTACTGCCCTTGCCATCTTTAAACGGGTTGGCAGCGATATAAGTAAAAGATGCGCCTTTGGGGCCGGTAATTAAAGTTCCATTAGTTCCGTCTTGATCGCCAACAGACGACGTATCACCGTAGTAGCCATCGGTCATCAGAATGGTGAAATTTTGCCGACATTCAAGCAGCGCTGATGCAGAAGATGACGGATCCGTTCGCCACGGTACATCTGTTGTAAAATAAGTGCCTGCTTGGTTCAAAGCACCAAGCAATGGCGTACTACCACTACCACCTTTGCCATGCAGCCAACTGAAAAATCCGGTCTTATGTGATGCGTTAAAAGCAGCAACGCCCGATTTTACAACCGGCGACAAGTTAATCGCGCCATAACCAAGCCGAATTGAATCAGTCTGGGAATTAAATGCCCGTGCTATACCAGCCTTAGAGGCCATAAGACGTGTTCGGTAAAACGAAAACCAGATTGCGAAATTCACTTGTTGAAACGAACTTTGGGTCGACATCGGTACCAGGTCATAACAACTATCATCGTAAGCTGTACAGCTGCTGCCGTTGTTAAATTTAAAATAAAACGCATCACCAGCGCTGTAACTTGCACTACTGTTGCTAATTGCATAATGCTTGTCTCCTGGTTCAAAATATCTAAATAAAGCTCGGTAACCTGTACTCAAGTCTATTGTCGCCGCACTAGCACTTGTATTATATCCGTTAATTTTCACCGACTTGTAAGTAGGTGTCGGATACGTGCCAGTTGGAGCAGGTGGAACCAAATAAGTAGTTGCGGGATTATAATAAACTTTATTCAGTTTGCTCGAAGCCATAAACCTGACACCGGTAGGGAGACACTTTATAAAGGTTAACTCGTCATAGACAACAGTCGTGGGGCTAGGACTTTTGCATGTTCCCGGAACCTTATACAATCCATCGGGCATGGTATTTAAGTTCATTGATCCAGAGTCATCCAGAACAAACATAATATTCGGCGGAACCGCGGTTCCGGTCTCCAGCGGCACGGTTGAAATATCAATCGCCGCTTCGGCGGTACAAGCACCAAAGGCCATGCTGAGTAACAACCAACTAGATGAGCGGGTTTTGTTCGTTTTCTGAAGCGACATATTCATTCTCCTGCAAACTGTTACTTACATCCGCCAGATGGCTTGTAAGATCACACTGGCGCGGCCAGCGGTTGGGGTGGTTCGGGCAGTAATGCGATAAGTCTGACTTTCGCACAGCGGATCATCTTTCACTTTGCAGTTCGGCGTCCGCGGATTCACCCAAAATCCCATGTTTTCAACTAAAAATTGACCGGTAAAATTTTGCCCACCAATCACGACAGGAACCGCTCTGGCATTAGCCCACGCCGCCGGAGTTTGCCAGGCATCAGGCGTACCTGCTGTTGGTGCTGGTAAAGTGGCGGTGTACCAGGCAGAGCCTGGCGGTGGCGGAAATAACGTAGCTGCCTCACGAATGGTGCTTTCAACCACTTGTTTAGCGAGTTCCCGATCGTTTAAGTTTGAGGCCATTCGTTCCTGCATGGTGGTGCTGCGCATCGTACTGACTGCCAGTAAGGTAATAGCGACCAGCAACAGCAAACTGATCACCAACGCCATGCCTTGTTGTGGTTTCAGTGAATGTTTTAGTTGTTTACCCATCATTACACCTTCCTATTGCGCAGGTTAATGACCTGACTGATTTGGCGGATCCCAAGCGCCACCGGCATCGTTGGGTTATCGGCCAAAATTAAAGTGGCGCGGATGGACATCACCATGCCCCAATCCACCACTAAGTTAGCATCAACATAGTTATTGGCTCCTTGCACCAGATATTGCAGCTGCAAATCCTGAACGTTTTGGACCACTTCCTCAATTTGCACCGCGCCGGACACCAACGCCACCCGATACAAAGAGCTAATACCACCTTGCGTGCCAACAAACCAACCGACAGATTCGAGCGGCATCACCGACCCGGCATCGTTGGACAAATTCCGCTGAAAGCGACTGCCATCCGGCGCAATACCGAAGTTCAAATTGCTATTGGCAGGTGCGGCACCGCCCAAACCGTGTGTAATATTATTCCCGGCAACCGCTGTGGCTCTGAAAATAACCGCCATCTTTGAATCACAGCCCAGCAAAATATCATTCGGGACTATCGCCCCGAGGTTTTGATTGATCACCATTGAAGGGACCGCGACCGCGTTGTGCGCGACCACAGAAGAACTGACACCCCGGCCATACATCAAATGTAAACCATCGGTATTGGCCAGCGGTGGAATAGCTCCGGCGGTAAAATTGGGGATAGTCGCATTTTCATAGCCTTGTACCCCACCCACCCAGTTCGACCACCAGGGTAATGGATTCAGAACATTCACTACCTGTGTCGCCACAATATTGCCACAGCCGGAATACCCGGCATGCTGTACGTCACGGCTTAATAACTGAAAGCTGACCTGACTGGCTTGTTGCATCTGGCCCATTTGTTCATTGACCAGATTGGTACGGCTGTTTGCGATATAAACACCAATCACCCCCCCAATCAAAAAGGTCCCCAACAACAAACTGACCATCAGTTCAATCAGGGTAAAACCAGCTGCGGTTTGCTTATGTTGTAACTGCATCGTCATATTCTCACCACATGGGTAATGTTCATATTGGCCAGACCGCCAATCGCTCTGGAGTCATCCCAAAATACGTTGACGGTGTAAGTCCGCGTAGCTACCACATAAGTGACTTCACCACAGCTGGTATCGGCCGTGCCTAAACTGGTCCTGATTTCAGTCATCCAGTTGGCATGTTCCACACTTTGAATACTGCCCCCAGCGGACAACGCTTTGCAATTTTTTGTCAGCGCAAAAGCACCTGCTGCAGCTGCGACCGGATTGGCGCGGATCCGCTCGGCCATACTAGCGGCCAGTAATACCGCCACCGTCCGCTGATGCGCGCTTTGGGTATTACGCAAATTCGCCGTTTGCAAACCGGCAATACCCAACAAACCAACCGATAACACCAGCACCGCAATCAGGACTTCCAGCAGCGACACGCCGGTCTGACGCTGCAAACCCCGGCCAGCATGACATGTAGAATTTACTCGTTTATTCAACATCATTCCTCCCAGTCAGTCTGAAAATTAAGGACAGGTGCCGGCATTGTCAGTTGCCACAACCCGGCTACGTCCGCCGGAGCTAAATTGAATCTCGCGGGTATTCGGATTTACCGATTCCTGAGTAATGCACACCCGGATCAGATCCGACAATGGAATATTATTGGCAAAGCCACGCGCTAACCCTTGTGGTGTAAAACGAATGGCATGTGTCGCGGCCGTAAGATTAGGGCCGGAGGAAATCCGCATTGGTGCTGCCGGGATAACGCCTGTGCGGGATACCGGCAGCACTGGCGCTGCCAAAGCGGCACCGGCAGCGCTGACCAGCCAGCCTTCCCAGCCTGTGGCAGCAGGCACTGTGCAGTTGGTGCCGTTATTCGAATGGCAAAACACCACACTTCGATTTAACCGGATAGCTTCAGTGCGGGCAAAGGTTAATGCACTCTGGATTTCACCAGCCTGACTGCGTAATTTACTTTCGCCAATCACGCCGCTAAACGAAGGGACGGCGATGGCCAGCGTAATCGCCAACACCGCGATCGTGACCATTAATTCCATCAGACTGAAACCGCGGTCGGCTCTGATCCTGCTTATTCTCACAATAAAGTCTCCTGTGGCGTTTTCTGACCAACCCAGCCAACGCAGGTGATAAGTGCGAGTTTAATATAAAAGAGTAAATTTGGTTCAGGCGAGGGTTTTCTGACAAACGGCAAAAGCTGCCGACAAACGGTAGGCTGCAGTTGTTATTTCCGGTATTCATGATCTGGCCCATCAAATACTGGCTCACTTCATTAAAAATACCGAGTACAAAAATCAGGAAATAGCGGGCAACAACAACTGCCTAATCCGGCTTAATTCACGTCGACTAATTTCAAGTAAATCATCACTTTGCCATAGCTCCAGCACATGACGACCGTCGGGCAGACTATGTAAAGCTTTTAAACGACGCTTCAGTACCAGCGTATGACGATGAATGCGTAGTAACTGCTGTGGATACAAATCTTCAAACTGCTTTAAGCTGAGTTCGGTCAGTGCTTCGCCACCAACAAACACCATCCGCACATACTTTTCATCGGCCTGCAGGTAAAACAGCTGTTGCAGTTCGATGCGCCGTAATGTGCTGCCGCTTTTGTAGCTCAGCCACTGCTGTTCCTGCTGTTTTTCAAGGTGGGCTTTGGTGGCAAGACCAATGCGTTGCAAGCTGGTGGCCAGTCGTTCGGCCGAAATAGGTTTGAGCAGATAGTCGGCTGGCGCCACCTGATAAGCCGCTAATGCATGCTGTGGATGTGCTGTGACAAACACCACCGCTGGCGGCGGTTGCAGCTGCAGCAGTTCAGCCGCGACGCTTAAGCCATTGCGATCCGGCATCTCGATATCTAAAAACACTAAATCCGGTTGTAATTCTGCCGCCAGCTGTAAGCCGGAACCGCCATCGGCCGCCTCACCCACCACCTGATAAGCCGGATGTGCCAGCAATAACCGTTGCAACCTGGCCCGCGCTAAGGGTTCGTCATCGACGATCAGCACTTTCATCTGTTCACCTTGGACGGGGTGAGCGGGATCACCAGTTTTACCCGATATTCGCCCGCAGTTGCAGTGGTGCTAAGTCTGGCCTCGTCGCCAAACTGTAGCTCCAGCCGACGCCGGATATTCTGTAGCGCCATGCCATTGCCATCTTCGGCCGGTGGTAATTCTCCGGCCGGATTAGTCAGTAACATGGTTAAATAGCGCGTCGATACATTGACTTCAAAATGAATAAGCCCAGGTTTGCTGCAGCGTTCAATGCCATGACGCACCGCATTTTCCAGAAGCGGCTGCAATGTTAAACAAGGCAATAGGGTATGGGGCAAATCGTCCGGCACCTGCCATTCCAGCTGCAAGCGCGAGCCTAACCGCCATTGCTCCAACGCCAGATATTGTTTCGCGAGCGCAAGCTCTTCCTGCAACTCGACTTGTACCCCGGCATTTAACGCCGCGCGAAATAAACTGGCTAAATCAAGTAAGGCTTGCTCGGCGGCGGCAGGGTCTTGCTGGGTGAGTTCCGCCACAGTATTCAGGCTATTAAACAAAAAATGCGGTCGAATGCGTGCTTGCAAAGCATCGAGTTCAGAGCGTGATTGTGCGGTCAGCCGCCAGCTATGTTCAACATAAAGCGCAAACAGTTGAATGCCCATCACCCCGACTAATAAAGCGATCAGCAAAGTTTGTAGCAGGAAATGATAAAAATCAGTGGGTTGCTGCCAGCCACTGGCATGCAGCATCGAATAGGCCGCAGTACTGACGGCCAAAGTCACCAGCAATAACAATAATAACGCCAGTGCGGCCAATGGTTGCGGCGGTACTTTATATAACCGGCGCTGAAACCGGCACAATAACGCCACTGTTAACAACGCCACCCAATGCACGAACAAAGAAGTGAGGCCTAAGCGCGACCAGAAATTACTGCTGATATCCGGCGCCAGCGCCAACAAAATCGCCAACGCCTGGGCCAGCACCATCACCCGGATCACAATCCGCCCGCGACAAAACGCTGGCAGCAACTGCTCAAACTGCACCTTATTCGCCGATGATGGGCCAGAATGTGCAGTTGGAGCGCTCATCGCCAGGCCTTAACGCAGTTCGACCGGAACAGCAAACACCACGTTTTCTTCACGTCCCGGGTGTTCAATCACTTGTTTGCCACCCCAGGCCGTCAGTTGTTGCACCACTTGCTGCACCAGCACTTCCGGCGCTGAAGCACCTGCAGTCACACCAACGGCTTTGACATCGCTTAGCCATTGCTGCTGAATATCCGCGGCGGTGTCGATCAGAAAGGCAGTGCACCCCATTTTTTCAGCGAGTTCACGTAAGCGGTTGGAGTTACTACTGTTTTTAGCCCCGACCACCAGCAACAAATTCACTTTGGCGGCGAGTTCGCGTACCGCGTCCTGCCGGTTTTGGGTGGCGTAACAAATATCGTCTTTGCGCGGGCCTTCAATCTCTGGGTATTTTGCTCTTAAGGCGTCAATCACATCGGCAGTATCGTCCACCGACAAGGTGGTTTGGCTGGAAAAACAGAGTTGTTCCGGGTTTTTAACTTCCAGCTTGGCCACATCTTCGACTGATTCCACCAGATAAATACCACCGGCCGGATTGTCGTACTGCCCCATAGTGCCTTCAACTTCCGGATGACCAGCGTGGCCAATCAGAATACATTCAATACCTTTGCGACTGGCGCGGGTCACTTCCATATGCACTTTGGTCACCAACGGACAAGTGGCGTCAAATACTTTTAAACCACGTTGTTTGGCATTTTCCCGCACTGCCTGCGACACGCCATGCGCCGAGAAAATCACGATATTGCCATCCGGCACTTCGTCCAGTTCGTCGACAAACACCGCGCCACTACGACGCAGGCCATCCACCACAAACTTGTTATGCACCACTTCGTGACGCACATAAATGGGCGGCTCGTATAGCTCTAAGGCACGGGAAACGATGCTGATCGCCCGATCAACACCAGCACAAAAACCACGCGGATTGGCCAGAAAAATATCCATGCTTAGTTACTCACCTGCACAATTTCAACATTAAAAGTTAACGTCTGGCCAGCCAATGGATGGTTAAAATCCACCGTCACTGAATCGCCAACCACTTCACGGATAAGTCCCGGTAATTCAGAACCGTCCGGCATGGCAAAACCAACAATCATCCCAACCTGCGCCGGTGCATCCAGCGAAAACTTGCTGCGATCCACATAATAAATATTGTCAGGATTCGGCAAACCATAAGCGTCTTCCGGCGCCAGCGTAAAAGCTTTTTTGTCACCGGCCTGTAAACCCGCTAACTCGGCCTCAAAAGCCGGCGACAAACTACCATCGCCCATTTGCAGTTTCGCCGGTTTATTATGCACGCGGGTACTTTCGGCGGCGCTGCCGTCGGTTAACTTGATATCAAAGTGAAAAATTACCGTGCTGCCCGCACCGATTACGGCGCCCTTTTCCACTTGATTGGCCGCTTCTGTTGCCGCTTCATTTAGCGCTTCAATCGACATCACACACTCACTTTTGATTAGATTCTTCCGGAAGGTCCGGCGAAAAGCTGTCCCAAATCAGCAAGGCTGCACCAATGGTGATGGCGCAATCGGCGATATTAAATACCGGATAATGCCACTGCTGATAATAAACATGTAAAAAATCAACGACATAACCATAAAGGCTACGATCAATTAAATTACCAATCGCGCCAGCAACAATCAGCACCAACGCCAGCGATAATTTCCACTGTTGTCGCTTAAGTTTGGTCAGCCAAACACTCAGCGCAATCGAAACCGCCACGGCGATGCCGGTAAATAACCAACGTTGCCAGCCGCCGGCATCACCTAAAAACGAAAAGGCAGCGCCGTAATTGCGGGCATAAGTAAAGTTAAACACCGGCAACAGCTGAATAGATTCGCCAAATTCGAAGTTTTGGAGCACCCACACTTTGGTCAGCTGATCTGCAACCAGTACTAAAATGGCCAACCACCAGAACCGCCAGCCAGACTCAGTAAATATAGCGACTTTATTGCTCTCGATTTGACTGCCAGCCATCATGCAAACACCCGTGGTTCGCCCGCACCTTCAACGTTATCGACACAGCGCAAACAAATTTCCGGATGGGCAGCGTTGGCCCCCACATCGTGGCGATGGTGCCAGCAACGTTCGCACTTGGCGGCACTTGATGCAGCAACCAGTACTGATAAACCCGCGATATCAGTGGCGACCGCTTCGGCCGGAGCCGCCGCAGCCGACACATCGGCAGTTGACGTAATCAGCACAAACCGCAGCTCGGTTGCGACTTTTTGTAGCGCAGCAGCTAAATCACCAGTTGCGAACAACGTCACTTCAGCCTGCAGCGAAGCACCAACTTTGCCTTCTTTACGCGCGCCTTCAATCACTTTATTCACTTCATCGCGCACCAACAGCAGTTGTTGCCAGAAGGCGTCATCCAATTGACCGGCCGGCACTTGATCTAACCCTTGATACCAGACTTCGGTAAACACAAAAGTAGCAGGCCGCGCTGGCAGAATTTCCCAGATTTCCTGCGCGGTGAAACTCATCACCGGCGCCATCCAGCGCACCATGGCTTCAATGATATGATAAAGCGCCGTCTGACAAGAACGACGGGCGTGACCATCAGTTTTGGCGGTGTACTGACGGTCTTTAATCACGTCCAGATAAAAACTGCCCAGCTCAACGGTACAGAAATTCATTAGCTTCTGACTGACCACATGGAACTGATAATCATCATAAGCAGCGATAATTTCTTGTTGCAGCGCCGCGGCGCGTTGCACCATCCACAGGTCCAGCTCAACCAGCTCGTTCAGTGGTACTAAATCGGTGGCCGGATTAAAACCGTGCAAATTCGCCAGCAGGAAACGCGCGGTATTACGAATACGGCGGTATTTATCCGCTGCGCGGTCCAGAATCTCATCGGACACCGTCATTTCTGAGGTGTAGTCGGTCGTTGCCACCCACAAACGTAAAATGTCGGCGCCCAATTTGTTCATCACGTCTTGCGGCGACACCACATTGCCCAATGACTTGGACATTTTGCGGCCTTCACCATCGACGGTAAAACCATGAGTCAACACTTGTTTGTACGGCGCGTGGTTTTTGATGGATACGCCGGTCATCAACGACGACATAAACCAGCCACGGTGCTGATCTGAACCTTCTAAATACAAATCAGCTTGGGTAGCGCCGCCAAATTCCGGTCTTGGGTCGATGACACAAGCGTGTGTCACACCTGAGTCAAACCAGACGTCCAGCGTGTCAGACACTTTGACGTACTGCACAGCTTCTTCGCCCAGCAAAGTCGCGGCTTCTAAATCAAACCAGGCCTGAATGCCTTGTTGCTCAACCAGTTTCGCCACTTGCTCCATCAGATCTTTGGTATTTGGGTGCAAAGCGCCGGTGTCTTTATCGACAAACAGCGCGATCGGCACACCCCAAGTCCGCTGACGGGAAATACACCAGTCTGGCCGACCGGCGACCATTTTTTCAATCCGCAGCTGACCCCAATCCGGGATCCAACGGGTTTGTTCGATTTCTGCCAGTGATTTGCTGCGAAGACCGGCTTGCTCCATGCTGATAAACCACTGCGGCGTAGCGCGGAAGATAATCGGCGTTTTATGGCGCCAGCAATGTGGATAGCTGTGGGTGTAAGATTTATGCAACAACAACGCGCCAGCTTCCTGCAGCGCAGCAACCACAGTGTCATTGGCTTTAAACACATGTTGACCGGCAAACATTGGAGTATCTGGCAGATAAACGCCATTAGCACCAACCGGGTTTGCCACTTCCAGACCATATTTCAGGCCGACCACAAAGTCTTCCTGACCGTGGCCAGGTGCAGTGTGTACAGCGCCGGTACCAGAATCGGTGGTGACGTGATCACCAAGCACCACTGGCACTTCGAAGTCGTACAATGGATGTTTTAATTTCGCCAGTTCCAGTGCCGAGCCTTTGCAAAAGCCCAGCGCATGGTATTTTTCGATATTGGCGCGCGCCATCACGTCTTTGACTAAATCGGTGGCGATCACCAAACGTTCAGCACCATTTGGACCTGCTTCAACCTGCACCAGGCTGTAGTTTAACTCGGCATTTAACGCCACAGCGCGGTTGGCTGGAATGGTCCATGGCGTGGTGGTCCAGATCACGACTGAAATCGGACCCTGACCACGATGATTCTCCGGATGATCAAATTTATCAGCCACGGTTTCATCGACAAAACGGAACCGCACGTCAATGGCAGGTGATACTTTGTCCTGATATTCCACTTCTGCTTCGGCTAAAGCTGAACCGCAGTCAGTACACCAATGCACTGGCTTAAAGCCTTGTTGTAAATGGCCATTGTCGATAATGCGCGACAAAGAACGGATGATGTTGGCTTCAAAGGCAAAATCCATGGTGCGGTATGGGTTGTCCCAATCGCCCAGCACGCCTAACCGGATAAAGTCAGTTTTTTGTGCTTCGATTTGGGTCAGCGCATAGTCGCGGCATTTTTGCCGAAATTCTGCTGCCGATAATTTCACGCCGGGCTTGCCGTATTTTTTCTCGACCACCAGCTCGATGGGCAGGCCGTGACAATCCCAACCCGGTACATAAGGCGCGTCAAAATCGTCCAGCGTTTTAGCTTTAACAATGATGTCTTTTAGAATTTTATTAACAGCGTGACCGATATGAATGTTGCCGTTGGCGTAAGGAGGGCCATCGTGCAGGATAAAAGTTTTTTTGCCTTTTTTGGCGGCGCGGATTTGGCCATACAAGTCGGCTTGGGTCCAGTTCGCCAGCATTTGTGGCTCACGCTGCGCCAGATTGGCGCGCATGGCAAATGCCGTATCCGGCAAATTTAACGTATGTTTGTAATCACTCATCCCATCTATCCCGTGTTAGCTCTGTCATTGACATGCCAGGCATGCCTGATCATTTTAATTTGAAATACTGAAATAAGACCGCGCAGCGGCGGCATCCAGTTGAATTTGTTGCTGAAGTTCAGGCAAGGACGCAAATTTGCGCTCGGCGCGGATTTTATGGCGCAAAATGACTTCGATTTGCTGGCCATATAAATCACCCTGAAAATCAAAAAAATGCGCTTCCAGTTGTTCTTTTTTACCTTGCAGCGTCGGTCTGGCGCCAATGTTGGCCACACCATGAAAATGCCCCTGCCCGGTGAATGCTTCGATGGCGTACACCCCGCGCACCGGCAATTTATTGCGATATAACCACACGTTAGCGGTTGGAAAACCAAGTTGCCGTCCGACTTTTTCACCGTGGCGCACCCGCCCCATCAGTGAAAACGGCCGACCCAGCATCGCTTCGGCCAGTGCCAGCTCGTCGCGCTCCAGCGCTTGCCGGATCAAGGTGCTGGAAACCCGGACATCGTCTTGTTTTAAGCTGGCGGTGTTGGTCAGACCAAAACCATGTTGCTGTGCCGCTTGTTGTAACAAGGCAAAATTACCGCTGCGGTTTTTACCAAAACAAAAGTCATCACCAACAATCAAATGCTGCACATTGAGTTTTTCCAGCAGCAAACCGGTAATAAACTGCTCCGGATCCTGCGCCGCAAATTCGCGGTTAAAACTGGCGCAAAGCAAGCGGTCCAGCCCCTGCACTTTTAACCAATGATACTTTTCGCGAAAACGCGTTAAGCGGGCTGGCGCTGCCGCCGGATTAAACAATTCCAGCGGTTGCGGCTCAAATACCATCACCACTGCCGGTAATGATCTGGCTTTGGCAATTTGCTGCACCTGGCTGAGCACCGCCTGGTGCCCCAGATGCACACCGTCAAAATTACCGATGGTTAACACGCAACCCCGATGATTTGGCTTAATATTTTGCAGGCCGCGAATTAACTCCATGCCGCTATAACTACTCTGATTTGCTGTGTAAACGGCCGATTATAACTGCATCAGCTTTTAGTTTCAGCAATTGTCTGCCGTTTCAGCTGGTTTATCCTGACGCCGAATAGCCAAAGCAACGCAAAATAGGCCGGCGCTGCGATCACCACCAATAAAGTGAGCTGTTTCGCTTTAGCCGAAAAAGCCATTTGTTGCCACTGACCAATCTCCGGCGAAGCCCACCACAGTACTGCAGCCATCAGACCTGCAGCCAGCACCGCTTTAGCTAGCAACCATAACGTCGCGGTTGCGCACTGATAAATATCGCGTTTGACTAAACCATGGTAAAGCAACCAGGCGTTTAATCCGCCCGACATCGCCGTCGCCAAAGCGAGGCCGACATAACTGATAAATGGCGCCAACATCAGGTTAAACACCATATTCGCCACCATCGCGATAATACCAATCCGTACCGGTGTTTTAATGTCCTGCCGCGCATAAAAGGCCGGTGCCAGCACTTTAATCAGCATCAGCGGCACCAAACCTGAGGCATACGCCATCAAACTCAAACTGCTTTGGCTGGCATCAAAAGCGGTAAATTTACCGTGCGCAAATACCGTTAATAAAATCGGTTCCGCCAGTACAATTAAACCCGCCATCGATGGCAAGCCGAGCAGACAAATAATGCTGATTGACCAGTCTAAAGTGCGTTTAAATTCCTGATGGTTGTCGGTGGCAAACTGCCGGGATAAGCTCGGTAAAATCACCGTGGCAATCGCAATACCAAACATGCCAAGCGGAAACTCCAATAATCGGTCTGAGTAATACAACCATGCGACGGAGCCGGTCATTAAAAATGACGCAATAATGGCATCCAGCAATAAGTTAATTTGACTCACCGATACCCCAAACAACGCCGGTAACATCAGTTTGCGGATACGGGTGACATGTTCATCTTGCCAGGCCCAGCGGGGTCTCACTAATAAACCGGCTTTGGCTAAAAACGGCAGTTGAAACAAAAACTGCAACAAACCACCTAAAAACACCCCCCAGGCTAATGCGGCAGAAGCGTCATCAAAATAAGGCGTCAGATAAATAGCGGCACCGATCATCGCAATATTCAAAAAGACCGGACTAAAAGCGGCCACCGCAAATTTATTGTAGGTATTGAGGATAGCGCCGGATAAAGCGACAAAAGTGATAAACCACAGATAAGGAAAGGTGATTTTTAACAGAAAACTGGCCTGCAGGTATTTTTCACCCGCAGGCTCGTCATTGAGATAAGCTTCAAACCAGCCCATGCCAAACAAGGCCATTAATACCGGCGAACCAATCATCCCCAGCAAAGTGACCCCGGTGACAATCAAACCCAGGGTGCCAGAGGCTTTAGCCATCAGTTCACGCACCGCATCGTCGCCGTGTTTAGCTTTGACTTCCGACAACACCGGCACAAAAGCCTGCGAAAAAGCGCCTTCAGCAAATAACCGACGCAGAAAATTAGGAATGCGGTTGACCATTAAAAACACGTCAGCCATGGCGCCAGCGCCCAATACGTTCGCGGTGACCACGTCCCGGACCAGCCCTAACACCCTGGAAATCAACGTCATGACACTGACAATCATGCCTGATTTGAATAACTTAGCGGACACGCCACACTCCTTCTGTCATAATGGCGCTATTGTCACCTGAGACCTTCGGGAAAGCCAGCAGCAGCGGGATTTAATTCTGCTTTTCGCCGGTAAAATCATTTGACAAGGGCCTACAAAATAGGCATATTATGCGGCCTTTAAAGAGTCCCGGTTTAGTTTTTAGGAGTGTTACCTTGGCTAACATTAAGTCTGCTAAGAAACGCGCTATTCAATCTGAAAAGCGTCGTCAGCAAAACGCAAGTCAGCGCTCAATGATGCGTACTTTCATCAAGAAAACCTACGCAGCAGTGTTAACTTCTGATGCAGTAGCTGCGCAAGAAGCGTTCAAGAAAATGGTTCCAGTGATTGACCGTATGGCAGACAAAGGTCTGATCCATAAGAACAAAGCTGCACGTCATAAGTCACGTTTAAATGCCCACGTTAAGGCATTGGTAACAGCCGCTTAATTGACACCAACAAAAGAACGCCGAAAGGCGTTTTTTTGTACCTGTTAAAAAGGGGTCAGAGCTCATTATTGATATCGATTAATAATGAGCTCTGGTCCCTTTTTTTATACCAAAAAAAATCCCACCAATTGGCAGGATTTGTTTTCATATTTTTAACGTCGTTCAGCTATCACAGCTTCGGACAGTACAGATTGTGCATCAGGCCAATGACCGCTTCCGCTTCGCTGCTGTTCATACTGTAAAACACTGTTTGCGCTTCTTTTCGAGTTTTGACCAGCTTATTGCGCCGCAATAATGCCAAGTGCTGTGACAAAGCCGATTGACTCAACCCCAGTTTATCGTTCATTTCACCAACCGATAATTCGCCAGCGAGTAGATGGCACAGGATTAACAACCGACGTTCATTCGATACAGCTTTCAGCAATTTTACTGCTTTAGCCGAGTTATTCACCATATCTTGTAAGTTCATTTCAGTTTCACCGTGCATGTCTAGACGTCTCATTATCTATCAGCTGCCTTGCTGTATACAATAGATTAAAGTGAAATAAGTAACTTTTTTACGTAAAAAGTGAACTGGTAAGACCATAATTATTACATATATTACATTTTTGATAACGAAATTCAATCTATACAACTCGCTTGAAATGAAGCTGGCCATGTTTATCGGCAAACTTTCGGCACATTATAACGCGCTAATTCAGCTAAATCATACCAACCTTTTGTTAACGTTTGTATCTGAATGCGTGAACATTAGGCTGTTCCTGCTAACGAGCTAAATGAGGCAAATTCCGCAGTACAAAGGTTCGTTGCAGGATGCGATAGCCTGGCCCGCGTGCTACAGTGACTGCTGATTTTTCCAACCCCCAACATAATCGAATTGAGCCATGACTAAATCAATGCTGACCCTAACTGCCGCTTTGTTATGCATGGCGACCTTGCCTGCGCCTGCCGACGAACAATTGGCCTATAAACTGACTGAGGAATTAACGGTCGAAGTCGGGCCGCGTCTGGCCGGCAGCCCGGCAGATGCCAAAGCAGTTGCTTGGGCCACCCACAAGCTCCAGCAGCTGGGATACGATAAAGTCTGGACTGAACAGTTCAGCACGCCATTCTGGCAACGCGGCAATGCCCGACTGGAAATTATCAGCCCATTCCCACAATCGCTGGTACTCACCGCATTAGGCGGTTCGGTTGGCACCGGTGCTGAGGGGATCTCAGCCAGCATCGTGATGTTTAACAGCCTGGAAGACTTAATGCTGGCGAAACCAGAACAGGTGACGGGAAAAATCGTTTTTATTAATAAAGCTATGACCAAAGACAAGATTGGCTCGCAATACGGCAAAGTCGTTGGCGCCCGCTCTAAAGGCGCCGTCGAAGCAGCCCGTTTAGGTGCAAAAGCGATTATCATTCGTTCGGTTGGCACCAGTAACAACCGTTTTGCCCACACCGGTAAAATGAGTTATGAAGAAGGCGTGCCGAAAATCCCGGCAGTCGCTATTTCCGTGCCGGACGCCATGCAGTTAAGTAAAATCATTAGCAAAGCGCCGGAAGCCAAATTACGACTGAATATGGAAAACCATACTCAGGATGCCGTGAGTCACAATGTGATTGCAGAAATTACCGGTTCAGAACGTCCGGACGAGATTGTACTGATTAGTGCGCATTTGGATTCATGGGATCAAGGGACCGGCGCCTTAGATGACGGTGCAGGGGTTGGGCTTGTGATGGCAACCGGCGCGCTGATTAAAAAGTTGGGACAGCCGAAAAGAACCATCAGAGTTGTATTATTTGGCAACGAAGAAGGGGGTTTAGTCGGTGCCAGAGCTTATGCCGCAAAACACGCCGCCGAATTATCGAAGCATGTTGTCGCCACAGAATCCGATTTTGGTGCTGGCCGAATTTGGCAATTTGACAGTAAATTTGGTCCACAATCTTTAAGTTTCGCCAAAGAAATTCAGCAGTTACTCAGTGGCCACGGTATTTCACTTGGCAATAACAAAGCTTTTGGTGGCCCGGATGTATCGGTGATTGCAGCACTTGGCGTGCCGGTGGTATCGCTGGAACAAGATGGCACTGACTATTTCGATTATCACCATACCCCGAATGATACTTTTGATAAAATCGACCCGGCCGCACTGGCGCAGAGTCAGCAGGCCTGGATGATCATGACCACCGCACTGGCAAATTCAACCATTGATTTTCGAAAATAATTTCGAGGCCATGAGCTGCATTGTTCGCAGGCAATGCAGCCCTGATCGAAAATATTCTAAAGTAATAGGTCAAACGTCAGATCGAAGCTCTGTTTTTATCGGGAGCCTGATGTTTACGCTGACTGTTTCGCATCAACCAGATTTGCAGTCCAACCACAATAAGCACCAACGCTGACGGGTACAGATATTTATTGCTACTCAGTTGCCACAACAACAACCCGCCCGTGGCGTATACAAAAGGTTGCAGTTCATATAGCCAGAACGGCAATGAGCCGCTGCGCGATGTGCTGTGTTTTAAATCGCCTCGCCGGTGGTCCGAGCGCAAGATCCAGACTAAAGCACCGGCAACGATCAGGATTAACCCCGATACAACGGCCACTAAATGACCCAACAACGACATCGCGACTGCGCCGGTGCCGATATAGACGTAAGGTAGTACTTCATACACGCGGTTGGGCAACATTTTGAACTCCATGTTGGGCAGAACTGCACCGTTTTCCAATTGTAGTGTGAAACTGCCATCCTGTCGTTTTTACACCAATGGTCTGCATCCGCTGCATGCGACAAACCATACAAGCCAATTACGCCATGCTGTATTTTGTTTGTCGACCCGCTCCCGCTATAATCCACGCTCAAGTGGATCTGGGGACAAATAATGGCTGAAGACGACTTTACGCTCTTTCTGCAAGAAATGGCAGATGTTAAACGGTTGAAAACCGACGTTTTAACCGATGAGAACGGTGAACACCAGCCAACACTGGCGCAACTGGCCCGTCGTAAAGCAGCTGAGCTCGAACCTGAGTACGATGCCAACTATCTGCGGCTGGAATATGTTGATTTAGTGGCGCCGGATGAAGTGCTGGCCTACAAAAAAGATGGCGTGCAAGAAGGCGTGTATAAAAATCTACGGCTGGGTAAATATCAAATCGACGCGACTTTGATGTTGTTAGGAAAAAACCTGACCGACGCGCGCCGCGCCTTGTTTGAATTTGTGGCAGATTGCCATCAGCGTGGGATCCGAACGCTGTTAGTCCACCATGGCATGGGCCGCGACAGTAAACCGCAACCGGCGATTTTGAAAAGTTACACTTATCAATGGCTGAAACAAATTCCAGCGGTGCTGGCCTGTCATACAGCACAGAAAACTCACGGCAGTTATGCCGCCACTTATGTGTTATTGCAGAAAAATACTGAACAAAAACGTGAAAACCGGGACCGGCATCAGAAAAGTTAACGATCGGTCATTGCAAGGTATATCGATCGCGTAAGACAGATATAAAAATACCCTCAACAGAGGGTATTTTTATCAGCTGCTATCCATAGCAATTGCAACAGCATCTCGATGCTATTGTCAGGTCTGTATTAAAACAAACAACAGGCCTCGGCTGTGGTTAAAACTGCCGATAACGCCATCAAAATCACCACGACAGCGATTGCGGTAAAGCCAAAACCACGACTGGACGCTTTACTCATAAACCAACCTCAGATTATTTTTGTTATTTTGTGTCCGTAATCGCGCTCATAGAGCAGCCGCTACAGTACGTCAAGCAGTGTAGTCAGTTTTGACAGTGGATACAACATACAAACTGAAGCTAAGTACTTATCATTGCATATATTTTCGGCAGTATTTATTTTTTAACGGCAAAATACGCAATCCTGGAATGCACAAAATTTGCGGCTAGCGCAGCTGTCGGATAATCGCTGGGCATTTCCTCTTCCTGCTGCTCAGTCTGAGTGATCACAAAACCGGCTTGTTGGTAAGTTTTTAATGCGCTGGGGTGATCTTCGCTACAGGTATGGACCCAGACTCTGCTCGCTTGCCATTGCTGTGCCAGAGCGATGGCGGCTTGCGCTAATCGTGCACCAAGACCACGGCCAATAAAGGCCGGTAACAAACCAAAAAACTTCAGTTCGACACTGTCCTCTTCATGTTGGCGCAGCTCGACAAAACCAGCCGGCGTTCCTTGCTGATACAACACCCAGGTGCGAACGTTACCAGCAGTTAGATACTCCAGCCACTGCTGATAGGTCCAGCTGAGGCGGCTGAACCAATGCCAGTGTGTGCCAACGGCGCAAAATAAAAACTGACTGAGATCGGGACTCGCAATTTCCGCTTCAACCAGCGCGACGCCCTCTGGCCATTCCGGCAATACTACTGCAGTACCCTGATAATCCAGATACCAGGTGGTGACGTTTACAAATGCCATAATGCTTTGATCTTCCTTAAAATTTCAATTACCGCGAACACCGTGATGCGCTGAGCAAACCCATGCGACACTTTACCGGTTACAAAACCCAACGTTAATCTTTGCGTTTAATTTGTGCCAGTCTGGCAGCTATATGCTGTTGCGCCGCATCTTGCTGCAAGCTCTGGAATTGTTGCCGAAATTCAAAAGCGACTGCGTCGTCCTGACGATAACAACTGCGTAGCGCCAGCATTGAAAGTTTGGTTTGACGCACTAACTCAGTTGGCAAACCTGCCAGTCCAGCGGTTAGCTGTTTCGCCCGGGTCAGCAATTGCTCTTCCGGCCATAACTCTTTCACAAAACCAGCTGCCAGCGCTTGTTGCGCCGATAAACGTTCGCCACAGAAAATCATCGCGGCGGCCTGCTGCCAACCGACCAATTGCGGCAGTAACCAGCTATGACCACCACCCGGATGAATGGCGAGCTGGAAAAACCTGCTTTCAAACCAGGCTTGCTCACTGGCCAGCCGAATATCACAGGCCATCGCCAGATTCATCCCGGCACCGAGTGCCGGACCGTTCAACAAGGCGATAGTCAGCAGCGGACTATGGGCGACTGAGGTAAAAGCCGAATAAATTTGTTGTAGCTCTTCGCCATCGCCCAGCGCCGCTTGCTGCAGTGACGCTAAATCGGCGCCGGAGCAAAAAGAGTCATCACGGCCGGTGACCGCCAGCGCTTTAATATGTGGGTCGTGCGGTAATTGTTGCACCGCCTCGGCAATCGCCAGGGCGCTATGTGGGGTTAACAGGTTTCTTTTTTCGGCACTATTGAGCGTCAGTACGGCTAAATGGCCGTGTTTTTCTAGTTGAAATGCTGACATTAATAACCTCGTTGTTGGCAGACCAGATTCAGCAGCGGCAAACCAGCCAGGCTGCGACGGTAATTTTCAGCAATTTGCGCCACTGCCGTATCGGCATTGGTCACCGCTGAAATATGTGGCGTCAGCAGAATAGCAGGATGTTGCCAGAACGGATGTTCAGTCGGCAAAGGTTCGGTGCGGAACACATCCAGACATGCGGCAGCGATATGACCGCTGTCTAAATTCTGTAATAACGCCAGGTCATCTACTATAGCGCCTCTGGCCACGTTGACCAGAATTACCCCAGGTTTTAACAATGTCAGCCTTTGTTGATCCAGCAAATTTTCGGTCTGTGCTGTGAGCGGTAGCAGGCAAATCACCAGATCAGCTTCGTTCACCGCAGCGCTAAATGCCGCGTCCCCGGCAAAACAGTGTACGCCGGCAAGCGTTTTTGGCGATGCCGACCAACCACTGACCGTAAAACCCAAACCGGCAAAATGGCTGGCCGCCGCCTGCCCTAATTCGCCGAGTCCTAACACACAAATATGCTTTAGTTGGCGCGGGCTTCTGGCTTTCCAGATTTGCTTACGCTGCTGTGCTCCGAATTCATCGAGTCGCAACTGATAATGCTGCACCACGCCTTGTAGATATTGCAGCATCGAGTGGGTCAGCATGGGGTCAACAATTCGCGCCAGCGGTAAATCCGGTAAGGTGGTGTCGACCAGAACATTGTCGACCCCGGCGCCAAAGGATTGTAATGCCTGAAGATTTGACATCTCTGCCAAGCATCCCGGTGGCTGGCGCCATAATACGGCCATTCGTACGGCGGTGGGATCAGTGATTTGCGGCCAGATTTCGATTGTGACATCAGGCAGCTGTTGTTGAAGTTTTTGTTGTAGCTGATCAAGTTTACGATCAGGGATCACCAGCGCTATTGACATGTCCACTCCGAAAAACTGCTGTTAACGCATTCTAACAAAGCGCGCTATTGCGTCCAGCAGATTATCGAATGCCATGTGCTGCAGTACCGCTTGCCTTGCCCTGATGAACACTGCTCGAAATTTCCACAAATTGTCATAAATCTGTGACCAGACAGTCATACCTCAGGCTTAGCCTTGCCCTGACCGCAGCTTGGAATAAGAACAGCGCAGGAGGCTTTATGATCAGCGTAGAAAAAATGGTGCAACAACATTTGCCACAACTGCAGCAACAACCCTGGCTGGAAAAACCAGTCACCGGGGCGCTGAAACATTTGCTGCATGAACAGGACTTTATTGCCTTTTCTGAACAGTACCCGCATCTACAGGGCATTGAATTTATTGAGCAAGTTCTCGATTATTTCAAATTCAGTTACACAGTGCGCGACAACGAACTGGAACGTATTCCAACCTCTGGCCGGGTGGTGATTATTGCCAATCATCCGATTGGATCCTTGGATGGACTCGCGCTGGTGAAGCTTATTCACGACATTCGCCCTGATGTAAAAGTCATTGCGAATCAATTATTAAGTGCAGTGACGCCGCTCCACGCCATGTTACTGCCAGTCAATAATATGCAAGGTGGCACCGAGCGGCGCTGCATCGATCATATTCATCAGCATCTGGCGCAGGAAGGTGCAGTGATTGTGTTTCCGGCCGGCGAAGTATCCAGACTCAAACCGAACGGCGTGCGCGACGGCAAATGGCATGCTGGCTTTTTAAGGTTTGCCCGTTCCAGCAAAGCGCCAATCCTGCCGGTATACATTGATGCGCGCAACTCGGCATTGTTCTACGGCGCCTCGATGCTGTACAAACCGCTGGCGACCATGTTGCTGGTACAGGAAATGTTCCGGCAAAAACATAAAAGCATCAGCATGCGGATTGGCGAGCTGATCCCTTATGACAGTTTTGCACAGTTGCCAATGGAAACGCCGGCCATTGTGAAGCTGTTTAAAAAGCACTTATACCGGCTGGCAAAAGACAAAAAGCCATTGCTGCGTACCCAAACCGCTATCGCCCATCCAGAAGACCGCCGTGAGCTGCGTAAAGCGATTGAAGCATGTCAGCTGTTGGGGCAAACCGCTGATGGTAAACAGATTTATCTGTATCAATCGGCGAAAAGCTCACCGATCATGCGCGAAATTGGCAGGTTACGTGAAGTGTCGTTCCGGGCGGTTGGTGAAGGCAGTGGTGCGCGGCGGGATATCGACCGCTTCGACAGTTATTACGAGCAATTGATTTTATGGGACAAAGACGATTTGGAGATTGTCGGCGCTTACCGTTTTGCCGACACCCAAAAAATCATCGCTGCACAGGGCTTGCAGGGGCTTTATACCGCATCGTTATTTACTTTTAACCAGCAAATGCAGCCCTTTTTGGCGCAGGGGCTAGAGCTTGGCCGTAGTTTTGTGCAGCCGAAATATTGGGGCAAACGCAGTCTGGATTATCTGTGGTACGGCATTGGCGCTTATTTACAGCAAAACCCGCACATCCGTTATTTATTTGGCGGCGTCAGCTTATCGAACAGTTACCCCAAAGCGGCGCGTGATTTATTGGTGTACTTCTATACGCTGTACTTCAGCGAAGAAAACGACACTGCGATCCCTAATATTCCATACCAGCTACCGTTTGAAACCTTGGCGCAGCTGCAACAACACTTTTCCGGTACTGATTACAGCGCCGACTTTACCCAGCTCAAACACCTGCTGGCGCATATGGGGCTGAATATTCCGACTTTATATAAACAATACAGTGAAATCGCCGAACCCGGTGGCGTGCAATTTCTGGCTTTTGGCATTGATCCGGACTTCGCCGATTGTGTGGATGGACTGGTGCTGGTGGATTTAACCAAGCTGAAACCAGCGAAAAAGCAGCGGTATTTGGGCGACTAAATCTTAAAAAAGCATAAAAACAGGGCGGAGCTAATTGTTTATTTATCAAACAATTAGCGCCGCCCCCTTTTTGTCTGGTGCTTACTTAGGCACTGAGCCTTTTAAACCGTAAAAACAAATATAGGCGTAACAAAACACAGGTAGGATAAACGACAATTGCAGGCCAATAGTATCTGCCAGCACGCCTTGCAATAACGGCACTATCGCACCACCCACAATCGCCAGACACAATACGCCGCTCCCTTGGCTGGTGTATTTACCAAGACCGGTCACTGCCAGACTAAAAATGGTGGGGAACATAATGGAGTTAAATAAACCGACCGCCAGAATAGCCCACATCGCCACCGCGCCAGACGTGGTCATCGCCACAATCACCAGCACCGAAGCTGCCACAGCATTAAAGGCCAGCACTTTACCGGCTGCAATTTTTTGCATCACCGCAGCACCAATAAACCGACCAACCATCGCGCCGCCCCAGTAATAGCTGATATATGCAGCGGCTGTGGCTTCAGGTAAGCCGGCAATATGTGGCTCACCTAAAAAATTCACCAGAAAACTGCCAATGGCCACTTCACCACCGACATACACAAAAATTCCTAATGCGCCCAACATCAAATGGCTATATTGCCAGGCAGAACCACTGTCGGCATCTGCGATATCACTTTGATGATGTTCAGCAACTGTCGGTAGTTTCAACAGCGCAAAGATTGCCGCCAGCACCAGTAAAGCAGCCGCCAGCATCAGATAAGGTACCTGCACCGCCGCAGCTTCCTGCGCTTTAAATTCAGCAGTACCAACTTCAGCAGTCGCCGCCGCCAGAATTAACAGTCCACCAAACCAAGGCGCGATTGTGGTGCCGAAAGAGTTAAAAGCCTGGGTCAAGGTTAACCGGCTGGACGCCGTTGCGGCTTTACCAAGCGCCGTCACGTAGGGGTTAGCGGCCACCTGTAAGATGGTGATGCCAGACGCCAACACAAATAATGCTAACAGAAACAGTGGATAGGTTTGCACCGATGCTGCCGGATAAAACAGCAAACAACCGCCAGCTGCAATCAGTAAACCTATGACAATACCGCGCTGATAGCCGGCCTTTTTCACCAGATAACCGGCCGGAATGGACACCAGAAAATAAGCGCCAAAAAAGCAAAACTGGATCAGCATGGCCTGGGTGTAATTCAGATCAAACACATTTTTTAAATGTGGGATCAGAATATCGTTCAGACAGGTAATAAAACCCCAGATAAAAAACAAAAAGGTCAGGCTGGTTAAAGCAAAATTATAATTCTGCCCGCTATCCGTCTGACCCACGCTCGCGCTGGTGGGTGTTGTTATTGACATACAATTTCTCTTGTTATGATTTGTCTATCCTGTGTGTACTTAGGCTGCGACTGCTGCAGTTCTCTCCCCTGCCATGCTGTAACGCCAAGGCCTGCGCCGCAAATAAGCTTTTTGTACTATACCTGCGCCCTTGCTGATTGCAAAGTATCCGCCACAACATACGTATGTAATTTTTCAACAAATTAGCTTGTGCAGAGCAGAACAGGATTGTTGCCACAGCATAGCTGTTTTGCCCACGTTGAGACGAAGCATTGACGTGCAGATTGACCCGCTGGTGGTGATGGCAGGCTTACGTTGGGGTATGTAATTTTAAGGCTAAAAAGGGCGGAGCTCATGCATTAGCTCCGCCCCCTTTTTACGCTAATTTAACTCAATCACCCGATCAACCGAAGCAATCGTCTCAGGGCGATGGGCAATAATCACCCTGGTGATCGACAGTTGTTGCATGGCCTG
This sequence comes from Rheinheimera riviphila, assembly GCF_004005945.1. Lineage (GTDB taxonomy): Bacteria > Pseudomonadota > Gammaproteobacteria > Enterobacterales > Alteromonadaceae > Pararheinheimera > Pararheinheimera riviphila. The sequence continues at coordinate 208,340 of NZ_SACS01000001.1, forward strand.
GCTGACAAAAGATTCAGTTTTGGTATCGAGATGACTGGTGGCTTCGTCCATAAACAAAATCCGTGGCTTGCGGTATAACGCCCGCGCCAACAAAATTCGTTGCTTCTGGCCGCCGGATAACGCAGAACCCATATCGCCAATTAAACTGTTGTAACCCATTGGCATTTTGGCGATATCGTCGGCAATCGACGCCATTTGCGCACTGGCGATAATGCGTTCCATGTCAAAGCTATCATCAAAAAACGCGATATTGTCGCGAATAGAGCCGGATAGCAGCTGATCATCCTGCATCACGGCGGCAATTTGCCCGCGATACTGCGCCAAACCTAACTGCGCCAGCGGGATACCATCGATCAACACCTGGCCCTGTTTTGGTTGCAATAACCCCAGCATCAGTTTCATCAGGGTGGTTTTGCCACAACCGGACGGGCCGATTAACGCCACTGATTCACCGGCTTGAATGCTCAGACTGAGATCAGCCAACACCGGATCCGTGACATCGCTGTAGGCAAAACTCAAACCGCGAATTTCCAGATTGCCCTGAATTTGATGGGGTCGGTCTTGCTCCGGATAAACTTGTTCTTTTTTGGTCAATGCAACATCGCCCAGCCGCTCAAAATGCAAATTTAGCATCCGGAACTGAAATGCCTTTTCGATGAGCCGCGCCATCCGTTCCATAAACTGGCTTTTATAGGCCATAAAAGCAAACAACATCCCGGTACTAAAACCACCTGCCAGCACTAGTTTCGCGCCTAAATACACCACCAGAATGTTCTCCAGCCCAAACAACAAGCGGTTGCAGGTCTGAAAACTAATGTTAAACACGCCAAGCTGCATATCTTTGTTGGTCGCTTCGACATTCAGATTCTGCCAGCCGCCTTCGCGTTTCACTTCAGCGCCAAACAGTTTGATGGTCTGAATAGCCCGCACCGTTTCAATAAAATTCGACTGCTCTTTTGAGTCCGCCAGAATTTGTTGCTCGGTGATCTGCCGGACTTTTTGGTACACCGCAATTCGAAACAACGCGTAAAGGAGCACTGCAGCAAGCACCACCATCGAGAGTTGCGGACTATAGATAAAAATCACCACCAGAATCGCCAGCGCCATCACCCCGTCAATCAGGGTTTCAATCAGCCCGGTGGTCAGCAGTTCACGTACCTGATTGAGCGATCCAAAGCGCGATAACACATCACCGATATGGCGTTTTTCAAAATAACCGAGCGGTAAGCGGATCAGATGGTGAAACAGATTGGATGCCATCTGAATATTCAGCGAATTGCCAAAATGCAGCAGTACAAAACTTCGCACCGTACTGGTGGTCACTTCAAACAGCAGCACCAAAGAAAAACCAACAGCCAGAATAATCAACAAGTTATCGTCGGAAGTCAGCAAGACATCGTCCACCACCAACTGCATGTAATAAGGCGCAATCAGGGTAAATACTTGCAATAATAACGACAGTGACAACAGCAAAAACAATGAACGTTTAAAGCCGGTGATTTTTGACCAAAAATCCGATAACCCCAGTTTACTGACGTTCTCTTTACAACTGAAATCAGTGGTTGGCAGCAGCTCCAGCGCAATGCCAGTGAAGTGTTTTGACACTTCCGCCAGCGGTATATTGCGCTCGCCGTAGGCCGGATCAAGTATCACGCAACGATCCGCTTTGACCTCTTTGAGCACCACAAAGTGATTCATATCCCAATGCAAAATACAGGGCGTGCTGAGCGCGGCCAAATCATCCAGTTCAATCCGCAGTGGCCGACTGGTCAGTTCCAGCCGTTCGGCGAATTTCATCAAATCCAGTAAGGTACAACCTTCAATCGATAACTCGAACTTTTGCCGCAGTTCGTTTAAATCAGTGTGATAACCATGATAGCCGCTGACCATTGCCAGACATGCCAGACCACACTCAGCCGCTTCGGTTTGCAGCACTAAGGGTAACCGCTGCCCACTTCGCCAGGTGAGGCGCGCTGCCGGATTATTCATTACAACCGTCCCTGAATACTGTAAATTGGGTCAAACAACCACTGCAATAAACTACGTCGTTCGGTGACGATATCGGCTTCAAGCGACATACCGGCTTTGAGCGGCAACTCGCGATTGTAAGCACTGATCTGCTGCGCACTGAGCTTCAGCCGCAGCCGGTAACTGGGTTCCGTCAGTGTCATATCGGTCACTTCATTAGGTAACAACACAGTACTGCTGACTTCAATAATTTCGGCCTGATGGACACCAAAACGTTGATATGGAAAAGCATGGTAGCGAATGCGTGCTTGCTGACCAACGTCGACAAAAGCGATGGCACTGGTTGGCAAGTATAAAATAGCCTCCAGTTGATGGTGGGCTGGTAACAAACTGAGCGCTGGCACGCCCTGATTCAGCTGCTGACCGGCTTTGACCAGCACCGCACTGACCACACCTGCCACCGGCGCGGTGATCAGGCTGCTTTGTTCATGCTGCAAGCGGGCCAGCTGGTTTTTATGTTCGGAGATTTGCTGCTCCAGCTGCGTGAGTTCTTGCTGATATTGCAGCGGCAGTTGTTGTAACAAGTTTTGTTGCTGGGAAAGTTGTTCAGAAAGTGCCAGTTGCTGACCATTCAGCACCTTGTCCTGTTGCTGCAAAGACAACAATAAATCGCGTTGCCGATTTAACTCGATTTCCGAAATATAGCCGGTGCCGTTGAGTTTCTGCAGTTGTTGTACTTGTTGTTGGTTAAGTTGCAGCCGTTCGCCAAAGGTGCTGATCTGTTGATTTAATTCAATCAGTTGCAGCTCTAAACTGCTGATTTTCTGTTTGGTTTCAGTAAGCTGCAGCTGGTGTTTCTGCTGATTTTGCTGCTTTTGCGCCAGCAATGCGTCCATCATCGCCTGCCGTTCCTGTAAGAGCGTGGCATTCAGTTCCGGCTGGCCTTCGGCATAGAGGCGGGATGTTAACTGCAGCAATGGCTGGCCTTGTGTGACTAGCTCGCCTTCTTTGACCAGCACCGCACTCACCACCCCGGCACTGCTGGTTTGTAACCGGACCACACCTTGTTCCGGTTGCAATAAACCGACAGCGGTTTGTTTACGTTGATAGTCGCCGCTCAATAAAAATATAAGACTGATCAACGCGATAACGCCAATTAACCAGGTTAACCACACCAAAGCAGGTGGCCGGGTTAAGCTGACTTCTCCTTGTAACCGTTGTTGCTGTCGGGCAACCGCTTCAGGGCGAAATAATGAATTCATTCACTCTCTTATTATTTTGATTTTGGTCTCTATAGTCCGAACCTTTCAAAACCAGCATATCGACTCCGGCTAAGCGCGGCAATCGAATTCAGTACCCTGACAATTCATTCAGCCCCTATTCGATTAAAAAGCAAACGACTGAGCCAACTTACAAATTTACTGGCGCAGCCGTCTACAGAACTGGTACGGCATCAGCGCCAGCACTGGCTTTTCTGCCATCGTCAATTCTGAACTATCGGACCAGACCTCTTGGAAGACTGAATCTATGCGCATCGTCAAACTTTTTCATGACGCTGTTTCGATTGGCATGCCAAATAATAGCGACGTAAAAAATCGTACACGACAAACTCCTGTTCACGGCCATAGGCTTTAAACATGCGGTTATTAAACATATGCAGCAGTGAATGTAATAAGGTGTCCAAAGTACAACTGAGTTTTTGTTGTTGCTGTAGCGCGACAATCTGCTGCACCACAGGCCTGAGCTGTTGTATCAACTGCTGCCGTAGTACCAACATCTGGTGTCGCGGTTGCTCATCGGTGCCTGACAGCAACGCCTGGAAGTCCTGCTGTAGCTGCCCCTGATAATCACGGTATTTTTTGCCTAATTGCGTGCGCAAATAGGCATGCTCCTGGAATTCCTGGCCAAAACGCTGCCGCAATTCGCTGATTAAATTCAGCTTTTGCGCTGCATCATAGTCAAAGACATCCAATAAAGCGTCCGCTCCCAGCAAAGCCATGCGCCAACGCACTGATTCACCATGCTCGGTGATCAAGGCCAGACCGGCCAACACAAATTCGCTGTCCGCCTGAAACAGCTGTTCTGCCAGGATCACCGCCTCATCACCGCCATAGCGCTCTACTTCGCGCTGATAGGTAAAGAGTTCAATTTTACGCACCCGCTGACTCACCAACCAGCTTGCTAATTGCTGATGTAATAACGGTAGTACCTGACCATACAAAACGGACGGCTCGCCAAATAAGCGCAAACGCACATGCCAGTCCGGATCGCCATAACGAATAAAGAACCATTGCTGCACCCATCCTTGTCGCTGACATTGCTGGAGTAACGGCGCGATGCTCTGTGTCAGTACCTGCTCGGCGGTACTTTGTGCGGCATAGATTTTCAGACTCAGCCATTCAGAGCCTGGCGCAAAATCCCGTTGAATAGTTGGGTCCAATTGCTTGGCGGGATGTTGTTGCAACGTCACAAAAGGTTTCGCCTGCGGATTTAGCATAGGCACAATGATTTCGTGCGCAAAAGCGCCTTCATCATTAAATACCACGCTTTGGTACTGCATGATCAGTGACTCTTTTAACAGGATTTGTTGCTGTCCGGTGGTCTCGGCCAGCAACATGGCAATCATTACCGGGTGATGCAGATCAACCGTCAGCACATTATCACTCACCGCATAACAGACATATCTGGGCAACTGGTAGCGTAGTTCCAGCGCCTGAAAAGCCTCGGCCTGCCAGTTGTCATTCACAAGTAATGCTTCCAGTAAACTACGCTCCACCTGCCACTGCGCCTCTTGCAAAATGACATGTTCAAGCATCACCCGCGGTTGTCGTTCCAACGGCAACAAAGCAGCAGGGGTGCTATAACGTGGCAGCTGGGCTTGCTGATGTTGCAGCATGCATAAAAAGCGATAGATGCCTAAACTGCGGGAGGAATAATTGTGGGCAGAGGTTAACCGGGGTATCACTTGTTTGTTCAATCGCTTTGACCACAATTTGACCTGACCCGCTTCGACAAACACATACAGATCGCGCACCGGGATCTGCCGCTCTGCTGGCAGTTCGGTGTCAGCCAAAAACACAATCTCATACTGCCGCAATGCCGGCCGCGCAATCACATTACCGGGACGCCCGTCTGGCATATGGACCACTTCGGCAAAAACAACATCTGGCGATAAGGCTTCTTCTGCAGCCAAGTAGGCACTAACCTGCTGTTGAAGCTGCTGATCCAAGTGACAAAATCGTCCTAACAAATTTGCCCCGGAAGGCCCTGAATAACCATGATAATGCAATAACAATTGTCCATCGTGATCCTGATAACAACTGACGTTCGCGGCAAAAGCAGCTGGCAACTGCTGCCACAACAGCGCTTGATCAACATTTTTTAACAGGTCGTCACTGCTTAGCTGGATCGCTGCCGTATTCGCTTGCTGCTGCATGGCTTTGAACATTTGTAGTTCGAGCGCACTTTGCGACGGCTTTTTTCCGGGACGATTGCGATTGGCGATATTGATCCCGGCCAATAAAGGTGTTTCGTAGCCGGTGTCGGCAGAAAACGTAATTCCAGTCTCATCATCCAGCAGCTGCAACAGCCGTACAAACCGGCCTTCAAAACGTTGCTGAAACTGATTGATGAACTCCTGCAACGGATTGTCTGCAGTTGTTGTTTGGGCTTTTAACGTCAGTAAGGTTCGCTCCAGCGCCATCTGCAAACTGCTGTCAAGCTTTGAAGCTGTCATCGACCGTCGAACATCGGTCTGAAACAATTTATTCTCAGACACCTTGTAGGGGAGCTGTTGCAACTGCTGCACTACTGCCTGATAGTCCTGCGGCGTGGCAGCTTGTTGCTGATCAAAAGTAGCCAATTGTGTTAATGCCACTTGCAGCCGCTCACCCTCGTGCTGGTTCCCGGCCTGCAATAACGACTGCACAAAGGATTTATCCGGCTGACCACTGGTTAATGGCAGCTTTAAATCGGCGATCAAGACCTGTTCCTGGATCAACTGCTGTAGATAGTGTCCGACGTCCTGTTGATCAGCTTCAGGATGGCGTGCACAAAACAACTGAATGAACTCACTTTGTAATTTTGGTTCAGCCGCGACATCCAGCATGCTTTCCAACGCTTCGTCCAGTTCAACCGAGCTTAAACGGTATTGGCGCTGCGAAGCAGATTGATAAGGTTCGATATAATGAAGGTGCGAGCCCATGCGATATAACGTGCTGTTGGGAGCATAACGCAGAAGCTGCTGCCCCTCCGGGCTTTGTGCCCATTCCTGCTGAATAGTTGCCAGATAAAACATATCCAGCCGGGTTTTGCGTCCATCCAATTGCAGATGACCAGGCCGCAAAGCCGTGGTATCGGCGAAAAAACCGGTGGCCACTCCCGAAAACAACCCGAAGGGCGTTGGTCTGCTACTCATCCGGATCAGATATTTTAATAATGCCACCGTCACCTTGCGGCCAGATTTACTCTGCGGTTTGTCGCGCCATAATTCCAACCTTTCCAACAATGAAGGACTGGCTAAATAAATGGCCTCCAACACCCCCGGCGACGCTAACCAACTGCTGAGGTAATCCAAAAGCCCGGTTTCTGTCACCGGCAAATCGCAGATTTTATTTACACTTAACCTGGGCAAACGAACGACAAAAAAGTCTGCCTTACATTCAGTTTTACGGCTCATAGCACACCTTGTTCTTATTCTCAGGCTAACAACAGTGCATCAACCCAATCTGGTTCCTGACCATCGGCGATCAGTAAGCAAAGCCCAACACCGGCATATCCGCTCAGGAAGGAGCTATCCTCTTCAAAATGCCTGTTATCGGGGCCATCTTTCAGCTTGTGGAAGCCAGCCAGTCCTTGCTGCTCAAAGCGTTGTAAGACAAAGTCTCGCCAGAAAGACACGACCGCATCAATTTTTGGATGCGGATAATATTGCCTTAACAAAATAAAGATTAAGACGAGGCCAGCCGCGCCATGACAAAAACCGGCATCATGAATCATCGCTTCATTCGGACTCCGACTGCTGGCATGCAAACTAATTTTACATGCCACATCGGTAAAGCGCTGTTCCGACAATAACAAGCCGGCACGGAACAGGGTTAATGCAATCGTGGCATCGCCATAACACCACCCCAATCTGGATTTAGCCGGATAACCAACAAGATTGGCAAAATAGCTACCGTATAATTCAGGATCTTGCTGTGCTTTTAATAACCAATTGCAACCAGCACGCAAGGTATTCATCGCGTTTTGTCGTTTACTTTTGTCGGTTATCGAAGGGATTAGCGCCACCAGTGCAGCCAACGTACCCGGCACTCCATGAGCCAACCCCAAGTTAAATTCTTGTTCAGTCGATGCCTTAATCAAACAATAAGTAGAGGACTTGTGCGTGGGCCAGGCGCACTCCTGCTCATTAAAGAATTGTGCGCGTCCAACTATTTTATCGACCAGCTTTTCAACCAGTTCAACCCCCTGGCCGTGTCGTGCACGCCGGGCAGCATAAGCAGCAATCCCATTCAAGCCGAGCACATATTCGTATTCATCGCTCGCAGTCACTGACATCACATAATCACCAAGTGCCATGTCGGTGTTCGCATTAAAATCTGCCTGATACTCTGTGTCATTGAGGATGAATTCATAAAGCCAGGCGATACCTGATAAACCATATCCAAAGCTCATTGGATAAGGCGTGTGCAGGTTGGGAGATAAATCGTCAAGCAAGGCTTCTAACTGAAGGTTTGAAACCGATGCAGGTACCGAACGTGCTGCGCACCATAAAAATAAAAGTTGGCCAGCCCGGCCCGCTAAAAAACCAGGCTCTTCCACAGGACTCAGGTTTTTGACAATATGTTCAGTAAGCAAATTTACAATGTTTCTAATACTGGCTTGCGCAACGGCCAAGGTATACTCCTACACTCAATTGATCTTCCTGACAAAAAGCAAGAGGAAACCCTCTTGCTTTCACAACGTCATTCAGCAGCTATTATGGGATCATGCAGCAAATGTTGGTCCAGCCGAACGGATCAGACGGACAACCCTGTTCATTTGCAGTCACAAGACCACCACCACCGCCGCCGCCACAACCTGCAGCAGGTGTACTTGGTGTGCAACAGCCACAAGTACAGTTACCACCAGCAATTTGTGGGGTCAGATCATTAGGCAGCGCTTGGTTATCCAGAGACAGATTTACGAGTTGTGATTTTTTTAAGTTCAGTTTCATTATTTTTTTCCTGTTGTTCTCACCTGACAAACTCAGGTAAGCAACAGATATCAGCAACAAATTCCACATTCAATAAAGTTGATTATTTATCACAACATTATCAAGAAAATATCAAATTACGCAACAACACCCTTTAGATAAATATTAATTAAGTTGTTATTTAACAATTACTTGCAGAAATATCAGCCTAATGGACATTTAACATGTTGCAAAGCCATGCACCAGCAAATCAGTCCGATCCGGATACCGCACTTTGCGACAGCTACGCTGCTGCCCGAAAAAATTGCCAGAGCGCCCCGCTCGCACCACACAGACACATCGTTCATACAATCAACAGAAATACCGTTATCGATATCCCGTAATCCGCAGGCAGGTGATGCGATAAATGTTGAAGAGGGTGTTCAACCTAAAGATACAGATAAAGTCACAAACCAGAATTTCACCGACAAAAAAGCCTGCACAAGGCAGGCTTTTTCCGAAATTCTTAGAATTAACCTAAGAAAATCCGACCGTTGCGGAACATCCGCATCCACGGGCTATCTTCTTGCCACTCGTCCGGATGCCAGCTGTTGCTGACTGCACGGAATACCCGCTCCGGGTGCGGCATCATAATCGTCACACGACCATCGGTGGTGGTCAGTGCAGTAATACCGTTTGGCGAACCGTTCGGGTTGTTTGGATATTGCTGCGTCACCTGACCGTGGTTATCAACAAAGCGCAGTGCGATGGTGCCGCTTTGCTCAGCTGCCGCTAAAGCTGCCGCATTGGCAAATTCAGCATGACCTTCACCGTGCGAAACCGCGATTGGCATTTGTGAACCAGCCATGCCAGCCATCAGTACCGACGGGCTTTGCTGCACTTGCACCAGGCTAAACCGTGCTTCAAAACGGTCTGACTTATTGCGCACAAACCGTGGCCATAACTCCGCACCCGGGATCAGCGACTTCAGGTTCGATACCATCTGACAACCGTTACAAACGCCCAGCGTGAATGTGCTGTCGCGTTCAAAGAACCGGGCAAATTCGCTACGCGCTTTGTCGTTAAACAAAATCGACTTGGCCCAACCTTCACCGGCGCCTAATACGTCACCGTAAGAGAAACCGCCACAAGCGACTAAGCCGTTAAATTCTTCCAGGCCACGACGACCGGACAGAATATCTGACATATGCACGTCAACCGCGGTAAAACCAGCGCGGTTAAAGGCAGCTGCCATCTCGACATGCGAGTTGACGCCTTGTTCACGCAGCACGGCAATCCGTGGTTTGACGCCTTTGAGGATATAAGGCGCTGCTACATCTTCATTTAAATCAAAGCTTAACTTAACGTTGAGGCCTGGATCGGTTTTATCCGACTTAGCTTCAAACTCTTGCTTGGCGCAATCCGGGTTATCCCGCAGCGCCTGCATTTGATAAGTGGTTTCAGCCCAAATACTACGCAGACGCGTGCGTGAATCGCTGAAGATCACCTTGCCTGCACGGCGTACTGTCAGCTCGTCGCTGTTGTTTACCGCGCCTAACAGATGGCTGTTGGCTGCCAGGTTAAAATCAGCAAGCACTTGTTGCACATAACCAAGTTCTGAATCTGCCACCTGAATGACGGCACCCAGCTCTTCACTGAACAGCACGGTTAAGTCGTCTTGTGAAGCGTTGCCTAAAGCAGACACATCTACAGTCCAGCCCGCTTTACCAGCAAAAGCCATTTCCGCTAATGTCAGCAGCACACCACCGTCTGAGCGGTCATGGTAAGCCAGCAGTTTTTGCTCGTTGGTTAATGTCTGAATTGCATTAAAGAAGTTGATCAAAAGTTCTGGCGAGGCCAAATCCGGAGCTGACTGTCCAAGCTGTTTGTACACCTGCGCTAAACAAGAGGCACCTAAGCGGTTTTCACCCAGGCCCAAATCAATCAGTAATAACGACGAAGCGCCTTTATCGGTGCGAAGTTGTGGCGTGACGGTTTTACGCACATCTTCAACCCGGGCAAAAGCCGTGATCACTAACGACAATGGCGACGTCACCGCTTTTTCTTGACCGTTTTGCTGCCATTTGGTTTTCATCGACATCGAGTCTTTACCCACCGGAATCGTCACTTCCAAGGCTGGACATAACTCTTCACCAATGGCTTTGACCGCAGCGTATAAACCGGCGTCTTCACCCGGGTGACCGGCTGCTGACATCCAGTTGGCTGACAATTTAATCCGTTTTAATTCACCAATATCAGTGGCGGCGATGTTGGTGATGGCTTCCGCCACCGCCAAACGCGCTGAAGCAGCAAAGTCTAACAACGCAACCGGCGTACGTTCGCCCAATGACATGGCTTCGCCATGATAAGTATCAAGTGCAGCGGTGGTGACCGCACAGTTGGCCACCGGCACCTGCCATGGGCCGACCATTTGGTCGCGCGCTACCATACCGGTGACAGAACGGTCACCGATGCTGATTAAAAAGGTTTTTTCAGCGATAGTCGGTAAACGTAATAACCGTTCAGTCGCTTCAGTAACGCTAACACCGGCAAAATCTAACGCCTTACCAGCCGTTTGTTTCGACGCTACATCGCGGTGCATTTTTGGCGCTTTGCCAAGAAGGACCGACAACGGCAAGTCGATTGGCGTATTGCCAAAATGCTTATCCGACAGCGTTAAATGTTTCTCAGCAGTTGCTTCACCCACCACCGCATAAGGGGCACGTTCGCGTTTACAGATTTGCTCAAACACCGGCATTTTGTCAGCCGGAATCGCCATCACATAACGCTCTTGCGATTCGTTACACCAAATTTCCAGCGGCGACATGCCTGGCTCGTCGTTAGGGACGTTACGCAGTTCAAAGTTACCGCCCACACCACCGTCGTTCACCAGCTCAGGGAAGGCGTTGGATAAACCACCGGCACCGACGTCGTGAATAAACACGATTGGGTTGTCCGCGCCTAACTGCCAGCAGCGGTCAATCACTTCCTGACAACGGCGTTCAATTTCCGGATTTTCCCGTTGCACTGACGCAAAATCCAAGTCTTCCGCCGACTGGCCTGACGCCATTGACGAAGCTGCACCACCGCCCAAACCGATATTCATCGCCGGGCCGCCGAGCACCACTAATTTAGCGCCAACCGGTAAATCGCCTTTTTGCACATGTTCAGCGCGAATATTACCGAGGCCACCGGCCAGCATAATTGGCTTGTGGTAACCACGCACTTCGTCGCCGTTATGGCTTGGCACTTTTTCTTCATAGGTGCGGAAATAACCTAAGATATTCGGCCGGCCAAATTCATTGTTAAACGCCGCGCCGCCGAGTGGGCCGTCGATCATAATATCGAGCGCTGTCACAATCCGGTCTGGTTTACCAAAATCGGTTTCCCACGGCTGTTCAAAACCCGGAATGCGTAAGTTTGATACCGAGAAACCAACCAAACCCGCTTTTGGCTTAGAACCAACACCGGTGGCGCCTTCGTCACGAATTTCGCCGCCAGAGCCAGTCGCAGCGCCTGGGAATGGCGAAATCGCCGTTGGGTGGTTGTGAGTTTCCACTTTCATCAGCACATGAATATCTTCATGGTGATATTGGTATTCTTGAGTGTCTGGTTTTGGGAAAAACCGGCCGGCTTTGGAGCCTTCCATTACCGCAGCGTTGTCTTTGTAGGCTGACAACACATAATCCGGCGTGACTGCCATGGTGTTTTTAATCATTTTAAACAGCGATTTAGGCTGCTCTACGCCGTCGATGGTCCAATCGGCGTTAAAAATTTTGTGACGGCAATGCTCAGAGTTAGCCTGCGCGAACATATAAAGTTCGATGTCGTTTGGATTACGGCCTAAGGTGTTGAAATTGCTGACCAGATAGTCGATTTCATCATCGGCCAGCGCCAAACCTAAACGGATATTGGCTTCGACTAATGCTTCGCGGCCACCGGCTAAGATATCCACCGATGCTAACATCGCAGGTTCAGCTTTGCGGAATAAGGCCTGGGCTTGCGTGAGTTCAGTAAACACCGACTCCATCATCCGGTCATGCAACAGCGCCGCCACTTGTTGCTGCTCAGCTGCCGTTAATGCCCGGCTGGTATCAACGTAATAAGCTAAACCACGCTCTAAGCGTTTTACCTGAGTTAAACCGCAATTATGCGCAATATCAGTGGCTTTGGATGACCATGGCGAAATGGTGCCTGGGCGTGGCGTAACCAACAGCAAAGTACCGCTGGGTTGATGACTGGTGATGGTGGGTCCGTAGGTCAGCAATTTATCGAGCACGTTTTGCTGCTCTGCGCTTAAGTCAGCGGTCAGATCGGCAAAATGGACAAACTCGGCATACAAACTGGTGACAGGCAACGCCGCTTTGGCGCATTGATCAATGAACTTTTGAATTCTGAACTCGGACAGTGCTGGTGCACCACGCAGGATCAACATAGGCTTTTTTTCCCGTGGGTTGAACGTCGATGGAACCTCAAATCAGGCGCCGCATTATATAGAAGATCGCGTCTAAAGGGTATGAGTAAAAACTGACTGCTGCCCGGAATTTTGGTATAACAGGCGCCTGAAATTTAGGAAGAGTGTAGGTTGATGCGGTTTTTGATGTTGATTTTAATGCTGACTTCAGTGCTGGTGGCTTGTACACCGGCGCCTGAACCTATGCATTTACATCAAATCTATCAACGGGATAGCATTCGTGTTGGTATCCTCAACGGCCCCACCAGTTACTACGTTGCCGCCGACGGCCCCACCGGTTATGAGTACGAATTAGCGGTCGCTTTAGCCGACCGACTGGGGGTGAAATTAGATCTGGTACCGAGTTTTCACCTCGAAGAATTGTTACAAAAACTCAATTCCGGCCAGGTCGACGTGATCGCAGCCGGTTCCACTGTATCGCAAAGTCTGCGTCAGCAATATCGGCTGGCACCGGCTTATCAACTCAGCGACGAAGTGTTGGTGTTTAAACAAAGCAGCAAAAAGCCAAAAAGTCTGGCCGAACTGACCGAACCGGTGGTGGTGATCCAGGGATCGAGCCAAGCCGAAACGTTACTGGCGAAAAAAGCAGAATTTCCGGATCTGACGATCAGTCTGAACAGCACCGATGATGCGACCGAACTGCTGCAACAGGTGGCCGAAGGCAAAATCAGTTACACCGTGGCCGATTCCCACGTACTGGCGATTAATCAGCGGTTTTACCCGGACCTTGGGGTGGCGTTGGTGCTGAAAAGCAAACAACCAGTCGCCTGGTTATTGCCGAAAAATAATGACGATTCTTTGTTTAGCGTGATGGTTGAGTTTTTTGGGCGCAGTTATGAAGGCGCCGAATTGCTGACGCTGGAAGACAAATATTTTGGCCATGTCCGCAAATTTAACTACGCCGACACGCTGGATTATATCGAAGCGATTGACCGGCAACTACCGCGCTATCGGGCGCTGTTCGAACAACATGCCGGTAGCCACGACTGGCGGTTTTTAGCGGCTATCGCCTATCAGGAATCACGGTGGGATCCCAAAGCCCGCAGCCCCCAAGGCGTGGTTGGGATGATGATGTTAACGGTGCCAACGGCGACTTTAATGAAAGTCACCAGCCGGGTTGATGCGGCACAAAGTATTCGTGGTGGGAGCCGGTATTTACAAAGATTGCTGGACCGTATTCCAGAGCGGGTCAACATGCCGGACCGGCTGTGGTTTGCGCTCGCGGCCTACAACATCGGCTACAACCATGTCGACAGCGCGCGACGGCTGACGGAAAAAGATGGCGCCGATCCGGACAAATGGGCAGAAGTAAAACAGCGCTTGCCGTTACTGAAACAACGCAAATACTACAGCCAGACTCGCACCGGTTATGCCCGCGGCGACCATGCGGTGTACTATGTGGAAAACATTCGCCGTTATTACGATACGTTGCTGTGGGTTGATGAGAAAAAGCAATCAGAGCTGAAAATTCAGCAACAGAAACAGAAACTTGCGGAAGAGTATGCGGATTCGCCTGTCAATCCGGCTGCTGCGAAGCAATTACCTGCCAAAACGCCGGTCAAAGTATCGGGCAAAACACAGGTAAAAAAAATCAGCAGCCGATGCCAAAACCAATCAGCTGCAGGCACCTGCAAAAACCAGTAACAACCAGTAACAACAAGCAGCCGTCAAGCCATCTTGAGTATGCCAACATAGCTGGTTATAGTGAAAATAATTGCTGCAGCTCGGTCAAGAGTTGCAATTAGCGAACACAGGACAACACTCATGCTTAGACGGAAAAAACCAAAGATGCTGCGCAAGCGTCGAATTATGGATGTCAGCGCCGTGCGGCGCCGGGTCAAACGTAGCCTGGCGGTGATGAAATTACATCGTCGGCAACGGAATTATCAGACCATCACCCAACATCAACACCAGTCAGAAATGCTGACCTGATCCGTCATCGTCGGCATCAGTCTGACGATGGACGAACCTTATTTACCTGCTGTTTGCGATTTCAACAACGCCGCTTGTTCCTTCTGCTGCTTATGCTGTTGCCGGCGCTTGCGGAAAAATTCTGATAGTTTTGCGCCACACTCATCCGCCAGCACACCAGCGGTCACTTGCAACTGGTGATTAAGCACCGGATGTTGCACCAGATCCATCACCGAACCGACAGCCCCGGTTTTAGCGTCATAAGCCCCAAATACCAAGCGTCTAATCCGACTATGCACCAGCAAACCGGCACACATCGCACAAGGCTCCAGGGTCACGTACAAGGTGGTATCGAGTAAGCGGTAATTCTGTAGCTGCTTGGCGCCTTGTCGCACTGCCAGCATTTCAGCATGCGCCGATGGGTCATGCTGACAAATCGACATATTCCAGCCTTCGCCAATAACCTGATCATCTTTGACCAACACTGCGCCGACCGGAATTTCTCCTGCTTGCTCGGCTTTATCGGCCAACATCAGCGCGTGGCGCATCCAGCGTTCGTCGGAATGTTGCTGACTGTCAGTGTCGCTCTTAGCAGCGCCCCCGATGTCATTGACAGTTGGCGGTCTAATTTCATCCATCTCATGGTGCTCAACAGCGAAGTAATGAGGGAATTTTACCATTGTCGACTGGTAAAATTGACTACTATCTGGTGCAACAGAAAATACCTTGCAACATAAAATATGTAAGCCACTGTTTTTATATAACTATTACTTTGGTATAACAATTGCTGTCGTCAGTTATCAATCAGAGAAGAAGGAAATAATCATGGGTGTTTTTGATGTAGGATTTGTCGCTGTGGTATTGGCTTTTGCATATGCTTTTTACGAGCAACATACCAAAACCAAAGTGAAGTTACATAGCGGCAGCGCAGCCAACGATACGTTACAACAAGAAATTACCGAGCTGAAAAAGCGGGTTGCCACTTTAGAAGCCATTGTCACCGACAAGTCTTATACCCTGAAGCAACAGATTGACCAGTTATAAATTGCTCTCGATGCGCTTTTAGAAGTGACTACAATATCGAAGATGTTCAGAGATAAAAAAGGCGCCGCAGCGCCTTTTTTGTTATTGATTAAATGGCTATTCCCACTCAATCGTCGCTGGTGGTTTGCCGGAAACGTCATACACCACGCGTGAAATACCGTTCACTTCGTTGATGATGCGATTCGACACATGGCCCAGCAGCTCGTACGGCAGGTGCGCCCAATGTGCGGTCATAAAGTCGACGGTTTGTACCGCACGCAGCGACACCACCCAGTCGTATTTGCGGCCATCACCCATCACGCCAACTGATTTTACCGGCAGGAATACGGTGAAAGCCTGACTGACTTGCTCGTACCAGCCGGATTTATGCAGCTCTTCAATAAAGATGGCATCGGCTTTGCGCAGTAAATCGCAGTATTCTTTTTTCACTTCGCCCAGTACCCGCACGCCTAAACCAGGGCCTGGGAACGGGTGACGGTACAGCATGTCGTACGGCAGACCGAGTGCCAGACCGACTTTGCGCACTTCGTCTTTAAACAGTTCACGCAGCGGTTCAACCAGACCCATTTTCATTTCTGCCGGCAAGCCGCCAACATTATGGTGCGACTTAATTACATGGGCTTTACCGGTTTTCGAAGCAGCAGATTCAATCACGTCCGGATAAATAGTGCCTTGCGCTAACCATTTGGCGTTGCTGAGTTTTTTCGCTTCTTCATCAAACACTTCCACAAAGACCCGGCCAATGATTTTACGTTTGGCTTCTGGTTCAGCTTCGGTCGCTAGCGCATTCAGGAAACGATCTTCAGCTTTGACATGAATAATGTTCAGACCAAAATGGTCACCAAACATATCCATCACTTGCTGGCCTTCGTTTAAGCGTAATAAACCGTTATCGACAAACACGCAGGTCAGATTTTTGCCGATAGCGCGATGCAGCAGCATCGCCACGACTGACGAATCAACACCACCGGACAGACCTAAAATCACCTGATCGTCGCCAACCTGGCGTTTGATATTGGCAATTGACTCTTCAATGATGGTGGCTGGCGTCCACAGTTTTTCACAACCGCAGATATCAACAATAAATTGTTCCAGCATCCGCAGGCCCTGACGGGTATGCGTCACTTCCGGGTGGAACTGCACGCCGTAAAATTGCTTGGCTTCGTTCGCCATCGCGGCATGTGGGCACGTTGGCGTTTGCGCTGTCGTGACAAAACCAGCCGGAATTTCTACCACTTTATCGCCGTGGCTCATCCAGACATCCAGTAAACCGTGGCCTTTGTCATTCAGATGATCTTCAATACCGGCAAACATCGGGTTGTTGGCGATAATTTCGACCTGCGCATAACCAAATTCACGTTTGTCCGAAGAAGCAACTTTACCGCCCAGCTGTTCAGCCATGGTCTGCATACCGTAGCAGACGCCTAACACCGGCACGTTGGCTTCAAATACATATTGCGGCGCACGTGGCGAACCAGCTTCAGTCACACTTTCCGGGCCACCGGATAAAATAATACCGGTTGGGTTAAATTCAGCGATTTGCTCGGCAGTGACATCCCAGGCCCAGAGTTCACAATAAACGCCGATTTCGCGGACACGACGCGCGATTAACTGGGTATATTGCGAACCGAAGTCGAGGATCAGAATACGGTGGAAATGGATATTTTTGCTCATATCAACCTTGTGTCGGTAGCGGGTCGGCAAGCGCCGACCGGAAAAACAACGCCGGCATGGCTGCCGGCGCTTTTAACTTAGCCAATACGGTAGTTTGGCGCTTCTTTGGTGATCTGGACGTCGTGGACGTGGGACTCGCCCATACCCGCTGACGTCACTTTGACAAACACTGGCTTGGTGCGCAGGATGTCAATGGTCTCACAACCGGTCAGACCCATCGATGAGCGTAAACCGCCCATTTGCTGGTGAATGATGTTTTCAATCGGGCCTTTGTACGCAACCCGGCCTTCAATGCCTTCCGGTACCAGTTTTTCCGCGTTGTTGCTGCCCTGGAAATAACGGTCTGATGAGCCGTTACGCTGCGCCATGGCGCCTAACGAACCCATACCGCGGTAAGATTTGTAATAACGGCCCTGATACAGTTCGACTTCACCCGGCGCTTCTTCAGTACCGGCGAACATTGAACCGACCATCACGCAATGTGCGCCGGCGACTAAGGCTTTGGACACATCGCCTGAGAAGCGGATGCCGCCATCGGCGATAATACAAACGTCGGTGCCTTTGATACCTTCAACCGCATCCGCGATCGCAGTGATTTGTGGCACACCACAACCGGTGACAATCCGCGTGGTACAGATAGAACCTGGACCAATACCAACTTTCACTGCGTTGGCACCCGCATCCGCCAGCGCTTTAGCGCCTTCGGCAGTTGCAACGTTACCAGCAACAATTTGTAAATCTGGGTACATAACACGGGTTTGTTTCACCCGGTCGATTACGCCTTGCGAGTGACCATGTGACGTATCAATCAGCAGGATATCAACACCGGCTTCAACTAACGCCGCAATCCGCTCGTCAGTGCCAGGACCTACCCCAACCGCAGCGCCTACACGTAACCGACCAAATTCGTCTTTACAGGCATTTGGTTTGCTGGCGGCTTTGTAATAATCGCGAACGGTAATTAAACCTTTCAGTTTAAAGTCGTTATCCACCACTAAGGCTTTTTCGATGCGGTGTTTATGCATCAGGTTTAATGCGTCCTGGCGTGGTGAATCTTCATGCACAGTGACTAAACGCTCGCGCGGCGTCATCACCGAAGAAATCGCTGCTTGTGGGTTGGTTTCAACGTTTAAGTCACGACCAGTGACGATACCAACTAAGTTGTTGTCAGCGTCGACCACCGGGAAACCGGAGAAACCATGTTGGGCAGACAGTTGTTGTACGTCGCGAACTGTTTGTTCCGGACGCACTGTGACCGGATCACGCACCACACCACTTTCGTATTTTTTCACTTTACGAACGTTGGCAGCTTGTTCTTCGATGGTCATGTTTTTGTGGATAAAACCCAGACCGCCTTCTTGTGCTAAGGCAATAGCAAGGCGTGCTTCGGTCACTGTATCCATCGAGGCTGACACCATCGGGATATTCAGAGTGATTTTGCTGGTCAGTTGAGTCCGCAGATCTGCGGTGTGGGGTAACACTGTGGAGTGCGCTGGGACAAGTAACACGTCGTCAAATGTGAGCGCTTCTTTCACGATCCTGAGCATTGCAACAATCTCGCTGTGTGGATTAAAAATCTGGGAATGTTGCGGCGCTATTTTAGGCGCTTTTGCCGTCCGTCACAACGCATTTTTTAGTTTTGTGGTAGATTAGCCACAGGATCACCTATTCACACACCGCAAAACTGACCTTATGCAACAAGCCGATATCTATACCGTTTCCCGTTTAAACTCTGAAGTTCGTCTGACCTTAGAGCTACAATTCCGCCAGTTATGGCTGGTCGGTGAGGTATCGAATTTTGTCGCGGCCAGTTCGGGCCACTGGTATTTTTCTTTGAAAGATCAAGCGGCTCAGGTCAAAGTGGCGATGTTTAAAACCAGCAATCGCAACGCAGTTTTTACCCCGCGCAATGGCCAGCAAGTGATGGTACGGGCGCGCATTAGCGTGTACGAACCGCGGGGTGAATATCAGTTATTAGCCGATTTTATTGAACCAGCCGGTGATGGTTTATTGCGCCAGCAATATGAGCAACTCAAAGCAAAATTGGCCGCTGAAGGCTTGTTTGCGCCGGAGCGGAAAAAGCCGTTGCCGCTGAATCCGCGGAAAATTGGTGTGATCACGTCTCCCACCGGTGCTGCCATCCGCGATATTTTAACCGTATTGCAACGCCGGGCGCCGGGCATCGAAGTCATTATTTACCCATCTTTGGTGCAAGGCGTGCCGGCCGCCAGCGATTTAACCGCAGCGTTGCAGTTGGCGATCCGTCGCAATGAATGTGATGTGTTGATTATCGGTCGTGGTGGTGGTTCATTAGAAGACATGTGGTGCTTTAACGATGAAACCCTGGCGCGCACTATCGCGTTTTGCCCGATCCCAATTGTCAGCGCGGTCGGCCATGAAATTGACTTTTCGATTAGCGATTTTGTCGCCGATGTGCGTGCAGCCACGCCTTCTGCTGCAGCCGAATTAGTATCGCCGGATCAACAACATCAATTAGCGCAGCTACTACAACTGAAACAACGCCTGGCGCAAAGCATGCGCCAACGCTTAGGTTTTGCCGCGCAGCAGTTTTTACATCAGCACAGCAAATTACAGTTATTGCATCCGGCCAGAAGGTTACAGCAACAACAGCAACGACTGGATGAGCTGCAAATCCGGCTGACTCAGGCGATGCAACAAGGGTTAGCGCGCAAAACGCAGCAGCTGCAACTCCAGCAAAAATCGTTGGCGCTGGTATCCCCACAACAACGCTTACAACGCCAGCAACTGCAATTGCAGCAGTTACAACACAAACTGCAACAGGCGATGGCAGGCCAGCAACAAAGGCAGTTGCAGCGGTGGCAGCGGTTATCCGGCCAGCTGCATATCGTCAGTCCGCTCGCGACCTTACAACGGGGTTACAGTATTGTGTTTGCTGAAGATGGCGCGGTGATTAAAGATCAGCAGCAAGTTGCTGCCGGTCGCAAGGTGCAGGTTCGTCTTGCCAATGGTGGTTTTATTGCCACTGTGACTCAGCTTAAAAGCCCGGATTAGCCGGCGAATGTAACTGACCATAGCCAGCCGCGGCAGCTTGTATACAGTTGCCGCGAACATCCTTACAGACACTTACAGATCCGGTTCAAACTCACAACAGTCCGCCTGCTTACCTTTGGTTAACCTTTACCTCACTTAAAAGGAGGTTAATCATGCGAAATATCAATACCCCAAAACCATACAAGCTTGCGCTCGCTGCCGGACTCATCAGCGCTGTTTTACTCAGTGGCTGTGGTGATGACAAAAAAACCGAAACAAAGGATTTAACCGGCGTCTGGCAAAAAGCCGGCTATGGCGAAGTCTGGCAGATTAGCCCGACCAACATCGTCAGTTATTATCACAACAAAATGGGTTGTGTAAAAAATACCGAGTATCCAACCCAAAGCAGCCAAAAACTGCTGACGTTATTAAAACTCGATGCAACTGGCGACCAGTTCAGCATGCCAGAGGATGGTGGTTATATTGGTCGCTGGAGCCGGATCAAACAGTTGTCGGAAGCGTGCCAGAAACCGCTGAATGGTGAACAAAGCGCCAGCATTAATTTTGAGTTTTTCTGGCAGGACGTGCAGCAATATTATGCATTTTTACCAGAGCGCAAACTCGATTGGCAGCAGATCTATCAACACTATCAGCCGTTGTTTGCCACGGCGACACCGATCCAGGAACAACAATATTACCGGCAGATCATCCGCCAATTTAACGATGCCCATGTCGATTTATCAATCGGTGAGGATTTTTACGTCTCCGGCGTCGCGACTAAAGGTTTCCTGGTCGACATTGCGGCGCAAACTGAAGATCCAGAGCAAGCCGCTGAGCTGGAAACACAAATTCAGCAAAGCATTGAACAGCAAATCGACAGTCAGTTACTTGAACCAGGGTTACAACAACCACTGCAGACTGAACATATCAGCTATGGCCTGCTGCCGGGCAATATCGGTTATGTGCGGTTTAATCAGGTGAGTCTGCTGTCCGGGACCTCAGTTGACAACAATCTTGATTATTTGTTGCGTTTCAAGGCAGAGCTGAAATTGGCGGATACCGCCATGCAGGAAATAAAACAGAAATTAGCGGGCACCCAAGCGATGGTGCTCGACCTGCGTTTTAACTACGGCGGTGATGATCAGCTGGCTTTTGCACTGGTCAGTCATTTTAACCAGCAAAGCCGGGTCATTGGCAGCAAAGGCTTGCGTACGGGCACTTTAGAGTCGCTGACGCTGCCAGCAGCAGCCAATCCTTATCTGCAACCTTTGCTGGTCCTTACCGGCGGCATGACCGTCAGCGCAGGCGAAGTGATGGCGCTGGCGCTGCAAAGTTTGCCGCAAGCGACCTTGATCGGAGAGCCAACCCAAGGCTCCTTTTCCAATGCACTGGAACGTTCTTTGCCCAATGGCGGTCGCTATCGGCTGAGCAATGAACTCTATCTGGGCCCACAAAAGAAACTGCTGGAAGTGCAAGGTATTCTGCCAGACGTCAGCGCTGCCGCTTATGTCAGCCTCGATCAGCCGCTGGGCAGCGTGACCGCATTAGATGTGGCCTTGCAACAGATCAATGCCGCACCATTGCAAAGCCCCGACCAAGCCAGCGTGCAACAGAGCATCCGGCATTTCCGCCAGCAATTTAATCAGCCAGGCCTCGCTGCAGCGCTCGTTCGCAATGGCAAAGTGGTACACAGTTTCGCTGCTGGCATGGCCAATGTTGAGCAGCAGATACCGATGACAGCTGATACCCCGATCCTCACGGCATCGATCAGTAAAACCATGCTTGGCACTGCAATGGGTCTGCTGAATATTGATCCAGCAAAGCCGGTTGCTACTTTACCAATGCGCATCGACTGGCCGGTCGCCCGCGCTAAACCGCTGTCGTGGCGCGAATTGGCGCAGCATCAGTCCGGTATTCTGGACCATTCCCAAACGCTGATTTGTGCCATTTACCTGCAAGCTGACGGCAGCAGCCTGTTTAACTTATTGGCTTCTGATCAGCCACCTTGCACCACACCGCAACGTGATCACCAGTTATTCCTGACCGATTATTTGCAGCAATCCGGCGCGCTTTATCAGCCGGAAAACTTCGGCACGCCAGGTGAACCCCATTACAGCAACGTCGGCGCGGAACTGGCCAGTCTGGCGCTGGAGCAGCAGCTTGGCGAACCTTTTGCCAGTTGGTCAACGCGGGAAATTTTCGCACCATTGCAGCTGAAAAATACCAGTTGGCCAGCGCTGGATACCAGCGGCCTGGCGACGACCACCGAGCTGGCACCAGCACAGCTATACATCCCGGCCGGCGATGAGTTACTGCCATTGCCACGCTACAGTTCATCCGATTTTTACGCCGGTTCTTTGCATAGCTCGGCGCATGATTTAGCGCGTTACCTGGCCGCCATCGCCAGCAAAACCCCGCAATATCCGCTGCCTGGTTTTACTGCCGCGAAACAACAAACCGTGCTTGGGCTTAATGTTCCCCGCGTGCCTGGTGCGGAATTTCCGGGCTTGTTCTGGCATAAATCCGGCGATTTTGTTGGTCACACCGGGCTTTTTGTCGGCGCCAACAGCCTGATGTATTACAACTCCGCCACCGAAACCGGACTGGTGCTGCTGCTTAATAGCGATGGTCAGTATTGGTTAGCGCCGGATCCGGCAAAAACCCAAGCTTATGAAATCGCTTTGTATCAGTTGGCCGGGCAACTTTACCGCCATGCGTTAGCGCTTTAACCCAGCCACTCACCTTTTACCACAGGATTTTTGTATGCAAACTCAATGTTTTTTCACCACCGGCGCGGCGTTACCGAAATCGTTCCGGTTGTCTTTGGTGGTAGCTTGTCTGGCGTTGTCGCAGCCGCTGCAAGCCGCAGCGAGTGCCGAAGAACCAACGATTGAACCCGCTCTTGAATCCAATATCGAGCGCCTCAGTGTGCAGGGCAAAAAACTTGATTCGGATACCGAACCGACCGCTGCCACGGTGCAGCTACTTTCGGTGGCGGGACTGCTCAACGATCCGCTATCAGCAGTGTTCAGTTTACCGGGTGTGGTGTATGCCGATGGCGATTATGGTGGCGCGCCAGCAGTGCGTGGCTCGTCACCGGGCGACAATGCGTTTTTAATTGACGGACTGCCGGCCGGCTACCTGTTCCATATTTTCGGCAACAGCATCCTCAATGAAAATTTGCTGCAGGATTTTCAGCTCCATCCGGCAGCTTTTGGCGCCGAATACGGCAATGCCACCGGCGGCGTGTTTGCCGCTAAGCTGCGCAATCCAAGGCAGCAGGATATCGGTGGTATTGCCGATCTAAGTTTTATGCAATCGGGTTTGCTCATCGAAGGCGCTGTCACCGAGACGCAGGCGTTTTATACGTCGTACCGGCAAAGCAATCTGCAGTATTTTTTCAAAAAAGGCGATGAGCTGGACGACGATGTCACCTTATACCAGCCGCCAACCAGCTCCGATTATCAGGCGCGCTATTTGTGGCAACCAAACGAGCAGCATCAATTCACGCTGACGGCAGCCGGTGCCCGTGATGAAGCGCGGGCGAATATCGCGAAAAACGCCGAACAAGGCAGAACAGATCCGGATACCATCGGCGATGCTTATATCCACACCCGTTTTGACAGTCAACTGGCGCAATATCAGTATCAGCTGCCGGGTGTTTATCAGCTGCAACTGAGTCTGCAGCAGCTTGACGATCAACAACAAACCGGTTTTGGTGCCGGTCAGTTTATCCGTTATCAAGACAAAACCCGCACCGTGCAGCTGCTGAACCAATGGCAATATCATCTCGATCACCAGCTGCACTTTGGCGTGGAAACCCAGCAGCGCCAGCTGGACTACCGATTTGATGTTGTCCCCTATTATTGCACCGATCATCAACCGGACTGCTTTGCGCAGCGCGGTGAGCGCATTCAGGATTTTGGCGACATCAACTATCGCAGCGATAGCGTTTTTGTCACCGAAAAATGGCAATTATCGCCGGCCTGGAACTGGCAATTAGGTGTTCGGCTGGAGCAACAGGACTATCAGCAACGCGTGTTGCCACAAGGAGAAAAACAACGGTTGGTGTTGCCGCGCAGTCAATTGAGTTTTGCCGCCACCGATCAGCTGGAATTACTGCTCAAAGCAGGTCGTTACAGCAGATTTGGTGATATCGACAGCGTGCTGCCGAAAACCGGTAATCCGGAATTATTGCAACCCAAGGCTGACCATCTGGCGTTTGGCGCCAATTATCAGCTGAATAATCACTGGTCACTGAGCGCTGAAACCTATCTGAAAAAACTCAGTCGCTTGCCGCTGGCATTAACTGAACAGGATGCCGATCAGGCAAAACACTATAGCAACGACACTTCTGGCAAGGCTTATGGCGTGGAATTGTTGTTACGCAAAACGCCAGAAAGTAAAACAGCGGGCGACTTTGACGGCTGGGCATCACTGAGCTGGTCTAAAGCAGATCGCACCGATGAGCGGCGGCAAATCACCACCGAGTATTATCTGGATACGCCGCTGATTGCCAATCTGGTGCTGAACTATCAACTTAGTGAGCGCTGGAAACTGGGCGGGCGGCTGACGGTGCGCTCCGGCGCCAAATACAGTGCGATTGTCGGCAGCAAACCCAACCCTTATAACCCAGGTTACCGGGTGGCTGTCTATGGTGAACACAATGCTGAAACACTACCGCTGTATCACCGGCTGGACTTACAGGCTGACTATGACAGCACGTTGTTTGGTTTACCGGCCACTTACAGCTATGCCATTTTAAATGTACTGAACCGGCGCAATATTTCCGGTTATTACCTGATGGCAGGCAAAGAGGATCAGGCGCAAAGTTATCAAATTCAAGCCGATGAAAATATTGGGATTTTTCCATCAATTGGCATCAAAGTGAAATTCTGAGTTGTTGTTGGTGTGGTCGCAAGTGGCAGCGAATGACACCAACAATATAAAAAATTACACTTTTTAAACATCTACTGCCGAGGCTTAACAGGTATCATTTGCCCGGCATTGATCCAACGGCATACACGCCGCAACTACAACGTGAACGGGAAAGTCGTCGATGGGTACATCGTTACACCAAAAGGTTCCTGCATGAATACGCTTAGCCGGTGGCTGTTTGGTTTGATCATCAGCACTTGCAGTGGTGTAACCCAAGCGGACACGTCTATAGCAGAACGTTGGTTCGAAGACCTCGAAGGCACGTTGTATCTAGGCGTTGGCAAAGGTTATCACCATACGTTGGTGCCTGGTTTGGATCAGGAGCAGGACATTAACCAGGGCCTGTTGTTTGTAGTCACCGGTGAACTGACCTGGGGTAATTTTTTTATCGAAACGCCGATGCACCGCCGGGGAGCGCATGTTTACAGCGCTTCCGTTGGCTATCGTTTTTATCAGCACCAAGAACACAGCTGGGATCTGATCGCCAGCAATTACAATGTCTGGATCCCGGATAATAAAGTCAGCCAAGCGAACCCACAGCTGGCGGGCCTGCAGATCCGTAATAACGATTCGCTGAATTCGCTGCGCTATCAATATCAGGCCAAACAACATGTCATAGGCGTCGAAGCCGGGCTGGATCTGGTTAGCCATCATGGTGCTATTGGCCGGATCAGCTACAGCTATTTGTTACCATGGCGCAATCTGGACCTGTATCTGAATGCCGCTTTGACCGTCGAACCGGCCAAAGTCGTGAATTATTATTATGGCGTTGCCCCCGTCGAAGCGACAGCGGATCTACCGCAGTACCGCGCTGGCGCCGGCCTTAAAACCCATCTTGGCGTGTCGGCGATTTATCCACTGGCCGAACACTGGCAACTGGACGGCAGTATTGGGGTGAACCTGTTCAGCAGCAGTTATCTGGACAGCCCGCTGGTCAGCCGCTCGCATGAACAAGTCACCATTCTGATGGTGCGTTATGTGTTTTAGCCGTCAGTGCTGCTGGATACTGCTGATCAGTGCCCTATTGCTGCATTGTACCGGCGTTGGCGCGACCGAAGCCGTTGCCGTGGTGCTTAAAATGACCCCGGATACCTGTGTCAGTCTGCAACAAGGCCGCACTTGCTACAGTAAAGTGACCGCCCGCTGGCACAGTAATCAACCGCTGGACTTGTGTCTGGCGATCGACGATCAGGTGCTGCAATGCTGGAAACAACAGCAACAAGGCCAGCATCAGTTTGAATTTGCCGCGGCCTCAACCAGCGTGGTGCGTTTGCTGCAAGATCAACAGCCGCTGGCGCAGGCGCAGATCGAAGTCAATTGGGTGCACAAAGCATCCAGAGCCAAGCGGCACTGGCGCTTGTTTTAGGAGTCGACATGAGCGGTTACGGCAGGGTGTTATTGGTTGAAGATGATTTGTCGCTGGCCAGTTGGGTGACCGATTACCTGCAACAAAAAGGCTATCAGGTGATTCATCATAGCCGCGGCGACACGGTCATGCCTGCGATGGCGCAACTGCAGGTCGACGTGATTTTACTCGATTTAATGTTGCCGGGGATCAATGGCCTGGAGCTGTGTCGTTTGTTACGCCAGCAGTACGCCCTGCCCATTCTGATGTTGACCGCACAAGGCGAAGAAATGGATGAAGTGCTGGGCTTACAGCTGGGCGCCACCGATTATCTGATCAAACCGGTACGGCCCAGAGTGTTGCTGGCCAGAATTGAAGCGGCGCTGCGTAACCGGGTGCCGGTGACTGAACCGGCCGTGCTGCCGCAAACCAGGTTGCAATTTGCGCAGCTGGACATTTGTGCCGAAGCGCAGCGGGTGTTGTTGTTTGGCGAAGAAGTGGTGCTTACCAGCGCCGAATTTAGTTTGTTATGGTTTCTGGCGAGCCGTGCCGGTCAGATCTGTAGCCGCGATCAGGTGTTTCTGGCGCTCAAAGGCCGCGAACACGACGGACTCGATCGGCGTTTTGATGTGATGGTGTCGGTGCTGCGGAAAAAGCTGGCCGATGACGCCACTAATCCCAAACGGATCAAAACGGTGTGGGGCAAAGGGTATTTGTTTGTCGCTGACGGCTGGCAACAGCGATGAGCTGCCACATCAAGCCAAGCTGGATAAAACAAAGCCGGATAAAACTAGCATGCTGAAACTGTCGTTAAGTCTGATGCTGTCGGCGATTTGTGCCTTGTTTTTGCTGGGCGGCTTGCTGGATCAACTGGCCGGCCCGGCAGAACCTGCCGCCAGCTCCGATCAGCAATTAATGCCGCTATTAGTGCAGCAACTGGCACTGGCGGCTGATCAACAAAGTGCCGAAAAATTAGAAGATTGGGTCACTCAACAAGCCACAGCCTGGCAGCTACCGATCCGGCTGGAAAGCGCAGCAAACCTGGCGTTACCTTCTGAATTACAACAACAATTACACCAACCTGCCGGTTTACAACTGGCGGCAGCTGATCATCATTATGTGCTCAAAGCCTTAAATGCTCATCCCGACTGGCTGCTCCGTCTGCAATGGCCCTTTCAGCCCGACACGCATCCGGCAGACTTGTGGCTGACGTTGTCGTTGTACGGCGGAATTTGTTTGATCATGTTGTTCTGGCTGCTGCCACTGACCCGGCGCTTATGGTTACTGAATCAAACCACGGCGCAATTTGGCCAGGGCGATTTAACCGCGCGGCTGGCGCCTTCGGCCTGGTCTTATATTCCGGCACTGGAGCAAAGCTTTAATCAGATGGCAGCACAAATCACCCAGCTGCTGGCCGACAACCAATTGCTGGCGAGTTCGTTGTCGCATGACCTTCGCACACCGCTGGCTTGTTTTCGGTTTGGTCTGGACGCAGCGCTGGAATGTGCTGATCCGAAGCAAAAAGACTATTACTTGCGCCGGCTGGAACAAGATTTAGACCGGATGGAAGCGATGGTGAATGCCTTTTTAGAATACGCCAGCATGTCACGCCAACAGCAACAGCTGAGTTTTAGCAAAGTCGAACTGCGCAGCTGCTGTCGTCAGGTGGCGGAACAATGCCAGCCGCTGCTGCAGCGGCAACAGCTGGAGTTACGGTTGAATCTGACCGGCAGTGATATCTGGCTGGAACAAGCCAATCTGCATTATTTGCAACGGGCATTGTTAAATGTGCTGCACAATGCCTGTCGATTTGCCAATCACACACTGGCGCTGCAAATTGAACTGCACCATGGCGAAGCCTGGATTTTAATCAGCGATGACGGACCTGGCATTGCGCCGGATGATGCTGAGCGGATTTTTCAGCCGTTTGTCCGGCTGGATCAGACCAGCGACACCGTGGCATCAACCCAATTTGGGCTTGGCTTGGCGATAGTGCAGCGGATTGTCAGTTGGCATCAAGGGCAGGTCAGTGTGCAGCAGGCGGAAACGGGCGGCGCTTGTTTTGTGCTGAAGCTGCCGTTACAGCGCCAAGCCCAGTCCTGACATGTGATGGTGTCATCGTAACCACTGCTGCAACAAAGCCACCCGTTGTGGCCGTTGGAACAGCTGATACAGCTCCAGCCACTGCTGTACGCTCATCCAGGGAATGCCTTGTCGTCTTTGCAATTGCGACTCATCAAAGGGCCAGCTGATGAGCTCACCAGCGTCGAGCACGGCAATGTCCGCCATCAAATCAAGTTGGGTGCCGTCAGCAGCAACAAAACAAGCGAAACAACGGCTTTGGTACCGCGGATGGGGCGCGACTGCCACCTGGTGCAGCGTGCGGCTTAACATCGTGGAAATCGAGTTAAAATCGCTGGCAGCACAGACCAAATCCACATCCCGCGCCTGGCTTAACAAACCAAGTTCACACAACAATAAACTGCCGCCAACGCCAAAGCGGAACTGCTGCAGCTCGGGCAGCAGCTGTGTTAGCAAGGTAAAAGCTGGCAGCTTTGCAAGCAGATGCTGTGGGTCTGTTGCAAGCTGACTGTCATCTGCTGTGGATGTCTCCATTCGTCCTGCTCCAATCGTTCTAATAGAAAAGCCGCACGTATGCGGCTTCGTCATCAATGATCGTTATTCGTTGTACGCCATTAAGGCTTATGCTGACCAGGCTTTTTCTTATTCGCCAGATTAGCCCGCGCCTTTAACAACCGTTCACGTTTGTAGGTCTGATGCGGTGTTAAATTGCTACGACGTTCCGCAAATGGGTTTTCGCCACCGCGGAATTCAACGCGAACCGGCGTTCCCATCATCTGCAAGGATTTACGGAAATAGTTCATCAGATAACGTTTATACGAATCTGGTAAATCTTCCACCTGATTACCGTGAATGACAATCAGCGGCGGGTTATAACCACCGGCGTGGGCATATTTCAGCTTCACGCGACGGCCTTTCACCAAAGGCGGTTGGTGATCTTCCTGCGCCATAGTCATGATTTTAGTCAAAAGCGCTGTACTGACGCGGCGGGTGGCCGAATCAAAAGCTTCTTCCACTGATTCAAATAAATTACCGACCCCAGAGCCATGCAAAGCAGAGATAAAATGCAAGCGAGCGAAGTCGATAAAACCTAACCGGCGGTCCAGTTCACGTTTCACTTCATCTTTGATGCTGTCGTTCAGGCCATCCCATTTGTTGACGGCGATCACCAACGAACGGCCGGAATTAAGCACAAAACCTAAAATGCTTAAATCCTGATCAGAAATGCCTTGCTGCGCGTCCAGCACCAAAATCACCACATTGGCATCTTCAATCGCCTGCAGCGTTTTGACTACTGAGAATTTTTCCACTACATCGTCAATTTTGCCGCGACGACGCACACCAGCGGTGTCTATCAGGGTGTATTTACGATCGCCCCGCTCCATCGGAATATAAATCGAATCGCGGGTGGTGCCTGGCATATCAAACACGATAACGCGTTCTTCACCCAGGATCCGGTTGGTCAAAGTCGATTTACCAACATTCGGCCGGCCAACAATGGCCAGTTTGATGTGTAAATCACGCGCTAGTTTTTCAGCGTCTTCATCCACCGGTTCCAGCGGTTCACCGGCTTCATAAGCTGCTAAACGGGCAGCTTGTGACTCAGATAACAACGGCACCAACGCCTGTTGCAGCAGATTCGTCACGCCTCGGCCATGTGCCGCGGCGATTGGGTACACTTCACCAATGCCTAAACTATAAAAATCGGCAATGGCGGTATCGGCATCTAAACCATCGGTTTTATTTGCAACAACAAACACTTTTTTGTTGATGCGGCGAATATGATTGGCAATGGCGCTATCGGCTCCGTTCACACCGGTACGGGCATCCACCATAAACAGCACGATATCGGCTTCATCGATGGCGCGCAGCGACTGCTCGGCCATTTCCAGTTCAATGCCTTCTTCACTGCCGTCGATACCACCGGTATCGACCACAATAAATTCCAGACCTTCATAATCAACCGAGCCGTATTTACGGTCCCGGGTTAACCCTGGAAAATCCGCCACTAAAGCATCGCGGGTGCGGGTAAGACGGTTAAATAATGTAGATTTGCCGACATTTGGACGGCCAACCAGGGCGACTACCGGTAACATGGAATTTCCTCAATCTTCTAGAGTGAACCAAGATGGTTCATTTGACCTTAGGGTCACATCAAACAGTATGTACCCTCAGTTTTTGCAGCTGCAATGACTGATGGGTATACCCGTCATCCTTGAAGATGCGGGGTTGTTGGCCTCCATCACGAACCCCAGTCACATAGGACTACTATGCTCCTGGGGCTTCGTTCAGTTGCCGCCTACCCGCATCTTCAATGATTTTGGGTATACCAGCGTTCTGAAAAACACTGGGCTACAAACTAAAAAAACAGGCCTGCGAACAGGCCTGTTTCTGCACTTATTTCGGGCAGGCCTTATTCAGGCAAATTCAGCAAGGTGAGCTCACCGTTGCGACTTTGCAGTAATAAATATTCGCTGGTTGCAACAGCTTCGGCATAAAAGCCTGAACTGTCAAACTCGTGACGTGCCAGATACTCGCCATTGGTTTTGTCAAACCAGTGCAGATTACCTTCGGCATCACCCACCACCAGATATTTTTTGTATACCGTTGGTGCGGTGACAAAATGACGATGTAACACCAGTTGCGCCCAGGTTTCGAGGCCGCTACGGGCATCAATAGCGTACATTTTACCCACAGAATCAACCAGGTACAGCACATCATCTTCCAGAGTCATAGCGCGGAAACTGGCGTATTCACGCTTCCACACTTCACGGCCGGTACGTAAATCAAGTGCCACTAACTGACCGTTGTAGGCGATGGCAAATACTTTTCCATCATGCACAATCGGCGTTGCGTCGACGTCGATGATCCGGGCTAAATCAGTTGCACCTTTGGCCAGTGCCACAGGTTCTTCCCAAGCCGGTACACCTTTATCAGAAATCAGCGCCCCAACTTTACCGTTGCCGGTGCCAAAAACCACACCACCGTTGGCGGCCGCGACCTGGCTGATGCCACGCAAAGTTAACAGGCCATTTTCGGTTTCGTGCATCCAGCGTTGTTCGCCGGTATCAGGTTGCAGCGCGAAAATACGGCCACCACCGGTGCTGACCAACACTAAACCTTCGGCCGCTACCGGTGCCGCCAATACTTCGCCACCCACTTTCACCGACCAGACTTTCTCGCCGGTTAATGGATTCAGCGCAACCACCACACCGTCTTCAGTACCAACCAGCACTTTGTCGAAACCGACCGAGACTGCACCACCAATTTTCGCAGAACGACCATTCCACCAATGACTCCAACCACCAAACAGCGGCGCATCGTCACCATCGCGTAAATCAATCGACCATAACTCGCTGCCACTGCTTAAATCAAAAGCTGCCACTTCACCATCACGGCTAGCTGCAAAGACTTTATTGTCAAAAATGGCCGGTTTGAGCTGCACATCATAATGATCGATGCCATCACCAACTGAGCTACTCCAGACTTCCTGCGGTTCCACTTTATTCGTGATTTCCGGCAGCGTTGGCTCGTCATCTTCTTTGGAAGAACAAGCTGAAAGGGCTAACAGCAGAAGTACCGCTACGCCGACAGGTTTTACCGATAACTTCACATCAACCTCTTAACTGGCAACATGGGCCAGTTCGTTCAATTTCACTTGTAACAGCGGATTTTTACCGTCTTCGACAGCAGCTAAAGCGGCTTGATATGCGGCTTTGGCTTTGGCTTCGTCACCAGACTTCAGCAACACATCACCTTTTAACTCTTGCTGCTGTGCAGTAAAGCTTGTTGGTAAAGTGGCGTTTAAAGTGCTAAGAGCAGCGTCAAAATTGCCTTGCTCAGTTTGAACCCGCGCCAACCGCAGTGTGGCAACGGCGATGATTTCAGGAGTTTTGGTATTGGCAACAACCCAGGACAACTGCTTTTCAGCCACGCCATAATCTTTGGCCAGCACAGCTTCTTTCGCCGCCAACAACGCGGTCAGCACGGCATAAGAACTGCCTGGATTTGCTTCAATAAAGGTTTGGGCTTCAATCAGCCAGGCCGGTTTATCAGTACCTTCTGCCCCGACTTTTTCAATCAAAGCGGCATATTGTGAAGATTGGCCCTCAATAGAGGCAACTTGTTGTGACTGGTAATAGCGAAAGCCATATAAACCGGCTAAACCAATCACCACACCGGCGATAATAGAGACGCCATTTTGTTTCCAGAAACGCTTAATCGCTTCGACTTGTTGTTCTTCGGTATTGTAAATTTCCATCGTTTACTCCGTTACGACTGCAAAAGCACGGTGGCTAAATCAGCGATGTCGACTGTAGTTTGTGGTTTTTCGGCACGCAGCCATTTTAAGGTCAGCTGGCCAGCGGCAAGTTCAGTGTCACCGAGCAACAACCCAATTTCTGCACCGGACTTATCGGCGCGCTTCAGTTGTTTTTTCAGGTTTCCGCCACCGCAGTGCAGCACAATTCGCTTGCCTGGCAAGATGTTGCGCAGCTGTTCGGCAATCGAAACTGCAGCAAGTTCCGCAGCTTCGCCAAGCGGCATCAGATAAAGGTCTGCATTGTTGCTGACTGCGGGCACTAAGTCCAGACTTTGCAGCAATAACACCAGCCGTTCCATGCCCATGGCAAAGCCGACGGCCGGCGTCGCTTTGCCGCCCAGCTGTTCGACTAAACCATCATAACGACCACCGGCGCATACGGTGCCCTGTGATCCTAAGTTGGTGGTCACCCACTCAAATACAGTACGGTTGTAATAATCCAGACCCCGCACCAAACGCGGATTAATCTCAAAACTAATGCCAGCGGCCGTTAACCGCTGCTTTAAACCGGTTAAATGCGCGGCAGATTCTTCATCTAAATGATCCAGCAGTTGTGGCGCGTTGGCCAGCATTTCCGCCATTGCCGGGTTTTTACTGTCTAACACCCGCAACGGATTGCTGTACAGACGGCGCTGACTATCTTCATCCAGCAGCTCTTTGTGCTGTTCCAGATAAGCCACTAATAAATCACGGTAAGCAGCGCGCGCCGCGTTCGAACCCAGCGAATTAAGCTCAAGCTTTACAAAAGGCGTTAAGCCGAGTTTTTGCCACAATCTCGCAGTCAGTACGATGACTTCAGCATCAATGTCCGGGCCCTGCATGCCAAAAACTTCCAGACCAAACTGGTGAAACTGGCGATAACGGCCTTTTTGCGGCCGCTCGTGGCGGAACATCGGCCCCATATACCACAACCGTTGTTCCTGGTTATACAGCAAACCGTTTTGATTGGCAGCGCGTACACAAACAGCGGTGCCTTCTGGTCTTAACGTCAGGCTGTCACCATTGCGATCGGCAAAAGTGTACATTTCTTTTTCAACGATATCGGTCACTTCGCCAATGGAGCGTTTGAACAATTCGGTCATTTCGACAATCGGAAAGCGGATTTCTTCATATCCATAACTGGCAACAATGCTACGCAGCTGCTGTTCCAGATATTGCCAGACCGGCGTTTCCTGCGGCAGACAATCGTTCATCCCGCGGATGGCTTGAATTTCTTTAGACACTTTAACTGACTCTTATTTAACTGTTTTTTAGCGGCTCCGGTTCACCGGATCCTATATTGACCGATAAGGTCATGCGCTTTTACTTAGGCCTACTAACCCAACTCAGTCAACTTGTTTGATATCAATCAGTTGCTTTTGCTGCGCCAAATACAAACGCACTTGTTGCTCTAACTGTTCGGCGACACTTTCGTTGTCGATGCGCAGCTTTTGCCGCTCACCTTTCAGATAAAAACCACTTTTACGATTGGCGCCAGCCACCCCTAAATCGGAGATCAGGGCTTCGCCCGGGCCATTCACCACGCACCCTATCACAGATACGGTCAGCGGATCGATGACATCTTCCAGCCGTTGCTCCAACTCGTTCATGGTTTTGATCACATCAAATTCTTGCCGCGAACAGCTGGGGCAAGCAATAAAATTGATGCCACGCGAACGAATACGCAGCGACTTTAAAATATCAAACGCCACTTTCACTTCTTCAACCGGATCGGCCGCCAGCGAAATCCGAATGGTATCGCCAATGCCTTCGGCCAGCAGCATGCCGAGACCAATGGCAGATTTGACCGAACCCGAACGCAAACCACCGGCTTCGGTAATGCCTAAATGCAGTGGTTGTTCAATTTGTTTGGCCAGCAAGCGATACGCACCAACGGCTAAAAACACGTCGGAGGCTTTAACACTGACTTTAAAATTATGAAAATTCAGCCGGTCCAGAATTTCAACATGGCGCATCGCCGATTCGACCAAAGCTTCCGGGGTTGGTTCGCCATATTTCTCTTGTAAATCAGCTTCTAACGAACCGCCGTTGACGCCAATCCGGATTGGAATATTTTTATCCCGCGCTGCATCGACCACGGCGCGAATGCGATCTTCACGGCCGATATTGCCCGGGTTAATCCGTAAACAATCGACACCATATTCGGCGACTTTTAACGCGATGCGATAATCAAAATGAATGTCCGCCACCAGCGGAATGGGCGATTGCAGTTTGATCAGCTTAAAAGCTTCGGCCGCTTCCATCGTTGGTACCGACACCCGGACCAAATCGGCACCGGCGTTGGCGATGGCCTGAATTTGCGCCAGTGTGGCGGCAACGTCCGTGGTTTTGGTGTTGGTCATCGACTGCACGGCAATCGGCGCATCGCCACCAATCAATACATTACCGACACTAATTTGTTTCGACTTACGGCGGATAATTGGACTTTCTGAAAACATGTTAAGGCTGTCCATCTAAAGTTAAACGTGCGACTTGTCCGGCTTTATAGCCCGACAAATCAACAGCTGTTTGATTCAGCTGTAGGCTAGCGGCCGCAGCATTGCCAAGCGTGACACTGATTGGTAATTGCCCGGTTAACTGCAACGATTGCCCAGCCGACTGAATGCCATACGCCAGACGCTTGCCGGACGCATCCTGCACTGTGACCCAGCATTCAGCGCTGAAGGTAAGTTGTAACTGTGCCGTGCTGCCTGCGACCGGCGGTTCGGTTGATGCTGCAGGTGCGTTAGCGGTGAGCTGGGTTGTTGTCACAGGCTCGGCAGTTGGTCCGGTGCTGGTTGCCAGATCCGCCTGTTGGGCGGTGTTTGCAGCAACTTCAGTTGTTTGCAGCTGGCTGGTCACTGTTGGACCGGTAACTGCTGAATTGTTTGTCGGCGGCAACGTTGTTTCTATTGTTGCCGTAGGTTCCGTTGTCACCGCAGCCGGCTCATCCGCAGGGCTTTTTTGTTTTGCCGTAGGCGATGTTACTTCGGCTGATGAAGTCGTCAATTCGGAGTCAACTGGCTGGGTACTGACATCGTCGGCCTGGGCGGTATGACTTGATGGTAAAGTCGTTTGCAAAGCGGCAGGCTCGCCACTGACCCGATATTCCGGAACCACCGATACCGGTTGCGAATCCAGCCAATGGGTTTGCCAGAACCAGACTAAAAACAATCCAATCAGCAACACCACCAGCAAATAAGTGGCCAGCATAAAACGGTTGTCCACCGCATCGAGGCGGTTTTTCTTCGAGAAACTGTGCATCGGCTTGGCTTGATTGCGCAGGTAAGCCGTCTGCAATTCGAAATTTTGGAGAATTTCGCTTTCCGACAACTTCAACAGTCGGGCATAAGCCCGTAAATAACCACGCATAAAAGTCACCGAAACGGCCGGATCCCATTGTTCAGCTTCAATTTGCTCAATCTGACTGACTTTCAGCCGCAGATGAGTCGCCACATCAGCGGTGGTCAGCCCTTTTAATTCGCGGCTTTGCTTTAAGAGTGCGCCAACACTATCGGCTTGTGCTTCTGCTGTTTTACTCATAATGATGGTAGTGCCGGATCCCTGAGATAAATGGTTTGGCCAATCGACAGCGGTTGATCTGCGGTCATATTGTTCCACTTCAATAGCGTATCAAGTTTGATGTTGTATTTATAGGAAATACTGAACCAGGATTCGCCGTCAGCCACCTGATAGGAAGCTGGCGCTGGCTCGGTGGAATTTGCTAGCTGCGATTTCTTCGGTCCACTTTGTACTGCGTCTGCAGCAGCCGATAACCGTAACTCCTGCCCCATGACAATCAGTGCTGCATCGTCGAGTTGATTCAATTCCTGCAATTCGGGCACCGATAACCGGTAACGACTGGCAATATTGTACAAAGTGTCACCGGCGCCAACCTTGTGGGTCAGAACCTCTGTGCTTGCGGCTGCTTCTGTCTGTGCGACCTGCTCCGGATCCGGCAAGCTGCTTTGAGCCTGACTCGCCACATCATCAGCCACTGTTGCTGTATTTGTTGCTGCAACTTCTGGCTCTGAAATTTCACCGGTTGCGGCTGATTCTGTCGGTAAAACAACGGCGGTAGTCGGCTGTTCTTCCGGTAAGGTCGCCACGGGCGTCAAGGCGGCAGTCACTTCCGAAGAAGTCTGCAGATTTTCGGCTTCTGCGGGTAAATCTGACATTTCGTCGCGTGGCCGCTGTTGCTCCGCAGTTTCAGTCACTTGACTTGCGAAAGTCGGTACTGGCGCTGCAGCAACTGCCAAAGACGTGGCAGCTGCACCAGCAGACGAAGACTTACGTTTTACAATCTTCATTTTAGGTTTGTCGGGCATATCGACTTGATCAGCGGGCGTGGTTAGCAACGTGGCTTTGTACGCTTGCTTCATTTGTTCTGGCTTGCTCTGGCTAAAGTCACTGCTCAGTAACATCGCCGCTTCGCTGCTGCCCGGATAAACGGACAACAGGAATTTCTCAGCAGTTTGTTGTTCAACAGCATCACCACTATGATAAGCCACCAAATAGCGAATTAAAGTCGCTTCCGGCGATACCTGCCCCATCTGATGTAACCGGGCTTGCCATTTTTTCGCTTCGGTTAAATTGCCCATGGCGTATTCAATCACCGCCATATTGTAAAGTGATGAGGTACGGTTACTGTTGTGTTGTAACGACTGACGCAAAAACTGTTGATAACGCAGGTAATCTTTTTGGGCTAAAGCGCAAAAGGCCAGGTTTTCATAGCTGTCGGCGACCCGGATATAGCCCGGTCGCTTAATTGCAGCTTGCAGTAATTCTTCGGCTTCAGTGTACTTATTGATTTGACAGAGGAAAGAGCCAAAGTTGTTGTAGGTATCGGCATTGTTGCTGTCTTTACGCAACGAAGCGCGGTAAGCATCTTCCGCTTGATCAAGTTCGCCAACTTGCTGGAAATAATAGGCTAAGGCATTGTCGACGTCTGACATGTCGGGGGCCAACTGCTTGGCTTTTTCCAGATTGTACTTGGCTTGTGACGTGTCGCCACGCTGCAAATAATTGAGCCCCAAAGACATCCGGGTCCGGGCT
This sequence comes from Rheinheimera riviphila, assembly GCF_004005945.1. GTDB lineage: Bacteria > Pseudomonadota > Gammaproteobacteria > Enterobacterales > Alteromonadaceae > Pararheinheimera > Pararheinheimera riviphila. Next base: position 246,318 of record NZ_SACS01000001.1, read on the forward strand.
GCTTCTTTCATATCGGTGCGCGGGCTGCCCACCCGATCGGTATCGACGACGGTCGATTCCGACACACAGCCACTGAGCAACGTCAGACAGAACACACTGGCAACAACCAACTTATTTTGCATTTTGATGCGAAAATCCTTGTAGTTATCGGACAATTTTTACAGCAATTTCCTCGCCTTTCAGCTGCTTTTTCGCCAGACGTTTGGTGCGGTCAATCACATCACCAACCAACTGACCACAGGCGGCATCAATATCGTCACCACGGGTTTTGCGAACCATCACGGTGTAACCGTGCTCCTGCAACACCTTGTTAAAACGGTCGATCCTGGAATTACTGGACCGCTTGTAAGGTGAACCCGGGTAAGGGTTAAACGGGATCAGGTTAATTTTTGACGGTGTATCCCGCAAGGCATGAGCCAGTTCATGTGCCTGTTCCATGCTGTCATTGATCCCGTCCAGCATCACATATTCAACTGTTACTTTATCATTGGCTCTGGAGTCTTGCACATAACGCTTGGCCGAGGCGAGAAATTCTTCCATCGGGTACTTTTTATTAACAGGAACCAGCTGATCACGCAACTCATTATTCGGCGCATGTAACGAAATGGCCAAGGCGACATCGATTTTATCTTTCAGTAAATCAAGGGCCGGCACCACACCTGAGGTACTTAAAGTGACGCGGCGTTTCGACAGGCCAAAACCATAATCTTCCATCATCAGATCCATGGCCGGCACCACATTGTTCAGATTCAGCAGGGGCTCACCCATGCCCATCATCACCACGTTCGTCACAGGCTTGACGCCGGTGTCGCCGTAAGAGCCAATAATCTGCCCCACCCGCCACACCTGGCCAATAATTTCCGACACCGTCAGATTGCGGTTAAAGCCCTGCTGCGCAGTGGAGCAGAAAGTACAATCCAGCGCACAACCGACCTGCGATGAAACACATAAAGTACGGCGATCTTTTTCCGGGATCCAAACGGTTTCAACTTCCTGGCCGCCTTTGAGTCCCATCACAAACTTGATCGTGCCATCAGCACTGTCCTGACGCGTCACCACAACAGGGGCTTCAATCACGCAGTTGCGTTTTAATTTTTCACGCAGGTCTTTGTTAATATTGGTCATTTTGTCGAAGTCGTCGACACAGAAATGGTAAATCCACTTCATCAACTGATCGGCACGGAAGGCTTTTTCGCCCAGCGATACCAACAGTTCTTTCATCTGTTCGCGTGTTAAATCTAACAGATTCACTTTGTTATCAACTGTGGACATTTCTGGGCACTCCTCGGGCAACTTCAAACGTACTAAGACTGGATTTTGTTTGGTCCATCAGGCTATTGAGACAAACAAAATACAACCGGGTTCATTGGGTACAAATAGACAGAAAGGGGGCTAAGCCCCCTTTGCAGTATATACCCTTCATCCTTGAAAATTCGGGGTTGTTGGCCGCCTTCGTTCACCCCAGTCACTTAGAACAGCTAAGCTCCTGGGGATTCACTCAGTTGCCGCCTACCCGAATCTTCAATGATTTTGGGTATAAACCCACATCCTTTGAAATTGCAGGGCTGTGGGTCGTTGCTGCGTTTCACTTCAGCTTATCGTGTACGGGCACACAGCTCAGCATCAGTGAAGAAAAACGCGATTTCACGGGCAGCAGAAGCAGCAGCGTCTGAACCGTGAACAGCGTTTTCGTCGATGCTGGCAGCATAATCGCCACGCAGAGTGCCGGCAGCAGCATCTTTAGGATTGGTCGCGCCCATGATTTCGCGGTTTTTACGCACGGCATCTTCACCTTCAAGAACCTGAACCATTACCGGGCCAGATGTCATGAAAGATACTAATGCATTGAAGAAAGGACGTTCTTTGTGTTCGCCGTAGAAGCCTTCAGCTTGTTCACGGCTCAGGTGCAGCATTTTTGCAGCGACGATACGCAGGCCTGCAGATTCGAAACGGTGGTAGATTGCACCGATGTGGTTTTTGGCAACTGCGTCAGGTTTTACGATTGAAAAAGTACGTTCTAAGGCCATCGAAGACTCCATTAATAACTGGTTAAAATTTAGCGGCCGCGAATTATACGCTATTGCCAGACAAATGCCTATTTCTCAAAATAACATTTCTGGCTGCCACTTCGCGCCAGCATATATCTTGCTGCAGGCAAATGACAAAGTGACGACAGCCAGAGCGCCAAGGCGTTTGGCTTTTCGCAATTCAGATTTGATTGCACTCAGATTTAATTGCACTCAGATTTAATTGCACTTCAGGCGGGCAAAAAAAGGAGCTGCAAGCAGCTCCGATTTAAGGATTATCTTGAAAGTAACATTCGGGTTTAGAATTTAGCCAGCACTTTGACCGTGCCATCAACCGCGGCAGCATCGATATAACCAATAGCCGCAGCATCGGCAGCAACAGCTGCTTTCATTTCCGCATCAGAGGTTAACTCTTTGGGCGGTGTGCCCTTGCCGGTAAAAACTAATTTTGACCAATACGCTTTCATCTGACTGGACGATTTACTCAGTACTTTACTGTCAAATTCACCACGGGCTGGAGCAGATTCTGCCAAATTCAAAGGTGTGGCTTTGCTGCCATTATTAAAGGTTGTGCCACGGCCAGTGAACAGCCTGGTAATCTCAGCCTGATCAACAGTCGCAGCGTTAGACGGGTGAACAATGACTGCAACTTCGGCCATCGCAGAAGTTACGGTCATTGCTGTGGTCAGGGTCATCACTTTTAACCAGTTCATGGTTGTCTCCAATACTTAAAATACTAAATCTATACCCAGAGTGATAGCCTTGCTGTCACCCGCGACTTGTCCACCATTAAAACCATCATCGGTGACATCGTCGAATTGAAATTTAAACGCCGCCGAACTGTGGAAATCCCAGCGCACCCCCACACTGGTGGTGCTGTGAACTTCACCTTCGGAATCAAAATCGGCATAGGAAATATAAGGGGTCCATTGCTCTATCCGGTAACCTGCTGAAATCAGGTAGGTATCAAAATCACCACCATCCAGCGTCAGCCGATTCACTTCCGACAACAATAGCCAGTTGTTGTAATCGATGTTGGCAGAGAATCCGGCGAAGTTGCCGCGTCTGGTATCTTTACCGTTCCATAATACCGGTACACCATCTCGATACCGTTGATTCTCATAAGTCATATAAGTGAAACGCAAATCCAGCCAATCGCGGTTAAAGCTCAGCACACCACCGATAATATCTTTCCAGATTTCCCGGATCGGTGTAGAGCCAAAAAACTCCGACAACAATTTGTTTTCACCGTCGTCTTCCCTACCGGTATAGAGATTGCCCGACATCGCCCAATCGCCAAGCTGGTAATTAAACTGCGCATTGACGCCGGTATAATTAAAAATTTGCCAGGTGTAGTTGTCCGCGGCTGGGCGCACCCACAAATAAGCGTAACTGACATCAAAGAAATCAGAATAATAATACAGCGGTAAACGTTTTTTACCGGCCTGAATGGTCCAGTGTTCGTTCAGCTCGTAAGAGACATAAGCCCATTCAAAACCAGCTTCAAAATCGTCAGCACCACGACCCACCAGCTGCACAGTGGCGGTGAGGCCTTCTGTTAAGTCAGCGGTCATTTGCAAACCAAATTTCGAATCCGGTTTAAATGTCCATTCATCTTCATACACACCGACGGTTGGATAATTCGCCAGAAAAGTCGGGCCTAAGCCAAACTCCGGCACACCGGTACCGCTGGTCAGTTTCCCACCCATCACCGATGCAAATCCGGAAATATTCACCTCTGCCTGCACTGAATGACTGCACAAAGCCGCAATTGCAGTCACGAGCAATACCTTCTTCATATCTTCTCCTCAGTCTCGTCAATCAGCGGTTGAAAGCCGGGTTTCAAATACCCGTTATCCTTGAAGATTCGGGGTATAACCTTAGAAGACTAAGTCCACACCGATGGCAATCAGGCTGTCTTTTTGGTTGGTCATATTATTTTCGGACGACGTCAGTTCTACTTTAAACGCTGCGGCAGGATGGAAGTCATAGCGCATACCGACATTCCAGCTGGTATTTTCAAATTCCTGTCCCATCACAATCGAAGCAATAGGCAGCAATAACGGGAAGTTCGCCGGTAGCCCAGCGTAAATTTCTGGCTTGGCATCGTCTTCGTCTTTTTCGTATGAAATGTAAGGGGTCAGACTATCAAAGCGATGACCCAATGAAACATAATAAGAATCCTGATTGGCGTAGAAGGTATCTTTGACTTTGACATGGGTGTATTCCGCCACCATTAACCAGTCGTTGCGGTCATAGTTCATCCCCAAACCAAAAAAGCTGCCATCATCTTCATCAAAATCAATGGCCTTCACGATTGAGTTCAAACCTACCCCATTTAACGCATTAAACAGCGGGTTAAACACCGGCGCATCAACGGTGACAGCACCGACCAGATAGGCCACTCGCACCGACAACCAATCCTGACTCAGCTCCCAGCTGGCACCCATAATGTTGTTAATCTGCGCTGGCGCTTTGGTGCCTTGCAGCGTGACTTCACCATCATAAGCACCAAACACCAGCTGAATATTGGATTGCATATCGCGGATGGTGCCAGAGTGATACAACGACACACCTTCAATGGTATCAAAGCCTAAGTCATAAACACTTTGTGGTGTGCGCAACCAGTCGTAGGCGTACCCGACATCACGGAAATCCGAGTATTTGTAGAACGGAGTACGTAAACGGCCAGCATTTAAGCGCCAGGCGTCATCCAGTTGATAAGTTAAAAAAGCCCATTCAAATTCAGCATCAAAATCGTTATTGCCGCGGGCCATCAGTTGGGCAGTTACAGAAAGTTTTTCACCGAGATCAGATTGAAATTGCACCGCAAACAAACTTTCGTTTTTGAAATCAATTTCATCGGTATAACCGTAAAGCGAATCGCCACTGCCTGCTTTACCGGCCTTGATCGAGGCAAAACCATTAATGTTCACCTCGGCCTTTGCTGCTGTACTACACAAAGCTACAGCGACCATGGTCGCTAAAAACGTTTTTTTCATCAGAACATCTCCAGTCACTTAAGGCTTTACTCTCACTAGCGTAGCCAACGAGTTTAAAAAAACCAGCGAATTCAAAACTATAAATTTAGTTCCCGACTCGGCTGAAATATTTGGGGGCGGGACTTTATATTAACTTTCAGAGGTTTACAACAATTTGAGCGGATAAAAACAACAACGCCGAATAAATGCTCCCGACATTTTCAGCACGCCCGTTATCCATGGACATAGAAGCGGGCCTATACAAAAAAACCAGCCATGGCGGCTGGTTTTGGAATATCAAGAAAAACATCAAGTTAAAACAGGTACATCAAATATACCTGCAACTTATCAGCGGTTTTAACGAGAAAAACGACTGATATTGGTCACGCACTTAATGCCCTTCGCTGACCATATTGACAGTGTATTTTGGAATTTCCACCACCAGATCTTCATCAGCAATACGCGCCTGACAACCTAAACGTGATTCCGGCTCCAGACCCCAGGCTTTATCCAGCATGTCTTCTTCGAGCTCGTCACTTTCATTCAGGCTGCGAAAACCTTCCCGCACAATGATATGGCAAGTGGTACAGGCACAGGATTTTTCGCAGGCATGTTCAATCGAAATGCCATTACGCAGTGCAACATCCAGCACGGTTTCGCCTTTTTCGGCTTTGAGCGCAGCACCGTCCGGACAGAGCTCAGCATGGGGTAAAAAGATAATTTGTGGCATGTTACACCTCGTCGACTTTATGCCCTTGCAGGGCTTGCCGGATTGAATTGTCCATCCGGCGGGCGGCAAACTCGTCGGTGATATGATTGGTTTTATCAATAGCCGCTTTAATCGCAGCGGTATCGTCGCCCTGACTGACGACTTTAAGCGCTGATAACGCTTGTTCGATGTCCAGTAACTCGGCCGAACCCAGCAAATGCGCGTCGGCGGAAATAGCGGCACTGACTGCTTCCCACACCCGACTCGCTTCAACCTGCTGTTCACGCAGTAAACGTTGTTGCATGTCGTGCTTGGCATACTGCATCGAGCTTTGGATCATCGTGGCGACCTGGTCGTCCGATAAACCATAAGAAGGTTTCACCTGAATACTGGCTGTCACACCGCTCGACTTCTCTTGCGCTGTGACGCTGAGTAAACCATCGGCATCGACCTGGAATGTCACCCGGATATGCGCACCACCGGCAGCCATTGGCGGAATGTCAGTCAGATTAAACTTCGCCAGTGAGCGGCAATGATCAACCAACTCGCGCTCGCCTTGCAGCACATGCAATGACATCGCGGTCTGACCGTCTTTAAAGGTGGTAAATTCCTGCGCCCGCGCCACCGGAATAATGGTGTTGCGTGGAATAATTTTCTCAACCAAGCCGCCCATGGTTTCTAAACCAAGCGACAGTGGGATCACATCCAGCAATAAAGTGTCGGTGTCGGATTTATTGCCAACCAGCACATTGGCCTGGATGGCAGCGCCAATGGCGACCACTTTATCCGGATCAATTGAGGTTAACGGCTCAGCGGCAAAAAACTCGCCGACCGCCGTGCGCACTAAAGGCACTCGCGTCGAACCGCCGACCATCACCACTTTCGCCACTTCATCGGCGTTTAAACCGGCGTCACGTAAGGTTTGTTTACAGGCGCGGATAGTTTTACGCACCAACGGCTGAATTAAACTGTCGAATTGTTCGCGGCTTAAACTGAGCGCTAACGTGCCGTTGGCAGTTGGTAACTCAAATGCGTAGCTGTCGTGCGCAGAAAGTTGTTCTTTAATCTGCCGCGCCAATTGCAGATGCTGACGCAGGCTTTGATGTGATAATTGTGCTTCACCGCTTTGTTGCTGCAGCCATTGCACGACAGCGTGATCAAAATCATCACCACCGAGCGCCGAATCACCACCGGTGGCCAGTACTTCAAACACACCGCGCTTTAAACGCAAAATAGAAATATCAAAGGTGCCGCCACCTAAGTCATACACGGCAACCACACCTTCCTGACCGGAATCCAGGCCATAAGCCAGCGCAGCAGCGGTCGGCTCGTTCAATAACCGCAGCACATTTAAACCAGCCAGTTTAGCGGCATCTTTGGTGGCTTGACGCTGCGCATCATCAAAATATGCGGGTACCGTGATGACCACACCCATCAGCTCGCCACCTAAGGTTTGGCTCGCGGTATCGGCCAGCGTGGCCAGAATTTCGGCGGAAATTTCGACCGGGTTTTTCACGCCTTGGGCGGTATCAATCGCCACCAGACCTTGCTGATCCACCAATAAATACGGCAGTTGTTGCGCTTGCGCCACAGTTTCAGCATAACCACGGCCCATCAGGCGTTTCACCGAAAAAATACTGTTATGCGGATCGGCAATGGCCGCAGCAATAGCCGCTTTACCAACTACCACTTTATCTGCCAGGTACTGCACTACCGACGGCAACATGTCGTCACCGGCGGCGTTTTGCAAGGTCCGCGCCTCGCCACTGCGCACAGTAGCAACCAGCGAATTGGTGGTGCCGAGGTCAATACCTGCAGCGAGCTTATGTTGATGCGGCGCGGCGCTTTGGCCAGGTTCAGCGATTTGTAATAAAGCCATAGTGGGATTTAATCTTGTAGTTGCTGTTCGATTAACTCCAGCTCATGCTGCAGTTTAAAGAAAAATTTAAGTTTGCGGATTATATCAGCCGCTTGCAGATCCTGCTCGTGGTGATTGGCTTCCAGCGCTTGCGCCAGTAGCTTAAGCAGGACATTTTTCTGCTGTTGGATTTGTTGTTCAGCTTCGTCAATGAGTGCGTATGGATCAGAAGAATGCAGAATATCGCCCAGCAATTCGCGCAGTTCCATTTGTTGCATCAGAAAGCCGGTATCGGTGAAGCTACGCTGTTCATGGCTGATTTTCACGCCACGCAGCGCCAGTAAATGCTCGGCTCGAAGCAAAGGCTGTTTCAGGCTGTGATAAGCGTCATTGATATTGGCAGCTTGTTGCACCGCGAGTAATCGATCACGCTCGGAACCCGCGGCAAAGTTGTCCGGATGAAAATTCCGTTGCAGTTCTAAATAGCGGGTACCAAGCTCAGTCAGATCAAGATCAAACTGCGCCGGCACCTGAAACAGCTGGAAATAATTCATCGAACCGCCAAATCAGACCGTAAAACTTTCGCCGCAACCACATTCGCCATTGACGTTCGGGTTATTAAATTGAAACCCTTCGTTCAGGCCTTCTTTGACAAAATCCAGCTGAGTGCCGTCGATATAGACCAGGCTTTTGCCATCGACAATCAATTTCAGATCGTCATGGTCAAACACCTGATCGTCGTCGTTCAGTTCGTCGACAAACTCCAGCACATAAGCAAGGCCAGAGCAGCCGGTGGTTTTCACGCCAACCCGCAAACCTAAACCTTTGCCGCGGTTGGTCAGAAAGCTGCGAACCCGATCGGCAGCAGCTGCAGTCATCGAAATCGCCATAACTACTTAGCTCCCGTGACGAGATTTATAGTCAGCAATCGCCGCTTTAATGGCATCTTCCGCCAGAATTGAGCAGTGAATTTTCACCGGTGGTAACGCCAGTTCCTGCGCGATATCGGTGTTTTTAATCAATGCTGCTTCGTCCAGGCTTTTGCCTTTGACCCATTCAGTCACTAAGGAGCTGGAAGCGATCGCACTGCCACAGCCGTAAGTCTTGAACTTGGCATCTTCGATAATGCCGTCAGCACTGACTTTGATTTGCAGTTTCATCACATCGCCGCACGCCGGAGCGCCAACCATGCCGGTAGCAACAGTCGGGTCATCTTTGGCAAAAGCGCCAACGTTACGTGGATTTTCGTAGTGATCTATTACTTTTTCGCTATAAGCCATGATTTGTTACCTCGTTCAACTGCACTACTCCCTTATACCCGTCATCTTTGAAGATGCAGGTATAAGTAGAGCGCCAAAGGGTGGTCGATTAAAAATTAATGCGCCACCCAGGCTACTGTATTTAAATCCACACCATCTTTGTACATGTCCCACAGCGGCGACATGGCTCGAAGCTTATCAATGGCTTCGTGCACAATTTTAATGGTGTGATCAATCTGTTGTTCGGTAGTGAAACGACCGATGCTGAAACGAATGGAGCTATGCGCTAATTCGTCAGTCAGACCTAAAGCCCGCAATACGTAAGAAGGTTCTAAACTGGCTGAAGTACAAGCGGAGCCAGACGACACGGCGATATCTTTCAGCGCCATAATCAACGACTCACCTTCGACATAGTTAAAGCTGATATTGGTAATACCTGGGACCCGATGGGTGGCATCACCATTTAAAAACACTTGTTCGATGTCCTGAATGCCATCCCACAACCGCTGACGCAAGGTGGCAAAACGGGCATTTTCAGCCGCCATTTCCAGTTTAGCAATCCGGAATGCTTCGCCCATCGCGACGATTTGATGCGTAGGTAAAGTACCTGAACGCATGCCACGTTCATGGCCGCCACCGTGGGTTTGGGCTTCTAACCGGATCCGTGGTTTACGACGCACATACAAGGCACCGATGCCTTTAGGGCCATAAATTTTATGCGCAGAAAACGACATTAAATCGACTTTTAACGCTTGTAAGTCGATCTCAACTTTGCCTGCGGCCTGGGCTGAATCGACATGGAACACCGTACCGTTGGCACGGCATAACTCGCCAATCGCCGCGATATCCTGAATCACACCGATTTCGTTGTTGACGAACATCACGCTCACGACAGTGGTATCCGGACGCATGGCGGCTTTGAGTTTATCTAAATCTAATAAACCGCTGGCTTCAACTTCTAAATAGGTCACTTCAAAACCTTCGCGCTCTAAGGCACGCATGGTGTCTAAAGTGGCTTTATGTTCGGTTTTGCAGGTAATTAAGTGTTTACCCTTTTTGTGGTAAAACTGCGCGGCGCCTTTGATGGCTAAGTTGTTGGATTCAGTCGCGCCTGAAGTAAAAACGATTTCGCGTGGATCGGCATTGATGAGGTCAGCAATCTGACTGCGGGCAATTTCCACCGCTTCTTCAGCTTGCCAGCCGAAACGGTGTGAGCGTGATGCCGGGTTACCAAAGTCACCATCCATCGTCAGGAATTGCATCATTTTTTCGGCCACACGCGGGTCAACCGGGGTGGTAGCGGCGTAATCTAAATAAATCGGTAACTTCATGCTCTGCTCCGTCTGCAGCCTACAGCTGGCAGCTGACTTCAATTTCAGTTTCAGGGTTCTTTAATTTGCGGTTGTCCTGCCGCTTGGCCACGCTTTGAATTTCATTCTGGCTGACCAATTCACCCAAAGTGATCTGGGTTAAAAAATCTTCAATCCGGGTACTCAAGTCGCTCCACAGGGTGTGGGTCAGGCATTTGGCGCCGCCCTGACAATCCGATTTCCCCTGACAGCGGGTTGCATCAACAGATTCGTCCACTGCACTGATCACTTCGGATACCGAAATTTCAGCGGCTGGACGACCCAACTGATAACCACCACCAGGTCCGCGGACACTGCTGACTAAACCATGTTTACGTAACCGGGCAAATAATTGTTCAAGATAAGATAAGGAAATTTCCTGTCGCGCCGAAATGTCGGCCAGTGGCACCGGCCCGGCGTTGGTATGTAAAGCAACATCCAACATGGCTGTCACGGCATACCGTCCCTTTGATGTTAACCGCATCTGATCTCCACTTCACTTCGACCACAGAATGGCGCAAATTGTACATTCCTGACTGATTTAGTCAAGTATTAAAGCCGAGTAAAACACTCAGGTATTATTTACAATGACTCTTCAATCGCGTCGTGGTCAAATGGTCGGATCAAACTCTTCATGGGCTTTTTTGCGTTGTTCCGCTGCTTCGCGCTCAGCTGCTAAAAAAGCTTCATCAATGATATTCATTGTCGGCACCGCATCACAGACATTGCCGCCAAGCTGGTTCACACTCTGGCATAACTCAGCCACTTTATTATCGAGGCAATGGATGTGATCCAGCATCCGGCCGATGGCATTGGCGACCGGATCCGGGTTATCGCTGGCGACGGCATAAGCATCAAAGCCAAATTTTTTCGCGAGGTTCTGCCGTTCTTCACTGACATGCGAATCTTGTTTGGCGACTATTCTTCCGGGGATCCCCACCACAGTAGCGCCAGGTGGCACGTCTTTCACCACCACCGCATTCGAGCCAATCCGCGCATTTTCGCCGACATACAATGGACCTAATACTTTGGCGCCGGCGCCGATGACCACATTGTTGCCCAAAGTCGGATGGCGTTTGCCCGGATTCCAGCTGGTGCCGCCTAAAGTCACGCCATGGTACAACGTGACGTCATCGCCGATTTCAGCAGTTTCGCCAATCACCACGCCCATGCCATGGTCGATAAAAAACCGGCGGCCAATTTTGGCGCCTGGGTGAATTTCGACCCCGGTTAACCAGCGGGCGATGGTACTTAAAAAACGTGCCAGCCATTTCCAGCCCGCGCGCCACAAGCGGTGATTCATCCGGTGCCACCAGATGGCGTGCAATCCCGGATAGTTAGTCAACACTTCAAAAGCACTACGCGCCGCCGGATCGCGGTCAAATACACTACGAATATCTTCTTTAATGCCAGCAAACATACAATGTCCTTGTGCCCAAAAGGCCTGCGCCACTAGATTACTCGGTTGGATTGTCCAGCTTATGCTTACGCTGCATCGAGGTTAAAATGCCACGTAAGATATTTAATTCAGCATCTTCCGGCCGCGCCCGGGTAAACAACCGCTTTAATTTGGTCATCACGACACCTGGATGTTGTTTGATGATAAAACCGGTGTCGTTGAGAGTTTGTTCTAAATGCTGATAAAAACGCTCCATCTGTTCGGAGCTTGGGTATATCGTGTCGTCAGCGGCAACGGTCTGCGGTTTGGCCGCTAACGCAGCGACCCGCACTTCGTACGTGACAATTTGCACCGCCATCGCCAGATTCAAAGAACTGTATTCGGGATTCGCAGGAATGCAGACGTGGAAATTACACAGTTGCAGCTCTTCATTACTTAAACCACTACTTTCGCGGCCGAATACCAGCGCCACCGGTTTTTGCTGAGCTTCAATCACCGCCTTTTCACCACATTCGCGCGGCTCCAGCATCGGCCAGGATAAAGTGCGGGAACGGGCACTGGCGCCAACAATCAGGCCACAATCACTAATTGCGTCTTCCAGTTTTTCCACAACTTTAGCATTGGCCAGTACTTCGCTGGCGCCTGCTGATAGTGCATATGCCTGACCATCTGGCAGCTCTTTGGGCGACACCAGCCATAACTGGCTTAAACCCATGGTTTTCATCGCCCGGGCTACCGAACCAATATTGCCGGTGTGCGTGGTACCAACCAATACAATACGGATTTGATCTAACATGATGTAGGCGCTCCGGAGCTGCATCGCGCGACAAATGCATAGTTTTTGACATAGCTTTTTAAAAAAGTGCGGCATTTTAGCATAAGCAAATGCCAACTGTGCAGCAAAATCAGCAGTCTGGACTGCTATAACAATGCAAATCCCACGACTATACCGCTTGGCCGGCGATTCGACGCATTTCACAATCTATTTTTGGTGGCTGGTCGTACCTAAGGCGGCAAATATCAGTTTACGACTGCAAAGCGCAGTCAGGTTTGCTAAACTAGCGCCGCTCTGTTTCAGAGCCTCTTTTCAACAATAAGGATTAAACGCATGAAAGCTTTGACCCCGTTCGTTGTACTCTCCACGTTATTATTCTCTGCAGCACCGGCCGTCGCCGCCACTGCCAACGAAGCCGCCATTCAGGCAGCAGTTAATCATCCGGTGCGTAGCGCCGCCAACAAAGCCCGTGACGTGCATCGTCATCCGGTTGAAACTTTAAGTTTTTTTGAAGTCACCCCAAAAAGCACTGTTGTTGAAGTGTCTCCAGGCGGTGGCTGGTATACCGAAATTCTGGCGCCGTTATTAAAAGCCGAAGGCAAATATTACGCCGCCCATCAACCGGCTGATTCAACATCTGAATATGCCAAAAAATCATTGGCCGCTTATCAGGCTAAATTAGCTGCTGATCCGGTATTTAGCAGTGTGACCGTCACTGGTTTTGCCGCCGACAAAGCATATGAAATTGCCCCTGCCGGTTCTGCCGATGTAGTGGTGACTTTCCGTAACCTGCACAACTGGTATATGCAAAAAGGCGAAGAAAGCCTGCTGACCGCCTATAAAAGCTTTTACGCCGCGCTGAAACCAGGTGGCGTGTTAGGTGTAGTTGAACACCGTCTGCCAGAAGCCAAAGCAGCTGGCGATTGGACCAAATCTGGTTATATGCCACAAAGCCTGGCGGTGAAAGTCGCGTTGCAAGCCGGTTTTGTGCTGGAAGGCACCAGCGAAGTGAACGCCAATCCAAAAGATACCGCTGATCACCCGGAAGGTGTTTGGACGTTACCGCCAGTGTTGGCGTTAAAAGAAAAAGACAAAGCTAAATATCAGGCGATTGGCGAAAGCGACCGGATGACGTTGAAATTCCGTAAGCCTAAAGCTTAATCATTTGATGCTGCGTAATTCGTAAACTTAAAGCTTAATAAGTGGATCCTTCAATGAAAGTTCTTGTGATAGGCGGCGGTGGCCGCGAACACGCTCTGGCGTGGAAAGCTGCACAATCGCCAAACGTCAGCCAGGTGTTCGTGGCGCCGGGTAATGCCGGTACTGCGCTGGAATCCAATCTGCAAAACGTCGCAATTGCTGCTGACGATGTGCCGGCGCTGTTAGCGTTTGCGCAGCAAGAGCAGATTGCGCTGACCATTGTTGGCCCGGAAGCGCCATTAGCACGTGGCGTGGTGGATAGTTTCCGCGCTCAGGGCTTGGCGATTTTTGGCCCGACTAAAGCAGCAGCACAGCTGGAAAGTTCCAAAGCTTTTGCCAAAGACTTCCTGGCCCGCCACCAGATCCCAACCGCCAGTTACGGTACTTTCAGCGATGTATCTGATGCTAAAGCTTATGTCGCCGAACAAGGCACACCAATCGTGATCAAGGCCGATGGTTTAGCGGCAGGTAAAGGCGTGATTATCGCCCAGACCGAAGCTGAAGCTTTTGCGGCGATTGAAGATATGTTGTCCGGCAACAAGTTTGGCGATGCCGGCAGCCGCGTGGTGATTGAAGAGTTTTTAGTCGGCGAAGAAGCGTCTTTTATTGTGATGGTCGATGGCAAAAACGCTTTGGCTTTTGCTTCTAGTCAGGATCATAAAGCACGCGACGACGCCGACAAAGGCCCGAACACCGGTGGTATGGGCGCATATTCGCCAGCCCCGGTGGTAACACCAGCGGTGCATGATTGGGTGATGTCACAGGTGATTTATCCAACAGTGAATGGCATGGCAGCTGAAGGTACTGTTTATACTGGCTTTTTGTACGCCGGTTTAATGGTAGCGCCAAACGGCACCTGCAAAGTACTGGAATTTAACTGCCGTTTTGGCGATCCGGAAACCCAACCGATTATGCTGCGCTTGCAGTCTGATTTGGTGGAACTGTGCCAAAACGCCGTTGATGGCAAGCTTGATCAAACCCAGATCCAGTTCGACAGCCGCGCTGCTGTGGGTGTGGTGTTGGCAGCAGGTGGCTACCCGGATGATTATCGCAAAGGTGATGTCATTTCAGGTCTGCCACAAGCGGATAACCTGGAAGCTAAAGTGTTTCATGCCGGTACCAAACTTGACGATGGCAAAGTGCTGACCGCCGGTGGCCGGGTGCTTTGTGCCACGGCTTTAGGCGCGAATGTCACTGCAGCGCAACAAGCGGCCTATCAGCTGGTTGACCAAATTCACTGGGACGGTGTGTTTAGCCGTCGGGATATTGGGTATCGGGCTATTGCGCGCGAGCAACAAGCCTAAACAAACTGATAACGACTGGCCGGATCCAAAGTTCGGCCAGCTTATTTCTAAGCTGTTCTGCCCCGCCCCACTTGCCAAAAACCTGAACTTGATTAAGCTGGTTCGCATATTCGCTATTCACTCTTCTGTTCCTGTCAGGAAATTCCGATGCAAACACTCAAATTCCACTGCCTGGTTTTACCTTTTGCTGTCAGTTTATTGTCATGGCAAGTTGCTGCCAGTTGCACCACCGATTTTACCCCAGTGTCACAAATTCAGGGCGATGGCACCCAAAGCCCGCTTACCGGCAAAACCCTGACCACCCAGGGTGTAGTGCTCGGCACGATTTATCCGGGCAGCAAACAACCGTCATTACTGATCCAAAGCCTGAAGGCTGATAGCAATCCAACGACTGCTGAAGCTTTAATGATTGCCGACAGTCAGTTAGCTGCGCTGTATCAACCAGGTCAGTTGCTGCAACTCACTGGCACCGTGCGCGAACTTGGTAAAATGACCGCGCTCACTAACATAACCGCCAGCGCAATTTGTGCCGAACAACAGCCTTTGCCAAAACTGCAACTGCAGCTGCCGGTCAAACAACTCACCGACTGGGAAGCGTTAGAGGGTCAATATCTGGTGTTTCCGCAAACGCTGGTCGTCAACGACAGTTATCCGTTGGCGCGTTACGGTGAAATTCTGTTGGCTGATCGGCGGTTGATGGTCGCCACTGAAGTCACAAAACCGGGCGCAGAAGCGCAGGCTTTTGAAAAACAACAACAGCTGCATGAAATTTGGTTGGATGACCACAGCATCAGGCAAAATCCAGAGCCGATCCCGTTCCCAACCGGTGGTTTATCGGCTGAGAAATCAGTGCGGGTTGGCGATGAAGTACGTGGCATTGAAGGCTTTTTAGTGCAAACCAAAGCCGGTTATCGTTTGTTGCCAACCAAAGCACCGGAGTTTAATAGCGCCAATCCACGGAGCAACACGCCAACAGCCAAACCTGAGGGAGCACTGCGGGTTGCCAGTTTTAACGTGCTGAACTTTTTCACCGGCGCCGGGCAAACGCCACAATTTCCGACCAAACGTGGCGCCAGCAATGCCGACGAACTGGTACGCCAGCAAGGCAAAATGATCGCAGCGTTAAGTGCGATGGATGCGGATATTATTGGTTTACTGGAAGTTGAGAACAACGGCTATGCCGCTGATGGCGCTTTAGCCACCATAGTGCGGCTGCTGAATGAAAAGCTCGGCAGCACGAAATTTGCTTTTGTGGAGACTGCTGAAAAACCGGGTACTGACCAAATTAAAGTGGCACTGATTTACCGTATCGCCAGCGTCAAACCTGTCGGGCAACCGGCCATTAATTTAACCGGGCCTTTTGTGCGCGGCAGCCGTGCGCCACTGGCACAAAGTTTTGTGCATCAGGGTTCGAGCACTGAGTTGTTGGTGAGCGTTAATCACTTTAAATCTAAAGGCAGTTGCCCGAAATTACCTGGCGCGGACAACGATAACAACGATGGTCAGTCGTGCTGGAATGCGGCACGGGTTATCGCCGCCAAAACGCTGGCCAGCTGGTTAGCCACGCAACCAACCGGACAAAAAACGACCCATCAGCTGGTGATTGGTGATTTAAATGCCTATCGGCTAGAAGATCCGGTCACCACGCTGGAACAAGCGGGTTGGCAGCATTTGCCTGGTGCCGAGCCAAAAACTGCGGCAGCGCATTGGTCTTATGTCTACAAAGGCCGCTCGGGCAGTTTGGATCACGCGTTAGCGACAAAAACTCTGGCGGAAAAACTGGTGCAGTTTGAACATTGGCATATCAACGCCGATGAACCGGCGGTGCTGGATTACAATACCGAGCACAAGTCAAAAGCACAGCAGAAAAACTTATATGCACCAACACCGTTCCGGTCTTCAGATCACGATCCGCTGGTGATGGATTTTAAGTTTTAAGGCTGAGCAAGTTATGCGGCGTACTAGCCTTTGGCTGAGTACGCCCTACAATTTTTACATTTTAAAACAATGTGTTAAACGTATTAAGCCCTGTAGAGCGGACTCGGCCGAAGGCTAGTCCGCCAATAACACAGCATCAAACATAGTTTGATGACTCAACCACTCACCGTCAACACAGCCCGCACCATCATTGTCACCAAACAACCAACACCGATACTCCAAACCATCGAACGCAATAACGCTTTATCCATTAAATACAATAAGATGTACCCAACACGGCACGACACAAACCCCCAGGCCAAACCCTGCATCACGCCATCATAGTTGCCGGCAATCACACAGCTGAGTAACGCCGCCAGAAACAGCTGCAAGGCCTCAAAGCTATTGTAATGGGCTCCAGTAGCACGTTGGCCCAGCCCTTCCAATTTCGCTTGTTGCGCCCGTGGATGGTGATTGTCATATCCACCCAACTGATGCATGGCTTTAGCGACCGGAATTTTTGCCAGATAGGGCAACAACGCAACTACTAATAACGCCAGTAATAACGCGCTCATGGTTTCACCGCTGCAGGCTGACAGACAAAGGCCAGCTGTTTTTGATCAATACTGAAACTAAAACGGCTGATACTGCCGTCACAGTGCTCGCTTAAATCCAGCCAGCGCTGCCAACGTTTGTCACCGGGCTGCCAGCTGTGAAGTTTCTGTCCGGCTGACGCGATGAGTAAATCCCGGTTCCACCAGCGAAAATCCTGCGCAGTTTCCGGCAATAACACCAGCTGCGCGCTCTGCTGCATGTTCTGGGTTTCATACATTTTGAGCGCTAGCCGCTCGCCTTTACGTTCACTGAAATAGCCTTCGTTGGTGCCAGGACGCCAGGCCAAACCACGACCGATATTGCGCGCCAAGGTGGTGAGATCGCCGTTGCTGTTACGATAGGCTATTTGATGATCTGCTTCATCTTTGCCCAGAATAAACAGCAATACATCATCGGCCGGTCCCCAGGCGTGATAACCCACGCCAACCACTTCGGGCAACATCACTGCTGGCTCGCCGGTCACTGGTAACCGCCATAACCGTTGTTTGCCATCCGCTTCCACCACCACCGCCGACAATGCTTGATCGGCTGGCAGCACCGTTGGCGAATATTCGCTTAATGCTGTGTTTTGAAACAAATCGAGGGTGCCGGTTTTAATATCGTAGCGGGCAATGTCCATCTGACTTTTCTCACCACTGCCCTGCTGCGAGGTGAAGTACAACTGAGTACCGGTCAGATTAAAGGCCGGTTGATTGTGGTAACCGACATTGGCATTTACTTTTTTGACGTTGGCGATTTTGCCATCCAGCAAATCGGCCAGATACACATCATAAGTTGGGATTGCGGTTGGCGCTGGTGTCGGAACAGCCGCCGGAACAGCTGCAGTCGTAGCGGTCTGGGCGCAAGCGTTACTGCACAAAGCGGCAACGAAAATAAATACAGAACAATGAGTTAAAGCTGACATCTGACGTCCTATCCAATGAGCCGGTGGCGACACCACCGAAAAGCGGTTGCGGAACTTTCACTTTATCCTTTATGGTAGGTTCAGGGCAATTATAGATAAGAGCAAAAATGTCAGATAAAAATCCAATTATTGCCGTGACCGGTTCCAGTGGTGCGGGCACCAGCACCACCACCAATTCTTTTTCGCATATTTTCAGAAGCTTAGGCATTGATGCCGCTTTGGTCGAAGGCGATTGTTTTCACCGTTTCAGCCGTCCGGAAATGGATGTCGCGGTGCGAAAAGCCAAAGAACAAGGCAAGTACATCAGCTATTTTGGCGCTGAGGCCAACGACTTTGGCGCACTGGAAAATTGCTTTGCCCATTATGCCGAACATGGCATTTCCAAAGTCCGACGTTATTTGCATACCTTTGATGAAGCCGTACCCTATAACCAACTGCCGGGCACTTTTACGCCATGGCAGGATTTGCGGCCTGATACCGATTTATTGTTTTATGAAGGCCTGCACGGTGGCGTGGTCACCGAAGACAATAATGTGGCGCAGCATGTTGATTTGCTGATCGGCATGGTGCCGATCGTGAACTTAGAGTGGATCCAGAAAATCATCCGCGACACGTCAGAGCGTGGCCATTCGCGCGAAGCGGTACAAGCCAGCATCGTGCGCAGCATGGACGATTACATTAACCACATTACGCCGCAGTTTTCCCGTACCCATATCAATTTCCAGCGCGTGCCAACAGTGGATACGTCGAACCCATTCAGTGCTAAGGATATTCCATCCCTGGATGAAAGTTTTGTGGTGATCCGCTTTCGTGGCATCAAACACGTCGATTTCCCCTATTACCTGCAAATGATCAACGGCTCTTTTATGTCGCGGGTCAATACGTTGGTAGTCCCGGGAGGCAAGATGGGGTTGGCGATGGAGCTGATTTTAACACCGCTGATTGAAGAATTAATGCTAAAACGCCGTCAGGCGCGTGGGCAGATTAACTGGCTGGAATAACGTTTTTCGGGCTGAAAATGTCGGTCAGGATTTAAAAAGTTCGCTTTGCAACACGCAAAGCGAACCTTTAAGGTACTGCAAAGCTTTTTGGTTAAGCCCAGTTCAGAATGACTTTCCCAGACTGTCCAGAACACATAATCTCAAAACCCTGCTGGAAATCGGCCATTGGCATTTCGTGGGTGATGATTGGGGTTAAATCTAAACCGGACTGAATTAAACTGGCCATTTTATACCAGGTTTCAAACATCTCGCGGCCATAAATGCCTTTGATAATCAAACCTTTAAAAATGACTTTATTCCAGTCCACCGCCATATCTGAAGGTGGAATACCGAGCATGGCAATTTTGCCGCCATGGTTCATGGTATCGAGCATTAAGCGGAATGCTGAAGGCACACCCGACATTTCCAGACCGACATCAAAACCTTCGGTCATGCCAAGCTCAGCCATCACTGTTTTTAAATCTTCTTTACTGACATCAACTGTGCGGGTGGCACCCATTTTTTTCGCCAGTTCCAGTCGGAACGGGTTCACATCGGTGATCACCACATGCCGGGCACCAACATGACGCGCCACTGCAGCCGCCATAATACCGATCGGGCCAGCGCCGCTGATCAGTACATCTTCGCCAACCAAATCAAACGACAGCGCCGTGTGTACCGCATTACCGAACGGGTCAAAAATAGCAGCGATGCTGTCCGGAATATTGTCCGGAATTTTAAATACGTTAAAGGCCGGGATCACCAGATATTCAGCAAAACTGCCCTGCCGATTGACACCAACACCAATGGTATTACGGCATAAATGCACCCGGCCTGCGCGGCAGTTACGACAATGGCCACAGACTAAATGGCCTTCGCCGGACACCCGGTCGCCGATCACAAAACCACGCACTTCCGACCCCATGCCGACCACTTCGCCAACATATTCATGGCCAACCACCATACCGTGCGGAATAGTGTTTTGCGCCCATTCGTCCCATTTAAAAATATGGACGTCGGTGCCACAAATGGCAGTTTTGCGGATTTTAATCAGCACATCGTTCGGGCCAACTTCCGGCATCGGCACTTCAGTTTGCCAAATACCCGGTTCTGCTTTTAATTTCGCTAATGCTTTCATGCTGTTACCTCAGGCGATGACGCCCATATCTTTACCGATCCGAATAAAAGCGTCGATGGCTTTATCCAGCTGTGCTTTGCTGTGTGCAGCAGAAATCTGGGTGCGGATACGCGCCTGACCTTTTGGCACCACTGGGAACGAGAAACCAACCACATAAATGCCTTGCTCCAGCATGCGACGGGCGAACTCTGACGCCACTTTGGCATCGCCCAACATCACCGGAATAATGGCGTGATCTTTACCCGCCAGGGTAAAACCGGCAGCCGACATTTTTTCGCGGAAATAGGCGGCGTTATCCCACAGCTTAGCGCGTAGATCATCACCTTGCGCCAGCATTTCCAGCACTTTAATCGACGCCGTGACAATCGAAGGTGCCAGACTGTTCGAAAACAAATACGGGCGTGAACGCTGACGCAGCCATTCAATCACTTCTTTTTTACCTGAAGTATAACCACCAGAGGCACCGCCTAATGCTTTACCAAGGGTGCCGGTAATGATGTCAACGCGTTCTAATACATCGCAATATTCGTGAGTACCGCGGCCTTTTTTACCTACAAAACCAACGGCATGGCTGTCATCAACCATCACCAGTGCGTTGTATTTGTCGGCGAGATCGCACACTGATTTTAAGTCTGCAATCACCCCATCCATTGAAAACACGCCATCGGTAGCAATCAATTTATAACGAGCGCCGTCGGCATCCGCTTGTTGTAACTGTGCTTCTAACTCGGCCATGTTGTTGTTGGCGTAGCGGTAGCGTTTGGCTTTACACAAGCGTACGCCATCGATGATTGAAGCATGATTCAGCGCATCAGAAATCACCGCATCTTCAGCACCTAAAATGGTTTCAAACAAACCACCGTTGGCGTCAAAACAGCTGGAATACAGAATGGTATCTTCGGTGCCTAAAAATTCACTGATTTTTGCTTCGAGTTGTTTGTGAATGTCCTGAGTACCGCAGATAAACCGCACCGAGGCGACGCCAAAACCATGGCTGTCGAGACCTTGTTGCGCGGCTTGAATTAACTCGTTGGAATTAGCCAAACCTAAGTAGTTGTTCGCACAGAAGTTTAAAACTTGCTGACCAGCAACGGTCACGTCTGAAAATTGTTGTGAAGTGATAATACGCTCGGCTTTGTATAAACCTTCGTTTTTCACGTCATCGATTTGTTGTTGGATATGACTAAGGAAAGAGGTGGTACGCATAAAGCCCTCCTGTAGGGGGTTAAGGCTATACCCGTCATCCTTGAAGATGCGGGGTAAATTAGATAAAAACGCGGCCATTGTAATAGTGAAAGCAGTTGAAAGCAGCGCTTTTTTTCGTCTTTACGGCAGATTACCAAGATGGTCAGAGCAGCACCGGCGCGAATGGTCGTGACGGTGCGGTCTGAAATTTGTCAGTTCAGCATCATTTGACCGGCAAGGTGCTGATAATGCTGCTGCAGTTTCTGAATGCGCGGCATCGCCTGGTCGGTGGCATAAGGTTTAAATAACAACAACACCTTTAACACGCCCTGATAAGCTTGTTGTTGATCAATAGCGGCATGTGGCGCCTGGGTTTTTAAATAACTGATCCAAAACGTCACCACCAGTTTGATGGTATGGGCAAAAGTCGGAATATCCTGCTCATCAATCGCAATCACTTCTGCCTGTTTTAACGCCTGCAGTACCGAAATCACTTTGTTCAGCACGCCCTTTTGCACCAGCAGATAATCCTGTTGTAAAGCTTGATCGCGCGCCAGAATATCCGGCAGATTGGCGTAGAAAAAATGAAAACGCCACATCAGTTCAAACACCACATCTAAGTATTGCGCCAACGCATCCAAGGCTTCTGAAGCACGGCTGGGCGGCTGAATTCGATTATCCAGCAGCTTGGCGTACTCTTTGAAAATATGCCGGACTATGTCTTCTTTATTACGAAAGTGGTAATACAAATTACCGGGGCTGATGCCAAGATGGGCTGCAATATGATTGGTGGTGATCTGCCGTTCGCCCTGCTGATTAAACAGTTCAATACTGGCCTGCAGAATTTTGTCTTTGGTGCGTAGCTTCTTGTCCATAACCGGCATGGGCTTATTTTTTTATGAATTATTTTGATATAGTAACGCCAAACCGATGAAAAACTCTAGAGCACAGTTAGCCGACCTCCGGCCCGGTGCTTTTTTCGCCACAGGGATAACGACAACCATATGAAAAACAAGGCGATTTACCCAGGAACTTTCGACCCACTGACCAATGGCCACGCCGATTTAGTGGTGCGCGCCGCCCGTATTTTTGATGAAGTGATTCTGGCTGTAGCCTCAAACCCCAGTAAACAACCATTATTCAGTCTGGCCGAGCGGGTGTCTTTGGCCGAACAGGCGTTTGTCGATTACCCCAATGTGCGGGTGCTTGGTTTTTCTGGTTTATTGGCGCAATTTGCCAAAGATCAAAACGCGCAAATTTTATTGCGGGGCGTGCGGGCGGTGGCGGACTTTGAGTACGAGTTTCAGCTAGCCAGCATGAACCGGCAACTGAACCCGGATTTAGATAGTTTATTTATGACGCCATCGGAGAAAAATACTTTTATTTCCTCGACTTTAGTCAAAGAAGTGGCCAAACATGGCGGCGATGTGTCGCGTTTTGTGCCTGCCCATGTTGAAACTGCCTTGAAGTTAAAATTAACCCCATGAAAAAACTTGCTGCACTCTGCCTGCTGTCGCTTGCGCCAACCGCTTTTGCCACGCCTTGGCTGGATACTTCCGATAATTATCTGCGCCAGTCTCTGCAAACCTTGGCACAAGCTGGTTTGCTGACCGGCCCCATCAATACTTACCCTATTATGTGGAAAAACATCGCCATTGATTTGAATAAAATTGATGTCAATCAGGTGGAACCACAGCTGCGTTTTGCGGTGCTGCATTTGAAGTCGGCACTGGATACCAATCGCGCCACCCACAGCCGAGGTGTTAAATTAAGCTATAACTCGCACGACACCCATGTGCAGAGTTTTGGCGAGCAGTATTTTGAAAAGGCGGCGATCACCCTCTTTAATGAAGTTCAGGGAGACAACTGGGCCGGACGCTTGCAACTGACTTACCGTGATGAATTTGCCACAGCAACACCTATCACTGGCGTTACCGCAGAAAGCCAGAAATTGGTCGCTGACGGTAGTTACGTGGCCGGAATTTGGGGCAACTGGGTGTTGGCTTTGGATCAAGATTCTGTCTGGTGGGGGCCGGGTCAACAAAGCAGTTTGTTGTTAAGCAACAACGCAAGACCCATTGCTGCAGTGCGATTAAGCCGTCACAGCTGGCAAGCAGATACGCGGCCATGGCTGCAATGGTTAGGCCCATGGAATATCACCACTTTTGTCGGCCAGGACGCCGAAATGGAAAAGCTATTTTCCAGTGATGAGCCTAATAACACCAAATACTGGGGCGGTCGCGCCACCATTCGGCCCTGGCCTGCAGTGGAACTTGGCCTCAGCCGTGTGATCCAATGGGGCGGCACCGGGCGCAGTAATTCCTTTACCACCTTATGGGATTTAGTCAGTTACGACAAAACCGATGAAATTCCGGCCGATCAACGTGCCGCTTTGGATTTAAGTTATCACCTGCAGGCTTTTGGCTGGCCACTGACCGCTTACGCCGAAATAGCCGATGACGACAACCAATCCGGTCTGCCCGACAAAGCACTGTCTTTATTTGGCGTGCGCAGTTATTGGGGCGAGCAAAACGCCATTCATACCCTGAACCTGGAATATTCCGACACTTTCCTCGATTGTGAAAACAGCCTGCAGCGCGGCAATTGCGCCTATCAGGGTGAAGTGTTTCCACAAGGTTATCGTCGGTTTGAGCGGGTGATCGGCAGTGGTTATGGCGCGGATGCCAGAGTACTCAGTGCCGGTTATCAGTATCAGACGTTGGGCGGCATCAGCTGGTCCGGGCATCTGTATCGTGCTGCTTTTTATGATGAAAAGCTACCGGGGCAACTGGCATCTGACGCAGTATGGCAGCTAAAAATGGAACATCGCCGGCCGATGATGAAAGGCTTATTAAGCATTCAGCTGCGGTTAGCGGAAAAATCTGACTTCAGGCCAGAGTTTGACCAAAGCTTTAGTGTGGCGGGCAGCTGGGAATACCGGTATTGATTGCCAGATCAACATGGGTACTAGGATACTGCTCTTATCTCACAAAGCGAGCGTCAGCTGGATATACCCAAAATCATTGAAGTTGCAGGTAGGCGACAAGTGAGCGAGACCCCAGGAGCATAGTTGTCCTATGTGACTGGGGCGAGTGAGCGAAGGCAACAACCCTGCGGCTTCAAGGATGCCGGGTATAAAAGTTATAGCTTAATAAAAATCTTCTTCCGATACAGCACCAGCGACACCAGCCAGAATAACAGTACGTGCAACAGCGCAAACACCAACGACGCTAACTTTTCCGGCAATACAGTTGCCAGCAAATCAAACCCGAACTGATACACTGACAGCGCCTGCCCTGCTTGTTGCCAGACCAGGAATTCGCTAATGATCACCGCCCAAATCCAGGACAACATATAAATAAACAATGGGTTAGAACCATAAATCCGTAGTGGTTCCGCCACAGCGCGCCAGCCTTTGATGTCGACCAGCCACACCATCAGTGCCAATAACCACACCAGCAAACCACCACTGAGCGCGACATAACTGCCGGTCCACAAGGCTTTGTTAATCGGGCAATAATAACTGCTGCCAAGCGCTAACAATACCAGCACGGCGCCGACCGCCAATAACCAGCGCAAGCCTTGTTGCTGATTGCGATCAGTAAGTCCTGCCGCGACCCAATAGCCGAGCAACACATTCACCACCGCCGGCAGGCAACTTAAAATGCCTTCCGGATCAAACGCGATGCCAAAACCCTGATACAAATGGGCGGCGCCAAAGACAGCTAAATCGAGTTGCCGGACAATATTGCCTTCCAGGCTGTATGGATCGGCACCCAGTTGCAGCAACAGCCAATAACCAACGAGCAACGCCGCTGCGACTAAGGGTAATTTCAGCTGCAGCGCACCCGCTGCGTTATTGCCGCGTCTGAGCATCAAAATCAGCAACGCTGCCGCGGCATAACACACCGCAATCCGCTGTAATACGCCCATCACCCGCAGGGTGGCAAACTCCTGCCCCCAGAACCAATTAAGGAACACACCGCATAAAAACATCAGCGCACTACGTTTGAAAATTTTAAGCACCGTCGCCCGGTCGAGACTGGCGTGTTTAAAGGCGTAAAACATCGCGGCGCCCACCACAAATAAAAACCCCGGAAACACAATGTCAGCGAAGGTAAAACCATGCCAGGGTGCATGTAACAACGGGCTATACACATGCGACCAGGAACCCGGTGTATTGACCAGGATCATCAGCGCAATGGCTAAACCACGCAGCGCATCAAGCGCGACAAAACGAACAGGTTGTTGCATCAGAAACTCCGGAAATTTGCAGTCAGCCAAAGCGAAAACGCCAGTGCGGACACACTGGCGTTGATAGAGACATCAGTTAAAAAATCTTTTACCACTGACGGATTTTATGACCTTTAAAGGCATAAAACAGGATAAATGCATAACAAGGCAACATCACCCAATAAGCCAGTTGTGAGTCACCTGAACTATGGGCGAAATAACCATAGACCAAGGGTAATAATGCGCCACCGGCAATGCCCATGATCAACAAGGCAGAAGCGGTTGCGGTGAATTTACCTAGACCTTCCAGCGCCAAAGGCCAAACTGCAGGCCACACCAACGCATTGGCAAAACCTAACAAAGCTAAAAATACAATGGTATCCGGCACTGTTGGTACACCTAACCAACCGAATAAAACTGCAGAAAGCTGATGACTTTCTGCCGAACCAAACATCACGCCTAAGGTAAACAGCATGCCAAAAATGGCCGAGCCCTGCAGCGCCTGTGATTGTGATAAGTACTTTGGAATGCAGCTCACACCAACCAGATAACCCAGCACCATAAAGGCCATCGTATAAGAGGTCAGTGCGCCAAAATTCGCCACATTTAGGTTCTGACCATACAAACCAATGGTATCGCCGGCAATCACTTCAACCCCAACATAAACAAATAAGGCGACAACGCCGAGCACCAGTTGCGGGAAATGCAGTACCGAAGTTTGGCTCTGAGTCCCTGCGGCAACAGTGTCATTTTCCAGCTCTGGTTCAGGTAACGGCGAAAACTTCACAAAGGCCATCAGCACCACCAGTGCAATGGTCATATACACGTACGGCACCACCAGACGATTGGATAATTCAGCGATCCGACCGGCTTTTTCTGTATCGCTTAATGCGGCCAGTGCTGCCGGGGTGAATTGATCCATACCAGTCAGGATCACCGCCGTAAAGACTAACGGCACCACAAAACCGGCACCTTTATTCACCAGCCCCATAATACTGATGCGAAAGGCAGCACTTTCCCGTGGTCCAATACAGACAATATAAGGGTTCGAAGCGGTTTGCAGAATGGTCAGGCCGGTGCCTAAAGTGAACAAAGCGATTAAAAACAAGCCGTAATAACTGGTTTGCGCCGCCGGAATAAATAACACCGCACCAACCGCCATAATGCCTAGTCCGGCCACCATGCCATTTTTGTAACCGATCCGGTTCAGCAGCATCGACATCGGTAGCGCCATCACCACATAAGCGATATAAAACGCAAAAGTCACCAATAGTGCCTGGAACTCGTTCAGTTCACAGACAATTTTTAAGAATGGGATCAACGACCCATTAAGCCAGGTGACGAAGCCGAACACAAAAAACAAAGTGCCGATGATGACCATCGGCAGCAAGGTATTTTTACCCTGCTCTTTTTGAATTACCATTTCCATTTCAACCTCTGTTGCTTGAGTTGTTGTTATTGTTATCTGGTGCTCGTTGTCGGCGCCAGTATTTTGTCTTGCAAAAAATATTCGAAATCTACAACTGTAATTCGCCACCAATCCAACATTGTTGGGTCACTCCGGCGTCATCCAGCAACACCAAATCAGCACGATAGCCCGGCGCAATCCGGCCCATGGTGCTCGCTTGGCCAATAAATTCAGCCGGATATAAACTTGCCATTCGCAGCGCTTCGCCCTGCTCAACACCAAGTTCAGTTACCGCATATTGCACCGCGCCCGCCATATCCAATACCGAACCGGCCAGCTGGCCACTTTCGGCGGTTAACTTATTGCCGCTGCGTGTGACTTTGCCATCAAAAAATGCAAATTCAGTATCGGTGGTACCTACCGGTGACATCGCATCCGTCACGATGATTAACTTACCACGTGGTTTGGAGGCCAGCGCCAGTTTGGCCGCGGTTGGATGGACATGGTGACCGTCGAAAATAATGCCACACCAGGTGTCAGGATCCGCCAGCGCCACCCCAACCATACCGGGCTCGCGTGACGTCAGCGGCGACATGGCGTTATATAAATGGGTAAAACCAGTAGCGCCTGCGGCAATTGCGGCTTCCACCACGGCACCTTCAGCATTGGAATGGCCAAGGCAAACAATCACATTCAGTGCCACCAACTGCGAAATTTGCGCCGGGGAGATATTTTCCGGCGCTACAGTCACCATTTTTACGCCAAGATCAGTACGGGCATAAATTGCCAGTTCCTGCTCCGACAAAGGCCGGATATGCGCCACCGGATGTACGCCTTTTTTTGGCACCGATAAATGCGGGCCTTCAAAATGCACACCGAGCACGCCAGGCAATTTGCTAGCGATGGCGCTGGCGATGACATCAGCGGTTTGTTGCATCACAGCGACTGAGTCGGTGATCACTGTTGGTAACAATGCAGTACTGCCAAAACCGGCGTGCGCTTTGACCATAGTGCGCAAAGTTTGTAAGGTCGGTGCGGTATTAAATAAAGCGCCACCGCCACCGTTGACCTGCACATCGATAAAGCCCGGCACCAGCGTCAGATTTTGCACTTCGTTGACGTTGGCGGCTGTGACCGAGTGAATCAAACCATTGCTGAAACTGACCCGCACATTGTGTTGCCAGTTTTCACCATCAAATAACTTCGCGACCGCAATCTGTTCTGTACTCACGCTATTTCCTGTTAGTTCTGCTGTTTTGGGCTTGCGAATGAATCAATCACTTCAAAAGCATTCGAAAGACAAAATACACTCTTCATAAATATTTGAAAAGCCATTCCACCAACATCAAACCGTTTTCGTCACCTTGTTTAACCCCGGTGGTGCATCCGGATTCACACCACGACTCCGTGCTACCGCCTCTACATCCAGATAGAATCGTTGTAACACTAATAAAGGTAACACTCGCGGATGCGTCACTAAAGCACCGTGATCTAAATGTACCAGACTGGCACCCCGGCTTTGTACTTCATTAATTTGTGCTTTGTGTGCGGCATAAGCTTCGTCGTGCACTGTCACATCAATAATGGCGAATTGATCTTTGACCAGTGTTACCGGGCCATGCAAAAACTCGGCGCTGGAAAAAGCTTCGGCATGAATGCCACAGACTTCCTTTAGTTTTAGCGCAATTTCGCGGGCGATGGCATAACCAGGACCACGACCCAGCACCACACCATGCTTCACATTCGCCACACCTTCAGGTGTCAGCTGCGCCGGTAACGCTTGTGCCTGTAACAGCAGTTCTGGCAACGCATTCACAGCACTTAATAATTCTGGCTGCTCTGACCAAACAGCAACCAACTGCAATAAGGCGCTTAAAGTGGCGAGATAGCTTTTTGTCGCCGCCACCGCTTTTTCCGGGCCGACAAATAACGGCACCACAAAATCAGCTTGTTCCGCTAAAGGCGACGTTGTGTCGTTCACTAAAGCCACCACCATCGCGCCGGCCGCTTTGGCCATTGCCACTTGCGCCAGAATATCCGGGCTACGACCGGATTGTGAAATCACCAGCACCAAGGCGTCCGCAAGTTGCAGTTGTTTGTTGTAAACGCTGGCTATCGATGGCGCCGAGTGCACGACCGGTAAACCAATTTCAATTTCAATCAGATACTTGGCAAATACACCGGCGTGATCAGAAGATCCACGGCCGACCATATACACAAACTTTGGTGCACGTTGGTTGATCTGGCTGACAATAGCGGCGATGGTGCTGCTGTTAGCAGCGAGCTGCTCGCGAATACGGGCCGGGGCTTCAGCGGCTTCTTGCGCCATAATAGTCGGGGTCATTTGCTGTTACTCACTTCTTCAGTTAACGATTGCCGTTTTGGCGGAATTTAATAAAGCTTGTTGCTGACGGGCATACCAGATAGCACCAAATTCCGGTGCTGCCAGCGCTGGCGTGATCTGCTGCTGCACGGCGGCATCAAGATATGGCACTACTTTATAAGCCAGACCACCAATCATCGAAAATCGAGGTGGCTTTAGTTCAAACAGTTTCAGCGCGATTTGATTAATAAAAGCAGCGCCTTGTTGTACCACTTTCAACGCCGTCGCATCACCTTGCTCGGCAGCAGTAAACACCAGTGGCGCATAACGGGCATACACAGTCGGGGTTGCGTGCATAAAATGGCTGACGATATCGAGTGTCGCGCTGGTACCGATGGCTTCAGCCAGTAAATCGCTGAGTAAAGTGGGCGCAATCAGCTGATCTTTGCTGAGCAGAACCTGATGCACCAGTTGCATGCCAAACCAGGCACCGCTGCCATTATCGCCATATGGGAAACCGTGGCCGCCGATATCCAGCAACTTGCCTTTGACATCCGCCAGACCACAGGAACCGGTGCCGGCGATAATCACCGCACCATCAGCGCCATCATGCGCGCCGATACAAGCAATGTGTAAATCACTGGTTAGATGAAATGCGGCAAATGGATGTTGCCATTCGGAAAATAACTTGAAGTACTGTGGCATATTGACGCCGGCCAGACCCGCGCCGACGATCAGTCGCGACATGTCGTTAAACGTCATGCCTGCGGCAGTTAAGGCTTGTTGAGTGGCGGTTAAAATGGAATCAGTTGCCACTTTCATCCCGCGCAAAGGATTCGCAGGCCCACCCAGACCTTCGCCTAATAGTTGATTGTCAGCAGTGACCAACACCACGCGACACTTACTGCCACCACCGTCAATGCCAAGATATAAAGGCCCCTGTTGCCCTGAACTGTTACTCATCCACCAACCTCTTTGCATCACTGCTGCTCTTGCCAGTACGCTGTGATTTTTTTACTTGCGTACCAGTGCTGGAAAAATGTACATTACCTGAATTGACAGCGTTGTCATTTTTCAGTTCAGCATATAATAATTTTGACAAATAACAAGACCCTTGTTTAAAAATCAAACTGAAAAATGTAATAAAACTACAGAAAATTATAAATAACTGTCTGATTTCAGCAACTTATCAATTCAACTTTGATTGATTTTGCAGCACACTGCGCGCTAGGTCGGATATTTAAAACAGCCAGGGTTGAAAAAAACGCTGGCAATTGTCACAGGGGATGTTTTGATGAATACAGCACTAACGCGCTTCGCAGCGCTGTTCGCCCTTTTCCAAAGCCCGTTGCTTCTGGCACAGAATTTTACCGGACAACAGCAACTACAGCAGTTCGCCAGCAAGGCCAAACTGGAATTCGCAATTGAAAGTAACTTTCACACCGGCGGACCTGTCGGGCTTATCAAGCTGCAAAATAGTTCTGACATCGCCCTAGCTCCGGGACGCGGCAACTGGCAGATTTATATCCATGCCATCCGGAAATTAACTGATGCCGTCCCGTCTGGCCTGCAGATTGAACATGTGCAAGGTGATTTACACCGGATAACGGCCACTAGCGGATTTAAAGGCCTGGCTGCAGGTCAGCAGCTGGAACTGCGATTTATCGCTTCATCGTCACTGATCAGTTTCTCCGATTTTATGCCACGCGCTTTTATCGTGGCGGGCTCGTTGCAACCGGAGTTGTTCGCCAATACCGACAGCGAACAGCTGAGCCAGTTTGTCGCGCCCTTTGCTAAACCGGAACAACAGTTACGCTATGCCAAACCGAAACCGGATTTATATCCAATCGCCACTGCCAGCAGCCGCTTTTCGCAAAACCAGCTGGTGAACGAAGGCGATCTGACCAGCCAGGCCGTGCAAGACCGCATCATGCCAACACCGAAAAAAGCGGTCTATGCCAAAGGCCGTACCGAGGTGAACAGCAATTGGCAGATCAATTTCCAAGGGCGTTTAACCACTGAAGCCACTTATTTACAGCAACAGCTGGCCGCCGCGGGTCTCACTCTAAAAAGCCAAAGTGGCGTCAACGAGCAACATCAGCAGAAAATTGTGCTGATGGTCGACCCAAAAATCTCCGGCGCCGAACGTTATCAGCTGGATATTAATGCCGACAGTATTCTGATCCGCGGTTCCGACAATGCCGGTGCCTTTTATGGTTTGCAGTCATTGCTGAGTTTAATTCCGGTGCAGCTAAGTAAGGGCGTTGCCAGTTTACCCAGAGTGTCGGTGGATGATGCGCCACGCTATCGTTGGCGCGGTATGCATTACGATATGGCGCGTAACTTTCATGGCAAAGACGTGACGTTGCGGCTGATTGAACAAATGGCCCGCTACAAACTGAATAAACTGCACCTGCATCTGACTGAAGATGAAGGCTGGCGACTGGAAATTCCGGGGCTGCCAGAACTTACTGAAATTGGCGCCAAACGTTGTTTTGATTTAACCGAGCAACGGTGTCTGTTGACGCAGCTCGGCACCGGGCCACATGCCTCGGGCTCTGGTAATGGCTATTACAGCACCGCTGATTTTATTGAAATTCTGAAGTTTGCGGCTGCCCGTCATATTGAAATTGTGCCGGAAATTGATATGCCTGGCCACGCCCGCGCCGCCATCAAGTCGATGGAAGCAAGGTATAAAAAATTGCTGGCACAAGGTAAAACCGAAGAAGCCCGCCGTTATTTACTGAGCGATCCAGCCGACAAATCCAAGTATATGACGGTCCAAAGTTACACCGACAACTCGGTCAATGTCTGCATGGAATCCAGCTATGCCTTTATTGATAAAGTGGTGTACGAACTGCAACAAATGTATCGTCAGGCCGGCATTAAGCTTAATACCTATCATATGGGTGGCGATGAAGTGGGTGTTGGATCCTGGGAAGGCTCGCCTGCCTGTCAGGCGTTATTCGCTAAAAACCTACCTGCAGTTGCCGGCGTTGCCGATCTGAAACCTTATTTCGTCAGCCGCGTCGCTGCGATGCTGCATAGTCGGCAACTGGCATTGGCAGGCTGGGAAGATGGTTTGATGTACGACAAGCTGAATACCTTTAACCGCGACCAGTTCGCCAATAATCAAGTGATCGCCAACGTCTGGGACAATATCTGGGAATTCGGCGTCGGCGACCGTGCGAACCGGTTGGCCAATGCCGGTTATCAGGTGATTTTGTCGCATGGCACCCATTTGTATTTTGATCATCCACAAGAAGCACATCCGGAAGAGCGTGGTTATTACTGGGCAACCCGTTATAGCGACAACGCCAGAGTCTTCGGTTATATGCCAGATGAACTTTATGCCAACGCCGACAAAACCCGTGATGGCGAAGTCATTACCGATTTGGAAGCTCTGATTGGACGCGCTTTACCGGCATTGGAAAAACCGGAAAACATTATTGGGATGCAAGGGCAGTTGTGGTCAGAAACGGTTCGCACCGCCACGCAGCTGGAACAGATGATATATCCACGGTTGTTGCCGTTGGCCGAACGCGCCTGGCATCAGGCTAGTTGGGAAGGTGCAACGGCCGATAGCAAAAGACGCGACGCGGACTGGCAACATTTCGCCCGGGTCATGGCGCAACGTGAATTACCAAAATTGAGCAAAGCCGGTGTTAGCTATTATCTACCACCGCCGGGCGCAGTGGTGATTGACGATGAACTCAAAGCCAATAGCTCGATGCCCGGACTCAGCATTGAATACAGTCTGGATCAAGGGCAGAGTTGGTTGCCGTATGCGGTCAGTGCGACAGAAGGTATTAAAGTAAAATCTAACGCCTTAGCTGGCGGCAAAGTTTGGCTGCGGACTAAAAGTGCATCCGGAGACGTGAGCCGGGTGACGACGACGGACTAACTTAGCCGCCTGACTAACTTAACTGACTGTAGCGCACTGTCCAATCCGGTTATTGCCGGATTGGACAGTGAAAGTTCGGGAAGTTTTTTGTCACCCGATGCTGCTAAAGCCCGGTATGACCAAGAATTTGCGACATCACTGCTGTTGCCCGTTGGGCGGTATGGCCGGTCGACGGATGTTGTCTCTGCCCTGCCAGCTGCCGCGCGATATTTTCCACATGAAATTGTTGAATGTGTGGCGGATGATCAATCTGCAACGAGGTGGTATTGGTCGCAGTTTTTAACACCAGCGGCTGCTCATCAAACACCGAAAACCGAATGCTACCTAGACTACCAATAATTTCGACGTCATCACGTCGGCTATCCGCAGCAAAATTCCAGAAACCACTGCCGCTGGTCTGACTGCCATCTGCCTGCCTTGCAAACAGCCAACAAGCAGTCACCGCATCTTCAGCGGCATATAAACCTTGCTGATTCAGCGCTATGCCTTGCACCTGCGTGATATCACCGAGTAAATACATGAATAAATCAAGGCCATGGCTTGCCAGATCCACAAAATAGCCACCTCCAGCCTGCGCCGGATCGGTACGCCAATTCGTTTGTCCGTTTTGATCGGCGATATTTGGCTGTCGGCTAAAAGCCCAATGAACATGCCGCACAGCACCAATCAGTCCTTGTTGCAACCATTGTTGAACCTGCACAAACCTCGGCAACGAGCGCCGGTAATAAGCGACAAATAGCGGCTGCCCTGCTTGTTCAAAAGCAGCCACCATTTGCGCACATTCGGTTTCATCAAGCGCCATCGGCTTTTCAACACAACAGATTTTACCGGCAGCAGCTACTTTTAGCGCATAAAACAAATGGCTGTCCGGTGGTGTCGCGATATAAACCGCATCAATTTCAGGATGTTGGATCAATTCATCAGCATCGCTGAACCACAATGGTACCTGATGACGCCGGGCATAATCTGCAGCTTTAACCGCATCACGGCGCATCACCGCGTGCAGCGAAAAACCTGCTGCTTGCTGATAAGCCGGGCCACTTTTGACTTCAGTGACATTACCACACCCAATTATTCCCCAACGGATTGTCGACTTTGGCATCTTGTTGCTCTTTTTTTGCTATTTATTGCTGATCTTTGTAGTTGCTGCTGTTACTGCTAAATAGATTTCACAATTCTATATTATCGGGAATTGCGCAGGATCGGAAAAAAAATCCAGCACATATCCGCAGCCATAAAAATAAGATCATCAATTTATAATAAAAATATTAAATAAAAAATTATCAACTCAAAGAATATAGATAGTGACTCAAACACAATTATTGAATTTAGATAGATAATATAAAAATGAGAAATAAAAAAACAGGACACAATAAATGTATCCTGTAAAGACCCTTGGATAAGGATTGGCAAATAAAACACAACATCCGTGTCAGCTGGCAGAGATTGTTACCAACTACCAATAACAATCGCTGTAGGGAGATAGAAAATGAACTGACTCCAGCACTTCAGCCCATCCGACAACAGAATAGTAACGATAAATGACAACGTTGTCATCATGTTTTTTGTATTTTTTTTCAGCAACATTGACCCGCATGCGGACATCAGCGTCGTCGAACGACACCTAATAAAGAACAACTGTAAAAACATAATCTATACATTTGATAAATATAAAGAATTTATCAAATGTATATCATTAACCGCCTCCAGTTTTGCTCTACGCTTGCCCTCGGCCAAAACCATTGCCTGCGCAAAACCGCGCATTTATAAAACAGGAGATTGTATGATGTTAAAAAGCATTGCTATCGCTACTTTATTATTCAGTACCGGCGCGATAGCCGCAGATAAAACAACCAGTATGAGCGTCGAAGAATTCCAGCAAAGCCATGTTATTCAAAATTGTGGTTATTGGGTCGAGCGGGAGATCGAAGTTTGTGATGAGCGGGTCGTCTATGACAATGAAGCTTACAAACAATGTAACTACAACCGGACTTACACCACCAGCCCCAGTATGTTTCCAACAACGTACAGCATCAGCATGGCGGTCAATGCACAATGTTACAACGACAAAACGCTGGGGGTTCCGGGCCACACTCCGCATGCGGTCTATGCTCTGAGCGGCGAAGAAATTAAATATCGCCAGGTCAGCCGAACTGAACGTTACAACTGCCGCATCGAAACCAGAATGGTTTGGGTACCGGGAAATCCAAGAACTTGTGGCAATCCGGATTACTAACATCGGATTTCAATAAAAAAGGGGGCCCCCTGCTTCGCCCCCCTTTGTTCTATCGATGATTCGTTCACAAATCACTTGCAAACGAATGTTTTCCAAGCAACTAAACTACCGCTGTCACGCCGTTTTTAAGATGTTTATCCCGCTCTTTGCTGTGCCGCTTGTTTTAATGCATCCAGCCAGGCCCGGTGTGGCATAAATTCACGACTGGCGCCGGCCACCAACTGCTGATTACTCTGCAATAATTCCTCGCTGCGCCTGATTTCATAAGGCGTTAACGGTTGTAGTTGGGTCTGGAACTTCATGCCATAAAGCACATACAAAAAGTTTTTCTCGTTGAATAAATCAAAACGGCTGAAAAAATCACTTTGTTGTGGCGGACGCAATTTAAACATCGCCAGCCGGTTTTTTAATTGCGCCGAGAGCTTTGATTCATCGCGGTTGTCTTGCCAGAACGCTGAGTCCTGACGATCCGACAGAAAATAATGCAATTTGATAAAGTCGACCACGCCGTCCCAGACATAACGCAGCACTTGATTGTAATAAGGCTGGCAAACTGTGACATCGGCGAGATGACGAGGGAAATGCCGTGCCAATAACTCAGCGGCAAAATCAGTCACCAGAATAGACGTCGCTTCCAATGGCTCGACGAACCCCTGCGCCAAGCCTAAAGCAACACAGTTGCCGAGCCAGAATTGTTCGCGATAACCAATCGGCATCGGAATTTGCCGTGGGGCAAAAGTGGCCGGATCCAGCCCCAAATAACTAGCAAATTCACGCCGTGCTTCATCGTCAGACATATGTTTACTGGAATACACAAAACCGGTGCCGCGGCGGCTGGTGAGCGGAATATCCCAGATCCAGCCTGCGGCATGCGCGGTCGCTGTGGTGTAAGGTGGCAGTGACTGGCCATCAGTCAGTGGAATTTGTTGCACCAGCGCCCGATCGGTCAGCAGTTCATCGGCCTTACTGATAAAAGGAACTTTTAAAGTTTTATCAATCAGGATGGAGGCAAACCCACTGCAATCAACATAAAAATCAAAATGCAGCTGGTCGCCGTTGCTGGTATTCAGGCAACGGATCAACCCTTGTTCGTCAGTTTCTGCGCCGGTCACGGTGGCAATCTGATGCACAACCCGAAAACGTTGTTTGGCGTTTTTTGCCAACAAGGCAGCAAATTTCAGCGCATTAAAATGATAAGCGTAGGCCAGCGGCCCCTGATATTCGGCTGAACTGCGTTGTTTTGGCGCCAGCCCAAGTTCAGCAATCCGCGCCTGAATGCCGATATCGTCAAACGGCAATTTGTCTTGCTGCGTCAGCCAATACGGCGAAATATCAAAACCCGCCGGATAGGGGCTGTCAAAAGGATGGTAATAGTGATTGTCGCCGTGAGTTTCCTTGTCCAGCCAATCGACAAACTTAATGCCTTGCTTAAAAGTTGTGTCACATTGCAGCAATAATTCAGCTTCAGAAATGCCAAACCGTTCCAGGCCTTTCATGACATAAGGCACGGTGCCTTCACCCACACCAATTGTTGGCACATCGGCCGATTCAATCACGGTGATTTGCACCTCCGGATCGGCGCGTAGTTCATGGCCTAAATGATTGGCCGCTAACCAGCCCGCAGTGCCGGCGCCGACAATGGCAATTTTTTTAATTTTCATCTGCAAGTACCAACTATAAAAACATTTGCCAGGATCAAAGCTGCGTTTGCCAAATGCCCGGCTCAACCTGTCGGGTACAACTGGCGCGCAGTCATTAATACGACAACTTCACCAACCTCTGGTATTGAGCGACAAACGCAGTATTTCACATTTTGTTCAGATAAAAAAACCAGCCGAAGCTGGTTTTTTTTCAAGGAAACTTAGCTTAGAAGCTGTAGTTTACACCCAGTTTGTAGGTGGTTTCGCCTTTGAATGACCAGGTTGGAAAACCGTCCTGCAACGCAGGTTTCACTTCAGTACCAACAGCAGCAGCACCGTACTGCACATCGTCTTCAGCCGTCATGTTGACAATTTCCAGACGCACTTTGGCGTAGTCGGTCACGTTCCAGCCCAAAGTCAGGTCCAGCGTGCCGAAATCGTCGTGCATGCGGTTACCGTAATATTTACCGTATTCACGCACCATGTACTCTGAACGCCAGTTATACGCCAGACGCGCTGAGTATTCATGGTCTTCCCAGAAGCCAACGAGGTTAGCACTGTGTTTGGAAGATTCAGTAAATACCGACAGACGGTCGGTGTAAACTTCAGCCGGTGCATCAGCTTCGGCAAAAGTGTAGTTGCTTGCAATACCAAAACCGTTACCAAATGCATGGTTCAGCTGTAACTCGATACCATCAATAGTACCGCCACCAGCGTTCACATAAGTGTTGACGGTCCAGTTATCAGCAGGCACCAGCAGGTCGTTGTTCACCGCACCGATTTTCTGGTTGAACTTGGTATTCGCAACGATGAAGTTGCTGATATCTTTAACAAAATAGGTCGCAGATACCATGTTGCTCGGGCCGTAGTAATATTCAAGGCTTAAGTCAGCCTGTGAAGATTTCATTGGATCCAGGCCTGGGTTACCAAAGGTAATTTGCTCGTTGCCACGACGGTCATCCGGATAACCAGAGATACTAGCCGTGAACAAGGTGTCATAGGTCGGACGGGTAATGGCCTGACCTGCAGACAAACGCAACATCACATCAGCAGCTAAATCGAAAGTCACGTTGAAGCTTGGTAATACGTCGCTGTAATCACCATTTACTTGCTCGATATTTGCGCTCCAGCCGGTGTTCACGCCCAGACCATCGGATGAAACACCATCGATGACATGGCCTGAAGATTTGACTTCAGTGCTGATGTAACGCAGACCAAAGTTACCGCGGAAACCTTCACCGGCAAATGAGAACATGCCGTAAAGTGACGTGTTATCTTCGGCGATTTTGCCATAACCAGGACGGCTGTAACCGAACTTGCTGACCAGCGAATTGGTCGCGTTGATCATCGCATTCACATCACCTTTCGGGATGGTATAACCGGCATAACCTAAATCCATAGTGCCGTTGTACAGGTCACTGGTTTTAAATTCATTTTTCTTACTTGGGTCGTAAATGGCACGGTATTCAGAACGCTCGAATTCGTGGCTGGTAAAACGCACGCCAGTTTCGAATTTGTTCAGCACGCCAAGGTCCAGATCGTAATCGGCATCTAACTGCAGATATTGTTCTTCATCTGAGTTCGGGCCGCGGGTACCAGTCCAGGTAGAGGTGCCAACCGTGGTATCCAGTTGCGCCTGACTGAAGCTCATATCACGGCCGTTGATAGCAATCTGATTACCAGTCGCATCAACCTGACCCGCCCATTTCACCTGGCCAAACTTGTCACCCCACCAACCGTAACCAAAGTTAGCAGTCATTTCGGTGCCGCCTTCCGCTTTGGTGCTACCGGCCAGACCTGTTAAGGTAAAACCGTCGCCGGAATATTTGGCATTAAACTCGAACGAGTCTGAGGTCATTTCGCCTAAACGTGCCCAGTTCTGGAAGAACACTTTTGATGCACGGCTGTCTGGCGTATTGCTCACCACACAGACACCAGCGGCGTTGAATTTAGTACAGTTCGATGGACCGTCACCCCAATCGGTGTCGGTATTGATGTACATGTTGGCACCGAGGCTATCAGCACCCAGTGTCATCGTCATCAAGTGTGCGCCAAGCTCAATTTTATCGTTCGGGCGGAACTGGAACGTAGCATCCAGTGCTTCGCGGGTTTGTTCCTGCAGGAAGCTTGACGGCTGGATCGATGAACGATTGCCCCAGTCCAGATCGGCTTCAGTACCACGACGTAAATATTCGCGGTCAACATAAGCAGCAGAAACTAATACACCGAAGGTTTCATCAGCATTTTTCCAGCTGTATAAGCCAGAAAGTTCAGGCGCCACATTTTCGTTGACGCTGCCGTACTCGCCTTTCACCGACACAAATGCAGTGTTTGCAAACATGTCCAGCGGCTTACGGGTTTTAACGATAACAGTACCACCGATACCGCCTTCAACCAGGTTTGCCTGAGTTGACTTGTACACTTCCATGCCACCGATCAGTTCTGGTGGCAGTAATGAATAGTTAAATGAACGGTCGATGTTCATTTGGTCGTACCAACCAGTTGATGCAACGTTCTGACCGTTTAAGGTGGTCAAAGTCATCAATGGATCAGTACCACGGATCGTGACCGAGCTGCCCTGACCAAAAGTACGGCCGACCGTAACACCGGCAATACGGCCCAGCGCCTGACCGACGTCAGAATCCGGTAATTGACCGATGTCTTCTGCAGAAACCGCGTCAACCACAGCGTCAGCGAAACGTTTGGTGTTGAGTGAATCGCTCAGTGAGCGGCGGATACCACGGACTTCGATAACTTCAACGTTTTGTTCTTTGGCACCATCATTCGCTGCGGCAGCTTGCTGAGCAAAGGCTGGCATTGTTAATGCTGCAACCCCTGCTACTAAACCGAGCTTAACTGCCAATGCACATTTATTCATTTTAGTGTGCGACATGAGCTTCTCCCATTCCTGTTTCTTATCGTGTGCGATGTGTTTTTTGTTGTCCTGCAATGACAGCGTTGTCATTGAAATTCAACATACACAAAAAGATTTTGATTTGCAAACCCCTTTCGTTGAAATTTTAGCCGAATTTTCAGGTCTGTGATCTGAGTCATCCCTCGGTATTTATGAATTTTCTAATTTAGGTTTGAGATTTCATGGTGCGACATAAATTACAAATTATTGATTTAATTGAAAATAATATTCATTACAAAATCATGTATGCGCTTACTGCTTAATTTTTGATAAATAAATAATTGCCGTCCGGACAAAAAAGATGTATCCCTAAGTTTAAATTTCCTTACAAATTGACCATCGCTGTCATTTGTCCCAGGAGCTAAGGCCATAACAGAAAAAATAATAGCCTGAATCAGCCATTTAAGCTCCGCTGCCACGTCACATTTTGTTTAGGGTAAAACGGATGAAAATAACCATTAATGACGTTGCCAAATTGGCCGGAGTTTCGATCAAGACCGTGTCCAGGGTGATGAACAATGAGCCTTCGGTAAAGCAGGCAACGCTCGATAAAGTGACGGCGGCCATCAGCCAGCTGAACTATCAACCGAATGCAGCAGCCCGGAATTTGGCGAGTACCCGCTCTTATAGCATCGGTTACATTTATGACAACCCAAACGCCTATTATGTGATTGATATGCAAAAGGGTTTATTGGAAGCCTGTCGCAAACACGGCTACGAATTACTGATCCACCCAACCAACGCCAAGTCAGTTGGCATTGTGCAGGAAGTGATTGATTTAGTGCAGCATGCGCGTTTAGCCGGCATTGTGCTGACGCCACCGTTTTCCGAAATGCCGGAAATCGCCGAAGCCCTCGACAGTATTGGCGTGGACTTTGTGCGGATCATCTCTGGCTCGACCCCATCGCCAAAATTAACCAACTGCGTGCTGGTCGACGACTTCACCGCGGCCTTTAAAATTACCAATCATTTACTGGAATTGGGTCACACCGACATCGCCTTTTTATGCGGTGATGAAGAGCACAGTTCCAGTGGTGAACGGTTGGCTGGCTTCAAAGCAGCGCTGACTAAACGCGGTATTCAGGCGAATCCGAAATATATTGTGCCGGGTAGTTATTCGTTTGAATCGGGTGTTAAAGGCGCGAAGACCTTGCTGGCGTTAGGGCACAAGCCGACCGCCATTTTTGCCTGTAACGATGAAATCGCCGCTGGCGCCTTATTCAGCGCGCGGTTGTCGAATGTGGAAATTCCGCAGCAGTTGTCGATTGTTGGTTTCGAGAACAGCCCGTTCTCGCGCCAGACCTGGCCGCCACTGACCACGGCGCATCAGCCCAACAGCACTATTGCGTTGCAGGCAGCCGAATTGCTGTTCCGCCATGCCAGGCCTGGGGTACATCTGGCCAACACCGAACAACAGCCGGTATTTATTCCGGAATTGTTGGTACGGGAATCGACAGCCGTTTGTCCGGCGACTCGCAACTAAACGACATGCAACCAACCTGCGAACGTTCTCTTCAATCGTTGCCAGCCTGACAGCGCGAGCCAAAAATAATGCTGCACCGACAAAAAAGCCCCGCTGAATGAGCCAGGCGGGGCTTTTTTAATGTGCAGAGTTAACGCGCGTTACGGCGCAACCATCTGCATCATCAGAGCGGACAAGTACCCACCATAAGTGCCCAAGGCATAACCAAGCACCGCCAGCAACACGCCAACCGGGGCTAAAGCCGGGTGGAAGGCTGCCGCTACGATTGGCGCTGAAGCAGCACCACCGATATTCGACTGACTACCAACCGCCATATAAAACGCCGGCGCTTTGAGTAAACGTAACATGCCAAACATCAATAAGCCGTGGAAGCTGATCCAGACAAAGCCCGCCAGGAACATCACCGGATAATCCATCACTGCGGTAATATCCATATGCATACCAATGGTCGCGACCAGCACATACACCAGCACTGAGCCTACTTTTGACGCGCCGACCGATTCCAATTCGCGCACTTTAGTGAAGGACAGCAACAAGCCAAAAGTCGTCGCTAACACCACAATCCAGAAGAAGTTGCTGGTCAGGCTATACATTGCCAGTTCCGGGGCATTTGTTTTGATATAAGGCACAATATAATCAGTCATCCAATGCGCCAGACCTGACAGACCAAAACCAACTGCCAGCAGTTTAATCAAATCGGCGGTGGTTGGATTACGTGAATTTTCTGCCTGATATTTTTCGATTTTAATTTTTAATGCTTCAATCGCGGTGGTGTCGGCGCCATTGGCTTTATCGATACGATTGGCGTTGGCCGCCATCCACAGCAAAATCGCCATCCAGCAGTTCGCAACAACCACATCAACGGTGATCATCACCGAGAAAATCTCACCGCTCGGCTGGAACACTTCTTTCATCGCCGCCTGGTTGGCGCTACCACCGATCCAGCTACCGGCAATCGTGGCCATACCACGCCATGCTGCATCGGCGCCTTCGCCACCCATTTGTTCCGGGAAAATACTGCCGACTGTCGCCAGCGCCAACGGGCCACCAAAAATAACGCCAATGGTGCCGGTTAAAAACAGCGCCAGCGCCTTAGGACCAAGACCCATAATGGCTTTAAAATCAATACTTAAAGTAAAGAGAATCAAACACACTGGTAACAAATAGGCTGACGCCATTTTGTACAGCTGCGAGCTGTCACCATCAATAATGCCAAAGGTATTAAACAACGACGGGATGAAATAACACAGCAGCACCGAAGGCACATATTTATAAAACTTCTGCCAACCTGGATGGCTGCTTTGACTGGTATGAAACACAAAACCGAGCGTCAGGGCGAGTAAGCCCAGCACCACGGCATCATTGGTAATTAAAGCGGTTGATTGCATCAGCAGATCCCCAACTGTTATTCGTGGACAAGGTTAACGTCGCAATGCAGCATCTTGGAAACTTAACCAGCTCACTGCAACTGTGGCAGTGAAATGTGGCTTAACGCAGTTTTTCTCAGGCTAAAATCGCTTGGTTGACCTAACTAATATTTTTTTATTTGAACGCAATCTAGCATAGAACTTGGCTTTGGCAAAGCTGGTCGGCCAGTTTGACGCTCTGATGCTATTTTTTTGTGATAAGCGGTAAAAGTATAGGTTAACTCAGCTGAAATTTAGGTATGTTCAGCCCGACATTTGTACAGCTGGTTAAAATCGCACCACAGCAACAAGGTCGATTACAGCCTTGGACATAGCACTAAAGTAGCGTTGCACCTCGCCCTTGCCATCACTAGCATCGATGGACATCAACGCGACGAAAGCTTAGGTCCCGAGTCGCGATCCAGTTAGTAATAAGGAAATCCAAATGAAAGTGTTAATTACCGGTGGCGGTGGTGGCATCGGTTTTGCGGTCGCGACCGAATTTGCCAAGGCGGGTTACGAAGTCATGCTGGCGGATTTAAATGCTGAACTGGTTCACAGTAAAGTGGCAGAGCTGACGGCAAACGGCCACCAAGCCAGCGCTGTGCTGCTGGATTTAAATTCACAACAATCGATTGAACAAACCGCAGCCGCTGTCGGCGCTGTTGATGTGCTGATTAACAATGCCGGCATTCAACATGTTGCCAGACTGGAAGATTTCCCGGAACAAAAATGGCAACAACTGCTGCAAGTGATGCTGACCGGTCCGGCCATGCTCAGCAAAGCGTTACTGCCCGGTATGCGTGAGCGTAATTTTGGTCGGATCATCAATATTGGTTCTATTCATGCGCTGGTTGCTTCACCGTTTAAATCGGCTTATGTCGCGGCCAAACATGGTTTATTGGGTTTTAGCAAAGTCGTGGCGCTGGAAAACGGCGATATCAACTTCACCATTAATACTATTTGCCCGGCTTATGTCCGCACACCATTGGTGGAATCGCAAATTGCCGCACAGTGCAAAGAGCACAATCTCACCGAGCAGCAGGTGATTGAGCAAATTATGCTGGCGCCAATGCCACAAAAAGCCTTTATTGGCGTGGATGAAATTGCGGCCACTGCATTGTTCTTATGCCAGCCGGCAACCCGCCATATGACAGCGCAAACGCTGGTGCTGGACGGCGGCTGGACAGCCCGCTGACAATCCTGAAAAACTCAGGCACAATCAGGTACTTCTTTACATGATACAAGCGCCGCCGATGATTTTATCGCAGGGTCATATTGGCCTCGGCACCATTGCTGCTTTGTCACTGTTGTACCTGGTGGTGCTGTACAGCGTTGGTCGGCTGGGTCGGCGTATTACCGGCCATCATCCGCTGGCGCCTTGGGTTTTTAGTTTCGCGTTAGCCATTTATTGCACGTCGTGGGCTTTTTATGGCGTGACGGCGCAAGCAGCGGTGAATGGTTGGTGGATCCCACCGACTTATATCGGGTCCTTACTGCTGTTCTGGTTTGGCTTTGGCCTGATCGCCCGCATTGCGATTGCTTGTCGTCGTTATCGCATTACTTCCGTCGCCGACTTTATCGCCACCCGCTTTGGCCATTCGCGCTTACTTGCCGTACTCACCACGCTGATTGTGCTCACTGCCGTCATTCCTTACATTGCTTTGCAGCTGCAAGCGGTGTCGACCAGCATCAACGCGCTGGTGGTCAGGGGCGACAATCTGCATTGGTATCAGGACACCGGCCTGTACGTCAGTTTATGGCTGGCAGTCTTTGCGATGT
Organism: Rheinheimera riviphila; assembly: GCF_004005945.1. GTDB lineage: Bacteria > Pseudomonadota > Gammaproteobacteria > Enterobacterales > Alteromonadaceae > Pararheinheimera > Pararheinheimera riviphila. The sequence continues at coordinate 291,247 of NZ_SACS01000001.1, forward strand.
TGTTTGTGGGCCGCAGCGCCAAAGCGCATCAACCCAATCCCGGATTGATGACCGCCATCGCCTTCGAATCTTTGGTGAAACTGCTGGCACTACTCAGCGTCGGTATTTTTGTCTGTTGGGGTTTGTTTGACGGGATCGGCAGCATTTTCAGTCAGGCGGCAACCCATCAGGCGGTGAATCAATTACAACAACAAGCCTTGCCAACATCGGTGTATTGGATCCACGTGCTACTGGGGTTTGTGGCGACTTTATGTTTACCACGGCAGTTTCACGTTAATTTTGTCGAAATTCAGCACTTACGCCATCTGCATTTATCGCGGCTGGTGTTTCCAATTTATTTATTACTGATGAGCGTGTTTACGCTGCCAATCGCACTGGCCGGTCTGATGTTATTAGGACCAGACGCCAATATTGATTTAGTGGTGCTGCAGTTGCCGTTATCGGCCAACCGCACCGATATGGCGCTATTGGCTTACTTGGGTGGGTTTTCCGCCGCCACCAGTATGGTGATTGTCGCCACCGTAGTGCTGGGCATAATGATCACCAACGATTTACTGACACCGTTGATTTATCGCCAACAACAACCAGTCGACGGCAGCCCAAGGATCAAAATCGCCACCTTACGCCGGATCTCGATGCTGACGGTGCTGGCGCTGGGGTATTTGTATTACCGCTGGATTGGCACTGAAACCGGTTTAGCCCAGCTGGGACTGATGGCGTTTGCGCTGATCGCACAGTTATCACCGGCACTGATTTTGGGCCTTACCAGCCGTAAAGTAAATCGACAGGGCGCCATCGCTGGTTTAAGCAGTGGCGCTATGCTGTGGGCTTATATTTTGTTGCTGCCTGAATTAGCGCGTGCCGGTTTACTCAATTGGGACTGGCTGACGCAAGGCCCGTTTGCGGTCAGCTGGTTGGCACCCACGGCGCTGTTTGGCGGCCAGTTCGATAATGTCAGCCTTGGTGTGTTGCTCAGTCTATCGGTGAATGTCGCGATGTTGCTGTTGGTCAGTCAGCTGAGTAATACCCGTGTTGGCGAATGGCTGGAAAGTGGCCGTTTTTTACGCCGGTCGCTGAAAACTGAAATTGTGCCGGTGCCACAGTTGACGGTGCAGGATTGTTATTTGTTGGTGCGCCGTTTTGCCGGTGAGCGCGAAGCACGGCAGTTGTTGCAACGGTATCTGAAAACCAGCGATCCGGCACTGGATAAACTGGCGGCACCGAATTTATTGCAAGGGGTTGAGCGTTCACTGGCAGCGGTGGTTGGTGGGGCTTCGATGCGGCTGCTACTCAATGCAGCCAGCAAAAACAGTCAGTTACCGCTCGAATCCGTCGCGCGTTTTGTCGATGAAGCCAGTCAGGTATTTTTGTTTAATCAGGCGCTCTTGCGTGCCACCATCGACAATATCAGTATGGGCATCAGTGTCGTTGATGCTGATTTACGCATTCTGGCCTGGAATCAGCGTTATCTGGAAATGTTCGCTTACCCACCTGGTTTGGTCGAAGTTGGTAAACCAGTGGCGGAGCTTATTCGTTATAACGCCGAACGTGGCTGGTTTACCCAGGCAGCAACCCCAGGCGCCGCAGCGGAGCCGATGTTAGATCCACAGGCGATGTCGCAGGAAATCAATAAAAGGCTGAACTTTTTACGCCAGGGTAGCAGCTATAAATTTCAGCGCCGTCAGCCCGATGGCCGGGTGTTTGAGATGCAAGGCAACCCGCTGCCGGGTGGTGGTTTTGTCACCACCTACAGCGATGTCAGCTCCTTTATTGAAGTACAGCAAGAGCTAGAGCAAAGTAATGACACGCTGGAGCAACGGGTACTGAGCCGCACCAGCGAGCTGGAACTCCTCAACCAGCAACTGGCCCAAGCCAAGCAACAACTGGAAGAACAAACCACCAGCAAAAACCGTTTTTTCGCCGCCGCCAGCCATGATTTGTTACAACCGTTTAATGCAGCCGCGCTGTTTTGTGGTTTGATCCGCGAACAAGCAAATGACGACAATGTGCGTGATTTAAGTAAAAATCTGGCCGCCTCTTTAAATTCGGCTGAAGAACTACTGGCAAGTATTCTGGAACTCACCAAGTTGGATTCAGGTGTGGTGCGGGCGCAACCAGGGCCTGTCGCGCTGCGGCAAATTCTGGATCAAATTGCCCGCGAAGCCGCGTTATTGGCCGGTGACAAAGGCCTGCAATTTCACTACCGGCCAAGTCAGCTTAATGTGCTGACCGATGAGCGGCTATTAAGGCGGGTGGTACAGAATCTGGTCAGTAACGCCATTCGCTACACCAACTCCGGTAAAATTCTGCTGGGCGTGCGGCGCTGCCGGGATGCAACAGGCAAACCGGCTTTGCGGATAGAGGTCCATGACACCGGCGTCGGCATTGACGAAGCAGTACAAGGGCAGATTTTCCAGGAATTTCAGCAAGGTCCACAAGCCGATCACAAAGGGCTAGGCATTGGACTCGCAATCAGTCAACGCATCAGCTTGTTGCTGCAACATCCGCTGACCTTAACATCGACGCTGGGGCGTGGTAGTTGTTTTGCCGTAGAGCTGCCAATCACCACCCAACAAACCAGCACGCCGCAAAGCACACGCTTGCCGGAACCTGGCGCGAACTTCGCTGGTAAACGGATTTTGCTATTGGATAACGAACCGCAACTGTTAAACGCTGTGGCCGAATTGCTGCGCAGCTGGCAATGTGAAGTGTTGGCGATGAGTCAGCCCAGCGAGGCCATTGCGTTATTGCAACAAGGCCCGGCTCCGGATTTACTACTGTTTGATTATCATCTGGACCAAGGCGCTACCGGCGTCGAGGTTGCTACGCAGCTACAGCAACATTTTGGCGTGCAATGCCCGGTCGTGATCCACTCGGCCGATCAACAACAACAAACCCGCGATCACGCGCTCAATGCCGGTTTTCACTTTATGCTCAAACCGCTAAAAGCAGCGACGTTAAAAAGATTGCTGCAACGGCTGTTGCGCTAATGAAGATGGACATATACCCGTCATCCTTGAAGATTCGGGGTTGTTGCCTTCGCTCGTTCGCCCCAGTCACATAGGACAACTATGCTCCTGGGGTCTCACTCTCTCGTCGCCTACCCGAATCTTCAATGATTTTGGGTATATACCCAAGCAACCTGAAGATGCGTTTTCAGCGCTGCGTCACGGAAGCGAATGTCGCACAGTACCGCAACTTCCTTCGGACGGGCAATTTCAAAGTTCCAATTAAAAAAAATAACTAGACGTAATCCACAAGGAACCTAACAATATCGCGTTGAAGTCAGTGAAAATTTCTGTTTCGCAACGAACGATGCGGCAATCAATCATTTAATCTTTGAGCTGACGTGTACCCAATTATCAGCAACCGGGATCCTCCATGCGCCATGATATTCAGGGACTGCGGGCCATCGCAGTACTGGCAGTAGTCATTTTTCATATCGTCCCTTATAGCCTGACCGGCGGGTATCTGGGTGTTGATATGTTCTTTGTTATTTCCGGTTACGTGATCAGTCTGAAAATACACAACGAAGTAAAACTACAAAAATTTCACCTGCTGGATTTTTACCTACATCGGTTGAAACGATTGCTACCGGCCTTATTCGTGCTATTAGTCGTTACAACAATGTTGGCTCTAATCATTTTGCTACCGTTTGAACTTCGGCAATTTTCGATGAATTTGGTGGGGTCACTTTTTTTCGTCACCAATTTTATGCTGATGACTCAGGATGGTTATTTTGATCAGTCTTCCGAAAACAACCCATTATTGCATTTATGGTCATTAGCTGTTGAAGAACATTATTACCTGTTTTTCCCACTGTTTTTTATCTGGCTGCTGAGAAAACCGATCTATGCTCAAGTTTTATTGCTGCTGTTACTGACCTTTATTTTCTTTGCTGCCGGAGTATGGTGGGTTTTCTTCGACCGGGATGTAGCATTTTATTTATCACCATTGCGGTTTTATCAGTTTTTAGCAGGTGTGATCTGTGCTTGCTACCTCCCCGCTTTGACTACTCCGTCTAAATTCCGATCGGCTCTGGCAATCAGTAGTCTCGTTACTCTGGTCGCTTGTTTCTGGTTTTACAATAAAGCGACGCCATCCCCTGGCTGGCCATCGTTAATCCCCACGATTGCAACAATGCTGCTGCTTTACTGCGCACATCAAAGTGCAATTCTGAATCTGCTGCTAAGTAACCGGATGATGGTCATTTTAGGAAACGCTTCATACTCCATTTATCTGTGGCACTGGCCAATTATCGTTTATTACAAGCTCGCCATCACGGCACAAATCAACTTGGCAAAAGTGTTCCTGCTGCTATTTCTGTCAATCTTCGTCGGTTATTTAAGCTGGTATTTCATCGAACAACCATTTCGCAATCGTGGACGGCTTGCCGGTAAACACCTTTATCGAGCCCCAAGAGTCATCGGGTGCTGTTGTTTCGCTGCACTCTTTGTGCTGGCCTTTCTGATCTATCTGCAGCAAGGTTTTCCGCAACGATTCAGCGCAGAACAAGTGCGGTTTGCGTCTTTCCTGAATTACGACAGTAGCGACTACCGGCGTCAGCAGTGTTTTTTAACCAACGCGTCCACCAGCTTTTTAGAATTTAATACTGAAAGCTGTCTGACATTATCCGATGAAAAACCTAATGTGTTGCTGGTCGGTGACAGCCACTCCGCTCATCTTTATAGTGCGTTCCAACAACTTTTCCCACAGGTCAATGTACTCCAGGTTTCTGCATCGGGCTGTAAACCACTGATCCCCCTTACAGGCCGGAAACATTGCGTCGGCCTGATGGAGTGGTTATATCATCAACAGCTAAATTCAGGGTTGTCTGTTGATGGCATCGTGTTAGCGGCCTTGTGGAACAAAGATGATCTACAAAAAATGCAGCAGACGGTAACATTGTTAAAAACCTATGCACCAGTATTTGTCGTAGGTCCAAGTATTCAGTATTCACAGGCGTTACCAAGACTATTGAGTAATTACCCTCCGGTGCAACTTGCACAACAATTCAGTAATTATCAAAAAATAAAGCGGCTAGATAGTGATTATCAGGCTGAAATTCCAGCGATGGGAGCGGGTTACATATCGCTCTATCAGCAGCTATGCCCGAACGATCAATGCCATACGTTGACTGCCAGCCAAATACCTGTGCAGTGGGATACCAGTCATTTTACCAAGCCCGGAGCCATGATGCTGGTTCAACCAGCGTTTAGTTCGATGGTTGAGCAAGTTAGCCAGCACGGACTCCGCACTACAATACAAGCTACGCCCAAATAATTACAAATGTCTGGGTGTAGCAGCAACTAGTTTTGCTAAGCGGGTATATAAGGTTATTTGTCGGGAAGCGAGCATCGCAATATGCCAATTTAGCTTTTAACATTCCACCAGCATAAAAGCCTTTAAATGCATGTTTACATTGCAATCTGCCTCGCAAAAACACTGATAGAACGCTTCGTTTTAAGCGAAAGGTCGATGAAGATGTTACTCTGAATATTCTCGCCCTCGCTTTGTTCGCCGCAGGAGCTTTTTGATGTCACAAATTGTCAGCAATACCGCTATTAGCCGTGCTTTATTAGTGCTTATTCTGGCGGCCGGGGTGTTTTTCTTTATTGGTTTTCTGGTGCCGGTACTGGCTGCGCTGATCATCTGTTTTGCCAGTTGGCCGCTATTTTCAAGGTTAAAACACTATTGCCGCGAGAGCTCAATGCTGGCAGCCACTGTTGCGCTGATCCTGATGGTGATTGGTCTGGTGATCCCGCTGGCGTTGGTATTTTCGTATGCGATGGACGAAATTCGTGGCTGGATTTTCTGGCTGACCAGCGTCAATGAATATGGCTCGCCGGTGCCTGCCTGGATCAACGCCCTGCCCTGGGTTGGTGAAACCCTGGCCGAACAATGGCAATTGTATTTGGGCCAGCCGCATCAGCTCGGACAAGTCATCAGTATGATTAGCGGCGAGCAACTCGGTGGCATTTCACGTTGGGTGCTGACCTTTGGCTGGAACACTGCCGGTTTATTCCTAACTTTGTTGTTTATGCTGATCACCTTATTTTTCCTTTATAAAGACGGTGAGCGCCTGGCTTGTCAGCTCGATACCGTCGGCGAGCGGATTTTACCCAGTCGCTGGAATCGTTTTTCCCGTGTGGTGCCGGCAACGGTCAGCTCGACGGTCATTGGCATGACCATTATCGCCATTGGTGAAGGATTGGTGCTCGGTACCGCATATTGGATTGCCGGCGTGCCGTCGCCGGTGGCTTTTGGCGTCCTGACCGGCTTTATGGCATTGATCCCGGGCGGTGCGCCGCTGGCCTTTACGTTGCTTTCGGTGTATCTGGTGGGCACCGGCGATTTGACCGCGGGTGTGGGCTTATTTTTATGGGGCAGTATCGAGCTGTTTATTGTCGATAAAACCATCAGGCCCAACCTGGTTGGCGGCCCGGTGAAACTGCCATTTTTACCGACCTTTTTTGGCCTGATCGGCGGTGTGCAAACCATGGGCATGGTCGGGTTATTTATTGGCCCGGTGTTAATGGCTTTGCTGGTGGCGATTTGGCGGGAATGGCTACATGAAGAAGATGATCCCGCAGCGCAGGTTTTAACTGATTAACTGTCAGGTATATTCGATTTTATCTTATGAGCACTCGTCAGGTACTATGGCCTTGTTCCGTAACTTGCTGATCGCTGCTGCAGTTTCACAGTTCTGCAGCAGAATTTATCAGACACTGACGTACGAGCACTGGTGATGTAGTAGCGTATACCCAAAATCATTGGAGATTCGGGTAGGCGGCAACTGAACGAAGCCCCAGGAGCATAGCTGTTCTATGTGACTGGGGTTCGTGAAGGCGGCCAACCCCCCCTAATCTTCAAGGATGAAGGGTATATCCATCACAAGGCTTTTTGCCCCGCCCACTGTGCCGGGGCTTTTTTTATGCTGCTTTTTAAAACCTTTTCTTCGGTTTTAGTCTTCACTATCTTGGCGGAATTTCAGCTGCACGCCTTTGATAAAGTTGCGTAACACCTGATCCTGACAAGCGCGGAAATGGTGATGATCCGGCCGGCGGAAAAATGCGCTCAGTTCGTGTTTGCTTAAGCGAAAATCTGACAGTAACAACAACGCCAGAATATCTTCATCTTTTAAATCCAACGCGATTTTCAGTTTTCGAAACACAATGTTGTGATTCAGTTTTTGCTCTGGTTCTGGTTGTGGACCATCTTTGCGACCACGTTTTTCGATAATCAGACCATTCAGAAATATCGCCAACTCAGGATCGGCAATCGCGACAAAAGCAGCGTCATCGTCTTTTTTCAGCCAGTCACTGATTTGGGCGCGGCTGACTTCAAGGCCACCGTGCGCAAAAATCTTGATCATCGTACTGTCGTTAAAATCAAAGGCGTAACGCAGCCGGCGTAAAGTCTGGTTATTGGTCACAACGATATCCTGAAAAGGGTGCACTGCAATATTGCAGTGACGAAGTCAAAAAACAGCTGACACTGTAGCAGATTTTCAGCTGAAAATCCGCGCTGCTGTGCCTTCGGTTCAGCTTGAATAAGGCGCAGCACTTAAGTTCAACATCACCCCCCCGGCATAACTAAAGGCTGACGGCGCGCTCTTCCATGCTATAGTCGGCAACAGAAGGTTATTTGTTGCAGGTGTTGTTGTTGAAAAAAATCGCTGTGTTTGTGGATGTACAAAACATCTATTACACCTGTCGCCAGGCTTATGGCAGACAGTTTAACTACCGTCGTTTCTGGCAACAATTGCAGCATCAGGGCGATATTGTACAGGCGACTGCTTATGCCATTGACAGAGCGGATGACCAACAACGTAAGTTTCAGGACGCCCTGCGCCACATCGGTTTTACCGTTAAACTGAAACCATTTATTCAGCGCAGCGATGGCAGCGCCAAGGGCGATTGGGATGTCGGCATCACCATTGATGTGCTGCAACAAGCTGAAGCAGTTGATGAAATTGTGTTGTTGTCTGGTGATGGTGATTTTGACTTATTGCTACAGGCCATCCGCCAACGTTTTCAATGCAAAAGCACTGTGTATGGCGTACCTGGCCTGACAGCACATGCGCTTATTAATAGCGCCGATAGTTATCAGCCAATTGCCGACGATCTGTTAGGTGGCTGACGGCACCACAGCTTCGGCATAAAGCTGCACCTGATCCCGCCCTTGTTGCTTGGCCTGGTACAGCGCTTTATCTGCCTGCGCGAATAAGCTGCTGTAGTCCTGGCCCGGTTGATACTGACTGACGCCAAAACTGGCGCTGATCTGGGTTAAATCGGCAATCCTGACCAGCCGTAACTGCGCCAGGATCCGCCCGGCAATCAACGCGGCAGCTTCGGCACTGGTATCGGGTAACAACAGCACAAACTCATCGCCACCATAACGCGCCAGCAAATCGCTGGGACGCAAATAGTGCCGGGTGATCTGGCAGACAGTGGCCAACGCCTGATCGCCAACTTGATGGCCATATGCGTCGTTAATCTGTTTAAAGTGATCAACATCAAATAACACCAGCGACAGCGGTAAACCGGTGTGCTGATGCCGCAAAATCTCCAGACCGGCTTGTTGTTCCAGCCATTCGCGGGTGGCGGTTTGGGTCAGGCTGTCGGTAAACGCCACTTGCCGTAGCCGGATGTTGTCTTCAATCAGCGCCGGTAACGACAGACCAAATAAGGTGTTGGCGGCAATCACCGTCACCGCAAACTGGTACACCATCACAAATTCCATCAAACCAAACAAATGCACCCAAAGCACAATCAGCGTACTGCTGATGGCGACGCTGATCACATTCACAAAAGCAGATTCGGTGCAGGCAAGCCACATATGCGGGATCAGCAGAAAAAAGATCGCAAAGGCACTATTGGCCGAATGGGTCAGTTTGACCAGGAACATCACTGCCGTCAGCAAGGCAATATTGAGCAGGATTTTGACACTGACCCGTCGGCTCCAACGCAGTTGTTGCAGCCCGGCGACATCGGTTAAGCGAAACAACGCCGAAGGTTTAAACCGCGTCAGCACCGCAAACAGCAAAGGGGCAATTACCACCACCCCAGCTAAATCGCCAATCCAGAACGGCAACCAGGTGCTTTCAACCTGACTGAATGGCAACATCCGGCACAGCACCAGCTGCACGATTACCAGCACCGAAGCAGCCAAGGCACTGCCAGCGGCGATGAGTAAAAATTGCAGCACCAGTTTTGGAAAGTGCCGTTGCCCCCGACTTGCCAGCACCCGCAATAACCAGGCACCAACACCATAGGGTAGGATATGCGCGAGCCCAAACAGCAAACCGGCTTGCAGCGTTTGATTAAAATTCAGGGGTAACTGATATAACTGCACGCTAAAAAAGGTAATCAGCACACATGCGATCAGCAGTGCCGGAATTGCCCGCAGTCCTAGCACTAACATTGCAGCGAACGTCAGACCAGCACTTGGAAACCAGACACTGGCATGTTCGGTATATTCGACTAACCGGCCACACTGCCAGACCAATAACCATAACAATAACAAAGCCAGATCTCGGCACAGCGCCGACCGCTGCAATAACTGCATCAATCTTCCGGACTGGGAATTCGCTGCTACCGCTGGTTCTGCGTTACCGCTCATCACAAATTTCAACCTACCACAAAAATCAGGAGGCGGACTTAGGCCCGCTAAAAACCTACCTTAGCAGCTAATGCCGCAGACAGTGAACCCTTTAGTAGAAATTTCATCCGCGATTGAGCCGGGTCTTTTACGACCAGCGAACAGCCGTTAGAGGTTGTCCGGCAGTTTTAGTTTTTCAAATAAAATACCGGCCAAAGTGCGGTTATTGACTTCCAGTTTGCGCAAAATCGCCGACACATGTTGCTTAACGGTGGTTTCCTGCACATTCATTTCATAGGCGATTTGTTTATTCAGCAAGCCATCGGCAATCATCTTCAGCACCCGAAATTGCTGTGGGGTCAGCTGTTCCAGGCGACTGGCAAAATCCTGGTCAATCAAATCTTTGGCCTGCGCCACGGCAGTTTGCAGTTCCGCCGGTAACCAGCGATCACCGTTCAGCACCGCCGCCACCGCATCGGACAACACTTCCAGTGGTGCTGATTTAGGTAAATATGCAGCTGCGCCTAGTTGCAAGGCTTGTTTAATCACGGCGGGATCTTCAATCGCCGACACCATCAACACGCTGATATCCGGATATTCGGTACGAAGTGCGGTCAGGCCGGCAAAACCTTCGGCATCCGGTAGTTTTAAATCCAGTAAAATCAGCTGGGTATCGGGGTTGGTGCGAAGCAGTGGCCACAGCTGCGCCATACTATGGGCCTGGAACAGCTCGGCCGAAGGTCCAAGAATAGTTTGCAACGCTTGTGACAGGGCAACACGAAACAGCGGGTGGTCGTCAGCAATAATGGCAATCATCAGTGGCCGTCTGGTAAGTTCGGGACAACAAGCATCATGAACCGGGGCTCGTGCCCCGGCAACATGTTTTTAGAACCGGTATTAAAACCAGTGTTAGAACCGGTAGCCAACAGACAAGCTCACAGTCCGTGGATCAGCGTAATAACCGGTAATGGTTTGCTCGCCAGCGAGCAGTGCAAAGTTGTAACCGGCAATCCGTACTTCTTTATTGCCTAAGTTACGACCCTGCAGTGACACATCCCAGTGACCGTCCGGGGCATACCAGGTGGCACCGGCGTTAAACAAGGTGTAGCTGCCAAAATCCAGCATCGAAGGCAGTTCGAAAATCTGCGTGTCGCTGCGGTGTGACATTGCCGCGTTGAGCACCAGCTCGCCACCGCCCACTTCCATCACATACTTACCACCAAAAGTACCGGTGAGTTTTGGCGTGTTGGCGAATGACCACAGGTTAGAAACATCAATCACTGATTGCGACGGAATATCAAACACCCGTACTTCATCAAAATTGGCGTCGGTGTAGCCGACAATCAGATTCAGTTGCAACGCATCTGTTGCTGCGAGTGTTGCTTCCAGCTCCAGACCATCAATACTGGCACTGGCAGCATTGAGCACTTGTGAAGCGACATTATTGCCAACAGCGCGCTGTACTGTCACTTGCATATCATCATAAGCCGAGCTGAACACTGCGGCGTTTAAGCGCAGCCGACGTTCAAACCATTCACTTTTGACACCCAATTCAAAGGTATCGACTGTTTCTGGCTGGTATGGCTGATCGGCGCTTGGGTTTAAGCTTTTCACCGCGCGCATATCAAAACCACCGGATTTAAAACCGTCGGTGTAGCTGCCGTAATACATCACGCTGTCAGTCGCCTGAAATTCAAAGCCCACCCGGGGTGAAAAATGATTAAAGCTGGCGCTGTTTTCGAAGTTCGTTTGCACCTGTAACACCGTGCCGCCACTGACCCGTGGGTGTTTGTTGCCTAAGTACATAAAGCGGAACACATTGGCGTCTTTGTCATCTTTGGTGTAACGACCACCCAAGGTGAAGGACCACTGGTCACTGTACTGGTAAGAGCCTTGTGCATAAGCGGCGATGGAATCGGTATCGACACAACCCCCGTTTTCCACCGTCACACCAGCACCGGCAACGATTACAGTGCCAAAAGCGCCACAAGCTTCGCCGTTAAAGCTATACAGACCAGAAGCAAATTTCAATTTATCGCTGTTGTACAGGAACTGCAGCTCGTGCGAGGTTTGTTCGTCTTCATAAAACGCCGGCACGTCTAACGAGGCTAAACGGGTCGAGTCAAAGTCGATATTGGTGTCCGTCACGCCTTCACGTTTCGCCGAGACTGCTTTGATGGTCCAGTCGGCATTGACATCCCAGGTCATGGTCAATGACTGACCGCTGGTTTCGACCGAGTTGTCTTCCGGCATTGAGGTATTGGAATCAAAGACGTTGCTTGGTGGCGCTTCTTTGGTCAGTAAACTTGGTGTCAGACGATGGCCACCTTTGGAATTTGAATCATCCTGAGTGTCATCGGCGGCAAAGGCAAACCGTAAATTATCCATAGCCTGATATTGCAGGCTGATGCGACCGGTGACGATATCTTTATCGTAGTTTTCCGCGCCGGTATTTAAATAAGTACCAAAACCATCACGTTGATAAACAGCACCGGCAGCGCCGATAAACAGTTTGTCGGTAATGGCGGTTTGACCGGACAGTTTTAAATCTTGTTGGCCGTAACTGCCTAAAGTACCACGCACCGCGAATTCATTATCGCCACTCAGTGCTTTGGTGACATATTTCACCGCACCACCAATGGTGTTGCGGCCGTATAAAGTCCCTTGTGGGCCGCGCAATACTTCGATGCGTTCCACGTCATAAATATCCAACGCTGCGCCTTGTGGCCGCGCCATATAGACGTCGTCGATATAAATACCGACACCTGGTTCAAAACCCCACAGCGGATCTTGCTGGCCGATGCCGCGAATGTACGCTGTTAAGGTGCTGTTGGTGCCACGCGACACTTGTAACGTGGTATTCGGCGAGTACTGCTGCACTGAAGTGATGTTCTCAATGCCTTTTTGTTTTAAGTCTTCAGCACCGATGGATGTGACGGCAACCGGCACCGTTTGTAGATTTTCGGCAGTGCGCCGGGCTGTGACCTGGATCACTTCCAGCGCGGCAGACTCTTTGTCTTTGGCTGCTGCTTGTTGCTGGGCAGCGGCTGGTAATGCCGCGCCAAACAGCACACAACTGATGGCAACGGCGAGTAAAGTAGGTTGTAAGGCTTTGTTATTGTTATGGGCCATAAGGCTTCTCCTGCTGATCGGCTATCTTATTTGTAAATTATGTTTGGTTCAATTTTTGGTAAAAACGTATTTGGTTGTGAGGTGTATACCCAAAATCATTGAAGTTGCAGGTAGGCGACAAGTGATTGAGACCCCAGGAGCATAGTTGTCCTATGTGACTGGGGCGAAAGCACGAAGTCAACAACCCTGCAGCTTCAATGATGAAGGGGATTGTTGTCTCTACTTTAGGCCTATCTGACCAAATGTTAATCTGTACCTTAGTACTATAGAGATGTGAAGGCGGATAGATCAGACTGCAGAAAAAGCGAAGAAGGATGTTTTTATGCTCGATGCTGCTCTGGGTTCGATGCTTGGCATGGCAGGTCTGCTGGCGGGTTTATTGCTGCTGATTTTGCTGACCATGCGTGGGTTTAACCTGTTTATTCTGGCGCCGCTCTGTGCCTTGCTGGTGGCGGTGACCAATGGTATTCCATTCTGGCAGACGGCTGGTAGCACTGATTTTATCCACGGTTATATGAATGGTTTTGCTGGTTTTGTCAGCGCCTGGTTTTTAATGTTTTTATTAGGTTCTTTGTTCGGCAAACTGATGGAACATACCGGCGCTGCTGATGCGGTGGCGCTCGCGATCATCAACAAACTGGGGAAAGCCCACGCCGTGGCGGCAGTCGTTTTAGCCTGTGCGGTGCTCACTTATGGTGGCGTCAGCGTGTTTGTGGTGGCGTTTTCGGCGTACCCGATGGCGGTGAGTTTATTTAAAGACGCCAATCTACCGAGGCGGTTTATTCCGGCCGCCCTTGGCTTGGGTTCGGTGACCTTCACCATGACCTCAGCCGGTTCGCCGGAAATTCAAAACTGGATCCCGATCCAATATTTAAAAACCTCACCTTATGCCGGCTGGGAAGTCAGCTTAGTCGTCGCAATTTTTATGGCCGCAGTTGGTTATGCCTGGCTGCGCAATATGATTAACAACGCCGTCGCCAAGGGTGAAAAGTTTGAAGGACGCGACAGCGACCCAATCGTCGGTGGCCGTGCGCTGCCGCATCCAATGCTGGGGATTATTCCATTGTTGGTGGTGCTGGGTTTATCCAACTGGCTGCATCATAGTCTGCAACAAGCGGCGCTCATTGTTGCTCTTAGCGGTGGCGTACTGACCTTGTATTTATTAAATCGACGGTATGTGCAGAACCTGGACAAAGCACTGAATGATGGTGTCACCGGCGCGTTAATGGCGATAGGCAACACCGCCGCTGTGGTCGGTTTTGGTAGCGTCGCCAAGTTAACGCCGGCCTTTGATGCCGTGGTGCAACAAATGACCCATCTGCCGGGCCCTGAACTGTTAGGCGCTGCTGTTGCCGTCAGCGTGATCGCCGGTATCACTGGCTCTGCCTCCGGTGGACAAGTGATTGCACTACCAGAAATCGCCCCGACTTATCTCGAACGAGGAGTGGACGCCGAACAATTGCACCGGGTGGTCGCCATTTCATCAGGCGCTTTGGATTCACTGCCGCATAACGGTTATGTGGTGACCACTATTCGTGCTATCTGTGGTGAATCGCACCAAAATGCTTATGGCCCGGTGGCGATTGTGACGGTGATTGTGCCGCTGTTTGGCACTTTGCTGGCGATTGGTTTATTTGAATTGTTTTAACCGGAGTTGCTGATGTCTGTTTATATGTGCTCGTTTGATCTTGCAAAGCAACATCGTATTGCAAAACCCGGTTTTTGGCTGACTCTGGCGTTGTTACTGAATCTGTCGCTGCTGCTGTTTATGTTCCAGGCCGCCGCGGCAGAACCTTTGTTAGTCAAAAAACAAGCCTTTGAAATCAGTAACTTTAGAACCCAAAACCAGCAAACCATCAGCAAAGTGCGGGTTGGCTGGGAAGCCTATGGCAAACTCAACGCCGATAAATCCAACGTCATTCTGATCACTCATTATTTTTCCGGCACTTCGCATGCCGCTGGTAAATATCTGCCTCAAGACGCAGTACCAGGCTATTGGGACGCCATTATTGGCCCGGGCAAAGCCATTGATACGAATAAGTTTTATGTTATCAGCAGCGATACTTTGGTCAATGCGAATGTCAAAGACCCTCATGTCATTACCACAGGTCCGGCAACGATCAACCCCGCAACCGGCAAGCCCTATGGGCTGAGCTTTCCGGTCGTGACGATCCGTGATTTTGTTGAAGTGCAGCGTGCTTTGCTCGATAGCCTTGGTATCAACAAACTCTATGCAGTGATTGGGCCTTCGATGGGTTCCTTTCAGGCGATTGAATGGGCCACTGTTTACCCGGAACGGGTGCAGCGGTTAGTGCCGGCCATTGGCACTGCCTATATCGACGCCTGGACCGCAGTGCGATTGGAGCGTTGGGCGCAACCCATTAAAAACGACCCACACTGGCAACAAGGTGATTATTACGGTAAAACGCAGCAACCGGAAGCAGGCCTCGCCCGTGCATTGGCGTATATCACTCAGGATGCCTCCAACCCACAAGGTTTTAACAGCCGCTATCCAGACATAGCAACGGATGCTGCCGCGCATCAGGATATTCTGGCCGAGCCACTGGCCTGGCAACAGCTGCTGGCACAAGCCAAATTAAGGGCGGTGCAGCAGGACGCTAATCATTTGCTGTATCTGGTACGCGCATCGCAACTATGGCGCGCCGGAATGGGCGATAACTGGCAACAAAGTATCAGACAAATCAAAGCCAAAACTTTATTTTTACCTGCCACCGGTGACTTATTATTGCCGCCAGCAATGGCAAAACTTAGTCAACAACAGCTGCAAGCTACGGGAAATCAGGCGACGCTCACGGAAATTCCGGGGCAATGGGGTCATTTAGATGGGGTTTTGGGGATTCAGGCGGTGGGTTCGCAGCTGGCAGAGTTTCTGACACAGCCTTAATGTTGATTATCATGGTGCTTTGTTGTTCTGCTTTGTTTGACGGCTTAGTTTTGCGGCTCTGTTGTTTTGGCAACTCCCTGCCAGTTGCGACCAGACTGATGCCTTCAGCCTGGTCGCTTTTTTATTACAGCGTAAAACGCGAAACCGCCTGTGTCAGCCCGCTGGATAAGGCTTTTAACTCATGCGCGACTTTGCTGCTGTGCTGAGTCGCTTCGCTATTTTGCGCCGACATACCGGCAATTCGCTCGATATGCCCAGCTACTTCCTGACTGGCCGCATTTTGCTCATTCAGACTTAACGAAATTTGCTCAATCACGCTTAGCACTTGCTTAAAGCTTTGTTGAATTTCCGCGATGGCGCTGCCCGCTTGCGCCGCCAGCTCCACGCCTTGATTTACTTGCACCACGCCGGTGCCCATTTGGCCAACGGCATCAGAAGTACCGGATAAAATCAGCCCAATCATGCCGGAAATTTCGCTAGTTGATTGGGTGGTCCGCTGCGCTAGCATCCGCACTTCATCGGCCACCACCGCAAAACCACGGCCTTGTTCACCAGCTCGCGCCGCTTCTATCGCCGCATTGAGTGCCAGTAAGTTGGTTTGGTCGGCAATACCTTTGATGACACTAACAATATTGGAAATTTGTTCGGACTGTTTCCCCAGCTCTTCCATCCGGTTCGACGCCGTGCGCACCACCACGGCAATCCGCTCCATACTGGCCACGGTATTGTTAATCACGGTGCCGCTTTGTTCGGCACGCTTACCGGAATCGGTGGCAATTTGATGTGCTTCTGATGAACTGCCGGACACATGATTAATACTGACACTCAGCTCTTCCACCGCTGCTGCAATCGACGATGAAGCCCGCGATTGTTCATTGGCAGAGGCATTGAGCTCTTCAGCGGTTGAAGCGACCACTGAACTGGCTGAACTTAATTCGCCAGCCGCATGTTTAATTTCGCCCAGTAACTGACAAAGCTGGGTTTGCATCACATCAAGCCCCGCCAGCAATTCGGCAACTTCATCACCACCGCTGCTATCGATGCGGTTGTTTAGGCGCCCACCTGCGACTGCCGCCACCAGATTTTTCGCCACCGCGAGCCGTTGTTGCAGGGTGTTTTTCATATAAATTGCCATGCCAATGGCGACCACTAAAATCAGTACACCGCCAACAATCAAACTGGTAAAAGCCAGGCTTTTTGCCGCAGCAGCATCAGTGCTGCGGGTTTTCAGCTGAGCCCGCTCCACATCCATAAATTCGTCCAGCTCGGCGCGGATTTTATCCATATACATTTTGCCTTTGCCTTCAGACACAAATGCAATCACCTGCTGGCGTTTCACCGGATCATCACCCGCGTCGCGACGCTGAGTTACCGCAGGCTCAATCGCATTTTCGAGCCACTGTTGGTACTGTTCTTCGATATCATCGACCAAAGCGGACTGCGCAGTATTACCGCGCATATAGTGTTTTAGTTGTGAAAGTTCGGCCTCGGCGCCTTTTTTACCGTCAAAGTAAGGAGCTAAAAAGCTTTCCTGACCGGTGATCACAAAACCGCGTTGCCCGGATTCAATGTTCATTAAATCTGCCGCTAGTAAGGTTCCTGTGCGGATAACATCATAGGTCTGTTCATTCAGCTCAACCGCGGTCTGCATTTTTTGCATGCTGCTTAAAGAGGCCAAAGTCGATAATAAGACTAACAACAATACAATTCCAAACGACAACATTAACTTCTTAATTAAGGTCATAGCGATTCCTATTTTGGCTTTGAGGCAGACAAGCAAACGGATGACTGGCAAAGTCAGGCATGAAACGTCCGTGGCTTGTGATGATGACGGCTGGGGGATCTGAATTGTTACAGTAACGGAGCCCTCATCGACCAGCATAGCCTAATTTGCCAGCCGAAACCGTTTAGCGGCGCTTAAACTGTAATTAATTCCAACCCTGAAGCTTTCTAAGATAGCGGATCAGTGATGAGCTTAATGTTGAACATTCCTTTTGCGGCGGAACATTCAGTTTATTCGGACAGAACCCAGCTATAATAACCACCATCTGAGTCTTATCTTTTCCTGTTGTATGCATGTATGTAGTCTGATTGGATCTAGCCTGCTTGGCTTGTTGCTGTTTAGTAGCACTGCGCTTGCGACGGTGCCGCTGAAATTTTGTTATGAAGATAAAGTCCTGTTTCCCTATTATCTGGGCAGTGGTGCCCTGATCCCGGCCGATCGGCCTGGCGCGAGTATCGAACATTTAAAATTATTAATGCAAAAGGTGCCGCAACTGCAGCTAGAACTGGTGCGGATGCCCTGGAAACGCTGTCTGGCAGCGATGGCGAATAACGAAGTCGACGCCATCATCGCCAGTTATCATCCGGAGCGGGCCGAGTTTGTCCGGTATCCACTGTTGCAACAACAGCCTGATCCCAAACGCGCATTTGCCGAACATCAAACTTGCTTGGTCAGTCGTGAAGACGCCGAATGGAGTTGGGATGGCAAGCAGATTATTGGTGGTAATGAAATTGTGATTGGCCGACCGCTGGGTTATGCCGCCATCACCAGCCCGGTCGGACAGAAGTTTCAGATGCACTACACCCTGTCCGGCACCATGGATTTAGACTTGCTGAAAAAAGGCCGCATTAACGCCGTCACCACTTTATGCAATATCAATGGTCAACCTTTTATCTCCAGTTTTATTGTAGAGCGTGGCTTAAAAGTGCTTTATCCGCCGCTTTATAGCAACACCGGTTATCTGGTATTCAGTGTCGATTTTTATCAAAGACAACAAGCTTTGGCCACGTTGTTATGGGAACAACTGGCAGTACATAAAGGCTCTGATATCTATCAGCGTTATCTGAACGAGCAATAACGGCGATGGTTGCGTCTGGATTTAGGCCTGATTCACTGTTCTGGCAAAACAAACCAAATCATCAATTTGCACGCGGATGCCAATCATTTCACCCAGTTGATGCTGGTGGTGGCTCGGCGCCAGGCAGCTGATCTGCTCATTTGAGCCTTGTGCAAAGTCTCCCACCTGCAGCTGATACAACATATGAGCGCCCCGAAAAGCCCGGCTCAGCACTTTTGCCCGTAGCGGACTGGCATCGTCATGCAGAATATCATCCGGTCGTACCAATACATCGACGGCGCAGCCTGCGTCGAAGCCGGTGTGCTGCGGTTGTTGGAACACGCCAAGACAAGTTTTCACCTGAAATCCATCGAGCATGTCACCGCGGATCAAATCGCCCTGACCGATAAAATCGGCGACAAAACGGTTGGCCGGTTGATGATACAGCTGATACGGCGTGCCCCATTGTTGCAAGCTGCCGTGCGCCATCACGCCAATCCAGTCGGCCATGGCAAAAGCTTCGTGCTGGTCGTGAGTCACCATCACCGCTGTAATATTCAGCTGCTTTAAAATGCCACGGATATCCCGCGCTAGGCTGTCGCGTAGGTCTGCATCTAAACCGGAAAATGGTTCATCCAACAGCAATAACCGCGGCTCTGGCGCCAAAGCGCGGGCCAGCGCCACCCGCTGTTGCTGACCACCCGACAGCTGATGAATATAACGCCCCGCCATACCGGATAACCCAACCAGCTGTAGCAGTTGCTGCATTTTTTGCTGTTGTTGTGCTTTCGGTTGGCGCCACAAGCCAAAACAGATATTGTCGCCCACGGTTAAATGCGGGAACAACGCGTAATCCTGAAACACCACGCCAATTTGACGTTGCTCCGGGTTTTGCTGCACACCCAGCGCACTAACAACTTCGCCCGCGACCAGCACCTGGCCCTGACTCACCGGTTCAAAACCGGCGATGGCACGCAGCAAACTGGTTTTACCGGAACCGGACGGGCCGACCAGACAGCCTATTTCACCGGCTTGTAGCGTAAAACTGATGGCTTTGACCACCTGCGATGATTGATAAGCAACACTGACCTGCTGCAGCTGTAACATGGTTATTCCTTGTTCGGTGTTTTATCCAGTGCTTTTGCCAGCAACATTACCGGCACCAACCCGACCAGAACTATGGTTAAAGCAGGCAAAGCGGCTGCCGCCAAGCGCTCGTCGGATGCCAGCTCAAAACTGCGCACCGCTAAGGTATTAAAATTAAATGGCCGCAGTAACAACGTTGCCGGCAGTTCTTTCAGCACATCGACAAACACCAGCAAGAGCGCGCTGAGCACCGAGCCGCGTAATAACGGCACGTGTACCCGCCACAACACTTGCCGCGCATTCAGACCTAAGGATCGCGCCGCTTGATCCATGCTGGGCTTTATTTGCCCGAGCCCGGCTTCAATGCCTTGCAACGCCACCGCCAGAAAACGCACCGCATAGGCCAGCAATAATGCAAACAAAGTCCCGGAAAACAATAAGCCGCTGCGAATACCAAACTGCTGCTCCAGCCATAAATCGAGCTGATTATCGACCGCACCCAGCGGCAACATCACGCCAATCGCAATCACCGTGCCGGGAATGGCATAACCCATGCCCGACATCCGCACCATCAGCTGCACCAGCCAATGTTTATGCAGCCGCATGCCATAAGCCAGCAGCAGCGCCAGCGAAACCACGAGTACAGCAGAGCCCAGCGCCAGACTAAAGCTGTGCCACAACAAGCGGCCAAATTCGGCACTAAATAGCGTTGGCCATTGCGCAAGCGCCCAGAGCGCCAGTTGCGATGCCGGTATGGCAAAACCCAACAGCAATGGCAGCAGTGCCAGTATCAAAGCCAAAAGCGCTTTAAAACCAGAAAGTTGTGTGTACCGCACCTGTTGGTGCGCTTGCCCTGAATAATAAAAATGCAGTTGTTTACGTGAAGCCAGTTCCAGATAAATGAGGAGCACCACCATGCTGCACAACAGCGCCGCCAGCTGCGCAGCGCCTTGCTGCTGGCCCATGCCAAACCAGGTGCGGAAAATACCGGTGGTTAAGGTCGGCACGCCAAAATATTGCACAGTGCCGTAGTCGGCAAAGGCTTCCATCATCGCCAGCGCCATGCCAGTCACCAGCGCTGGCCGCGCCATCGGCAAGGTCACCCGGAAAAAATGCTGTCTGCGGTTCAGCCCCAAACTAAGACTCGCTTCGGCCAACCGCTGCGACTGTGCGGCAAAGGCTGTGCGCGCCAGCAAATAAACGTAGGGATATAGCACCAGCGACAGCAACACCACGGCGCCGCCTAAGGAGCGGATTTCAGGAAAATAATACTGGCCATAACGCCAGTTGAAGGTCTCGCGCAGCAGGCTTTGCACTGGGCCGGCAAAATCTAACAGGCCGGTGTAAGTATAAGCAATGATATAGGCTGGCATTGCCAATGGCAGCAACAATGCCCACTGCAGGATGTTTCGCCCGGGGAAACGATAAAAAACCACCAGCCAGGCCAAAGTGGTGCCAATGAATAAAGCGCCTGTGCCAACGCCAAATGCCAGCAACAAAGAATTTTGCAGGTAATCCGGCAATACTGTGCTGGTTAAATGCTGCCACAATTGCCAATCCGGTTGCAGCGCACTCTGCAACACCACCAACAGTGGTGTACAGAGCAGAAGACACAACAATAGCAACGGCAGTTGCCGCAGACTTAAGTTATAACGCATGCAAGCTGACCGCTGCGACCGACAGTTGCAATAACGTCAGCACCAATACTTGAACAGAAAGCTCCACCAGGCTTATTTCCAACCCGCCTGGTCCATCAACAGCAGCGCTTTGCTGTTGAGCTCACCCAGTTTCACCAGCGGCAACGGATCCGCTTTAAAAGTGCCAAAACTTTCCAGCACCGGGCTCCACTTCACACCAGCCAACACCGGATATTCGTGGTTGGCAGTGGCATACCAATTTTGCGCTTCAGGTTGCACCATATACTCGATCAACTGCTGCGCTGCGGCTTTGTTTGGCGCATGTTTTGCCACGCCAGCGCCGGAGATATTAATGTGTGCGCCACGGTCGTTCTGATTAGGCCAAAACACTTTCACTTGTTTTGCCGCTTTGGCGTCAGCCGGTTCGTCAAACATGCCGGCCAGGTAATAAGTATTGGCGATGGCGATATCACAAACCCCAGCCGCTGCGGCTTTAATCTGGTCGCGATCACCACCTTTGGGCGGCTGCGCAAAATTCGCTACCAGACCTTTGGCAAAAGCCAAGGTTTTTTCTTCGCCAATACTGGCAATCATCGCCGCCAGCATCGACTGGTTGTAGATATTGTCAGACGAACGGATACAAATACGGCCGCGCCACTGGTCTGACGCTAAATCTTCCAGTGTCGATAATTGTTTTGGGTCTACTTTGCCTGGAATATACAGCACCGGCCGCGCCCGCATCGTCAGTCCGAACCAATGCTGCGCTGGATCGCGTAAATGTGCCGGGATCGCTGCGTTCAAAGCTTGCGAAGCAATCGGCTGCAACAACCCCTGAGTCTGTGCCCGGTACAAGCGGCCGACATCGGTGCTAATCAGCACATCGGCTGGACTATTGCGCCCTTCACTGGCCATCCGGCTAATCAGCTCATCAGGCTTACCGGTAATTAAATTCACTTGAATACCGGTTTGGGCGCTGAACTTATCCAGCACCGGCTTAATCAATTCTTCCTGACGCGCCGAATAGACATTCACCTGCGCAGAAGCTGCATGGGTAGAAAAAGTGGCAATAGCGGAAAAGGTCGAGAGTCCGGAAAATAACAAGGCCAGCACAGCATGTTTCATGGGTTGCTCCTTTGATTTAAAAAACGCGCAATTGAGGCTGTCGACAAACAGCGCCAACTTTCGAGACGCTAGTATAAACATGAATACAAATGGTTCTCAAAAATTCGTCGCAGCGTTTGTGGGAACAAGCTGATTAATCACAGGGTATCATCCGTTAATCCCATGTCGGGCGGGATGGGTTGCCAGTTGGCCGCTGCTTCGCCTATGCTACAAACCACTTTTGAAATTTCAGGTAGATAACGATGAAATTCACCAGCACGATCAGTATTTTAGCATTATTTACGACAGCCACGATCGCCGCGCCTACCCCACTTACCGCCGAAAAAGTCTGGCAAGTGGCCAGACCGTCTGGTTTAACGGTGTCGCCGGATGGCCAACGTGCCATATTCAGCCTGACCAAATTTGACCTGACTACCGACAAAGGCAACGCTGATTTACAGTTGCTGGAACTGGGTAGTGGCAAGATGACGGCGCTGACCAGCCATGCTGACAACGACACGCAACCGGCCTGGAGCCCGGACGGCCGCCAGGTGGCATTTCTGTCCAAACGCGGCGCCGACCAAAATCAGTTAATGCTGATCAATGTGTTTGGCGGTGAAGCCAAAGCGCTGACCGATTTACCGGTTGCAGTGACAGCGCCAACCTGGTTTAACGATGGCAAAAAGATTTTGTTTGTGGCCGAAGTGCCCAAAGATTTTGACGGCGATTTTAACAAATTAAAAACCAGGCTCGAAGCGGAGAAAAAGCAAAAAACTACCGCCAAGATCAGTGAAAACCGGGTTTATCGGTTTTGGGACCATTTTTTAGATGAAGGGAGTTTCCCGCAATTTTTCAGTCTGGACGTGGCAAGCGGTGACATTCGCCAGCTCTCCGCAGGCTTTAATAAAATCATGAATTTGCAGGGGAACCCGCAGTTTGATTTATCGCCGGATAACAAAACCATTGCAGTGTCGGCCAATAGTTCCGAGCCTCCGTACAACCGGCTGAACCAGGATATCTATTTATTAAGCACCGACGGCAGCGGCCAAGCGGACAACATCACCAGCGCCAATCAAGCCGATGACAGCAACCCGGTGTTTAGCTCGGATGGCAAAACTTTGGTGTACGGCGCGCAAAAACGGCTTGATTTTAACAATGA
The DNA here is from genome assembly GCF_004005945.1 of Rheinheimera riviphila. Classification (GTDB taxonomy): domain Bacteria; phylum Pseudomonadota; class Gammaproteobacteria; order Enterobacterales; family Alteromonadaceae; genus Pararheinheimera; species Pararheinheimera riviphila. Next base: position 314,710 of record NZ_SACS01000001.1, read on the forward strand.
CAACGTCAAGCTGACCCATTTTGACCTGACGAAAAAAACCGCCACCGTGCTGGCCGCCAATGTTGATCTGTCGCCAACCGACTGGTATTTCTCCAAAGACGGCAGCATGCTGTATTTCACGGCTGACGATAAAGCCAAACAATCGTTGTTTTCAGTGCCCACCCAGGGCGGCGCGGTGAAACAAGTGTTGCGTCAGGGCAGTAATGAGCAATTCCAGCTGGCCGGTCCACAGCAGTTTGTGCTGGTGCAACACAGCATGAGCCAGATGCCGGAAATTTTCCTGCTCGACAATAAAAGCCGCACCTTAAAACAAATCAGCCAGCTCAATACCGCACTGCAACAACAAACCAGTTGGGGCAAAGTGGAAGAAGTGTCATTTGCCGGTTCGGACGGCAAACCGGTGCAAATGTTTATTACCTATCCGCCTGATTTTGATACCAATAAACGCTGGCCGTTACTGAATGTGCTGCATGGTGGCCCGCATAGCTACTCTGGCGACAATTTTGGTTATCGCTGGAATTCCCAGGTGTTTGCCGCTGCCGGTTATGTAGTGATCCAACCGAACTTCCACGGCTCCAGCAGCTTCGGTGAAGCTTTTACCGCCTCAATTCATGGCGATCACGCCACCAAACCTTTTTATGATTCCGAAGCCGCCGTTGACTATATGGTGTCGCGCGGTTTTATCGACGAAAGCCGGATGGCCGCTGCAGGCGGTAGTTATGGCGGTTATCTGGTGAACTGGGTTGCCGGTCATAGCAGCAAATACAAAACGCTGATCAGCCACGCCGGCGTCTACAACCTGATGGGGCAATTCTCATCGGACATTACCCAGAATCGCTCTGAAGCTTATGGCGGTTCACCTTGGCAAAATACCGCGTCGATGCAGTCAATGAATCCGGCCATGTTCGCTGATAAATTCCAGACACCGATGCTGGTGTTACATGGTGAGCTGGATTACCGGGTGCCGGTCACTCAGGGGCTGGAACTGTATGGTGTGCTCAAAGGTAAAGGGGTTGAAGCACGGTTGGTGTATTTCCCCAATGAAAACCACTGGATTTTAAAGCCAAATAATTCATTGCTGTGGTACCGGGAATTTACTGGCTGGCTGGAGCGTTATATTGGCAAAGGTGCGACGCCTTAGTCCACTAAGCCCCCTAAAAACAAGGCAAGTTATTGATGTTGCAGTCTTATCAGCAGCAGGTCGAAAGTGGCCTGCTGCGCTTTGATGAAGCGCAGTGGCAAGTGCTGCAACAGCTGGCTGTGTTGGCCGGTCAGCTTGATGGCAAGCTTGATGGAGCTGGCGAGAGCAACAAGACAGGCCACCTGCCGCCCCAAGGCCTGTATATTTATGGCCCGGTGGGTCGAGGCAAAACCATGCTGATGGATTTGTTCTACCAGCAACTGGCCACCACGCAAAAAATCCGGCTGCATTTTCATCATTTTATGGCGCGGGTGCATCAGGAGTTACATCAACTCAGCGGCCAGCCAGAGCCACTGCGGCGCATCGCCAAAACCTGGGCGGCGCGTTATCAAATTCTGTGTTTTGATGAGTTTTTCGTCACCGATATCGGCGATGCCATGTTGCTTGGCACCTTGTGGCGTGAACTGTTCGCGCTGAAAGTAGTATTGGTTGCAACCTCGAACTCAGCGCCTGCGGATCTGTACGCCAACGGTTTACAACGCAGCCGGTTTTTACCGGCTATCACACTGCTGGAACAACATTGTCAGTTGTTTGCCCTTGATCACGGTGTCGACTACCGGCGTTTGCAACAACATCCGATGCGTTTTTATTTACAGCAGTCAGCCCCCGGCCAATTAGCCGAGCTAGCGACAACACACTTCGGACCTTTGCAGCCGATGTCGAAAATCCGGCTGCTAGAGCGGGACATCCCCTGTTTATGGCGCAACGAGGTTATCATCGGTTTTGATTTTATGGCGCTGTGCAGCGGTCCACGCAGTCAGCTCGATTATATGGCACTGGCCAGTCAATTCCGGGCGATTGCAGTAACTGATGTGCCGCAATTTACCAAAGTATCAGACACCGCTATTTTGCATGGCGTCGAGGAAAATTATCAGCGCGAACCGCAGGATATGTTTGTCAGCAAGCTCGATAACGAGGCCAGGCGTTTTATTGCATTAGTCGATGAATGTTACGAGCGGCAAACCTTATTGCTACTGAGCGCCGAAGTGGCCATTGCCGAGTTGTATCAGGCCAGCCAGCTGAGTTTCGCCTTTGAAAGAACCATTTCCAGGCTCCATCAAATGCAAAGCTGGACGCCGGTCAATTTCGCCAGGTGATTGACTGCACTCTCCCTCAACACCCCTGTAACTTCAAGGATGAAGGGTATTAAATTTGCTCAAAGCGTTAAAGCGGTAAATACTCAAAGCTCAGTAAAAATTAGCCAGAGGTGATGGAGTGCGAACAGGCATTTGGTGTTGCATGCTGCTTGCGCTGGTACCCTGCCATCTTGGCGCCTCCACTTTGGTGCAACAGGTTTACAGCCGCTTTATTCCACTGGAACAAACTCAGGCGCATACTTCGTCCACGGCCATGGTGCAGGATCGTTCCGGCCAAATCTGGCTTGGCACCCAACACGGTTTATATCGCTTTAACGGCACTGACGTAAAACTGTTCCGCGCCGACCCTACCAATCCCAATACTTTATCTGCCGATTGGGTCAGTTCACTGCTGATCGACCATCAGGGCACGCTGTGGATCGGCACCCGTTATGCCGGATTAAACCGCTTTGATGCAGACACCGAACGCTTTGAACGGATTGCGCAGCCGATCACCAACCACGCCGGAGTTTCCGCCGAAATTTCGGTGCTGTATCAGGATCCGAAGCTGCAAATTTGGGTTGGCAGCTACGGCTCCGGCCTGTTCCGCTGGGATCCCAAGCTACAGCAACTGGAACATTTAGCCTTGCCGGATCAAGTCGATGGCGTGTCCAGTTTGCATCTGAACGATGTGATGATGGATGAACAAGGGTTGTTATGGTTAGCGGCGGGAGATGCGCCGGTGCGCACTATGGCCGGCGCCAGTGGTGGGTTAATCCGTTGGCAACAGTCCACCAAGCAACTAACGGGTTTTCTGAAAACCGCAGATAACGTGCTGATTGGCTCCGTGAACAAACTGCGGCAAAGCGCCGATGGTACTTTGTTACTGGCCAGTTTCAGTGGTGGCTTACTGCAAATGGCAAAAAATCAGCCACGACCGGTCAGTCACATCCAACCAGAAACCTTAAAGTTGGCACAACTGACCGATATGTTGATCGATCCGCAAGGTGGTCTCTGGCTCGCCAGTTTTAATGCCGGACTCTGGTACCAACCAACACCGGACGCGCCCTGGCAACACTTCCAGCATTTGCCGCAGTTCAGCACTGGCCTGCCAAGTAACAATCTTTATGCATTGATGCTCGACCGTCAGGGCACGTTGTGGACCGTCAGCCAAACCCGCATCAGTGGTTTAAGCCGTTTTTCCAAACAAGTGCAGACCTTACCGTATGTCAGCGACCAACCCAATCTGTTGCCGGTGGGTGATGTGTTGGGTATTGATGCGGTCAATTTTGAAAAGGTCTGGCTGGCCAATCGGGATGGCGGGCTGATGCTGTTTAATCCAACCACCAAACAGCTGCAACATGTGACGCCGCCGCTAGAAGAATTAGCTTTTTCGGTACGCCAAGTGGTTGAAGATCAGCAGCAACGGCTGTGGGTCGGGACCGAAACAGGGTTGTGGCAGTATCAAAGTGACACCGGGCAATGGCAAAAAACACCGTTATTGCGGCACAGTCTGCAACAACCGGTGATTAAATCGCTGTTTGAAGACCAGCAACAGCGGTTGTGGATCGGCACCCGCGGCCATGGCTTATTTATGCTGGATGCTGCGCGCAAAAACCTGCGCCGTTATCACAGCCATGGCCAACCTACGTTTCCTTTTGATGACGTCAGTATGGTGTATCAGGACAGTTTTGATGGTTTATGGGTCGGTTCTGCCGATCAGGGGCTGGTGCGGCTCGACCCCGCCAGCGGCCAATTTCAACGCTGGCAGCAGCAACAGGCCAGCATTCACGGTTTGCAATTTAATGGGATCCAACTGATTGTTGAAGAAAACCAACAGCTATGGGTTCACGCGGGCAATGTGCGGCACCGGTTGATCCGCCAGCAAGGTCAGCCGACAAAAGTGCTTGGGTTTAAACCCTATCTGACCGACGACGATATGGACACTGAACTCGAACAAGCCGCGTTATTCCGCTTGCTGTACCGCAAACATTGGCTGAGTGGCGCCGCCAGTTACCTGAATTTAGACGAAAGTCTTGGCATGCAAAGCGTTACCTGGGTTGGTTCATGGGACAGTCTCGACGGTCATATTTTTCGTGGTGGCAAAGAAGGCATGGACTATTTCCGCATCGCTGATTTACCAAAAGACTGGCCACTCAGCCCGCTGGAACTGACCAACCTGAGTTTGTTTAATCAGATGATCCCTCCGGCGCAGCAAGAAAGTCTGCAGTTATTGCCTGTGGTGATTGGCGCACTGGACAAACTTCAGCTGTTATATCAACAAGATATGTTCAGCATTCACTTTGCAGCTGCCGAATTTGTATTGCCGCGCCAGCTGGAATATCGTTATCAACTCGCCGGTTTTGACCGCGACTGGATCCTGGCACAAAGACCCGTTGCCACCTACACCCGACTGCCACCCGGCACCTATACCTTTGAGGTTGAAGCCCGCATCAGCGGTGGCAGCTGGCAGACCGCACGGCGACTACCAGTACACATTTTACCACCCTGGTGGATGACCTGGTGGTTTCGCAGCGGCTTGGTGGCGCTTGTGCTTTTCACCGGTTGGGCCTGGTATCAGCAAAAAATGACCCGGCAACTGGAGATGCGGCGCAAGCTCGAGCTGCTGGTAACGCAGCGCACCGAAGAGCTCAGTCATAAAACCGACCAGCTGCAGGAAAAACATCAGGCATTACAACGCTCTTATCAGGACGTGACACTATTGCAGCAAATCAGTACCGAAATCACCGCATCACTGGATTTAAAACAAGTGCTGACCCGCTGTCATCACCATTTAAGCGAAATTCTGGATGCGCATGTGCTGCTGATTGGTATTTATCGCGAGACCGAGCATAAACTCGATTTTGCCTTCTGGATGGAAGACAACCAGTTAGCGCCGCGTTTTGATATTGATTTAGAACAAAATTGGGCACCGGGGGTGATTTGTTTTAACAAACAACAGGAAATTCTGATTGGTAGTAATCAAGATTTTCTGCATTATCTGCCACAAATCCCAGAGCCACTGTACGGCAAATTAACCCAGTCGGTACTGTATTTCCCGTTGACGGTCAGTGGTAAACCGGTTGGGGTGTTCTCGGTGCAGAGCTTAGAGCCACATGCCTACAGCGAATCGCAAATCGCTTTACTGAGAACACTCGCCAGTTATGTCGCTATTTCTGTCGCCAACGCTGATTCGTTTGAGCAATTGCAACTAACCCAACAACAGCTGATCACGCAGGAAAAAATGGCCAGTTTAGGCGCGCTGGTCGCAGGCGTAGCGCACGAAATTAATACGCCGTTGGGTATTTGTGTCACGGCTTCCAGTCATTTACAAACCGAACTTGAACATATTCAGCAAGCACTCGACAGTAAAAATATTCAGCAAAGCCAGTTCCAGCGCTTTTTACAACACCTGCGTGAAGGACTTAAGATCCTGCAGGTGAATACCGCACGTGCCGCAGATTTAGTGCAGAGTTTTAAACAAGTCTCTGTTGATCAATCCAACGTCTCCTTGCGGGAATTTTCCCTGCGCAGTTATCTGCAAGACGTGTTACTAACCCTGAAACCACAACTGCACAAAGCCGGTTGTGCGCTGGATTTCCAATGTCCGGACGATATTGAGCTTTATACCGATCCCGGCGCTATCGCGCAGATTATTACCAATCTGGTGCTGAATTCGTTATTGCACGGCGTCAATCAGGTGCCGGACCCACAGATAAAAATCAGTTTTCTGCAGGAAGGCCGGATGGTGATTCTGAAGTTTGGAGACAATGGCGTCGGCATGGATCAACGCGCGTTAGCGCATATCTTCGAGCCTTTTTACACCACCAAACGCAACAAAGGCGGCACCGGCCTCGGCACCCATATTGTCTTTAATCTGGTCAGTGGCAGCCTAAAAGGTCAAATCGACGTCCAAAGTACACCCGGCGCCGGCCTGCATTACAAAATCAGCTTTCCGGCACGGCGGGATTACTAGCTATGTTTTTAGCCGGTGGCGCGACCAAGATAAGCGGCAAAATCCGGCACCGATCGCTGATAATCTTCCTGTAGCAGCGTCGAGTGCACAATAAAATCGGCGGTTGCTGTATTACAGGCCACCGGAATATTCCACACCACCGCCAGTCGGATCAACGCTTTTACATCCGGATCATGCGGTTGCGACGACAACGGATCCCAGAAAAACACCAGCCAATCGATTTTTTGCTCGGCAATGAGTGCACCAATTTGCTGGTCACCACCCAAAGGCCCGCTCGCTAAACAATGTACTGACAACTGCAACGCTTCAGAAATCAACCGCCCGGTGGTGCCGGTGGCGTAGAGCTGTTTCTCTTTAAAAAAACCGGCGTGCTGCTGTACCCAGGCCAGCAGTTCCGCTTTTTTCCCATCGTGGGCGACCAAGGCTATCGATTTCATAGGTTTATCCTGTGGAGTGTAGAAGACCACTTCAATGCAAAATTGACCAAAGGTCAACAGGCTCTAATATTCATGGCAAAAAAAAGCCCGGCGATTAGCCGGGCAAACAACCAAGGTCCACGTAAAACTCAGTTATTGGCTCACGACGATGCGTTTCATCGCTGTCATGTAACCACGTAAGGTTTTGCCGACGATTTCCACCGGATGTTGGCGGATAGCGTCATTCACTTCAATCAGGCGGATGTTGTCGACGCCATTCCCTTGTGGGGAGCTAGCGGCATTCACACCCTTACCCAGCAATTCAGGGCTGATGGTATTCACCAGCTCGCGCAGCATTGGCACTGCAGCGTTAGCAAACAGATAGTTACCGTATTCAGCGGTATCGCTGATCACCACGTTCATCTCATACAGACGTTTGCGGGCGATGGTGTTGGCAATCAGCGGCGTCTCATGTAACGACTCGTAATAAGCTGATTCTTCAACAATACCGGCTTCTACCATGGTATCAAACGCCAGTTCGACCCCGGCTTTGACCATCGCCACCAACAAAATAGCGCGGTCGAAATAATCTTGTTCGGCGATATGTTCAGCGGATACCGGCGCATTTTCGAAACCGCTTTGACGGGTTTCTTCACGCCAGCCAAGCAATTGTTTGTCATCATTTGCCCAGTCGGCCATCATAGTTTCAGAAAACTTACCGGCAATGATGTCGTCCATATGTTTGGCAAACAGTGGCTGCAAAATGCCTTTGAGCTGCTCAGCCAAATCAAAAGCTTTGATTTTCGCCGGGTTCGACAGGCGGTCCATCATATTGGTGATGCCACCATGCTTCAGCGCTTCGGTAATGGTTTCCCAGCCAAACTGAATGAGCTTGGCGGCATAACCTGCTTCGTAACCATCAGCAACCAGCTTGTCATAAGCCAGAATGGCGCCGGTTTGTAACATGCCGCAAAGAATGGTCTGTTCGCCCATTAAGTCCGATTTCACTTCAGCGACGAAACTTGATTCCAGGACACCAGCACGGTCACCGCCAGTGGCAGAAGCGTAAGCTTTGGCAATTGCCAGACCCTGACCTTTTGGATCGTTTTCCGGGTGTACCGCGATCAAAGTCGGCACGCCAAAACCTCGTTTGTATTCTTCCCGCACTTCGGTGCCAGGACATTTTGGCGCCACCATCACGACTGTGATGTCTTTACGAATTTGGTTACCTTCTTCAACGATATTAAAACCGTGTGAGTAAGCCAAAGTCGCACCTTGTTTCATCAACGGCATCACCGCTTTTACCACTGAGGTATGCTGTTTATCCGGCGTCAAATTTAATACTAAATCAGCCGTTGGAATTAAATCTTCGTAAGTGCCCACTACAAAGCCATTTTCGCTGGCTTGCAGGAAAGATTTGCGCTTTTGGCTAATTGCATCAGCACGCAGGGCATAAGAAATATCTAAGCCAGAATCGCGCATGTTCAGGCCTTGGTTCAGACCCTGAGCACCACAACCAACAATGACAATTTTCCAGCCTTTTAACAGGTTACAACCATCAGCAAATTCTTCTTTTTGCATGAAACGACATTTGCCCAGCTGTTTTAACTGCTGACGCAGATTCAGAGTATTGAAATAATTAGCCATGATTGCGTACCTAAAATTAGTTTCTTTGCCTGCATCGCGCTAAGCGCTGATACGTTAGGGCAGAACAGCGGCTTATGTTGCTTACGTCAGGTAAGCGATTCAAGCAGCGCTGTTTTGATGAGGCGAGAATAAGCTGTTGTTCACGTTGCGTGAAGTGATATATTCACAATATAGTATTTCACTTTTTGCAATCATCAATTAAAGCCGCTGTTTGCCTTGATCAGATTGCAGTGCACAGCCATCAATACGGGGTTTACCATTTATGGATATCCGCAGCGCCCAATTGTTTCAGCATCTGGCCAGTAGTTTGAATTTCAGTAAAACCAGCGAGCAACTCTATGTATCTCCGTCAACTTTGACGCGGATAATTCAGCGGTTGGAAGATGATTTGGGCGTGCAACTGTTTAGCCGCGACAACCGATCAGTCCGCTTAACCCCTGCCGGCGTGCGTTTTCAGCAGTTTGTGAAAAAGTACTTAGAAGACTGGCATCAGCTGCAGGTCGATTTAGCGCTTACCAGTGACGAGTTACAAGGCCAGCTGCGGTTATTCTGTACCGTCACCGCCAGTTATAGTCATTTGCCGGATATTTTGGATAAATTCAGGTTGCTCTGCCCCAAAGCCGAAATTCAGCTCACCACCGGCGATGCCGCTGCGGCGCTGGAAAAAGTCAAAAACGACGAAGCTGATGTCGCCCTTGCGGTCTATCCGCCACATTTACCGCTGAATATCGCTTTTGCCAGCATCGCCAAATTACCGCTGCAGCTCATCGCACCTACGATCCCATGTAAAACCAATGACTTACTGGCACTCAATCCCATTCCATGGCATGAAATCCCGATGATCGTGCCCGATCACGGCCCGGCGCGCGCCAGGCTGGATCAATGGCTGAAAACCGCAGGTTTTAGCCCTTTGGTGGTAGCCAAAGTAGAAGGTCACGAAGCGATGGTCAGTATGGTGGCGCTTGGTAGCGGCGTGGCTATTGCCCCGGATGCGGTGGTGCAAAACAGCCCGGTGCGCGAACGGGTGCGCGCAGTGCAGCTGGACTATCAGTTTGAACCTTTTGAACTGGGCATTTGTATGCAATCCAAACGGCTGCATGAGCCTTTAATGCGGGCATTTTGGCAGGTTGCGGCAGATAAAAAACCGTTTGAGCCAGATATTCATCGATGATGGTGCGGAAATTACGACGGTTACAGTGCAGTGCCCCCTGCTTGAGCCGACAAGCTAAATGTAGTCCCCAAAATAAAAAACCGACATCAAAGTCGGTTTTTTAACGTATCACTCTGCAATGATGAACGCTGGTTTATTTAATCACCCGCAAATGCGAAGGCTTTTTCGGTTTACCGGCTTCCTCAGCTTTTGTCGCTGGCGCAGCAGTATCGCTAGCGGCATCAACCAGATCGTCATCGGCTAACTCTTCGGCGTACAACTCATCATCCAGCATTTCATCTTCGTCTTCTTCCGGCGTAAACATGGTGCCGGCACCATTTTCACGGGCGTAAATGGCTAGCACCGAGCGCTGCGGAATATAAAGTGCAAACGGGCTACCACCAAAACGGGCGCTAAAAGTCACGGCGTCATTGCCCAGCAACAAGTTACCCACTGCTGAAGGATTGATATTCAGCACAATCTGACCATTTTGCACATGTTGGGTCGGTACTTTGACACCGGCCATCGTAGCATCTACCACCAGATAAGGCGTTAGGTTGTTATCGACAATCCACTCATAAAAGGCACGTAGCAAATAAGGCCGGTTCGGCGTCATTTTCAGATCATCTGTCATTGCTTAATACCTCGCACCACGGCGAATTTCCCGCTCGGCATCGGTCAGCGATTGCTGAAAGCCATCACGTTCAAATAACCGGATCATATAGTTTTTCAAATCTTTGCTGCCAGGACCGGAAATCTCAATCCCGAACACAGGTAAACGCCACAACAGTGCTGACATATAAGTATCCAGCAGACTGTATTCTTCGCTCATAAAATAAGGTGTTTCCTGAAACAGCGGCGCAATGGACAACAGGCTTTCACGCAAGTCACGCCGAGCTTCGGCAGCATCGTCGCCATCCTGCAGAATTTTTTCGGCCAGACCGTACCAGTCGTGTTTGATCCGATACATCATCAACCGGGTTTTGCCACGCTCGACCGGGTACACCGGCAACAACGGTGGATGCGGGAAACGCTCGTCCAGGTATTCCATAATAATGTCGGCCTGGTACAGCGCTAAATCACGATCCATTAAAGTCGGTAACGAACCATAAGGATTCACTTCGTAGACGTCTTCCGGCAAATTATCGCGACTAACCAGCAATATATCCGCAGTGACACCTTTTTCTGCCAGTACCATTCTGACCTGATGGCTGCTCATCTCGTCGGCAGCCGTAAACAACGTCATCGCAGCACGTCTGTTGGCAGATATCGCCATGAATTCCTCCGGTAAATTTAAAACGGCAAAGGGGCCACCAGGCCCCTTATCGGTCAGTCAATGCTGACTTAATGAACATCTTTCCAATATTCTTTCTTCAGCAAGAATGCCAGAACAAAGAAGATCAATAAGAAAATCATGACTTTAATACCCAGGCTACGCGATTCCAGTTTGGAAGGCTCGCCGGTGTATTCAAGGTAGTTGACCAAATCGGCAACCGCGCGATCGTACTCTTCAGTACTGAGCTCGCCAGTTCCGTCAGTGACAATACCGACATACACTTCTTTTGATTCACCATCAACCAGCCGTGTTTCATGCTGTTTGCTTGGCACGCCTTGCAGCTCCTGCAACACGTGTGGCATACCGACCAGCGGGAACACTTCATTGTTCACGCCAAATGGGCGGCTTGGATCAACATAAAAAGAGCGTAAATAGGTATAGAGCCAATCCGGGCCACGCACCCGCGCCACATTACTTAAGTCTGGTGGCGCAGCACCAAACCATCTGGCTAAGTCAGTTTTAGGTGCGGCGTTTTTGATATGGTCACCGACCTTTTTTGCGGTAAAAGCCAGTTGCTCCATGCCCACTTCATCCGGAATACCGAGGTCACGGAAAGTCCGTGAATAACGCTGATATTCCATCTGGTGACAACCCAGACAATAGTTCTGATACATCCGTGCGCCACGTTGTAACGACTCTTTATCCGTCAGGTCAATCGGTGCTTTGTCCAGGTGAACAACGTGACCGCTCGCTGCTAAAGCAGCGGATGATGCGACCAGTGCCACTGCTGCCAATAACTGTTTCAGCATTATGTTAACCTCACAGGCAATGGTTTAGTTTTTTCGTTTTTGCTGTACAACCACAGCAAGCCGAAGAACGCAAAATAAGTGAAAGAGAAAATTTGCGCCAACAGGGTATAGGTCGGTGTCGCAGGCAATACACCCAGCACGCCTAATACCACAAAGCTGATACAGAAATTCACCAGGTTCCATTTGTGCAGCGCACTGCGGTAACGCATTGAACGCACCGGGCAACGGTCTAACCATGGCAACAACGCCAGGAAAATAATCGCCAGGAACATAAAGATCGCGCCAAACAACTGATCAGGAACTGCCCGTAAAATTGCATAGAACGGCGTGAAATACCAAACCGGAGCAATGTGATCAGGAGTCTTCATTGGGTTTGCCGGTTCAAAGTTTGGCGGCTCCAGCAAGAATCCACCGCCTTCAGGGGCGAAGAAAATCACACCACAGAACACCAGTAAGAAACCAACCACACCGACAATATCTTTTACCGTGTAATACGGATGGAATGGGATCGCATCAACGATGATCTTTTTACCACCCTTGGTGAAGTATTCATGGAAAGTGAATTTATCAGACACGTTGTTTTCAACCGGCTGACCGTCGTTTGGACGTTTAACATCAATCCCATCCGGGTTGTTTGAACCGACTTCATGCAGCGCAATAATGTGCAGGAACACCAGAATCACCAACACCAAAGGTAAGGCAATAACGTGTAAAGCGAAGAAACGGTTTAAAGTTGCACCGGAAATAACGTAGTCACCGCGGATCCACAGGGTTAAATCTTCACCAATTCCCGGAATAACCCCGAAAATGGAGATAATGACCTGAGCGCCCCAGAACGACATTTGGCCCCATGGCAGCAAATAACCCATAAAGGCTTCAGCCATCAGCACCACGAAAATTAACATGCCGAAAATCCACAGTAATTCCCGTGGTTTCTGATAAGAGCCGTACATCATGCCACGCAGCATGTGCAGGTAAACCACCACGAAGAAAGCTGACGCGCCGGTACTGTGCATATAACGCAACAACCAGCCGTAATCGACGTCCCGCATGATGTATTCAACTGAGGCAAAAGCACGCTCGGCAGAAGGTTCGAAGTTCATTGTTAACCAAATACCGGTCAGGATTTGGTTGACCAGCACTAACATCGCTAAACTGCCGAAGAAGTACCAGAAGTTGAAGTTTTTTGGTGCCGGATATTGCATCACATGGAGGTTCATTTTCTCCATAAACGGCATGCGATATTCAATCCAACTCATTAGATTTTTAAACATCAGACAGTCCCCTCGTCAGCACCGATAAGCAGCACAGTGTCATTTTCGCTGAGCATATATGGTGGGATCATCAGGTTTTTCGGCGCCGGAACACCAGCGAACACCCGACCCGCCATATCGTAGGTGGAACCATGGCATGGGCAGAAGAAACCTGAAGCGATACCTTCGACATGTGCGTCAAAGTCATTCATTTTATAGGTAGGGGAGCAGCCAAGGTGAGTACAGATACCAACAGCAACAAACAATTCCGGCTTTTTCGAGCGATGTTGATTCTTTGCATAATCCGGCTGTTGCGGATCTTCAGAACCTGGATCCCGCAGGTTTGGCTCAACCTTCGTCAGGGTTTCAAGCATCTCTGGGGTTCGTTTTACGACCCAAACCGGTTTACCGCGCCATTCAACCCGAATTAGCTGGCCTGGTTCGAGTTTACTGATATTCGCCGTCACAGCTGCACCAGCTTGTTTGGCTTTTTCACTCGGGTTCCAGGAAGCTATAAAGGGAACAGCGACTCCAACTGCACCAACGCCACCTACTACTGAGGTTGCGATAGTGAGGAAGCGACGGCGACCATGATCAACTGGCGCATTGCTCATCCACTCATCTCCACGTTAAAGCTTAAATTATAAGCAATTTAAGCTGCTGAATTTCAGCGATTATTATAAGTTGCAAAATACCGAGGATCATAATGAAAAGCCCTGCCTGATACAAGGATAAAGGCTGAATCTCTTGGTTTCACAGAGCTATTTTTTCGGCTTTTTATTGATCCGCCAGCAGCCAGACCACAGGAAGCAGGAAATTTACAAGATGCTAACTGCCAGCATGACGATGGTCCCGATATAAACAGCCAAAACTATAGCAGCCAGCTGCAAAAAAAGCGCAATCGAAAATCGATTAATCACGCCGACATGGCTGAAACTGCTAAATAAAATGCAAAAAAAACCCAGCACTTGGCTGGGTTTTTTGCAGTAAAAACGAATTAACGTTTTGAGTACTGTGGACGTTTACGGGCTTTATGCAGACCGACTTTCTTACGTTCAACTTTACGCGCATCACGGGTTACGAAACCGGCTTTACGCAGTGCTGGACGCAGAGTTTCGTCGAACTCCATCAGTGCACGGGTGATACCGTGACGGATAGCACCGGCTTGACCAGAAATACCACCACCTTTAACAGTGATGTACATGTCAAACTTGCCAACCATTTCAACTAACTCTAATGGTTGCATCACAACCATACGAGCAGTTTCACGACCGAAGTATTCAGTGATAGTGCGTTGGTTGATAACGATGTTACCAGCGCCCGCTTTCAGGAATACACGTGCTGTAGAGGTCTTACGACGACCAGTACCGTAATATTGATTCTGTGCCATTATCGATATGCTCCGGTTAGATGTCTAAAACTTGTGGTTGCTGGGCAGCATGTTGATGCTCTGCGCCTGCATACACTTTCAACTTACGGAACATAGCGCGACCCAGTGGACCTTTAGGCAGCATGCCTTTGATCGCAGTCTCAAGCACCATCTCAGGTTTCTTTTCCAGCAGCTTCTCGAAAGTGATTTCTTTGATGCCACCTGGGAAACCAGAGTGAGAGTAGTACTTTTTGTTTTTCGCTTTGTTACCAGTTACAGTCACTTTGTCAGCGTTAACTACAATGATGTAGTCGCCGGTGTCAACGTGTGGCGTGTATTCTGGCTTGTGCTTTCCGCGTAAACGAAGAGCGATTTCAGTTGAGATACGACCCAGGGTTTTGCCTGCGGCATCAACAACGAACCAGTCGCGTGTTACGGTTTCTGGTTTAGCAGTAAAAGTTTTCATCAAACTATCCAAAAAAATTATCAGTTACACCTCACATAACCTTCGGGCAAAGATTATGTCGTTTATCGAACCCCTTCGAGTTCATCAAACTGCCAGGCTACGGCAGATTCAGGCTGTAACGTGGGCCGGTGGCGGATTATATAGAGAAGCTTGGGTAAAAAATAGCTGTTTTGCAAAAAAAGTCAGCAATTGCCGCCAGATAAATTGAGCGTTAGGGTAAATGAGCCAACGACAGATAATCATGCGATTGCATCTCCTGCAACCGGCTTAAGCAGCGCCTAAATTCAAAGGCTAAAATCCCTTGGCTATAAAGCTGCTCCATCGGCAGCGAAGCCGAGATAATCAGCTTCACTTTACGCTCATAAAATTCGTCCACCAAGGCGATAAAACGCCGAGCCACGTCATCATTACTTTGTCCCATCGGCGTCACTTTGGATAACAACACCGTATGGTAAATTTTGCTCAGTTCCATGTAGTCATATTGGCTGCGGGCCGATTCGCAAAGCTCGGAAAACTCAAACCAAACGATCCCTTCCGCTTCCCAGCAAGTCTTTAACGGCCGGTGCGCGATTTCAACAATGGCTTGTTGCTGACGCGGCTCCATCGATAACGCATTAAAATAATTCAATAAATTCTGATCAGCTGCACTGTCGAGCGGATAATGATAAATTTCTGCCTGGGTTAAAGTGCGTAACCGATAGTCAATGCCGCTATCGACATTAACTACTTGGGTATATTGTTTAATCAAAGCAATGGCTGGTAAAAACCGGGCACGTTGCAAGCCATTTTTATACAAACCATCCGGTTCAATATTGGATGTCGCCACCAGCGTAATGCCCCGGGCAAATAAAGCCTGCATCAAGGTGCCTAAAATCATCGCGTCGGTAATGTCCGAGACAAAAAACTCATCAAAGCAAATGATATCGATCTGTTGTTTAAAGCTATCCGCAACCAACTCTAACGGATTTGACTGCCCCGCTAACGCCGTCAGCTCTTCATGCACTTTGTGCATAAAGCGGTGAAAGTGAATGCGCATTTTGCGGTTGGTCGGTAAACACTCATAAAATGTGTCGACCAGGTAGGTTTTGCCGCGGCCAACGCCACCCCAAAAGTACAAACCCTGCAATGGCTGTGGTTGGATCTGTTTGCCGGTCAATTTCTGCCAGAAGCTTAGCTTCGCCGGCTCTTGCTGACAAAAATCATCATATAGACGTTGTAGTTGCTTCACAGCATGTTGCTGGGCAGCATCAAACTGAAAATCATCGCGGGTCAGGTCTTGTTGATATTTTTGCTGCGGCGTCGTCATGCGGGTGTCTTCGTGCTGCTTTTTGGAATATCAGCAAACCATCTGACATTCAGGCCAATAAGAATAGCTGTTATAGTAACACGCCTTACCACTCTGGATAAGAAGTTAGGTTACACTAGAAAGGATTTAAGTAGTTTCAGGAGTCGTTATGAGTATATCCATTGCGTTAATCTGGCTGGTGGCCGGAATTGTGATCGGCGCCATCGCCAGCCGTTTTTATAGCCTTCGGCAATTTAATCAACACAAACTGCAGCTTGAACTGGATGAAAGCCGCCAGCAACTGCAACAGTACCGCTCCGATGTGTCCAGTCACCTCGACACCACCCACCAGCTGATGTCGCAACTGCAGGACAATTATGAAAAAATTGCCCGTCATATGGCACGCACCAAAATGCAGCTGATTGAACGGCCGGGTTTTTCGCAAGACACCGATTTAAACTATTTGTCGACCGACACCGCTGAGCATATCCGGATGTCGCTTGGTAAAATTGATGAAAAACGTCGCAAAAAAGTTGAGCCTCAAGCTGAACAACCACTTGATTATGCGGGTCATTCCAGCGGCATCATGAAAACATTCCCCGCACAAAAAAATTCAGGCGTTTGAAACTTTTTGCAAAATGATGAGTCTCTGTAGGCACTGTTCCTATGGAGACCATCACGATATGAAAATGAAGTTATCTGTGCTCACCGCCAGCCTGCTGGCTGCTTCTTTGTTCACCCATTCTTCTTATGTATCTGCCAAAATTCCGTTTTTTGGTGCCGAAGCCGGTCAGAAAATGCCGAGTCTGGCGCCAATGCTGGAAAAAATCACCCCGGCAGTCGTCAACATTAATGTCGCAGGCAACCGCGAAGTCAGACAACGGATGCCGGACGCTTTTCAACAATTTTTCGACCAAGGTGAATTACGCCGCGAGCAACCGTTTCGTGGCCTGGGTTCAGGCGTGATTATTGATGCCAAAAAGGGCTATGTAGTGACGAATGCCCATGTGGTGAATCAGGCCGATGAGATCCGTGTCACCCTCACCGATGGCCGCAGTTTTGAAGCGAAAAAAATCGGCGAAGATCCGGCAAGCGATGTCGCGCTACTGCAAATTAACGCTGACAACCTGACTGAAATTAAAATCTCCGATTCTGACAACTTGCGGGTCGGTGATTTTACCATTGCCATCGGTAACCCCTTTGGTCTGGGTCAAACCGTCACTTCAGGTATGGTTAGTGCCTTGGGCCGTGGTGGTTTGGATAGCGAAAAATATGAAGACTTTATTCAAACCGATGCTGCCATTAACAGCGGCAACTCCGGTGGTGCACTGGTCAATTTACGCGGTGAACTGATTGGGATTAATACTGCCATTATCGGCCCTGCCGGTGGCAATGTCGGGATTGGTTTTGCCATTCCGTCAACCATGATGAAAAACCTGGTCAGCCAGATTATTGAATTCGGTGAGGTAAAACGCGGCATCCTCGGCGTTGAAGGCAACGATTTAAATGAAGATATCGCCAAAGCGATGAAGGTGAAATCGACCAAAGGTGTATTTATCGGCCGGGTGACACCAGACAGTGGCTCCGACAAAGCCGGGCTGCGTTCTGGTGATGTGATCGTCAGCCTGAACGGCAAAACAATCCAGTCGATGTCAGAATTAAGGGCCAAAGTGGGTTCGATGGGCGTGGGTAAATCGGTGAAAATCGGTGTGCTGCGTGAGGATAAACAGCTGAGTTTTGATGTGAAGTTATCTGAATCGGATCAAGCCAATGTTACGGCGGGCACGATGCACGAGATGCTGGCCGGTGCCAGTTTCTCTAATGGAAAAACTCAGGACGGCACTGCCGGTGTGATGTTGACGGAAGTTGCAGAACGCTCACCTGCAGCCCAACTAGGTTTGCAAAAAGGAGACGTGATCATTGGTGTTGCCCGCACCAAAGTGAGCAATGTCGCAGAGCTACGGGACATCCTGAGCAAAGCCAAAGGTGTGATCGCGCTACAGGTACAACGCGAAAACGCAGTCTATTATGTGTTAATCCGTTAATAGCCTCCCTCTGACCACTCAGGCTCAACAGGCAGTCCTTGCCTGAGTCTGAGTGGTATTTTGCAACATTTTTCTGCTACATCTTCGCCCACTTCAATGCTATGCTTCTTCGATTCTGACTGTTCTGAATAAATTAAATTAATGAAATCGCTGATTTTTATCATTCGAAGCATTGCTTATGGTTTAGCACTGGCTTTGCTTTGGCTGTTGCTGTTCCAACAAAATGGCGTCACTCAGCTTAATCAGTGGCTTCAACCACAAAATCAGGAACAGTCGGCCATTTCTTATGCCAAAGCAGTGCGTGCCGCTGCGCCTGCCGTAGTCAATGTGTATACCGTCACTACCCAGCAAGATCCCCGCTCTTATCAGAGACGTATTATCCAGAATCAGTCTTTAGGTTCAGGCGTCATCATGCGCGCGGATGGATATATTCTGACGAACTACCATGTGGTCAACGGCGCTGATCAAATCGTGGTTGCGTTGCAAGATGGCCGCCAACTTGAGGCCGTGTTGATTGGTCAGGACCGGTTGACTGACTTAGCCGTACTTTACGTCAAAGCCGATAATTTACCGGTGATCCCACAACTACCGGACATCGAACCGCAGGTTGGTGATTTAGTGCTGGCCATCGGCAACCCATTAAATCTGGGGCAGTCGATTACCCAAGGCATTATCAGCGCGACAGGTCGTGCCGGCCTCAGCACCAATACTTACACTGATTTTATGCAAATGGACGCGGCCATCAATGCCGGCAACTCTGGTGGCGCTTTAGTCAACAGCAATGGCATTTTAGTCGGCATCAACACTGCTGCCTTTCAGCGCCAACGTAATCTGGAAGTGCAGGGTATTTTCTTTGCGGTGCCGTATAAACTGGCCTTTACCGTGATGGAGAAACTGATTAGCCACGGCCGGGTGGTGCGTGGTTATTTAGGTTTAAGCGGTGAGCCAGTCATTAATTCGTCAGGTGAACGGCAGTTCTCAACAGCACAAAAGTTCTATGGTATGAAAATTACCGATGTTGAAAACCTTGGTCCTGCCGCCGTTTCTGGTCTATTGGCCGATGATATTATGCTTGAAATTCAAGGGGTCATGCTCACCAGCGTCAATCAGGCGCTGGACATCGTTGCCGAATCTGTTCCAGATACCGATGTGCAAATCGTGATTGAACGGCGTGGGCAACGGATGGTTATTCCAACCCGCATTGGTACCCGATTGGATACCGAATAGGCACATTAATCTCCGGTGCATAAAAAAACCGCCAGTTGGCGGTTTTTTTATGGCTTCAACCAAGTTTTAGGCTGGAGCATTAATCCTCTCAATTTTCGCGCCTAACGCCTGCAGTTTATGCTCAATTTGCTCATAACCACGGTCGATGTGATAAATCCGATCGACAATGGTATTGCCACTCGCCACCAGACCTGCGATCACCAGACTGGCAGATGCGCGTAAATCGGTTGCCATCACCTGTGCGCCGGTGAGCTGTGTGGTGTGCTGACACAAGGCATTATTGCCTTCGAGCTGAATCAACGCACCCATCCGTTGTAATTCCGGCACGTGCATAAAGCGATTTTCAAAAATCGTTTCGGTGACCACACCAACACCTTCAGCCAGCACATTCAGTACCGTGAACTGCGCTTGCATATCAGTTGGGAAACCTGGATGTGGCGTGGTTTTCACATTCACTGATTTTAACTGACGGCCGGTCATATTCAGCCGGATCCAGTCATCGCCGGTGGTGACTTCAGCACCCGCTTCACGCAGCTTTTCTAATACCACTTCCAGTTCACCCGGATCAGTATTACGGCAAGTTACATCACCGCCAGTGACGGCTGCAGCCACCAAAAATGTCCCGGTTTCAATCCGATCCGGTAGTACCCGATGCTCAGCGCCAATTAGGCGCTCCACACCTTCAATTTTAATCGTCGCACTACCGGCACCAGTAATTTTCGCACCCATCGCAGATAAGTACGTTGCTAAATCGACCACTTCCGGCTCGCGGGCGGCGTTTTCGATAATGGTCACGCCATCGGCCAGCACCGCTGCCATCAGCAGGTTTTCGGTGCCGGTAACACTGACCATATCCATCGCGATATGCGCACCTTTTAACCGGTCTGCTTTGGCTTTGATATAACCATTTTCGACACTGATCTGCGCGCCCATTTTACGCAGGCCTTCGATGTGTAAATTGACCGGCCGGGCGCCAATGGCACAACCGCCTGGCAACGAAACTTCGGCATGGCCAAAGCGCGCCAGCAACGGGCCTAAGGCTAAGATAGAAGCACGCATGGTCCGCACTAATTCGTACGGAGCCATTTGGCTATGAATGTGACTGGCGTCAACAGTGACGCTGTCACCATCACGCTGCACTGCTGCACCGAACATGGTCAGCAATTTAAAGGTGGTATCGATATCACGCAACACCGGTACGTTGCTGATCACTGACGGTTGTTCAGCCAGTATGGTCGCGAATAAAATAGGTAATGCGGCGTTTTTGGCACCAGAAATCGTGACGTCGCCATTCAGGGTGGCGCCCCCTGTGACTAAAAATTGTTGCATTTAATTCGACACCGCAGGAGGGTTAAGGAGTTTTTCGCGACGCCATTGCACCGGCGTGAACGCTTTGATCGACAACGCATGGATAGAACCATCGGCAATTTCAGCCATCAGCGGTGCATACACCAGTTGTTGTTGTTTCACCCGGCTTACGCCATCAAAACAGTCACCCACTGCGGTAACAGCATAATGACTACCATCAGCCGTGACATAGACTTCAGCCAGCTGCAGCTGCTCAGTCAGACGTTGTTCGATTTGTTTACAATCCATCAATTGACCTGCTCAGTCGGAACACACCGTTGGCTCTGCGGCAATAAATGCTGAAACAACATAATTGCTGTAGGCGAAATCGGTCTGTTACAAAGAAAAATAACCCGGCGATTGGCCGGGTTTTCTGATTATTCAGCTTGAAAGCAGCGTGCGCTACTTAGGATCATTGATCCTTGACCAAGGCGCTTAGTATATCCAAAGCGCTGGCTAATTTCAGCTAATCCGTTGGTAAAAGTGCCAACACATCACTGACGCTTGCCAAAGATCTAAGTTGTTCAGGCATTTGCTGAAACTTCAGAGTGATCCCAAGTTGTTGGGCTTTTGCCAGTTGCTGGATCAGCCAAGCAAGTCCTGCGGTATCCACATGCAACAAACCACCCAGGTCAAACACCGCTTGTTTTGGCATTGTCGTCAGCAACTTAAATGGCCAGTAGGCAACAACGGTGTGGCAATTGAGCTCACCGACAAATTGCAACACGGCGCCATTTTGCTTAATTTCAAGCATCTTTCTTTTTCTCAGGCGCTTTGATTGGCGCTTTGGCTTTTTCTTCCAGTAAGGCTGCTACGCTTAACAAACCTTGCTGACGGATCAGGCTACCCAATTCCGACCTTTTGCTGTCAAGCAATGAAATGCCTTCAGCAACCATGTCGTAAACCAGCCAGGTATTGGTATCTTTCATCCGGCGTAATTTAAATTCAATTTTGATATCTGGTTTGCCAGGGTCGATAACGCGGGTTTTGATGGTAATAATTTTGCGTTGTTTATCAACCGGTTGACCTGGCTCTATAATCACTTTTTGATTGGTGTATTGGGTAAACACACCAGCATAAGTACCAACCATATAGTTCTGGAACGCCGTGACAAAAGTGTTGAAGTCTTCTTTTGGCACGGTATTGAGTTTCACGCTTTGGCCAATCACATAACCAGCGGCATAACGGCTGTCGATGTAAGGCACCAGCTCTTCGCTGACGATGGTGCGCAGCACTTCAGCGTTTTGCTTTATTTTCGGCTGATCAGCGGCAATGCGCTGAAAAGTTTTGTCAGCCAGAACTTCCATCATTTTATACGGGTCGTCATAGGTTGGCACTGCAGCAGTATTTGCCTGAGTGCTAAAACCGGCGGTGGCTAACAGCAGAGCGCTGACCAAAGTTGCAAATAATTTCATTATTGATTCCCACGATTAAATAAGAACTGACCAATCAGCTCTTCCAGTACGATTGCGGATTTGGTGTCTTCAATACGATCACCATTGCCAAGAATTTCCACGTTTTCGTCGACGAACCCAGGTTGTAAGCCAATGTACTGCTCGCCCAACAAACCTGAGGTCAAAATCGCCAGTGAACTGGTCTCAGGGAAGTTGTTGTAACTACTATTAATTTCGAGCGTCACGACCGGCTGGAACTGTTCAGGATCCAGGTGAATATTGGCAACACGGCCAACAACCACACCACCGACTTTCACCGGCGAGCGGACTTTTAAACCACCAATATTGTCAAAGGTTGCCAGCAACTGATAACTTTGATCGGAACCGGCGACACCGGCATTGGCCACTTTTAACGCCAATAACATTAAAGCGGCAATCGAAAGCGCTACAAAAGCGCCGACTAAAATTTCTAATTTACGCGTGGTCATTTTCTCATCCACCAAACATGACAGCAGTTAATACAAAATCAAAACCCAAAACTGCCAGTGACGCTGTCACCACAGTTTGAGTTGTCGCCCGACTGATCCCTTCCGAAGTCGGAACCGCATCAAATCCTTTGTGCAGCGCAATCACTGTCACCAAAAACGCAAATACCGTACTTTTGATAATCCCGTTCAGGACATCCTGTTCAAAATCAACGTTGGCCTGCATCGCTGACCAATAACCGCCCGCATCAACGCCGAGCCAGTCCACACCGACCAAATGACCACCTAAAATACCTACGGCGGTAAAAATCATTGCCAGCAATGGCATGCAGATGACGCCAGCCCAGAGCCGTGGCGCGATGATCCGGCGCAGCGGATCCACCGCCATCATTTCCATCCCCGATAACTGCTCGGTCGCTTTCATCAAACCAATTTCAGCCGTCAGCGCACTACCGGCGCGCCCTGCGAACAATAAGGCGGTCACGACCGGCCCTAATTCCCGCAGCAAACTTAATGCAACCAACGGCCCTAACATTTGCTCGGCGCCAAACTTTGACAGTACGGTGTAACCCTGCAGCGCCAGCACCATGCCGATAAACAGGCCTGATACCACAATAATCAGCAGCGACAACACACCAACCACATAAAACTGTTTGATATATAAAGGCCAGGCTTTAACAAAACGGGGACGCCCCCACAATGCACCAGCCAACATCAGCGTTGCCCGGCCAAACCCCTGAATAGTTTCCAGAGTGGCAGCGCCCAATTGTTGTAATTTATCCAGTATCAAGCTTTTAACTCCATCAGCTCTTGCGCATAATCGGCCGCTTTAAAATGAAACGGTACCGGGCCATCGGCCAGTCCCTGCAAAAACTGTTGCACCAGCGGTGACTCATGCTGACGCAGCTGCTCTGGCGTACCATGACCAATCACCCGGCGTTCCGCGACTACATAAACATAGTCGGCAATGCTCATCACTTCATTAACATCGTGCGAAACCACAATCGACGTCAGCCCCAGTGCATCGTTCAGTGAACGGATAAGCCGCACAATCACGCCCATCGAAATCGGGTCCTGACCGGCAAAAGGTTCATCGTACATAATGAGTTGTGGATCAAGGGCAATAGCCCGGGCTAACGCGGCACGTCGTGCCATACCACCGGAAAGTTCCGCTGGCATTAAATCGCGTGCACCACGCAGGCCAACCGACTCCAGCTTCATCAGCACCATCATCCGGATAATTTCTTCCGGCAATTTGGTATGTTCACGGATTGGGAATGCCACGTTGTCGAATACGGTCATATCGCTAAACAGCGCGCCACTTTGAAACAACATGCTCATTTTTTTGCGGGCCTGATATAAATCACGGCGGCCCAGTGTTGGGATGTCCTGGTCTTCGAACCAGATGTGACCGGCGTCAGGTTTTAACTGACCGCCAATTAAACGCAGCAAGGTGGTTTTACCGATCCCGCTCGGCCCCATGATTGCGGTGACTTTACCACGGGCAAATTGCATGCTCATGTCGTCATAAATCACCCGCTCACCACGGCTGAACGTCAGGTTCTGGATATCAACCAGTGGTTTCGCCACAGCTTTGTCCATCATTGGTTCCAACTTATTTCCCTTTCAAACGCTGATCAGTCAGCTTCACAACAGATATCGATCGCAAAACGGCGCGCAATATAAAGTCGACGCTCTGCGGATGCAACATCGTTGTTGATTCATTCAGCAGATTTTACCTGTTTTACCGGCGGGCGTCCGTATATTAAATTGTAATAATCAGTTGCAAAAATCGAAATGTTTCGCATTTCACGGTTTTTTTTGCAATTCAATGACAGAAGCTGGAAAATATCGATTTCGCCGATACCATCAACAAACACAGGGTTCACACCAGATCGACTTCTTTTAAGATCATGGGGTTGTTTTAGTTGATACTCGTTCGCATTTTGTCGCAGTTAACTGAATATCAGCTTAATAACAGGCCAGGTTTTGCCCCTGCCCCTCTGGAGAATAGACCGTGACCATTGATTATTGTGCCAAAGCACGCCAGGTTTTTGCGATTGAAGCTGCCGCTATCAACGGGCTGAATCAGTATTTGGATCAACAATTTGCCGATGTATGCCAGCAGATGTTCAGCTGCCGCGGTCGGGTGATTGTGGTCGGCATGGGTAAATCAGGTCATATTGCCAACAAGATTGCAGCCACTTTAGCTTCGACCGGCACACCGGCGTTTTTTGTCCATCCCGGCGAAGCCAGCCATGGCGACCTTGGCATGATCACCCAACAAGATATCGTGCTGGCGCTGTCCAACTCAGGCGAAACCCATGAAGTACTGGTGTTAGTACCTGTACTTAAACGACTTGGTATTCAATTAGTGGCGATGACCGGCAACGCCGAATCCACCTTAGCCAAACTCGCCGACTGGCATTTATGCGTCAAAGTTGCGGAAGAAGCCTGCCCGCTTGGCCTGGCGCCAACGGCCAGTACCACCGCGGCGTTGGTGATGGGTGATGCATTGGCGGTTGCGTTATTGGAAGCCCGTGGTTTTTCGGCCGATGATTTTGCGCTGTCGCATCCAGGTGGCAGCCTAGGTCGGCGCTTGCTGCTGCGATTACAAGACGTGATGCATCAAGGCAATCAAATTCCGCTTGTGCCTGCTTCAGCCACAATTAAGGAAGCTTTGTTAGAAATATCAGAAAAAGGGCTCGGGATGACCGCAGTCGTGGCAACCGATGGTACACTCGCTGGTATCTTCACCGATGGTGATTTACGCCGGTTACTGGATTTAAGAATTGATATTCACCAGACCGCCATTGCCGATGTGATGGTTAAAAATTGCATTACTGCCAAACCTGAAATGCTCGCGGCCGAGGCGTTAAAAATTATGGAACAGCGCAAAATTAATGGCTTAATCGTGGTCTCTGCTGCGAATATCCCCGTCGGCGCGATGAATATGCACGATTTGTTGCGTGCAGGAGTGATGTAGTGACTGAGTTAGACAGTAAATTATTCGCCGATTTGTATCAGCCGCTCCCCGCTGGCGTTGCCGAACGGGCGTCCGACATTCGCTTATTAATTTGTGACGTGGATGGGGTTTTCTCCGATGGCCGGATTTACCTCGGCAATCAGGGTGAAGAGCTCAAAGCCTTTCACACCCGCGACGGTTATGGCATTAAAGCATTACGCCATGCCGGCATTGAAGTCGCGGTGATTACCGGACGCAATTCAGATATCGTCAGCGCCCGGATGAAATCACTGACCGTACCTTATGTCTATCAAGGGCAGGAAGATAAAATGCCAGCCTTTGCCAAACTGCAGCAACAACTTGAGCTTTCCCCCACTCAAATTGCCTATATTGGTGACGACCTTTCCGATTGGAATGTGATGCAACATTGTGGTTTAGCCGTTGCAGTGAACGATGCGCACCCATATTTACGCCGACATGCGCATTATACAACGAGTCTGAACGGCGGCTTTGGCGCTGTGCGTGAGCTTTGTGATTTACTGCTGATTTGCCAGCAAAAATTCGCTACTTTTAGCGGCAGCAGCACATGAAAAAACAATTATTCTGGTTTTTGCTGGTGATCATCGGCAGCAGTATTCTGTTTAGTCTGCTGGTTGACGATGACAAACCGCAGACGATGGCGGTGGAAACTGAACTGCAACCGGATTTTGTTGCCTATCAGCTTATCCGCACCAGCTTTGATGCAAAGGGCAATATGTCCGGTATGATCCGGGCCACCCAGATGTCGCATTTTGAACAACTTGGGCAAATTCAGCTGGAAGAACCGGCGTACACTATTTTCGAGCAACTGATGCCAAAATGGCAGGTCAGCAGCAGCAATGGGGTGTTGTATCCTGACGACAAAGTGGTGCTCGAGCAAAACGTCTTGCTGGAGAACCTGAAATCAGGCGAATTATTTAATAAAGTCGAATCAGAACAACTTGAATATGGGTTTGAGCAACAGGTTATTTCTACCAATCAGCAAGTCATAATTTCTGGCGACGGTTTTGCCATCAACGGTCAGGGCGTCAAAGTAAATCTGATCACGCAAAAATTACAGCTACATCAACATAAAGGGACAGTGTACCGTCATGATCAATAAAACCCTGTGGGCACTGCTGTTTAGTCTGTGCGCATTCACTGCTCAGGCGCAAAACAAAGACTTTGTGGAGCCAGTCAGTGTCAATTCCGACAATTTTGATGGCAGTGTGAAAGAGAAAAAACTGATTTACATCGGCAATGTGGTGGTAAAACAAGGCTCATTGCTGATTAAAGCCGATCGGCTGGAAGTCGACAGCTCAGCCGGGCAAGGCAAAGAAGTGTTTATTGCTTTTGGCTCCCCTGCCGTGTACTCACAATTGCTCGATGGCGACAAACCCATTCAGGCAATGGCCAATGAGATTAAATATGATGTCGCTAGCCGCGTGTTGACGCTGACCGGCAAGGCTGAAATCAACCAAAGCGGCAGCCTGGTCAAAAGCGAAAAAATTCAATATGACCTTGAAAAACAAAAATTAAATGCTGAAAGTGGTAAAGACACTGAACGCGTGACTACCATTTTCACTCCTGAGAAAAAATAACTTGAAAACACTTGTCGCCTCTCACCTGGCCAAAAGTTATAAAGGCCGTCAGGTGGTTAAAGATGTCAGCCTGGCAGTGAATGCCGGGCAGATTGTTGGTTTACTTGGCCCGAATGGCGCTGGCAAAACCACGACCTTTTATATGATTGTTGGCCTTGTCCCTTCAGACAAAGGCACGATTTCGTTGGGCGGCAAGGATATTACTTTTGATCCGATCCATGCGCGCGCCCGTCAAGGCATTGGTTATCTGCCGCAGGAGAGTTCCATTTTCCGCAAACTGACGGTGTTTGATAATTTGATGGCCATTTTGCAAACCCGCAAAGACTTATCCGATGATCAACGGGAACAAACCGCAGACGAGCTGCTGGACGAATTTAATATTACCCATATCCGCGGCAGCCTTGGCATGAGTTTATCCGGTGGTGAGCGGCGCAGAGTTGAAATTGCCCGTGCGCTGGCCGCCAATCCGGCGTTTATCTTACTGGACGAACCTTTTGCCGGCGTGGATCCGATCTCAGTACTGGATATCAAGAAAATCATTCAGCATTTACGCAATCGCGGTATTGGCGTGTTGATCACCGACCACAATGTGCGGGAAACCCTTGATGTTTGTGAAATCGCCTACATTGTCAGTCATGGGGAACTGATAGCGTCCGGTTCACCGGCTGAGGTATTAGCAAATCAGCAGGTCAGAGATGTATACCTCGGCGAGCAATTCAGGCTATAGTTAGCAAAAAGCCAGTTCAGACTGGCCGTCAGGAGTGACCAGAAGTACATGAAGCCATCTTTACAACTCCGGCTTGGACAGCAACTTACAATGACCCCTCAACTGCAACAGGCTATTAAGCTGTTACAGTTGTCGACCATTGAATTGCAACAGGAAATACAAGAAGCGCTGGATGCTAACCCGCTGTTGGAAGCGGATGATGAGTTCAATAACTACAACGAAAACAGCAGCACTCCAGAACAAGCCGACCCGCGCGAACAAGCCGAAATCGACAGCTATTCCAGTGACGAACATTTTGAGCCGGAAGTGCCCGATACCAGCGAGGCCATGACCGAACAAAACATCAAAGAAGACTTACCACTCGACAGCAACTGGGACGATATGGTCAGTGCGACGCCGGTGGCAAATACCTATAACGGTGACGAAGATACCGTTTTTCAAGGCGAAACCAGCGAAACTCTGCAAGACTATCTACGCTGGCAAATGCGGTTAACCCCTTTTTCCGAAACCGATTTGACCATTGCCGAAATTATTATCGAAGCCATTGATGGCAACGGTTTGCTGACCATCAGCTGCGAAGACATCCTGGAGTCGCTCGGTTTACCAGAGATCGAAGCCGATGAAGTTGAAGCGGTGATTAAACGCATTCAACTCTTTGATCCGGTTGGTGTGGGCGCCCGCACTATTCAGGAATGTTTATTAGTGCAATTGCGGCAATTTGACCCGGCGACGCCATTTTTGGCCGAAACCTGCGACATTATCCGCAATTACAGCGAATATTTAGCCAATAGAGATTTCCGTTCTTTGATGCGGGTGACTAGACTCAAGGAAGATGACCTGCGCGAAGTGATGCGACTCATTCACAGTCTGAACCCAAGACCTGGTGCTGATGTCATCCGCGAAGAACAGCAGTACACAGTACCGGATGTGTCCGTGAAGAAGGTCAAAGGCCGCTGGATGGTCGAACTGAACCCGGATGCATTCCCGAAAATTAAAATTAATGAGCAGTATGCGGCCATGTCACGAAATGCCCGCAACTCGTCCGACAGCCAGTTTATCCGCTCGCATTTACAGGAAGCAAAATGGTTCCTGAAGAGCCTGGAAAGCCGCAACGAGACGCTGCTGAAAGTTGCCAACTGTATTGTGCAACAGCAACAAGCATTTTTTGAACATGGCGAAGAAGCCATGAAACCGATGGTACTAAACGATGTGGCAGAGATGGTCGGGATGCACGAATCGACCATTTCACGGGTCACGACTCAAAAATTCATGCACACACCCAGAGGAATATTTGAACTTAAGTTCTTCTTCTCCAGTCATGTAAGTACGGAGAGTGGCGGTGAATGTTCATCAACCGCCATCAGGGCTTTTATTAAAAAATTGGTGGCGGCGGAAAATCCTGCAAAGCCGTTAAGCGATAGCAGGATGGCAGAAATTCTTTCTGAACAGGGCATCAACGTAGCACGGCGGACCATCGCCAAATACCGTGAGTCTCTGTACATACCGCCGTCAAATCAGCGCAAGAGCTTGCTATAAGTGCTCACTAAAGAAGGAAATGTCTATGCAAATCAATCTAACTGGTCGTCATGTTGAAATCACTGAAGCACTGAGAGAGTATGTAGACAGCAAGTTTTCAAAACTTGAAAGGCATTTTGACCACATCAACAACGTGCATGTTGTGCTCAATGTGGAGAAATTAAAACAAATTGCCGAAGCAAAAATGCATTTAAATGGCGGAGAGGTGTTTGCAATCAGCGAAGATGATAATATGTACGCAGCCATTGACACACTGATCGATAAACTTGATCGACAAGTCATTAAACATAAAGAAAAAATTTCTCGTCACTGAAATCGGACTTATGAACCTAAGCTCAATGTTATCGAAGGACTGCACAAAAAGTGCGGTCCTTTTTAATAGTAAAAAACGCATTCTGGAATACGTCGCCGAACTTGCTCACAAGCAATTACCGCAGTTACCGGAATCCACTATTTTTGAAGCACTGATGGCCCGGGAGAAGCTGGGCTCCACCGGTATTGGTGGTGGTATTGCCATTCCGCATGGCAAACTCAAAGACGTCACCAGCCCGGTGCTGGTGTTTGTCGTCAGCCAGGATGCCATCCAGTTTGATGCGATTGATAACCAGGCGGTGGATATTTTCTGTGCCATTCTGATCCCGGAAAATCAATGCCAGACGCACCTCACCACCCTCGCCGGCATCGCCCGTTTACTGAGTCAAAAAGATTTGACCCGTAAAATCAGGCATATCGGCTCTGATCAGGAACTGTACCAGTTGCTGCTCACCCACTCCGAATTGGCGGCCAGCAAATGAAACTCCTTGTCGTCAGTGGTCGCTCAGGGTCCGGTAAATCAGTCGCGTTGCGGGTGATGGAAGATTTGGGCTACTACTGTGTCGACAATATTCCGGTCAATTTACTGCCCACACTTGCCAACGCGGTGATGGGACAATACGAGCGGGTAGCCGTCAGTATTGATGTGCGCAACTTGCCACAAGAGCCGGAAGAACTGACTGACATTTTGTCTTATCTGCCACGCAAAGTAGAGCTGACCATTTTATATCTGGATGCTGATCACAGCAGCCTGATTAAAAGATTTAGCGAAACCCGCCGATTACACCCGTTGTCACATCAGGCGATGTCGTTGGATGAAGCCATTCAGCGTGAACAACAACTGTTAGATCCAATCTCCAGTCGCGCCGATTTGTATATCGACACCACTGAACTGAACGTGCATCAGTTGACCGAACAATTACGCGAGCGCATTCTCGGCCAGAAAACCGGCCGTCTGGTGATCTTGTTTGAATCTTTTGGCTTTAAATATGGTATCCCCAAAGATGCCGATTATGTGTTTGATGCGCGGTTTTTACCCAATCCACATTGGGAGCCGGAGCTGAAAATTCTAACTGGCCTGGATCAGCCGGTGAAAGATTATCTGGCTGCGCAGCAAGTGGTTGGGAAATATACTGAGCAAATTAATCAGTTTATCAGTACCTGGTTACCCGATTTAGAGCGGAATAACCGCAGTTATTTAACCATTGCCATTGGGTGTACCGGTGGTCAGCATCGTTCAGTTTATATTGTGGAATGTCTGGCGAAGAGCTTCGGGGCGCTGCGTGAAGATGTACAAATTCGTCATCGGGAGTTGATCAGACATCATGGCAAGTAGTTTTTCCAAGACGGTCACTATCGTCAACCAACTGGGCTTACACGCCCGCGCTGCCACCAAACTGGCGCAATTGTGTCAGCAGTTTGATGCAGCTATCGAACTACAACAAGAAGGTCGTACCGCCGATGCCAGCAGCGTGCTGGCGTTATTGATGCTGGCGAGCAGCAAAGGCAAAACCGTTGAAGTGGTCACCCACGGCAATCAGGCGGAAGCCGCTTTGCAGTCGGTGGTGCTGCTCATTGAAAGTGGTTTTGACGAAGAATAGCCTTATGGCGCAGGTTTTTTGCCAGAGACCTGCATTAAATGCTGATTTTTGGTCACTTCAAGCGCTGCCACTTTCTGATGCATGCCCGCTTTAATCAGCATATAGGCGGTGACCGGCGCTGTGATAAACAAAAACAACGCAATCAGTAACTGCTGCAGACTTAACTCATTTTGGACAAAGTTAAAAAATATCATCGAAGCCAGCACTAAACTGCCGAGGCCAAGCGTCGTTGCTTTGGTAGGCCCATGCAGCCTGGTATAAAAATCCGGTAACTTCACCAGTGCCACAGAGCCCAACAGCACAAAAATCGCCCCAAGCAGCACCAGCACTGCAATCAACCATTCGATCCCGCTCATGCTTTGTCTCCGCCCTTATTCAATGATATCGCCACGCGACATAAATTTGCACACCGCCACCGTACTGACAAATCCCAGCATCGCAATCAGCAGCGCCGCTTCAAAATGTAAATTGCTGGCACCGTAAATACCGTAACACAGCAATAAAGCGATGCTGTTAATGTACATGGTGTCCAAAGCCAATAACCGGTCCGGCATGCTGGAGCCGCGTAATAAGCTCCACAAATTCAGCAGTAAACTCAGGCCAATCAATAACATCGCCACCAACACAATTTGCGTTAACATCCGAACATCTCCTGTAACGGTTGCTCATAACGTTGTTTAATTTCCTGGATAAGCGCAGCCTCATCGCTCAAATCAAGCACATGGATCAGCAGGAAACGCTCACCGACATCTTCATCCGGATCATGTTGATAAGGCAAGATTTCGGCGCTGACGGTGCCGGGCGTCAGCGACACCGTGCACGCCAGAATAGACAACGGTAAAGCTCCACGTAACTCAAGCGGAACCATTACAAAGCCAGGCCTGAGCAGCCGGTTAGGCCCCAGCACAATCCGGATCACCTGCACATTAGCCAGCACAATATCGCCAAGCACTTTCAGCAAATACCAAAATGCTAATCGCCACTGGATAAAAGGTGTTTGCTTGTCCCGAAAACTGGCCGTGATTAAAGGGATCGCCAAAGCCAATATGGTTGCTGCCAGCAGATGCACCGGCGCGACACTGTTGTTTAACAACAGCCACACCACAAATAACATCACGCTGCGGGCCGGGGTTGGGATGAGTTTGTGAGTCCAGCTTGCCATCAATGGTTACCTCCTGCAGTGATCGCAACCAGCGGCATCTCTAGCTGCTGCGCTGTCGCCAGACAAAAATGCATCACCGCATCCCCAAAAATCACCAGCAAAGGGCTACACAGCAGTAAGCCGACCACAGCACCAAGCTGCATGTGCCCAACGCTTTCAGCGCCAGCCTGTTGCCGGTTCAGACGCCAGAACAAAGTACTACCGGCGCGGGTTAATGCGATGAGTACCAATAGGCTGCTGCACAATAGCACCGACCAGAGCGCGACTTTATCAGCAGTCCCGGTCGCCGCTTGTAATAACCAGATTTTGCCAACAAAACCCGATAACGGCGGCATGCCAACGACCGCCAAAGCCGCCACAATAAATAAAGTCCCGAGCAACAGCGGTTGTTGCAACGGCCTGCCCGAGACCAGACGATCCGCGACGGTTCCCCGCTGCTGTGCAATGACATCTGCCAGTAAAAACAGCGCTGCCGCAATCAACGTTGAGTGCAGGCAATAATAAAGGACCGCTGCGATTGCAGGCACAGTGCCAATCGCCAGCACACTGATTAAACTGCCAACCGACACCAGCACCAGATAGGCCACCAGTTTTTTCAGACTTTGCGCCGCCACCACGCCAATCGCGGCCAGAAGCAAAGTTGCCAAACCTGCCAGCCACAGAAGTTGCTGACCAAAATCATGCAGTGGCGTGCCGGGATCAGCAAACAAGGTGCCAAACACCCGCAACAAACAATAAACGCCAATTTTGGTCATCACCGCAAACATCGCCGCCACTGCCGGTGCTGCTGATGAATAAGCCGAAGGTAACCAGAAATGTAGCGGTAAAACGGCGGCTTTCAGACCAAACACCAGCAATAACATACCGGCGGCAGCCTTCACTAACAACAGCTGTGACGGCTCCAGCTGACTGATCCGCAGCGCCATATCGGCGATGTTTAAAGTACCAAGCACTGCGTACAACAAGGCCAGCGCCAGTAAAAATACCGCAGAACCGGCTAAATTCAGCAACACATAATGTAAACCAGCCCGTGCCCTGGCTTTGCCACCACCATGCATTAACAAGCCATAAGACGAAATCAGCAGCACTTCAAAAAACACAAACAGGTTAAATAAATCGCCGGTCAGAAAAGCCCCGTTGATCCCCATCAGCAAAAAATGCAGTAGCGGGTGATAAAATGCGCCCAGACCATCTTCGCCGCCCAGACTAAACAACCAGGCTGCCAGCGCCAGCACCGCCGCCAGCAGCACAAACATCGCCGCCAGCCGGTCGTGCACCAGCACAATGCCAAAAGGTTGTGGCCAATTGCCTAATAAGTAAAAACTGCTGGCTCCGGTCGAGCTTTCGACCAGCCCCAACACACTGATCACCAGCAATAACAGCAAACCCGCACCGCTAAACCAGCGCTGGCGCGATAACTTCGCCTGAAAAGGTGGTAGTAACAACAGCGCCGCGCTCAGCAATGGCACTAAGATAGGAAGAATGGGCAGATGTTGCATCATGCGCTGTCCTCCTGTGATTTGCCGCTGTTGCCGTCGACATGGTCATTGCCCAGATCCGCCCGGGCGCGAATGGCCAGGATCACCAGAAAAGCGGTCATCGCAAAACCAATCACAATTGCAGTCAATACCAAGGCTTGCGGTAGCGGATCGCTGTAAATGTCAGAACGCCCCAACACCGCACCTTTACCGGCAGTTAAACCGCCACTGACAAAAATAAACAGATTCACCGCATAGGACAACATAGTTAAGCCCAGCATCACCGCAAAAGTACGGGCCCGCAGCAGCATCAGCACGCCACAAGCGGTTAAGACGCCAATCACAATCGACATCAACAGTTCCATCATGATGGTTCCTTCTGCACGGGATTATGCACCGGGCGGTAGCGGGTAGTGATTTTGCCAAGGTTGGCCAAAATCAGCAGGCTGGCGCCGACCACGGTTAAATACACCCCTAAATCAAAAGCAATGGCGCTGGCCAGCTCAATTTGCCCAATCAGCGGCAGCTCAAAATAATCAAACCAGGACGTCAGGAACGGCCGGTCGAACAGCCAGCTGGCGAGACCCGTGACCGTCGCCAGTAAAATACCAACGGCAATTAAGGTGGAATACTCCACTTTCAGCCTCGGCTTGACCCAATCCACGCCCTTGGCCACGTACTGTAAAATCATCGCTACCGCGGTGATCAGGCCTGCGACAAAACCGCCACCCGGTAAATTGTGGCCACGGAAAAAGATATACACCGACACTATCAACGCCAGCGGCAACAACGCCTGTGAAATCACCGCTAACAGCAATGGATGGCGATCTTTGGACCACAACCGCCCTTCGCCATCGGCGCTTGCCATAAACCGCGGAATGCCGGTCAGTAATTTCAGAATACCCAGCGCCGCAATGCCAAGCACGGTGATTTCGCCCAAGGTGTCAAAACCACGGAAATCAACCAGGATCACATTCACCACATTGGTACCGCCACCACCAGATTTAGCGTTTTGCAGGAAATAGCTGGAAATGGAAGCTGCATCATGGGTCATCATGGCGTAAGCCAGGCTACCGACCACCACCCCAATGGCTGACGCCAGCGTAAAATCACGCACCAAATGCCCGGAGCTCGATTGTTTCACTGACTTATGCGGCAAGAAATACAGCGCCAGCATCAACAGCACCACCGTCACCACTTCGACCGAGAGCTGCGTTAACGCCAGATCCGGTGCCGAAAAGCGCACAAACGCCAGACTGACCATCAAGCCAACCACAGAGATCATCACCAGCGCCAACAACCGTTGTCGTACCAGCAATACGGTTGCCACAGCCGCCACCAACAGCAAAATAGCGCCAACGACGACCATGGCGTCGAATGGCAAAGCCGCACGTTGGCCACGTAGTTGTTGCAGCTCTAACAAAGGCGCACCAGCCAAAGCCAGCAAGGCTAGTAATAACAATAAGATGTAACGCTGAAATGACCCGTTTTCGATTTTTTCAATACTATGGCGACAGCGCCGCACCAGCCGCTGAATAAAAGCCTCAAACCGGTAAATGGCTTTGGTTTCATTAAACCCTGCCTGAAACATAAACAAAGCTTTGCGGTTGATATATAACAGAATGCCACCGACCAAAGCCACCACACTCATCAGCAACGGCACATTGAAACCATGCCAAATCGCCAGACTATAAGCCGGTGGCGGCGCCGCCAGTACCGCTACTGCGGCTTGTTGTAGCAAACTGCCAATGATCAGTTCCGGGAACACCCCAACCAGCACACAAAGCGCCACCAGAATTTCCATTGGCACCCGCATATACCGCGGTGGTTCGTGGGGAGTTTTGGTCAGCCCAATCGGCTGGCCATTAAAAAATACATCGTGAATAAAACGCGCTGAATAAGCGACCGCAAATATCGCCGCCACCGTCGCCAGCACCGGGATCAGCCAACTTAACGAACCCAGCACACCTTGATGCAGGGTTTGGGTAAAGAACATTTCTTTGGATAAAAATCCGTTGAGTAAAGGAACCCCAGCCATCGACGCAGAAGCGACCATCGCGAGTGTGGCGGTGACCGGCATAAAACCCCATAAACCGTTGATCTTTCGCATATCCCGCGAGCCGGTTTCATGGTCAATAATGCCGGCGGTCATAAACAAAGACGCTTTAAAAATGGCATGGTTGATGATGTGAAAAATCGCAGCAACCGCGGCGAGATCGGTATCCAGCCCTAATAGCAGCGTGATTAAACCTAAATGCGAAATGGTGGAATAGGCCAGTAAACCTTTAATATCGTGTTGGAACAACGCAAAATACGCGCCGACCAACAAGGTGGATAAACCCGTCAGGGTGACGGTTAAAAACCATAACTCGGTCCCCGACAACAACGGATACAACCGCGCCAACAGAAAAATCCCGGCTTTGACCATCGTCGCTGAATGCAAATAAGCACTAACCGGCGTGGGTGCAGCCATGGCATTAGGCAACCAAAAATGAAATGGAAACTGCGCCGATTTGGTAAAAGCACCCAGCAACACCAGCAATAACACCACCGGATAAACTGCGTGCTGCTGCAATGTCGCTGTTTGCGGGAGTATTTCAGATAACTCGTAACTGCCTAAAATCTGACCGATCAGCAAAATACCAGCCAGTAGTGCCAAACCACCGGCCGCCGTGACCGTTAACGCCATCCGCGCGCCTTTGCGGGCGTCCGGCTGATGCGACCAATAGCTAATCAGTAAAAACGAACTGATACTGGTCAGTTCCCAGAAAAACCACATCTGCAACAAATTACCGGACAACACAATGCCCAGCATCGCCAGCATAAACAGCAGCAAAAAGGCGTAAAAACGCGGCATCGAATCCCGTGCTGACAAATAATAACGGGCGTACAAAATAACCAGTAGACCAATGCCGAGGATCAGTAACGTGAATAACAGCGACAGTCCATCCAGTTGCAAACTGAAATTCAGACCTAGTAGCGGTAACCACGTAAAACCATAACGAATGACTTCACCGGCCAGCACAGCAGGGATCAGCGGCACCAATAACGCCAGCGCCAACGCCGGAAACAACGCAACAGCCAACGCCTGATAACTACGCGACCAGGGCCTGGCAGCTAACGCCATCAGGCAGCCAAATAACGGCATTAACAAGATCCAAAACAAGGTCATCACAAATTTGGTTCCTCTGTACTGTGAACCTTGGGCACTGTTCAGCGGTTCAATGGATGGTAGCGGTTGATGAATCATTTAATAGATCAGGATCAACCCTGAATACAGCAGAAAATTATATGGCCTTTGTTAGGTTGGTTTTAAACCTCTTAACCGATAGACAGGGCGTTTTACAGGATAAAACGCCCGGCTATCGCCATTTTTAATGGCCGACGCTGCCAGCAGCACCTGGCACATAATGTTCAATCCAGCCCATTTGATACAACCATTGGGTCGCTTCCGGCAGTACCACAGCCGTACAGAACAAACCAACAATGGTTAACACGATAGTGTATGGCAACGCCATCCACACCATTTTGACATAAGACAATCTGATCAACGGCGCCAGAGCACTGGTTAACAAAAACAGAAATGCCGCTTGCCCATTGGGCGTCGCCACGCTTGGCAAATTAGTCCCGGTGTTAATGGCAATCGCCAGTAACTCAAATTGCTCCCGTGAGATTTTTCCTGCTTCCCAGGCGGCTTTGACTTCGTTGATATAAACCGTACCCACAAATACGTTGTCACTGACCGTCGACAACAAGCCATTTGCCAGAAATAACACGGCCAATTGCTGTTGACCGTCAAAGGTCAGTACCCAGCTAATCACCGGCGTAAACAAATGCTGGTCGATAATCACCGCAACCACAGCGAAAAAAACCACCAGTAACGCGGTAAACGGCAACGCTTCTTTAAAAGCATTGCCAATTGCATGCTCGTCAGTGACCCCACAAAAGGTGGTGGCCAGCACAATCACCATCAGACCAATTAAACCGACAGACGCGATATGCAGGCTCAGACACAGGATCAGCAGCACGGCAATAATACCTTGCACCCATAACTTCGCTACATCATTGGTGGTCAGTTTGGCAGTTTGATAGTTGTCATAGGCAATTAACACATCCTGCACGGCCTCAGGAAGTTTGATACCAAAATCAAACAGCTTAAATTTTTCAACTGCCACTGTCGTGAGTAAGCCGGCAATCAGCACCGGAGCAGACACTGCAGCCATCCGTAAAGCAAATTCAGCAAAGTCCCAACCAACTGCAGCAGCGATAATCAGGTTTTGTGGCTCGCCAACCATCGTCGACACCCCGCCCAAAGCAGTACCAACCCCGGCATGCATCAACAAATTACGTAAAAATCCGCGAAATGCGTCTAAATCGCTGCGCGACAGTTCAGCAACTTCGTTGTCTGCGCTGGGGTCATGTTGATCAACAAAACCTTTACCGGACGAAATTTTATGGTAAATCGCATAAAAGCCAACCACCACCGCAATAATCACCGCGACAACGGTTAAGGCATCCAAAAAAGCGGATAAAAATGCCGACATAAAGGCAAATGCCAGCGAAATGCCAATTTTAGAGCGTACCCTGATCAGTAATTTAGTGAATACAAACAACAGCAAGTCTTTGACGAAGTGAATACCGGCCACCATAAACACCAGCAGCAAAATAACCTCAACATTGACCGTTACTTCGTGCATTACTTTTGCGGTACTTGTCATTCCCATCGCAATTGCCTGCAGCGTTATTAATCCGCCGGGTTGCAGTGGGTAACATTTTAATGCCATCGCCAGCGTAAAAATGAACTCAATTACTAATAACCATCCAGCGAGATAAGGCTGATTAATAAAGACAATTGGATTGATAAACAAAAACGCGATGATGGTCAGTTTGTACCAATTTGGTGACTGTCCAAGGAAATTTGTATAAATGGCGAGCGCCATGCCTGATGCTTTCATACCTTGTACCCACAGTTTTTATTATCGAATAATCGGCGTGCAGAAGCAGTTCTGACCGTTCAAAGATAGCGTACCTTCACAAAAGTGTATGAGTTTGATCAGCGTAAAAAATGAAAACACGCCAAAAAATGCTATCTATGTCAGGTTCTTATACCGAGTCGAAAACAAATTGTCTATGTTAGGTCGATGAAGATTTTGCTTTAAACCGTTAAACAACTGGAAAACACGGCAGATTTCCATGGCTGGAATAAATGGGTTGCTGGCAACTGTAAAACTGCTGTTGCCAGCCTGAAAATTCTACTGGTGAAGCGGATTTAAGAACGCAAATCCGCTCGACCAGCAGTGATTGAAGGGGCGTTACTTTTGATTAAGGAGCGACAACACAAAGGCATACTCGTCAGCGACTTCAATCATCCGCGAGAAACGACCTGATTTACCGCCATGACCGGCTTCCATATTGGTTCTGAACAACAGTGGGTTTTTATCGGTTTTATGAGTCCGCAGCTTGGCAACCCATTTCGCCGGCTCAAAGTACTGCACTTGTGAATCGTGCAGACCGGTCGTCACCAGAATGGCCGGATAACTTTGTTTTTTCACCTGATCATAAGGCGAATAGGACAACATATAGTCGTAATACTGCTTTTGCTTCGGATTGCCCCACTCGTCAAATTCGTTGGTGGTCAGCGGGATAGACTCGTCCAGCATGGTGGTTACCACATCCACAAAAGGTACATGCGCCGCCAGACCACGGTATTTTTCCGGCGCCATATTGGCAATCGCACCCATCAGCAAACCACCGGCACTACCGCCCATCGCAAACACTTTATCTTGAGCGGCGTATTTTTCTGCCACCAGATAATCAGTCACTGCGATAAAATCGGTGAAGGTATTAATTTTTTTCAGTAACTTGCCATTTTCGTACCAATCGCGGCCCATTTCCTGTCCACCACGGATGTGGGCAATAGCGTAGACAAAACCACGGTCAACCAGCGACAACACGCTGGAGCGGAACGATGGACTGGTCGAGCTACCGTAAGAGCCGTAGGCATATTGATAAAGTGGTGCAGTACCGTCTTTTTTCAGGCCTTTTTTGTACAGCAGGCTGACCGGAATTTTGGTGCCGTCCGCGGCAGTCGCCCACAGTCGTTCGGTTTGATATTGCGTTTTATCAAAACCACCTAACACTTGCTGCTCTTTCAGTAAGCGTTTTTCACCGGTTTGCATATGCACTTCATAAATAGAAGGCGGCGTGGTTAACGAGGTATAGCTATAGCGCAGCCAAGCGGTGTTTTGCTGCGGATTATTGTCCGTTCTTGCGACATAAGCCGGTTCATCTGAGGCCAGATATTGGGCTTTGCTTAAGTCACGCCACGGCATGATCCGGACCCGGTTTAAACCATCGCTGACTTCATTAATCGCCAGATAGTCGGTAAACAACTGAAATGAATCAATAAACACTTTCGGGTCGTGCGCCAGCAACGGCTGCCAACGGCTCCGATCACCAATCTCGTTGTCTTTGACGCTCATCAAACGGAAATTCGGTGCTTGCCAGTCGGTTTTGATGATCCAGCGATCGCCCAAATGGTCGACTTCATATTTAAAATCACGCTGACGCGGCGCAATAGACGCAAATTTACCGCTTTTATCTGAGCTTTTCAGCACCAGCATTTCGTTGGACACGGTGCTACCAAGCCAAATCAGCACATATTGATTGTCGTCGGTATTGCCAACGCCCATATAAAAACTGGTGTCTTTTTCTTCGTACAATAATTCGCTGCTAGCGACGTCTTTACCCAAGGTATGGCGAAGGACTTTATTGCCGAGCAGCGTTTGTTTATCTTTTTCGATAAAAAACAGCTGTTTGCTGTCAGCCGACCAGGCGATCGATGAATCAATACCGCTCAGCACGTCAGGTAAGTCTTTGCCGGTACGTAAATCACGGATTTTCACATTGTAGTTACGACGACCGGTGGTATCTTCGGCATAAGCCAGTAGTTGCTGATCCGGGCTCACCTGATAATTGGCAACCTGATAAAAATCTTTGCCAGCCGCCATTTTGTTCACATCAAGCATAATCTGCTCGGCGCCACCTTTGGCAGGTTTACGGGCATAAATCGGGTACTGTTGACCGGTTTCAAAACGACTGTAGTAGGAATAGTCGCCTTTGACCGCAGGCACTGTGCTGTCATCCTGTTTAATCCGGCCGATGATTTCGTCTGCCAGTTGTTTACTCAATGCCTGATATTGATCGGCATATTGCTGATAATACTTATTTTCTGCATTCAGGTAAGACAAGACTTCCGGCGCCTCGCGTTTATCGTCCCGCAGCCAGTAGTACGGGTCCTGCCGGTCACCGTTGGCAGATTTAACGGTGTAAGGTTTCATCTCGGCAATAGGTGCCGCGCCTTGTGGTGCCGCAGCGAGCTGTAAACTACTGAGCATCAGAATGCTGCAGCTTAAAGTTGGAATTATTTTGGTCATCATGGATTCTCTTCAACATTGCTTCATGTGATTATTGCTTTAAAGACATCAAAAGTTAACATAGCTAAAACACTTCAACCAGTGGTGTGCGACAGATGCGCGAGAATAAGCTGCTGTCGCCGCAAGATGTTTTTCAGTGCAATCCGGCAAAGCTATTCACAAAAGCAAATATTTAGGCTTATATTATAAAGCTCAATAACGTAGAGACATGATCATGGCATTAATGACAGTAACTGAAGTCGCCACTTTTCTGGCCATTCAGGACATCCGGGTAGAACGGCTGGCACGTGAAAATCTGCTGGTTGCCGCAGGTAAAGACGACAATGGCAAACCAATGTTTGATGAAGAAGACGTAAAACGCTACAAGATTCTGGCCGAACGGTTAGGCGGGATTTAGTTAATTTCCCCAAAATCATTGATGCTGTGGCGCGATTCACAGCGTCAAGGATGAAGGGGAAAAGGCGGCAGCAACAGCTGCCGCAGTTTGTCCCTTGCTCGTTGTGCTTTTGCTGCACCATTGGGCAGATTTTTGTACCACAACCAACAAAAACCACTGTAAATCTGCTTCGCCAGCTGCAGCTTTTCCAGCAATGCAGCAGTCGCTTGCTCGCGATGTTCCAGATAATACAACAGCATTTTACTTTCTTCGCTGCGGCTCATTCCCAAATTAATTGATAACGCTGCCAAATCAAAACTACTGTCCGCCAGCTGACAATACTCAAAATCAATCAGCCACAATTTTTGCTGTTGCAGCAGAATATTGCCGCTATGTAAGTCCATATGACATAACACAATATCTTGTGGCAGCCTGACAAATTCCTCTGCGGCAGCCAATAAACGTTGCCAATCAGCATGATCACCCTCAGTCCATGACGCCGCTGGAATATCTGCTTTCAGCTGCTGCAGATACAACACCGCGTCCAGCACCGGCGTTTGCACTTTTAAGCGGTGTAAACTCACCAGCTTATTAATCAGTTGCCACAACTCACCATGATGCAACTGCCAGTCAAAATGTCGGCTATGGGTCAAAAACTCGCTGATCAGCATCCGCTGATGATTATTCAGGCACAAAGGCGCCGGGGCCACATCTACGGCTGCAGCTGCGTGCTGACAACGTAGTTCCTGCTGCCGGCAGACACCTTCGACAAAAGGCGCATAGTGACGCAGCAAATAATGCCCGCGCTGGGTATGAATATAATAATTATCGTTGGTACTGCTGGCCGCCAGCTTTTGCAAAGCCAGCGGCTGATGATTGGCAAAAAACTCTAGCCGCTGACACAGATGCCAGATTTGTTGCTCTGTTGAAGTTGATAACTGCTGCGCCATGCCAGATACCCCACCGCGGCTATCACGGTATAAATCACAAAAAGTGCACTGAAGAAATACAGATCTTTTTGCAGATACATATAAATCGACGCTGCATCAATCACCACCCAGTACAACCAGTTTGACAGTACTTTTTTCGCCACTAACCAGGTGCTGACCACAGCAAAACAACTGATTTGTGAACCTAAATAAGCAAAATCGGTCTCCGTGTAGGTATCCATCAGATACCCCATCACCAAGCCGATGGTACCGGTCGCAGCAATGAGTTTCAGATGTGGCATCCAACCCCATTCGTTGACGATTTGCGGCACGCCGTGGCTTTGTTTGGTTAACCGTTGCCAGTTCAGCCAACCATAAATCGCCATACCGGCATAATACAACTGCAATAGCGCATCGGTAAACAGCTGAGATTGCAGCATAATTTGCAAGGTTAATACGGTACTGACAAAAGCTGCCGGCCAGCACCATAAACTATGGCGAATGGCCAGTACGGTGTAGGACAACGCCATTAACGTTGCCATCAACTCCAGACTGGTCTGCAATTGCCAGCCATTGACAATACCACTCAGCAACTCCGTCATGGCCGTAAGTCACCATGAATAAACTTCACCACAAACACCACTTTGCCATAACGCTCAAACGACCAGCGGATGCAATGCTGTAATGCCTGCATCACCGCATCATATTCGCCAAACACCTGGGTGCTCATGGTATTGGTCAATACGGTTAAGCCAGGCTGCAGATTCAGCTCCTCGATAAATCCCAGGATCGGCGGAATATACTCGGTCGACAGCGGATACTTACTGATTTCAATCGATAGTTGCATACTCACCTCTTAAAACTGATAGCTGGCGCTCACACCGATACGGCGCGGCTCACCAAATTGCTCGTACACGTGGTCTTCATATCCATCCCGTGGGTCGTTAGCAAAATAGAAACCACGCACGCCATAGTCTTCATTCAGCGCGTTGCGGCTCCAAACGGCTACTTCCAGCTGCTCCAGCTGATAACTGACCTTCAGATTCAGCAAATTCATATTGTCAGAGCGGGCCTGGTGCGAGTCTGAGTAATAATACGCGGCTTTATGTTGAACCCCACCATGCACTGTTAGTGCGTCTGTCGCCAGCCATTCCAGCGCCAGACTGAATTGTTGTTGTGGCGCATGTGCTTGTTCACGGCCGGTCATATCAACACCTTTGTCATTCACAAAGTCGCGAATTTCGCTGTGCAGCACGCTGGCGTTGGCAAATAACACCAGCGCCGGGTTAACTTGCAGGCGGTTTTCCATTTCCAGACCGTAGTTGCGGCCACTACCGGCATTGGCCAGAAACCCGATAAACTTGGTGCCACGGTTGATCCAGGAATTCACCTGCATATCATCACGCCACATATAAAAGGCGGCAACGCGACTCACCAATTGCTGTTCTGCCGTCGAGGCTTTGACGCCAAATTCGGTATTCCACAGCGCTTCCGGACCAAAAGTTGGCCGTTGCTGCAGCTGCGCCGCGATATCGGCAAATTCCGGATCCAAAGCTTTGGCCAGCGCTTCACCGTTGACACCACCCACTTTATAACCGCGTGACGCCAGACCGTAAATCAGCGCTTGTGGCGTCAGCTGATAATCCAGGCTGAGTTTACCGCCCCACATCCAGTCGTCGCCATGCTGTACGATCAAGTTCGAATCCTGATAGTCATCGTTGTAACGCTCAGCCCGGACGCCAGCAGTTAAAGTTACATCTGTGGCAAGTTGCTGCTGATATTCGCCATACCAGGCCAGATTCGTGCGCTTTAACTCACTTTGAAACATCGATACGGTCTTGGCAAAATTATCGGCATAGTTGCGGGTGAGATCAGTGTGCTGCGCACTGGCGTAAAAGCCCGATACCCAACTGCCGTCTTTTGCCAGCCAACGCTGGTCAAAGCTCTGGGATTTCCGGTCACGTAAATATTGGTCAGTGGTGGAATAGGCCCATGGATGGATAATTTGAAAACTCCAGTCTTCATCAAAACCATAATCAGATTTGGCGTCCAGCAAGCTCAGCTGGGTGTGTGAATCAGCGACAGTCCAA
Organism: Rheinheimera riviphila; assembly: GCF_004005945.1. Taxonomy (GTDB): domain Bacteria; phylum Pseudomonadota; class Gammaproteobacteria; order Enterobacterales; family Alteromonadaceae; genus Pararheinheimera; species Pararheinheimera riviphila. Next base: position 359,363 of record NZ_SACS01000001.1, read on the forward strand.
CCGGTATAACTGGCCTTGAAGGCGCCTGCTTTAATATCTTGTTGGTCCTGACCTGGTTGGTCTGACAGCGTGACCCGATTGCGATCCAGCGAAAACGCATCGTAGCCGTTGTCGATATCGTGCCAGTTCAACAACACATCCAGCGTCAGCGTATCGGAAGCTATCACACGCACTTTGCCATGCAGATGGGTTTCATCGATATTGTTGGTGTCTTTACGCTTTAGATAATCGTTCCGGATAAAGCCGTCGGAAGATTGATGCTCGGCGGCAATACGATAGGCGACGGTGTCCGAAATTTTGTCGTTGTGGACCAGGCTCAGTTGGCTGCTGTGATAGTTGGCAAGGGTCGCTGCAAGCTTGGTTTCCCGTTCAAACTGTGGGTCTTGCGACACAAAATTCAGCATGCCCGCCATAGCATTAGCGCCAAAACGGGTCGCTTCCGGGCCACGGAACACTTCCAGTTGCTGTAAATCCAGCAGTGAAGGCAAACCCAATACTGAATAATCGATGCCATCGACCAATAACCCAACCGACGGATTAATAGTATCGACAAATTCACTACGCTCACCAATGCCCCGAACCTGCAGATGACGCCCGCGCGAAGCACCGGCAGCGAAATTCACGTTGCCAATTTGCTGAAGTAAATCATCAAGATGCTGCGACGCCTGACGTTTAGCGTCTTGTTCAGAAACGACAGCCAGGCTGCCGGACATTTGCTGCACCGAACTTTGGCGGAAATCACCTTTGATAGAGATGCGTTCAATGACTGTGCTGTTGTCTGTCGCGTCTACTACATCAGCAATAACAGGAAAAGCCAGGGCACCGTTGATCGATAAAGCAAAAGCGGGGATTGATAAAGCAAGAACGGCAGGTTTTAAACGCATCGACAGACGACTCCAAATTTGATTGAAGGATCATCCGCGTATAAGGAAGTCAAAGACACCATCCCTCCGCCGGCATGATCCGGATCAGGTTCTTAGGGTTCGCCTTGCGGCATCTCAGCTTTCGCACCCCTTGGTTGAGCGCGGCAGTGTAGCGGCTTTTGTCGCGGGTCGCAACTATGGGTCGACCACCGGAAACCTGAGTTGGTGCGCCACAGTTGCGTCCAGCAGAAACTGGCGCGACTCTGAAAATCAGCTAACTTTAACGAACCACTGTTCAGGCCTGCACGATAAGAAAAGGATTAATATGACAAAAAGCTTTTTTATATTCATAGCTTTGGGACTTTTAACAAGCCATACAGTGCTGGCCGAAAGTGCAGATGAAGTGATTTATTCGACGGAAGGGTATTGCGTCTTGGGTAATGAAGGGGTTTCGGAAGATTACCTCAAAGCGTATGCAAAGAAGTTAGGTACCACACCTTCAGCGCGCGTTTGCCATAGTTTTAAAGAAATAGTTGCTGAGGCCCGGCCAAAAGATTGGGACTATCCGGAAGGACGAGCGTACCCTGGCAGTGTGGTCATCTTAAGCCAATCGCAGGTGACCTTGTTGAAATCGCTGAAAAAGACCGAACAATGATGTAGTTACATGCCGTGGCTGCAATGGCAGGCGGCAGGAACTCCCACTCAACAATGTTATGACTGAATATAATTGTCCGAGGTGTATATGGCACTGATATGCCACTGATATGATAGCCTTTTAGTAGACGCAGTTTCAGAGGATGAAGTCTGATGTTACAGAAAAAATCCACACTCATGTTCATATTTGGTACCACCGCAATGCTGTCAGGTCCGAGTCTGGCTGAGACTGGCTGTGTTGCAGTCGCTCCCCAACAGCCATTACCAGCATCATCTTCAGCACGCACGATCAGCAAAATAAACTTTATCCGCCATGATATTTTTGATTTAAGTCATCCGCAGACGGTCTGGTTTCATCGGTTTGCCAATGAATATCATGTGATCACCACCGAACCGACCATCCGCGATGACGTACTTTTTCGTGAAGGCGAACCCCTGGATTTAGCCGTGCTGGCTGAAACTGAACGCTTGCTGCGCAGCAGGCGTTATCTGCGCCAGGCAGAAGTTCAGGTGACAGAGTATTGTGAAAGTAATCAAAGTGTTGTGGTAACAGTAAGCACCTGGGACAACTGGTCGTTGTTACCAAAAATCTCACTAGGCCACGAAGGTGGTGAAACCAAATCAAATATCGGCTTTGCTGAAGACAACCTGCTTGGCACCGGTAATCAACTGCAGGCCGAATATTTCAACGACAGCGAGCGGGACGGCTATCAGCTCAGGTTCTTATCGCCCAATATCGGCGGTAGTCACTGGCAAACTGCGGTGCAATACGCTGACAACTCAGACGGTGAAAGTTATCAGTTTCAGCTGAATAAGCCCTTTTACCGGATCAGCTCAGATTGGGCATTCAATTTTGAACTATCTAAAGAAATCAAAGACATCAGTGAGTATGAACTTGGTGATGAATACAATGAATATCGCAGCAATCGCGATTATGCCGAAGTCAGCGGTGGCTGGAAAATCAGTCATTATGACAATCAGGTGCAACATCTGAATGTTGGGGTGACGCTGGATGATCATCATTTCTTAGCCAACGATGACTCAACCCGGCCGCAACCGGCAGACCGTGATTTATCGCAGATTTGGCTGGGATGGGACTGGTTTCAGTCTGACTACCAGAAAATGTTCAATTTTTTCCAGTTTAATAAAGTAGAAGACATTAACTTTGGCTGGCAAGCCAGCATCCGGCTGGGTAAGTTAAATCAAGGCCTTGGAGCTTACACCACCGGCTGGAACCTGCAGGCCACGCTGGCCAAAAACTGGCAGTTAACACCATCCAGCTGGCTGACTTATCGCAGCGAATATCACCAATTAGAAGGCAAAGCACTCGCCAGCCAACAGCTGTTCAGTAATCAATTACGGCATATTTATCACCTGACAGATCATCAGGTCTGGATCAGCCAGTTCCAATGGAATGTCGGAAAAAACTTGTTCCGCGACCAACGAATTACCATCGGCGGAGATGATGGCATGCGCGCTTTTCCTCTTTATTATCAAACAGGTAATAAATCGGCTATTGCCTCAACTGAATATCGTTACATCACGTCCTGGCATTTGTACCAATTGGTGGATGTTGCCTTAGCCGCATTCGTGGATGCCGGCCGCGCCTGGGATAACCCAGATCGCACAACACCTATCGATAACGATACCTTATATGGGTACGGTGTTGGCGTCAGGTTGTTACCAAGCCACGCCAGCCGCGGCAGTATCATCAGTATTGATTTGTCTAAACCCGTCACGGATAACCCGGAACTGTCGGGTTGGCGCTGGCGGCTGATTGCCAAACGGGATTTCTGATGGCTGCGGGGATGGCCGCCCAAACGGGGCAGCTATCGCTGACAGGTCGGGCAAAAGACCGTACTGCGTTGGCCGAGTCTTAATTCGGTAAGCGTCGTCCCGCATTGCAGGCACGGTTGACCACCGCGGCCGTACACCAGCAATTCTTGTTTAAAGTAACCAGGTTTGCCGTCAACCTGGCTGAAGTCTTTTAAAGTGGTGCCACCTTGGGCGATAGCGCTGGCCAGTGTTTGTTTGACCACCGCAACCAACACATCACATTGCGCCAACGTCAGCTCTTTGGCCGGTTTTGTCGGCAAAATCGCTGCTTTAAACAAGGCTTCATTGGCATAAATGTTCCCCACGCCAACCACCACATGGTTATCCATCAACACCAGTTTGACCGCGGCACTGCGTTTTTTAAAATTCTGCTGTAAATGTTCAGCGGTAAATTCAACTGTTAATGGTTCAGGCCCAAGTGATACCAGCATCGGGTGAATTTCACCTTTAGCCTGCCATAACACAGCGCCAAAGCGGCGGGTGTCATTCAGTCGTAATAAGGTTTGATTGTCCAGCAGCCAGTCGATGTGATCGTGCTTGCCAGGAGGCGTGTGCGCTGGCAGCATTTTCAGATTTCCGGACATGCCTAAATGGATCAAAATATCGCCGGCTGGTAAATGCAGCAGCAGGTATTTCGCCCGTCTTGAAACACCAAGCAGCGGTTGATCACGAAGTGCGATGATTTCATCAGGCACCAGCCAACGTAATTGCCGTTGCCGCACCACGACTTGTTGTAAACGACGATGCTGCAAGTGAGGGGTGATGCCGAGTCTGGAAACTTCTACTTCTGGTAATTCTGGCATCAGGGCCTCTGTTTTTCAGTTGTGTGACTTAGTGACGCAGGGATCAGTTGGTCTGCCTGTGATGTAGTCACTTGGAATATGTCGACAAAACCTTGTTTTTTAAGATAAAAATCTCTGCCATTTTGATAAAGCGCCCATTGCGACACGTTGGTATCGCCAGCGAGCAGCACGGCCACTTTTCGAATTGGCTGAGGTGAAAGTTCGATCTGTTGTGGCCAGGGTTTTAATTCGGTTTGTTGCCACAAATCCGCTAATTCGGCTGGATTGATCCGATCGTCCACCACCGGCTGAAAACGCCAGACCGGACCTGCCTGCTGTAAATCAGTGCGATCAAATTGCAACTGCACCAGCACATAACCATCCGGCACCAATTTAAAAGACTGCAAATGCTGCTGCCGTAATGTCATCAAGTGTTTTGGCGCAAAATAAAACAACAACAGCATCGCTAACACGCTGTAAATGATTACATTATTCCAACCACGCCGACTTAGTGCCATGATAAATACCCAAAATTGCATGCCGTTGCAGTGTAATTCATTGCGCCAAAATCAACTAGCGACGTTCTTTGAAGTTTTGAAGTTTTGAAGTTTTGAAGTTTTGAAGTTTTGAAGTTTTGAAGTTTTGAAGTTTTGAAGTTTTGAAGTTTTGAAGTTTTGAAGGCGTTATAAACACAAAACCCGGCAGTTGCCGGGTTTTGCTTATTCGATTACTTGATTTTCGCTTCTTTGAAAATCACGTGCTTACGCACTTTAGGATCGAACTTTTTGATTTCCATCTTTTCTGGCATGGTGCGCTTGTTTTTATCAGTAGTATAAAAAAAGCCAGTGCCAGCAGTAGAAACTAAACGAATTTTATCGCGCATTTTCTAATCCTTAAACCTTTTGACCTTGCTTACGCAGATCTGCTAAAACTGCATCGATACCATTTTTATCGATGATACGCATAGCGCGCGTAGTTAAGCGCAGAGATACGAAACGGTTTTCGCTTTCAACCCAGAAACGGTGAGTTTGCAGGTTAGGCAGGAAACGGCGCTTTGTTGCGTTGTTGGCGTGTGAACGACGGTTACCTACCATCGGACCTTTACCAGTAATTTGGCATACTCTAGACATGTCGGTGTTTCTCCAAAAATTACATCAGCTCGAGCTATATTCATTCTTCCGGCCAAGAAGAATGCCCCGGATTTCTGAAAGGGCGCAATTTATACACGATCAGCAGGCAAAACTCAAGGCTATTCTAGTCTGGTTTCGCGCAAAAAATGCATGCGATCCTCACAGATCATTAAAGCCAGCCGCGTTCCGCAAAGGAAATCACCTCTGCGTCGCCAACCACAAAATGATCTAGCAACTTAATGTCGACTAAAGCCATGGCTTGAGAAAGACGTTCAGTGATAGCGCGGTCAGCGCGACTCGGCTCAGCAACTCCGGATGGATGATTGTGAGCCAAAATAACGGCGGCGGCATTATGCGCTAAAGCGCTTTGAACTACAATACGCGGATACACTGGCGACGCATCAATTGTGCCGTAAAATAACGGCTCGGCTTTGATCAGCCGGTGTTGGCTGTCTAAATACAACAACATAAAGACTTCACGCTGTTCCATGCCAATACTGTATTGCAGATAATTTTTTACCAAACCAGGTTCGGTAAAGACGGTTTCGCGCTGCAAATTCTCATATAAACAGCGTCGACACAGCTCCAACACCGCCTGAGTTCGCACATATCGGGCCAAACCCAAACCCCTGCAACTACAAAATTTCTGCCGGCTAGCGGCAAAAAGTTGTTTTAAGCTGCCAAATTCACCCAATAATTCCCGTGCCAGGCCCACAGCATCTAACCCGGCGATGCCATTGCCAAGGAATACCGCCAGTAACTCGGAATCAGATAAAGCCGTGGCGCCACGCGCCAGTAATTTTTCCCGCGGCCTGTCAGCTTCCGGCCATTGTTTGATGTTCATGACGCTCGTCCTTGAGTTCTACTTCATGTTATCTTATTGCCACGAATTTCAGGCTCGGTTTTCCCGTTATGACCTCTGTGACTCCTTCCCTGCCGCTGCAGGGCAAAAATATTCTGCTTGGTATCAGCGGCGGTATTGCTGCATATAAAGCAGCGGATTTAGTCCGCCGTTTAAAAGAGCGTGGTGCCGAGGTGCGGGTGATTCTGACCCCGGCCGCAGCTGAATTTATTACGCCTTTGACGTTACAAGCCCTTTCCGGCAATCCGGTTGGCCAGTCTTTATTAGACCCTGCCGCAGAAGCGGCAATGGGCCATATCGAATTGGCGCGTTGGGCCGATTTTATTCTGGTCGCTCCGGCATCTGCCGATGTGATTGCCCGGATTGCTCACGGCATGGCCAACGATTTACTGACCACCTGTATTCTAGCCGCCAGCGCGCCACTGGCCGTTGCACCTGCTATGAATCAGCAGATGTATAAAAACATAGCTACTCAAAATAATTTAGCAACCTTAAAATCACATAAAATTCACATTTATGGCCCAGCAGCAGGTGATCAAGCCTGTGGTGATGTTGGTATGGGACGGATGTTTGAGCCACTGCAGTTGGCCGAGTTGCTGGTTGAGCACTTTCAAACAACGGGCAGTACACCAGCTAAACCACTGACAGGCTTAAAGTTTGTGATCACTGCTGGCCCAACCCGCGAAGCCATTGATCCGGTGCGTTACATCAGCAACCATAGCTCCGGCAAAATGGGTTATGCGCTGGCTGCTGCTGCTGCAAAATTGGGTGCAGAAGTTACATTGATTAGTGGCCCGGTGCAGCTGACAACACCAACCGGAGTTAGCCGGATTGATGTCGCAAGCGCCATCGAGATGCAACAAGCCGCGTTAACCGCAGCTCAAACACATGATATTTTTATCGGTTGTGCCGCGGTAGCGGATTATCGGATGGCGGAAGTAGCGCCACAGAAACTGAAAAAGACCGCAGATAATGATGTGCTGACACTGCAGCTGGTGAAAAATCCGGACATTATCGCAAGCATCGCCGCCTTAACGTCACATCGCCCATATACAGTGGGATTCGCCGCCGAAACAGAACAAGTTGCACAGTATGCGCAGCAAAAATTACTGAATAAAAACTTAGACTTAATTTGTGCCAATGATGTCTCGGTAGCTGGACAAGGCTTTAACAGCGAGCAAAATGCCCTGACTGTTTATGGTCCTCAGTTTGAACAAGCGCTGCCACTGCAAGACAAAAACACCCTGGCACAGGCCCTGATCACTTTGATTGTTGAGCAATACCAAAATGAAAAAAAACATTGAACTGAAAATTCTCGACCCACGCATCGGCACTGAATATCCGTTGCCAGCCTATGCCACGCCAGGTTCTGCCGGCCTGGATTTACGGGCTTTGTTAGATGCGCCGCTGGAATTAAAACCGGGCGAAACCTTTTTGATCCCAACCGGCATCGCTATTCATATTGGTGACCCAAACCTGTGTGCCACAATTCTGCCGCGCTCTGGCCTTGGCCATAAACACGGTATTGTGCTGGGTAATTTAGTCGGTTTAATTGACTCGGATTATCAGGGGCAATTGATGGTTTCAACCTGGAACCGTGGCAATGACAGCTTTACTATTCAACCTGGTGATCGCATTGCGCAGCTGGTGTTTATGCCAGTAGTGCAGGCCGATTTTAGTCTGGTACTGGATTTTGACCAAAGCGAACGTGGCGAAGGTGGTTTTGGCCATTCAGGTCATCACTAAGTGCTGATTTCGGGTCTGATTTCGGGTCAACCATGAGCACTGTGCGCAGCGCCAACCGCAAAGATGAAATTCTGCAAGCCTTAGCGGCAATGCTGGAAAGTCATCCGGGCCAGCGCATCACCACAGCCGCCCTAGCGGCGAAGGTGGGCGTGTCGGAAGCTGCGCTATACCGGCATTTCCCCAGTAAAGCGCGGATGTTTGAGGGGCTGATTGAGTTTATCGAAACGACTTTACTCAATACCATCAATGCGATTTTGCAAGAACACAAACAAACCGAAGTCCGGGTCGAACTGATTTTGCAGATGTTGCTGGTGTTTGCCGATCGCAATCCCGGGATGTGCCGCATTCTGACCGGCGACGCGCTGCAAGGTGAACAAGAGCGACTGCGCGAACGGGTCGCGCTGCTGTTCGACAAGCTGGAATTGCTGCTGCGCCAATGCCTGCGCGAACGCAAGTTACGGGAAGGTAAAGGTTTTATTCAGGACGAAAGCGATCTGGCAAATGTATTGCTGGCGTTTTGCGAAGGCAAAATTCACCAGTTTGTGCGATCTGGGTTTACCCGGGTACCAAGCCAGCAATTTGCTAGTCAGTGGCTGGTACTACGGCAAAGTCTATTTAGTGAAATTCCAAGCGGCCTTTAGCGCATAAAGCCGCCATTAACCGGCAAATTTCTGGTAAATCGCCACACCCCACACTACCGACACCACCGTCAGACTTAAAGTTACAGCGGCCGAGCCCAAATCTTTGGCGCGACCTGATAATTCGTGGCGTTCCAGGCTAACCCGATCGGTCAAAGTTTCAATCGCCGAATTTAACAGCTCAACAATTAATACTAATAGCAGCACCGACACTAACAGCGCCCAATGCTGTGCTGATTGTGCCAGCCAAAACGACAATGGCAGCATAATGATGGCTAAACCAGCTTCCTGCCGAAACGCCGCTTCAAACCGCCAGGCGGCGACAAAACCTTTGCGCGAACATTCAGTTGCTTTCAGAATTCGGCCGAAACCACTGCCATTAGGTTTATTGATCACTGTTTCACCATTGATTTGATTAAAAAATCTGAGATCCGCAACTTTTGGGGTCAGAGTACAACTCTGACCCCATTGATTCCAGCAACAGCTTTATCGCATTGTCAGCTTAAGAAACCCTGAAGCAGCTTAAACCTTCACGCCATATTGCGCGCGATAAGCCGACACCGCTTCCAGATGCTCAACCAGCTCAGGTTTGCCTTGCAGGTAATTAATCAGGTCGTTCAGGCCGATAATCGACACCACTTTGGTCCCAAAATCACGCTCAACTTCTTGAATGGCCGACAATTCACCCTGACCACGCTCCTGCCGATCCAGCGCAATTAATACGCCAGCAAGCTCAGCACCCTGCGCCTGAATGATTTGCATCGATTCACGGATCGCAGTGCCAGCGGTAATCACATCATCCACCAGCAGAATACGGCCTTTGAGTGGCGAGCCGACTAAACTGCCGCCTTCACCATGGGTTTTGGCTTCTTTGCGGTTAAAGCAATAAGGCACATCGCGCTGATGCTGATCAAACAACGCCACCGCTGTGGTGGTGGCAATCGGGATACCTTTATAAGCAGGGCCAAACAGTACGTCGAATGCAATACCGGATTCCTGCACTGCAGCGGCATAAAAACGGCCTAATTTGGCTAAATCGCCGCCGGTATTAAATAAACCGGCATTGAAAAAGTACGGGCTGGTGCGGCCGGATTTCAAAGTGAAAGAGCCAAATTTCAGCACCTGACGACTCAGGGCAAACTCAATAAATTCAATCTGAAAAGCTTTCATGGCAACCTCAGGCTAAAACGCGTTTCTGTTCGTCGATGATTTCACGGATGGCAATTTTTGCCAGCGCCATCATGTCTTGCATTTCTTCAAAGCTAAATGGTGCCGCTTCCGCAGTGCCTTGAATTTCAATGAGTTTGCCGGTTTCAGTCATCACCACGTTCATGTCGGTGTCGGCGGCTGAATCTTCAGTGTATTCAAGATCAGCCACTGCTTCGCCTTTGTAGATCCCAACGGAGACTGCAGCAACCATATACTTTAACGGGTTGGTTTTGATGGTGCCTTTGGCGCGTAAATGGCTTAATGCATCACATAACGCCACACAAGCACCGGAAATAGCGGCGGTGCGGGTGCCACCGTCGGCCTGGATCACGTCACAGTCGAAGGTGATGGTGTTTTCGCCTAATAAGGATAAATCAACAGCGGCGCGCAGGGCACGACCAATTAACCGTTGAATTTCCATAGTACGGCCGCTTTGCTTGCCACGGGCAGCTTCGCGATCGTTGCGGGTGTGGGTGGCGCGTGGCAGCATGCCGTATTCAGCGGTGATCCAACCTTTGCCCTGACCTTTCATAAAGCGCGGCACGCCTTCTTCAACCGAAGCAGTACACAGCACTTTGGTGTTGCCAAATTCCACCAGCACTGAGCCCTCGGCATGCGCGGTGAAACTACGGGTGAAACTGATCGGACGAATTTGACTGGCTGTTCTGCCGCTTGGACGCATGAGGAACCTCTGTTTGCTGAATACACTGAATTTCAATCGGCCATTATAGGGGCATGCGCGCCGTATTGCCATCCGCAGCGCCCTCGCGCCGGTTGTCTGGTGCAAAGTAATTGCGGTTGCAGCTTCAATCAGGACGGGTATACTCAGTTTTTTGCGGTATTTTGCTGCCGTATTCATTGCCATATTTTTGCCATGCTTTGTAAAGGCTGTAGTTGCCAGCAAGCAGCGGTAATTTTTCTATTTAAGGACCTTCCATGATCCATAGCATGACCGCTTTCGCCCGCCACGAAATTAAAGCCAGCTGGGGCAACGCCGTCTGGGAAATCCGCTCAGTTAACCAAAGATATCTCGAGAGTTATTTTCGGTTACCTGAGCAATTTCGCGGTATTGAAGGCCTGCTGCGCGACAAACTGCGCCAAACTTTAAACCGCGGCAAACTGGAAATTAACCTGCGTTACAACGCCGCCAACGCCAGCGGCGAGCTGAAAATTAACGACGCTTTTGCCGCGCAGTTACTGCAATCGGCCCAGCAATTACTGGAAAAATGCCCGCAAGCGCAACTTAATGTTGCCGACATTCTGCGCTGGCCCGGCGTGATGGAAACCCAGGAAGCCGACATGGACAGCCTGCAAACCGAATTGCTGGCCGGTTTTGACATCGCCTTAAAAGATTTCCAGGCCGGCCGTGGCCGTGAAGGCGCCGCCATCGAACAAATGCTGCGCGAACGCCTCGACCAAATCTCCGGCCACGTCGCCACCTTGCGCACCCACTTGCCGCAAGCACTGCAATGGCAACGCGACAAAATGCACACCCGGCTGCAGGAAATTAAAGCCGACATCGACAACAACCGCCTCGAGCAAGAAATGGCCTTCCTCGCCCAAAAATCCGACGTCGCCGAAGAGCTCGACCGCCTCGACGCCCACATCAAAGAAACCCGCCACAGCCTCAAACAAGGCGGAGCCGTCGGCCGCCGCCTCGATTTTATGATGCAGGAATTCAACCGCGAAGCGAATACGTTGTCTTCGAAGGCGATTTCTACGGAGATTACGAATACTGCGGTGGAGCTTAAAGTGCTTATTGAGCAGATGCGGGAGCAAATACAGAACGTCGAATGATGTTTTGGCCCTATTCACACTGCACCAAAAAAACTCTAAGTCACTGATAAAAACATATTTACTGTTTCTCCCGGTTTCACACTAAGCCACCTAGCACCCTTCTGTTTGGTGGCTAAGGTGGTGGCTTGCAACCTTTTTTGCTGATGTCCTCTAAAACTACCCCACTTCGATTCACAGGATTACTCTGGCGCTCCAAGCTATGCGATTTTATACCTCGTACTCCTGCCCGCCGCTTCAGTTCTCACCAAACAGCCCAACTCAACAAGCTGGGCCAGATGTCGACTAGCGGTCGCCGGGCTTACTTTGGCAACTTTGCCGTATTGGCTATTGCTAATTCCTTCGCTGAAATCGCCGTCTAGCAAGCGGTTTAGAACTTTGACTTGCTCTTGACTCAGCCGGGTTTGATCAACCTGTTGCCAGAATCTGGTTTTTTGCAGGGTTTGTTCGATATCGTCCAGCACCTGTCGCAGGCTGGCTGCCAGAGTGTCGAGAAACCAGACCAACCAGGCGGTAATATCAGTATCCCCTTTTTGGCTTTGCTCAAGGACATCATAATAACTGCTGCGTCGCTCCAGGATGGCAACCGACATGGCATAAAAGCGGATGGACTGATGCTCTGCTTGCGCCAATGCGAGATCGGTTAATAACCTTGCTAAACGGCCATTGCCATCCTCCAGCGGATGGATAGTGATAAACCAGAAGTGCGCTATACCAGCACGCAGCAGCGGGTCTAAATTGGCATCTTCCTTCGATGCGTTAAACCAGTCGACAAAGCAATGCAGCTCGCTCTCCAATGCCTGCCGCGGCGGTGCTTCAAAATGCACTTTGGGTCGCTCGATCCTACCTGAGACAACCTGCATTGGCGCGTCGCCGCGAAGCTGCCCGCCCTGCACCCGCTGTACTATTTGCTCTCTCTGAATGAGTGAGCTATCAGACGGAAACAGCCAGGCATGCCATTGCAACAATCGTTCTAGCGTTAATGGCTGCTGCCAATTTCCAACCGCATCAGTCACCATCGCGGCAAGTCCGTCAGACTGGGCTGTCGTCGCAACAGTTTGTGTTTCAGCAATCCCCAGCTTGCGGGCCAATGATGAACGCACTTCACTATGATTCAGGCGCTCGCCTTCAATGGCGCTGGAAGTCAGAATATTTGCCAGCATGTTATCTAATACAGCCTGCTGGTTTTGCTGAATACCCATTTTGCCCAGCAACACGCCCTGCAAAAAATGTAATTGGCGTAACATAGGGGCCAACACCACCTCGTCATAACGAAAAACCTTTAACCCTGCATGCCGCTGACCAGGCCAATCAGGTTGTTGCCAAATCCACATGAGGTAGTTTCCCGCTTTGTGAGGTGAATACAGATATTAATCTAATCATCACATGAGGTGATTGGCAAGATTAATCACCTCATGAAACGTCATTCAGATTGCGATGATTCATTCATCATAAACACCAGTGAAACAAACATCACTGACTTTCCTCCTTCACCAAAGTAAGATTGATTATGGGCACGCCATGCAATATCTATTTTTGTATTGGCTATCTCTATGAAACATCGGAGTGTCTGCCCCAGCTCCGCTTCGCAGCTTGTTGATATCACTGGCTGCCACCAAAACTACAACTTCAGTCGTTGCTGCAACCCTGCCGGTGATACATAGCTCACCTCTTTGCCTTTTTTGCTTTTCGTCGGCATCAACAAATCTTCATCCACCAGGCCATTTAAATAGGTTCTGGCGGTGTTTTCAGTGATATCAAACTCGACTGCGACCTGCTTTGCGGTAAACACTTTACCGGGTTGTTTCAATGCATCTTTGAGCAACTCAAGCTGGCCACGCTTGAGCTTGTGCGACACCGGGCTTTTTTCAATCCACTCGATAAAGTGATAGAAATCCGACTTTTTCGCTGCAATGTGCGCCCGCAGTGCATCAACTGCTTTGATGATCACATCCACTTGATGGTAAATGAAGTACGTCAGATCAAAATCATCGGTCTCGGTGTAAATGTAGGCCGTGTCATAGTCACTCCTTTTTTCTTTGATGAGCTTACTGATAGACACAAACTCAAACAGCCAGTAACCGGAACGCAGCATATACCAGTAAAACAAGGCCCTGGCCGTTCTGCCGTTGCCGTCGCCAAACGGATGGATGTAGCCAATCATGAAATGCAGAATAATGGCTTTGATCACCGGATGAATAAAGCTATTAGCACTTTCCAAATGGTTTTCATTAGCGAACTCGCAAAGCGGGCTGAGCCGTTCTTTCAGCGTGGTGTAACAAGGTGGTGTATGCGCGACCTCGTTATAGATATTGCGTACATCAATCTCGTTGTCTTGTCTAAGTTCACCAGGCTTGGCATCATTATCAATCGCATTAAAAGTTGCGATCTGGTGCAGCTCTAAAATCAGATCAATGGAAAGTTGCTCGTCTTTCTTTTCAACGGCTTTTTTCATCAACAGATAATTATTGAAAATCATCTGTTCCGATTTATCTTTTGGCGTCCTGCTGGTTTCTAACATTTCTTTGGCAACAGCTCTGGTCGTCGATGCCCCCTCCAGCTGTGATGAAGTAATGGCCTCCTCCATCATCAGACTTTTCACCAAATACCTGTCTTTTTCCTTCGCTGTGATGAAAGTTCCATCTCCCAGGTCGTGGCCACCGCCAGTGCTTTTGTCGATGTGATGCAGTTTGGCGAACAGCGACTCAGGCACACAGTAGCTGAAATGTTCACCCTCTTTGTCTGCGCTTTTGTTTGCAAGAAGCATTGGCAGAGTTTTCAACATCGTTTTTCTGGCAAACTTCGTCGCTACCCACGCAGCCTCTTCAGAAATGCCGTTGGGCACCCGCCACATGAACTTATCCCAATGAAGGTAAAGCCCTTCTTCGTTTGTTGCACCGAACTTGCCAAACAAAGCGAAGTACTCAGCAGCAGGCATGCTTTGTAACAGTTCACCCAACGATTTTGGCACTCTTACCCTAGCCATAGCTTTACCTTAAACGCAATTAATATAATTTGAGTTTAATTATCACTGGCAGCATGTCAACGAAAATATTAATTTTTGCGTTTTCATTGTGGCTATTCCAGTGTTTGCTTGCACTTGGTTCTGTTCCGACAGTTTGGATCATCGGTGAACGATGCATTTGTTCTGACGAACGCACCTGAGATTAATTACGCACCTGTGAATCAAAAATCATTGAATCAAAAATCATTGAATCAAAACGGATGAAGACAACTTTCACGAGTCCGCTATTTTGTACCCCATAGCCTTGTAACTTTTCTCACGTTTGGCAAACATCCGCTGCAACATCGGAAAACCGCAATCGACATAGTCGTGGATGGTGACCAAAGTTTTACCGGTAGACTCGCGATGGATCCGACCGGCGTATTGCGCCAGCGCGCCTTTCCAGGCGATGGGCATTGCAAGAAAAAGCGTGTCTAACCTCGGTAGATCAAAACCTTCTCCAATGTATTTTCCGGTGGCAACGACAACTTTGGCCGTCTTTAGATGTTCATTGGCACTTTTGCGGTCGGCAGCCTTCATGGCCCCAGTGAGAATAACCGAATCAATCCCTTTATCTTGCAGCAGACGATGAAGCATTTGCGCGTGTTCACGCCGTTCGGTCAGCACTAATGGATGTCGCTGCGCATCAATACTTTGCAGGATATCCGCCACAATCCGGTGGGTGCGGGACTCATTTTCCACAATGGCTCGATAGGCATCGGTTATTTTCAGTCGCTCTTCAGGTGAAGCTGATTCTAATTTCGCAGCATCATGCAACTGATGGACTTGCACCTCCTGATCGAATTGGTCTTCAGTTTGCGATTTCACTTTATGCCTGATAGGGCCAGCTGCCATGAAGATAATTTTCTGATGGCCGTCTTGGCGTTCTGGTGTCGCGGTCAACCCTAACATATATTTAGCCCGAACTTCGTTTAATACCATTTCAAAACGCGGGGCAGAGACGTGGTGGCATTAATCCACAATCACGTGACCATAATCTTGCACCAGTGACAAAATGCTATTGTCCTTTAAGTTGATCAGACTTTGATAGGTAGCGATATCAATGACACCGGTTGGCTTTTTCTTGCCGCCTGCTATCACGCCAATTTGGGTGTCTGGTAAAAATGCGCTCAGCCTTTCCTGCCATTGCTCCAGCAACTGACGACTATGCACCAGTATGAGCGTATTTACTTTGCGTTTTACAATCATACCTATCGCAGTCACTGTTTTGCCAAATGCGGTCGGCGCATGCAAAGTGCCAGTGTCGTGTTTTGTCATTTCCTTGACAGCAAGTTGCTGGTTTTGCCGCAACGTCAACAGTGGCTTTAAACCAACCAGCTTTTTTCCCACGACTCGTTTGTCATCAAATCGCGGTTCAATTTTACATTCCTGAAGTAACTCAATTGCCTCATCGAGGCAGCCACGTGGCAATGACAGGTAACCTTGTTCAATTCGTGCGCATGAGATAAATCTTGGAATGCCATGGGTGGAAAAACGCAGCCCCTGAGTTTTGAAAAACACCGGATTTGCAAAGCTGGCTAAGCGTCGCAATCTGGCCACCAGGACTGCTGGAGTTTGGTTCAGGTCAAAGTAGATGCGGTCCACTAAAGTGATGGTTAAATGGGATGGAGCATTTTTCAGGATGAACTTATCAGGTTTTGCCGTAAGCTCCCAGGGAGGGCGCTGCTCAATGACTTTCTGCTCTGTCAGTATTGCTGTGGTTGGTGATAGCAGGCTGAGTAATCTGGCTAGCTCTTGTGGTCTGACTCGCTTCATCTGTGCCAGAAATTGCCATTGATCGCCGATTAACCTCAGATCTGCATCTACAAATGAACTATTACCGGCGAGCCTTGCTTCTCGTTGCAAAGGCAAAGCAATCAAGTTGCCAAATCCGCCTTCAGGCAGAATATCCTGATTGGGAAACAATCTGTCATAGGAATCAAACGACAGATGAGGAAAAACTTCCATCGCTTTATCAAGCAGAGCAAAACCCAATAAACGCGCTTGCTGAGCAGACACTTTATCTTCAAAGAAAATCCATAAATGGGCACCGTTACCAGAGCGGGAAATTTCGATGGCATGAGGAATATCAAATTCCACACAAGCCTTCGACATGGCTTTGACTTCATCTTGCCAATGTCCTTTATCGAAATCTGCAGCAAGCAGATAACAGGTGTTGTCGTGCAGCAATGGATACAAACCGACGATTTGCTGGCCTGCCAAATGACGATAGATCACCTGATTGGACAACTCGGTGAATTGCCGGTGCTGGCAATCCTGGCATTTTATACGGGGTTTATGGCAGATCCCCTGCACCCATTCATTCGCGCCATCCTTGGCGCTCACCTTTCAGGCAGTCACCCTGTGCAAAACGGCTCTCCTGCCGTTTTGTCGTTATTACAAGCAACCGCATAGCCACTCCGACCTTGCTTATTTTGCCAGCGGTTGGCAAAAATATCCTGTCGCCCGCGAAACAGGTCGCGAAATATTGCAATTTTTTGATCTTTGGTAAGAATGGCGTCTGAAGTGTAACTCGGTGGCGGTCGAAGCAACTCTTCCTTGCGCGCTAACAGTTGGGACTTTTCATGCTCAATCTCTGCCAGTCTGGCATCGATATCAGCCAGATTGTCAAAATGCTGTGAGCCAACTTGATTTTTAGACATAACAGAATTCATTTTCCTCACTGCTGTAGAATTACGAACGCTGCTCGACCTGAAGTTTCATATTGCGTAAATAAATTTTGCGGTTGAATCGACTCTTTACGATAACTTTGGCATTCACTGGCACCTGAGTGGTTTCACCCTTGTTGTAACGCACCAGTTCATCTGAGGGTTGCCAGGCTACACCTAATCGCTCTAACGCTTGTTCTGATACCGCTTTAAACCCGCCAACAGAAGCTAACATCGGTTTTCCGGTAATACTGCTGATCCGGGCTTTAGCGTATAAGCCGTAACCAATTTTTAGTAACTTACCTTCAGCAACTAATTTCCGGAGCGCTCGCCCAACCTGATCATAACCACCCAGCTGAGCAAAATCAGTACGTAGAAAAACATCCCGCCCTGTGTTAGCAATTTGCTGTTCAACCTGCTGCTTTAGACTGAATTTGGCCACGAGGCGCCTCCAACTGCTACGATTTGTAATTTAACAAAAATACGACAAATCCCCAAGCAAAAATACGACACTTTGTTGTACAGGCTTTAAACAAGCATCCAAGATGACACATGTAAATTGCTCAATATGGTTACCGAATCTGGTGCTGAGACTCCACCGGGTGTGGACTTTAAGTCGACACTTTGAGCTGTCAGGTTTAGAATCAATAGCGATCAATGTTAAGGTGACGAACATGGAAAATAAACTAGCCAAATACGGTGTGGCGGAGCCAGTAAATCGCCCCAAAATCAAGCCTACAAAACAGCTAGATTTGAGCACTCCAGAGGGCCAACGATTGGTCTATTCTGAGGCAAAGTTGATCCTCTCTCAGCATAAGAACACTTTCAAACGCTTGGCTGCCATGTGATGAATCTGATTCATTTTCCCGCAGCTCGGGTGATTGAGATCAATGCTTTTATCCTTGCGACCGAACCAGGCAATAAAGGTGCTCCGGACAAAGGCAAACTGGAGGGTGCACTTTCACGGATCGACAACGCGATGTTGTATGAGGGTCTAGATGACGTTTTCGAAATCGCAGCCAAATATGCGCTAGCAATTGCACAAGCTCATGCTCTCTCTGATGCAAATAAACGGACAGGGTTGATGGTTGCCTTGGAATATTTGTCTCTTAATGATTTCGAAGTTAATGTTGAACGTGAACTCATGGCAGACGCTATGGTCGACCTGGTGTTAGGCACAATCAACGATAAACAGTTTGCTGACCTGCTTTATGACTGTTTCCTCAAAGGCCACAGTTCGGTCTAAGTTCACATTACATCGCGTGACGTATTTATTGCCCATCAAGAACAAAGATGTATCACATCGATAACCCTAACGATCCCCAGAGTAAAAGTTCGTTTGGAAATGCTTGTCGCAGTGAACAATATGGTTACCGAGTCTTGTATAGACTCTACTTGAATATCTGGCTGTTGCTGCGACTGCGGCTTCAAGTTAAGGTAAATCTGAGAAATTTGATGCGGCAATGATGCTCCTGATGCTTCGAAAAAATGATAATGAAGCCCATTTCAAAAGTGCTTAAATTTCAAGCGATTACAACGCCTTTAAAGCACGAGATCGATTCAATCAATAAATTTTTCACTGCGTTTTTGCGCTTTTTTTAGCGAGGGGTAACGTGGGGGGTAGTTATAAAAATAACAACCAAAATAATCTTCAAGATATTGATTTAAATAGATTTAAAAACAGAAAAATACAGGCAGATCCAGAATATTGAATAGTGTTTATTGACGTCCGAAATCGTCCATTACCAATTGTATTTCAATCATTTACCAAAACATAGCATCCACCAACGTCCACTGACACCCACCATTACCCTCCCACTTTAATGGGGGATACTGGCATTTACTCGCCAACCAGTGCGGGATACAGATCATTCTCAACACTTTTACGCGCATAAAATTGGTTTTTTTTACATTTTTATGCGCGTAAAAGTGTGCGTCGGGTTATAGTATTGACCAGTAAACGATCTTTTTGGCAGGAAATATCGATGCAACGCACCTTACTCAACGCCTTGCTGGTGTGGAAAAGCCAAGCCTTGCGTAAACCCTTATTGATTGACGGCGCCAGGCAAACTGGTAAAACTTTTTTGCTGAAAGAACTGTTTGGTAAGACTTTTACCAATGTCCTTCGCATCGACTTTCTGGAAAATCCTGCCTACAAAGAGGCATTTGATGGCTCGCTTTCACCAGATGAGCTGTTGATGAACATTGAGCTGATCACTAACCAAGCGTTTAATCCAACAACCGACTTGTTGATTTTAGATGAGATTGGCGAGTGTGAACGTGCCGTCATTTCGCTCAAATATTTCGCGGAAAAGGCGCCCACTTATTATGTAGCGGCAAGTGGCTCAAATATTGGTTTGTTAAACACTTTTCCCGTGGGTAAAGTCGAGCAATACAACTTACGCCCGTTAACCTTTAAAGAGTTTATTTATGCGTCCCAAGAAGCAGCGTTAATTAAAGCGTTTGATACACAAGCAAATTCTGCTGCTGCGCATGCAAAATTGATGGACAAACTAACAGATTACTTCTTTACGGGTGGCATGCCAGAAGCCGTTGCCGCCTGGTACCAGTTCAAAGAATTGGGCATTTTAGATCGTGTTGAAAAGGTGACTAAAATTCATGCCGATTTAGTCGAAGGCTACCGACGAGATTTTGGTAAATATACCGGTAAGGTTGATGCGACACTGATCGAATCGGTATTCAATAACATCCCTGCACAACTGTCACTGGTGATGGACGAATCAGTTAAACGCTACAAGTTTAAAAATGTCCATGACCGCAAATCCCGCTACAGCGATTTTGAAACCGCGATCCACTGGTTAAAATGCTGTCGCCTGGTGTTGGCAAACTATCCCATTGAAGGAATGCCTAAATCACCGCTTGCCGCCTATAAAAAAGACAATATGGTGAAGCTGTTTCTGTTTGATGTGGGCCTGCTTCACCATATGCTGGGAACGCGCTTTAGAGAAATTAAACAGCAAAACTATGAATATAAAGGATATATTGCTGAGAACTTTGTGCAGCAGGAGCTCACCGCTATTGGCATCGACCCCAGCTACTCTTGGCATGATGCACGTGCCGAAATTGAGTTCATCATTGAAACGAATGAAGGCGATATTGTCCCGGTCGAAGTCAAAAGTGGCAAACGCACCAGGGCTAAATCGCTGGCGTCCTACGTCGAAAAGTGTGCGCCAACCAAAACATTCAAATTAACCGGCACCCAGGGCTCTTCAGCATTAGAGCAAACCAACATAGTGCTGCCGTTGTATTTTACGCAGTATTTGCCAATGAAGGGGTAACGGCGATCCGGAAGTTGGTCTAAGCCTCGATATTTAGTCAGAACGGAGGTAATTCGCTGACGGAATTACCGATCTGCAACCACATGGTAATCAACTCCAGCCATTGTTCAGATCTGTATCATGCAAACGATATCGAAAACCAGCCTGATGCAGGCTGCGGCGTACCAGCATTTCTGGCCTGGTATTTTTGTTTTTGATGGCCTAAAAATCTATTCCTCTGTGCTGCGTCTGAAACACCTCAACAATAAATCACCGAGCTATAGAAACGAAGCGCTTAAGCGAAAATGCTTGAGCGCTTTAACTTACTGGTTCAATCTCAACGATGATTGACGATAAATGTGTCATGACAAATCCCTAATGACGGGATATTGTAATATTGCCCCCCTATAAGGTACTAAAGCCTCGAAATCGTCTGTAATACAGGACAGGATCTAAGGGCATGAAAGGAATCTGATGCAACAACTTGGCATTTATGAGCAATTACTTACCCAGCTGATTGAAAGCCGATTGGATCGTGTACGTTATTACGTTGACGAAAGGCCACTCAGCACGAACGAAGCTGCGAAATGGCTGGCAAATTTTTTAACGCCAATCTTCGAATACGCCATTGCCGCAGTTCCATCTGGCGATTCGCAACTCTACGATCAAATCGATTTGGCCAATAAGCTGTTACTATGGTTAAAACAGCAATTCGCCGAGCAGCAATTCTTTGAAGACAACCTGATTGATTCCCAGGGAAAAATACTCCGCGCAATCTATGACACACAAAATCCAATCGCAGCAAACCTACACGATTATGTTGCGGGCGTTTTTCCACTCACTGGTCTTCGGCAAAGCGAATTGTTTTGCGGCAGTAACGCGGGTATCTCGTTAGAAACCGAGTTGAAACGGGAGATATTGTCAGCTGACAAAATCTACTGGCTGGTGTCATTTATCAAGTGGACCGGGATTCGCATCTTCAGTAAAGAACTCGAAGAATTCACCCAAAGCGGGCGGCAGTTAAAAATCATCACCACGTCGTACATGGGTGCTACCGACGCCAAGGCGGTGGAATATTTAGCCCAGCTCCCCAACACCGAAATCAAACTCAGCTACAACACCAATCGCGAACGCTTGCATGCCAAGAGCTACTTGTTTTTGCGAAATACCGGCTACCACACGGGTTACATTGGTTCTTCCAACCTGTCACATTCGGCATTGACCAGTGGCTTGGAGTGGAATCTCAAAATCACATCTAAAGAGATCCCACATATTATTGAAAAATCACTCAACACCTTCGAAACCTATTGGGCGTCCAAAGAATTTGAATTGTTTGACGGCTCTAAAGCCAGCAAAACCAAACTCAGCCAAGCCTTACAAGCATCCAATACGCAAAAGGAAGAAAACTCGACTTTCTTTTTTGAAGTAAAACCGTACGCGCATCAACGTGATATTTTGGAGCAATTGGCCGTCGAGCGACAGGTACATGGCCGTTACAAAAACTTGGTGGTTGCAGCGACAGGAACCGGCAAAACACTGATCTCTGCCTTTGATTTCGCTCGGTTTTTAAGGGCTAAACCGAACGCAACATTTCTGTTTGTTGCCCACCGCGAAGAGATCTTAAAGCAAGGCAGAAACGCTTACCGCGGCGTACTTCGTAACAGTAATTTTGGTGAATTATGGGTTGGCGGCCAGCAACCTGATCATTATCGACAGTTGTTTGCTTCTATCCAAACACTTAATAGTCAGCTCGATACGTTAAAACTCTCGCATGATTACTACGACTACATCGTGATCGACGAAGTGCATCACGTCACAGCACAAACCTATCGTAAACTGCTGGATCACTTTACACCGCAGATCTTGTTGGGCTTAACCGCCACACCCGAACGACACGATGGCGGTGATGTACTGGCTGATTTTTGCGGCGTGATTGCCGCAGAGATCCGATTGCCTGAAGCGATTAATCAGCGGCACTTGTGCCCATTTCAGTACTTTGCAGTTGATGACGATACCGATCTTCGCAAAATCAGCTGGGCGAGTGGACGTTATGACGTAACACAGCTGACGAACCTGTACACCCACAACAGTAGCCGTTTGCATAAAATCGTGTACGAAATGCAGCGAGTGGTCACTGACATCAATCGGATGCGCGCACTGGCGTTTTGCGTCAGTCGTGATCATGCCAACTACATGGTTCAGCAGTTTCTGCTAAAAGGGATCAAAGCGGACATTCTAATCAGCGACAACAGGGACGAAAGTATTGAAAAACAACAAGCGCTACGAAACGGCACTATCAACGTCTTGTGCGTCGTCAATATCTTTAATGAAGGGGTCGATATCCCTGAAGTCGATACTTTGTTGTTTTTACGGCCAACGGAAAGTTTAACCATTTTCCTGCAACAACTCGGCCGAGGCTTGCGCTTAGCTGACGACAAACAATGCTGCACAGTGCTCGATTTTGTCGGTAATTCGCGCCCTGAATATGACTTTGCCAGCAAATTTCGCGCACTGATTGGTCGCAGCAACAAAGCAATTTCCAATGAAATTGAGCAGGGTTTTCCAAATGCGCCGCTTGGTTGCAGTATTCAACTGAGCAAACAGGCACAGGAACTGGTGTTAGCCAATATCCGACACGCCATTTTTAACGCCGCCCGATTACGCCAAGCAGTGCAGAATTATTCGCAGCACCATAGCGAGCCTTTGAATTTAATTAACTTTTTGCGCTTCAACCCGACTTTAGACATTCAGGCCTTGTATAAACATCGCGGCTGGGTGCAGCTGTTGCAGGAAACAAATGCACTACCAAATTACCACCCTACTCTGCCGGAGCTCAAAGTAGCGGAAGCCAACACGGCCGGTTTTTACACAGCACCTACTGAAGCACTACAAAAAATGTTTAAACGTGCAATTGTGACGCGGTTTCTGGGCTGTGATGACTACCAGTACTTGCAGTATGTCAGGCAGCTCTGTCTGGACGGTTTTAACCTAAGTGACCTACAAGACGTTCGCGCACTGATGTGCCACTACGATTTTTGGCAAGCCACAGGACAGGCAGCTGGGTTTGAAAGTATAAAGACCAGCTTAAAAGCCCTCTCGCAGCCTGAACTATGCCGTGAACTGGCTGAAGTTTTAACCTGGCGGATGCAGCAGATCAAACATCACCAAGCGGCAATTGCTGACTTGCCGGATGTGCCACTGCGTTTGCATGCCCGTTATGCACGTGAGCAAATAATTACCGCTTTTGGCGCTACGACATTTGAAAACCGAGTTGTCGTGCGTGAAGGTGTTTACGTAGTTCAGCAACTTAATATCGAATTATTGTTCGTGACTCTGAATAAAAACCCAAAAGTGTTTTCGCCCAATACCATGTATCACGACTACGCGATTAATGAAGCATTGTTTCATTGGCAATCCCAAAACAGCTCACGACCAGACGCAGGTAGAGGTTTGGAATATATCCAGCACAAAGAAATCGGCAAACGGCTGTTTTTATTCGTACGCGAACAAAGTGATGACGAATTCGGCAACACCATGGGCTTCGTCAACTTCGGCGAAGTCGACTACGTGAGCCACACCGGCTCACAACCGATGAATATAGTATGGCAACTCCGCAATCCAATGCCTGACTTTATGTGGCACGAGACTGCGAAGTTAGCGGTGGGGTAACTGTTCAATCACTACCACCCCGCCACCTGCAAGCGCTGTTTAATCCCTGCCGACTGGAACTGCAGGCTGTAACCTGCGCAGTTGTAGGCGATGTTGGGCAGGGACAGCGCGACTTCGGCAAAGAACCTTTTTTGCTCTGTTTCGCCGTGCCAGGCTTGTTGCCACCAGTCGGTAATTTGATGCCGTTCCAGCTATCGCACCAGTTTTGCTGGTTTCATGGATAGGGTCTTGATATGACGATGGTATCGACACAGAAAAATATCATGTCGAAAAAATTCAAATAAATCGAACAGTTGTACACGTCCTTACGGTATATCAAGTCGCTTTAAGCAGCGAACATCTGTGTACGAGATGATGGCTGATATCATTCTTCCGCTAACAGGCTTAACATCGAATGTGATTGAGATGCCAGAAGGAGCGGAGCGCAAAAAGGCAGCATAGCTGCTTGCTGCACCCGCGATTAGAATGTAGAGATAAATAATTGGAACAACAAACATCTACATTGCTGATTCGAAACCCAATAAATCACCATTATCAGTTAATTATTTAGAATAACACCCCTTATGCCTCATTTGATCACCGTTACCAGTGATTATATTTGAAATTTTTCAAGGCCACTCTATAATCACCAAACATAGTGATTAATGACGACAGAGTTCCTCCTATAATGGCAAAGAGAGTCACCGCTTCAGATATGCCGAGTTCAGCGTTTATCGATAACGCAGAAGTACTGGGGCAACTGATCAAAGCGAAACGAACAAAGCTCGGTATTAAACTAGCCGACTGTGCCGCACTCTGTGGAATTGGCATCAATACCCTGTCACGCATAGAAAACGGGAACGCGAATTGCACATTAGCTGCGGCATTCTCTGTCTTAAACGGCTTGGGCATTAAACTGACTTCGAAAGAGCTGATGCTGATCACGCCCCCATCAAGTGAAGAAGACGAGTGGGTTTGATGATAGTGAACACTGAAGCCTTTAACATGAACGCCTATCAACTGCATGTCAGATATGGCGATGATATCATCGGCACATTGGCACTGGATAACACCACCAGCCTACTGAAACTTAGCTATACGGCGCAGTGGCAGCAACAGGGGTTTGCCATTTCGCCTCATCTGCCGCTGAATAATCAACATACTCCAGAAGTCGCCTACAACTATATTGATAACGTCCTACCCGAGGGCGAAGCGCGAAAACTACTGGCTGAAAACTTGGGTGTTTCTGAAAAAAATGTTTACTCGCAAGTTCGCGCTATTGGTCATGATTTAGCTGGCGCAATAACCTTTAGGCCTGCTCAACAGAGCCAATCAGATGAGAGTCTGCCCATTTTCAGGCTACTTGAAGAGCCAGAGCTCATCGCCCGACTGAATATAAAAGAAGAGTTTGGCTTACTCACATGGGATGACAAACCACGACTCAGCGTGGCTGGTGTACAGGACAAATTAAATGTCTTTCTTGATGAAGCTGGTAACCTTGGCTTTGGTGACGGCTCATTGTGCTCCACTCATATCCTGAAATTTGAACGAAGAAACTGCCCTAACCTCGTGTTGAACGAATTCTTTTGCATGAAACTCTCAACTGCCGTCGGCCTTCCAACCGCAGAAGTGGTATTTAGACGATTCGGTTCTCACCCGGCACTGGTCGTGAAACGATTTGACCGCAAATACGTTTCAGAGACGCAAAAAGTGATGAGACGTCATGTCATCGACGGCTGCCAAGCACTGAATTTACCAAGAGATCACAAATATGAACACAATCTTGGCGATGGCAGAGACGTTCAACACATTCGGGATGGAGCCAGCCTGCCAAAACTGTTTCAGTTTTGCAGGGGCATGTCTTCCCCCGTAGAAAGCACACAATGGCTGATCCTCTGGCAGTTATTCAATTTAATGATCAGCAATTACGACAGCCACGGCAAAAACGTCTCGCTGTACTTCGATAAGCAAAATACCCGATTTACACCCGCCTATGATTTGGTAAATATCGCAATGTTTCCACAGTTTAAGCATGTTTTAGCCATGGCAATTGGGGACCAGTTTGAACCGCAGGATATTCATGGCTATCAGTTAGCTGACTTTGCTGAAACCTGTATGATTGATAAGAAGTTGTTGTCGCGACTGTTCGTCGGGCTTGCAAATAAAGTGATCCAGCAACTCTCTGATCAAGGCTCTGGCAGTATTCTGATCAATCACCTAAAAGAGCAGCCCGATATCACAGCTGACGATATCCAGTATTTTAAGGTCTTAAGTGAGAATATCATCTCACGAACAACTTATCTAAAAGCACAGGCAGTCGAAATTCCGTTTATCACTGTTTAGTTTGAGTAACCCGGCCAAAGTGTTTGGCATACAACAAGGCGACCAAACGGCGTAGACTGAATCCCTAAACGCCAAACTCACCAGCTCATTATCGCCAGTCTTCTTAACAGAGCTTTTTTACCCTGATGCCGGGCAACAAAAAGCTTAAAGCGACGATCAAATTCGGCTTGTTCTGCGTTAAACCGATAGGCGCCAGCAAGTTGCTGCAGATAGTCAGCTGCATTGTCGTAGCCACTGGCACAAAACCGTGCCGCCTGTTGTTCAGCCATTTGCCAAATCGCATCGCGCTCTTGATAAATCTGTGTCAGCTGTTGTGCTTTTTCAACTTGTTCCGCCGCAAATTTTTTCGCCTGAGCAAGCGCTTGTTCCTGCATGTATTGCTGCGCGGCCAGCGCTAAATAAGGCGCCAATATTTCCGGCTCAAGCCAATGGACATAAACCGCTTGTGCAGCCGCTTGCGCTTGGCGGGTCATTGCCAGTGCCTGGCTCAGCGATAACTGATTTTGTTCAAAGAGAGTTGTTAACAACTGATTTTTCTGCAAGTCTGTCAACTGATTGAGCCAGGTCGTCACCTCAAGCCGGGTCTGCAGGACGGAGTGACTTGGATGGTCTGCCAAGACTAAAGACAGCGCTGTTACTGATTCGAAAGGAACATCAAACAATTTGCCAATGGCTCGTTGGGGATCCGTCAACTGCTGAAAATCTAAATGAAGCAATGGGATAGGCGCAGGCTGTTGTTTTAGATGCAAAGCTCGTAGCCACATCAGGTAGATTAAACGCCAATCTCCTTGCATCAGTTCGGCGCGCAGCAACGCCAGATGCGGGAAAAAATCGTTTGTATCGTCCTCGGTAAAATAGTCTTCGTACTCTTCAATTGAAAAAATTAACAATTGCCAGGATTGTGTGTTAACCACATCAATATTGATGTCGCTTTTCGGTAAAAATGCATCGGGAATGGTGCCTGAAGGCAACTTGATGTATACATCGATATTGCCCCAATCTGCATAGTAGAGGCCAATATCAAAATTATTCAACATCACATCCGCTGGCCCAGCTTTTAAGCCACTGTAGTGATACCCAACCTGAAAAGAGTTTGCCGTAATCTCGGCACGGCTTGAAATGGCTCGTAACGCTGACCGTTGTTTGTTATCTAAGTAACCATCCACACATTCAAACCGATAACACTGAAATTCACTCATAAAGCATTTATCACCGTTTTAACTTTGAGACAGGTAACATCTGTCAATGCAGATCCCCAAGCTTTGACTCACAATTTTCAGCCATTGCCCTGCGACGGCTTAATCAACGATTAAGCCGGAATGCCAAGACCTTGATGCAGTCTCCAGATCATTTTTAACGTCAGTGATCTTTTATAGTTCAGGATCTCATAGACACGATTGCTTTTGCCGATCATCGGCTCAAGATCCTTCACTGTTAGACCTTTTCGCTCCATTTCAAACTTGATAGCTTCAACAGGATCCGGTAAATCCAGCTTATAATGTTTTGCTTCATAAGCTTCAAGCAATGTCACCATTACATCCAACTTTTCGCCGTCTGCGGTATCTGCTTCGGCCATCATCAGATTTTCAATTTCCTGGAGTGCCGCACGGTAGTCGGCATCCGTTTTAATCGGTTTGATGTCCATGAATGCTCCTTCGGCAGTTAAATTGTTTGTATGGCGATGTTGTTTTATTGGCTGTGCTGACTTGTAAAAAAACGTATAAGACTCGTCAGAAAAAAGCCTAAAACACCCCAATCTTCATTTTGCGATCTACCAACTCGAGCGTCGCAATCACAACATCACAACGCTTAACTTAGCCCCAAACTAAGGCTAGCATTTAATCGATGTTCAAGCGCATTAAACAGTATAAAGCTCTTGCGCCAACGCCTAAAACCCCTCACTCCAACTCCTGCCTAACCCGTAAAAACCGCGCAAACCTCGGAAGCCCCTTATTGGTAAAACCGTTATAGCGGTAGGTCACCACAGTGCCAATTTTCGGTGGATTTTGGCGCAGCGCGTCGGTTAAACCACTGCCGAGGCCAAACGTTTTGCCTTCGGCGGTTTTTACCACTAAAGCGCCAACCATGCCCTGGTATTTGCCTTTGCCCGGGCGGTAGCCGATGACTTGCGCTTCGGTGTCCTGATAACTTTTCAGTTTCAGTAAATCGCTGCTGCGGCCGGTTTTATAAAGCGCATCCTGATGATGCAGCATCAGGCCTTCGGCGCCTTGTTGTTCCAGCTGGCGCAGTTTTTCCAGCAACTGTGTTTTATTTGCAATCCGAAATTGCGGGATCAGGGTTAAATATGGGCTGTTGTGTTGTTTGATCAGAATTTGCATCGCGCTGATACGCTCGGTAAAGCTGCCGGGAGCGTTTGGTAGTTCAAAGATATGGTATTGAATTTTCTGCCATTCGTGGTCTTGTGGCTGTAATTTACTGACGATACTGAAGGTCGCAGCAAACTGATTGCGGCCGATCCAAAGTTCGCCATCTAAGGCTGTTTTTGGAAAGTCAGCCACAAACCAGATCGGCGCCGCGATGACCTCACCGCCGCGACTGATCAGCTGTTTGCCGTCCCAATAGGCCCGCACGCCATCGAGCTTTTCGCTGATCCAATACTGCTCTACCGCAATACCTTCGCGGTAGACTTCGGCCAGCAACAAATCAGGTTTACTGGCCGCCATCAAGAACAAGCAGCAGAGCAACAGCAGCACACGGCACTTAATTAAATAACACATAAACACACTTTAAGTTAACTTTTAATTAACCAAAAGTGTAGTCAATGCGCCGTGTTCGACAAGCCTGAAATTAACGTAAATGCAACACTACGATTTTACTGCCACGGCTGATGTCGATACTTGCTGCCGCCGTTTTTCTAAAAACAGCCGATCCAAGGTCAAAAACACCACCGGCGTGGTCAGCAACGTCAGGATCTGACTAAAGGCCAGGCCACCAACAATCGCCACCCCCAGCGGCACCCGCAGTTCCGAACCGGTACCAAACCCCAGCAGCAGCGGCACAGCACCTAAAATGGCCGCCAGTGTGGTCATCATGATTGGCCGAAACCGCACTAAACAGGCTTGATGGATAGCTTCTTTGGCGCTTAAACCTTGTTCACGCTGGGCTTGCAGCGCAAAATCGACCATCAGAATGCCGTTTTTCTTCACAATACCAATCAGCAAAATGATGCCAATCAACGCCATAATCGAAAAATCCAGGCCCCAAAGCCATAACAAACCAATGGCGCCAATTGCGGCCGAAGGCAGCGTCGACAGAATAGTGAGTGGGTGAACGAAGCTTTCGTACAACACGCCAAGAATGATATAAACCGCTAATAACGCAGTTAAAATCAGCATCGGCTGACTGGCAAGTGACTCCTGAAACGCCTGCGCAGCGCCCTGGAAATTGCCGCTGACCGCTGCCGGCATATTGAGCTCTGCCCTGGCTTGTTGCAGCGCTTGCACCGCATCGCCCAAAGCGACGCCAGGAGCCAGGTTAAACGACAAGTTCGCTGAAGGCTGCATGCCATGATGCGCAATCACCACCGGGCCACTTTCGGCTGGCAGTACTTTGGCAAAAGACAACAACGGCACCATTTCACCGCTCAGCGGCGATCGCAGGTAAAAATAATTCAGGCTATCGGCGGTGCCCCGCTGCTCCGGACTCACTTCCAAAATGACATTGTATTGATTGGTTTCGGTCTGATATTCGTTAATTTGGCGCTGGCCAAAAGCGTCATACAACGCTTGATCCAAATCGGCGGCGCTAAAACCCAGCCTTGCAGCCGCCTGCCGATCAAGCTCCAACCGGATAATATTGGCATCCCATTGCAGGTCATTGGATAAGTCGGTGAACATCGGATTTTGCCGTAGTTTAGCGGTTAACTTATCGGTCCAACTGGCCAGCTCATTGCTATCCAAAGCTTTCAGCACATACAAATACTGCGCCCGCCCTTGGTTTGCGCCCAGGTTTATATCCTGTGCGGCGCGTAAAAATACTTGTAAACCAGGGATTTGCGCAAACTGCGGTCGTAAGCGGTCAATCACTTCACTGGCCGTGGCGCTGCGATCATCCGGATCGCTCAGCACCACCCACACCCGGCCCGAACCGGTTGAATTGTTACCACCGACCGCATGGTTAAAACCGGTGATATCCGGGTCGTTGCGTAAAATATCTTCCAGCTGCTTGTGCTTGGCAACCATATCTTCATACGAAATATCAGAAGCCGCCTGGGTCGAACCAATCACAAAACCGGTGTCCTGCAACGGGAAAAAGCCTTTGGGGATCATCACAAAACTGGCGACGCTGCCGGCAACCGTCAGGAAAAACACCGCCAGCATGGTGCGTTGATGATCCAATGCCCAGGTCAGCACTTTGTCATAACGGTGCATCAGCCGGTCAAAAAATCCCGGATGCGCCGGGTCATGGTGCGGCGCTTTGTCCATAAAGAGTGACGCCAGTGTTGGCGCCAGGGTTAAACACACCACCACTGAAATTAAAATGGCGGCGGCGGCGGTGAGTGAAAACTCCAGGAATAACCGGCCAATAATGCCGCCCATAAATAGCAGCGGAATAAAGGCAGCAATCAACGACACACTAATAGAAATGACTGTAAAACCAATCTCTTGCGCGCCTTTAAGCGCTGCCTCGGTTTTGCTGTAGCCAAGTTCCAGATACCGGTGAATATTTTCAATCACGACGATGGCATCATCGACGATAAATCCGACCGCAATCACAATCGCCACCAAAGTCAGGTTATTCAGACTAAAGCCAGCCACATACATAAAGGCACAGGTGGCAATCAACGACACCAACAGCACCGCAGTGACGATTAACGTCGCCGACCACTGTCGTAAAAACACTGCCATCACTGCAATCACCAGCACCACTGCAATACCCAAGGTTAGCTCCACTTCGGCCAGTGAGGCGCGAATGGTGCGGGTGCGGTCGTTAAATACTTCGACTTTGATATCGGCTGGCAGCGCGGCCATCAATTGCGGCAAGGCGGCCTGGATCCGATCGGCCGTAGCCACAATATTGGCGCCCGGTTGGCGACGAATAATCAGCGCCACACCAGATTCACCATTAGGCCAAATTTGCACAAAATCGTTTTCAGCGCCCAGTTTCACCTGCGCCACATCACGCAAATACACCGGCGAACCATTGTCATAGCGCACGATCAGCTGGTCATAGTCTTCGACGGTAAACATTTGATCGTTCACCGATAAAGTAGAGACCCGGCTCGCACCAAACAAAGCGCCTTTCGGTTGATTAACACTGGCTTTTTGCACCACAGCACGGATATCCGCCAGCGTCAGACCCGCAGCAGCCAGCACTTCGGGCTTGGCCTGAATGCGAATGGCCGGTTTTTGCTGACCGCCAATAAAAACTTCTCCGACCCCATTAATTTGGCTCATTTGCCGCGCCAGCACGGTTTCGGCCAGATCACTGACTTCGGTGCGCGACAGCGTTTCGGAGGTGACACCAATAATTAAAATCGGGCTATCGGCCGGATTGGCTTTGCGCCAGGTCGGCAAATTGGGCATATCCGGCAGCCTGCCAGCAGCCTGATTCAGCGCTGCCTGAACTTCCTGCGCTGCAGCATCGATGTCTTTTTCCAGCACAAATTGTAGGGTAATGCCGACAGAGCCAAGCGCACTGGTGGAGGTCATTTCGGTAATACCCGGCACCGAGCTTAACGCCACTTCCAGCGGCGTTGCCACTGCCGAAGCCATGGTTTCAGCACTGGCGCCCGGCAGCCGCGCATTCACTTCGATGGTTGGAAAATCGGCTTCAGGCAAAGGCGCAATTGATAAGCGCGGAAAGGCCAGAATGCCCATCAACACCAGCGCGCAAGTGAGCAGCACTGTGCCAATCGGGTGATTCATGCACCAGACAAATAAACCACGGCTGTTCATTGCGCTGTCCCTTTTTTACTAAGTTCAGCGTTGGCTTTCACAATGCCCGTTGCCGCAGGCGTCACTGCAGAAATGGTCGCGCCTGGTCGTAACCGGCTTTGACCATCGACCACCACTTGCTGGCCAGCGCTAACGCCAGTCACCACAGCTAATACGCCTTCGCTATGCAGTAATTGGATTGGCTGCACTGTCGCTTTACCTTGTTCCACTTTCCACACAAAGCTACCTTGCGGCCCTTGTTGCACCGCTTTGACCGGCACCGTCAGCGCCTGCTTTAATTGTTCGGTATTTACCGCCACCACCACCGATTGCGCTGGCCATAACCGGTGATCCGGATTGGCAAAATCAGCTTTAACCCGAATAGTGCCACTGCCGCTGGCCACTCTGTTATCCACCACCGTCAGTTTGCCGGTAGCCAATAATTCGGCACCATCCTGTAAATACGCCTGTACTACAACGGGTTGCTGTTGCCGGATTTGTTGCATCAGCAATTGCAGTTGTGGCAACCGCGCTTGCGGTAACGCCATTTCGACACTGATTGGGTCCAGTTGCACCACCGAAAACAGCCCTTGGCTATCGGAAGGACGCACATAATTGCCGGCATCAACATTACGAATGCCGACCTGGCCGCTGATCGGGGAAATAATTTGGGTAAACGACAACTGCACTTGCTGCGCATGGATGGTGGCCTGAACGCGACGTAATTCAGCTTGTAACTGTTGCACCTGCGCTTGCTGCTGATCTTTTTGCTGCGCCGAAATCGCCTGGCTTTGGCGTAAATCCTGATACCGTTGTAAATCACGTTTGGCACTGTCGAGCTGCGCCTGCACTACATCCAGTTCGGCTTTGGCTTGCGACAGAGCGGCGTTAATGGCCCGGTCGTCAATTCGCGCTACCAGTTGACCTGCTGTGACAAGCTGTCCTTCCTGTACCAGAATTTCCTGCAGCAGCCCGTCCACCTGTGAACGGATCTCGACGCTTTGCTGTGGCTTCACCTGACCCAGTCCGCGCAGCCATACCGGCACGTCCTGCACCTGCACTTGCGCCAGTTGCACCGGTACCGGCGGAGCTGATGATTTTTCCTGTGCCTGAACCATGCCTGCTAACAAACACCAGCCGGTTAATAAGCTTACTGCTACTTTCATCCATTGACTCCATGCGACCGGCATTTTGGCGCCAGTCTATTGTGCATAATCGTATTTACGGTAATTCATACCGACAGCATTCACTGATTCAAACGCCCCGCACCAGAGTCGGGATCAACAGATGCGGTCAATTCCACTATAGCATCGACCAACAACCAAATTCAGATAAGGTCGCGCGCTTTTTGAGGCTTGATTTACCCACCAGACGACAAATAAAAAAGGGCAACCGAAGCTGCCCTGCTCTTACCTTCTTGACCCAAAGCCGTTATTTACCAAGGCAATTTATTTACCGAAGCAATTTATTTACCAAAGCCAGGGGCTTTAATATCAAGCTGCGTCACTTTACCGTAACTGGCGGCCAGCGGCGCTATCGCTTCTGCTTTGCCAATCAGCACCAATTGCAGTTTGTCTTTTGGAAAATAGCTGTTGATCAGTCTTTTGCTATCCGCCAGCGTCAGATTTTCCACTTTGCTTTGAAAACTGTTGATGTAATCTTCAGTAAAACCATACAGATACATATCAGCCAATAATTCAGCTAACGCCGCATTGGTTTCAAATTTTGGTGGGAACTGACCTTTGACATAAGCCTTAGCCGAATCCAGCGTCGCTTGATCCAAACCCTGACTCCACAATTTTTGGTAAGTTTTTAAGGCTAAATCAAGTGCCGCTTTGGTGCTGTCGGTTTTGGTAAAACTGCTGATGGCAAATAAGCCGGCCGCAGAATAACGATCAAAACCAGAACGCGCGCCGTAAGT
This sequence comes from Rheinheimera riviphila, assembly GCF_004005945.1. GTDB lineage: Bacteria > Pseudomonadota > Gammaproteobacteria > Enterobacterales > Alteromonadaceae > Pararheinheimera > Pararheinheimera riviphila. Next base: position 393,637 of record NZ_SACS01000001.1, read on the forward strand.
AAGACCACTGTTAACCCGCAGCTCATCATTCAGCCAGGAGGTAAAACGGCCGCCGAGCACGGTGTTAATCACGCTGATCCCAACATAATCCGGATTAGACTGAGTCACGCCAGGGCCACCAATTAAAAACGTCGTTTCAATGGCATCGCTTTTATCAACCACCAGTACCTGACTTTCGGCAGGCGCTGTTAAAGCCGCCGTTAAATCCAGCACCGGCAGCTTTTGGGTATTTTTCCAGCTGCCTAATAACTGTTGCAGCTGCTGTTTCATCGCTGCCGTTTCAAAATCGCCGGCAACCACGATTGCAGTATTGGCCGGTTGATAATATTTTTGATGAAAAGCAGTTAAATCTTTGCGGGCGATCTGCTTCACCGACTCCGGCTCACCATTTTGAGCATAACCGTATGGGTGTTTGCCAAATACTAAGCGGTGAAAATACTGATCAATCACCTCGCGCGGGCTTTCTTTGGCCTGGGTCAAAGCAGCAATTTCCCGCTGCTGCATTTTTTTAAATTCGGCGTCATCAAAGGCAGGCTGCGTCAACAGCGCTTTGACCAGTGGCAATACAGTAGCACTGTCTTTGGCCATAAAATTCGCTTGCACCATCGAACCTTCCAGCGAAGAACCTGTGCTTAGACTGGCCCCCAGAAAATCAATGGTTTGCTCTATTTCGGTTTTGGTTTTACCACCAGCACCAAGCATCAAACCCTGGGCTGTCAGATACGACAAACCCGCTTTTTGATCATAAATCGCACCGGCTTTCACCACCGCATGCACTGTCACTAGCGGCACTTCGTGTTGTGGTAACAAATACAGCGTTAACCCATTGTCCAAAGTGACTTTTTCGTAGGCCGGTAGTTTAAATTCCGCCGCCTGGACGGTGATTGCCAGCACTGAGCAACACAACAGCGCAGTTCTGGTGACTAAACCAATGATTTTCATAAATCTTTATCCTCTTTGGCATCCAGCACTGCGACCGAGCGGTTGGATTTTTTCAGATAGGTTTGAGCGACACGCTGCACATCCGCAGCCGTGACTTTCTGATAATGTTTTGGCGCATCAAACAAGCGCTGGAAATTGCCAAAATACACTTCATAAGTGCCAATAGTGTCAGACTTGCCGTTGATGGTTTCCATTGCTTGATAGAATTGCATCAAGCGGAAATTTTTTGCTTTTTCAAGCTCTTGCGTCGTCACGCCATCTTTGGCCAGCTTGTTAATTTCAGCAACCAGAGCTTGCTCGAGCTTGGCTGCTGTAACGTCCGGACTCGCCACTGCCATCAGATAAAACAGGTTCGGATCAAACGACATCGGCAAATAACCAAACACTTCCAATGCGATTTGTTTGTCGACCAGATTTTTATACAGTCTGGAGCTGTTGCCTTCACTCAGAATGGAAACCATCAAATCCAGCGCATAATAATCAGCATGTGAGGTTGCCGGGACATGGTGGCCCAGCATCACGTTCGGCGTGCTGACCGAGGCTTTTTGCACGTAAGTGCGACGCTCACCGGTTTGCTCCGGCTCGGTCGTCCGCAGTTTTTCTGGCGCTGGCTGAGCTGGAATTGGCCCAAAATACTGCTCGGCCAGACGCTTCACTTCAGCAAACTTCACCGCCCCTGACACCACCATCACCGCGTTATTCGGTGCGTAATAGGTTTTGTGATATTGCTTTAAATCGTCCAGCGACCAACCTTTGATATCGGATTCATAGCCAATCACCGACCAACGGTACGGATGGGCCTGAAATGCAATGCCTTTAAGCTGTTCGTGCAAGGTGCGAAAATTCGAGTTTTCCAGACCGGTGGTGCGCTCAGAGGCGACAACTCCCCGCTCGCTTTCGACCATTTTGGCGTTAATGTCGAGGTTGGCGATGCGGTCGGCTTCTAAATCAAAAATCGTTTCCGTGGCCGCCGTCGGGAACCAGTTGGTGTACACCGTTAGATCTTCGCTGGTGTAGGCATTGTTGGCGCCACCAGAATTTTCCATGGTGCGGTCGAACATTTTCGGACCATATTTTTTGGCGCCGTTAAACATCATATGTTCGAAAAAATGTGAAATGCCGGTAATGCCAGGACGCTCATTGCGCGAGCCAACTTTCCAGAATAAATAACTGTTGGCATTGGGAATTGAATCATCTTCCAGCACCAGAATTTTCATCCCGTTGTTCAGGGTAAAACTTTGGATCTGGCTACCATCTGTGGCTGCTGCCGGTTGACTGGCCAAAGCCATTCCAAGCATCAACGCCACCAGCGAATATTTCATCTGGAGCTCCTGTGAGTAAAGATCTGTTTTTTTAAATTCGTTTTCGCTGACAGCCTAAACCAACTTACCGGTTCCAAGCCAGTCTGTTTGTTCATTTAGTTGTCACCATGGATTAACCAGAAATGTGCAACTTCAGCGATTTTCACTGCTAGTTTTCTGCTTCTGGGGTTGGCTAAAAACTGCAGTTATGTAACTGACTTCGGGAAGCCGCGCGCTTTATTATTCAACGAAAAAATCAATCCTGAAAAAAAGATCAATATTTTTTCCCTAATAATTCATGTGGTTATTAAAAAATCGGTAATCGAAGCCATTATTCCCGAAAATCTGTCTGGACAGGCCGACAATCCTGATTAATTTTTAATCACCTTTATTTAACAACAAAGTCACAAGGAACAGTGATGAATCGTAACTCTGTCATTTTATTTATTGCGCAGTTTATCGTGCTGGTGATCCTGATTTGTTTTGTCGCCAATTTACCTGCGGTCGAGCAATTTAACTTAAACCAATGCCAGCAGTTACAGGAAGAATTAGAGGGAAACCGCAACCAGCAGCGGAAAGGCTACCGGCTGCGGGATGCTGCAAAAATCAAAGACACTGAGCAGCGACTGCAAAAACAACTGTTTTACCACTGCGAAAAACCTATTGTGACCCAAACAAAAGCCACAGTGCGCCGTCTGTTGCCTACCTCACGTCAGCCGGCCTTTGCACCTGATCGCAGCTTGGCTGGCGATTTTTATGCTTCCACCATCGAAGTGAAAGCCCCCTATCAGGGCAAACAATTATCGGCGTGGCTTGGTTATTATCAGGAACCGCGCTTTTGTTATGGCGTGCGCACCACCAGCGTGATTGTGGAATGTGCCACCCGCCGCCAGCAAGCGATGCAGCAATTTGAGCAAGATTGGCGGCAAGATCCACCCAGCTTGTCCGACCAGCGTTAGCGGTGGTAAGCTCGCTGCACATTAGCGCGCACAACTGCTGGAGCGCGCACAACAGCAGGCACTTTGATGAAATTGAATTTAAAACAAGCAAACCGTGAACTCTGGTGGTTCGGCTGGCGTTATATCCCCCTGATCGGATTTTGCTCACCGACCATTCGCGAAATGACGGCCTCAACATTAGCGGTCAGCATGCCGCATGGCTGGCGGACCAAAAATCATTTGGGCAGTATCTATTTTGGCGCTTTGGCCATCGGCGCCGATTTAGCCGGGGCTTTTTTGGTGTTCAGTAAAGCCAAAGCCCGTGGTGTCAACGCCAACTTTGCCTTTAAAGACGTACAAGGCCAGTTTTTAAAACGGCCGGAAGCTGAAGTCTGGTTTCGCAGCAATGACGGCGCTTTGATTGACGACATGCTGGAAGAGTCGTTAGCGACCGGCCAGCGTATCAATAAAACGGTGGCGGTGACCATTACTTGTCCTTCGTTGCATGGTGATGAACCGATGGCAGTGTTTCAGCTGACGCTGTCGATTAAAGCCACCGCCAAGCGCTGAGTTGATGTTGTGCTTGATTTATCCCCTTCATCCTTGCAGATGCGGGGTTGTTGACCGCGAGCTCTCGCTGGTACGCAACAGTTAAAAGTTTGCAGAGCGCAATCACAGCACGTAAAATCCAGCCTTTGTGTTTATGCAGGCGTTGATATGCACCATTTACCAGGTAATTTATTTATCTTGTCCGCGCCAAGCGGCGCTGGCAAATCCAGCCTTATTCATGCGCTGCTCGGGCAACATCAGGATATGCAACTGAGTGTCTCCCACACCACCCGCGCACCAAGGCCTGGCGAAGTCAATGGTGTGCATTATCACTTTGTCAAAGTCGATGAATTTAAAGCACTGATTGCACAGAATAACTTCTTAGAATGGGCTGAAGTGTTCGGTAACTTCTACGGCACCTCCCGCACCGCGATTGAACATGAACTAGCACAAGGCCGTGATGTGTTTTTAGATATTGACTGGCAAGGCGCGCGGCAAATCAAAGCGCAAGTCCCTTCGGTACTGAGTATTTTTATCCTGCCGCCGAGTGTCGCCGAGCTGGAAAAACGCTTAAATCAGCGTGGTCAGGATAGCCAGGAAGTTATTGCTAAACGCATGCAACAAGCAAAAAGCGAAATCAGCCATGTCACTGAATATGATTATGTTTTAGTGAATGATGATTTCCAGCAATGTTTGTTGCAATTGCAGCAGGTGGTTCTTGGTCAGCGGCTGACGCTACAAAAACAGCAACAACACCAGCAGGCATTGCTGACTGAGTTGTTGGCGAATTAACCGAAATAGCGTAGACTAGTCGGTCTTGTCAGAATTTGAATACCGGAGTGGTAAATGGCTCGCGTAACAGTTGAAGATGCAGTAAATAAAATTGGTAACCGTTTTGATCTGATCCTGGTCGCAGCACGCCGTGCACGCCAATTGTCAGTCGAAGGCAAAGAGCCAATGGTTGATGTTGAAAACGACAAATCAACCGTCGTCGCTCTGCGGGAAATCGAAAAAGGTTATATCACCGCCAATATCCTGGACCAGCAAGAACGTCGCGATCAACTGCAACAGGAAGCATCTGAAATGGCCGCTGTAGCTGCCATCATCGGTACAGAGCAGTAAGCAAAAATTTCGGGCAGCTGAGCACTTCTGGTGTTAATCCAAAGCTCAGCTGCTGAAACCCTCCCTAATTGAGTTTCTCCCCGCAATTGTTTCAGTTATACCCTAAATCATTGACGATGCAGGTAGGCGGCAACTGAGCGAGACCCCAGGAGCATAGCTGTCCTATGTGACTGGGGCGAGTGAAGGCGGCCAACAACCCTGCATCTTCAATGATAACGGGTATAACAGCTGTCCACCGTTGGCAAGCAGACAAAATCCACGTATATTTTAGGCAGATAGCGGGCGTCAGTGTGACTTCCCGATATGGAGCTTATTGCAGTGTATTTATTTGAAGGTCTGAAACAACAGATCAGTGCGTATTTGCCGGCCGAGCAGGTTGCCATGGTGCAACAGGCGTATTTGCTGGCAAGGGATGCACATGCCCCGCAAACCCGCTCCAGTGGTGAACCTTATATTACCCATCCGGTCGCCGTGACCAGCATCCTTGCCGAAATGCGAATGGACCATGAAACGCTGATGGCCGCGTTATTACACGACGTGATTGAAGACACCGAATACAGCAAAGAAGATCTGGAGCAACGTTTTGGCGGCACTGTGGCCGAACTGGTGCAGGGCGTATCCAAACTCGATAAAGTAAAATTCAAAGATATCAAAGAGTTTGAAGTCACCAACCTGCAGAAAATGTTTATGGCAATGACCCAGGACATCCGGGTCATCCTGATCAAACTGGCTGATCGCACCCACAACATGCGCACCATCGGCGCGTTAAAACCAGAAAAACGCCGTCGTATTGCCAAAGAAACCCTGGAGCTGTACGCGCCAATCGCCAACCGACTGGGTATCCACAACATCAAAAACGAACTGGAAGACTGGGGTTTTCGCGCTTTATATCCAATGCGCTACCGGGCTTTGGAAACCGCGGTGAAACAAGCCCGCGGCAACCGTCGTGAAGTAATCGAAAAAATTCAGAGTGAAATTGAAGCGCGGATTGGCCATGCCGGTATCAAAGCCGAAGTGTCTGGTCGCGAAAAACATCTGTACAGCATCTATCGTAAGATGAAAAGCAAAGAGCTGATGTTCAATGATGTGATGGATATTTATGGCTTTCGGGTGTTGGTCGATAGCGTCGACAGCTGCTATCGCATTTTAGGTGTGGTGCATAACCTGTATAAACCGATTGAAATCCGCTTTAAAGATTACATCGCCATTCCCAAACAAAACGGTTATCAGTCGCTGCATACCTCGCTAATTGGCCCACACGGTATTCCGGTCGAAATTCAGATGCGCACCCGTGAAATGGATGAGATGGCCGACAACGGCATCGCCGCGCACTGGAAATACAAAAAGCCCGGTGAACAAGGCGATACTACTGCGCAGATCCGCGCCAGACGCTGGATGCAAAGCCTGCTGGAAATACAGCAAAGCGCCGGCAACACCTACGAATTTGTCGAGAACGTCAAATCCGAGCTGTATCCGGATGAGCTGTATGTGTTTACGCCCAAAGGCAAAATTGTGGAATTACCGATTGGCGCCACAGCCGTTGATTTTGCATATGCCGTGCATACCGACATCGGCAACAAATGTGTTGGCGCGCGGGTTGATCGCAAACCTTACCCCTTAAGTAAACCACTGGAAACCGGTCAAACGGTGGAAGTCATTACCAGCACCGGCGGTAAACCCAATGCCAACTGGCTGAACTATGTGGTCACCAGCCGCGCTATCATGGGCATCCGTAATTACCTGAAAAAACAAGAACAAAGCGAAGCCATTGCACTGGGTAAACGACTGCTGACGTCAGCCCTTGGCGAAGTGCCGTTTGAATCAATAGCGCCGGACAGGGTCGAGCAAGTGCTGCAAAACAGCAAACAAAAAACCCTCGACGAACTTTTTATCGATATTGGGCTTGGTAATCAATTACCGATTGCAGTTGCGCGGCGGATGCTCGGTGAGTTTGATGAAAACAGTAATACCAACGAGGTCCTGCCGTCAAAACCCAAAGCATTTATTGTCGGCTCAGAGGGCATGCTCACCACATTTGCCAAATGTTGCCGACCGATCCCGGGTGATGCCATTGCCGCCAGTGCTTCACCGGGCAAAGGCTTAAATATTCACCGTTCGGAATGTCGGAATATCCGTGGCTGGGAAAAAGAGCCGGGTAAATACTTCCCGGTGCGCTGGGATAAAACCGGCGACAAACAGTTTTTATGTGATATCCGGGTGTTTATTGTCAACAAACAAGGCATGCTGGCGAAACTCACCACTGTGATTGCTGGTCTGGATTCCAATATTCAGGATCTGGCAACGGACGACCGCGATACCGGCGATTATGTGATTAAAATCACCTTATCGGTGCGCGACCGCATCCATCTTGCTAACGTCATGCGCAAAATCCGGGTCACGCCGGATGTGCTGAAAGTCTATCGAAGGAAGTAATAGTCTATGTCTAAAGTTATTATCAGTACTGAAAAAGCCCCTGCCGCCATCGGCACTTATAGCCAGGCGGTTAAGATTGGCACCACGGTGTATTTATCCGGCCAGATCCCACTGGTGCCATCGACCATGCAATTGATTTCGGAAGATTTTGCTGAGCAAGCGGAGCAAGTGTTTCAGAATTTAACCGCCGTTTGCCAGGCTGCCGGTGGCAGCATCAACGATATGGTGAAAGTGAATATTTTCCTGACCGATTTATCCAAATTCGCCACCGTGAATGAGATTATGGCCCGCCATTTCAGCGCGCCGTATCCTGCTCGCGCCGCCGTTCAGGTCAGTGCTTTACCTCGCGCCTCACAAATTGAAATTGATGGCGTGATGGAAGTTCCTTCAACTAACTAACCGATCTGCTGTAGCGATCTGCGTGGAGTTCCAGCTGAAACGACTGAAAACTAAGAGCACACCGGGTTTTGTCAGCGCATGGTGGCAGAGCCCTAAGTGGCTGTTGTGGTTATTCTTTATGGCACTGCCCGCGCAAGCTGAAGTGCCGCAACCAATAGTGCACTGGTGTCTTGACCATTTTCCGCGGTTTCATGAATTTCACGGTCGGAATAAACCAGCAGGTCCTTCGGTCGCCCTGATGGAAGAGCTAGCGCGACGCGCCGGTTTTACCCTTGAATACAGTCTGCGCACCCCTTTAGCGCGCTGTTTACGCCAGATGGAAAATGGCGAAAGCGATCTGATGATCAATCTGAATGCCACGCCCGAACGTGCGGCGATGATGCACTTGATCCCATATAACGAAACCATTCCGGAAACCTTGTATTTACGCGGCGATGATACACGTTTTATCGATCAACTCAGCCAGTTGACACCACTGATTCTGGTCACGGTACGCAACTACAGCTATAACCCAACGCTGATGGCGTTGATGAACGATCAAACCCAACATCACATCGAAGTCGACAGTATTGCGGCTGGTTTTGAGCTGCTGCTGAAAAAACGGGTTGATGGTCTGATTGTGCCGACCCAAAGTTCTTTAGAAGTGATCCGCAATCAGCCACAGCTGCACTATCAATTTCGAAAAGCTAACTTAACCTTTAAATTCCCGACCAAAAGATATATCAACATCGGTCTGTCGAAGAAAAGCAAACACTTGTATCTGAAAGAAAAAATCGAGCACACTGTCGCAGAGATGGTGGCTGACGGTACCGTGCAACGGTTGTACGGCGTGCACCAGCATTTGCAAGAACCAACCTATCTGCTGACCGAGCCCACCAGAAGGCGACCACCGGACTCAAACGGCTGAGGGAGCAATCAGCTGCTTTGCACCAAAAAGCACAGCACAACTTTTAGCGATCATCACTGGCATTCAGGTATTCCCGCTTGTATGCTGATTTTATACATCTTGCCGAGTGGCGACTCAGGGTCAACCTGAAATGTCCTCAACACAGCGGCGGCACCATGCTAAAACTCCCCCGATTATTGCTGATTGATGTCGCTGTGTTGCTCTGCATCAGCTGCAGTATTGTCATGGGTCACGCCAATGCCGCAGCGCCTGAGTTGGAATGGTGTCTTGATGATTTCCCGCCCCGTCACTCCTACCTGCCAGGCCAACAACCCAGCGGTCCGATGGTCGACATGATGCAAAAACTCGCCAGGCAAAGTGGTTTTACACTCAAATTCAGTCCGCCCACCCCTACCGCCCGTTGCTTATTATTGATGCAACAAGGCAAAACTGACTTAATGGCCGGGTTGATGTGGAGCGAACAACGCGAGCAATATATGTTGCTGCTGCCGTTTGACGAGGCCAAATCTGAGACTTTATTTGTCCACAAAGACCAGCCTATTGCCGACGAAAACATGCTGCAAAACCTACAAGTGGCGTTGGTTAAAAGCCGCATCTATAGCAAAGGTTTGATCACCTTACTCGAACAACAGCAAGTCAAAATGCGCAGAGTTGACGATCTGGAGCAAGCCATGGCGATGCTACATTTTAAGCAGATTGACGCTGTTGCCGGCCCACTCCACATCACGGAACGGTTGCTCACACACAATCCCAGATTACAAAGCAGTATTGTGGTGAACGCCTGGCAACCGCCGAGCCGGCGTGAATTACAAAACCATCTGGCGTTATCCAGGATGAGCCCCAATTTCCAACTGCACCTGCAAATTAGTCAGCAGCTGGAAAAGCTGGTGGCGGCAAAAGAAACGCATTTTTATGAATAGCCGCCATCGGCAGCTTCTTCAAACTGGCCTTTTGACGTTAATCCGTTATGATAGCCGGAGCTTTTCCACCGCAGGACACTGATTTTGCAACGAACTTTACTGAGCAATCTGGCCATCGCCGAACTCAAAGGCGTCGGCGCCAAGACCGCTGATTTGCTCAGCAAGCTGGCGATTGAGTCGGTGCAAGACCTGTTATTTCATCTCCCCTTGCGCTACGAAGACCGCACCCGCGTCTGTCCGATTGGCGATGCCTGGCCGCTGCAAAGTGTTAGTTTGCAAGGTGAAGTGGTCAGTAGCGACATCACCTTTGGCAAAAGACGCAGCTGGGTGGTGGTGTTGCGGGATGGCTCCGGCACTTTGACCATCCGCTTTTTTAACTTCAGCGCCGCGCAAAAAAATGCCGTGGTGCCCGGTGTCGTGCTGCGCTGCTTTGGCGAAGTCAAACGCGGCATGCGCGGGGTGGAAATGTTGCACCCTGAATACAAAATCATTAAAGATCAGGAACCTGCAGAAGTCGCAGAAACCCTGACCCCGGTCTACCCCACCACCGAAGGTTTAAAACAAGCCAGTTGGCGTAATCTGACCGATCAAGCGCTGTTGGAACTTCGTCGTTGTAGCCCGGAAGAATTTTTAGCACCGGTGTTGCCGCCGCAAGCCTGGTCATTAAGCCAAGCACTTGGGTATTTACACCGGCCACCACCGGATGCGTCGTTGCAATTATTAGAAGCTGGACAACATCCGGCGCAGCAACGACTGATTTTTGAAGAATTGGTAGCGCAGCAACTGAGTATGTTGCAGCTACGCAGCCACTGCCAGGTGCAACAGGCGCGAAGCTTTGCTGCAGATCAAAAACTCACCCCGGCCTTTTTGGCAAGCTTGCCGTTTGTTCCAACCGGCGCGCAGCAACGGGTGCTGAAAGACATTTTAACCGACCTCGCCAAACCGGAACCGATGCTGCGTTTGGTGCAGGGTGATGTTGGCTCCGGTAAAACGCTGGTAGCGGCGCTCGCTGCCTTGCCAATTATTGCTGCCGGTAGTCAAGTGGGGATGATGGCGCCAACCGAATTACTGGCCGAACAACATGCCAGCACCTTTCGCCGTTGGCTGGAACCGCTGGACATTCAGGTGGCCTGGCTTGGCGGTAAAACCAAAGGTAAAGCCCGTGACACGGAACTGGCGGCTATCGCGAACGGCGAGGCACAGTTTGTGATTGGTACCCACGCCTTGTTTCAGCAGCAGGTGCAGTTTGCTGATTTAGCGCTGGTGATTATCGACGAGCAACACCGCTTTGGTGTGCACCAGCGGCTGGCGCTGCGTGAAAAAGGCAGTCAAAGTGGCTTCTTCCCGCATCAGTTGGTAATGACCGCCACGCCTATTCCGCGCACGCTGGCGATGACTGCTTATGCTGATTTGGATACCTCGGTGATTGATGAATTGCCACCCGGCCGTACGCCGGTCACCACAGTGGTGCTGCCGGATAGTCGCCGCGCCGAAGTCGTTTCGCGGGTCGAAAAAGTGGTGCTGGAACAGCAGCGGCAGGCCTATTGGGTTTGTACCTTGATTGATGAATCTGATGTACTGCAATGTCAGGCTGCTGAAAATACCGCGGTCGAATTAGCCGCCGCACTGCCTGATTTGAAGGTCGGGCTGGTGCATGGCCGCTTAAAAAGCAGCGAAAAACAAGCGGTGATGCAGGCGTTTGCCGCCAACGAAATTCAGCTGTTGGTGGCAACCACAGTGATTGAAGTGGGCGTTGATGTGCCCAACGCCAGCCTGATGATTATTGAAAACCCGGAGCGGCTGGGTCTGGCGCAACTGCATCAGCTGCGCGGTCGGGTGGGTCGTGGCAGCGCGGTGTCGCATTGTGTGCTGCTGTATCACGCGCCATTATCCGGCACAGCGCAGGCGCGGCTTGGGGTATTGCGCGAAAGTAACGATGGTTTTGTCATTGCGCAGCGCGATTTAGAAATTCGTGGCCCGGGTGAGTTACTCGGCACCCGGCAGACTGGTGTTGCTAACTATCGCATCGCCGATTTAACCCGCGATGCAGCATTAATAGCCCCGGCGCAACAAGCAGCGCAGCGACTATGGCAACTGGATAAACGCGCTGCAGAAGGCTTGATCAGACGCTGGCTGGGCTATCGCGATATTTATGCGCAAGCTTGATAAGCTAAAAGTGTCTACTTCTATTCGCTAATACCAATTTTGTAAACAGCTGACACCGACGGATGGGATAACAGCAGCTCTGCTTCGGCCAATAAAACCACAGCATCGACAACACCATCCGGACAAGTTAACGCCAGCTGCAGACAGTCCTGCTCATGAAAATGCGCCACCACAGGTTCAGCGACATCCAGTACCAACGGATGCCGCACATCGTAGCCGCATTGCTCCGCAACTTCAGCCAAAGTCACATCATCATCCGACACATCCACCGCCACATAAAGTTTCAGCATATTTTTCCCTTATTGTGATGTTGCCGCGCGTCGCCCAAGGCGCAATTGATACACCGCATCGAGCGAATACACCAGCAAGGCGGTCCAGATAAAGGCAAAGGTTACCAGCTTACTGCTATCGAGCGGCTCGTGGTAAATAAAGACGCCAAACACAAACATAAAACTTGGGCCAATGTACTGGAAAAAACCCATGGTCGACAATTGCAGCCGCCTTGCTGCGGCGATAAAACACAGCAGCGGTACTGTAGTGACAACACCGGCGGCGACCAACCATAAGTTCAGCGTCAGACTGTTTTCCAATAAATTGGCTGAAGCTGAATCGGCAAACGTTATCCAGTAATAAAGCGCCAGCGGCATTAATAATAAAGATTCCACAAACAAACCACTCAGCGCATCTACCGCCAGCTTTTTGCGAAACAAACCATAAAGCGCAAAACTACTGGCGAGCACCAGCGCCACCCAGGGCAAAGAGCCAAAATACACCAGTTGGATCAGCACCCCGGTAAAGGCCAGCGCCACTGCCGCCCACTGTAATTTACGCAGCCGTTCGCCAAGGAACACCATGCCAAGCAACACGTTTAATAGCGGATTGATGTAATAACCCAAGCTCGCTTCGAGCATATGTTCATTATTGACCGCCCAGATAAATAGCCCCCAATTACCGGCCAGCAACAGGCCAGTCCCCAACATGGCCGCTACCATTTTTGGTTGTTTTAATACCGCCAGCACCCGCGGCCATTGCTGCATCGCGGTTAAGATCAGCGCCAGCAACAAAAACGACCAGACGATGCGATGCAGCAGAATTTCCATGGCCGGCACAAAGTCGATACTTTTAAAATACAGCGGCGCGATGCCCCAGAGCGTATAAGCGCTGGCAGCAAAAATACCACCGACTTTTTGTTCACGAGTTAATTGCATTCACGAGATCCCGGGCGAGGCCAACTTGTAGGAAAAGCATGTCGAAAAAGTTGGCGGGCGAAAAATTGGCGCCAGTGTAGCGGGTTTTACCTGTTGCAGCTTGCTGTTTTGGACTCGAATTTCGCTCAACCGACCAGATAAGTCCCGGTGCCCAGTGCGATATGCACCCCAAGTTCGTTATGTAATTCCATCCGGCAAACACAAACTTTATTGCCGGCGCGAATAACTTCTGCCGTGGCGATAAATTCGCTACCACGACCCGGCCGTAAATAATCACTGCGCATATCAATGGTGCTCATTTTGCCCATCTTCGCTACCAGCACTTCATGCTCGACGCTATTGAGGCGGCGCAGCGCACTGGCAATCGCCATAATGCCGCCAACGGTATCCAGCACAGTGGCAATCACCCCGCCATGCAGAATTTGTTGCACCGGGTTGCCAACTAACTGTGGCGAAAAATCAAAACGCACTTCGGCTTTGTCGGCAGAAAAAGCGGTCACTTTCAGGCCGAGTAAACGGTTAAATGGCATTTGATCAAACACTTCGGCGAGAAAGGGTAATAAGGTGTCGGGCTGCATCGGCGTATTCCTGTGGCAATATTGCACATCACCAAAACTGGTAAGAGCAGTTAATGTAAAGCGCTGTGCCTTTCCTGTAAAGCTGTCCTGTAAAGCTGCGCTGTAAAGCATCTCTGTCACAAGGCAGGTTTAGCGTTTTAACTCAGGATCGCCAAGCACCTCAAACTGCCGCTGCAATCGACTGCCATCACTGGCGGTGATCACCAGCTGATGCTGCCCGGCAGTGGTTTGGATCGCCATCTGATGCGGCATCCGGGTCTGGCCAAGATACTGCTCGTCCAGATGCCAGTACAACAGCGCTTTGTTGTCACGATGTACGGCGCGGAAAATACTTTGTCCCAACTTGCCGTCAAGTTGCAGCGGTAACCGAATTTGACTGTCGCTGCTGGGGTACAGTAAATCGAGGCGTAGATTATGTGGCGCCGCGCTGGTTTGCGACTGTTCCTGCATCTGCTCACAACCCGGCCAGATTGGCGGTAAGCCTTGATATTCCGGATGTTGCGGCTGATAAAAATACGCCATCGCCACCGGCAAAATAAGCCGGGTTTGTTGCTGCCGTGCAACCTCCGGCGCACAACCAGCGGGCAACTGAAACTTGCCGCTTGGATCCAGCCACAGCTGCTGCTGAAAACTGTGGCTGGTCTGCAACTGCCGCTGTGCTGGCATTTCGGTGGTACTGCGTGGGCAGGAAAAGCGCACCCGATAACCGTCGTTGGCGCAGACTTCCACCTGCTGCAACGCGGTGACGGGTTTATTCAGCCAGGGCGCGTCTGGCAACAGTCGAAAGGCATCAAACAACACCGGCCCGGCACTGCGTGCGCCCGCCAGAATGGCGGCTGGTGAGCCATCAGCATTACCGGTCCAGACGCCGATGGTGTAACGACCATTCGAGCCAATCGCCCAGGCATCACGCAAACCAAAGCTGGTGCCGGTTTTCCAGGCGATTTTCTGGCTATTCACATAATCGCGCCAGGAGCCTTCGCTATCCGGCCGTTCGACATTCAGCAAGGTTTGCATCGTTAGATAAGCAGCGCCGCTGCTGATTGGCAGGCTCAGTGTTTCGGCTTTTGGATCTGGGTGAGGCGCCGCAGCGGGAACAGCCGGAAATTGCAGACTTAATAACGGTAGCGATGCCGTAGTATTCGTTTGCGCCGCCAGCTGCATCATCGCTGCATAACTGCGACTCAGTTCAAATAAAGTGGCTTCAGCGCCGCCCAAAATCAGCGACAACCCATAATGATCGGCGCCTTTATTCACCGTACTTAAGCCAAAAGCGGCCAACTGCTGCTTAAACCGGCCAACGCCATATTGATGCAACATCCGCACTGCCGGCACGTTTAACGACTGCGCCAAAGCGTCACCGGCTTTGACCGCACCGCGAAACTGCAAATCAAAATTCACCGGCGCATAACCACCAAATTTACTGGGCACATCGGGTAACAAAGATTCTGAGGTCAGCAGCCCTTCATCCAGCATTAGCGCGTATAAAAAGGGTTTTAAAATACTGCCGGTAGAGCGACGACTTTGAATAATATCGACGGCGCGGCCGTGGGTTGTGGTGTTTGCAGCCTCTGCAGTTGAAGTCTCACCAGCGACACTGGCATTCCCCACATAAGCACGGATTTTCATCTCTTGATGGTCAATCAGCAACAACGCCGAATTATGCACGCCGGAGATCGCCAAAGTCCGCGCATGTCGCGCCAATAAAGCGGTCATTTGTTGTTGGAGTTGCTGGTCCAGATCGGTGTAAAACAGCGGTTGTTGCGGCCATTTGCCGCGTAAGGTTTGCAGCAAATGCGGGCTTTGGGCAGGCCAGCCGGCTGGTTTTTGCGGCAAAGGTTCGAGCAAAGCCAGTTGTAAATCAACCGCTTGCATGGCACCGCGCTGCGCCAGTTTTCGAAGGAGTTGATCGCGTTTGTGCAGTAACACATCAGCGCGCCGGCCGGGGTGAATAAGGCCCGGACTATTCGGCAGTACCGCCAGCAACGCCGCTTCGGCCCAGCTCAGCGCGGCCGGTTCACGACCAAAATACCACCAGCTGGCCGCAGTTAGCCCAACAATATTGCCGCCATAAGGCGCGTGATTAGCGTACAGCTGCAGAATTTGTGGTTTTTCGTAATGCCATTCCAGCTGCATCGCCAGCCGGGTTTCTTGCAGTTTCTGCGTTAAGGTGCGCGGCTGATTACCATACAGCAGCCGCGATACCTGCATGGTGATGGTGCTGGCACCACTTTTAACTTTGCCAGCAACCAGATTGCCCCAAAAAGCCCGCGCTACCGACAGCGGATTGATGCCGGGATGCTGAAAAAAATACTGATCTTCAAAGGCCAATAGCGCGGTTTGATATCGTGTTGGCAGCTCTACCGCCTGATAAGGCAATCGCCATTGCTGATCTTCGGCAATATGCAAATCCAGCAACTGACCTTGCCGGTCGAACAACGCCGTCGACCACTGCGGGCTGGTGAAGCGTAATGGCCAGTCCGGCGCCAGCAGCTGATAACCAAGCCCGCCAAGCAGCAAAAACCCGGCGATCAGCGCGGCCAGATAGCGGCGCTTGATTTGCAGTTTTCGCCACTGATTTGTTCGCGGCTTTGGCCAAGCCTTTCCCAAAGACGGTATGCGCCAACTCAGGGCAGTACCTCCACCCAACGCCCCAGATTATTGGCGCGGATTTTCGGGTTGTACATCGAGCTTGCGGTCCAACCTGGCAAATAATAACGGCCAACAAAACTGGCATTTAAAGTTGCTTGTAACCGGATACTTTCACCTGCCGCCAGCGGGAAAAAGCTTTGCAGCCTGTCATCACCCGCCTGCTGAAAATCCAGTTTGGCCGCTTTGGCATCATCCGACAGCACGGTATTACGCAGTTGCCAGCCCGATGGAAACACCTGCATCAGCGCTAAGTCTTTCACCGGTGCGGCTGTGGTGTTTTTCACGATGATTTGCGCAATAAAATCAGTGCCCTGCCGGATACTGGCCGGATCAATGGCTTGGCCCTGTAAATCGCTAAACTGTACTTGCAACTCTAACCCAGCCGCCTGCGCCAGCTCCTGCCCTTCGGCCGGAATGCCTTGTTGCGTCAGTGTCAGATACAACTCGCTGGTGCCAGTGTTTTTTACAGCAAAAGCATCTGCTTGATAGTCGCTGGTGGCTTCAGTGTAGGCCGGATCGGTCAACTGCCAGACGGTTGCGGCAGCAGCCTGCCCGGTGCTTAAAGTGATTTCAGAAGTGAGATCAGCTACACCCTGCGCCTGACCAAACTGCTGCAACAGCACCGCCATCGCCCAGGCTTTTTCAATAGTGTTATGGCCGTTTTGTTGTTTTAACTGATCAGCTAACTCCAGCGCCAATGACCAGCGCCGCTCCGATTGCTGTAACGCCGCAGCAAGTTCCAGCTGCACTAATTGCTGCAACATCGGCGAATTCAGCACACCAGGCAATTTTTCTTGTGGCGTTCCAGGTAAAGTCCCTTTTTGTAATTGGCCACCCCGTTGCTGCAACGCCAACGCAATATCCGGCAGACTTTGTTCAGCATAAGCCAGTGCCAGGAAATGCTGCGCCAGCGAATGCGATTTCACCGAGCCGCGCAGCAAATCTTCACGCAACCGATTCATCGCACCGACATCAGCATTATCGGCCATCGCCAGCAACCACAACCGCCAACCTTGCAGCACCATCGCATCCGGGCTTTTGCCATTAAAACCGTTGGCGGTCTGACGGCTATTGGCCAGCCAGTTTTTCAGCATGTCCGCAGGCACGCTATGGCCTTGCTGCTGCGCGCGCAGCATAAAATAGCCGGCGTATAAATTGGCCCACTCTTCGACCATAGTGGAACCTGGCCAATAACTAAACTGGCCACTGCCTTGCTGATATTTCCCTAACCGGCGCAGATGTTGTTGAATAGTCTGCTGAATTTTCAGCGACTGCTCTGGCGTTGGTGTTTGATACAAGCTGCGATAAAGCGACGGCAGCACTTTAGACGTTGATTGCTCCAGACACATAAAGGGATATTCATAGAGCTCGAGTTCCAGCCTGGTAAAGCCAAAATCCGGTGAACGACTGGCGGTCAGCCATTGCTCATTGGTGCCCGGCATGCCCAGCTGGTCAGCGCGTGGCTGCCAGCTTTCACCTGGTTTTAACAAGCGGCTGACACTGCGTTGTTGCGGCGAATTGGCACTTCTTACCGGCAAATGAATGACTTCGCTGGCGGTTTGCCCGGCCATACTGGCGCTGACCGTCAGTTTACCCATGCCGAGCAGTTGCTTGGCTTTTACTCTCAACAAAGCCGTTTGTTCACCGGGCTGGCTAAAGGTCAGCGCAGCTTCGGCTTGCAGCACGGTTAATAAATCATCCGTTTGCACCGTGACTTTGACGGTTTGCGGCAAGGTGATTGCTTTGGTTTTATCGGCTTTAGCAGTTTCGCTAAAAAACACCGCCACCGGCAACGCGAATTCTTCGCCCGGTCCAATTAACCGGGGCACCGTGCTTAAAATCGTCAGCGGTTGCGTCACCGTCAGGGTACTTTCCTGCTGACCATAAGCGTAACCGTCACCGGCCACCACCATCACCCGTACCGCGCCCATATAAGGCGGTAATTTGATCTGCTGCGTGGCAGTCTCACCGGCTTTTAAGGTAAGCGGGCCATAAAACTGCACTATTGGCTTAAAGCGCCGTTCACGCTGACCATCGCGTTTCGGAATTAAATCCGAACCACCCACCGCCAGCAGGTGTGACAAGTCCGCACTATAAGCGCCGACCACATCGTCAAACAAATCCCAGGTCCGCACGCCTAGCGCTTCGCGCTGATACAAAGCCGGGTGTGGTTCTGGCACATGAAAATCAGTAATGCCGAGCAAACCTTCGTCGACCAGCGCCAGTGTATAGGTCATGGCGCGACCGGTTTTTTCGGAAATCTCAATGCTGAATTCACTTTCCGGCATCACTTCGGCCGGCGTTTTCAACAGCGGCTCAAGGTGACTTTTTGCGTCGCTGACCGCTAAATTTAAGATGCCGTAACTACGCAGCGGTGTATCACTTTGCCGGTTGTGATGCGGCTGAATTTGTGTCACATGGGCATAGACGTTCGGCACCATGGCGTTGGTGATGGGGATCTCCAGCAAGTCCTGATCTTTTTTCACCGCCACCCAGCGTTTCTCCAGCACTTTGGAACCATTTTCCAGACTCAACAGCACCTTGCGATCCGGGCCTGCCGGTAAATGCACTTTGGCGGTATCGCCGACCTGATAACTGGCGGCATCACTGCTCAGGCTCAGCCTGGTGGCGCCATCGCGGCTGGTACTGTCGCCGTAACCCCAACCGATATAAATTTCTTCGCTGCTACAGTGATTTTCCGGGCTCGCGGCGCTAACACAAGCGGTGAGCCGATAACGACCGGCCGGATAATCTTTGCCATACATCAGCCAGTTAGCGGCGCCTTGCGCGTCCGTCACTAAACTGCGATCTTCAACTTGTTTGAGCTGTTCATCGCTGACATAGTTGGCGTTGTCATCATCCGATTGCTCCCACCACCAACGCCATTTCAGTTGCTGTAACCGCAACTGAATCATACCGTTAGCGACCGGTTTGCCTGCTGGATCAAGCAACATCAACGCAATCGCAGCGCTGGCTTTTTCATCGAGCGTGGAGTGCCTGACTTCTTCCGGCAACTGCAGGCCGACCCATTGCGGGTACGGCAGCACTGTCGTCTGGCGATATTGCGTACTGAACTGGCCGTTCGGCTCAAATACCCGCTGAATAAACATCGCTTTGAGCGCACCTGGGCTTGGTGTATTGAGTTCCGGCTTAAACTCCAGCTGCACCTGGCCGTTGGCGTCCAGTTTGCCTTCAAAAATCTTCTTCGATTCGGCGGCAAATTTGCGGTTCACATCATCAAACTGATAGTTGGCGTAACCTTCAAATTGAGTCTTGGTGGTGGAAAGTTTTAGCTCAACATCGGTTTTTAAATGTTGCGCCAGCGCACCGTTCAGCCAGCTTGAGGTAAGCAGCAGCGGCCGCGCCTCTGCAGAAATCGGTGTTTTGGGTAAATCCAACTCGATTTTTAGCCGATTCGGCAGAATGTTTTCAATTTTCAGCGTCGTATCAAAATAACTGGCGCCGACTTTGGCCACCACATGCCAGTTGCCGGTTGGCGCATCGTCGTCGGTGGCTAAATCAAAACGGTAAAAACCATCCAGTTGCTGACGTTGCACCAGGGTTTTCACTTTTTGACTTTTCGGGTCAAACAGCTCCAGCGTCACCGGGAAATCATCCGGCAGTTGCTGGTTTTTATCCTGCAAAATCAACATTAAATGAATAGCATCACCCGGCCGCCACACATTACGCTCGGCGTAGAAAAAGCCTTTTACACCTTCGGTACTTTTGACGCCGCTAGTATCAAACTGGCCAGTCGGTAAACTTTCATTGGTTGGAATACGCAAATATGCCACGTCCCCATCGGCCTGCGCTTTGAGGTAAAACGGCACCCCTTCCGGTTTGATGGTGGCAAAACCGTTGGTATCCGACACCGCGCTACCAATTTGTTGCTGTTGGTAGTTCATCACGCTGATGTTCTGGCCGGCAGCAGGCTGGCCGGTTTGCAAATTGGTCGTTAACACATGTAGTTGCTGATCGCTGCCGAGTTTACTCAACAGGCCGATATTGGAGGCGATAAACACTTTTGAGGCATTTACATTGTCGTTGTAGCTGGTGAAATAGGCATCTTTACAAGGGTTACGACGTTCGTCCCAGTCGTAATAGCCTTCGGATTGATAAAACCGCCACAAATGCTCCGGAATTTCATCATGCCGCTGATAACTACCTTCGTAATTCAGCCGCTCTAACTCCACCAGCGGCTCACTTTTTAAGGTGGTGTCGCAAGCGTACAAACTATGTTGCGGTAGCACTCTGGCTTCGAGGCGCAAAATGCTGCCGCGGTGTTTACCGACCAACGCGGTCACGTCAAGTTGCACTTGCTGTTTTTCATCCAGCGCCGCAGTTTTTAGCGTGAGTTCATGCTGCGCGATATACCGGCCGACCTCGCGATTGGTGTAATCACTTTGCCAGTTGCGCGGCGCGCCTTGCAAGAACTGGCCGATATTGCTGCTGTAAATTTCAAAAATCTTCAGCTGCACCGCTTTGACATTGGTCACTTCCACCGGGATCAGTAACCGCTCGGCCTGCGGCAGAATAAAACCACCATCGAGGAAGCTGATTTGCGGCAACATTGAGCTAACCTGCAACTCGACCGTCTGATCATTGCCCAGCAACTGGCCATTGCTGGCACCGATTTGCCGGGAAATCCAGATCTTCACTTTTTGTTTGAGCGGTGAATCGGGGAATAATTGCAGTACGTTACCATGCACTTTACTGCGTACCGTCTGGTCGTTCACTTTCACCAGACCGGTGAGGTCTTGTTTGGCCAGCGGCTGCGAAAACCGCAGTTCAAAGCGTTGTTCCTGTTGTTGCTGCACTTGGGAGGTCAGCAAGCTAAATTGCTCTAACGCTGGTATTTCAATGCTTCTTTTGGCGCTAAATTGTTTGTCGCTTAAATTCTTATCGCTAACAGCTTTGGCGTCAGCATTGCTGCTTGCATGGTCCGCTGGCGCATCCTGCCACTGTAACACCATGGTTTGTGCCGCCGTGGTTTTTTCAAGCCCAAGCACAGTAGCGCGCCACAGCCGCGGACTCACCGCCTGCCACTCCAGCGTCAGCGCTTTCTCGGGCTGCTGGCTTACGGCAAACATGCTATTGATTTGGTTTTGCGACACCGGATCCAGCGTATGCACTTCAAATTGATAACTGAGCGCAGAGTTGTTATCGGCTTGCTGGAAACCCACTTCACGCAGGCTGATTTGTTGTGGCAGCACCTGTACTGGATGGCTGAAATCGGTGCTCGGCGTAGTTGCTGGGGTCGTAACAGGAGAATCGAGTAATAAGCCTTGGCGATGTAAGGTCAGCTGCAGTTTTTCACCGGATGGCAAAGGCCCAACCGGGGTTAATTGTAAGGTAGAGGTATCAAGCCACAGAGCGCTGAATTCATGCGCCGGCGCCATGCTCACGCGCTGCAATTCGGTTTTGCCAACCAACGCCGCATCCACCACCGGCCGGTTAAAGCGGTACAGCAGCTTTTGCTCAGCACCGATAAAACCTTGAGGATATTCAGTTAGATACTGTTGCCATTGCTGCAGAGCTGCATCTTGCGAAGCCGCTTGTTCGGTGCTTTGTGAAGAAGCTGTCTGGCCGCGGTCAACAGCTGAGTCCGTGGATGGCAGCCGATTAATCAGCAGCGCCAACCCCGCAATAACCACCGCCACCACCAAGCCGATTAAAGCATGTTGTCGATTCATCATACCGTCCTTGAAATGCGAATTTTGAGCCTGCCATTACTTCGCGAAACTACCCGAAATAAAGCTGTCAGATTAGAGCTCTAGCCTACGGGATAGCGGCATTTTTTGAAATGGCAATGGCGGGGTTGGCGGAAATATATTGGGTAAGACGGTTACCTTTCAAATGACTGTGCAAAAGCAAAGGATCGTAGGAGCAAAGAACCGTAGGGAGTCACTCACCGCGTCAGCGGCAGTGCGCCATAGTCCAATTTAAAGTGGGTGTTCGATGGCGTACTGCCGCTGTCGCGGCGAGTAGCGCCCTACTATTTTTTTAAACAATTCGTTAAGAGCATCTTGGGGTCGGATCAACGTAAAGCGTGCCATCCGACGGGAATTTGAGGGTCAACACAAAATTAAATGCTATGACGGCTTTTGGCAAAACAACACTTGCCAGCGGCTTTGCCGGTAGAATTCAAAAGTATTATTGCGGATAATTCACTTTGTGTCAGCAGCGAAAATTCAGCTTAATTTTGTTCTGACCCTCATAATTTCTGGAATTGTCTGCAGTTGGGCACTCATTCTAAAAAAACCAGACCATGCAACTTTAAGGGCAGAAACTGAGGAAACCGTTATCATGAAAACCGAAGTTCCGGGTATAAACGATTGGCACGGATATCAAGACGATATGGATGCCCATTATGCGTTTAAGGTGTTTTTCGGAAAAACATTAGCAGAAATGCAACCCTGGTTCCGTCAAAGCGTCATCGAACGCACCGATGAATTGCGCTTTATGCCAACCAAGGCGTTTCAGTACTACATCTTCGCCCTTCGTGATTACATTATCGAAAAAAACTACAGCGAAGATGACGATGATTGTGCAGTTGATTGTTTATTTAACCTGGTGCAACAGAAAATAAACTCAGACCCTGGCGCAATTTTGCCGGTGATTGACGAGTTGATACCCGCTTTGCATGTTATTGCTGCTAATGTGGCGATGTACAACATCAACATGGACATCTACGGATCTATCCCACAGCGTCTGCAGTTACTGTTGCAAAGTTACCAACAACTGCATTTGCCCTCTTGATTTCAGAGTCGCCCTCAGGGAGTGAATTTAATGCAAAACCAGACGCTGACCGTTAATGTTTCAGTAGTTGTTGCTCATCCAACAACGCCAACAATGCTGGCTCCTGATTTGGAGCAACACTCAGCCACAGCCGCCGACCATCTGTGAGCGTTAGTTGATAGAGCGGACCGGGTCCTGCGGCCAGATACACCGGCCCATCGCTTAGCTTAAAATGACCTTTTCGGGTCCAATACAAATCAAGACCATTGCGCCGGTAGAGTTGATATTGTTGTAGTGTCCCAGGCACTGCCGTCACGCCATGCCGCGCAATTTCGCCTTGTGTTTGATACCTCAAACCATCAATCTGGATCTGACGTCCTGAAATCGTAATCTTGCTAAACCAGATTTCCGTACAAAGACTTAACCCCACCATTGTTGCAACGACCACCGTCAACAACCATACAGCACGAGGGATTGGCTGAATATGCCGGTGGATCAGCGTAATCGGCACTGCTGGCAGCAGTATACAAACAGCGAACAACAACAAAAATGTCGCTGCTGGTAATTCAAGGTAATAACTAAGCATCGAACTTACCTGTTATTTGTTTGTTTTTTATCATGGAGATGAGTAGTTTGGATTTTCGATTGATCGTCCACTCAGCGGTGCAGACCATGGAATGGCGTCAATTTTGGCAACCAAATCAAAAGTCTTCGCTGCGAAGTTAAATCCCAAAAACTGCACTCATAAGCTTCCTAAGTCAATAGACCAAGCACTACCGAACTGTATATTTTATTTCTATGAGTTTAATAAAGTGTAACTTTATGATGTTTTTTAAAGTCCTGCTCAATACACTTATCAGTGCATGCATCTATCTTCAGAGGCGAGGTTATCGCAAGTGACAACCAGCAAGCGTTTTATTCGGTTAGGTTATGTCGCGCTGTTCGGCGTATTGCTGGTTGCCGCCAACTGGCTATTTGAGGCCGCCTGGTCAGATATCCGAACAGGGCCGTTGCCTGTGCTGTTGGATGATGGTTGGTCGGTGAACCAAACTGCCGCAGGTTTTAATCAAGTCGCTTTGCACCAAACGCTGACGAATGCGCTGGAAGAACCCTTCAACATACACAGTATTATTGTTGAACGTCATGGCAAGCTGGTTGCTGAGTACTATCAAACGGGGCCCGACCGTTCTGTGTATGCATTGTGGTCGCGGCCACAACATTTCGAGCCAACTACTTTGCATGATGTGCGTTCTGTTGGAAAAAGTGTTACCAGCCTGTTATTTGGCATTGCCGCTGCGCAATATCCGCTATTACACCCTGATACTGTTGTTGCTGATCTTTACTCTGATCAGTGTGTATCGCAAAGGCCTGCGCATCAATCCCTGAAAATATCCCACTTGCTGACCATGAGTTCAGGGCTCGACTGGCAGGAAGGTGCTGGTATTGTTGATGATGAAATCCAGATGTTCTGGCGAAAAGACCTGGTTTGTCATGTACTTAATCGTGGAATAACAACTCAACCCGGTGGTAGTTTTGGGTATAACAGTGGTGCAACCGCCTTGCTGGCGGATCTGATTGTCCGGCACTCAGGGTTATCGTTACCGGAATTTGCCGATCGGTTCCTATTGACGCCAATGAACATTAAAGATTGGCAGTGGGCCACTGATTTACATGGGCGGGCAATGGCATTTAATGGTCTGCGACTGCGTCCGCGTGATTTGGTGAAGATCGGCAGGTTGGTACTGAACAACGGCCGCTGGCATGGCCAACAGTTGGTGCCCGAGTCGTGGATCAAGGATTCATTACAACCCCGGCTGGCAACGGGGGTCAGCAATTTTCAATATGGCTATCAGTGGTGGACCGGCACTGTAATTTGGCCGGGGTCGGGGCAAAGTCTGCAGTGGCAGGCTGGTTTTGGCAATGGAGGACAACGATTGTTTGTCGTGCCGGCGTTAGATTTAGTGGTCGTCACCACTGCGGGAGCTTATGGCGACATCGAGACGGCAAAACGGGTGAACTTGTTGTTGCAACAAATCGTCAATACTGTGCTGACCGATGGTTCTAACGAGCATGAACGGTAGTTCGTACTAATTTCAAAAAATAGGCATCTGGCTTTTTGCCTTTTCTGTTCGGATGGTAAAAGGCATTAGACTTGGCCGCTACTTACTTTCCGAAATAAAGTTGTCTGATTAGGGCTCTAGCACTACGGGATGACGGCTTTATTTGAAATGACAATGGCGAGGTTGTTGCGAATATATTGGCCGTAACAATCTTGGTGTAATGGCGTTTTGACAACAAAAAATGTAGAGAAACAAAAGCGTAGGTCGGATAAACGCGAAGCGTGCCATCCGACAGGTTCCCGGCTGGCATTGTTTTGGCACGCGATTTACCCGTCATCCTTGATGATGCGGGGTTGTTGACTTCACTCACGCGCCCAGTCACACAGTACCGCTATGCTCCTGGAACCTCGCGCCTTCGTCGCCTACCCGCATCTTCAATGATTTTGGGCATAGTTGAAGCTGCTTAGATTTAGCTTAATTTTGCTCTGGCGACAATAATACAGTTGTTTATTTCAGCTAGCTTGCAGCTGTTTGCTTTTGACGCCGCATAAATTCCGCAAACAGTGGAACTGTAAAATTGAGATAACCATGATCGGTGCTATACACCATCCCCTTATGAATGATGCTCGCCCTGGTCGGCCCAAGGGATGACAAGGTACGTCCCATTCCTTTGGCAATATCAGCCATGGCATATGGACCGTCACCCAATTCTGACATCGTTTTTACGAATTGAACCTCGGATTTGGTGAGCCGATCAATTCGGACCCTGAAGAATCCCTCATCAAGGGACGCCAGAGTTTCAGCGTACGAATTTTTCACATCACCAAAGGTGATTTCTGGCCCGCCAGCATAGTTCCATGCTGTAGATGCCCACTCCTGCAGGAAGAAAGGATAACCTCGGGTCAGTTCTACGATTTCATTCAGTGCAAGCGCCTCAATTGCAGCCCCCTCGTCGAGTATTGGCTTTTCGACGGCTTGAATGGCCGATGGTCGGTCGAGCGCATCAACCGTTGGGTAAAGAAAGAGTCGTTCGGCATAAGACTTTGCTTCGCCTGCCAGACGAGCGACTTGTGGCAGCCCTGCACCGACAAGTAGCACTGGAAGACCGTCTTGAGACATACGGTGAATAGCAACGATCAGTGCGGATAAATCTGCGTCTGACAGGTACTGAACTTCATCAATCAGCAAGATCCATCCTTTGCCTGCTGCTTGTGCTGCTTGACCAATGACCTCAAAAATGTCCGGCAGGTCATATTGAAGATCTCCACTATCAGCGAGTCCCGGCTCAGGCTCAACGCCAATCTCAACACCTGCAATGTCGATTTTGAAGATAGATGCAAAATTGCGAAGCCCTTTTAACCCACGATTGGCAATATGCTTCGCAGTTTCAACTCCCGAAAGGGAGCGCATTACCTTACGCATTTCCGGGTATAGCAGGCGCGCAAGACTCTCTCGTTCCGGAGACTCGACTTTGGACACTATCAGTCCTTGTTGTTGCGCGATCCTCCCTATTTCGTTTAACAGAACTGTTTTGCCTGTTCCTCTTAAACCCAAGAGCATGATGGAGCGAGCGTTCCGCCCTTTTATGGCACGGCCACATGAAACTCTGGCCGCGTCAAGAATAGTATCACGGCCCGCAAGTTCAGGTGGCCGACTTCCAGCGCCCGGCGCGAATGGGTTGCTGTATGGATCCATATCTACACCCTAATAAATATCAATATCTAGCATAATATATCAATGTATATAAAATATACCTATACATTGGTATATATAGGTATATTTGTCATGATGCAGCGGCACAAGGCCAGTTCCTTTTCTGCCTTTTCATTGCCACTTAGCAAAATACATTCCCCCTCGCTTGTGTAGGTTGTTGCATATATCACCAATTTACGGCAACCGCTTGGTAATCGGATGTTGGCGAAGACGTTGAACCATTCAGATGCACATGGAAAGAAAACAAAGGTTCTGTCGTTGCATCGTGCCTGATGCCTTCTGCATCGAAAACTACCAGTTTAAGACCGATTGGGATGAGCTTCCACCCAGGCCTTTTGCCCATTGCGCCAGATGCAGCCAATCCTGTTTGATACATCTCTGACCAATCAACTGAGGTTCGCTCAAGCTTTATCTTCAAAATGCTTCCTGGCTGAAGAATAGCTGGCAAGCCTTGAGGTAGACTTTCAACAAAACAATTTCCGGCGTTTGTAATGGGGTCAGCAGTCGTCGTAACAACACATGCCCTGTCAATCAATGCTGCCTTATTTCCGGAATTAAAGAATGCAACTTCAAAAACGTAACTTCGGGGACCAATTGAAGGAGCGACCGCTGTGACTGTTAGCTGTGATATTGAACGCAGGCTTTGGTAATAAAATGCTGCAATAGAGACTATCAATGCAAAAGCAGCCATTGTGAGCGAAAGTTTTTCGTTGAGTGTCAGCTTGGGTCTGCGCATCAACTAAAAACTCCAGTTCAAGCGCAAACTCCAAACCCATTGATTCTCCAGCCCCACTTCTCCATGATTCACCCATTGCAACACCGGTTGCAGTAGCAAATCGGGTAGCAGTTGATACTGCCAGTACAACTCGGTCAGGTAGTCTTTCGCTGAATGCTGCTGCGTCACTTCACTGAACATCATCCCGAGCTGGTGTTGCTCAAATTGCCGCACTGCACCGAGCATATGGTGTTGGCGGGTGATGTCGACTTCGTCGTTGAGCGAAGACCAGACTGCGAATAGCGCCCAGTCTTGGTTCAGTTGCAATTGGTAGTTCAGATACCAGCCGGAAATGGCTTTGATTTTGGTTTCGTCGAGTAATTCCCAGTCGCCGCTGTGGTGCCAGAAACCATAAGACCAACGACTATTGGCCGTGACATACCGGCCTTCCACCACGTAAAACTGTTCGGCAAAATCCAGATGGTCGCGTCCGGCAAAGACCCCGCCCATCCACTGAAACCCTTGTCCGGGTTCGTAAAAAACACTGCAGGATAACGCTGGATCATAATAAGTTGGCAAAGCGATCGCGGTTGGCGTGATGCCAAGCGGCGGTGAAATAAAAGTCCCGGCGACCGGCACAAAGGCGAACTCCAGATTCGCATCGACTTGGCCACATTTGGCCCGGGTTTCGGCTGTAAACTGATATTGCACATAGGCTTCGTATATTTTGCTGAATTTCTCGGCATCGATATTGGATATGCCCTGCAGATTTTCCGTCAGCCCTTCGCCATTGTCACCGCGAAAAGCTTTCAGATTACCCGCCACCAGCCAGCGATCGTCGGCCTGCCATTGCCATTCGGCGGTGAATAACAGCCGATGTGCACTGCTATCATCTTGCCGGGTATTGGATGCAACTGAATGATCTGAAAGCAAATTAAAGCTATGTTCGAAACTATTCCCAGAGGCGCAACAGCTGGTCAATCCGACGAAGGTGCCGAGCAGGACAGGAGCTTTCATCGGTGAAGTATCCAACAGAAGATTTGCGATAGGTATAGGAACAAGCTTTCGCGGTGTCAAATCAGTTTCAAAGAGTGCAACAGCTTGTAATCACTGGATCCCTCTACTAAGGTTTGACTGGTTCAGGAATACACACAAAAGGACAACAGGATGCAGATTAAACACAGTGTTACGTTAATTTCCGGCGCCATTCTGAGTTTAGTCATTGTGCTGGTCGCCTCCTCTGTTCGCCTCACCACCGACCTCACCGATTTATTAAGCTTTATCACTGGCCCTGCCTGGTCCACAGCCGATGGCGCGATGGAAGGTACCATTGGCTTACAACAACAAATTATTGCTTTGCAGATGCTGAATCTGCAGCCGGAGCAACGAACCGAACACATGGCACTGCTCGACGCAGGCACCGAAATGGCCGATGAATCAATGGGACGGATGGTGGCGGCGAAGCTGGTCAGCCCGACATCCGTGGCGAAACTGCAGCAAATGAAACAAAGCTTTGATCAGGCCAAAACCAGTTTGTTAGTTGATCCTGCCAATCCTGAACAACTAGCCGCTTTTGGCAAGGAAAGCCGGGAGTTGCTGGCGTTTTTAAGTGCACTGGAAGAAGAAGGTGACAGCACTGTCGAGAAACAATTTGCCGTCAAAGAGCAGCTGGAACAGTGGTCTTATGTCGTCAATGGCGCCGGCCTCATATTTGGCATCCTGATTTGCATCGCGGTCAGCTGGTTTGCCCGCAAGGCCATTTTACGTCCGCTGGATGAAGTGAATCAGAATCTGGCGGAATTAACCCGTGGTGAAGGCGATTTAACGGTGCGGCTTAGCAGTAACCATCACAACGAGTTTGACCAGATTTCACAGTCATTTAATACTTTTGTAGGCAATATCCAGCAACTTATCCGTCAATTACAGCAAAGCAATCAACTGTTGGCCGATAACAGTCAGACCATCCATGTCGCCATCAATACCGTGGTTGAAGGTGGTGATATGCAGCTTAAAGAAACCACGCAAGTCGCCATCACCATCGACCAGATGACGCAAGTGCTGAATGAACTGGCACGGCATGCTGAATCAGCGAGCCTGAATGCCAAGGACTCCGATCAAGCAATTCACTCCGGCGTCGCTGCGGTAGAAGAAGCGCGGGCATCGATGCAAAAAGTGCATCAGGTAGTTGAACAGGCCAGCAGCCAAATTCAGCAGGTGCAGGCCGACAGTCAGGGCATCGTGAAAATGCTGGAAATGATCCGCAGCATCGCTGATCAAACCAATTTATTGGCACTCAATGCCGCTATTGAAGCTGCCCGCGCCGGTGAATCGGGCCGTGGTTTTGCGGTGGTCGCTGACGAGGTGCGGAATCTGGCGTCGCGCACTCAAGCATCCACGGTGGAAATAGAACAGAATATCAGTATGTTAAGTAACGGTTTAAACCGCACTGTGGCGCTGATGAGCCAGGTCAATGCCGAAAGTGATCAGGTGGCTGAGAAAAACCTGTTAGCGCTTAACATGATGCAGGCGATGTCAGAACAAATTAACCTGATGAATCAGCTTAATACCCAGGTCGCAAAAGCGTCTTCCGAACAAGATCATGCCATTCACGATGTCAGCACCAGCATGCGCACTATCAAACAACATGGCGACGATGCGCATCAGCAGGGGTTATTGGTTACAAAAACTTTGGCGCAGCTGCTGGCACAAATTTCTGCGGTGTCACAGCAATTGGTGAAGTTTAAGACCTGAACCGGCTGCAGAACAGGCAGGCTGTTATTGCCGATCCGCTGCTACATCCGTAAGCCGTCCCAGTCGCGTTAGCGGCGACAATAGCACCTTGTTTTGTGGAGAATCGCCAGCCAATGTTATTCTTGAAATTCCCACGGAATTTCCTTTTTAAATATGGCAATTGCTTGCTCTACAAGCTCAAGATCTAGTTCCTTTTTGTAAAGGGTCACCTCTCTTACCTTTTTAGTATCATCTCGAAAGATTTCCAGAAGCATATCTTTACCAGAATAAACTTCGACTCCAATCCCATCCCGAACAGAGCTAACATCACTTGCTACAATGTACTTTTCGAGCTTGGAATACTCATCCATGCTAGTTTCTCTGCGATCCCACATAACGCCCAAAGCCGTGCGACGGTAGGAGCGTAATTAATGGTCTTGTTAGGGTAACTACTCAAATGCGTTACATAAGGTGCCCTGATGGAAGATCATTTGCCACCTCCCATTTATCAGAGACCATATTGAACATCGTAATGAGTAAATAGCGGTTTTCTCACCACCTTTTACCATTACAGCCTTATAAAGTAACTGGGCACAATTTGGCGCTAAATGTCTCAATTCATATTCAGATGCACTGATCTTAGGAGGCAATTCTGATGGCAGACGCTCCAGAGCTTCTTTTTTTCCAAATCGAACTCCAGAACCACCAATTTCAGTGAACTCATCCGCAATTAGTTCATCCAATTCACCGTATGAAGCTCTGGTCTCAGCCTTAAATAACTGCTCTTCTAATTCGATGAGCTTCGCCTTTAAATTTTCCACCATATCTCCGAGTAACCCTAACAGTGCTTTTTAAACGGCGCAAAACCCGTAAGTCGCGGCCGTCTTTTATAACAATTAGTATTTTAAGCTATCTGCTTTTTGAGCTAAATTCAACAATGTACAAACAACAGTAAAGATTTAGGGAACAAGAAAGAAGGCTTTATGCCCGCGAGTTCCGGAAAATTACCTCGTGGTCCACTTCAATGCCGGTTTAAACTTTGGATTCTGAAAGTCTTATCGAGCGCATTTAATACAAAGTTCAAGTCCTTGCGCTTTTCCTCCCCGTAAAGATAATTGGACTCCCCCAGCTCAAAGAGCTGGGTTAATATTTAAGTTCTCACACAAAAATATTTGGAGTCCAACATGCACAAGATAATCACAGGTGTTGATTTAGCAAAAGAAGAAATTCAAGTTTGTGTTTGTAAACACAACAAGGTGCAGTCTAATCAGGCGCAGACACCGACACAGTTTTCTTCTTGGTTAGCTTCGTCAAAACCAATGACTATTGTATTTGAGGCCTGTAGTACATCAAATTATTGGAAGCAAATAGCGCTCAAATACGGGCATGATGCTCGACTTATTTCAGCCAAACTTGTGGCGAGTGTGAGACAAAACCAAAAAACAGATAAAAATGACGCTTTAGCCGTTGCCCAAGCTGCTCAACTTATAGATGTTTCATTTATTAACGGTAAATCAAAAGAGCAACAAGAACTCCAAACGTTGGCTCGTTTACGAGAATTGGCCGTTAAACACAAAGTGGCGATGGAACATCAGATAAAATCGCTTTTGTTAGAATTCAATATTCGGATATCACCACGCCTAGGAGGCTTAAGCGGTGTTGTTCAAGCCGTTTTGGAAGATGCTGAAAACGGCTTTTCAATGGTCTTTCGGGAAGCATTAAAAACAGCGTGGGAACAGCTCCTGCAAAGTATTGATTCGATAAAAAAGTATGATGGTTATCTGGAAAAAGCGGCGAACCAGCATGTGATTTGCAAATCACTACAAGCTTTAGAGGGCGTCGGGCCATTGAATGCGATTAACCTATACATTGCTCTGGGTTGCGGAGAAATGGGGCAATTTAAAAAAGGCCGTGATGCCTCTGCATGTATTGGTTTAACCCCAATTCAGCATACTTCCGGTGGCAAAGTGAAGCTCGGCTCTATCGGCAAGTATGTTAAGAATCACACCGTAAGAAGCTCTTTAGTGTGTGGCTCGATGGCAGTGGTTCAGCAAGTGCTTCGACGCGTTGCTAAAACAAAGAAAGATTTGTGGATACAACAAATGGTCGCGCGTCGAGGAAAACGCCTGAGGGATCCCCACAAATTTTGCAGGCATATCATACCCTTATTTTCCTTACATTTTTCCAGTCCCAATATGCCGCCCAAGCCAGAATTTGCCTGATGGCTGCAAAGATTTCCTCAGTTGTAATTTTCACTCTGGCCAGCCTGCACAATCGTTTACCAAGGTAGTTAAACGATAGCACTCGTCTGTTTTTCACCGTATTGGCCTGAAATTGCAAGTGTTTTCCTGCCAGTTCTGCCGCAAGTCCCAGCATATAATGAAGCCAGTTTGCCAACGCAGCCAGCAGTAACAACACTTCTAATCGCGCTTTATTTTTAGTGCGGTGTGCGTTACTGCCAAGCCCGTATGTCTGGCTTTTCTGATCGCGGAAGGCTTCTTCAATTTGCATCCGAAAACCATACAGTCGGGTAATTTTTTTAGCAAAATCAAAACAGTGTTTCAATGAAGTCACTAACAACCATGGCTCTTTAAATAGCAGATTTTTGTCCCGCTTGTGCAATTTCCAACCAGAGCCGAGCAACACCGCTTTTGTCTGATATTCATGCGCCTTACTCAGCTTCACTTCGCCAAGGTATTGCGCTGTTTTCCGTGCTTTTTTATATACTTTACTGATGCTTACAAATTCATCTTGCCCTGGCAGCTGCACCAAAACCAGGCCACGAACCCGGGCAATATAATCCCAGCCCATGGCCCGAACCTGTTTTAACCAAGGCACTTTGTACCCTGCATCTGTCACGACAACGGGGCGACATTTTTCGGGTAGCATTTCTTTAAGGCGGGTTAAAAAAGCCAGGTGATAGTGCGGGCAGTTGTAATTGGATTCGGTCGTAACCATTTGCAGCAAAGTCAAAGCTCGTCCTTCGAGCGCCATGCTGGCCCGGAGGATAAAGTGGCGTTTCTCACTATCCGCATTACTCCAGTCAACTAGGATAAGTGGCTGTTTTCCCTGAACTAACGAACGAGTCAGGGCGGTATAAAAATAAGGAACATCCTGTTGCATTGCTGTATTACTGAGCAGGCGGTCCGCTCTTTTAATACAGTGTTTTTCAGTCGCAGGGCTATCAATACCACGACCAATTGCAGTGACCGTACACAGCCCGTTTTGCAGCAAGCTTGAAAGTGCGGCACAAACTGATGCCATGCGGCGTTTATGAAAGGATTCAGGGGTGACAAAAGACAAAAAATCGGCGAGCATAGTTTGAACGTTCATGGCAAAGCACCGCGGTCAGGTTTAGTTTTGGCGAACGATCAGATCAGGAACTGCCATGAATGTTCCTTTCTCGCCTAACTATTTGTTTTACCCACACCATTTGTGGGGATTCCTCAGGGAAAACGCTGTACAGCTGTTGCATTGGCCAATAAAACAGTCAGAACAGCCTACGCGATGATAACGAATGGCACAGAATATAAAGCAGAACTTTTGGCTGCTTAAAAAGGTTTGTCAAACAACAAAATGCTCGATAAAAGATGAAAATCAACTTGTTAAGTCAGTGGCTCGCTAAGAGCTTTGAGCTCGCCGTAAAGATTTGACAACAAGTTCGCGTAAATATCATAGAGCCTGGGATAGCTACCCAATCAGAGCTCGTACATAAGCACGCATTTATTCTTTCATCGATAATAATGTTGTTGACAAGGGGGAGTCCACATAAGCGAGCCGCTTTAAAATCTGCGGTTTGAGGTTTTAAGACGGCGCACTGTTTGAGCGGTTCGACGTTAGCGAACCGCGAGTTTGCGCAGTCGCCTCAAACCACTGATTTTATTGCGGGCTTTCGAGCGATCCGGGGTCGCCTTTTGTTGGTTACTTATTTTGGCGAAGCAAAATAAGTAACTCGCCGGAGGCGAAACCTGGGCCATGCCGTTGGCATGAACACAATCAAAATGACCAACAATCCAATTCAGTTAATACCAAATGGGCGATTGCGCTTCGCTTATGCGCCCCTACGCTGTCCGCGAAACTACCACCATGCCGTCAGCATGAAACAAACCAAATCACCATTTACCCGATGGCGCCCAACTAACCGCGCCATGGTTAGAGACAGCCACAGCGCTTTTGATTACAATGCCGCTTTTGCCCACATAGCGAAATCACTTTGACTGATCTGCTGCACAGCACCTTAAAACAATACTTCGGCTACAGCGAATTCCGCTCGGGTCAGACTGAAGTTATTGCGGCGGCAATGCAGGGACAAGATAGTTTTGTGCTGATGCCAACCGGTGGTGGCAAGTCGATGTGTTATCAGCTGCCGGCGCTGTTATTGCCTTATGTTACGGTCGTGGTTTCGCCCTTGATGTCGCTGATGAAGGACCAAGTTGATAGCCTGCAAGCGATGGGTATTGCCGCCGATTTTATCAATAGCAGCCTGAGCCGCGACCAAGTGGTGGACGTGTTCCGCCGCTTACGCCAGCAACAAATCAAACTGTTATATGTGGCGCCGGAGCGCTTGTTGCAACCGCAATTTCTGGAACGGTTGTCGGAAGTCGGTGTCAGTTTATTCGCTATTGATGAAGCGCATTGTGTGTCGCAATGGGGCCACGATTTTCGGCCGGACTATATTGCACTCGCCCAATTAAAACAGCATTTCCCGCAGGTGCCGTTGATGGCGCTGACCGCCACCGCCGATCCGGCAACCCAGCAAGATATCCGCCAGCAGCTGCGTTTAGTCCAGCCTTATACCAGCATCAGCAGTTTTGACCGCCCCAACATTCGTTACACAGTGCAGGAAAAATTCCGCCCCTTCGAGCAGCTTGTAGCGTTACTTAAACAGCAAGAAAATCAAAGCGGTATTGTCTATTGCTCGTCGCGTAAAAAAGTCGATGAGCTGTACCAGCAGCTGAAAAACAAAGGTTTTGCCGTGGGTGCTTACCACGCTGGTTTAACCAATGAAGACCGCGCCAGGGTGCAAGACGAATTTAAACGCGACCATCTGCAGTTAATAGTGGCGACCGTGGCTTTTGGTATGGGCGTCAATAAACCGAATATCCGGTTTGTGGTGCATTTTGATTTACCGCGCACCATTGAAGCTTATTATCAGGAAACCGGTCGCGCCGGACGGGATGGCGTGGCTGCGGAAGCAGTGATGCTGGTCGACCCGGCCGATATTGCCAGGATGCGCAGCTGGATCCAGGCCGAAGAAAATCAGGCGCGCGCCGAAGTCACCATGCAGCGGTTTAATGCGATGGCAGCCTTTGCCGAATCCCAAACCTGCCGCCGGCTGGTACTGCTGAATTATTTTGGCGAGGCTAGTCAAAAACCCTGCGGCAACTGCGATATTTGCCTCGACCCGCCCAAAGGTTTTGATGGCACAGTACTGGCACAAAAAGCACTGTCTTGTGTCTATCGGGTAGGCCAGAGTTTTGGTATGCACCATGTGATTGATGTGCTGCGCGGTAGCCAAAACCAACGCATTCTGGAATTGGGTCAGGATAAATTATCGACTTATGGTATTGGTAAGGAAATCGGCCACGATTATTGGTTGTCGATTTTACGCCAACTGATCCACTACGGCATGTTGCAACAAGATATCACCCAACATTCGGTGCTGAAGTTGCTGCCCGCCGCCAGACCTGTGCTACGCGGTGAACTGGCATTACAACTGGCGGTACCGCGGTTGGTGCCGGCGAAAACTGCCAAGCAAGCAAAAGAGCCGAAAGCGGCGCAAAAACAAGATTACGATCGGGTGCTGTTCAGTAAATTACGCGCCTTGCGCAAACAAATTGCTGAACGTGATGATGTAGCGCCTTTTGTGGTATTCAGCGATGCGACTTTAATTGCCATGTCGCAGCAAATGCCGCAAAACCAAAGCGAATTTTTGGCGGTCAGCGGCGTGGGTCAGACCAAACTCAGTCGTTATGGTGATGATTTCCTGCAATTGATTGCTGATTATCTCGATAGTTAGCCGATGCTGCACACCATGCCGATCAGCCATTTTCATGTCACCCCTGAATTCACCCGTGAATTCACAATAGAACTCGCCACTGAACCCGGAGAAACAATCCCAGTACGGCTGCTACTGACACCAACAGTCGCCGCAGCTTTCGCGGAACCATTTGCGCCACTCAAAGCCTGGCTACACAGCGTCAAAGAATTCAGTCAAATCCAGCCGGAACAAGGCGCGGACTGGATCCAGATCCGCTTTTATTTCCAAATGCAGCCATTTTGTCTGCATTATGAGCACTATAGTGATTGTTACTGGATTGATGCTGACAGTCAGGCCAGCCTTGTGTTACTGTCACAATTGGCTGAGTTTATTGCAAGCATTGAGCATAATCATAGACTTAGCCAGCCTTAATCTTCTTTATTACGCACAAAGTGCAAGCAGCTATCAGAACATGGGAGGTTTGGGTTGTTCACAATATGGTGGCCTACATACCTGTTTTCGGGTCTTTTTTCGGGCCTATTTTCAGGCCAGTTTTCAAGTAAGAATCGCAGCCTGCTTTTGGGTCTTTTTTGCGCCCTGCTGTGGTGCCCGCTTGCGGCGAAGGCTTTCCCGACTGAAACCATCCGCTTTGATGAAAATTTAAAGCAGCAACAACTTTATCCCAAATTACATTATCAAATCACCGATGCCGAATTAGCGGTTGAAGACATCGTATTTGAACCCGAACGGGCGCACGCCTTTTTAACGGTGATGGCGCCGAATCAGGTGTTTCATGTCAACCCGGGGGCGGTCTGGTTTATCGCGCGGCTGCATTATCAGGGTCAACGCGCGACCAAACTGGTCCTCGATTACAATTTCCCATCCGCCGATCTGGTTGAATTTTATACCTTTGACCGGCAAAGCCATGAACTGCATAAGATTAATCGCGCTGGTACCAACCTGCCGTTCAGCGAGCGCCAGCTCAGTAGCCGCAGTTATGCCGTTGAGCTGACGTTTAAAGCCGGTCAGGAATTGGATGTGTTAGTGAAAGTGCAGGATGGCGCTGTGGTGCAATCGCATTTCACCTTAATTCAGCCAGATAAGTTTTATCAGCAGCAACTGACCAGCAACTTATTTGATGGCATTTTGCTTGGGCTGTTGCTGTTGATGGCCGCTTACAACATCTTGTTATATCTGAATATTCGTGAGCAGCTTTACTTGTATTTTGCTGGTTTTTTCCTGTTTTTCACGCTGGTGATTTCCATTCTGAACGGCGCCGGTTTTGCGTTGTTGTGGCCGGAATATCCGGAAGTGAATCCGGCCATTTTTTATGTGGCGGTCGGCGCTTGTCTGGCCTGTTTAAGTTTATCCACCAGCACCATGCTCAATCAAAATCCATCCTGGTGGCTGTGGCTGAATTTACTCTGGTCCGGTTTGTTGTTATTCAGCCCCCTGTATATCGATTTTAACCAGCGCCTGAACTTGCTGTTGCTGGTACTTGGCATGGTGATGGGCAGCAATTTAGTACAGGTCATGCGGCATACATTTAGTGGCAAACCGCGGGCCAGGACGTTCAGCTTAAGCTGGCTGCTGTTTTTTGCGGCAAGTTTAGTGCTGCTGTTGTCGCAGCTCGGGTATTTGTCGGACTCGCGCTTGTGGCAATATTTATTAGTCGCATCCGTCGTTTGCAATATGGCGTTGATGAGTTACGGCCTGGCGCAGCGCATGCAGCTGGCGACTGAACTCACCACCCAAGCGCATCAACAAGCGATTAATTCGTTAAAACAGTATTACGACATTTACCACAACGCGGTGGAAGGCATGTTCACCACCACCATGCATGGCCAGCTGATTGCCGCCAACCGCGCGCTGTTGAATATTCTGGGTTACCAGGAACTGAGCCAGATGGAAATTGACGTCAAACGGTTTGGCATGGCGAAATATTATGCCAACCCGGATGATCGCACCCATATGGTTCGGCAGTTGCAACATAGCAACAATAAAAGCTTTGAATTGCGTGGCTTACGCTCAGATGGCTCGCCGTTCTGGGCGCTGATGTCGGCACGCCTGGCGCATGATGCCAATGGCGAAGCCTTTATTCATGGCTCGGTGATTGACATTACCGAGCAAAAAGTCAGCCACGAACAGTTGGCCTATCTGGCGTCGCACGATCCTCTGACCGGCCTGTATAACCGCCATCATTTCGCCACGCTGGCGCAACAAGCCTGGCAAAGACTACAGGTTGAAAAACACACCAGCGCCATTTTATACATCGACATTGACCAGTTTAAGTTGGTCAACAGCACCTGTAATCACAGTGCCGGTGATGCGTTATTGCTGCAAATCAGCGATCAGCTGAAACGGGCACTAGGCCAAAGTGGCATTCTGGCGCGCCTGGGCGGTGATGAATTTGCCGTGCTGCTGCCGGGTAAAACCGCACAAGAAGCTTTTGCGGTGGCTTATAACCTGCTGGAAGTGGTCAAAGAATTCCGCTTTTTCTGGCAGGACAGCCTGTTTAGTATCAGCGTCAGCATCGGCATGACCGAAATCACTTTTGATGATTTGTCGGCCGAACAAACCATCAAAAAAGCCGACTCCGCCTGTTTTGTCGCCAAAGAAAAAGGCCGCAACCGTATTCATTTGTTCCACCCGGACGATGCCGAATTACAAAAGCAACAAGCCGAAATTCAGTGGGTACAAATTCTGCAACGGGCGCTGGAACACGATAGCTTTGTGCTCTATATGCAGCCAATTCAGGCCATTCAGCATCGGGATACCGTCGCCAATTACGAGCTGTTATTAAGGCTGCGTAGCGACGACAACACCATTATCGCGCCGGGTAACTTTTTAAGCTCGGCCGAGCGTTATGGCCTGATGCCGCAAATTGACCGCTGGGTCATTCGCAACTATTTCCGCTGGCTGGCACAACATCCGCAGCATCTGGACGTACTGGGCCATTGCAGCATCAATTTATCCGGCGCTTCGTTAATCGACCCGCTGTTTAAAGCTTATGTGTTAGCGCTGTTTGAAGAATACAAAATTCCGGCACGCTTTATCTGTTTTGAAATTACCGAAAGTATGGCGATTTTAAATTTACAAAATACCTTAGATTTTATCCATCATTTCAGAAGCTTAGGCTGTCAGTTTGCACTGGATGATTTTGGCAGTGGCTTTTCATCTTATGGCTATCTGAAAAACTTCCCGGTCGATTACATCAAAATTGACGGCAATTTTGTCCGCGATTTACTGACCGACAAATTCGACCGCGCTATCGTCAACTCCATCCATGATGTGGCCGCGGCGATGGGGATTAAAACGGTGGCGGAATATGTTGAGAGCACCGAAATTCTGCTGGAACTGCGCAAAATGGGCGTTGATTATGCGCAGGGTTATGGCATCGCCAAGCCAAAACCGCTGAGCGATTTGTAACCGAAAGTCGATGAAACTTGCCGTTGGCGCTGCGGGATCAGTACAATACGCGCCCCAACTGAGGTAGCACGATGGCAAGGTTAGAACAATTATCACAGCAAGTGCTTGCCGTGATGGCCGAGATTGGTCAGGATTACTCGAAGTATCAACACCATCGCGGGTTATTCTGCCGCAGTGGTTGTGGTGAATGTTGCCAGCATCCGGGCATTGAAGCGACGGTGCTGGAAATGTTGCCGCTGGCGTTCCGGTTGATTGAAGAACAACGCGCCGATCAGGTGCTCAGTGATTTAGCCGAACGTGATGACGCCCGTTGTTACTTTTATCAAAGCCATTCCGAAGATCGTAAACAAGGTCAGTGCAGTGTGTATCAGCAGCGCCCCGGCATTTGCCGCTTCTTTGGTGCTGCGGGGACCACTGGCCGCGCTGGTGAATATCAGCTATCAACCTGTCGTAATATCAAAACCGACCACCCTGCTGCTTACGCCGAGACCCTGATTGCACTGGAATCTGATCCGCCACCGCTCATTCGCCACGGCCAGGAACAAATCCGCCAGCTTGACCCGGAACTCGCCAGCAACCCAATGCCATTAAATCAGGCACTGGCGACGGCGCTGGAAAAGGCTTTGTTTGAGCAGTATTACCAATCAGCAGAGTGATCCAGGTAACCGCTCGCCTTCAACACTCCGACTGGTGACTGACAATAATTTTGCCACTGGCCCGACCGGTTTCGGCATAAGCGATGGCTTCGTTGACGCGCTCAAAGGGGTAAATCCGGTCGATCACCGGACGGATCACTCCGGCGTCAATCAGCGCGCTGATTTGCGCCAGCTGTAATCCACAGGGACGCATCAGCATAAAACGATAACCACATTGGTATTTGCGGGCCACATACCGGACTTTCCAGCTGATGGCGCGGATCCCGAGTCGCAAATAGAGGGGCATCGGCCACTCGCGTGCCAAGATAAGATCCGGTGGACCGGCGACAGAAACTACCATGCCGCCTTGACGCAACACCCGGAACGAGTTCAGTAGCGTGTCACCTCCCAAAGTATCAAAGACCATGTCGAAGTCTTCGAGCATTTGTGAAAAGTCTTGCTGTTGATAATCAATCACTTCGTTGGCGCCTAACGATAGCACCAACGCATGTTTGGGTTTGCTTGCGGTTGCCACCACGTACGCCCCCAGATGCTTCGCCAGCTGCACGGCAAAGGTACCGATGCCACCAGCTCCGGCGTGGATCAGGACTTTCTGACCGGGCTGGATATTCGCGAGATCAACCATCGCTTGTAACGATGTCAGAGCAACCAATGGCATCGCCGCCGCTTCTTCAAAACTCAGGCTAGTGGGTTTTAACGCCACTTCCGATTCATGCACGGCAATTCGCTCGGCAAATGTTCCGATCCGGCGTCGGTTTGGACGAGCATACACCGCGTCGCCAACCTGAAAGCGGCTCACCGCAGCTCCTTTGGCAATCACAATACCAGCCAAATCTGTTCCCATGACCAGCGGAAAGCTGTATTTGACAAGCCGCTTCAACTGCCCTTTGCGTACCCGGATATCAATAGGATTCACACTGGCGGCTTTGATCTCGACCAATACATCGTGATCCCCAGCCACCGGCTCAGTCGCTTGCCCGAATTTAAGTACCTCGGGTCCACCATACGAACCAATAAACCATGCTTTCAAGCAGCCTCCCTGAGCCTCAAAAGTTATGTCACTTTTACCATGGTAGCTGTGCATCGAGACACAGTTTCAGCGACAACATCAACCCAACATACGCCATTTATCGGCATATTTGCACCTGTTTCCCCAATGACCACCGCTGAACCCGCAAATACCGCCATCAGAATCCTAACCCGGCCACCAGGTTCGCGGTTGAAATCTAACTGAAGTCAGCAGCGGCCGATGAGTCATCAACATGCCTGTTGTTATATTTAAGTGATATTCAAGTGGTATTCACGACCCGGACGGCATTCAGCGTACCGGCTCCCCACTTAGAGATTAAGTAGGTGTTTGATTGTACGAAATATAATCAGATCCCACCCCACTGTTTCGCCTGAGCTGACAACTAAAACACATCCACACGCAGCAAATACAACCAGTAGCGCTGCCAGCCAATATCAATTTTTTATCATAATTTTATGGCATTTTTATCAATCTTTGGACTTGGCCGACCTGTAGATTGCTGAATGAGAGATCGCTGAACGTACCGTAAAAATCTGAATTTCCCTTGACTGATGACCACAAAACACCGGAACAGGTGCGCTGGGAGTTGTCAGTTAAGCCTGATGACCTGGCGAGAAAGAGAAAGTACTTTTATGAAAACAGTCCTCAAGAAAGTGATGGTTTTATCTGTGGTCAGCAGCATCAGCTGTATGGCTACAGCGGCTGGTCTTAGTCATCCCAAAGAGCCCGGCCAGCTCCCCACCGGCAAAGACATTTTTGCCAATGAAGATAAGGTTGTCGGTAGTTTCTACGCTGCCGGTGACAAACAAGGTCTGCTTGACCAGATCACTAAACTGAATCAACTACTGAGCTCTGACAAAGCCATCTCCAAAGCTGATGCCCGTTATTATCTGGCACTCTCGAGTTACCGGCTTGGCCTTGTTGACTACAAAAATGCCAAAACCCACTTACAGAAATGTATTGATGAGACCAACGGCATTGTGACAACCGATGCTCAATATACCGAAGCTTACATTCTTACTGCAGCCTGCTCCAATTCACTGATTGGCAA
Source organism: Rheinheimera riviphila (assembly GCF_004005945.1). GTDB lineage: Bacteria > Pseudomonadota > Gammaproteobacteria > Enterobacterales > Alteromonadaceae > Pararheinheimera > Pararheinheimera riviphila. The sequence continues at coordinate 435,854 of NZ_SACS01000001.1, forward strand.
TATGCCGGAACGCACCATGGAATTGTCGCTGGCCGGGCGCACCGCATTGCAACGCGCTGCGGAGCTGGAACCTGCGAACCCTCGTCTACTGTATATCCAGGCCGTAACGGCGCTTTACACTCCCCCACAATTCGGCGGCGGCTTACCCAGAGCCAGCACTTTGCTGGAGCAGTCTATTCAGCAATTCGAAGCCAAAGCCGCGGATAAAACCAAAGCATACCCGCGCTGGGGGCTTGATGAAGCTTATGTCTGGACCGGCGTCATCTTTTCGGTCAACGGCAAGAATACCGAAGCCATTGCTGCACTTGAGAAATCGTTGGATGTGTCACAAAGCAGCTGGGTGAAAACTCAACTACTGCCAACACTAAAACGGGGTAGTTCCATCGGGCCACACTTCGGGCTGCAGTTGTCAAACTAAACAAAAAAAGTGAAGGGAACCTATGTCACCGCAGATCCAATCCTCGGCTATCAATCAGCACTATATGACCTTGCCGTACCAGGTCACGAACTATGAAAGTAAAGGTTACGAAGAAATTAACTCCTATTACTACCCTCGTGGCCCTATCAAAAGGGTGGTCAGCTATTTCCGCGGTTCTGGTGGACTTATCATGTATACCGGTAATTGCGAGTTTTATGAATTTGATCATATTGCCCGCGATGTCCTTGGCCGTAATTCATTTGAAAGTAGCGTCCAACGAACCATTTTTGGCGGTGGTAAAGGCTTTGACCTGCCGACCATGATGGCATCGTCCCTGGGCGAAGTGGTTGAACGGGCGATGGGCAGCCTGGTGTCGTTTGAATATGACGACAAGATAGTATACGGCAGCTACCACACCCTCACCGGTCAAGGCTACCACTGTATGCACCCGGCCGAATTACCCTTATTTGCCGACGAACAATACGCTACAACCGGCTTTCAGTATGACAAATTCACCGAAAGTACTTTTACCGGCTGGGTCAAAGGCTGCTATTTGCTGGACGAAGAAAAAATCATTTGGGTGCCTTCGCAGATTGTTATGCCTTTCAGTATGTTACATCCAAAAGAGCGGATGTTCTGCTATGCCACCAGTGGCGGGTTGTCGACCCACATCACCAAAGAGCTTGCCGTTTACCATGGTATTTCGGAAGTGCTGGAGCGGGACGCCGTCAACGTACACTGGAATACCGGTCACGCCCCGCAAATTATTGAATTAGATTGCATTCCAAACGACTACCGGGTGCGGCGTATCCTCGCCCATGCCCAAACCCTGGTTGATGATATCAAATTGTATTTACACAGCACTGATATCGAAGGTTTTTATACCGTCACTGCCGTTGGTTTTATGAAAGGCTTTAACAAGTACAACTACATCTCAGGTGGAGGTGGTGGTTTGTCTATTGAAGACGCCATTTTATCAGCGCTGGGCGAGTTCGCTCAGGCTGAAGGCAGCAGCCGCATTATTCTGAATTGTCCGCAGTGGGCCTATTCGGAGCGGGTCAAAGAACTATTCTTTGTGGAAGAGGATGTGCCGGTAGAAAAATTCGACATCTTCTATAAAGTTATTGGCCATTATGGTTATCCATCACATGCTAAAAATCTGCAGTGGTATTTGGAAGGCTCCGGTACTGTCAAATTATCCGAACTGATGGAAAACAAAAAACTGTCAGGCCATACCAAATACGAAAAAATCCTGAACATTACTAAAGCACACAATCTTGACCCAATATTCTTTGATTTCACCTTACCTTGCCTGAATATAGTTCGGCTGCACAAGGTATTTATCAAAGGATTAACTCCTCCCTATTTACATTCAATGCCATCTTATGGTGTAGACAGATATTACGAACTACCACAAAAATTGAACTGGAAAGATCGAAAACTAACATTCGATGATTTGACAAAGTCGCCTCAACCCTATCCTTGATGATTCCAGCCATCAGGCCAGGTATCTTCTGCTGTGGATGCTTGCTTTACTAAGCAAGTGAGCTTTACAAAAAGCGAAAATATTTTCGCATGGAAATTCATACTCACAAAACGAGGAAATTACAATGAAATTAGCAAAAACTTCAATGTTCGACCATCGCTATGAATCAGGTATGGCGTTCGCTCCAGGCGGCTGTAACTGCTGGTGTTGCTGCTCATGCTCATGCTCTGGCGGCTCAGAAGAGATGCAAGAACAATAAATTTGAGCTCGATACAATTGCCGGTTTCGCAATATGAAACTGGCATTTGTAGCAATTGCCGGTTTCAGCAGTAAGAAACTGGCATTTGTAACAAATGGCTATTCAATCATGGTTGGAACAAAAGAATCACAAGGTAGATATCAATGACGCAGGAAGACGCAAAGTATCAAATCAATCCGCATGTAAGAGTGATCCACGTAACGCCAAATGAAATTCTGGTCAAACATAGCGCCAGGTCTTTCTTTTCTAAATCATGGACTGACAAAGGCCGCACCGGATTGTTAGGTCGCCTTATTAATCATATGAATGGCCAACACAGTTTAAAAGAACTTCATGAAAACGGGGTGATCAAACCTGACGAATATGCGAGCACCTTACAACTGGTCAATGAACTGGTAGAAGAACATATTCTGATCAAGCCGGAACATGATTTAGTCGATGTATATTTAAAGGTGATTCAAGGCGCCGAAACTTCTCTGTCCGATAAACGCATTGGCATTATTGGCTGCGGCCAGGCTGGCAGCCGAATTGCCAAACAACTGGCACAATGTGGCATTAAATATTTATTGTTGTCCGGTGATTCCAAGGTTCACAACGCGACATCACTGCAACGTTTTCTGAGTATTGAACCTGGTTTTGTGACGGAAGGCGCAGCTGTTGCTGATTGCCTGGCAGCAAGCCTGAAGCAATATGATTTGGCCAGCATCTCAACAATCACTGAAGACAGTTTTTCTAAAGAAAATATCCGGGCCGTATTTGAACAATGTGATCTGGTGGTTGCGGCATTAGATGAATACATGCAATCCATTTTGCATACCATCAACCAACAGGCACTCGAAGCAGAAAAACCTTGGGCCCTGACCGTATTCGATGGCTCTGAAGGCATTGCCGGTCCGATTTTTGTACCAGGGGATACTTGTTGTTTTAACGAATTTGAACTGCAGGGTGTCGCCGCCGCAGGTTCATTAAAACGTGACGTCATCACTTATTATGACGCGGTCAATGCCACTGGCCAGCCAGATCTTGGTTTTGCCCCTTCACCATATATCGATGTAGTGACCGGACAGCTGACCTCAGGATTACTGAATTATCTGACCACCGGCCGTAGTTTTCTGGTCAGCCGTGCTATCCGCACTGACTTTGAACGGATGTCAGTCGACTACGAAGATATCAAACGGATCCCACGTTGTTCTGCCTGCACACCGTTTCGTCCATTTCGCAATGTGTTCCTGTAAGAGGAGGATCAGGTATGCCATTTACAGATCCAGCGGACTATTTCCTCGGTCAGCGCACCACGGCAGAAGGTACTTTCATGCCTCCAATCAACAGTGTCGACCTGTTGCCGGAGATCCATCGGGAGTTTCAATGTCGCTTTGGCGAGCTGTCGGTGAACGCCGCCGAGTTTTATCATGAAAACTCCAAAGTGGTGCGCAGCTCAACCCGACGCCTCGCGCAAAACCAGGAAAGTATCGCCAGTTTTATTCAGCACTATATCGATACTCCCTACAACTACAGCCCGGACACCGTATCGGATATCAACCAGAGCCCGATTTTGCCGGCTTTTCACTGGCGGCAACAGGTGCCAGCGGCGATTCATCAGCTTGGGATCAAAGATTACCTGAAGTATTTCGCGCTGGACGCTTATGTCCTGTCGGGGAATCAGCTACGCAAGGTACTGCCAAACAAACAAATTCTGGTAAAAGACCGGGTATTTGGTGACGACAAACTGAAAAAACTGGCCGATGCCTTTTACGGCCCTGACCGCGACGCCGGCCAGAAATTTGAACATTTTGTGTTTTTTGTCGGTTGTCCATGGCGTTACATGATGCTGTACGGACCGAAGGGCTATCGGAAAATGTTGGTGGATTTAGGTCACATCCTGTGTGGGTTGCAACCGGAAATTGAGCGGGGCGAACTTTGCCCGGTGGAATATTTCTATGACAACGAGATTGATCGGTTCCTTGATCTGGATGGCATCGAACAGTCGGTACAATTTGTGTTGGGTGTCCCCACCCCATTAAACGGAAGCAATTCTCATGAGTAATGCCGAAGTTGTAAACAATGCCGCATGTCAAATCACTGCGCTCAACAAGAACGACCATTTGCTGCGGCAGCTATCTTCTGAACACAGAGCCGTGATTGATGTCTATGTACAGCGTGCACTGGCCAGGCAACAGGAAGAACTGCCGGTGACACCGTTGTCGCTGGCACATGACGGCTTGAAACTGGACCCGGAAATGGGTAAGCAGGTGATGAACAATATCCTGTTTTCCGACCGGCCAGGTTACACCGAATCTTCACCGTCGGAGCAATTCATCGCGTTGCCACCGCCACAAGAAGCTTCGGCTGAATCTTATGCCGCGTTGTTAAAACGGCGCAAGTCACTGCGCGATTATACCGATGCGCCGATCAGTCTGGCTGAGCTGAGCTCGATCTGCCACTTGGCGGCTGGGGTGAAAAACCGTTTTAAAACAAATAGTAACCAGACCATACCTTACGCGCCTTTTACACCAACGGGTGGCGGCTTACTCAGTATGCACCTGTATTATGCCGCGTTAAATACCGAAGGATTGAGTCGGGGTATTTACCGGTATCGTGCAGAAAAACATGCCATGCAAGTCGTTAGCCTTGGGGAAATTCGCGGCCGGATTTTTGAAATTGCATCCTTCCAGGACTGGATCGCCCGTTCGGCCGGAATTTTTATTCTGGTCAGCGATCTCGACCGTGTGCAGTGGAAATACGAAGACCGCGCCTACCGTCTGACCCATATGGATGCCGGAGTGTTGGGGCAAAGCGTGCATCTGACCGCAACCTCACTCAACCTTGGTTCCTGCATGGTGTTTGGTTTTCTTGATGATGAAATGAATCAGTTGCTGGGTATTGATGGTGACCGGCAGTTTGTGTCGTTGATCATCCCGGTGGGTCATCCGATCACCGATTATTCCGCGGTGTAAGGGCCAATGGCATGAGCCTGGTGATCCTGAGCTTTCCGCTGATCCTGGTGTTGTACTTTGCATGCATTATCTGGGTTTTACAGCTGATGAATGCAAAGGCAACACAAGTCCTGCAGGACTATAGCGCATTGTTCTATGGATTGTTGCTGTTGGCGTTGATCTGTGGGCTAGCCACACAACCAGATGGGCGATGGATGCCGGCAACACCGCAGATACCGCAGTCATGGCAAACGATCTGGTTATGTTTGCTGGCTTTGCTGTCCGGGTATGGTTTATTCAAAGCTGAAGGTTGGTTGATCGCCAAGCTATCGTCTGGCAAAGCGCAGGCCCACCAAGCAGTGCGCCATCAGGCCGGACACTGGTGGATACTGCCGGTGATGGTGCTGATTGTGGTCATCGAAGAGCTGATCTGGCGTGGATATTTGCCATCCAACATCAACGAACAATGGCAAATCGGCGGGCTGGCGGCGGCCATCACAGCCTCGGTTGCTTTTGGATTACACCATCTGTTTTATGGCTGGATCCACGTGCTGCTGAAGAGTGGTTATGGCTTGCTCTGGCTGCTGTTTTATCAGGCAACCGGTACTTTATGGGCGCCGGTGTTGTCGCATCTGGCGTTTAATGTTGCGGTGTACTACTGCCGTGACAAAAACGCGGTGTTGTCTCCCTGTCCGGAAAAAAAGGCTGTGTAACATGAGTTTTGCAGTAACCAGTTTTGAGAATGTCAGTAAATCATTTGCAAAGGTGAAGGCGCTGACGTCGGTCAGTTTTCAGGTCGAGCCGGGCAGAGTACTGGCCATTCTTGGCCGGAATGGTGCCGGCAAAACGACCTTGATCAACCTGATTGTCGGTTTGCTTGGACCCGATCAGGGACAAGTCCGGTTGTTAGGTAGACAACCGCCATACGATGCAATCACCCGCACCCGCATTGCTTTTGCTTCCCAGCGGTTGGCGTTATTTCACAATCTCAGTGTCCGCGAGAATCTGCAGTTGTTCGCCAGCTTACAGGGATTACAGGGCGAGCTGTTGCAGCAAAGGATCAGTGTCGTGTCGACACAACTTGAGCTGCAACAGGTCATGCATTATCGCATCAAGGCTTGCTCTGAAGGCATGAAACGCCGGGTGCATCTGGCCGTGGCATTGCTGGCCGATGCTGAACTTTATCTGTTTGATGAGCCGACAGCTGGTGTCGATATTCAAAGCCGCCACAGTATTCTTCAGGTGGTGGCAGAGCTGAAAAAGCAAGGTAAAGCAATTATCTACACCACACACTACATCGAAGAAGCTGAAAAAGTCTGTGACGATGTGCTGATCCTGGAACGAGGGCAAGTCATGGCCAGCGGCGCCTTACCGGATTTAGTCAAAATGTATGGCGGCCAAAGCAGGATTTCATACAAAAATAGCGAAAACGGTGAAATTCAGTATCTGGCCTGTGAGGAACCTGCTTCAGAAATCAGCAAGTTAATGCAAAAGGGCTTTCAATTGCTGGATTTAACGGTGTTACCGCCACGGCTCGAAGATGTGTTATCCAATCTAGTTCAGGAGAAAGTGCAGCATGCATAAGGTCGTGCAATTGATCAAAAAAGATCTGCTGCTGTTGTGGCGGGAACCAGCCAACTTAGTGCTTATTTTGCTGATTCCGCTGTTAATGGCGACCATTTTTGGTGGCATTTACGGCAACGACAGTCACAAAAGTAAAGTCACCCTTGCTGTGGTTGATGAAGATGGCAGCGCTGAAAGTGCCGCCTTTGTCAGCCTGCTGGCTGCCCGTCCCGATTTGCATATTAGCCAGCTTAATCTCGAAGCCGCCCGCCAATCCACCCGGCTTGGGCAGCATGTCGCTTATATGCAAATCGAAACCGGTTTTGCGACCGGCATTCAACAATTCCCGTTTGGTCAGCAGACACCGGTCATCCGCTTGGTTGCCGATCCAAAACGGCAGGCGATCACCGGATATATGACGGGCGTCACCATGCAAACGGTGATGCAACTGATTGAAAACCGGCTGGGTGGCGCAAGTACCGGATCAACCAACATGAATTTACAGCCGGTCAGTGTCAAAGCTGAAAACATTGAAGTCTCCCCTGCCATGCCACTGAACGCCTTCAGTGTGACCGTGCCGCAGGCAGTGTTGTGGTCCATCCTGGCTTCGGTTGCCATTATGAGTGCAGGTTTAGCCACTGAAAGGTCACAACAAATCATGTTACGGCTGAAAGTCACCGCGGTATCAATGCAGATGATCGTGCTGTCCAAAATACTGTCCTGCATGACGATGATCCTGATGTCGACCACGTTGCTATTTTTGTTCGGCACCGTTACTTTTGATTTAAATATTCAATCTCTATCCATGCTGAGCCTTGCCATCTGGTGCTCTGCCTTCTGCTTTGCCGGCATCATCATGGCATTAGGCACCCTCGGCGGCAGCCCCGGAGCCATCTCAGGGGCGGTCTGGACTGTTATGATCATTTTCGCCATGTTAGGCGGCGGCATGGTGCCACAATTTATGATGCCGGAGTGGCTGGCAATCGCCAGTCACCTGAGCCCAGGTAAATGGGCAATCCAGCTGATGGAAGGTGCCATCTGGCGTGACTATTCCTGGCAGGACGCGCTGCTGCCAGCGCTGATTTTGGTGATTCTAGGGACTCTCGGTTGTGCCGCAGGCATCCGTAATTTAAGGAACGAACGCTATTTATGAGTGAACGGAATGAACAAACTCAACCCGAGACTGATCACGAACGGCTTGCTGCCCGGCAACATCTGGTCGCCAAACTCCATCAGTTTGAAGGAAACCATCCACCACCACAGTCAAAGGTGACATGGCATAAGTGGTTAGGATTGTTAGCTATTTTATCAATTTTCACCGCTGTAAATTACGCTCTGTTGCAGATCGACAGCAGCACCGCATTAAAGTCCACCCCGCCAGTCGTCACTGCAGCAGTGACTACGCAACAAACGACCAGCACCACATCAGCTCAGGCCGGGCAACCTCTTCCAGGGGCGCAGCCAGAACAATCCACCAACGCCGCTGACGATTTGCGCCTTGAGGCGTCAGGTTATGCGGTCGCACCAGACAGCGCGACGGTATCGTCAAACATCACTGGCCGCGTCAGCAGTGTCTTGGTCGAACTCGGTGACAAAGTGACGGCGGGTCAAGCGGTGGCAACACTCGATGACCGGCAGGCCCGCATTGAGCTGAATATCAATAAAATGAGCCTGCAGTCCGAACTCGCGATGAAAAAGCACCGCCAAAACGACCTGCAACTGGCACGTATTTTTGCCCAAAGGGCGGAAACCCTGCAAGCCAACAAAGCCATCAGTTCGGGCGAATCAGAACGGGTACTTAGCGACCTCCTCGCCAAAGAAATTGCGCTGGAGCAGGTCGAACAATCAGTCCAGATTCTGCAGAACAAAATTGCACTGAATGAAAAACTGCTGGAAGACCTGATTATCCGGGCACCATTTAATGGCACTGTCACAGCACTTAGTGCCAATGTTGGTGAAATCATTTCGCCGGTCTCAGCGGGCGGTACTTACACCCGCTCCGGCATCTGCACTATTGCTGATATGGAAGGTATCGAATTTCACTTTGACGTCAACGAGCGCTTTTTGCCACAAGTCAGCCAGAGTCAGTTGGTTGAAGTCAGTCTGGTGTCAGATCCCTCCCTTAAAATCAAAGCCAGAGTAAAACAAATTGCCCCGACCACTGACAATCAAACCGGTACCGTGGTGGTCATTGTCGAACCCGTCAGTGCTTTTAATGGTGTCAATCCGGGCGCGACCGCGACCGGCGCCTTTTATGCCGGCAACGAGCAAATCGCGGCCCGGCCACCACAACAAGATCCAGCACAACCCATGCTTCCTGCCATTCCAGCGAAGGGGAACTAGTCATGTTTTTACAAATCAATCAGTTGGCTAAGCATTATCAAAAAGGACAAACCCTGATCACCGCGCTGGACGATGTCAGCCTGAATGTCGACCAGGGTGAATTTATTGCGCTGACCGGCCCCTCGGGATCCGGTAAAACCACGCTGCTGAATATTATTGGCGGTCTGGATGTGCAGGACAGCGGCAGCGTGTTGATTGGCGGACAACCACAAATCCGCGGCAACGATCGGGAATCATCAGCCTGGCGGGCGCAGAACGTTGGTTTTGTGTTTCAATTCAGCAATTTGTTGCCGTTTCTGACTGCCGCTCAAAATGTCGAATTACCCCTGCTATTAACCTCACTTTCGACAAAAGAACGGGCATCCAGGGTTTCAGCGGCATTGGAATTGGTGGGATTGGCGGAACGGGCGGGTCACAAACCGGCGGAATTGTCGGGTGGTCAGGAACAACGGGTCGCCATCGCCCGTGCTTTTGTCAGTGCACCCAAACTGATGTTGTGCGACGAACCCACCGGCGATCTTGATCGTAAATCCGCACAGTCGATTCTGGAATTACTGAACACCCTCAAAAGCGAATTTAACAAAACCATCATTATGGTGACCCACGATATGGAAGCCGCAGCAGCGACCGACCGTCAGGTCGTACTGGACAAAGGCAAATTGCGGCTGGCCGGGCAACCACTGCCGGACGGCACTTTTAAAGCCGCGGGAGTTCGCTAAATGACGTTGTGGTTTCTGGTGACCCGAAATCTGCTGCGCCGGCCGCTGCGGCTGGTATTAACAGTGTTGCCGATGTGTCTGGCCTTTGTCGGTTTCAGCATTATTATCGGGATCGACAACGCGTACGACGTTGAATACGAACTGGATGAAAAACAGCGGGTGGTCACCATTAACCGTCAGTCGATTGTCCAGCCGTTAAACGAGTCTTCGGTCGCTCGTATCCGCGAACTACCGCACACAACAGCCGTAACTTTTGTCACCTGGTTTGGCGGTTATTTTCAAAAGCCTGATCAGGTTTTTTCGCAATATGCTGTTGATTTGGATAGCTACTTTAAAGTTTTTCCGGACATTCAACTGTCTGCCGAAGCCGAGCAAGTGTGGTTACAAGACCCAAGAGCGGTGTTAATCACCCCACAATTGGCGGCGCGATTTAACTGGCGACCCGGCGATAAAATTACCCTGACCACATCCATCTGGACCCGTAAAAATTTCTCCAATGACTGGACCTTTATTGTCGCCGGCGAATATACGCCAGAAGCCGGCACCGAACCGGAAGCTTTGCTGCTAAAGCATAAGTTTCTTGATCAAAACCGCTTATTTGGTCGTGGACTTTCGAGCTTTTTTGTCACCCGCGTTGCCGATGGGGTGGATACCGTGACGGCAATGAATACCATTGATGCATTATTTGAAAACAGCAAAACCCCGACTTTCACCTCAAAAGAAAGCTCATTTGCCGAATCGTTCCGCCGTCAGCTCGGCGATTTAGCATTGATGACCAAGCTGGTACTGGCCATTGCCATTCTGGTGGTATTTTTGTTGACCTCAAGCTCGATGGCGCAGTCGGTCGTCGAGCGTAAACGCGAGCTGGCGATATTCAGCGCTATTGGTTTTTCCCGGTTAAAAATTGCAGCGTTATTACTGGCAGAAAATATTCTGATTGTCTGTGCCGCGATGACCATTGCAGTTGTCGTGACCGGGGTCACTGCGTGGTCGTTGCAAGCATTGCTAACGGATGGCCCCTTTGCCGATATCGAACTTCGGACCGGCGATATTTTGCAAATCGCGGCCGTTGCAGTATCGCTTGGCATGGCGGGTGCGTTTTTTCCACTGCTCCAGGTTTTGCGAAAAGATCTGGCCATCCATCTGAAGTCGGCGGTGTAACATGCATATGTTCTGGAAATGTCTGTGGCTGGATCTGCAAAGTTCCGCCAGCCGCAAGTATGAAGTGCTGTCTATACTCCTGTGCTCGGCTTGCCTGGCATTGATTATTCTGGTGTTTTCGTCCTTGCGCTCCGGACTTGCCGGAATGCTGCAAGCCGCGGGTTCTGACACTGTGGTGATTGTGCTTGGTAATGGTTCTGACAGCGAAGTGATTAGTTCTTTTAATACTACCCAACTGGACAGCCTACGCACTGCGATCAAAGCCGACTTTGGTTCACACATCAGCGTTTCAGCTGAATTATTTACCAATATCAGAGCTGGTATCAGCGCCGATGGTCAGGCAAACATTGTCGCAGTAAGGGGTGTTGGCCCCATCGCCCTTGATCAGCAACGTAATATCGCAGTGCTGTCCGGACGAATGTTTCAACAGGGTAAACGCGAGTTGCTGGTCGGTAAGGCGTTGGCGGCGCGTAACCCCTGGTTGCAATTGGATCAAAAAATTGCCCTTGGCAGCCTGGAATGGACTGTGGTTGGGGTGTTCTCGTCTGATGAAAAGGTGGCTGAATCCGAAGTATGGGGTGATGTACAACTGCTGCAGGATGCTTACAACAGACCCGGCATTTTTAACTCAATCCGGCTTGGCGCTCCAGATGCAGCGGCGGCTCAGGCGCTGGTGACGCAGCTAAACCAAAACAGTGACAACACCAGTGTCCGCGCCCGCAGCCAACGTGATTATTATGCCCGTCAGATCGATGAAATGACTGGTTTTACTGACATTATCGCCATCCCCAGCATCGCCATTTTGCTGCTGGCAACCGGTTTTTCAGCCCTGCAAAGTATGCACACCATGATGGAAGCACGCCGGAGAGAAACTGCCGTATTAAGGGCTATTGGTTATCCGGCGGTTTTATTGTCACTCAGCGTATTCTCTCTGGCCGTTCTGCTGAGTATCAGCGGAGCGTTAACGGGGGTGCTGAGTGCCTTGTTGCTGTTTAGTCAGGTCAAAGCGGTGGTAATGAATCATGCCAGTCTGAGCGAAATTGTGTTCCCGTTTGCTGTGACCGCCAGCGGGCTTTGGTACTGCGCACTGGCGACACTGACCATCGCGGTGATAGGCGGTTTTCCGGCGGCGCTGATGACGCTACGCATGCAAATATGCAACGCCATTCGTAAGAACTAACAGAACCACCACAAGGAATTTGACGATGTTGGATGCGGACTATTTTTTAGCACTGGAAGCACAACTATGGCAGGCGAAAGTGACACGGGATGTAACCGCTGTGCATGCTGCGATTGCGGCGTTAAAGGCGCAGTCGTTTGCCGCTGAAGATGAATGCTGGCGTAGTTATTATATTGCTTACGCCCTGCTGATTTGCTGCCAGCTGGGTGAAGATGCAAAAGAGCATGCCAAAGCGGCGACAGAAATCCTGAAGCAAGCCCATGGCTCTGATCAACAAAGTGCCGAGTTTTACACCCTGGTCGCCAGCAGTTACGGCCATCTGGCTGCAGCCACCCAGGATCCGATTGCCAAAGCCAGAGCCGGTCTGATGTCCGATAGCCTTTATAAACACGCACTGGAAGCCGATGCCAACAATCCACGCACCTGCCTGATCCAGGGTTTATCGTATTTACACAAACCCAGGCTGGTCGGCGGCAGTAAGAAAAAAGCCATGGCCCTGTTTGAAAAAGCGGTCAGCCTGTTTCAGCGCTCCAAAAATACTGCGGCAGCCTGGCCGGCATGGGGCCAGCAGGATGCCATGTACTGGCTGGCGCACTGTTATTTACATTTTAATGAATTTGGCAAAGCCAGCGCCCTCACCGAGCAGTTAATTGCCAGCGATGCTGATTTTGGCTGGGCCAGTTCGCTGCAGAAAAAAATCCAGCAAAAAATGCACGGCTGAAGCAGCAGGCATGGTGAGGAGTTGATCGTGAAATTAACACAAGGCCTGGCTTTCCTGTGGTGCATGTTCCTGTCATCGCCGGTGCTCAGTGCGACTGCAACCGTATCCAAAACACTGCCGTTGGTGAAAATACAACCTGAAATTTATCATGGCGTTGGAGAACTTGATCAACTGAAACTGGCCGCAGACTTTCAGCGCAGACGACAGCTCGGCTGGCAAATCGGCTGGCAGATTATGGGGCCGGCGCAGCAACAACAAGGCTTTGGTTTTACCATCCTGCATGATTTCGCTTCAGTCTGGCAGACCTGGTATTCCAAAGATGAAATTGAACGTTTGCTGCAGCAGGTCAAGCCAACCGATGAACTGACCGAAAACGGTCTGAGTCAGAATGCAGCGCGTCAGCTCGTCAGAACACTTCAACGCAGCAAAGCACCGGATTTTGACCCGGCACCGTTATCCGGTGGTTTTCAGCAATTTTCGCCAGCGGCTTATAACCTCGATTATGCACTGCATATCCTGCAGAACTTTCGCAAAATTGCCAGCTGTCCGGTGGTCACCAATGAACTGATGGATACCCTGCCGCAGACGCAAACATCACATTCGAATTGTATTCCGGAATTTCCACCACATGCCGTGATGATGAAGCTGGCTTGGGGCGAAGCCAATAAAACCGGACCGGACGGGCCTTATTACGAAGCGATGATCAAAGACCTGAGTGAAACAGGCATGACCAATGTCCTGAAGCTGAGCTCGGATTGGCTGGATGCAGGCGTTTATCAGTTAAATCAAAAAAATGCGTATATGCTGCACACACCGGACACACAGAAAACGTATGTGTTAAAAGGTTTTCATATCGTGACCAAAGAGCTCAAAGATTGGGTGTGGATCTCGTTTACCTGGCAACCGGAACCCGGATCAGGGTTTGGCCAAGACCGGCCGGATTATATCAAAGGCGCTTATCGGAATTACATCATGGGCATCACGGTACATGAACTGGAACTGGATCCAACACCGGGCATCGGGGCAGACGGTCGGCCATTATTTGCAACGTTGTCAGGGGCTTTTAAAGATTTCAGCAACAAGGGCCACAACATCAGCTGGAACTCAAATCCATTTATTGAAGGTCCGGATTCCACCAGCAATTGCATCAGTTGCCATCAGGGACAATTTGCCACCGGCAAGTTCGGCCCGCACCTCAAACGCAAACATTTTCCGTTTGACTACACCTTTGGTACGCAAAACCCGGAAGCACTATTGATGCCACGGGTGTCATTTCGCAAAGCAATTAATCAGGCAGCCAGGGCAGTGGCGCAGCCGGTGGCGAAAATAACCTCAGCCGACAATACCACCACGCCTTAGCCTGCTGCAGTTGGGTTAATCTGACTGCTGTCCGATATCCAGCAAACCATACCGCTCAATTTTCTTCAGCAATCCCTGGCGGGATAAACCTAAAGCGCGGGCGGCCTGACTGCGGTTGCCTTGACTCTGCTGTAAGGCACTCATTAATAAACTGATTTCCAGATTTCGCACTTGTTCATCCAGCGACAAGCCCGTGGCAAGCTCGGCACCTGCCGCCGCTGACAATGGTGAACCGCCAGCAGCACCAGGCAGTTGGTTACTTTGAGCAGGCATTCCGGCATCCATATGCAGCAATTCAATATCAGATAACTGCACCACACCATGTTGCGAAATCGCCACCACACTTTCCAGGGTGTTTTTCAGCTCGCGCACATTGCCGGGCCAGCTGCGTTGTAAAAACCACTGCAGCGCTGGTACTGCCAATGTTAACGACTGATTTGCGGCGCCACCTTTGGGCTGGGCTTGCGCCAACTGCTGTAAAAAATGCTGAATCAACAACGGAATATCTTCACGGCGATCATCCAGCGCCGGCGTTTCCAGCGTGATGCCTTTGATCCGGTAATAGAGATCTTCGCGAAATTTGCCTTGCGCGACTAGATCCGGCAACACCGCATTGGTAGCGCTGACGAGGCGCACGTCAATCCGTTTTTGCTCGCGGCCGCCAACCGGATAATAAGTACCTTCCTGCAATACCCGCAGCATTTTTACCTGCATGGGTAGCGGCATTTCGCCGATTTCATCCAAAAACAATGTGCCGCCATTGGCCATCGCCAGCAGCCCTTGCCGGTCTTTGTCCGCACCGGTAAAAGCGCCTTTCATATAGCCAAATAACTCGCTTTCCAATAAATCGGCCGGAATGGCGCCACAATGCACCGACACAAAAGGCCCATTGGCGCGCAAGCTTAGTTGATGTAACGCCCGTGAAATCACTTCTTTACCGGTACCGGAAGGCCCGGTCACCAGCACCCGCACTTCAGTCGGGGCTATGCGCTGAATTAAGGTGCGAATAGTATCCATTTGCCGCGAAACACCAACCAACGTCTGCAAAGCACCGGGTGTACTGCTCTGGCGTTTTAACTTGGTTAATTCCAGTTCCAGCTGATGCTTGCTGATGGCGCGTTTCACCACCACCGCCAACAAATCCGGGTCCACCGGCTTGGCGATAAAGTCCCAGGCACCCAGCGAAATCGCCTGCAACGCCAGTTCACGATCGGCATGGCCGGTCAGAATAATCACCGGTTGCGCGTTTAGTTCGGGCAAAGCGGTTAAGGTTGCCGCAGGGTCAAACAACGGCGGTAACGACAAATCGAGCAGCAATAAATCAAACGGCGTTTTTGCCAATAACTGCCGCGCCTGAGTTAAATCAGCGGCGCTGCTGACCTGATAACCTTGCTGGGTTAAAAACCGCTCTGCCAATAACCGGAATGCCGGCTCATCATCGACCAGCAGAATTCTGGCCACTTCAAATCTTTCCAGACTCATTGCTGTGTTTCCTGTAATCGGGTGTTGTTTGTTGCATCCGTCAGCTGTGGCAAACGTATTTCAAAACTGACCGGCCAGCCTAAATCAGTGCGATGGCGAATTTGCCCCTGATGGGCGTCGATGATCCGCTGCACTATCGCCAGACCCAAACCGCTGCCTCCGGCTCTTTTACTGACAAAGGGCCGGAATAAGGTTTGAGTTAACGCGTCGTCCAAGGCTGGGCCGTTATTGTGCAGCCGGATCACGACCTCTGAACCGGTTAATTCCGCGCTAATCAACACCGCGCCATCCGGCTGATTGCGAACAAAGGCCAGCGCGTTATCGAGCAGATTAATAAACACTTGCTGCAAGCGGTGTGGATCGGCGTTCAGCTGCAATCCGGCTGGAACCTGCAGCTCAATTTTGACCTGCTGCCAGTCAAACTGGCTGCTTAAGCTTTGCAACAAGGTATGTAAATCAATAGCTTGAAGCTGTAAATGTAAACGACCGGCGTACACCAACATATCGGCAATCAGCCGGTCGGCACGTTTCAGCTGGCTTTGAATATGGCCGCGCAGTTCGGCGTCGACACCAGCGGACGCCATCGAAATAATATTCAGTGGATTACGTAATTCATGCGCCATCGCCGCCGCTAAAGCGCCAAGTTCTACCAGATGTTGCTGGCTAAGCCGTTGTTTTTCTGCGGACGCCAGCGCTAGTGCCCGATGCAAATTGGTACAACTGCTGACCAGTAAGGAACCAAAAACTTCAGTCAACAGACGAAGACCCGGTGGTAAATCAGCCTGCCCCTGCAACGAAAACTGCCATTGTTGTTGCTGTTCACGACAACAAAACACAAACTGCGGCGCCCGGTCATTGGCCGCAGTAGTGATAGCGTCAGCTGTGGGACCCGTCGCAGTTTGCGTAGCCAGCACGGCCGAAGTCGCCAGCAACACGCCATCACTATGAATTTCCACTAACAATGGCTGTTTTAGCGGTTTACTAATCAACTGGCTGGCCGTATGTGCCAGTTGCTGCCAATCCTGTGCTTGTTGCAAATCACTAAGCCAGTGGCTGACCATCTGTTCACTGAGTTGTACACCGGGGTAGATCAGCCGTTCAGCCAAACGGCTGACCGGACGGTAACTGGCAGCGGCCAGCAGCAGTAACAGACTGGAATATAACCATAATTGCCAGCCCGGCACTGCGGTTAACGCCGGCATGCCAAGCTGCCCGAAGACGACACTGATCAGCCCCATCAGCAGCAGCAACAACAACCCCATTGCAAGTACCAACAAGGCTCGGCTGGCAAATGCGTTCACCGCCAGCATCTGATACCGCACCACGCTGTACACCAGCAGCACCACATAACCCGGCAATAACAACATCGGGTACGGAAACCAGTTCAGTGAAAATGATGGAAACACAAAGCTGGTCGCCAATAACAAACCTAAACCAGCGGTCATGGCGATGGCGGCAATCGAACGGCGCTTATTACCATGGTGCTGCAAAAAACCTTGCCATAACACCAAGTGCGCCACGATGCCGAGCAGCACAGTGCAGGCCAGATTCAACCAACCCCAACGCTCGAATACAAAAAATTGTGGTAATTGCCCGACGCTCGTCAGCGAGGCCGATGGGTTAGACCAGCTGATTAACGTGACAATCAGCGCGCCGAAAAATAGCATCGGTGATAGTTTTTTCAGCTGCAATAACCAGTTTTTACTCTGGGTGGTCACCACAAATTGCAGTGCAAAATGTAAATAAAACGCCGGCATCAGCGGATTTGACAGCACCAGCGCTTTACCAAGCACCCGAAAATCAACCAGCAGTGCCAGATGGCCAGCGCTCCATAAAGTCAGCATCAGACAAAAACCGGCCAGTGGCGATAACACCGGCTGAAACCTGGCGTGCCACCACAACCAGATGGCGGTCCAGAGCGCACAAAATCCGGTGACGGCCATTGTCAGGCCAAAAACCAGTTGCTGATCCATATTACTCCTGTCAACAATGTGTACAGATGCTTAAGCCGCGAAGCGTAAACGAAGTTCACACCCACCGCAACTGCTGCAAAAAATATTGATATAGATCAAACATCTGCAGTTTATTTGGTGATGGCCTGATTCTGGCATTTCAGCGGTTAATCGCAGACTGCAAAACACTGCAAACTGAACTGTAATTAACCGGAGTGTGTTTCATGGATATCTCATTGTTGTTGCTGGAGTTAATGACGGTATTGCTGCTGTTGGCATCAGGTGTTGGTTTAAGCCGGTTGCCATTATGGCTACAAAGGGTCAGTAGCAGCGGGAGGAACCATTAATGGATTTTGACAGTGTCCAGCTCTCCGCCATTTTATCGCGGATCCAGTTTGCCTTTACCGTCAGCTTTCACATCATTTTTCCATCCATCACCATTGGCCTGGCCACGCTGATTGCGCTGTGGGAAGGTTTATGGCTGAAAACCGGCAACCCGTTATATCTGCAATTGGCCAAATTCTGGATCAAACCTTTTGCCATCACTTTTGGGATGGGCGTGGTGTCGGGTATTGTGCTCAGTTATGAATTTGGTACCAACTTTTCGAAATTCTCTGAACTAACCGGCGCGGTGCTTGGGCCTTTGATGGCCTACGAAGTGCTGACGGCGTTTTTCCTCGAAGCCGGTTTTCTGGGTGTAATGTTATTCGGTTGGCAACGGGTCAGCGCCAAACTACACTTTTTTGCCAGCTGCACCGTAGCCCTTGGCACCTGGATCTCAGCCTTTTGGATCATCGCCGCCAACAGCTGGATGCACACCCCAGCAGGTCACGTCATCGTCGATGGCAAGTTTGAAGTAGCCAGCTGGCTGGAAGTGATTTTTAACCCATCTATGCCCTACCGCTTAACCCATATGCTGCTGGCGACTTTTTTAACCGCCACTTTTGTGGTGATGGCGACCAGCGCCTGGTATTTACGCCGCCAACAGCATCAGGCGTTTGCCCGGAAAAGTTTGTCGCTCACTTTATGGCTGGCGCTGGTGTTGGCACCGTTGCAAGCGGTGGTTGGTGATTTTCACGGTCTGAATGTGAAAGAACATCAGCCAATCAAACTGGCGGCAATGGAGGGTATTTGGGCCGAACGTGAAGCCAATGTGCCGCTGCTGCTGTTCGCCATTCCGGATCCAAAAAATGAAACCAACCACTTCGAAGTGAAAATACCAGGCCTGGCCAGTTTGATCCTGACCCATGACTGGCATGGTGAACTGCCTGGGCTGAAATCGGTGCCTAAAGCCGACCGGCCGAATGTGCCGCTGGTGTTCTTTTCCTTTCGCATCATGGTCGGCCTGGGCGTGCTGATGATCTTCATCGCAGTCGCCGGATTATGGCTGCGCTGGCGCGGCACGCTGTATCAAAGCCGTTGGTTTTTAACTTTGTGCAGTTTTATGGCGCCAAGTGGCGTGATTGCAGTGCTGGCTGGTTGGTATGTGGTGGAAGTCGGCCGTCAACCCTGGTTGGTACAAGGATTGGTACGCACCATGGATGTAGTCTCACCGCTGCCGCCAGAGCGGGTGTTGCTGTCGCTGAGTTTGTTTGTGATCACCTACAGCCTGTTGTTTGGCGTCTACCTGTATTTTTTCCGCAAGCTGATTAAAAAAGGCCCACCGAGCCTCGACGAATTACAACAGCTGCAAATTGGCGTCAAAGCCTCGGGTTATGCGGTGTCGTTTACCAAAGCGCTGGCTGCTGACACGCCGCAGGCACAGAGCAACACTTCACAAGAAGGAAAAATCTGATGGATCTCGCACTGTTTTACTTCCTGCTGCTTGGCTTTGCCATTTTGATGTACGTGTTGCTCGATGGCTTCGATTTAGGCATCGGCATTTTGTACCCCTGGTTTAATTCAGACGCCGAGCACGACCATCTAATGCGATCTGTCGCACATGTGTGGGATGGCAATGAAACCTGGTTAGTGTTTGGCGGAGTGATTTTATTCGGTGCTTTTCCGGCCGCGTATGCGCTGCTGCTGTCGACGCTGTACTTGCCGATTATGCTGATGCTGATTGGCCTGATTTTTCGTGGTGTGGCTTTTGAATATCGTTTTAAATCAAACACCTCAAAAAAATGGTGGAGCCGAGCTTTTTCCTTGGGTTCAACCTTGGCGGCCTTTTGTCAGGGGCTGATGTTAGGTGCTTTGGTGCAGGGTGTACCGGCCGATAGTATCAGTCAGTCCAGCC
The DNA here is from genome assembly GCF_004005945.1 of Rheinheimera riviphila. GTDB lineage: Bacteria > Pseudomonadota > Gammaproteobacteria > Enterobacterales > Alteromonadaceae > Pararheinheimera > Pararheinheimera riviphila. The sequence goes on from NZ_SACS01000001.1 coordinate 455,666, forward strand.
TGGTATTGCTGACGCCTTTCACATTGCTGACTGGACTGGCGGTGGTCGCGGGTTATGCTTTGCTGGCTTGCGCTTATCTGGTGATGAAAAGCCGCGGCGCCATTCAGCATAAGGCCGCGCAACGCGGCCGGGCGCTGGTGTGGGTGGTGATGCTGGCGATGGCGGTGGTCAGTTTATGGACGGCGCTTGGCAGTGAACAAATCTGGTTACGCTGGTTCGGCGGCTGGCATGCTTTAGCTCTGTTACCGCTGCCATTATTGGCGTTAATGGCGGCTCGTTTGTTGTACCGTGATTTAGGACGGGTGCGCAAAAGCTATCATCAGGCGCGGGATGTGGTTGAAAAACATGAAGATCGACCATTTTGGCTGGCGGTCAGTTTGTTTGTACTGGCGTTTATGGGGTTATTGGTCAGCCTGTTTCCAGCATTATTACCGGGCCAGCTGAGCTACATGCAGGCAGTGGCGCCTGATGCCAGTTTATGGTTTATGTTGCCGGGGGTTTTAATCTTTGTGCCGCTGATCTTGGCCTATACCCTCTGGGGTTACCGGATTTTTGCCGGTAAAGTTGAAGATTATGAGCAGGGGTATTAAATGATCAACCAGATTTTCCATCAGCTCACGAAACAATGGCTAAATCCGCAGCCGGATCCCTCAAAAAACTTGCAACTGGTCGGACAAATTTCCGTCATTGGTCGCAAATTTAAACAAATTTCCAGCGCCAAATTGAGCAACTGGCAGTGGTTTTTGTTGCTTTATGTTGCCGGAACCGGCTGCTTGCTGTTACTGGTGACTTTTTTGAAATTTGCTATGAAATTGATTTAAATCAATACAATTGGCAGCAATTTAAGCCTATGTTTGACAGGGTTCAGATAGAATTTGTCGAAAACGTCCGCAAGTATTGCTGCCCTCCCTCTCATCTTAATCGATTTTCCTGCCTCGTTTTGCCTCTTGCATTTTGAAATATGCCGCTGCTATAGTCAGTCCATGGCAGTGTTGTACCGCCACGAACAGGATCGACAATGATGCGTTGGTTAAACTTCTCGATAATCCTTCTTTACCTCAGCATTCTGCTGTCGCCGCCTGTCAAAGCGGTCACGCAGAGCCGGGTAGATTTGGTTGGGAGCGGGTTATCCTTTCAAAACGCTATCATGCCACTGGCGAAACATTTACCAAGCCAGTTTGCATCTCACTCAGACACGCCGGATGACGGCGCGGTTCTAACTCCAGATGTTGTCACTGTCAGCAGCCCAGGTGTCACCCTGCTCTCAGCCGCATTACCTGCACTACATTCTTCAGCCAGATTACTGGCACAACCTCGCGCTCCACCAAGCCTCAGCTAATTATTCACCTGATTTAGATTTTTTTAAATTGTCGTGTTGGGCACATAGGCTCGCACCTATTCAGTGATTAGATTATTTGCAGTGACTGCCTCCTGAGTCATTGCTATTGAGGTTATTATGAGAAAATTAACTGTTTATACCCTTGATCAAGTTGACCATTTAGTTCAGCCAGCTGAGTTTCAGGACGCGACTTTGACGTCGCCGGCTTTAAGTATTTTCACCGATTTTCGTACCAGCAATCCAATGTTACTCGATGCCGACACCAATGCGGTGGAAGCAGATGACATGATGCGCCAGGAGCATAGCTGGTTAAAACTGGTGGTCGACCGCCAGCAGGAAATGGTTGGTGTACTGAGTAACGACCACTTCACCAGTCAGTACCTGATGCAACATGTCAGCAAAGATGTGAAAGCAAAAGATCTGCGGGTTGCCGATTTAATGCGACCACGTGAAGCTGTGATGGCATTGTCATATCAACAAATTCAGCACTGTACAGTCGGTGATGTGCTGCATACGCTGCAGCAAAAAGGTGAAGCTTATTGTGTGGTGATTGACCGCGATAGCCACCAGATCCGCGGCATCATTTCTGTCCGTGATATCACCAACCGTCTGCACTTAAGCCCGGTTAAAATTGAAAAAACACCGGCTTTGCTGAATATGTTTGACCGGATGTATGCCTGATTAGCTTCGCAGCAAACAACAAGCATACCAAGGGCTGCATTTGCAGCCCTTTTTTATTGCAGTATCTTGAAATAATCGCGGTAATGAACAACCGTGGTTTCGGGATCCGATGTCGGTTTAAGGCTGATAATTATCGCCCTGCATCCGATACATCAGATCCGTTAAGTACTGGATCCCATTTTCCGCTGACAAGGCGTTGATCGGCGCTTGCCCCATGGTGTAGGCATTGCTGCTGGTTAACCACTGTGCAAACAGTTGATCAGAGCCAAAACAGGACAATCCTTGTTGGTAAAACTGATCCGCCTGATATGCATCAATCGCATGAGAACGGATCAATCTGAGTGCATTTTCTGAAACTGTGGCCATCGCATCACCTCCGGTAAGTGGAAGATTAACTATAGTCCACTTCCTGCAACTGCAACGACCACCAGCCCTTGACTGTACTATATGCGCAAACCCTACTTTACAGTTATCCGTCTGGTGTTCAAAACTGACAAACCCGGATATCAGAAATATCGGATCCAGCGCCAGCTGCTGCGTTTTTTAAAAGCGGCGAACCAGCGGGTCGGCGGATACAACAGTAGCGCAAGCATCAGCGACATCAGCCACACCCAACGAATATCGGGCACGCCATATAAAGACCCGTGATTAGCCCCAAATTGCCACAACAACAGCTGATAAATCAGCAACAACACGTATAGATGTAGCAAGTAGAAAAACATCGGCGCCGCGCCAAAATCCGCGAACACCCGACGTACCACAGCAGGCATTGGTCGCTCAAACCAGCATAATAGCAAACACATCAGGCCCAGCGTCAGCAGCAGGAAATTCAACGAAGGTGGATATTTGGTCACATTGAATATATCCATCACCGTCAATACCAGCGTTGGTTGCGCCTGCCACGGCAGGGTTTCACCATAAAGATTGAAGCCACGCAGCAGGACAAATAACAACAATGCCGCAACACCAGCACGCAACAATATACGCTGCCGTTGTTGTGGATCTGTCAGTTTGCTAAATAATGGCCCGGTCAGATAACCGAGCACAATCACCCCAATCCAGGGCAATAATGGATAACTGACTTTCACTTTCAGTGCCCCTTCGCTCACCAGATAATTGCGATCATGCAGCAATGTCCAGAGGCTATAACCCCACTCACCGGGTAAAAAACTAATGGGTGTCAGCAGGTTATGTCCAAACAGTAACGTCAGTGCAATCAACCACAGTAGGGTGCGTGGTAACACCGACAACAGCGCCAGCGCCAACATACAAAGGCCAATCACCCAAATCACCTGCAACCACAAGGTATGGTAAGCGCCCATCCAGGCGAAATTGACCAGCGTGAGTTCCAGCAGAATTAAAAACAGCCCGCGTTTGATTAAAAACTGCCGGACATCCCGCGGCACAGGCGACTGATGTTGATACAACCAGGCCGATAACCCGGTCAGAAAGATAAACACCGGCGCGCACAAATGCGCCGCCAGCCGGCTGAAAAACAAACCAGCTTCGGTGCTGGCGATGTCCATTGGATCGCTGACCTGCAGATGCAATAGCACCCGCTCGCGCACATGGTCCAGCAACATAATCAGCATCACCAAACCACGCAGCATATCGATACTGTTGATGCGTTGCCGAACCGGCATCTGTTGGGTCGTCAGCGGCGAAGGGCAAGAAGAAGCGGTCATTTCAATATGTCCCTTAGAAATCATATCTCAGACTCAAACGCACACTGCGCGGCTCACCCGGCACCGACCACAAGGCCGAATAAGAGCTTTGGATGTAATGGCGGTCAAACAGATTGTCGAGCACCGCTTCCAATTGCCAGTGTTGGTTCAGCTCGACCGACGTAAACAACGACCATAAGGTAAAAGAAGGCAGCTGATACGACGGCTGCACTGAATCACCCAGCCGCGCACTGCTGTAACGCAAGCGACTTCCGATTTTCGCAGGATAATCAGCCAGTTGCAGTTGCTGCGTCAAGGTGGCGCTGAAGGTATGTTTGGGCACATTCACCAACCGGCTCCCCGCTGGTACCACAATACCCCAATCCAGATTCACTGCATCCACTACAGTTCTGGTATCCAGATAACTGTACGATAAAATAGCCTGTAAACTGTCGGTCAGCATGCTTTGTACGTCCAATTCCAGCCCCTGACTTCTGGCTTTACCCAGTGGCGCGGAAAAGCCTTCATTGATAGGATCCGAAGTGAGGATATTGGACTTCTTCGCATCAAATAGCGCCAAAGTGCCGTTGAACCCGGCGAGCTGGAACTTCAGGCCAAGTTCCGCCGACTGGCTTTGCTCAGGCGCAAAAGCATCACCATAAAAATCCGTACCGCTTAATGGCAAAAAGCCTTCAGAATAACTGCTGTAGATACTCAATTCAGGGTTCAGCACATACACCAGGCCGATGCGAGGCGACAGCTGCTGATCGGAAGTTTTGGCCAGACTGTCTTTCAGCCGTTCATGAATTTCTTGCTGATATTGATCAAACCGCAGCCCAAGCATCAGCCGCCAAGCCGCCGATAATTCCAGTTGATCCTGTAAATACACGCCGTAGGCCTGCTGCTGTTCAGAGTTTTCATAAAGCACCGCTAACGCGCCCGGTGTTGCCACGCAATATTGCGGCTGATGAATGTCCAGCGCATAACTGCCTTTCGCACCCCGATAACGCTGCAATTGGGTAAATAACTGGTAGTCGTAACCGTCTGCACCCAGCAGTAGTTGGTGGGTGATGCCCAGTAAGTTGGCAGTGCCGCTGAATTCAAAGCGCAGCATCACATCCTCGGACTGATAATCACGATAACGCCGTTGCCGCGACAATGTGCTGCCATCATCAAACAACGACTGACGGGCACGGGCGAGCTCCGCATCGGAGGAAAACCCCTGTAAATCGGAGGTGCGTAGTGCCATCCCACTGTTAAAAGACCATCCGGCATTCAACTGTTTTTGATAGGTCAGTTGATGTCCAAGCGCACTGATTTCGGTAGGCCCATCAGCAGGTTCGCCGAGATAACGGCTACGCGGTACCGTGTTAAAATCACCATTGAGCACCACCAAACCGCGGTCAAATAGCTGATCTTGTTCTAGATATTCAAATTCATACAACAACGAGCTATCGGCATCAATTTGCCAGAGTAGCGATGGCGTCAGCACCTGTTTATCGCTGGTGACTTTGTCACGGAAACTGCCATAATCCTGCACCGCGCCACTGAGCCTAAACGCCAGTTGGTCGGTTACAGCGTCGGTAAAATCCCCCTCCAACCGATGCTGCGAAAAACTGCCACTACTGAGTTTCAGATAACCTTCACTGGCAAATTGTGGTTTGCGGGTGACCATATTAATGGTCCCGCCGGGTTCAGAGCGGCCATACAAAGCCGAGCCAGGGCCTTTTAAAATTTCCACATAGGCAATGTTAGATACATCGCGATGACCGCTAAAGCCACGGCCAGCGCTAAAACCGTTGATGAGATAACCCGACGGCATATTTTCATTACCCGGAAAACCGCGTAGCGAAAAGCTATCCCACAAGCCACCACCATTGTTTTGTCTGGCAATACTGGCGGACAAATCCAAAGCGTCCTGAAACCGGCTGATCGCTAAATCTTGTAGCAATTCTCTGTCAATCAGCTGAATCGCCTGCGGCAATTCATTGTCCGGCACATTGCCACGATAAGCTTGATGATATGAAACACTAATTTTCTCAATAGGTTCGCCCTGTCCTTCTGTTGCAACGACAGGCAAGTCGGCGGTTTGCGCAAGAGAATTGGCGTTTACCATCAGCGGATAAAATAACGAAGCGGTTAACACCGCGCATGGGAAATTCAGCTTCACAACAACAGTCTCAGGATTATTTTGTGATACTATAACATATCTTTAATCCCGCTGACGACGACAAATCTTTGAGTCTATGATGCGGTCGCTTATACTTTTTAGCTGTTTGGGTATAGTAGAAAACGGCAGACAACCTAACTTAACAATATTGCCCCGCCACCCAACCCGAACTCCAGGCCCATTGGAAGTTGTAACCACCGAGCCAGCCGGTTACATCCACCACTTCGCCGATAAAATACAAACCGGGTTGGTTTTTTGCTTCCATGGTTTTTGACGACAATTCATTGGTGTCGACACCGCCTAATGTCACCTCGGCGGTGCGGTAACCTTCGGTGCCGTTTGGCTTAAATACAAACTGGTGCAACAAATCTGCGATCCGCTCGCGACTTTTTGGGTTCAGCGCTTTCAGCGGCTGATTGGTGAACAAATTCTGCTCCAGCAATTTTTCCACTAACCGCTTGGGCAACAAGCGAGTTAACGCCGTTTTTAGTTCCTGATCCGGATGTTTTTGCTGCATTTCTGCTAGAAATTCTGCCACATTCTGCTGCGGCGACAAATTCACGGTCACCGCGTCGCCTGGCAGCCAGAATGACGAGATTTGCAAAATGGCCGGCCCGCTTAAACCACGATGGGTGAACAACATATCTTCTGGAAACAGCGTACCGTTGGCTTCAGCAGTCACCGGCAAGGCCACGCCGCTGATTTCTTCATACAAGGCTTTATCATCCGGCTGCCAGGTCAGTGGCACTAAACCGGCGCGGATTGGCAAGACGTTCAGCCCAAACTGCTCCGCCAGCTGAAAACCAAAAGCCGTTGCACCTAAATTTGGCAGACTAAGACCACCGCTGGCAATCACCAGGCTGGCGCAAGTTCGGCTAATGCCATTGGTCTGCAACTGATAATGACCATCGGCGAATGCAACGGCACTAATATCTTGCTGCAGCGCAATTTTCACCCCGGCTTTGTCACACTCTTGCTGCAACATCTCGACAATATCTTTGGCGCTGTCATCACAAAACAGCTGGCCCAGCGTTTTTTCGTGGTATGGAATTTGGTATTGCTGCACCAGCGCGATAAAATCCCATTGCGTATAACGGCTTAAAGCAGATTTACAGAAGTGTTTGTTTTGCGACAGAAAATTCGCCGGGCTGGTATAGATATTGGTGAAATTACAACGCCCACCACCAGACATCAGAATTTTCCGGCCAATCCGCTTACCGTTATCGAGTACCAGCGTTTTGCGGCCGCGCTTCGCCGCTTCAATGGCACAAAATAACCCGGCAGCACCGGCGCCAATCACAATCACATCCCAACTTTGTTCTGTACTCAAGACCCATCACTCTACTTTTTTGCAAAGCACTATTGTCGGTGACTGGTCGGACAAAGGCAATTCAACCGCAGAAAAAGCTCACAACGGCGGTTTTTTCGGGCTAAAAATGACAAAAAGAGCAGTTTCAAAATAAATTTTAATTACTTTTTGGAATAACTTATATCAATAACCATGCAATTGACACCTGTAACTATTTGTAACACAACACAGCCGCCATCGGCGTTGCCATCCAATTCACCGATCTTCGCGGCGACCGCCCCATCCGATAAAGTTTAACTGTTTGTGAAACAACGTCCCTCTTATATGAATTTTTGTTAATTTAGCATGCTTTACATCACGCATACATTGATGAAATATTGCCCAACCTGCTGCAGAGACTAAAAAAGATAGCAGGATCCAATCCAGGCAAATAACCAACATGTAGTGAGAACATTAATGTCTAAAACTCCATCTAAACTGCACAAAATCGCCCTTTGTACGCTGTCGGTATTTTGTGTTGCGGCGCAGGCGAATACGCAACAACCAGCATTAGAAATCCCAAGTTTAACGCAAGCCAGTGCCACCACTTCCAACGAAGCCAATACCCAATTTATCGTCGTTTATAAAGAGCAGGGCATGGTCGGCGTTGAGCTGATGTCTGCTGACCATACTGACGGCGCTGCCAGTGTGATGAATTTCCGAGCCCATGCCACGCAAGAACTTTCTGCTTTAGCCGGCGTTGAATTGCAATATATTCGACCAATGGCGGTCGGTGGTCGTCACGTGGTGCGTGCAGATCGTCGTTTGTCAGCCAAAGAAACCAAAGAAATGCAAGCCAACCTGGCCAAAGATCCAAAGGTTGCAGTTGTCGAAGAAGATCGACTGTTACAAATTATGGCTACACCAAATGACACGCAATACAACAGCCAATGGCACTATTATGAAAGCACCGGTGGTTTGCGCGCACCAGCCGCCTGGGACAATGCCACTGGCACCGGTGTAGTCGTTGCCGTTCTGGATACCGGTTACCGTCCACATACCGACTTAAACGCCAATATCCTGCCTGGTTATGACATGATTTCCGACACCTTCATTGGCAATGATAGCAATGGACGTGACAACAACCCACAAGATCCGGGTGACTGGGTTGCCGTTGGCGCTTGTGGTGATGGTCAACCGACCCAAGCGCAAGACTCCAGCTGGCACGGCACCCACGTTGCCGGCACTATTGCCGCCCGCACCAATAACAATTTGGGTGTCGCTGGCGTGGCTTATGACTCCAAAGTCGTTCCGGTACGGGTGTTAGGCAAATGTGGTGGTTACACTTCAGATATCGCTGACGGTATTATCTGGGCTTCCGGCGGTACCGTCTCTGGTGTTCCGGCCAACGCCAATCCGGCAAAAGTGATCAATATGAGTCTGGGTGGTTCTGGTGCCTGTGATTCAACAACTCAAGCTGCGATCAACTCAGCCCGTTCCCGCGGCACCGTTATCGTTGTTGCTTCAGGCAATGACAACGCGAATGCCAACAACTTTAACCCTGGTAACTGTAGTGGTGTGGTCAACGTTGCGGCAACGAACCGCAGTGGCGGTCGTGCTTATTACTCGAACTACGGCACTTCAATTGACGTGGCAGCGCCTGGTGGCGCGATGAATTCGGCCAATGACGTGAATGGTGTATTGTCGACTTACAATACCGGTACCACCACGCCTGGTTCAGACAGCTACGGCTATTCTCAGGGTACCTCAATGGCAGCACCGCATGTGGCGGGCGTCGCTGCGTTAATCCTGCAGAAAAAACCAACGGCAACACCGGATGAAGTGGAGTCAATCTTAAAAACCACCACCCGCACTTTCCCGGCGACCTGCACCAACTGCGGTACCGGGATTGTTGATGCAGCAGCGGCTGTGGTGAAAGCATCTGGCACCACCACCACGCCAGTCACCAGCACCACCAGCAACATCAGTGTCGCTGCCAGTCAGTGGAAATATTACACCCTGGCGGTACCGGCCGGTAAAACCACTCTGACCATCAACATCGCAGGTGGAACCGGTGACGCTGACTTATACGTCCGTCGTGGCGCAAACCCAACCACCAGTACTTACGATTGCCGTCCTTACAAAACCGGCAGCACCGAAAGCTGTAGCTTCACCAACCCGGTGGCAGCGACTTACCATATCGGTATTCGTGCTTACTCCGCAGTCAGCGGTCTGACGCTCACCACGTCATATCAATAATTGATAGCTGCATAAGTAGCAAGTCATCAGGGCGTCATTGACGCCCTGATGTTTTACTAAAAACCGATTTTTATTGATGCCGACTATTCGCTATAGCCTTGTTTTAACAGTTGCCATTCAGCCGTAGTCACAAACCAGCTTTGGCCATTGTCCGCCGCTAAACCAGCCTCTTTATTCAATGAACGCTGTAACCGGGCCAACGTCTGCTCTTTCCAGATATCACCTTCTTGCTGCGCGCATTTATCAAAATCAATCAGCCAGAACTTGCCTAGTGGATCAAGCAAAATATTGTGGCAATTTAAATCCGAATGATAAATTTGCGCATCATGAAAGCGGCGGATCATCACGCCGATTTGTTGCCATTGTGCTGGTGTTAATGCCTGCTGACGCAGTAACTTCGACAGATCCAAACTACCGTCGACCAGCTCCAGCAAAATGTCGGCGCGATAGCTGATTTTTTGGGTTGAAAACAGCGCTGCGACTGGTCTTGGCACCGGCAACCCCAACTGATGCATTTGCTGTAGCAGCTGAAACTCGGCCATAGCCCGGCTTTGTGGCACCGGTACTTTCAGGAACCGGTCTTTGTTCAGTTTGCCAATCAGGCCACCGCGATAATAATGTCGCAGTACCCAGCGTTGTTGTTTCGCCTGCACAAACCAGACGGTGTTGCGGCCGGTCGATTGACCAATCACCGCATCAAACTGCAGCCAACTGTGTGGGTCGAAAAACGATTGGCTCGGTTTGCTAAAACCGCCCGCTTCCACCAACACCGGGTCGTACCAGATTTCATTCGCATCATCGCGTTTTACCCGGCGAATATCACCTTCGCTCGGTAGTAGTTGCAGCAGTTGTTGCAGGATGCGCGTGGTCGCGCCGCCATGTTGTTGATACAGCGCGAATCCACGTTCGGCTAATAATTGGCGCTGCGCTGGCGCCTGCAACAAGTCGATGGTGCTTTGGGCTAGTGTTTCCGCAGAATCCGCAAACACCACCGCCTGACGCTGACTCAGCCACTGAAAAACCTTCGCAAAATTGAACACATGCGGGCCGGATTGAATTGGCTTGGCCAGACTCATCGGCTCCAGTGGATTATGGCCGCCCCGTTCAATCAGCGAACCACCAATAAAAACGACATCTGCCAACTGATACCACAGCATCAGCTCGCCCATGGTATCGCCAAGCAGCACTTGCGTCTGCGCTGTGACGGGCTGTTCTAAACTACGCTGCGCCTGCGACAATCCGGCATCTGCCACCAATTTACTGACCACAGCAAACCTGTCCGGGTGGCGTGGCACTAAAATCAGCAAAGTATCAGGTTGCTGGATCAGTACTTGAGCAAAAGCCTGCAACAAAATTTCATCTTCACCGGCATGGGTGCTGCCAGCGACCCACACTGGCCGCGCGCCCCACTGGCTGTTGAGCGCTGCAGCTCGTTGTGTCAAATCGACGCTTTGTGTCATCTCAAATTTCAGATTACCGGTGTGTTGAATTTTCGCTCTTGAGGTGCCTGGGATCAGCGTCTGGGAAGAAGCGCCAATTAGCGCCAAAAAACGCCGCCGGCTGGCGTCATCCTGCGTCAAAATCTGTGACAGCTGCCGCAACATCGGTTGCACTAAAGCGCCAAAACGCCGGTAACCCCGCGCTGACTTTGCCGACAACCGCGCATTCACCAACACCACCGGCACATGTTGCGCATGAGCCTGCCGGACGAGGTTGGGCCAAAGTTCGGTTTCCAGCAGTAGGATCAGCTGCGGCACGAATTTGCGCAAAAAACGCCGGTTCGCACCAGGGGTATCAAAAGGTAAATAACAGTGATGGACTCTCGCGCCAAAAGCCGCCTGAATGCGCGCCGAGCCGGTTGGCGTGGTGCAAGTCACGGTGATCGGTAAATCCGGATATTGCAGCAATAACTTTTCAATTAATGGGGTCGCCGCCACCACTTCGCCCATCGATACCGCGTGCACTACAATGCCACCGACTGCCGTTGCCGGTACTTGTTGCCAGGCAAAACGCTCGGCAAAACGCTGGCGATAAGCCGGATCGGCTTTACTGCGCCATAAAAAAAATAGCAGCATCGGCAAACGCAGCAGGTAAATCAGCAGGGTATATAGCAGCAAACTCAGTCGGGACAAGGCAAAGGTACTTTTGAGAACAGAGACCATAGAATGATCATACTGGTGAAGTGCCTTGAATACCAGCCGCAGCCAATACTGTCAGCACCGAAAACCATTTGATATACTGCCGCCACCTGCTGTTACAAGTGCGATCCTATGCCCCAATCGAATGCAAAAATTCTGATGATCCCGGTTTCCAGCCCACAAGGCATCGGCGAATATATGCGCTCGTTAATTATTGCGCAGGCGCTGCAAGCCAAATGGCCGTCGCTCGACATTCAGTTTGTGCTGAATAAACATGCGCCTTCGGCCGCCAGTTGCCCATTTCCCACGCATTTATTAAACAATTCCGCCACCAAAGAAAAAGCGGCGGTGAATGCGTTACTGCAACAGCTGAAACCTGACTTGGTGATTTTTGATTGCTCCGGCCGCGCATCTCAAGCCAGACAAGCGAAAAAACTTGGCGCCAAAGTGGTGTTTATCAGCCAGCATCAGAAAAAACGCGCCAAAGGTTTTGCGCTTGGTCGGTTACCGGCACTGGACGCGCATTGGATCACCCAGTTTAAATTTGTCGATGGCGACTTATCGCCGCTGGAACGCTTTAAACTGCGATTATTCAAAAAAGACCCGCCACTTTTTACTGGCCCGGTGTTTAGTACGCCAAATCCTGAATTGCCTGCTGAATTTGCCATGCTGACCGGTAAAAACTACAGCGTCTGGGCCGCCGGTGGTGGTGGCCATCAGGTGCAGGGCAAAAGTGCGACGGAAGAGTTTTATCTGGCGGCGCTGGACGTGGCGACGCCTGAACAGCCGGCGGTTTTGGTGTCTGGAACCAATTTCACGAAGGAACTTCAAAGCACTGAGTCCGTGCTGGTGGTGAAATCACTGCCCAATGTGCAGTTGATGACGTTATTAAAGCAAGCCGCGTTGGTGGTTTCCGGTGGCGGCGATATGATGGGTCAGGCGATTGTGCTTGGCAAAAATATCGTGGCGGTGCCGGTGGCAAAAGACCAACCGGACCGGGTGCTGGCCTGCGCCGCGCAAGGTTTGATTTACCCTGCTACTTTAGCCAAAGCCGATATAGTGGCACAATGCCAAAAAGCTCAGCGCACGCCACTGGCGATACAATATCCGGCAGAACCCGGCTTGCAACTGGTGCTCGCCGATATCGCCCGATTGCTGGACCTGCCCACAGTCTCTTAAGGAAACAAATTGATGAATCAAACTGCCAGTTTTTTTGCCGCCCTTGAGCGTCACCGCGCGGTGTTTGCCGCGGTTGAACAATATGCTGAACAATCGCAACAGTTGCTGGATGCGGTACTGAATTGCCTGCAAGCCGGTGGCAAAGTGGTGTGGATGGGCAACGGTGGCTCCGCAGCCGACAGCCAGCATTTAGCGGCAGAATTTATGGTGCGCTACAAAGCCGAACGCGGTCCGCTGGCGTCTATTGCACTGACCACTGATACCTCAATTTTAACCGCGCACGCCAATGACTATCATTTTGACACGGTATTTTCGCGCCAGGTACAAGGTTTAGTCCGCCCGCAAGACGTGGTGATTGGCCTGACGACATCGGGTAAAAGCCCAAATATCAACCTGGCACTGCAAGCTGCCAACGACATTGGCGCTTTTACCGTGGCGCTGACCGGCCGTGATGGCGGCCTGGTAAAAGATATCGCCAAGTTACCGATCATTGTGAATTTCGACGAAACCGCCCGCATTCAGGAAGTGCATATGTTTATTGGCCATTGGCTCTGTGAAGCGCTGGATCTGGAAATAACCGCATGATTGATATCACCAAACTCAATCAACTCAGTGCTGCCCGCGTGCTGGTGGTCGGCGATGTGATGCTGGATCGCTATTATCAGGGCGATACGCAGCGGATTTCGCCGGAAGCGCCAGTGCCGGTGGTGAAAATCAGCAAAATTGAAGATAAAGCCGGTGGTGCCGCCAACGTCGCCCGTAATATCGCGCACTTAGATGCCAAAGTCGGTTTGCTCGGGCTGATTGGCGATGACGCCGAAGGTGACAGCCTGACCCATATTTTGGAGCAGGACGGCATTTATTCAGCGCTATTAAAACAACCCGACTTGCCGACGATTGCCAAAATGCGGGTGATTTCGCGCCATCAACAAGTGGTGCGGCTGGATGTCGAGCAAAACTTCAGCCTGGCACACAGCGAAGCTTTAGCCGATAAAGTAGAAGCTTTGCTCCCGGATTACGATTTTGTGCTGGTCAGCGACTACAACAAAGGTTCCTTAGCCGCAGTGGGCCGGATCATTCAAAGCGCGAAAGCTGCCGGTAAATACGTGTTGGTCGACCCGAAACAAGCCGATCTAAGCGTGTATCGCGGCGCTGATATTCTGACACCGAACTTATCCGAATTCCGTCTGGCCGGTGGCGATACCAGTAGCGATGAAGCGATGTTTAGCTCTGCCCGCGCTATGCTGACACGCTGCGGTATTGCGGCCATGCTGCTGACCCGCTCTGAGCAAGGCATGACGCTCATCACGCAAAACGATCACCACCATTTCCCGGCACAAGTGCTGGAAGTTAGTGATGTGACCGGCGCTGGTGATACCGTGATTGCGACATTAGCGGTGATGTTAGGCGCTGGGATGGCGCTGCCACAAGCGGTGGAAATGGCCAATTTAGCCGCTGGTATTGTGGTTGGTAAACTGGGCGCGGCCACGGTATCCCCAACTGAACTTGCCAGCAAACTCAATAAACACTTGTTTTCACAAGGCGATGTTTATCAGACGCCTTTTGACAAAGTGCTGCAGCATATTGAATTTGCAAAGCAAAATGGCGAGCGCATTGTATTCACTAACGGCTGTTTTGATATTTTACACGCCGGTCATGTGCGCTATCTGGCACAGGCCAAGGCGCTCGGCGACCGCTTGGTGGTGGGCCTCAATAGCGACGCTTCAATTAAACGCCTCAAAGGCGAAACCCGGCCAGTCAACCCGCTGAATGAACGTGCCATTGTACTGGCAAGTCTGGCAAGTGTCGATTGGGTGCTGCCGTTTGGTGACACTGACGCCGAGCACGACACGCCGTTGCAACTGATTTTGCAAGTGAAACCGGACGTATTAGTTAAAGGTGGTGATTACAGCATCGAGACCATCGTTGGTGCGCCAGAAGTGCTGGCTGCTGGCGGTGAAGTGAAAGTGCTGCAGTTTGTTGATGGTTGTTCGACCAGCGCCATTATTAAAAAAATTCAGGGATAACGGATTTTGACCGAAGCTTTTGTAACCGCTGTTTCCCCTGCAATCACGCAGCCGCTGCAGTCGATTTGTATTTTACGGCTGTCCGCCATCGGCGATGTGTGCCATGCGGTCGCGGCGGTGCAAGCCATTCAACAACATTACCCCAAGGCGCAGCTGACCTGGATTGTCGGCAAAGTCGAAGCCATGTTACTGAAAGACCTGCCCGGTGTGGAGTTGGTGGTATTTGATAAAAAACTCGGTTTTAAAGCTTATGCCGATTTAAAGCAAAAGTTACAAGGCAGGCAGTTTGATGTGCTGCTGCATATGCAGGTCGCGCTGCGGGCCAATCTGGCGTCTTTGGTGATCAATGCCAAACGTAAAATTGGCTTTGACTGGTCACGCGCCAAAGAGCTGCATGCGCTCTTTATGCGGGAACGCATTGCACCGCAAGCGACACCGCATGTGCTGGACGGTTTTGCTGGTTTTGCTAGGCATCTGGGCGTGCCGTTTCTGCAAAACCCGACAGATAAACCGCAGTGGCAAATGCCGCTCAGCCAAGCCGATGTCGATTTCGCCACCGCGCAATTACAGCCATTTCGCGACCAGGGCACCAGTCGGTTTTTAGTGATTTGCCCGGCCGCTTCCAAAGCCGAACGTAAC
This sequence comes from Rheinheimera riviphila, assembly GCF_004005945.1. Lineage (GTDB taxonomy): Bacteria > Pseudomonadota > Gammaproteobacteria > Enterobacterales > Alteromonadaceae > Pararheinheimera > Pararheinheimera riviphila. The sequence continues at coordinate 471,050 of NZ_SACS01000001.1, forward strand.
TGGTTGCCGATGCGTTATGCCGCGATCGCCGATTATGCCGCCAATTTAGGCTTTGTGGTGTTACTCTGTGGTGGCCCAACGGCCATGGAATATCAGCTGCGGGATGATATTTTGCAGCAAACGCAAAGCAATGTTGTTGATTTGGTTGGTAAAACCACGCTGAAACAATTGCTGGCACTGTTACAACAAGCCTCGGTGGTGATAGCCCCCGATACCGGTCCTGCGCATATGGCGGTGACAGTAGGCACGCCGGTGATTGGGCTGTACGCGCATAGCAATCCGGATCGCACCGGACCTTATTTGTACCGCCATTATGTGGTCGAGGTTTATCACGACGAGTTATTGCGTCAGACCGGCAAAACCGCGGCGCAGCAGAAATTCGGTAAGCGGGTCAAAGGAAGTCAGCTAATGGCACAAATTGAAGTGGAACAGGTAAAAACCATGCTGAATACCCTGATAACGCAGGAAAAATTGTAATGACAATGGACAGCAATGAGGTGCGCAATATGGATATTACGCAAACTGATACTGCAAGTACGCCGGAAGCTTCGGCAGCAAAAGAGCCGCTGCGTAAAGCGGCCTTTCTCGACCGTGACGGCGTGATCAATATCGACCACGGTTATTTACATCAGCCAGAACAATTCGATTTTATCGACGGCGTGTTTGATGCCTGTCGTCATCTGCAAAACCTCGGTTATTTACTGATCGTGGTCACCAATCAATCCGGTATCGCCCGTGGTTATTACACTGAACATCAGTTCGCACTGCTGACCAGCTGGATGAAACAACAATTCGCCGCCCATGGGGTGAAAATTGATGGCGTGTATTATTGCCCGCATCATCTGGAAAAAGGCCACAACCCTTACAATATCGACTGTGATTGTCGTAAACCTCGCCCGGGAATGCTGACGCAGGCGATCCGCGAATACGGCATCGATCCTGCGCAAAGCCTGATGCTGGGCGATAAAGCCGCCGATATGCAAGCCGCCGCTGCCGCCGGGGTGGCGCGTAAGGTGTTGGTATTGTCCGGACAAGCGCTCAGTGAAGAAGACAAGCAGCAGGCTGATGAAGTTTGGCCTTCGATTTATACCGCGCTGACGGCGGTGCAAGCCTGACAAAACGGAGGCAGTGATGCAGCGCAGAACATTTTTACTGGGTAGTACCGCGCTTATCGCAGTGTCCGGGTTGGGACTTGCCGCTGGCAAAGCGCTGCATACCTATGATTTAGCGACGTTATTACAGCAACTGCAAGCTTTTCGCGGCAAAGAAATCAAGCACAGCGGCGCCTGGTCTGCCTCTGAAGTCTTCCAACATTGTGCACAAAGTATTGCCGGTTCGCTGGATGGTTACCCAGAGCAAAAGTCGCCGTTGTTTCAACTCAGCATCGGCAAGTTGGCACTGAGTACCTTTCAGGCCGCCGGTGCCATGCGACATCCGCTGGCTGAACCAATTCCGGGTATGGCGGTATTAAATTCACAACTGCCGACCGCTCAGGCACTGGAACTGCTGATCAGCCAGTTAGAACGGTTTTTGCAAAACACAGATGAAATGCTGCAACCCCATTTTGCGTATGGCACCCTCAGTAAATCAAATTACCAAGCCGCCCACTGGCTGCACATCAGCCAACATTTGTCAGAGTTAACAGTCACTTAAAACCCAATTTATTGACGACTTGCCGAAGGCGATTTGATGTGACTCTGCACGGCGGCGTACTGCCTTCGGCGAGTACGCCCTACGCTCAAGACACCTAAAAGTAGGGCGTACTCACCGCGTCAGCGGTAGTACGCCGAAGGTGTCATTCACCGTGAAAAATCAACCGCGTGCGACTTCAACAAACAGCGAGGCTAAAACAACCATTTCAGCAGAAAATTCACATTCACTTCGTTGCTTTTAACCGCGGCGCTATTTGGGATATGGTATTTATTGCGCCACAAATTGATTTCGGTGCCTAAGTAAACCTGATCCTGCACGCCCAGCCAATGCTGGATTGGGAATTTCAGCTGCGAGGTGAAATTCACGCTGGTGGCTTTTTCACCATGCGCGCTGCTGTAATCAATAAAACCGTCGTATAACGCCGCTTGCGCGCCGAATTGCAGCGGCAAAGCCCAGGCTAAAGTCGCCTGATAATTGTTGGCGCCAATATCATTCTGCCGCCGGTACACATTCAGCTGGGTGAATTTCATCCCCGGAATAGCTAAATCCAGCCCAACACCATACAAAAAATTGGTAAAACGCTCGCCTTGTTCGATGGTGCCCGCTAACAACACATCTTTAAACAAACCACCAGCAAGCTGCCACGAGGTATTTTTACCCAGACTCAACCGCGGCGACCATTCGCCATAAGACAAATGATCTTTTCGGCTGCTGACGCTGTGATCGATAAACAAAAAACTATCGCCCCAACTGGTATTGGCGGCGTGTTCCAGCGTTAGCACATGGCGTTTGGGGTCGCCAATCCGATATTCAGTACCGTATAAATAAGTCAGGCTGGCTTGTTGCCAATTGACGGCGGCATGACTGTTGAAACAACAGCCTGCCAATAAAGACCACAGCATCGTCGTTTTCATCGCGGACACCTACCAGTGAGCAGAAACTCAGTGTGGCTGATGCACGCCAATAGCGCGAATCTGAATGATGAAAATACCCGCTTTGAAAACGAAGCTGAACTCAGACTTCCTGCAATGCTTTCAACGCTTTGGAGTGAAACTCACGGTGTTTCATCACCAGCAGCACAATAACGGTGGCTAACATAAACAGCCAAACATTGATAAACCACGCCAGCGCCGCCAGTGAAAAATAGATAGCGCGCAGGCCATAGTTAAAAGAATGCGCGGCTTGATCAATCACTTTCGCAGCGCGGTTGGCGTACAGTTGCAACTCGTCTTCCGACAAATTATGACCTTCAGGCGCAGCGCCAATCAGCACCCCTCCAAAGCCATACTGACGCAACGACCAGGTAAACTGGAAAAAGGTGAAGACGTAAATCAAGCCTAAAAACAGCAACTTAAACTGCATCAAGCCATCCACATGATCAAGCCACGGCATCACTTGCATCAATACCTGGGCAATTTTGTCGCTGGAGGCGATGGCGGTTAATAAACCGGCGAGGATCAACATTGAACTGGAGGCGAAAAAACTGACGTTGCGCTCCAGCGTCGAAATCAGCGCTACATCGGCCATTTTGTTATCGCGGGTCAACATTTGGCGCATCCAATCGGTACGTTTACGGCGCAGCTCAAATGACAAACAACTGACAGTGCGCGCTTTGCGTTTGGCGAACAAGGTATAGCCCACCCAAAGTGCAATAAACCACAGCACCGCCACCACATCTATCCACGGAAAATCTTGCATCACTCGGGTTGACTCCACGCTACGAAGAAAAAAATCAGTTCAGGCCGTTATTGCACCGGTAAATCAATATAAAAACAAGCACCTGTTGGTGAATTTGGCTGATAGCCAATTTCGCCGTTCATCCGCTCCATCAGCTCTTTGCTGATCGCCAGACCCAGCCCAGTGCCGCTCAGCCGTCGGGTGGTAGAACTGTCGGCTTGTGAGAATTTTTGAAACAAGCGTGGCACAAAATCAGCGGGTACACCGGGGCCGCGATCGGTCACCGACACCCGCACTTTCAGACCAATCAACCGCACTTCAAGCAGCACCAGGCCTTGCTCCGGCGAAAAACGAATGGCATTTGCCAGTAGATTGGCAAACACCTGCTGCAGACGGTGTTCATCCACCAGCACCTGGATGTTGTCGGTCAGATCGGACTGAATTTTAAGCTGCACGCCAGACTGCTGCGCCAGCGGTAAGTTACGGTTTTTCGCCTGTAATACCAACGGCATGATGTCGAGCAGTTGCATATAGAGCTGCATTTTACCGGCGGCCAGTTTTTCAATATCCAGAATATCGTTAATTAACAATGACAATTGCTGCCCATTTTGCTGGGCGATATCCAAAAGTTGCTGCTGCGCTGGCGCCACTTCACCCACGACACCGGCGGCAAGTAACCCCAAAGCGCCGTTAATTGCCGTTAACGGCGTGCGCAATTCGTGGCTGACGGTGGACACAAACTCATCTTTTAACTGCTCAATCCGTTTGCGCTCGGTAATATCGCGGATCAGAAACACCGTCAGGCCTTGCTGCTGGTGATCGATATAGGTTTGATTCAGTTCGATTAAAATGGCTTGGCCGCCCTGATGCAGCGCCGTCAGTTCCAGCATGGCATCCTGCGGTATTAGTTGCGGCGCCTCCACAAACAGCTGCTGATAATTTTTACCGCGCAACTGCTCCTGTTGGTAACCAAACAAGATCAGTGCTGCCGGATTGACCTGCTCAATCAGCCCGGCTTTATTCACCACCACAATGGCGTCGGCCACGCTATTGAGCACGGTCCGAAAATAAGCTTCACTTTGTTGCCAGGCATCGGCGGTTTGCGCCAGCCGCCGATTCGCGACAAACACCGACAACACCAACAACCACAACATCAGGCAAATGCCCCAGCAAATCAGCCGCACCAGCCAGCCCTGCAACAAGACCGGCGACTCCAGTGCTTGCGCCGTCAGCTGCCAGCGGGCATCAGCTACTTTTAAATCCAGTAATATGGCGTCAGCATTAAACAACGCCGGATCGCCAAGCAGCATGGTGCTAATCGCTTGTTCATCGTTCCGGCGCAGTGCCACCTGTACGTCCAGTTCACTGGCGCGGTTTTGCAGCACCTGCCAAATTGACTGAATATTCAATACCGTACTGACAATGCCCCAATAACGATCATCGGGCAAATACACCGGAATCCGGTGAATAAAGCCAACGCCGCCCTGGACTAAATTCACCGGTCCGGCCATTTGGGGTGTGCGCTGTTGAATGATCCGGGCGATATCCGGCCACTGATCGGCAATGTCCGGATAATAAACCCCCAGCACACTTTCATTGCCAAGTAACGGATAGACATAAGAAATTCGGTTGTCAGGCGCAATCGACATATTGCGGATATGCCGGCCTTGCCGGACCAGATTTGGCAGTAAAATGTCGAATTCGCTGTCCCGCACCTGGCCTTGGGATGCCTGAATGTAAGCGGCCAGACCAAAACTTAAGTTCAGCGGGCCGTTCATTTCCGATTCGATCATCGCCCTTAACTGACCTGCGGCAGCGGCCACCTGGCGCATACTTTGGTTATGCTGCTTGGCGCGCTCCTGAAACACCAGATATTCGGTGATACCCGCCAGACCGAAAAATAATAAAACCAGCACCGTCCATTGCCAGCGAAACAGAGGTCTGGATTGTACTTTCATGCAGTTTCCTGATGATCGAGAGATGACCGCAGGCGTGTGCGCTGCGACAAGCTACTGAACAGGCTTGCAGGTTAATGATACACTTAGCCGGATTTTCCGGCAGATAAAATTTAGCAAGCGCGAGGAGCCTTCTGTGACCACACTGACCATCCAAACCCCTGACGACTGGCACTTACATTTTCGTGACGGCGATATGCTCAAAGAAACCGTCGCCGCCACCGCCCGCTGCTTCCACCGCGCTGTGGTGATGCCAAATTTAGTACCGCCAATCACCACCGGCGCACTGGCCACCAGCTACCGCGAACGCATTCTCGCCGCCCGGCCGCAAGGCAGCAATTTTCAGCCGATCATGACCATTTATCTGACCGACCAAACCACACAGCAAGACATCGCCGACGCCAAAGCCGCCGGTGTCTTAGCCGCTAAAATGTACCCGGCCGGTGCCACCACTAATTCACATTCGGGTGTTTCCAGCTTAAGCAGCCTGTATCCGGTGTTAGAAGCCTTGCAACAACACGATATGTTATTGCTGGTACACGGCGAAGTCACCGAAGCGCACGTCGATATTTTCGACCGCGAAAAAGTGTTTATCGACCAGCATTTGTCGCAAATTGTCGCGAACTTCCCGGAACTGAAAGTGGTGCTGGAACATATCACCACCGCCGATGCAGTGGAATTTGTCAGCAACAGCTCAGCCAAAGTCGCCGCGACTATCACGCCGCAGCATTTATTGCTGAACCGCAACGACATGCTGGTCGGCGGTATTCGCGTCCACAATTATTGCTTGCCGGTTCTCAAACGCAGCACCCACCAACAAGCGCTGCGTGCAGCTGTAAAAAGTGGCAACCCGAAGTTTTTCTTAGGCACCGATTCCGCGCCACACGCCAAACACCGCAAAGAAACCGCCTGCGGCTGCGCCGGTTGTTACAGTGCCTGGAGCGCGATTGAGTTATACGCGCAAGTGTTTGAAGAGCTGGACGCGCTGGATAAATTCGAAGCCTTCGCCAGCCACCATGGCGCCGACTTCTACGGTTTACCACGCAACAGCGGCAGCATCACCCTAGTGAAAGAACAGTGGCAAGTACCAGACGAAATCACCTTGCCCGATGGCTTGCCAATTGTGCCGTTTTTTGCAGGTCAGACGTTGCGCTGGAAGTTAAAAAGCTAAGTAGAAACCAACACCGCCTGCAGCGCAGCAGGCGGTATCAGACTGGCAACTGCCCGTATCAAAGCTATACTGCAAAAATCTGCTTTTTCTGAATCTCCATCGTGAAAAGACTCAGCTACGGATTGCTGGCATTATATTGCAGCGCCGTAGTTGCCATGCCAGAACCAGAATTTAATCAATTACGCCAGACGGTATTTGCAGCCGCCCGCCAAGACTATCTGAGCGGTATTCAGCGGATTGATGAAATTTTGCAGCAGCAATCGAAGCTGCAACTGACGCTGGAACAACAAATCCGCCTGCTGTACAGCAAAGCCGAATACACCTATAGACGCAGTGAAACCAACGCCGCTATCACCATTTTGGCACTGGCAAAAGAGCGTAGCCTGGCTTCAACAGACCCGTCCATTTTGTATAGTTACCACAATATCCTGGCCAGTATTTTCGCAAATCTGGGGGTCTATCAACCGGCGCTGCAACACTACCGGCAGGCGCTGGAAAAAGCCCGGTTTTTACCGGACAGCTACTATGCCCGGCAAACTGAAAACAATCTGGCATTAATCCTGACCAAACAGCGCCAATTTGCCGAAGCCAGGCGTTATTTCGAGCATTTTTATCAGCACGGGATTCAGACCAATGATCCATCCATTCAGGGCGTCGCATTAAATAATTTAGGCGAAGTGGCACTGGATGAAGGCAATATCAAACTCGCCCGCGATTTACATCAACAAGCCCTGGCGCTGCGTCAACAGCATCAATTACAGCATCATTATTCCTGGTCGTTTTTAAATCTGGCCAAGGTGGCAAAAGCAGAGCAGCAATGGCCCACTGTCATTGAACTGGCGCGCAACAGCCTGCAACTGCGCGAAGGCAAGCTGGATCTGGACTTGCTGGAGCCCGGTTTGTTACTGGCGGAAGCCCTGGCAAAAACCGGCCAGCTGGCACAAGCGCAGCAGCAACTGACCCAAAGCCTGGCCATCGCCAGCCAGCGGCAACATGCCGAATGGTTATTGCGGGGCTGGCAAATGCAGGCCGAATTGTACCGGCAACAACAGCCGGAATTAGCATTGCAGGCCATGCAACAAGCACTGACGGCCCAACAAAAATTAGCCGAACAACGGTATGCGCTGTCGATTGCGCAAAGTGCGGCCGAACTGGGCTTAGTCAGCCGGGAAGCGGAGTTACAACAAAGCCAGCGGCAGCACGAATTAGCGCAGCTGGCCGCGACGGCGCAACAACAAAAGTTGTGGCTGGGCATCGCAGCCGCAGTGCTGATTTTATGTATGACACTGTTCTTTGTATTGAAAATCCGCCGCCAAAACCGGGCACTGCAACAAAGCCTGGATCATTTGCAAAGCACCAGACGCCAGTTGGTCGAAGCCGAAAAAATGGCAGCCTTAACCAGCCTGGTGTCCGGGATGGCGCATCAGCTGAACACGCCGTTGGGCATTATTTTAACGGCGGTCAGCGGCTGCCATGAGCACATAAAACGGCTGCAGCAGAAGTTCGACGCCAAAACTTTGTCCGCCACCGATCTGCAACAAGGTTTGCAGGAAAACCACGATATGCTGCAACTGGCAGAGCGCAGCACCATCCGCGCCGCCGAATTGGTACAACGTTTTAAACAAATTTCCGCCCAGTTTGAACAAGCTGAACCCGAACCCATTACGCTGCAACAGCATCTGCCGGATCTGATGCACAGCCTGTTGCAGAGTTTTAACCCAGTACGCCCGGTGAAACTGCTGCTCGATGGCCCGGAATTAACCTGGATCGGTTATCCGGCGCAGCTGAACAAAGTGCTGACCGCACTGACCGAAAACGCCTTGTACCACGGCCTGCCCGACATCGAGCAGCCGCAAATCTCCTTAAGCTGGCAACTACAGCAGGCGGAAACGCCGACTGGACCAGAAGCGCAACAATTGCTCCTGCAGTTTGCCGACAATGGCCACGGGATCCCACCAGAGCTCGCCGCAAAAGTTTTCGACCCCTTCTTCAGCACCAAACTGGGCCAGGGCAGCCTGGGACTTGGTCTGAACATCGTGTTTAACACCCTGCAAAACCTGCACGGCCACATCAAACTCGCCCCCACCACCGCAGCACAACCCGGTTGCACCTTCGTGCTAACCCTACCACTGGACATCCGGCACAGCCGCAAACCAAAATCCGCAGCTGCTTTAGTCGGATAACTCACCCCGCCAACCAAACTGCTCAAATTTTGACTCATCAATCACGAAACTACGCAAAGCCAGATTTTGCGGCTGGACAACCACCCCAAGGCACAATACAATGCCCACCGTCGCGCACGCATAGCTCAGCTGGATAGAGCGCTGCCCTCCGGAGGCAGAGGTCTCAGGTTCGAATCCTGATGTGTGCGCCATAAATGTCAAAACCACCCTTGCGGTGGTTTTTGCATTTATTGTCGTTTTAAGCATAAGTTGAACTTTTTTAACCATAACTTGAACTTCTGTAGTTTTATGCCACGCTTATGTAACTTTGTTACGAGAGTGACTGGACGTGCAGAAGCGGAAAATAACTAAGTCTGCAGTTACCAATATTTTCAGGTTTGTCTCCTGCCACAAGCCCGACTCTGTCACCGTCGAAGGTTACAACGAATTCATCGCTTGCCACTATTTTGAATTCTCTCCTCTGGTTGTCGATTTTGAAGCTCAACCTCAAAAGTTTGCATTTCCAATAGAAGGCACAAATCGCCCTCTCATCTACACCCCTGATTTTTTGGTTAGATTACATAATCAGCAGGAAGTCTATTTCGAGATTAAACCCCATGACATAACCCTCACAGACAAGTTTAGTCAACGGTGGGCGTTGTTACAAAAGACATTTGCTGATAGAGATCTTCGTTTAGAGCTGGTGACTGACAGACAGCTAAAACGTGGTGAGATGGCCGAAAACCTCAAACTAGCTCATAGATATATGAACTGTGCCCCCAATACAGCTGAACAAGAAAACATCCTGAAACTCATATCGAAATCCCCGATATCAGTAAGTAGCTTATCCCAACAACTTCAGCTGCAGGAAAGTGTGACAATTTCATACTTACTCAATCTGGTCACCAAAAAGCAGCTGTCTTTCCCACTATATGCACCGTTAGATTCCAATACCGTATTTCATCGACCACCGCCTGTGATTGAGTGCAATATGGATAAAGTCTTTGAACAAATATTTCCTGTGCCGGATCATATTATTCACGACGAACTTAAAGAAGTTTTTCGTAAGGAGGTGAAGCAGCATTTAGATGACGCTGATTCCTATGAGCATTTAGATGCATTACCAGAAAGAGAGCGTGAACAAGCTATATTCCGCTGGAAAGTACTCAGTAAAGTAAGCGGATTATGCAACGGAGTACTTTCAAACCAACGCCTTGCTTCGATCTATAACGAACTCGAAACAGAATTTGCCGAGAAAACACCATCCATATCTTCAATTAAACGTTGGGCCAAAATTTACGACGCGTCAGGCCGTTCGATAAAGGCATTGTCACCGAATATCAGTGAACGTGGTAACAAAACGCATAGGTTATCCATAGAAATGGAGGAGCTCATTCAACAAGCTCTGGATCGAATTAAAGACACCAAGTCAGGCGCAATATCCAGCGCTTACAGTTATCTCCAGCACCTAGTTTTCCAGTTTAATCAAAGGTCTGGTTTGAAACTCAAAGCCCCCTCAATTCAGACTTTTTGGGTACGCTTCAATAAAATTTCGCCTTATGAAATGGCGGTAAAATGCAACGGCAAGTTCAAGGCGGCTAAGGAATTCAAAAATATTGCTGAGATGGTAAAAACCAATCGCCTGCTGGAAAGAGTCGAAATTGACCATACCCAACTCGATTTTTTTGTTGTCGAAAAAGAAAGTTTTATCCCGCTTGGAAGGCCTTGGGTGACAACGCTGTGTGATGTACATTCGCGCTCTGTACTTGGTTTCTATATCGGGTTCACACCTCCTAGCTTTGTGTCTGTGGCGAGAGCTTTGAAGCATGCTCTTTTACCCAAAGACTATGTATTAAGTAGATACCCTGACATTAAGAACTCTTGGTTATGCTTCGGTAAACCGGAGCTAATAGTATCTGATAATGGCAAGGAATTTGATGATAGAGACTTCAAGTTAGCACTGAGCAAGCTTTTAATTAATTCAGGCAAGAATCCAACTGCAACCCCCTACCTGAAGCCAGTCGTCGAGCGGTACTTTGGAAAGCTAAATTCAGAGTTACTCCGCGCACATCCAGGACATACCTTAGCAACATTGAAACGTTCTAAGGACTATAACCCGGCGAAGAACGCTGTAGTTGATATGGACAGGCTACTGCATATTGTGCACATTTGGATTTGTGATATTCACCAAGCAGGCCCCAACTCTAGACGTGACCGTATCCCTAATCTTACATGGGTCAAAGCTTTAGATAAATTTGCCCCAGTTCAGCATAATTATGATGCTGAAGAGTTAAATCTGATCTTCTGCCGGACCCTTACCGGTAAGTTGAGACAAAATGGAGTGGAGTTCAAGCGCCTCCAATACTCCTGTGATGCATCGGCCGAACTCCGAGGTCGCGTTGGTGATCATCAAGTAACATACAAAAAAGTACCTTGGGGGTCAGGTCTTGCTTTTTGCCATGCACTTAGCAAAAGTACCTTGGGGTCACAAAAGACCTGACCCTCGACGCACTGTAAAAAAAGCGTGACGCTTTCTTTCTAATAAATGACCAATCAGAGTGCGACCCTGAAAGACTTTTAGCTCTCTCACGAGCGCTTCTCCCGTTTACTGAAAAACCAACATTGCCCAACCACCGCCATTTTAGCTAACATGCGCTCCCGACTCTGGAAACGCCTGCACCCCTTATGAAATGGATTTTTCTGTCCCTGTTTATTCTGACACACAGCCCGCTATGGGCTGCAGAACAATATACTAAAACGAAATGTGACCAATTAAAGCAGCAAAAAGAGCAGGTTCGCAAACGCCTGAATGCTGGTTATGGCTTTGCTGAAGGCGAGCGGTTGGATAAGCAAGACCGTGAGTTATTTCAGAAAATTGCAGCGCATTGCACCTCGCCGGTTACCGATACTTCATTAGATGAAGCGCCGAGCGATGGAGCAGGCGATGAACAAGAAACGTCTCAAAACCGTCGTCCAACGCCATCAAAATATGCGGATGTCTCACTGCAACAGATGCCAGCCTGGTCTGGCCGCAATGCTATTTTTAAAGGAGATAAAGCCGCCGCCTGGACCGAGTTTTATCAGGTGCCGCGCCACTGCCGTCAGAAAGAGTTGTCTGAAGTGGAATTTGTGCGATGCGCCGATCACAAATCGCAGCAACGGCAACTGTTTGAGCAGAAGTGGCAACGGCTGAAGTTTAGCCCGCTGAACATTAATTCAGCCCAAGCGATGCCGTCGCAAGCGCAGCGCCAGCCGATACAAAATGTCGTGACGGCTTATACAGTGGAACCCAAAACCTCTGCCAAGGCTCCGGCAGCGCAACCATCGGCCAGCCGTTATGTCGAAAATATCCAACAACAATTCAACTGGGTCGGCATGGCAATTATTGGCATATTGGCGGCCTTGAGTTGGCTGATTTGGCGCAAGCTGTAGCTTCAATTGGAACGCAGGCATACGCCAGGCGACTAATCAAACAGACTCAGTTGCCCGAAATCATCATGGCCCGCTGCTGTTGGGTTTTGCGCTGGCTTTACCACCACTGCGCGGGATGAGGTTTTTTGAGCAGTGCCTTTCGCTACTTTCCCCGCTACGCCGCTGCGTAACAACGAAATTTCGTCTTTGGCTTCACGGTGACTACTGACAAAATCAACCAGCGGCAGCGGATAACCGTGCGCGCCAGTGCGAAGTTTCATCTGAGCTGGCATCCGCCAGGGTTCAAAAATCCACACATTCGACACCTGCCCCAATTCCGGCAGCCAACGCCGGACAAAGATGCCTTCCGGATCCAGGTCTTGCGCTTGCTTTACCGGATTGTAAATACGCAGCACCTGTTGGCCGGTGGTGCCGCTTTGCATCTGAATTTGCGGGTAATGAATGCCGGGTTCAAAGTCGACAAACAACGTTGCCAGATAGTCGGACACCGGCTGCCATGGCAGTTTTAAGGTGTAACAAGCGACGGACACCAACATGGCGCGCATCCGGAAATTCAGCCAGCCGTGGTAAATCAGATAACGCATACAGGCATCAACCAGCGGCCAGCCGGTTTTGCCTTGGCTCCAGGCGATAAATCTACTTTCATCCCAAGGCCGCTGTAGCGCGTCGTATTTGCGGTTGAGGTTCACCAGTCCGGCGTCCGGGTTACTTTCGAGCTTCTGGATAAAATAGCAATGCCAAACCAGCCGCGAGCGAAACGCCGACAGGTTGCGACACCAGAGCCGATCGGGGTGATGTTGCAGCGTATAATCCAGCCGCGTCAACACCTCACGCAGGCCAACAGTGCCGTAAGCCAGATGTGCACTGAGCCTTGAGCAACCACTTTCGGCGGTCAGTGGCGAGCTAATTGACGACTGATAACGTTGACTGCGCTGCGCCAAAAAACTATCCAACAACGCCAAACCCACTTGCCGTCCACCTGGCTGCCGACCGGGACAGGTATATTCGTCATTACAGATTTGCAGTGGCAACTCGTTGATGGCCATTACCTTTGCGGTAATACCATTGTTAACAAGCTCTTGTGCGACTATTTCGTCGGTATTCGCAAACTGCACCGCAGCCGGAACCGGCAATAGCGGTTGTTGCGACCATTGCTCCCAGTGCAGGTGCCAGGCGTCGGCATTTTTGTCTGTTGTTTTAGTTTTGCTTTTTGCTGATTTGTTTTTGCGGGAAGGCCTGCGCACGCCATTTTGCGCCGATTGATGCCAGGCAATTGCCTGCTGTTTACACCAAACCGCCACCTGAATATCCCGTTGATAAGTCCACAGATTGCCGGTTTCTTCATGACTGTACAGCTTAAAAGTCCCCACCTTTTGCTGCAGCAGCGTTAACGCTTCACCAACCGAACTGCGTAAGATCAGCAAACTGCCACCAATTGCAGCGAGTTGTTGCTGCAGATCCAACAACGAATCCCGCACAAACAACCACTGCCGATTGCTGGTTTCGGCCAATTGCCAATAATCGTCTTCCAGCACATACAGACAAAGCACAGACCCGTGCTGACTGGCCTCCAGCAATGGCCGGTGATCCGCTATACGAAGATCACGTTTAAACCAAACCACCTGCACTGTCATGCTTTTTCCTGGGATCTAGCCGTATGGGGGTGAACGAAGTTGTATCGCTGATGGCGGTTAAACGGCTTGATGGCGGAAAAAGATCAGCAAAAAAGAACGCCAGTCTTCGGGACTGGCGTTGTTGGTTAATGCTTTTAGTAGGTTTTAATCAAAAGCGGTCAGCGTTCATCACTTTGGTCCAGGCTTTGACGAAGTCGCGGACGAACTTCTCTTTGGCGTCGTCCTGGGCATAAACTTCTGCATAAGAGCGCAGTACCGAGTTCGAACCAAACACTAAGTCGACGCGGGTGGCGGTATACTTCACCGCACCAGTTTGCCGGTCGACAATCTGGTACAGGTTTTTACCGGCCGGTTTCCAGCTGTAAGCCATATCAGTCAGGGTGGTGAAAAAGTCGGTGCTAAGCACGCCAACTTTATCAGTGAATACACCATGTTTGCTGCTGCCGTGATTGGCGCCGAGCACGCGCAAACCGCCAACCAGCACGGTCATTTCCTGCGCGGTTAAGCCCATCAGTTGCGCCCGATCCAGCATCAGCTCTTCCGGTACAGCGGCGTAATCTTGTTTTAACCAGTTACGGAACGCATCGTGAATTGGCTCCAGTACCGCAAAAGACGCGGCATCAGTTTGCTCGGCCGTAGCATCACCACGACCCGGCATAAAGGGCACTGTGATCGCAAAACCAGCTGCGCGGGCGGCTTGTTCTACTGCCGCGGTTCCACCCAACACAATTAAATCAGCGATACTGACTTTTTTACTCAGACCCGCCTGCAACTGAGCCAACGTCAGCAACACTTTATGTAACCGTGCCGGCTCATTGCCTGCCCAATCTTTTTGCGGTGCTAACCGGATACGGGCACCGTTGGCACCACCACGGAAATCAGAACCGCGGAAGGTCCGTGCACTGTCCCAGGCTGTTGCTACTAACTCAGCTAACGGTAAGCCAGTAGCCAGAATTTTCGCTTTGAGCTCAGTCACTTCAGCATCTGATAACTGATAATCCACGGCTGGGATCGGGTCTTGCCAAATCAAGTCTTCAGACGGTACATCCGGCCCCAGATAACGGGCTTTTGGCCCTAAATCACGATGCGTTAACTTAAACCAGGCGCGGGCGAAAACTTCGTCAAAATAGGCTGGATTGGCGTAAAACTTCTCCGAAATCTGGCGATACGCCGGATCCATTTTCAGCGCCATATCGGCGTCGGTCATCATTGGGTTACAACGAATGGACGGGTCTTCCACATCCACCGGTTTGTCTTCTTCGCGAATACTGACCGGCTCCCACTGCCAGGCTCCGGCCGGGCTTTTGGTCAGTTGCCAGTCATAAGTGAACAACAGATAAAAATAACCGTTGTCCCATTTGGTTGGATGAGTGGTCCAGGCGCCTTCGACACCGCTGGTGACGGTATTGCGGCCAATACCACGGCTTTGATGGTTCATCCAGCCAAAACCCTGTTCATGAATGTCCGCACCTTCCGGCGCCGGGCCTAAGTTGGCAGGGCTACCGTTGCCGTGCGCTTTACCCACGGTGTGACCACCGGCAGTTAACGCCACCGTTTCTTCATCATCCATCGCCATCCGCGCAAAAGTTTCGCGCATATCGGCGGCGGTTTTCAGTGGATCCGGATTGCCATCCACCCCTTCCGGATTAACATAAATCAGTCCCATCATCACTGCGGCGAGTGGGTTTTCCAGCTTGCGATCGTCGCTGTAACGGCTGTTCTCGTTGGCAGTTGGCGCCAGCCATTCTTTTTCTGAGCCCCAGTAAATATCTTTTTCCGGATGCCAGATATCAGCACGGCCACCGGCAAAACCAAAGGTTTTTAAACCCATTGATTCATAAGCCATATTACCGGCCAGGATCATCAAATCGGCCCAGGATAATTTGTTGCCATATTTGCGTTTGATTGGCCACAACAAACGGCGGGCTTTATCCAGGTTGCCATTGTCTGGCCAGCTGTTCAGCGGCGAAAAACGTTGATTACCGGTACCGGCCCCACCACGGCCATCAGCGATGCGGTAAGTTCCGGCTGAGTGCCAGGCCATCCGGATCATCAGGCCACCGTAATGGCCCCAATCCGCCGGCCACCAGGCCTGGCTTTGGGTCATCAGTGCTTTTAAATCGGTTTTAACAGCGGCCAGATCAAGAGATTTAAAGGCTTCGGCGTAGTTAAAGTCAGGGTCCATCGGATTGGTTTTATGATCATGCTGGTGCAGAATGTCGAGATTCAAAGCGTTCGGCCACCAATTCTGGGTCGAAGTCGTGGCTGAGGTGTTGGCCCCGTGCATCACCGGGCATTTACCTTTGCTAGCTTGTGGATTATCCATGGTGTAGATCCTTTAGTTATGATTTGAAGCAATTTATTGATTGCTTAGAGCGGTACACGTCATTAAAGGTAGTCGTAAAATAGAATGAGCTAAATCAATTTTTATCAGTGAATTCAATCGTTTTTATCGATGAATTTTTAAAAGAAACAGCGTTAATACCGCAGATATAACGTCTGGCGACTGACATTGGATCATGGCGTACTACCGCTAGCGCGGTGAGTGCCATTCGGCGTACTACCGCTTACGCGGTGAGTACGCCCTACGATATTTTTTATTCTAAAACAATATGTTAAGTGTGTTTTTGGCGTAGGGCGCGACTCGCCGCAGGCAATCCGCCGCACAGCCGACACTTTGCCAGCGATTTATGTTGACAAAACAGAGACAAAAACGTTTTCATATCACAGGATATTTACAAGGATGCGACTGAGTACGTCTCAGGCTTTTATCCAAACATAAGGATTTTCATGAAGTTAGTGATCAAAATTGGCGTGGCTTTGGTCGTGGTATTGCTCGGCTGGGCTTATTGGCCAGGTTCAGAGAGCGCCGCTGTCGGAACCAACAACAACCCGATTGAGCAACCACAACAACCAAGCCCAGCAGTCCTACCGCCACAATCGGCGAGTTCAGCGCCAAACAACCAGCCTTCTTTGACCGGCAACACTAGGGCCGAAGTGCAAACTTGCCCGTCTGCAGAACAGCTCGGGACATCTTTCCAGAAATTGCAGCAACAGCGGGTCAGTCTGACCAATCAACTGATTGATTTACATATTAAAATTGGTATTAAAAAGCCGGTCACCTTGCAAGCTTTACAGGCAGTTGGTGGCGATTTAGAGGTGTTTCAGTTTCGGCAATCGGCGAGAAAAGAGAACTTTGCCCATTTCGAACAACGGATTCGGCACATCAACATCAACGTCGATAAAGACACGTTCTTCAATGTGCAGGCTGCCATCGGCAAGCAGGATTATGATCAACTGTTGCAACTGATTCAACAACATGACACCGCTGACCGCCCGTATTTATTCACGCATATGGAATTGAGTTTGCTCGGTCGTGTTGTTATCGCTAATCCACAGATCCCGTTTTCAACTATCCAGCAATTTATCGATGCCGGTCTCCAGCCCTTTCTTGGCGATCTGGCAGCGTTTACCGCGCTGGATTTGCCACTGCCGCTGATTGATATGGTACAGCAACACTATAAAGGCGATTTGCAGCAGCAGTGGCAAGACAACTTTCGTCCTTACAATCTCACCTTATTAGCGGCAGAAAACTCCAGTGCTGAGCTATTTGATTATTGGCGTGCTTTAGGTATCCCGGCCAGCATACATCCACAAGCCCCCAATGCTTTTGATCTCATTCCATTGCCCACTTCAGAGCAACAGCTGACGCGACAAATCAGCAAGGTGCGCACTTTATTGGCTGCAGGGATTTTGCCGCGGTCTGCTGACGTGCGAAGCAAGTGGCTGCTGCTCTTGCCTGAGCAAGAATCGCAGCAACTGAGTGAATTACTGCAGCAACAACCAGCATTGCCAATTGAAAAAGACGGACCAGACGCGACGCCATTGCTGGCGCTGCAGCAATTGCAGACTGAATTTAACCAGCTATTACAGCAAGTTGCGGCTTGTCCAAAAGCGGAGCAATGGCCCATTGGTATTGCCACAGTCCGGGATTTACCTGAAAGGTATTATCTAACCAACTTAAAAATGCAGCAGCAGTCATCGCAGCGGATGAAAGATTTATCTGCTGAGAATCTCGACAATACGAAGCAAATGACTGCATTACTTCAGAAAAAAGATTGGCTAGGACTTCAGGATCTAATGCGACAACAGCAAGAAATACCTGCAGAAGAAGTCGATGTGACTGTGATGATGTTTATGATGATGTTTAATGCAAGCTCAGAAGATGTGCAGCAGTTCTTAGGCAACTTCAAGCAATTAAGCAGTGAACATACCAAACGATTGTCAGGAGTCGCGTCGCCGGCACATCGAGAACTGTTTAAAGCAGCTGGTTTTATACTACCTTACAATGCCGAAGCTGAAAAATTGCATCAAATTTTCCGGGAAAGCGAGCAATACAAGAAAAAAGCCGAGCAGCGGCGATCAAACTTACAACAGCAGTAAAAGCTGAAATAAATCCAGGAGATCTATAGATTTTTCCATAGATCTCCCGATTCTACCCTCGGCGTTTTCAGAGGAATTAACAGCAAACAGCAGAAGTTTTTACTATGCTGAAATAAAGTCGGCTAGGGAGAAGCTTTTCAGATGAAATTTGCTTCCTTATGGTTGTTGTACGGTGTTTTCTGCTGTTGCCAGAGCAACGCAATGGAAGTAACGTTTTACAGTAAAATGCCCCCTAACTGGTTAACGTTGCCAGCGCAACCGAATGAATCTATTGATAAAAAACTTATCCGGGAAATTCTGACCCATACAAAAAACCTGCAATATCAGTTTCATCTGGTGAACCATACCAAAGCGATGCAATTAACATTGGAAAATCCACAAGGCTGCATGGCCGGTGTGCTCAGCACACCGCAACGGCGGCAACTTTTCCATTATAGTGAACCATTTACCCTGGTACTTAGCCTGCGCTTGTATGTTTTAAAAAATAGCCGTATGCAGCGAAAATTGCAGTTCCTACGAGATCAGTCTGGTAAAGTCAGTTTAGATTCCGCTTGGGCAAAAAATGCCAGGGTGCTGCTTGGACTTGATGCCGATCGTTCTTATGGTGTTGAATTGGATCCACTGCTTCGCGCTCCGGAAAAATCGAAATACTTATATCTCAGACAAAGTGGCGTCGGTATTGGGGAATTATGGCCAATGCTGGTGCAGGAGCGGGTGGATTTAATCCTTGAATATCCGTTTATGTTGCCAGAAGCTTTTAAACAACAGGTTCATTCTTTTCCGGTGGCGGAAGCAACTGCCACCACAGCAGCTTACTTTGCTTGTAATAAGGGCAGTGCCGGTGCAGAAATTATCACTCGCTTAAATACATCAATCCAAAGTCTGGTCTTGACTGAAGGCTACCTGCAGTTGCAACTCTCTGAAGTCGAATTATCAGCACAAACCGAATATAAAAAACAATATATGGCGCTGATGTTAGCAGCCAACTGAAATAAAAAAGGTGCGGGTTTTCACCAGCACCTCACACTACTCCCTGCCAAGGATCTAGTGTTAAATTTGCGACTGTAAGTAGTTCTGTAAACCAAACATTTTGATCTGACGCAGTTGCTGCTCCAGCCATTTGGCGTGGTCGTTTTCGGTATCGTCCAGCAGTTGCTGCAACATTGCGCGGGTCACAAAATCCTGCTGTGCTTCACATAACGCCATGGTTTTTTTCAGTAAAACACCTACAGCGTATTCAACATTCAGGTCGTTTTGCAGCATGGCCGGTACATCTTTGCCAATTTGCAGCCCATCACGGGTCACCATATCCGGCGTGCCTTCGAGGAATAAAATCCGCTCGATAATCAAGGAAGCATGGCCTTTTTCATCTTCCACTTCGTGGTCGATGCGCTCAAATAACTTGTGCAGACCCCAGTCTTTATACATCCGTGAATGGATAAAATACTGGTCCATCGCGCTCAGCTCGTTGGCGAGCAATAAATTCAGCGCGTCGATAATCTGTTGTTGACCGTGCATGTGTTATTCCCCTACTTTCGATTGCAGGTAATTCGGCAGACCCATCACGCCAATCTGATACTGCTGCGCGTTGATCCAATCGATATGTTCTTCTTCGTGTTCCAGAATTTCCACCAGGATTTCCCGGCTGACATAATCCTGATGCTGCTCACAAAGGGCGATGGCTTGTTTGAGCAGCGGTAATTGCTCTTGCTGAAAATCTAAGTCGCACTGCAGCATTTCTTCGGTGTCTTCGCCAATGCGTAACCGGCCCAATGCTTGTAAATTCGGTAATCCTTCCAAAAACAATACCCGTTCGATCAGCTCGTCGGCTTGTTTCATATCGCGGATGGATTTTTTATAACAGGTATTGTTCAGCTCAGCCAAACCCCAGTTTTTGTAGATGCGGGCGTGTAAAAAATACTGATTAATGGAAGTGAGTTCTGAGGTCAGCACTTCATTCAGCACGGTGATGATAGCGGGATGGCCTTGCATGGCTTGGCTCCTGATTTGGGCGGGTGAAAGCGACGGCTGTATAGAAAGGCGTCGCAGCAATTGTTGAGTATTTTAGTCAACTGACGCCGGATGTCGAGGATTAAAGCTAAAAAACTTGAATAAAATCATACGCATGCAATTGAGAACGCTTCGCTTTAACACCAGAATTCTTGTTAGGTTTTGTATCTAAATTTATGACAGAAAAAACTTCCTGCAAATCAACTGACTAGCGGACAGAGATTTTTAGGACAAGTGCGGGCGGCTAGGTTAGTTATTTTTTGCTGCCCGCATTTAGATGCAGAGGTTTGGTTGGCGGTGTTATCTGGATAACTGCCGTAACCGGTACAGATCCCTGCCCACTTCATAGAGGCAAAATAACCCAGCCAGCAGGAAAATATTCCGCAGTACCCGATCTAACTCGGCAATGGTCAGCAGTCTTGGTAATGGATTTTCGGTACCTACCAATAACATCGGTGATAGCCACAACAGTAGAAAACTCAGGCTGAACACCAGGTTTAACGCGACATTGATGCTCAAGGTAAGTTTGGTCCAGTACGGCCGCCACACCCAGCATAAATTGGCCAGCACTGACACCACTAACAATGCCGAAAGCCATGGCACCCATTGCTGAATTTCCGGATTCAGCGCCACCCGGATACCGGCCAACGTCTCCGCCGACATCCACAGCGGATACCATAAAATAATGAGTAGAAAAATTGAAGTCGCCAAATCGGTCAGTAAATCAGTGGCGCTCATGTGTTGCCAGGGGCGACTGACCGGCGGTAAATCCTGTACCCGCCATTGCTTCGACAGTAACCAGCTATTGTCAGCCCCGCCAGCGCTATAAGCGTAAAACAGCAGCGTCACCACCATAAAAGCAGTCGCTGCCGTATCAAAAAAACCAAAGAGCAACTGCATTAAAAACTGCAACGTTTTGAAATAATCCGTCTGTAAAAAATGAATGCTGCTCCCCAGACACTGCAGCAAAAAGATCAGGCCAAACACGTAAATCAGCGTTTGTTTGTACACCGGCATCAGCTCCGAGCTGACCAAAGGAGTCGGTGGTATATAGCTCGCCGCCACTTGCCGCGGATGTCCCCACTGTTGCAGGGTTGCAGCCACTTCGTCGTCGCTGAGTTTGCGACCCAGTTCGTCCTGCTGATTTTCAAGCTGATCCAGCAAATGCGAACTCAGCTCGCGGCCGATGTCGCTACGTTTGTCTTCGGGTAAATAACGCTGTACTGCGCTGATATAACGATCCACCAGTTCCATTATTGTTTCTCCAGTAAGTTGCCAAGCGCACCGTTGAGTTGTTGCCATTCTTCGGAAAGTTGCTGCAATAATTCACTGCCCAGCGCTGAAAGTTGGTAATAACGCCGTTCCCGGCCTTCGGCTTGTTGCCATTCGCTATCCAGCAGGCCTTGCTCGGCCAAGCGCCGGACCAGTGGATATAAAGTGCCTTCATCAATGTCGATGCCGGCGTCCTGCAATTGTTTACGCAGTGAATAGCCGTAATGCGGTTGCTTTAGCGATGCCAGAACCGCCAGCACCAGCACCCCACGGCGTAGCTCGCCACGCATTTTGTCTAATCGGTTTTCGGTCATGGTTGATCCCTATAGCCTGCCGCTTTGACGCTGCTGAATCCTTTTAAAATCAGCCTGGCAAAATCACTTTGGCATATACTGTATGACGCACACTGTGTGATACCCAGTAAATACTATGCGACATACAGTAAGAAGGCAAGAGCTGAGCAAAAAAAACCAGTGATGCTGCCTCATCCGCAGCACCACTGGTTTTTTTACAGGTAAAAAAGTTATCTGAAAAGCGGCATTACCGATGCATCAAAAGCCGACAATGCCGGAAAAATTTGCCGACGTTGGCTGTCTGACAAGCCAAACCAGCTGGCTAAACTGGCAAACAGCTGCACATTGGCGGTGGTGGGGATCATCCGGCCACCTCCAACATCCAAATCGGAGCCGAGCCGCTGTTGCAGAAGCTGACCGTAGATATCGCCGCCTTGTACTGCACCACCCAGCACCAGCTGATTGCCAGCCCAGCCGTGATCGGTACCATCGCCATTTGACGATAAAGTGCGGCCAAAATCGGACATGGTAAAGGTAGTCACTTGATTGGCAACACCAAGTTCAGTGGTGGCTGCGGCAAAGCTGGCCAATGCAGCACTGAGCTGACTAAGCAGCGCCGGATGCACGGTATTTTGATCATCATGCGTATCAAAACCACCCATACCAACAAAAAACACCTGTCGGCCGACGCCAAGTGTCGCCTGCACACTGATCAGCCTCGCCACCATCTGTAGCTGCTGCGCCAGATGGTTGTCGGGGGCAAATACCGTTTGCAGTGTCGGCGCCTGCGTCAGTGCGTCTGCGACAATCAAACTACGTGCTTGCGCCGCACTATTCGACTGCGCATACAGGTTCGCCAGCGGCTGCGTTTGTGGTGCCATTAACGCTGCTTGCAGATTTTTCATCAGCGTGGCCCGGTTGCCGGCGCCATTGTGCGCAGTTAAACCAGACACACCTTTGGCCGACATGCCAAAGGGCTGCAGCAGCTGGCCACGTTGCCATAAGTTAGTGCCGGATAAACTGATACAGCTACTGAATTCAGCATTGGTTTGTAACAGTTCCAGCATCTGCGCGCCCCAGCCACGCTCCAGACTCAGTGGCTCCTGTCCGCGCATCCAGGTGGCTTGTTGATCATTATGTGAATACAGATTTTTCGGCAACAACGCCTTGCCTTGCTGCACCTCCAACTTACTGGTGGGTTGTTGCAGCGTGCCAACGCCACTGATCAACGCCAAGTGCTGCGCCGAAAAAAGTGGCTGCAACGGCGCCAGTGCCGGATGAAAACCAATGCCATCGGCCACAGCTATCCGCGGACTGATCGGCAAAGCCCCGGACACAGCCAGACTTTGCCGCGCCTGTACATAAGCCGTCAGGCTATCGCCAGCCAGTGGCACCAGCATATTGGCCGAATCATTACCGCCAAACAAAAATACACAAACCAAGGCTTTATAACCGCTCACGGGGGCCGACTGCGCCGCCAGCGCTTTGCTCATCGCCGTCAGCTGCAAAGATGACAGCGCCGCTAGTCCGAGGCCGCCCGTCAACGCCCGTTTTAATAAGTCGCGTCTTGAGAGTTGATCCATGTCAGGTTCCGCCTTAACGCTGCACCGCGTACTGCGGCGAAATCAGGATGAAATACAACAGAGCAGCCGCTTGTTGCTCAGCACTTTGGTTGCTGAGCCCGGCCGCCAGTTCGGTCAGGATGTGCCGTAATTGCAATGGCATCTCACCCGCCAGTAACAACAAAGCATAATGGTCTAGCAGCGCCGTCAGCCCTTGCTGGCGCAGCAGATCGGCATAAGATTTAAACCGACCCAGCATTTGATATTGCCCCGGATTATTCACCACTTCAAAAATGCTCTGGTAGCTTTGGGTATACAGATGGTTTTGCAGATTCAGCGCGTTGCTGTCGGTAACAATTTGCTGCTCTGGCGCCACAAGCCCCAGCTGCTGTAATTCGGTGGTCGGCGCATAGTCCGGGCGGAAAAAGTTAAAGACCGACGGCGATTGCAGTGGTGCCTGCGCATGGCTGTCGGCCAGATTAAAGGTAAGAATACGACCACTTGGCGCTGCAGATTGCAACAATCGCCAAAGGTGGGTGGTTTTGAGTAGCGGCTCGCGTAATTTGCCAAAACGGCTGTTTTGTAACGAATCGCCGCTACGCGCTTCTTCGTCCAGCAAAATGGCAGTTACCACCGCCGTTAAATCGCCACGCTGGCCCTGGCCATTGTCGGCAAACACAGCGCTGACCCGCCCGACATAAGCTGGTGTAGGGTTGGAAGTGACCAGCCGCTGGATCAACTGTTTACTGATAAAAGGCCCGACATTGGCATGCCCGGCCAGATTATCCAGCGCCTGGGTTAAATCTTGCTGCGCGCTTTGTCCTGCCGGTAAAACCGTATTATTCAGCAGTTTTTTTTCACCGCTGGCATGAAAGTCGGCAAAGGCGATCATTGGGTTGATGTAATCCGGCCGCGGCCGGTCAAACCGCACCGTACCAGCGCTGGTCCAGCCGGTAAACACATGGGCAAAACCTTCAATAATACTTTGATCATAACTTGGGATAGTTTGGCCATGACTATCAAGTCTGGGTTTACCATCGGGTTCCAGTTGCACTAAGCCGATAGTAAATAACTGCATCACTTCGCGGGCATAGTTTTCATCGGGTCTGATATTACGCGCCACGTCTGGTTTTTCGTTGCCAAGGTGGCTTAGATACACCCCCATCACCGGCGATAACGTGACTTGCTCCAATAACTGCCGATAGCTACTGTTGGCGCCGCTGCCATATCGCAGTAATAAGTCGTAATAATTTGCCAGCCCAACCGGCTGATTATTCAGGCCATTGCCTTGATCCGACACCACCATTATTTCCGACCAGGCAAACGCCAAGCGCTGCCGTAATTGGTCCGGTGCCGTTAAGGCAATCCGCCACCAGGTCTCCAGCCGAGAGACTGGTGCTGGCCGGTCTTGAGTTGGCGGGTTTTGTAGTTTGTCGGCGTGGGTGGTCACCGGCAAGGCAAGCTGTTGTGCGACCCACTGCTCGGCGCTCATGGTAGTGGCCTGAATGATATCGGCCGCTGTTGGTCCGAAGCTGGCTTGTTGCAGCAATCTGGCCGCTTCAGATGCAGTCATCGGCAAGGGCTTTATTGTGATCTGCACCGTATCCCGGGCGCTCAGGCCTGCTGCATCAGTGACTTCCAGCTGAAAACTAAATGTCGTACTGCGATAAAGCTCGGGCGCAGTAAACTCAGCGCTGGCCTGTGTGCTATTGCTGATACTGACCACAGGCCCGCTTTGTTGGCTCCAGCGATATTGCAAAACGCCGCTGTCCGTGGCACTGCCCAAAAGTGCGACTTTGGCTTTAGCACTGGCTTGCAGATCGGCACCGGCCGAAACCAGCGGCGGTTGATTGACAGCAACTGCCACCGGCGCCGGTGCGGCTTCGCCACCACCACAAGCAGTTAAAGCCAACAACAATGGCCAGCCACGGCTGAGCTTTGGCAAGGTATTCATATGCATCGACATAGTCACTCCACTGTGATTGGCAACTGCTGCTCTAAACCACCTTCATCACTAAACATAGTGAAGATCGTGCTTCATCTCCAAACATTGCGGGTAAAGGTTAGGTAAAGGTGCCGTCAGCGAACATTGACCAGCCACATGTCGGACAGACGTTTTTCATCGTCTTTCTGGCAACTCGCCAGCGCAATATGGTAAAACTAGCGTTATCAACAAGGGCGAATCGTCAGCTGTTATTGGCCTGACCCAGGAATATCATGAATACCTCCACACCATCTGCGACACCACCTGTCGAAAAAAAGTCCAACGGTTTACTTGGCAATCTACTTTTTAACATTGTGCTGCCGGTCATTATTCTGAGTAAATTCAGTACGGAAGAGTACCTAGGCCCAGTTTGGGGCCTGGTGATCGCTTTGGCATTTCCGGTCGGTTTTGGTCTGTGGGAACTGCTCAAATCCGGCAAAGTGAATTTCTTTTCGGTGGTCGGTATTATCAGCGTGCTGCTAACTGGCGGTATGAGTTTGCTGCAACTCGACCCCAAATACATCGCGATTAAAGAAGCTGCCGTGCCTGGCATTATTGGTTTGTTGGTGTGGTTTAGTCAGCACAGTAAATTTCATCTGATTAAAACCTTGCTGGAAAACGCCCAGCTGCTGAATATGGCAAAACTGCAGCAAGTGCTGGAAAGCAAACAGCTGGTGCCGCAGTTTGAACACAAGTTAGATGTCACCAACCAAATGTTAGCCGGTTCGTTTTTCCTGTCTTCGGTGCTGAATTATTTACTGGCAAAATGGATTTTAGTTAGCCCGCCCGGTACTCCAGCCTATAACGAAGAACTGGGCACCATGACGGCATTGAGTTATCCGGTGATCGCCCTGCCCAGCATGGTGCTGATGATGGCAGCCATGTGGTACTTATTTACCCAAATCAGCAAACTCACCGGCGAAGATATCGACAACTTCCTGCAATAACCATAAAAAGGGGGCGGCGCTAATTGTTGAAAAAGCCAACAATTAGCGCCGCCCCCTTTTTTATTCATAATTTTCTGCTTCACTGAAATTGCACACAACCTTGCTGTGCTTCATAAAAAAGCTGAAGGGATCAACAATGAATAAATATGGCGCTGAATTTTTTGGGACTTTCTGGTTAGTGTTAGGGGGTTGCGGTAGTGCGGTGTTAGCGGCGGCCTTTCCGGAACTTGGTATTGGTTTACTTGGAGTGTCGCTGGCGTTTGGTCTGACAGTCCTCACCATGGCGTATGCGATTGGCCACATTTCTGGTTGTCATTTAAATCCGGCTGTTTCAATTGGCTTATGGGCCGGTGGCCGGTTTGAAGCCAAAGAATTACTGCCCTATATCGTGGCGCAGGTACTGGGCGGTTTGGCCGCCGGTGCCGTGCTATACCTGATTGCCAGCGGCAAAGCTGGTTTTGAGGTCAGTGCCGGTTTTGCGTCCAATGGTTTTGGTGAACATTCGCCTGGTGGTTACAGCATGCAGGCAGCGCTGATTTGTGAAGTGGTGATGACGATGATGTTTTTGGTGGTGATTTTAGGGGCCACCGATAAACGCGCCCCACAAGGCATGGCGCCCGTTGCCATTGGTTTATGTTTAACCCTGATCCACCTGATCAGCATTCCGGTGACCAACACTTCCGTGAACCCGGCGCGCAGTACCGGTGTGGCGATGTTTGTTGGTGACTGGGCCGTGGCGCAACTGTGGTTGTTCTGGGTGGCACCGATTGTTGGTGCCGTGCTTGGTGCTGTGGTTTATCGGGTGATTGGCAAAGAAACCACGACTTCGTAGCTGATCAATTGAAAAAGGGGGAGGAGCTAATTGTTTGTATAGTAAACAATTAGCTCCGCCCCCTTATTTTATTCAGGCTTTGATTGATCTGTTCAACACAGGTTGCATCTATGGTTTTTTTGCTCAACATCAGGTGAATATCAGCGCGGTACAGCTCAAATGGCAAAATCTGCAACTGCTGATACATTGGCTGTTCGTCAAAGCTTAGCCGGATGGATGCCTCGTCGACCAGGGTAAAATCGGCTCTTTGGCTTAACACCAGCGCCATGCGCTGCTCAGCGTCAAAAATGGCCACCGACCGATGTTGTACCACTTCAAGCTGTTTTAATTGCTCAAACTGTGCACCGTAAAAGCCTTTGGGATTAAAGGTGCCGATCAATTTGCGACGCGCCAAATCGAAAAATGCGGTTTTGCTGGTCAGTTCTGGATAACGCTGCAGCACCATTGGATGCACGATGACTACATCGACTTCGTGGCGGTAGGGTTTGCTGAACCAGGCAAACTGTGCCCTGGCGTCGGTGTAAGAGGCTCCAAACAATAAATCAACTTTGCCACTTTCTAAATCGTTTAATGCCCGTGATTCCGGCATCGATAACAACACCAGCTCGCTGCCAACATCCTGCATCACCTGGCGGATCAGCTCGATATCGCTGCCGGTGATGGTCTCGTCGGTCACTTTGATATAGGGTAACCAGTTGCTGTTGTAGGGCAACCGGATCTGCACCGGGCACTTTTTTACGACAGACTTAACAACAGACTGAGCGACGCCTTCAACGACGGACTGAGCAACCGCCTCAGCCGCCGTAAAACTGCCGCAGATCCCGCACAGCAATAAGCCTAACCACCGCTTGCCACCTGACTGCATCTTGACTCACCTGTTGGAGCGCATGCGAATCACTATAGCTGAAGCGCTTGCGCGTTGCAGCCGGGTTATTGAGTCACTAAAGCTTGATTAAACCGGTTGAACGCCCGCTCTAAATCAGCAATCAAATCGGCCGGGTCTTCCAGCCCAATATGCAAGCGGAGCAACGGCCCTTGATAAGGCCAGACCGTGGCGGTGCGTAGCGCCTGCACATTTAAATTGGCAATGATCAGACTCTCATACCCGCCCCAGGAAAAACCCATCTTAAAATGCTGCATGCCTTCGATAAACGCCGCTATCGCCTTGGCATCGCCCTGATGTAACACAACGGAAAACAAACCATTGCTACCGGAAAAATCGCGCATAAATTCAGCATGCCCCGGGTTTTCCGGCAGCGCCGGATGACGGATATGCGCCACCTCCGGTCGCTGTTGCAACCATTTCACCACTTCAAGCGCATTTTGCTGATGTTGCTTGAGCCGCACACCAAGGGTACGCAGACCGCGAGCCGCCAGATAAACATCGTCTGCCGAAGCGCAATAACCCATCAGATAACCGGCTTCGCGAAGCGTAGGCCAATGTTTGGCATTGGCACTGGCGGTGCCGAGCATCGCATCTGAGTGACCAACGATATATTTGGTCGCCGCCTGAATCGAAATATCGACGCCATGCTCAAAAGGTCGGAACAACAATGGCGACGCCCAGGTGTTATCGAGCATCACCACGATGTCGTGCTGTTTAGCCACAGCGCAAATGGCCGGTACATCCTGCACTTCCATCGTCAGTGAACCCGGTGATTCGAGGAAAATCACTTTGGTGTTGGGCTTAATCAGCGTGGCAATTCCAGCACCGATGAGCGGGTCGTAATAAGTGGTTTCAATGCCGAGGTTTTTCAGAAGCTTATCGCAGAGGCCGCGGGTTGGTTCATAAGCATTGTCGACCATTAACAAGTGGTCGCCGGTTTTCAGAAAGGCCAGCAAAGCGCCGCTGATCGCCGCCGCGCCACAAGGGTACAAAGCACAACCGCTGCCGCCTTCAAGCT
Source organism: Rheinheimera riviphila (assembly GCF_004005945.1). GTDB lineage: Bacteria > Pseudomonadota > Gammaproteobacteria > Enterobacterales > Alteromonadaceae > Pararheinheimera > Pararheinheimera riviphila. The sequence goes on from NZ_SACS01000001.1 coordinate 499,981, forward strand.
CACAAATCGCATCGCTAAAGGCAAAATGGGTCTGAGTACCACGCCGGCCATAATAAGGCACCTGATCGCCCCGATGGACGGTGGCATGTTTCAGCTCGGCCATGGTATCAAACACAATGGTCGAAGCCCGCACCACCGGCACGTTGACACTGTAACCAGTCCATTTTTTACTGCGACCGGCATGGATAATTTTACTTGCGATTTTCATAGGCAAACCTCAGACATCCAGATGGCTTCATTCTAACCAGACTCGACCGCGTTGTCGCCTGTTAAAACAGCACTCAAACATAACATGAAGCTGCTTTTGCGGCTATAACTCGCGTCAGGCTTCGCTTGTGCGCCAGCCTCAGCTAAAATGCCTACCCGGCGTCAGCCCCACCACCCCAAAGAGCGGCACTCATGTCCTTTAATGCCCTGTACACCGATTTATCCGGTTATTACGATTTGATGTGTGCCGACATCGATTATCAAACCCAAAGCCATGGCGTGATCAGACTACAGCAATTCTTTGGCAACGGCGGCCGGCAGCATCTGGATTTAGCCTGTGGCACCGGCCCGCATATCGAACATTTTCTGACGGCTGGTTTTCAGTGTACCGGCCTTGATCTGAACCAGCCGATGCTCGATTTAGCCCGGCAACGTTGCCCGCAAGCGCAATTTTTACAACAAAACATCTGCGATTTTCAGCTCGAACAGCCAGTTGACCTTATCACCTGCTTTTTATATTCATTGCATTATGCTGCTGATACGCAAGGTTTAACTGCCTGTATTCGGCAAGTGCTGGCGGCATTAAAACCTGGTGGGGTATTTTGTTTTAATGCGGTGGATAAAGACCTGATTGATAACAATACCAAAGTACGTCATAGCGCCAGCCAGATTGCTAACAATGAGCAACAGGACTTTATCTTTGAATCGGGTTGGTTTTATACAGGCCTAGGCGACAAGCAAAGCCTGAACCTGAGGATTGCCAAAACCAGCCAAGGGGTCACCCAACAATGGCAGGATCAACATCCGATGGTCGCCGTCAATTTTGCACAGCTGCGTGCGCTGCTGGAACCTGCGTTTGAAGTGATTTTGCTGGAACATGATTATGAAAAAATCGTGCCCTGGAACCAGAGCTCTGGTAACGCGCTGTTTATCTGTATTAAAAAATGAGCTGTGCTGACATGTCCTCGCATATCCTCAGCACATCCACCCGGGTTCCTGCCGCCGGTTGCGTACATTCCGCGCCTGATTCAGTCGACCATGATTTAGCAACATGCCAGAACTGACTTTCCCATTTATACCCGTCATCCTTGAAGTTGCGGGGTTGTTGGCCGCCTTCGCTCACCCCAGTCACTTAGAACTGCTAAGCTCCTGGGGATTCGTTCAGTTGCCGCCTACCCGCATCTTCAATGATTTTGGGTATATGCTATCGCAACTGCTGGCATTATTCGCCTTTGTTGCCGGTATCAGCGCTTTTCAGCTGCAACAACGTCAGCCAATATTGTTGTGCTGGTTTTTATCCGCCGCACTGAACGCCAGCCATTTTATGGTGTTAGGACAACTTGCCGCTGCGCTGTTTGTTGGTTTCACTGCCATTCGTTTTCTGGTGGCGGCTTATTATCCAAAACCCATATTGATGTGGTTGTTTATCGTGTTGTCGACCTTGCTGTTGTGGTTGACCTACCAAAGCCCGCTGCAACTACTGCCCTTTCTGGCTGCCATCGTCGGCACCATCGGTAGTTTTCAGCAAAAAGTACTGCTGGTGCGAACCTGTATGGCCATCGGCGCCTGCGCCTGGATTTATCATAATATTCTGGTGGGATCGCCAGTTGCAGTCATGATGGAATTGGCGTTTTTAGCCAGCAATTTAGTCGGATTTTTGCGCCAACGGCGAAAGGAGCAAGCGCAGCAACCCGCTCCGCAAAAACCAAAGTAGTCGTCGGCACAGCATAAACATCCGCTAAAAGTTCATCTTAAACCAATAAATCTGAAACAAAATAAACCCATAAATAACAAGCATTTTCTGGCTGATGGTGTTTGTGATGAAAAAAATAATTTTCGGGATGGTCGCGTTGCTGCTGGTATCGAAGGCGGCTCAGGCAGACAGTTATGTCTATATAACCAACTCAACCGCCGAACATGTGGCTGTTGATGTGAACCATTTCAGCAGTGGCTCATTGTTAACGATGGGCAGTCAATGGCGGCAAGAAGCGACCGCGATTCCACCTTATGCGACGCGCCGGGTGCTGGCGTTTAACCGCAATCAGGGCGTGAAACGCAATCAAAGTTATCTCTTCGAAACAGTGCTCACGGCCAATGGTTCGACTGTGATCGCAATGCAAAAAATGGTCGGCAGCTGGGTGGGCAGCAATATTGATCATAGTGCGCGTGCTGACGATTTTCAGGCACCATGGCGCAACGATCGGCAAATTTCCCGCCACCAGACCCGTTATCAGTTAAAGCCCACAACTGTTGGTTTTAAAGCCAACTTCACCGGTGGTTATGACGATTTTTACTACACCATCAGTCACAACACCCAATCGGAAACTCTGGCCAGCGCCAATACGCTGAAAGTACTGTCCTACAACATTTATGCGCTGCCACTGGTGGCTTCGGATATCGAAGCACGACTGCAGGAATTACCAACACATCTGCGCGGTTATGATGTGATCCTGTTGCAAGAAGCTTTTTCGGCCGATTCTCCGGCGATGCTGCGTGCGCTGCTAAGCGAATACCCTTATCAGACGACTATTTTGCGCAAACCACTGGATGGCGTGAATGTTTACAATGGTGGTGTTGCCATTGTCAGCCGTTATCCAATTGGCCGTACTGAGCAGGTGGTATTCCCGGATTGTACCGGCACCGACTGTTTTGCCGACAAAGGTTTTGTCTATGCCGAAGTGATTAAACAAGGCCGCGCTTATCAGGTGCTGGCAACGCATGCCGCCAGTTTTGATTCCGACGAAGCCCGGCAAATGCGCCAGTCGCAGTTCCGGCTGATGCGGCAGTTTGTGGAGCAGAAGAACTTTTCAATTGCCGATACCGTACTTTATGGTGGCGATTTTAACGTGAATAAGCTGAAATTTGCCGACGATTATCAGGCGATGCAGCAAAACCTCAATGCCACAGTACCTGCTGCCACTGGTTATACCGCCTCAACTTTTGATCCCAGAGTTAATTACTACGCAGCGAAATATGACACGGTGGAATATCTCGATTATGTGGTCTTCAGCAAAGCGCACCGGCAACCTTCATTCAGCCGGAACGAGGTCAGAGTACCCAGAACCACCGCTGACGCGCTGTGGCAACGCTGGGATTTATCCGACCATTTTCCGGTGCTAGCTGAGTTTCGCGAGTAATTGCTTTGATGAAAAACAAACTTGGGGTGGCCGGACTGACGCTGCTGGCGGTGAGCGCGATGTTCTGGTGGCAACCGCCAGCCGCCGATGACCTGACAATGGACGATCCGTCGCCGGTACCGGCCACGCAGCATCAACCGGCCACAACGGTTACCCCTGCCGATCCGATGCAGAGCGCCACCACCATGGCGTTAGTACCGGAAGAGGAATCTTTGGTTTCAACCCGGGAACGCAAGGCGGAACAGCTGCGGCAGCAAGTCAGTGAATACCGCCGCCTGCATCAGGCACAACCTGGTAATCTGCAGGCATGGCTCGACCGGTTGTGGCAACAATGTCGGGACATCGAAGCCAGCAAATGTCAGCCACTGGCCGATTTGGCCAGCGAACTAAGTAGCGCAGAACTCGCGGAATTACAGCGATTGCTGAAAAACTATCAGCAGTATCAACAACAGCTAAGCCAGTTGACGATGTCGACCGATTTAACCTCATTACAACGTTTTGAGCAGGTAAAAACCTTACGTCAACAGCTGTTCGGCGCCTTGACGGAAACCCTGTTTGGCCAGGAACATCAATACGCTGCTTATCAGTTTGCGGTGCAAGATCTGCAAGACAACGAAGCGCCACACTTATCGGTTTCGCAGCGTCTGGACAAATTGGCACAGCTGCAACAACAACTTCGCAGCGCAGAACCAGGCTTGATCAGTCCGGATTCAGCCTATCAGCAAGCGCTGCTGTTACTGGGTGACTTACCTCCAGCCGAGCGCGCTGACTGGCAGCAACAATTACGCGCCCGTTACTTTGGCAAAGATGCCGCAGCTGTGGAGGCTTTTGAAACTCTGCAACATCAGCAGCAAGTCCGGATGCAGGCCTACCAGACGGAACTGCTGCAGCTGGAACAACATTTCGCTACGCTCAAAAGCCAACAAGCCGACGCCAGTTGGCAGCACCAGTATGCACAGGCTCTAACCGCATTGCGCCTGAAACACTTTCCTGATTGATGATGACCCGTACAAGCGTAGCAGGAACTTGATTTTACAAAGCAAACATGTCAGATCCGGATCAGCAACGACAACCCAATATTCTGCGTATGAATACCGGCTATTTTGGTTTTTTCAACATCCAGCGTGATCGCCACTTTGCTATTCAAGCCATAACCAACACCCAACCCGGCTATAGCCGAGACGCCGTTATCACTGGTTTTTTTGGGTTCAGGCGTCGCCACACTTCCAGCCAATGTTGTCAATTCATTGTTCCAAAGCAGCGCCCCAAGATTGGCTTTTAAATAGAAACTGTCACTGATGGGGTAAGTACCGACCACCCGTAGATCACCGGCCGAGGTCTCAAAACCACCACTTTGTACCGTCTTGTAACTTGGTTTGCCATCGGCACCGGTGGTTTCCTGCGTCACACGAAAGTCGGCTTTGCCATAAAAGTTAACACCAGCTTCCAGGGCAACATAATGATTAAACTGATGACCAATAAAACCACGGAACCCGGTACCGGAGAGGGTCTCTTTGTAGGTTAAGGGTGCCAATGCGACGGGGTTGATTTGCGGTAAAAACTGGATATTCTGGTAGCTGCTTTTTTGAATGTTCAGCCCAAAATAATCAAATTGATTGTGATCATTTGCCAGTGCCGGTAACGAGCACAAGCCCAGCACGCCGAACATGGTTTTACGGAAGAATTGCATCAGGTTTTTACATCCTTATGAGAGTTTTCCAGCAGCATCCGCTGCTGAGGTCACGACTTACTGCGCGTCAGATAACATGGTTCTGCTCGCTTGCGACGGCGAATAGCCACCACCAGCATTGCCATCATCATTTTTGTGGCAAGGGTGTATTTTGGCATTATTGGAAACTAATACAATCGTGCTGCGGAGTGTGGTTGTTGTTACGCTTACTGTTTAAACCTCTTGAAATAAAAGAAGCCCACTTTGCTGAGAGCACGCTATGGACTATCTTATTTAGACAAAATATCTAATACCCTCATCTAAGCTTAAAGGGTAGCTTAGTCATCTATTTTGATGACCCGTTATTTAGAATGATAAACCACCATTTATCGAGATGCTGAATGCTTGGGTTTGTACACTGTTTGTATAATATCCATGAGCAACTAAAAATACCTGACCTGCATCAGAATCAACTGCTTGGCTTTCAATTACACCATAACCTGGAGCGCTGCTGCCGCCAGTGGTCATACAAAAGGACGCTGTTGTTTTTGGTTCTAGTGTAAAAGGAACACCTAGTTGATTAATAATATGTTTTGAAGCTACAGTGCCATTAAATGGTACGCCTGCGCGATCGTACATTTTAACATTAACTTGGGCACTTGCGGGGGATATATTCGAAATTTTAAAACACGATTTCCCTCCACCATCCCATATATTATATGACGGGATTATCGCAGTTCCGGCAAACACCTTTGGTAAGAATATTGAACTTGCACAGAACAAAACAGTAGCTATACTTTTTTTCATATGTACCTCTCTAGGTTAGGGGAATTTTAATTTTCAGTGATTATTTAATAATATGATTGATTGATATAATTGCTCGCAAAAACAAATTTAACAGATAAGAAACGGATAAAGCAAGGAGTTGCCGATTTTTACTGTTCAAAAATAAACCACATAATACCGAAAGCACATTATAGCTACTTGCTAAATAAGTGATCGTAACTCTGATACATACGCATGATCTTTAGGATTTGCGGAACGAATGGGGTCGGGGAACGAATGGGGTCGCGTCTTGCCTTTTCTGTTAAAAGCTAAAACTAACCGCTGGTGGCATCATCTGGGCTTACTATGCCTCGTTAGCGCTGGTCGCTTTGGAACAACCAAAGTTTTCTGCCACAAGGGCTTTTATCTCCCGCTGAAACTCGCATCTTTAGACTGTTTGGGTATAATGCCAGCATTCTCTCCAAATCAAGTTTTCTGCTGGCACTCAGCAGTCAAAAAACCTGTGGAAGCTCATGAAATATAAAGATTTGCGTGACTTTATCGCCCAGCTGGAGCAACGGGGTTTACTCACCCGTATCAAGCAGGAAATCGACCCGATGCTGGAAATGACCGAAATTGCCGATCGCACGCTGCGTGCCGGTGGCCCTGCCTTATTATTCGAAAATCCAAAAGGTTATGATATTCCGGTGCTGGCCAATTTATTTGGCACCCCAGAGCGGGTGGCGCTTGGTATGGGTCAACCCGATGTCAGTGCTTTGCGCGAAGTCGGTAAATTGCTGGCGTTTTTAAAAGAGCCGGAGCCACCAAAAGGCTTAAAAGACGCCTGGGACAAACTGCCGATTTTTAAGCAAGTGCTGAATATGGCAGCCAAGGTGGTGAAAAAAGCCCCTTGCCAGCAAATCGTATTACAGGGCGACCAGGTCGATTTAACCAAATTACCGGTGATGACGTGTTGGCCTGGCGACGCCGCGCCGCTGATCACCTGGGGTTTAACTGTGACCCGGGGTCCACACAAAGAGCGGCAGAACCTGGGCATTTACCGCCAGCAGGTGCTGGGTAAAAACAAAGTCATTATGCGTTGGTTGTCGCATCGCGGCGGTGCTTTAGATTTTCTGGAATGGCAAAAAGCCCATCCGGGCGAGCGTTTCCCGGTGGCAGTGGCTTTAGGTGCTGACCCGGCGACGATTTTGGGCGCCGTCACACCAGTGCCGGATACTTTGTCTGAATACGCCTTTGCCGGTCTGCTGCGCGGTGACAACACCGAAGTAGTGAAATGTCTGAGCAACGACTTACAAGTACCGGCCAGCGCTGAATTTGTGCTGGAAGGTTATCTGGAACCGGGCGAAATGGCACCGGAAGGCCCTTACGGTGACCACACCGGCTATTACAATGAAGTCGATTCCTTCCCGGTATTGACGGTGACCCATATCACCCATCGCGAAAACCCAATTTATCACAGCACTTACACCGGAAGGCCGCCAGATGAACCGGCCATTTTAGGCGTGGCGCTGAATGAAGTCTTTGTGCCGATTTTGCAAAAACAATTTCCGGAAATTGTCGACTTTTATCTGCCGCCTGAAGGTTGTTCCTATCGCCTGGCAGTCGTCACCATGAAAAAACAATATCCGGGCCATGCCAAGCGCGTGATGATGGGTGTTTGGTCATTCTTGCGCCAGTTTATGTACACCAAGTTTGTGATTGTCTGCGACGATGACGTCAATGCCCGCGACTGGCAGGACGTGATTTGGGCCATCACCACGCGGATGGATCCGGCGCGCGACACCACTTTGATTGAAAACACGCCGATTGATTATCTGGACTTTGCTTCGCCGGTATCAGGTTTAGGCTCAAAAATGGGCATGGACGCGACCAATAAATGGCCGGGCGAAACCAGCCGCGAATGGGGCGTGCCGATTGAAATGACCCCTGCGGTGAAGCAAAAAATTGATGATATCTGGGATGAACTGGGGATCGATTTACCGGCAACCAGCAAAGGTTTATTAAGATGAGCAACCATCGGGTGACAGTGTTGCCAAGTGGCGTTACTTTTGAGGTAACAGCCGGGCAAACTATCCTCGATGCAGCCCTGGCGCATGGCATCGATTTTCCATTTCGCTGTCGTCAGGGCGTCTGTACGTCCTGCGTCTGCCGGCTAAAAAGCGGCACTGTGCACTACCTGCCACCGGAACCAGTCGCTGATATCGACAAAACCATGAATTTTACCTACTGTTGTCTGGCTTATCCGGACAGCGATCTGGTATTACAGCATCCATTTATTCGCGGTTGATACCGCCAGCACAAGAACTGAACTTATGACTGAAGCTCAACAAAAAGCCGCCTCCAACAAAGTGTTATGCACCGTTAGTCGCATTAGCCCGCTGACGCCAACGGTGCAGCAAGTCATTTTGACCCCAAAAGCGCCGGTGGAATTTAAAGCCGGCCAATATCTGCAAATTTACTTATCCGACACCGATAAACGCCCTTTTTCCATCGCCTGTGCACCGGGTTTTAGCTGTGACGGTCAGCCAGCATTGGAATTACAAATTGGCGGCGCGGTCACTGACGCTTACGCCAGTCAGGCGTTGGCGCATTTAACCGAGCATTTAAATGCCGGCAGCGAAGTGCTGGTGCAAGTGGGTTTAGGTGAAGCCTTTTGGCGCGAAGAAAGCCCAAGACCAATTATTTTACTGGCCGGTGGCACCGGCTTTTCTTATGTACACAGTATCGCCAGCGCCATCGCCAATGCCGATATCAAACGACCGGTACAGCTGTACTGGGGTTTACGCCATTCACAGGCTGGTTATGCCGAAGCTGAACTCGCTGCCTGGCAAGCCGCCCACCCGGAATATCAGCTGCATATGGTGGTACAGGAACCTGGCGCTGACTGGCAAGGCCGCACCGGATTTGTCCATCAGGCGGTGCTGGACGACCATGCCAACCTGGCTGGTTTTGATATTTACATCGCTGGTCCTTTTGCCATGGTTGGTGTGGTGCGGGACGCTTTTCTGGCGCAAGGTGCGGTGCGGGAGCAGATGTATGCCGACGCTTTTGCCTGGCTCTAAAATGCCCGTCATCCTTGCTGCTGTCGCTGATTTCGGTCACAATCGGCGAAACAGGTCTTACCAGAGGGAGCAAAGATGCCGCATCTGACCCAGATTAAAGTTCGTGGTTACCATTTAGATATTTACCAACACGTCAACAACGCCCGTTATCTGGAGTTTCTGGAAGAAGCGCGCTGGAGCTATCTGGAAGATGGCGGTGATGTCGAGTTTTTCGCTCAAATGCGGCTGGCCTGGGTGATAGTGAACATCAATATCAATTATCGCCACGCCGCCACCAATGGCCAAACACTACAAATTGCTACCCAGTTCAGCAAAGTCGGCGGTAAAAGCGCAGTGATCCATCAGGTGATCAGCGTGGCAGGCAGCGACACAGTGGTCGCTGATGCCGATATTACCTTTGTCTGCCTCGACCAAAAAACCGGTAAAGCAGTGCCGATTGAAGGTGAACTGCTGCAGCGGTTGGCCAAACATCTGACGGATTAACAACAATTGACCTGAAAGCTTTGGATCAGCAAACGGCTGATCCAAATCGGAATGTGTTCACTCAGTGCCAAAGCCCGAAGATCAGGCCATACAGGGTAAATTGCACCGTGCAATAACCGCCGTTGATCAAAAATAACGCGATGGAGCGGCGCTCAAACAGATAACAGACGCCAAAACTGGCAGCGACCCAACAAAATCCAGCAGCAAAACCGGCGCCAACTCCCAGCATTAAACTCGGCGCCGGGCCTAAAAACAGTGCAAACATCGCCGCGCTCAGCAAATTGAACAACAGCGCACCACCAAAAATCACTTTCATATTGCCATGCTGTAATTGTTGCTCAGTAAGCCCCACTTCCTGCATCCAACGCTTGCCAAACAACACCGGGCTATACCACAAACCACCGAGCATAAAAGCCGAAATTGCCGCAACCACCACCGCTAAATAATTGATGTCCATCTGGTTATCCTTCGAGTTATGTCAAATGACCCAAAGACTATAGCTAAGGATTTATCGAAATAAAACTGCCGCTAAATTCAGCAGCAAGCCAATCTCGGCCTACTGCTGCGTTCAACTAAAACGGTGTTCAGTACGGCGAAGCCGGAATATAAAAACTAGTACTGCGGCCATCAATACTTAAGCGGGTCGGAGCGATGCTGGTGCTATTGGTCGACAGATTGTAACTATCGCCAGGCATCAGCTTGTAACGCAGTAAATCGGTGATCCGCACCGGTTGGCCGCACACAATTTGGGTGTACTGGGTTTGGGCATCAGCGCGTAATACATAAACTTCACTGGCCCCGTCAACCACACCAACGCCGTTTGCTGTGACAAACAACGAAGTCGCTTCCGAGACTGCAATCACCCGGGCACTGGCACCCGCTGTACCATAAAGTTTAGCCTGAAACACCGCAGAGCGTCCCATCCGGTCACGTTGCCGGAAATGGGTGTCGGTGATGGTATTGGCCAACAGCGGGAAGTTGAGGAAATTAGTGCTGATATTGATGGTGTTATGGCAATAGTTGGTCACCACTTCGCTACTAACAGCGCCAGCTACGCCATCCGGATCATATACAAACTTACCCAGCACATGGTTACCGGCCGAGGTTCCACCGACCACCCCACCTTTACTGTAAACATGTTCCAGCGCGGTGGCCACTTTGGTGCCTTGCCAGGCGTTTAAATACGCAGACTGGTCACCACCGGCAATAAATACCGCTTCCGCCGCTTTGATCGCCCATTCCACATAAGCAGAATTGGCTTTCGTGACGGTGTCGATAATCAAGGTTTCCACGGAAGCGGCATTGGTCAGCCCCTGCAGATAGCTATTGTAAGCATTGGTGCCGGAAGTACGCAGCACCACCACATTACCGCCTTTCATTTGTGGGCTGACGCGCAGACTAAAAGCCGCGTCCACATCAGCGCCACCGCCCATCAGCAGCAACGAGCCTTGCCCTGCCGTTAATGCCGGGCAATTGTCTGCACTGGCGCCGGTTAAATAAGTGGTTAAACCAGAAGGTTTGGCTGGCCTGCTGCCATAGGTGCAACTGGTGGTTGGCGGCGGTTCAGTGCCACCGGTCGCGCCCTGAAAAGTCACGGTCAGCTGGTAGCTACCCGTGCCGCTGTAACGACTGACTTTCACAAAGTGCTTACCGGCTGCCGCCGCATTGTAGGTGGCTGTTTCAGGGTTACTGCTGCTTTGACCGGACAAAATATAACTGCCGCTGCTGCGATAGAGATAAAAATCAAAATCGGCATTGCTGCCATGGCTTAATTGCACCGAAATATTACCGGTGCTGGTACTGTCAAAACTGTACCAATCGACATCACTGCTATTGCCAATGGCGCCAGCGACTTGCTGGTTGCTGCATAAACCGCTGTCAGCAGTCGCTTCTGCATTGTTGCTCTCGGATTCTTGTAACAGACAGGCCTGCGCATTGCTTGATAGCAATAACGCAACAGCGCCTAAAAGGACGTGTGCTTTCATTTTTGTGATCCTGCTTTATTGTAGTTTTAAAAGTTTTTTAAATGTTGATGGCATTCATCCGTCAGCCTTGAAACCTGGTTTCAGGGATATGGGTTATCGCCAGTGGGGTCACATCACGTCCGGGTGATTAACAATGCATCCTGCAAGTTTTTTAGCAGTCAGACCCGCAAAAGCCTGAACACCAAAAATTGGGGGATGTCGAAGGGAGATCTACTCGTCGAACCACTCAGAGAGGTGGTAATCGGCCGCAACACAATGCAGATTGGCAGGCTTGGGTGCCTGCACTAATGATTTGTCGATGTGCTGATTGCTCAGAATCGTCATTTCAAACCTGCATAAAATTGCTGAATTAGTGAACATTAATATGATGCGGCGGCGGTGCGCTGTCAATCTGCCAAATTCGGAAAAAATGTAAACATAAAAATAATTATTTGCAATAAAATGGCAATCTATTTAGGCTATTCATCTCATCACGCTAATAGAACCCGCGTTTTTGATACGCAGGTTCGATCACCGCAAACGTCAAACCATGGCTTCGAGACCCAAATATCGTTGAGTTGTCAGCTGTCTAAAGGGATTTTTATGTTTCGCAAACTACTACTTACGGTATTGGTACTCCACCACACCGCCGCTTACGCTAACTTTCTGACCGGATTGCAGGCGTATGAGAAAAAAGACTACGCCACAGCGCAATATGAGTTCTCAGCACTCCTGCCCATTGCCAATGAACAGGCAGCTTTTAACCTCGCCGCAATGGCAATTAATGGTGAGGGTCAAGCTACAGATAAAGTCAAAGCGCTGGCATATTTTGAACTGGCCGTTGCCCTCGGGCACCCGGAAGCAGCAACGATGGTGACCAAAATTAAACCCAAGCTGAGCGCAGCCCAATCTGCCGCTGCGACCGCCTTACTGGCAAAATTAACCCAAGGCGTGATGATCAACAAAAACTTGCCTGACGAAAATCCGGTTGAACTGGAAGCGATAAAACGGGTGTCGCCGGAATATCCGGAGGATGCTGCTCGGAATGGCTGGTTTGGCTACGTCACCATTCGTTATATGGTTGATGAGCAAGGTGCGGTGATTGCCGTTGATACACTGGATTCATTTCCGGAAAAAGTGTTTGAGCGAGCGGCGATGAAAGCCGTCAAGCGCTGGCGTTATCAGCCAACCGGCAAAAAACAACTTGGCACCGTAAAAATGACCTTCACTATGGGTCCATTGCAACAGCATGCAATGCAAAAATGGCTGAAACAATACAACGTCTGGTCTTATGCCATTGCCGGCTCGCCACAACATCAGGAAGCGCTTGGTAGCTTGTTGCACCTCGTCAACAACAATTCCGGATTAATCCTGGAGGAAAATGAAGCCGCCACCTTCAATGCTGAAGCATTGCCAGTTGAGTTGTTCAGGGAAAAAGCCGGCATCCGTTCACAAGTCATCGAACACTTTCATGGCTATGCCAAAGTTGAAGTAAACGATCAGGGCGTGGTGACTAAAATCCTCGAAGCAAAACATCAACAGGCCCGGTCGGCGAAAGATATTTTACTCAATAAGCCACTGCCCAAGGCCGACACTGCCGGTATTTACAGTCTGACATCCCAGCTCGACAACAAAGTCGTCATTAACAAAGTGTTGGCGATAAACCCGCTGTATTCCTATTACTATTGGTGGAAGACCGCGGCCAAAAACGGCGATCTCAGAGCACAACGCTTTCTTGCCGCACATGATAAAGAGTGGGAAAACTACCTGTTAACGAAAGATGATCCACAGGTGCAAACCTGGGTTGGCGCCCGGATGATACTGGATGGCGACACGGCCAACGGCAAAGCGCTGCTGGCCAAAGCGCGCGAGCAGAATTATGCTTTGGCTCAGGAATTAACCGACACCTTGTAATATACCCTTCATCGTTGAAGATGCGGGGTTGTTGCCTTCGCTCGTTCGCCTACCCGAATCTTCAATGATTTTGGGTATATGCAAAGTCAGGCGTTACTTGATACCAACGCCTGACGCCACAACTCCAGCTTTGCAGCAAAAGTTAAACTGGCGTGCGCCGGGCTGGTGGAAGGTAGTTCATGCACGGTAATGGTGCTATCTGGCCAGGAAGTTGATTGTTGCCGCTGATACTGCCGGAAGCTTTGCACTGCTTTGCCACCATTTAGCCAAATCTTTTGTAAATCAGGAAGCTGCTGACAAAGTTCAACCAGCGGATTAAAACGAATACTACTGCCAACAATGGCACTGTCGAGGCTGCCCTGACGCTGGCAGTTGCCAATCACATCCCACAACGCCACCTTGGCCGCCAGCGCCTGCTGACACCGGCTCGGGTAATCCAGACTGGCATCAACGCCAAACAGCTGCTGCAACAAAGGCCACAACTGATTGCGCGGGTGACCATAATATTGCTGACTATCTAAGGACGCCTGACCCGGCATACTGCCGAGGATCAGGACCTTGGCATTGGGCTGATACAAAGGCGCCAAGCCCTGTAACAAAGGTAGCTCAGGTAGCACCGGCAACATCATCGCCGCCATGCTCAGGCCTTCGCTTGACTGCCGATGGCCACTAATTCCGGTTGATACTGCAAGGCTTTTTGCCAGCTGGCAGCGGCTTGTTCGGCCTCGCCTTCTTGCGCCGCGCAATAACTTAACATCGCATATAAATAAGCATTGTTGCTGTGATCGCGTAACCAGTGCTGAATTTGTTTGCGCAGTTGCAACACGGAACGGCCGAGCGGGATCTGCTGGATCACATTCCAAGCCAGCGGTAAATCGGCCAGCGCCAAAGTTTCTAACAGCAATTTTTCGGCTTGCTCGACCTGGCCACTCACCGCCATCGCCCAGACTTTACCCAAAGTTGCCGCGACCGATTTACGCTCTTTGGCGCTTAAGTTTTGCCAGTAACTGGCTTGTTCATCAAACAAACCTTGTTGCGCCAGCGCACTAATTGCTTGCGGGTAAACCTGATAACGATGCTGTGCCCATAGAACTTTGCTAAACCACTGATATTTCAGCGCTTGTGGCACTTGTTCCAACAAAGTTTGCCACTGTCCGGCTTGCTGCAGCGCGGCCAGATAACTGCGGCCTAACGGCTGATTTTTAGGCTCCGCCGCAATTTTTGGTGTTAACACCGCAACTGCTTTGAGCGCATCCCCTTGCGCCAGCCATAAATCAGCCAGCAACAAACTGGTGTCCGGATCATCGGGATCTAATTCAGCCGCACGCTGATTCGCTTTGGCAAATTCACCGGCGCGCAGGGCGCTGTAACTGGCCATGGTTAAACGGGCTTTGTCCCACAAGGGTTCGGATTTAGCAATTTCAAATAGCTGATGCGCGTTTTGCCAATCCTGCCGGGCAAAGGCCAACACACCTTGCTGTAAGGCTTGACGGGCACGCCGCTCTTTACGCGAGCGTAAAAAACTAAAGCTGATGCGTGGGAAATGGAATAAGCGTTTTAATAACCACCACAATCCCCACCACGCCAGACCACCCCCAAGGATCACCAAAATGAGGCCGACAAAAGTGGCTTCGATGGTGACACCGGCCACCACAATCATCACATAACCGGGGTGATTGGCCAGCACCGGCCCGAGCAGCATCGCCAGCCCGAGCACAATGACAAATAAGGCCAGCCGGATCATAACGCCAGCTCCGCAGCAGCAGTACCCTGACGATAAGCTTCAAACAGCTGCGGGCTTTTCAGTGGTGCCAATAACGGCAAGCTGACCTGTAACGCGGATAATGCAATTAAATCATCGGCCATCAGCTGCACCGCAGGCTCAGTCGCGGCAAAATAACGTTGCAGGCTGTCCGCACTTTGCTGAATAGCCGCGGCATACACCGCCTGGTTGTGCTGCATTGCTGCCAGCTCTGCCAGCAGCAGTTGTTGGGTTAAGGTATTGCGCACGCTGATTTGCTGCTCAGCAGTCAGACTCACCCCATCTTCCGGCAAACTGGCGCGCACCTGCACCAACCCACGCCAGAAATTGCCCCAATACAGCTGTAAATTTGACTGCCAGTCGGCAGCATCGTCAGTGACTTCTTCTTCCGACTGATTATCCATCGCCCGCTCGGATTGACGCAGCGGCAATGTCTGGCTTTGCTGGCGTAAATTCGACAACGTCAGGTGCAGCTGATGCATATCCGGGGTATTGAGTTCTGACAACATATGCTTGTCCTGGCTGATGGCTTCGCGCACTGCCACCAAGCTGGCATCCTGCATTTGTTTCAGACGTTGGTCGGCTAAATCCAGCACCTGCGCTACGCCGCTGACATTCTGCTCCAGAAACAGTTTTTGCTCGGCTAACCGCAGGAAATATTCAACTTCTAATAGCTGCCAGCCTTTGACGTTGCCACTTTGCTGCTCCAGCTGCAGCTGTAATTTATTCAGCTCCAGCTGGTTTTGTTCTGCCTGCTGCTGCGCTTTGCTGTCCCAGTTCGCGACCACATCCACCAGTTGTTGCTGCATTTCCTGCTGCAATTCCAGCTGTTTACTCTGAAACAAGGTGGTTTGGGTTTGTTGTTGATTGGATAAGGTTTGCTGTTGCTGTTGCAGCGCTGCTAATTGCGGTTGCCAGATATAGAAAAACCAACCGACCAGTACCGCACTACCAAGGGCTACCAATAACGAAATCACCGCTAATACGGTCGAGCCAGAGGCGCGTGGCCGTATTGCTGGCGACGGTGTCACCGGTGGAACCTTAGCTTCATTGGCCGGACGAATAACCTCGTTATTCAGCGCTGGACTGAGCTCGCTCATGGAATTTCCTTCTTAACTGGCAAATGGCGTCCAACAACGCCTGGTCATTGGCACTGGCGGCCAGAACAATGTTGGTCGCCGGGATCCCCATCGCGACGGCAGTTTCTGCCATACGCTGGCTGACCATAATCCATTGCCGTTGTTGCAACCAGGGCAAGGCAACATCAGGCAACGAGGTCAACAGCAGGGATAAAATTTCATTACTGGTCACTACGATACATTGAATTTGCTGCGCACGCCACTGGTCAGACAAGCGCTGACCATCAAGCGGCAGTGGTACTCTTTTGTAACTTTGCACATAAGTAACTTTAGCCCCACGCGCCAGCAAACCTTGTTTAATCAGTTCACGTCCGCCGTTACCGCGAATAATCACGATGTCGCGATTTGCCACGTCCTGTAATTGCGGTAATGCCAGCACCCCTTCGCTGCGCTGATCAACAGGTGCCACCACCGAATGGCCACAACTGCGTTCCAGCGCCGAGGCCGTAGTCGCACCAACGGCCAATAACGGCTGGGTCAGGCTTTTTAAATCAAATTGTTGTTCCAGACAAGTGACAGCCGACACGCTGACAAAAATAATCAGTTCGGCGTTTTGAATGTGCTGAATGTCGCGAGCACGCAGCGGCATCAACTGGGTGGTGATCAGCGGCTGATAGGTATAACTCATTGCCAGTTCATCCAGCCCGGCCAGCAAATTATCGGCTTTGCCGGCTGGTCGGGTGATCAGTACACCAAATTCATTGGCTGGCAAGTTCATAGGCTACTCAGCTGCCTGATAAACAGCGGCCAAAATCTGATCAGCGCCCATCGACAGCAATTGCTCTGCGAGCTGCACACCGAGTGCTTCACCATCAATTGCACTGCCCCGCACTTCGGCTTGTAAAATCTGTTTGCCGTCAAGTTGACCGACCAAGCCACGCAACCATAATTGATCGCCCTGATGAATAGCAAAAGCGCCAATCGGCACCTGACAACCCCCTTGCAAACGGCGGTTCATCGCACGCTCGGCTAACACCGCCTGCCTTGTTGGCAGATGTTCCAGCGGTGCTAACCATTGCTGAACTTGCACATCGTCACTACGACATTCAATGCCGACTGCGCCCTGGCCATTGGCTGGCAGGCTTTGACCGACGTCGATAAAAGTGGCAATACGTGCTTCAAAGCCTAACCGGATCAAACCAGCCGCCGCCAGAATAATGGCATCGTATTCGCCTTGATCCAGCTTGGTTAAACGGGTGTTGACGTTGCCACGCAAATCGCGGATTTGGAGATCGGGACGCAGCGCTTTGAGCTGACACTGGCGGCGTAAACTGGAGGTTCCGACCACGGCGCCATGCGGTAAAGCTTCGATGGAAACATATTGATTGGAGACAAAAGCATCACGCGGATCTTCGCGCTCGCAGATAGTTTGCAGCTGTAAACCTTCAGGAAATTCGACCGGCACATCTTTCATACTGTGCACGGCGATATCGGCGCGACCTTCCAGAATGGCAGTTTCGAGCTCTTTAACAAACAAACCTTTGCCGCCGATTTTGGCTAACGGGGTATCAAGAATTTTATCGCCCTGAGTCGACATCGGGACTAATTCAACTTCGAGTTGGGGAAAAAAATGTTGTAAGCGGGCTTTGACATACTCCGCTTGCCACAAAGCGAGAGCGCTTTTGCGGGTGGCAATCCGAATTCGTTGCGTCATGATAAGAACCTGTTTTTGAAGACCGGACCGGTCGCGGCCTGTCACGCCCACCGGTTAAAAACTGGCGCTATTATACCCAAACCTCCTGAAGAAGCGAGTTTCAAGTAGATTGGGTGTATACCCAAAATCATTGAAGATTCGGGTAGGCGGCAACTGAACGAATCCCCAGGAGCATAGCTGTTCTATGTGACTGGGGTGAGTGAAGGCGGCCAACAACCCCGAATCTTCAAGGATGAAGGGTATTGCTATTGATATTGAAAGTCGTGCTGATACAACACATTTTGCTGCTGATCAACAATTTCGACCCGCCAGCTACCGAGCTGATCTGGTAGTAACCACTTCTCGCTGTAGGTTCGCCACGGCGAATCTTCAATCGTCAGCAGTGCTTCGGTTTGCACTTGTCCGGCAAAAGACCAACGATGAATAAGCTGCTGACCGGCATAGCCCTGCAGTTCAGTAAATAAATACAAACGTTGGATCTGTTGTTGTGCCACAAGTGTATCAATTGCAGCACCGGGCTCCAGTTGCTCCATGGTGGCGGCTAGTACAATCCGGCTAAAGCCTTTGGGCAAGCTGCGACCGGTCTTTGGTATTGCGGCCTGAGTTTGTGTTTGCCCGGTGGTCGCGACTTCGGCCTGGGCAGTCGTTCCTATTGTGTCTTCTACTGTCTTTTCGGTCACAATATTTTGCTGCGCTGCGGCTGGGGCGGATGCTTGTTCCCCGTCCGTAGCCGGATTTTGCACCAGCTCATCAGGTGTAGGAATAACGACCATCTCTTCGGTCGCTACCGCTGAAACCTCGATAGCCTGAAGATGATCAGCGGCAACAGCACTCGGTACTTTACCGACAAATTGTTGCCACAATAGATAACCAGCCGCCGTCAGCAGCACCAGCAGCAATAAACCCAAAGTCACTTTCATTTTGGAAAGCCTTGCCGGTGCCGCAGCGGTGGGTAATACCACCGGTTGCGCCGCATGCAGCTTAACTTTTACAGTGAGTTTGGCAGCTTGTTCCGTCACAGCACACTCTCTTTCAAATAACGTTCTGCAAAAATAGCGTTAAAAGCAGCCATTACATTTAGCTGCAGTCAGTCCGTTCAATCCATTGCCCGAAAACTTCTGTCACTGTGGTACGGGTTTCACTAAACGCTGGTTTCTACTAACAGTTGCTGTTGAATAAACCGGCTGAGATCCGCCACTTCCTGCGCGCAAACACTATGTTCCATCCGGTAATCCTGCCAGCGCACATTAAAACCGGCATATTTTAGAGCGTTAAAAGCCAGCTGACCAGCCTGCATCGGTACCACCGGATCGGCAGTGCCATGCGCCACCAGCACCGGCGTTGTTTTATTGAGCGTGTTCATTTCAGTTTTTAAGCTGTCCGGAACCGCCATATAAGTCGATAGCGCCATCACCCCGGCAATTTTGTATGGCAGCCGTGGTAATAAATGTAGCGCAATCACCCCGCCCTGACTAAAACCCGCGAGGATAATTTTTTCTGAAGGAATACCACTGGCAATCACTTTATCCAACAGATTCTGCACCAGCAGTGCTGATTGTCTGACGCCGGCTTCGTCAGCGCGGTTTTGTAAATCCCAGGTTTTAATGTCGTACCAGGCCCGCATCACCATGCCATTGTTGATGGTGACCCGCTGCTCTGGTGCATGTGGAAACAAAAACCGGATGCCATGACCGGCAGGTAACCGCAGCTCTGGCACTATCGGTGAAAATCCATGACCGGAATCGCCAAGGCCATGCAACCACACCACAGCCGCTTTGACTTCACCACTGGCTGGAACATCGACAAAAGGTAACTGATTCATTGCTTTACTCTACTGATTTTAACTAACTAAATTAACCACAGCACCCGCTTGTTTTGACGCTGCGTCATTCAGCAACTGCCAGAATTCACTGCCGGTGCGGTTATCAATCCACTGCCCGTCGCGGTATTCAAAATGATGGCCATTAAATTTGGTCGCCACCCACAGCTGATGCAAAGGCGGTTGTTTATTAATGATTATTTTACTGCGATCCGGAAAGGTGATGCTGAGCAGGCCACCGTGGCTCTCATAATCGAGATCCAACTCCAGTTTTTCAATGGCCTCTTCCACTGCCAGCAAAACACTATCGGTCAACTCATCATATTCTACGTCATTCATCGGCTTCACCTGTTTGCTTTTGCTGCTAAGGATGCGATTATAGAGCGCTCAAAAATTAAAGAAACAGAAACGATGAAAGCGGTGATGCAAACTCTGTTCGTGTTGATGCTGGCCAGCCTTGGGCTCGCCGGTTGTGGTCAAAAAGGTGACTTATTTTTGCCAACTGAAAAACCGCCGGTGGCGACGCCCGCCGAACCAGCCGCTGAACCTGCATCAACGCAGCCAGAACAACAGCAGCCCGCAGCTACCGGGACTACTGCTGATCCAGCTCAGCACAGTACAAGCAACACAAAAAGGTAACGCCGGTGGATTATTTTAATTATCAGGGGCCACAGTTACAGGCCGAACAAGTCAGTTTAGCCGCCATTGCCAGCCAATTCGGCACCCCAACGTATGTTTATTCCCGCGCCACATTAGAGCGCCATTATCGTGCTTTCACTGATGCCGCCGGTTCTCAGCCGCATTTAGTCTGTTATGCCGTTAAAGCCAATAGCAATATCGCTTTATTAAACCTGTTGGCTCGTCTGGGCAGTGGCTTTGATATTGTGTCTGAAGGCGAATTACGCCGCGTGCTACAAGCCGGTGGCAACCCAGCCAAAGTGGTATTTTCCGGTGTTGGTAAATCGGAAGCAGAAATTGAGTTTGCGCTGCATACCGGCATCAAATGTTTTAACGTCGAATCCGAACCTGAATTACATCGCATTGCGCAAATCGCCGCCCGGCTTGGCAAAGTGGCGCCAATCTCCATTCGGGTGAACCCGGATATTGACGCCAAAACCCATCCCTATATTTCAACTGGTCTTAAAGCCAATAAATTTGGCATCGACATCAACAGTGCCCTCTCGATTTATCAACAAGCAGCGGCATACCCACAGTTAAAAGTCTGTGGTGTTGATTGTCACATCGGCTCACAACTGACTGAAACCCAACCGTTTTTAGATGCACTGGATAAATTGTTGCTGCTGATCGACAAGCTGGCGGCTGCCGGTATTGTGCTGTCGCATATCGACATCGGCGGTGGTCTTGGTGTGACTTATCTGGATGAAACGCCACCGCATCCGGCCGAATATGCCGCCGAAGTGGTGAAACGACTGGCTGCTTATCCACATTTAACATTGTTGTTTGAACCGGGCCGCGCCATTATGGCCAATGCTGGTGTGCTGCTGACCAAAGTCGAATATTTAAAACCAGGTCAGGAAAAGAATTTCGCCATTGTCGACGCGGCAATGAACGATTTAATTCGCCCGGCACTCTACAGTGCCTGGATGAATATTGTGCCGGCTCAGTTGAAACCAGAACTTAGCGCGCAAACCTATGATGTGGTTGGGCCTGTTTGTGAAACCGGTGATTTCCTCGGTAAAGATCGTGCTTTAGCGATTGAACCTGGCGATTTACTGGTGGTGCGCTCTGCCGGCGCCTATGGTTTTACTATGAGTTCCAACTACAACAGTCGCTTACGTGCAGCTGAAGTACTGGTGGACGGCGATCAAGTACATCTGGTGCGGCAACGGGAACAATGGCAAGACTTATGGCGCGGCGAACAGCTGCTGCCCGCTTAACCAACAATAGATAAGGTTGGCATGTTATTACAGTTTTCTAAAATGCACGGGCTTGGCAACGATTTTATGGTGGTTGATGCCGTCAGCCAAAACGTGTTTCTGACCAAAGAGCAGATCAAGCAACTGGCTGATCGCAACTTTGGCGTGGGTTTTGACCAACTGCTGATGGTCGAACCACCTTATGATCCGGATCTGGATTTTCACTACCGTATTTTTAACTCCGATGGTTCGGAAGTAGAACAATGTGGCAATGGCGCCCGCTGTTTTGCCAAGTTTGTCCGTACTAAAGGCCTGACCAATAAGTACAAAATTAACGTCAGTACTAAATCTGGCAAAATTGTGCTTTATATCGAACAGGATGGTCAGGTCACGGTCAATATGGGTATTCCGCAATTTGAACCGGCCAAGGTGCCGTTTAAAGCGCAAAAGCAGGAAATTAATTACATTCTGCACGCCGAAAACGCGACTACTTTGTGTGGTGTGGTGTCGATGGGCAATCCGCATGCGGTGATCACGGTCGATGATGTTGATGTTGCACCCGTCTTAAGCTGGGGCCCGGAATTTGAACTGCATGAGCGGTTTCCGGAACGCGCCAATATCGGTTTTATGCAGGTGCTGGATCAGACACATATCAAATTACGGGTTTGGGAGCGCGGTGCAGGCGAAACTTTAGCTTGTGGCACCGGAGCTTGCGCCGCAGCGGTGATTGGGCAAATGCAAAAAACGCTGGGGCCAAACGTCAGGGTTGATTTACCAGGCGGAACCTTGCATATTCGTTGGAACGGTCCTGGCCAACCGGTGAAAATGACCGGCCCGGCCGAGCATGTTTATGATGGGCAGCTGGTCTTGTGAATGAAGGCTTTGTAAATAAAGGTGGCATGAGCGAAGGTGTAATGACAGATCTGCCGGAATTAAAAGAAGAAGAAAAAGCGCTGCTGCACGATCAGTTCGTGTACCAGTACTTGCTGGAACATCCGGCATTTTTTCAGCATCATCCGGAACTGCTCAATCGTTTACGGTTACCTCACGCTCAGCGCGGCGCGGTGTCTTTAGTGGAACGTCAGCTGGAAATGCAGCGAGAACGTATTCGCGGCATGGAAGAAGACATCACCCGGCTGATGAGCATCGCCCGCCAGAATGAACATATTTTCTTTGCGTTAAACCAGCTTCATCTGGATTTATTGTCGGCGCGCCAGCGTACCGATATCACCATTGCGCTGAGCACTTTCGCTAACCGGATGCCACATGTGCATGCCTGTACCCTGCTCGATTTTAACCACGAAGCGATGGGTGACAACTTCAGCGGCCTGCAACTGGTACTGCAGCATCGATTGCAACACCGCAGTTATTATTTTGGCCGCCTCAACAAAGACGAAATGGCAACCGTGTTTCCTTCCAGCATTCACTCGGTGGCGCTGCTGCAAATCAGTCAGGGTGATAAACCGCTAGCGTTATTGGCCTTTGGCAGCGAACTGGACGACCATTTTCAACCCAGCATGGACACTTTGTTTATCGACCATATCGCAAAATTACTGGCCGTGGTGTTACCACGTTATGACCAGCGCTGATCCCATTCCCTCCTCAGTTGCCACCAACACCGGCAACAACGAAGCGGACGCTCTGGCGGCTTTTACGCCCTGGCTGAGCCAATTTTTAGACTATCTCAAATTTGAACGCGCTTATAGCAAGCAGACGTTATCAACCTACCAGCAACAACTTGATAGTGTGGCGCGGCAGTTGGCGGCAAGCCACAGCCATTGGCGCGAATTAACCCAGCAGCATTTACAACAACATTTATTGTCCTGTCGCGCCAGCTTAAAGCCACGCAGTTTGGCCCTGCGCGCTGCCGCCCTGCGTAGTTTTTATCGGTATTTACAGCAGCAAAAACTGATCGAGCAAAACCCGGCTTTGTATTTAAAAGTGCCGAAGTTTGATAAACCGCTGCCAAAAAATCTCGATGTTGATCAAATGCATAAGCTGCTGGATTTACCGAAAGAAGATGAACTGGCTTGTCGCGATCAAGCCATTTTGGAGCTGTTTTATAGCTCAGGCTTACGGTTGGAAGAACTGGTCAGCGCCAATATTGGCGATATAACCTGGAGCGAAAAAATAATCCGGGTGCGCGGTAAAGGCAACAAAGAACGGGTACTACCGATTGGCAGGCTGGCCGTCACCGCCTTGCAGCGCTGGTTGCAAATCCGGCCGGATTTTATTGGCACTGAACCAGAGGCTTTGTTTTTAAGTCGGCAGAAACTGCGCATTTCCGCCCGCCATGTCCGCAATAGAGTCAAGCTGTGGGCCAAACGTCAGGGCATGGATCAAAACGTGCACCCGCATATGTTGCGTCACTCTTTTGCCAGTCATCTGCTGGAATCCAGCGGCGATTTACGGGCAGTGCAGGAACTGCTCGGCCACGCCAATTTAAGTACCACCCAGGTTTACACCCATCTTGATTTTCAGCATCTGGCAAAAGTCTATGATGCCGCCCACCCCAGAGCAAAAAAATAGCCACACCAACCTCTTTTAATTCTTACACCACATTCGTAAACGCAAATAAATTAGTTGTTAACGCAACTTTACTAAGATATGTTTTAGCCATATTTTCAAAAGGATTTGATATTTATGCACAGTTTTCGCTTAGGCAAGTCAGTTACCGCCGCTATTTCACTGCTTGCTTTATCCTTATTCAGCACGCTGCTGTTGCCTTCCGCTCATGCCAACGAAAACTGGCCGGCCTTACTGGCGAAAAACCCAAGCTTTTTTGACTTCACCATCTCGCCGGATGGCAAACACCTGGCGGCAAAAATATTTAGCGAAGGCAAACGCACGCTGGTGTTTTTCGACAGCGCGACGATGCAAACCGTGGGTGCGGTGAGCATGGGTGGATTTAAAGAAGTCGGTGAATATCGCTGGGTCAATAATGAGCGGGTGGTATTTCAACTGGTTGAATCCAAAGCCTGGGAAAAACAACCTTTTTATTACGGCGAACTGTTTGGTGTGAATATCGACGGTAGTCGCAGTCAGTTGCTATTTGGCTTTCAAGCCGGAGACGCCAAAGGCGGTTCGCGCCTTAAAGTACGCGAATCCCGCAATGCCTGGGCTGATTTTATTGATACCGAATTGGATAAAGACGACCAGATCCTGATCCTGAGCACACCGGCAGATAAAGTCGGCGCTAAGACCGCTGAAATCCTGAAAATGAACGTTTATACCGGTCAAACCATCGGCCAAGGCAAAGTGCCGGTATCCTATGCCAACGTGTTAGTCGACAGTGATGGCAAGCCACGGGTGGTCACGGGTACCAACAAAAAGGGTGAAACAGAAGTTTATATTCGCTCCTTAGCATCAGAAGAGTGGCAAGAACTACCGCAGCAGCTATTTGGCTCATCATTTGACCCAATTGCCGTGGCCAAAGATAACAAATCACTGTATGTATTTGATAACCAAGGGCAAGATAAAACTGGCGTTTTTAAGTTAGATTTAGCAAGTGGCAAATATGAAGCTGTGTATACCGATCCGTTGGTCGATGTGACAATGGTCAGCAGAACGGCAGATTTACGTTCTGTTTATGGTTTAAGGGTCGACGATGGTTTTCCTACTTATGCATTACTAACCTCGGCGTTTGAAGAAGCAAAAGTGTTTAAAAAACTGTTGGCGGCCTTCCCAAGTGAACAGGTGACCATTACCAGCAGCACCAACGATGGCAAAAAGTGGTTGGCAGCCGTCAGTTCCGACATTAATCCTGGCACGTATTATCTGTATGATCATGACAAGGTATCGTTAACCAAGCTCGCTGATCGCAACCCGCATCTGGCCGGTAAAACCATGGCAATGATGGACCCAATTAAATTCCCTTCGTTTGACGGCAAAGAAATTCACGGTTACCTGACGCTCACCGAACAGCAGTCCGCGGCCAAACCAATGGTGGTGCTGGTCCACGGAGGTCCGCACGGTGTGCGCGATCGGTGGGGTTATGATTCAGAAGTACAGCTGCTGGCGAAATCAGGCTACAACGTCTTGCAGGTGAACTATCGTGGTTCGGGCGGATATGGTTCGGATTTCCTGCAAGCCGGTCATCGGCAATGGGGTGATGCCATTCAAAAAGATATCATCGCCGGTACCGAATGGGCAATTGCTCAGGGGCATGGTAAAGCAGGAAATGTCTGTATTATGGGCGGATCGTTTGGTGGATATTCGGTGGTACAAGCTGCCACCCTCAAACCGGATCTGTATCGTTGTGGCGTTGCGGTCGCTGGTATTTACGATTTAGCCTTGATGTCAAAACTGGGAGATATTCCACGTTTGGGATATGGCAAAGCATATTTACAAAAGGTGATCGGTAAAGACCCGGCACAGCTAGCGGCTTTCTCGCCTGTGAACCGGGTTGACCAACTCAAGGCGCATTTGCTGATCGCCCACGGCAGACACGACGAACGAGCGCCGATGGAACATGCCACCGCACTCAAAAAGGCGCTGGACAAAGCCGGCAAACCTTACGAGTGGCTGGAGTTTACCGATGAAACCCACGGTTTTTACTCAGAAACCAATCAAGAGCTATATTTCACTAAAGTGCAGCAGTATCTGGCGCAGCACTTAACTAAATAAGTCAAAATTTTGTCTGTCGCGGCAGTTTTGTCTGGAACTGCCGCGCATCATTCGTTGCTCCAACCGCCATTTTTTATCCGTCCTCACTTTTACAAACTTATGTGACCGCTGATCATTTTATGACTTTCGGCACTATGGGCGTTACCGCAAAACGCTCAGACTGCAACTACAGCAACTCCTACTTCTTAACATACAAGGACGACGATGAAATTATTCACGGTACTGACCAACCTGATACTCAGCGGTTTTATGGCGACGGCACTTGCTCCTGCCCAGGTATGGGCCGCTCAGCCATCCGTCGCTGCTGCCGCCAAACCAGCAAATACTGTGCAAGTCACCGAACTTGATTTATATGACAACAAACGCCAGCGACCAGTAAAAATTACCCTCTGGTACCCGGCGCAAGCAAGCTGTAAAGACGCCAGCATTTGTCTGGCAGAGCGCACCAAACTGAACAAAGCGGTGGTGTTTTCACATGGTGCGATGGGCGCCGCCAAAGGTTATAGCTGGATTGGTAAGATGTTCGCGGCGCAGGGATATGTCACTGTGGGTGTCAATCATTATGGTGAATCCTGGATCTATGGACCGGAGCATGTGAACCCGGCGGCAGCGCTGCAATTTTGGGAAAGGCCAGTCGATATCAGCTTTGTGCTTGATCAACTCAGCACCAATCAACAGTCAGTGCCGTCAGCAACCACCGCCCCCTCAAAACCTTCACAACGGATCTTTAACCGTGAAATCGCCTGGGATCACATCATTGCCGTCGGCCATTCGTCTGGAGGTGCGACTGTATTGACGATGGCTGGCAGCAAATTGGCTTTTGCTGATGCCGCGACCTACTGCGCCACTGCCGCTGCTGCGCCGGATAGAAGCTGTCATTATCTGAAATTTCAAACCGAAGCCAATACCAAAGGTTACAACCCGGCACAAAACTTTTTTGATGCCCGGATTCAAAGCGTAATTGCATTGGATCCGGCGCTGGGCCACGCCACCACAGCGCAAAGTTTGCAGGCAATGACGATTCCGGTGCTGGTGATTGGCTCCAGCCAAAACGATTTTTTACCTTATGAACGGCATGCCGGTTTCTACGCTGCAACCATCCCGGCGGCCGAAAGCCTGGTCTTTGCCGCTGGTGAAGGCCATTTTGTTTATCTGGACCGCTGCAAACACCAATATCAGGCGATGGGTGTCGCACTTTGCACTGACCGGCCAGGTATCGACCGCACGCTGGTACATCAGAAAGCTGGCGCGGCGATGCTGAAGTTTATTCAGGGTTGACGTCAGGTCACAGGGTCAAAGCAGTTGGATCCTGGATCCGGCTGCTGCTCGTCTTTCTCCTCCTCAACGCTGATCCTGGCGGCGCTGCAAATTCTGCATTTCAGATCTTGTAATCAATCACGGCCAATAGTAGTATTTATCATATAAATATAACTATTGCGTTATTTCTGATTGTTGGCGCGTGGAAAGGATTGCTGAATGAAAGTTTTGGTCACCAGTGGGAAGGGCTGTATCAGCAGTCACCGTGGTATTGCCTTGATGCCGGCTGGCATCACACCAGGGAATTTTGATCGTTTGAGCAACACCAGCGCCAAAATGCTGCATCGACGGCAAGCCTTTAGCGGCCAGCATGGTGAATTTACGACGGAGTCTGCTGATGAATAACGGCAAAGCTGCATCCCTTGATGTATTGCCCTTAACCCAAACGCATCGCCGGAAAAATCCGTTATCCGGCGATTGGGTGCTGGTGTCGCCGCACCGCAATAACCGCCCCTGGCTCGGCGCCACCGAAGCACTGGCCGAAGACCAGTTGCCGCAACATGATCCGGCTTGCCCTTTGTGTCCACGTAATCAAAGGGCCAATGGCGAAACCAATCCCGATTACGCCTACACCCATGTTTTTGTGAATGATTTTGGCGCTTTAACGCCGGGTGTGACCGAGATTGCCGAAAGCGACGATGCGCTATTTAGTTATACCGCCGCCAGCGGTGAATGCCGGGTGATTTGTTTTTCGCCGGATCACAATAAGACCTTGCCGGACCTGTCTTTAACTGAGCTCTCTGCGGTCATCAGCACCTGGCAGCAACATTATCAGGAGCTAAGCCAGCACTATGCCTGCATCCAGGTGTTTGAAAATAAAGGCGCTATCATGGGCTGCTCGCAACCGCACCCGCATGGCCAAATCTGGGCGCATCCGCATTTATCCACCGAAATCAGCCGCGAAGATGACCAGCAACGGGCGTATTTTCAGCAACATGGCCGGGCATTACTCGCTGACTACGCGGGGCGGGAAAGCCTTGATGGCAGCAGAACGGTGTTTGAAAACCAGCATTGGCTGGTGGTGGTGCCGTTTTGGGCGGCCTGGCCTTTTGAAACCCTGGTACTGCCGAAGGACAATCTACAGGCATTACATGAGCTCAATCAGGCGCAAAACCAGGCGCTGGCTGAAGCTTTAAAAGTGCTGACCACCAAATACGACAATTTGTTTCGCTGTAGTTTTCCGTACTCGATGGGCTGGCACAATGCGCCGGCCGGTTTCGCCGAACCTCAGTTACATTGGCGCTTACACGCCCATTTTTATCCGCCGTTGCTGCGCTCAGCCACAGTCAAAAAACATATGGTGGGTTATGAGATGTTGGCAGAAAGTCAGCGCGATTTAACCCCGGAAACAGCCGCTGCCATTTTACGGGCCGCGTCGACCCTGCATTACACACAAGGAACCCCTGATGACGTATGAATCGTTACAACAACAGTTTCAGGCACTGTATCAGCGGCCAGCGCAAGGCGTGGCCAGCGCGCCGGGACGCGTGAATTTGATTGGTGAATTTACCGATTACAATCAAGGCTTTGTATTTCCTTGCTCACTGGATTTTCGCACTGTGGTGTTATTTGCCGCACGTTCGGATCAGCAATTAGTGGTGCATTCGGTGAATTATCCGGGCGAGCATGACTCTTTTGCGCTGGATCAACCCGTAGTGACCGGCCCTTCGCAGTGGGGCAATTATATTCGCGCCATGGTGTATGTGCTCAAAGGTGCAGGCCTGCAACTGGGCGGTGCCGATTTGCTCATTAGTAGCAATGTGCCACAAGGCGCCGGTTTGTCGTCCTCAGCAGCGCTGGAAGTAGCGATTGGCGGCGCTTTTAATCAGCTGAATACGCTGGGTTTATCGTTACAGCAAATCGCCTTATTCGGCCAACAAGCTGAAAACGATTTTATGGATTGTCAGTGCGGCATTATGGACCAGCTGATATCGGCCAAAGGTGCACAAGGCTATGCGCTGCTGATCGACTGCCGCGATTTACAGACCACAGCCGTCGCGCTGCCAGCGGACTTGAAGCTGGTGATTATTAATTCTAACTATCCACGAAAACTGGTTGATAGCGAATACAATCAGCGGCGGATTGATTGTGAACAAGCGGCACAAAAGATGGGCCTGCAAAGTTTGCGTGATGGCACCTTAGCGTTACTGCAAGCGACCAAACCGCAATTAACCGATACCGAATATCGCCGTGCGCGGCATGTGATCAGCGAGAACAACCGGGTGCTGGCGACCCAACAGGCGCTTGCCGCTAATGATATGGCGGCGCTGAGTGCGCTGATGCGTGCTTCGCACCTGTCGCTGCGCGATGATTTTGAAGTGACAGTGCCGCCGGTTGACGGTTTGGTCGATATTTGCCGCGAAACCCTCGGAGATGAAATTGCGGTGCGGATGACCGGCGGCGGTTTTGGTGGGGCTATTGTTTGTTTATGCCGCGACGAGCATGTGCCTTTACTGCGCGAAGCTTTAACTAACAACTATCAGCAGCGTTTTGCTTTGCACGCCGATTTTTATCTCTGTAGCGCCGGTGGCGGCTTGCAGATTGAATTATTCAACGCGCTGCCTGCTGCAAATGCATGACCGACAAGCGATTGATCACAAAAAGGAATACAGCATGACCGCTTTCACATCTTCCCTCAGTCGCCGCAATGCTCTGGCGCTTGGCTTGTTGCTGGTGACCAGCCCGCTGGCCGTATCAGCCAAGCAAACGATACCTGAGCAGCTTTATCCGGCATTATCGGCAGAAGTTTTGCCAGAGCTGGCCGCTGCCGGCCGTTTTGCTGTGGGCGTGAAAACATTGCAGGTGACCGATCCTGCACGGTTTGACCCGCTCACTCAAGGTCCCAAAGCCCGTAAGCTGACGCTGGAAATCTGGTATCCGGCAGCGGCAGACGCCTCCAAAGCTTTGACATCCTATGAAAATCAAAGCCGTAGCGGCGTGCCGTTTAGCTTGCAGGCAAGTGCGATGCGCGACGTGCCGGTGCTGAAAAATGGGAAGGAAAAATACCCGCTGGTGGTGCTGTCACACGGTTACACCGGCTATCGCACCATTATGTTTTATCTGGCCGAGCATTTAGCGTCGCAGGGGTACATTGTGGTGGGCATCGACCACACCGATTCCACCAATGCTGAAATTGATATGAAAGCCGCGCCTTTTGCCGGTTTTGTCAGCACGCTGCTTAATCGTTCGCGCGATCAACAATTTGTGCTGGAGCATTTGCGTCGTGAATCAGCGCTCACCGGTTCACAACTGGATGGCAGCAAAGCGGCGGTGATTGGCTATTCGATGGGCGGATTTGGCGCGCTCAGCACCATTGGCGCTTGTTATGATTTTAATCCGATGACCACAGCGGCTTTTACCGGCTTAAAAGATCCGGCGCAGCTTGCCGCAATGCAGCAGTTATTGAATAGTTGTGCCGGTGGTCAGTACCCGGCGGCAGCTGAAAAACCGTCACAAGCCTCTGGCGCCACGCCAACTCCAGATCCAGCCTGGCAAGCCGCAATTGCGCTGGCGCCCTGGGGTGGTCAGCATCAATTATTCTCTGCTTCCTCGCTGGCATCGTTAAAAGTGCCAGTGCTTTATGTGGCGGGCGATTTGGATGATGTGTCGGGCTATGCCGGTATGCAATCGCTGTATCAACAAAGTGGCAGCAAAGCCAAGTATTTACTGACTTACCACAACGCCCGGCACAATATAGCCCCGCATCCGGCACCTGCTGTTGCCAGCAGCAGCGAACTCGATGTCGGTCATTATCATGAACCGGCCTGGTCGGTGCGCACCCTGAACGAAGTGAATAAACATTTTGCACTGGCGATGCTGGATTGCCACGTTAAACAACAAAAAGCGCGTTGTGCTTATCTGGATTTACCGGCCAGCCCGGATCAAAAACCAGTGGATGGCAAAACACCGGACACCTGGCGCGGCTTTGACCATCGTTATGCGACCGGGATGTCATGGCAGCAAGGCGCTGCCAAGCCATAAAGAGCGCATGCGGTTGGCTCTGGCAGTTAACACGGATGATTTCAAAGCAGCGGCTGGATTTCTATCTACGCCGCTTTTACAACAACCACTGCGGCGATAAATCGCAGTGGTTTTCAAGCACTCCCTGAACACCATGCAGCTGATAAATAAACAAATTTCCTGCAAGCGGCTGCTGCGCAAGCTGCGCTTCGGATAACCCCAGCCTGGATGAAGTGATGAATAACAAATCCAGATTGGGACCACCAATGGCCACACTGGACGGTTGTGACACCGGCAGGGTTAATTCCAGATCGATACTGCCATCAGGGCGATAACGCACCACTTTTCCAGCCCCCCAATGGGCATTCCACAGATAACCAGCCGCATCAATGGTTGAACCATCCGGATGGGCATTATGCGGCGTATCGGCAAA
Source organism: Rheinheimera riviphila (assembly GCF_004005945.1). Taxonomy (GTDB): domain Bacteria; phylum Pseudomonadota; class Gammaproteobacteria; order Enterobacterales; family Alteromonadaceae; genus Pararheinheimera; species Pararheinheimera riviphila. The sequence goes on from NZ_SACS01000001.1 coordinate 531,790, forward strand.
CAACACAGCATCGCCGACAGTGCCGGTGGCAGCATCATAAGGGTATTGCTTGATTTGATGTTTGGGCGAATCGGCATGATACAAAGTGCGACCATCGAGGCTCCAGCACAAACCGTTGGAAATGCATAAACTGCCTAAAACCGGTTGTGCCTGGCCTGTGGCATCAAGCCGGTACAAAGCGGCTTGCGTGTCAGAAATGGCTGCGTTTTCGACCATAGTCCCGGCCCAGAATTCACCTTGCCGATTAACACGGCCATCATTAAAGCGGTGTCCGGCCAGCTGAACTTCCGGCTGACTGAGCCATTTCAATGCTTTGGTCTGTGGGTTGTACAGGGCAAAACCTTCGGCAAAAGCGACAATCAGCTGGAAATCCTGCTGTGGCCCTGGCTGCAAAAAGGCAAAACTGCCAATGCGCTGTGGCAACGCAAAGACGCTGTATGCGGCATCGGTGAGGCTGTAGCGCTGCAGCAATGCTGCTTCAATATCAATCCAGTAAATGGCCTGATCTTCGTGATGCCAAAGCACATTTTCGCCGAGAATATTTTGCGACGCGATGCTGGTTAACAGCGCACCCACGGTAGCAGTGTTCACCTTTCCCAGTCCTTTTCCCGAAACAGCAGATGGCCGAGCTTATCACAGCGCTGACCGGGATCAGACAAAATTTGCGATGATTGCACCAACGCAAAGCGCTGCTCGCCTGGTGTTGGTGCATTCCTCGCCAGTGGTTGGCTTTTTTGCAAAAATTCAGTTGCCAAACCGCATTTTTCCCGTCAATCTGACTATATTATAAGATATATATGAATTATAAACATGAAAACGCGTTATTTGCTGTCGATTGATCAGGGCACCACCAGCTCCAGAGCTGTGGTTTTTTCCGTTGATGGCAAACCTGTAGCTTGTGTCCATGAAGAATTTACCCAGCATTATCCGGACAACGGCTGGGTCGAACATGATCCAGCCGACATCTGGCGGACTGTGCTCAGCACCTGCAAAAAAGCTTTGGCGCAGCTGCATTTGAACGCCGCGGATATTATCGCCATTGGCATTACCAATCAGCGCGAAACGACGTTGGTGTGGGACAGAACCACCGGCGAGCCGCTGTACAATGCCATTGTCTGGCAGGACCGACGCACTACGGCTTATTGTGAATCAATCTATAGCGAACAGACCGAAGCTTTGATCACCGCCAAAACCGGTCTACTGCTGGACCCGTATTTTTCCGCCAGTAAAATCCGCTGGATTTTAGATCAGGTGCCAGGGGCGCGGGAACGTGCTGAACGCGGTGAATTAGCCTTTGGCACCGTCGATACCTTTTTACTGTGGCAGCTGACGCAAGGCCAGGTACACCGCACCGATGCCACTAATGCCTCCCGCACCATGTTATTTAATATTCATACCCAACAATGGGATGAACAATTATTGAACCTGTTTGATATTCCAGCATCGATGCTGCCAGAAGTGCTGGATTCATCCGCCGATTTTGGCATGACTGCCGCAGAATTACTGGGCGGCGCGATACCGGTGTATGGCATGGCAGGCGATCAGCAGGCGGCGCTGTTTGGCCACGCTTGTTTTGAGCAAGGTATGGCCAAAAGCACCTATGGTACTGGTTGTTTCCTGATGCTCAATACCGGCGACATGCCGTTAAAATCGGCCAACCGGTTGCTGACCACCGTAGCCTATCGGCTCAACGGCAAAGTCACCTACGCCATCGAAGGCAGTATTTTTATGGCCGGCGCCACCATGCAGTGGATAGTTGAAGGGCTGAAATTATTGCGCCATGCCGGTGAAAGCGAAGCCATGGTCAAAGATGTACCACTGGATCACGGCGTGTTTTTAGTCCCCTCTTTCACCGGTCTTGGTGCGCCCTACTGGGATCCCAATGCCCGTGGCGCCATTTTAGGCTTAACCCGCGATTCGGGCATCAGCACTATTGTCGCCGCGGCTTTGCAATCCGTGGGTTACCAGACCAAAGATTTACAAAAAGCGATGGAGCGTGATGGCTTAAGACCCAAAGTGCTGCGGGTTGATGGTGGCATGGTGAAAAACAACTGGGTGCTAAGTTTCCTGGCTGATATTTTAGGCGCCGTAGTCGAACGGCCGCAAATTATTGAAACCACTGCGCTTGGTGCAGCTTATCTGGCCGGATTACACGCCGGTGTTTACCACTCCACCAGCGAACTCGCCGCCATGTGGCACTGCGAACGCCGCTTTGAACCTAACATCTGTACCGAACAACGCAATCATTTATATGCGCAGTGGCAACATGCGGTGGCGCAAGTGCGGCTTTGATAAAAAGGGGGCGGAGCACATTTACACTCCGCCCCCTTTTACAATCCCTCACTGTGATAATAATCAATCGCATTGCTGTACGTGAAAATAACTAATTTCACTGACAGCTCAATTACTCCAGCACAGCGGACACTCGTCGTTTCGCGAGCGGCAGCTGGCCAAGCTCTGGCCTTACCACCAACCTTTTTCCCACCTTCTGCCCAAATGCCGCTTGTCAGTGAAGCAGGATCGCCATATCATGAGATATATACTATTTGTCTGATTTATTAATTGGTGATGGCGATGAGCGAAACTGCGCAAATCTATGATGTGCTGGTGGTTGGAGGGGGCATCAATGGGACGGGTATTGCGGCGGATTGTGCGGGTCGGGGGTTGGATGTGTTGTTGTGTGAACAGCAGGATCTGGCCTCTGCAACATCGTCCAACAGCAGTAAATTGATCCATGGTGGTTTGCGTTATTTAGAGCATTACGAGTTCCGGCTGGTAAAAGAAGCGCTGGCCGAACGGGAAGTGCTGTTAAAAAATGCGCCGCATATTATGTGGCCGATGATTTTCCGGCTGCCGCACCAGCCAAATTTACGCCCAGCCTGGCTTATCCGCACCGGGTTGTTTTTATATGACCATCTGGCAAAACGGGTCACCTTACCGGCGTCGCGCGGTATTCGTTTTGGTGCGGATAGCCCGCTGCAAAGTCAATTTAAAAAAGGTTTTGAATATGCCGATGGCTGGGTCGACGATTCCAGGCTGGTGGTCAGCAATGCATTGGCTGCAGCGCAGTATGGGGCAACCATTGCTACCCGCACCCGCTGTATTCTGGCGCGGCGCGAACAGGATCATTGGCTGGTGACCTTACAGCCAGCACAACAAGCGGCTTATCAAATCAAAACCCGCGCCATCGTCAATGCCGGTGGCCCCTGGGTTGCCAGGTTATTTGATGAAGCTTTAGAAGACAAATCGCCGCAGAATGTCCGTCTGGTCAAAGGCAGTCATATTGTGGTGCCACGCCTACACACACAGCCGCACGCTTATATGCTGCAAAATCAGGATCAGCGGATTGTGTTTGTGATCCCATTTGAAGATAACTTTACCTTGATTGGTACCACCGATGTCGAGTATCAGGGCGATCCGGGAAAGGTGCAGATCAGTAGCGAGGAAATCAGTTATTTGCTGGACATCAGCAACCACTATTTTAATCAACAGCTCAAGCCAGAAGACATCGTCAGCTCGTTTTCCGGGGTGCGGCCGTTATTGGATGATGAGTCGGCCAGCGCGCAAACTGTCACCCGCGACTATAAACTAGAACTCAGTACGCAAAACGGCCAACTGCCTTTGTTGTCAGTGTTCGGCGGCAAAATTACCACCTACCGCAAACTGGCCGAAGCGGCGACCGACAAACTGGTCGAGTTTTTCCCGGGCGCCAGTGGTCGTTGGACCGCCAGCCAACCGCTGCCAGGTGGCGAATTTAGGTCAGTCGAGGCACTTTCCAGCGAACTTCGCCAAGCCTACCCCTGGCTGCCGGAACAACTATTGCGGCGTTATCTGCGCAGTTACGGCAGTCGCAGTCGGCTTGTTTTGCAGCAAGCGGAGACGTTGGCTGATTTAGGCCAGGATTTTGGCCATGGATTGTTTGCCGCTGAAGTAACCTATTTGATGGCGCACGAATGGGCACAAAGTGCCGAAGATGTTTTATGGCGACGCAGCAAGCTTGGCTTGTATTTTAGTCCGGCACAAACCGCCACATTGGCCGGTTTTATGGCACAGCACCTGGCCGGAATTCCTGCTACCGCTGATGAAGCAACGGCACATAGAGTAGCCGACACAACCCCGGCTTGACGCTTTACCTACGTCAGGCTAGATCCGGACAAGTCGGGTTGTGTTGCTGTTGAGGTTGCTGTTGAAACAAAAATTCAGTGGCAAAACCACGCAAGGTGCAGGTTGTGACATCAGCCATCGTCGGTTCGATACCAACAGCCTGCAATACCCTGCTAAAACAATCCAATAACGGATAACCGCCAATCACCACCACGCTGGAATCGGCATTGAGCTGCCAGTCCGTGGCATGTAGCGCTGCCCGCACATCACTGCCAATCAACATCCCCGACAGATAAGAGCAGGCCTGAACGCTATTTTCACCACCAAACAGCTGCCGGGTACGCACGCTAAACAAACCATGCACTAAATTACCGGCATCCGCTGTTAAGGTGAAGTCACTTCCCTGGGTAAAAGCCGTCCAGTCTAACTGTTCCGGTGGACAAGGTTGCTGAATGAGCACACTGTGACGACTTAATAAATCATATAACTCGCCGGTCATCGCGGTTTTAAAATATTCAATCACCCCATCGCGCAGCAGCACCCATTTAGTATGGGTACCCGGCAAACAGAGCAGATGTTCGCCTTGGCGAAACTGCGGATTGAGCTGCAAAAACCCAAGAATTTGCAGCTCTTCACCACGCATCACATCAAATTGCTGGCTTGCCAATCGACAACATAAGCCCGGCAGAATGGTCAGTTGCATCTCAGCGTAACTAAACTTGAAACCATTTCCCAAAATTTGTTGCGGTACAATGGGGCAAGGCAAATACGCGGTTTCGTGCCAGCCGATGCTGGAGCCAATTTGTCCGGCCAGCAGCACCGGCAGATTGCCAAATTCCGCCAGCCAGGGCGCGATTGCTTGTTGTAATGTTTGAGCAAAATCGGTGTTTCGTTTGCCAACCCCAGGCCCTGCCGCTTGGTCTTGCAACACAACTTGTAGACCGACTTGAGCTTGTTGATCGCACTGGATCTGGCATAAATAAGCGCGCAGATGACTGGTACCCCAGTCCACGGCAATATAACGGCTATTGATCAAACCTCAGGTCCTCCCACCATCCACACAGATGGCCTGCCCTGTGATCAATGCACTTTGATCGGATGCTAAAAACAACGCCAGATTGGCGACATCCTGTGGGGTAATAATTCGTTTCAGCACCGCCGAATCCAGCCATTTTTGCTGCTCTTCTGCGGTAAACCAACTGGCGAGCTGGCGCTCAGTGGCGACCCAACCCGGTAATATCGCATTGACCCGAATGCCGTTATCGCCATAATCTTTAGCCAGCGCTTTGGTCATGCCAATAATACCCGCCTTGGCGGTGACATAACCTGCCATCTGCTGTTGCCCGGTTAAAGCATTGATAGAACTGAAATTAATAATGCAGCCTTGCTGCTTGGGCTGCATCAGCGCAAAGGCCTGTTGCGAGGCGAAAAACGCTGGATCCAGATTCACCTGCATGCATTGTTGCCAGTCCTGTGCTGTCACTTGCTCAGTTGGTTGACGGCTATCGTTGGCAACATTATTGATCAGCACATCGAGACCACCCAGTTCAGCCGCCGCCTGTCGCATGGCTTGTTGCAGCTGCTGAGGTTCACGCACATCAACCTGTTGAAACCAAACCTTGCTACCGGATAATTCAACCTGCAAAGCGGTAGCGGCATCAGCATTGATGTCGATAAACGCCACCTGTGCCTGCTGCGCGGCAAAAGCACGCACCATCGCCGCACCAATGCCAGTTGCACCGCCGGTGATAAACACAATTTTCTGCGCAAGACTGGGATAAAAGGTCGTTGCAGTCACCTGAAAGACTCCAATATTATCTGATTTAATCAGAAGGTTGCTGCGATGAGGATACTGCAGCCAATGCTGCGGCAGCGCAGTAATTAAGCCGTCTTCAGCTTGATCCGGGCTAGATATTCGCCCCTGATCAGCGACAGTGGAAAAAAGTTATATCATATCTGTACGTATTTTAATATGATATATTATGTTAACAATCATTGATGAATCGCAGCCCTATGAGTAACCCTCCAATCCAGAATCTGACCCATCAGCTCACATATGATTTAGGTTTAGCCATAGTGCAGGGTGTGTACCCTGTGGGCACCGGTTTACCCTCTGAAGCCGATTTATGCATTGAATATAATGTCAGTCGCAGTTCAACCCGCGAAGCGGTGAAAATGCTGTCGGCCAAGGGCCTGATTTCCTCCAGACCAAAACAAGGTATTCGCGTGCTGCCGGAAAGCAGCTGGAATATGTTTGATACCGACGTATTAAAGTGGATTTTAAGCAGCAAACCTTCGCTGGCATTACTCAAAGAATTTACCGAAGTGCGGGTGGCGTTAGAGCCTAAAGCGGCGGCGCTGGCGTCTTTGTCGGCCTCTTACCAACAACTGGAAGTGATTGAAAAAGCCCTGGCAAGAATGGTTGATGCTGATCGCGGCCTCGATGATCCACTGGAAGCCGATATTGCTTTTCATACCGCCGTGCTTGCCGCCAGTAACAACAGATTTTTTCTGCAGCTGACTGAATTTATCAGCACCGCCTTGCGGGTCAGTATCCGTTACACCAATAAAATCAAAGGGGTGCCGGGCGCCGACGTGCAAAAACACGCCGAAATCCTCAACACCATCAAATCAAGAAACCCGGAGCGGGCGAAAAAAGCCGTCGAAGCTATTTTAGATGAAGCGCTGGAATTGATTGAATCCAGATTGGAATAAGCAGCCGGCCAAGTCTAATTGTCTTTGACTTGTGGTGGCGCTTCGCTTATCCACCCTACAAAAATATATAAATCAATACGTTAAACCGCCAACAACTCAAACACCAACGAACTTTGCGGATGCACTATCGGCAATTGCATCCCAAATTGCAGCAAGGCTTCACCACTGAAAATCTGCCCTTCAATCTGATCCAGAATTGACGCCGAGTATTCTTTAAAACTGCCCCGCGCTGGCCACAGCAGCTTGATCTGGTAACGCAGTTCTGGCTCCAAACCGGTAAACCGGTAGCGCGGCGGTAAAGTCCGGGCCGTTTCACGCACCGAGTTATAAGCAAATAGCGCCTTGGTTTTGCCTGGGCTCACCAGCCCGAAATTAATCGAATCGCCGTCGCTGTCCAGCCGGTATAAATCGGCATGGTGAATAAATTCACGTTGCTTTTTATGCAGCGCAATCGCTGCTTTGAGCGCGGTTTTTTCGGCGACGGTCAGCTCACGCGGATCCATTTCAATGCCCATATGACCAAACATCGCCACTGCAGCACGCATCTCTAAACTCACCCGACGCCCGGTAATATGGCAATCCCGTGGCCCAACATGCGCGCCCATTACATCCGATGGGAAGAAAAACGAACAGCCGCGCTGGATATTTAACCTGTCTAGTGCATCGTTCGAATCTGAAGTCCAAACCCTATCGGTATGTGCCAGCACGCCGTAATCAACCCGCGCGCCACCAGAGGAACAGCTTTCGATTTCCAGCCCTGGATGCGCGGCTTTGATCCGATCCACCAGCGCATAAAGCGCCAGCGTCTGCTGATGCACCGCCGGTTTCCCCGCAAAATTGCCCGGATGATTCAGGTCGCGGTTAATGTCCCATTTGATGTAACGAATAAGCGGATATTCGCGCAAAATCGCATCAATGGCGCCAAACAAATACTCGGTTACTGCCGCGCGGGTTAAATCCAGCACCAGCTGATTGCGAAATTTCAGTTGCGGATTACCGGCGGTTTGTAGCACCCAGTCCGGATGCGCGCGGTATAAGTCGCTGTCTGGATTAACCATTTCCGGTTCAAACCACAGGCCAAACTCCATCCCCAGTGCGTTGACATGGTCAATTAACGGCGATAACCCATCCGGATACACGGTTTTATCGACCGTCCAGTCGCCGAGTCCTGCATAATCACCGCGCCGACCTTTAAACCAACCATCATCCAGTACAAACCGCTCCACGCCAAGCGCTGCCACTTCATCCGCCAATGCTGTTAACGTCGGCACATCATGCTGAAAATAAATACCTTCCCAGGTGTTGTAGTGCACCGGCCTTGGCTTTTGGCGCTGCGCTTTACTCAACAAATGCTCGCGGACAAAACCATGGAAATTGCGTGATAAGGCACTAAAACCGCTGTCAGACCAAGAAGCATATAAGGTCGGGCTTTGATAACTGTCGCCGCTTTGCAGCGTCAGCTCACCCGGCAGCAATAACTCACCCATTTGCAGATAACTGCGCCCTTCGGCCAACAGCTCAACGCGGCTGCGATGATTGCCCGACCAGCCTAAATGAAAACCATAACATTCGCCTTGTTGCTCACCGGTGTGTTTGCTGTGTACCAGCAGGCCAGGGAAATTATCGTGTGAGGTTTTGCCTTTGCGGTTTTCGCGCACAAAGCTGCCTAAAAACAAATCGACTGAACGGCGCTGAAATTCATTTGACCAACGGCCTTCAAAACTGGTGAGCTGGGTGAGATGATCCGGCAACAACAGCGTCGGCGCGGCGCACCACTGCAGTTGCATTGGCTCTTTGGTTAAATTACGAAGTGCGGTGCTGGCTTGCAGCACATTGTGTGTGGCATCAAGCGCCAATACATGCGTCAGCTCAACACCCCGCTCGCTATCCACACTCACCAATTCCACCTGCTGCGCCGATAGTTGCCGCACTTCCGTGAGCTGCGGACCGGCAGACCAGGCTTGTTGACCGTTAAAAAGTTCCAGGCCGGGCGCACCGGTAAATCCTTCGCCGTTTAATGGGGTCAGCGACACCGGCGCTTCAATCACCACCGAACACTTCGCTTCCTGGCGGGCACTGAGCAGCGTCAACATCGCGCCTTCAGTGGCGGCAGTGAGTTTTTTGCCAAAATACAACATTGCGGGTGTGCGGTTACGGCAATCCAGTAACAGCGTCAGGGTTTGGCTTTCCAGCCGAACGTACAAAGGCCGCGCAGTTTCAGACGGCGAAGACGATGGAATTACAGACATTTCAGCATTCCTTTAAAGCTGCCCGGCTTCGCTCAGCAACAGTTTGCTGAGACAACATTAGACAGAAATGACAAACAATAATAGTATATATCATATAATTAATTGACGAACAGTTTCAACCATGGCGAGACGTACCAACGACGCTTTGTTGACATTTAATCTTAGAACCTCAGGCAAGGAGAATTCATGTTAGGTGTATGTTATTACCCAGAGCACTGGCCGGAAACGATGTGGGCTGACGATGCCCGCGAAATGGCCGAACTTGGTCTGAAATACGTGCGGATCGGCGAATTTGCCTGGTCTCGTTTAGAATCATCGCCAGGGGTGTTTCATTTTGACTGGCTGGATCGCGCTATTGAAACCCTCGCCAGCGCCGGCTTAAAAGTCATTATGTGTACCCCAACGGCCACGCCGCCGAAGTGGCTGATTGATTTGTACCCGGATATTTTGCCGGTCGATATTAAAACCGGCACCGTGCGTGGTTTTGGTTCGCGCCGCCACTGTGACTTTTCCAGTGAGAACTACCGGCGTGAATCGATGCGCATCTCTGAAGTGCTGGCCAAACGTTACGGCCAGCATCCGGCGATTTGTGGCTGGCAAACCGACAATGAAATTGCTTGCCACGACACCGCCCATAGCGGTAGCCACAACGCCAAAGTCGCTTTCCAACGCTGGTGTGAAGCGCGTTATGGCGATGTCGACACGCTCAATAGCGCCTGGGGTAATGTGTTTTGGTCGATGGAATATCAAACCTTCGGGCAAATTGAACTGCCGATGTTAGCCGTCACCGAAACCAGCCCGGCGCATCAATTGGCCTACCGGCGTTTTAGCTCGGATATGGTGGTGAAGTTTCACGATGAAATGGTCGATATTATCCGTGCCCATGCACCGAACCAGTTTGTGACGCACAACTTTATTCCGATGCACGACACCCAAACCGATAACTTTGCGCTGTCGAAAAAACTCGATTTTGTCAGCTACGACAACTACCCGCTTGGTCGCACCGATTTGTTTTTTGCCGATGCGCCCACCGCGCAATTTAAAAAATATATGCGCACCGGCCACCCGGATTTTTCCAGTTATGCCTTTGACCAAAGCCGCGGCATTAGCAACCGTGGTTTTTGGGTGATGGAGCAACAACCAGGCCCGGTGAACTGGGCAAGGCATAACCCGCGGCCAGAAGCAGGCATGGTGCGGTTATGGTCCTGGCAAGCCTTTGCCCACGGTGCTGAAGCGGTGTGTTATTTCCGCTGGCGTCAGGTGCCGTTTGCGCAGGAGCAAATGCATGCCGGTATTAAAAGAACCGATAACTCGCGGGCAGCGGCGCATCAAGAAGTGGCGCAAGTGCGCGATGAGCTGAAATTATTAGCACCTTTCACCGAGCATTTTAACGGCGATTTAGCCACGCTGCCATTACAGGCAAAAGTAGCCATTGTGATGACCACCGAGAATCAGTGGGTCACCGAAATTGAACGCCAGGGCGATAGTTTTAACCAGCATCAGGTCGAATTTAGCTGGTACAGCGCCTTGCGCCAACTCGGATTGGCAGTTGATTTTGTCTCACCAGCGCACGATTTAACGCCTTATCAGCTGGTGATTGCGCCGTGCATGCCGATTGTCAGCCCGGCTTTTGTCGAACGTTGTAAAGCAACATCTGCGACCTTAGTGTTTGGCCCGCGCAGTGGCGCCAAAACCGCTGAACTGAGCGCAGTGCCAAATCTCGGTCCTGGTTTATTGCAGCAGCTGATTGATGTCAAAGTGCTCAGTACCGAAACCATCCGACCGGATTGTTATGCCGAATTGTTGCTCAACGGCGACCAGACCAGCTATCAAAGCAGCCGCTGGCGCGAAGAATTAGCACCAGGTGCGCAAGTAGCGATTCTGGCCAAAGACGAATACCAACAACCTGCCGTCGTCCAGCAAGGTAAGGTGGTGTATGTCGGGACTCTAAGCTGCGAAGGGTTTTTAATCGCGTTGTTCCGCCAGTTGGCAACTCAACTTGGGTTACCGGTGTGGCAACTGGGTAGCGATCTTCGCACCATGCAACGCGGTGAGCTGCAGTTTGTGTTTAACTACGGCGCCACTGCACAGCAGTTTGTCGCACCAGCGAATGCAGAATTTATCATCGGCAGCAGCACCTTGCAGCCTTATGATGTGGCGGTATTGCGGCTGAGCTAAAGACGTAACTGTTTTGAAGAATATGCTTAAGACGTTTGTGGTGGATGATGCTTCGCTTATCCACCCTACGCGAAACTAGCAAAACCACTTCTCAAAACATCAGAATCAAAAGAACATATTTAATTGCCGTAGGGTGGATAAGCGCAGCGTCATCCACCATCTACTCAAGCACCTACTCAAGCACCTACTCAAGCATCTCCATGAATGGACATATTGGTATCACCACACCAATCTAAGGCGTAATAACCTTGCGCCACGTAACGATGAAAAGTTGAATAGGGCCAATCTTGTACCCGGGTTACCCAACCATGTTTTAACGGATTTTGGTGGATGTAATCCAGATGACGCAAATAATCAGCGTCATCGCGGATCTGATGCTCCCAAAAACGTCGTTGCCAAATGCCACGTTCCCCTCGTTGCAGCTGGCTGGCCGTTCGATATTCAGTGCTAGCCAAAGCGCGGGAAAAAGCTTTTTTTATCGCCCGCCAGCGACCAGAATAATCTTCATCACCATCTGGCAAAGTCCACAAACAGTGCATATGCTCCGGCAAAATGACCCAAGCGTTAATCGTAAATGGTTGAAGTTGATGCACTTGTTTAATACAGAGTTTTAAAAGGTAAATTTCGTCTATCAACAAAGTTTGCTGACGTTGTTGCAAGTTGACGGTAAAAAACCAACATGCCCCCTTTACATGAAGACGTCGGTAGTCAGGCATTCCGTTGCCTCCCACAATGAAAGTTTTTAATGACACGGCATCGTTAATAAACAAGACGCATTGTGTTGCCCTAAATAAAGTGGTGGATGACGCTTCGCTTATCCACCCTACGCCAAACTAGCAAAACCACTTCTCAAAACATCAGAATCAAAAGAACATATTTAATTGCGGTGGATAAGCGCAGCATCATCCACCATCTAACATCCACCAACCTCCATGAAATCATCAGCGCCCACTTACATTCACCGGCAGACCTTGTGAAGCCTGCTGCTCAACCGCAGTTCGAAGTTGTTCCAACAGCACTGGATCCGTTTGTGGATGCGCGGCCAAATATAACTGAATTTTCTGCACGACCTGACGGGAAGCAAAAAACTGGGTTTGCCGCACTTTCAGGTCCGCCAGCGCTTTAAAATCAGGCTCAAACGCCAGCGTCAGCTGTGCCCGCTGGATCTGCAACATTTTCCACTGCGCGTTGACGTCTTTGACATGAATAAGGTTTTGCTCGGGGACAAAACCCAATTGTTGCAAGGCGCTGTCCATCATGCTGCCGGCCACCGCCACGGCGATAAAGTCCAGCGGTGATTGACCTTGTTGGATCTGTTCTATCACTTTGTGATCGGCGGAAAAGAAGCGGTAATCTGCCTGGATCAGCGGCGCCAACCAGACAAACAAATGTTCGCGTGCCGGCAAACGGGCCAGCGAATAAATCAAGGTATTGGGCTGACTGCGGGCTAGTTCAAAGGACCGGGCCCAGGGTAACACTTCGGTACGACAAGGCAGACCGGCACTGCGCAAAATTGCTTCCACCTGTAAATAGGCTGAACCTGCCACTACCTGATGGTTCTTGACGACTTGATAAGGCGGCAAATCCTCGGTCAGCACCCGCAACCCACAAGCTGCACTTGGCATTGCCAGCAGAGCGCACCCAAACACACTGAAAATCCATTTCGTCATGTCAGCCTCCAGATTAAGATTTCAGTATAGTCAGCCCATAAAAAAAGCCAGTCACCGGGGGAAACCGGAAACTGGCTAAACACACAACGCAGGAGAACTATTTTTCCAGTACCGCCTCAAACCGGCCGGCCCAACGGGTTTGCTGGCCAAAGGCGAATTTATTCAGCAGTAGCGCAAAAGCGACACAGCTAAACAAAGTGACGGGCATTAAATGGATGTAATGCACAGTGGTGTAAAAAGGTGAGAAACTAAAGGTCAGCGAACCGTACAGCAGCACGCCAAAAATCACTGCGGCAATCGCAGCGCGGGCATCCACATTGGTAAACAGCAGGCCAACAATAAAAATCGACAGAATAGGCATGCTCAGCAGGCCATTCAGTTGCTGCAGCAAATTGATAATACTGTCGGCTTGCTGATACACCGGCACCAATACTAAGGTCAGTATCGTTAAACCCAACGTCACGTAACCACTGAGCTTAAATACGTTCGGGTTTTTCTCGAAATAAGCCTCATGAATATCACAGACATATAAGGCCGTGGCGGAATTGAGCAGGCTGTTATACGTCGAAAGTACGGCGGCGGCCATGGCGGCGGCAAACACACCACTGAGCCAACCCGGCATTAAATCACCGACAATCCGGCCGTATGCCGCATCACCGATATCACCATAAAGTTTGTACGAAACAATGCCTGGCACCACCACAATTGCCGGCACAATCAGGATCCGGATGATGGCCGCAGCAAACACACCTTTTTGCGCCTCTTTGACGTTTGGTGCTGCCATCGCGCGTTGGGTGATCGTCTGATTGGTGCCCCAATAATACATCTGAATAAACACCATCCCGGTGAGCAGTGTTTGCCAGGGCAGTGGTGAGTCAGCATCGCCAATCAGGGTTAACCGTTCAGCCGGAATACCAGAAAAGTCAAAATCAATGGCAAATAACGCCAGGATCACCACCAGTACCGCCATGCCGAGCACCAACACACCGTTGTAAGTATCGGACACCGCCACCGCACGCAAGCCGCCAAAAAAGGCGTACATGGCACCCACCAATGCAAAAATCAGCGCGATATACATCAGCGGAATATCCACTTTAAACATGGTTTGCATCAGCAGTGCACCGGAGTAAGTCACTGCCGGCATATAGATCAAAGCATTCCCAAGGAAAAACAAACCACCAATCACCGCACGGATGTGCTTGTTGTGATAGCGTTTTTCCAGAAGTTCGGTGGTGGTGGTGCACTGATAACGGTAATACACCGGAATAAATACTTTGGCCAGAATAATCAGACCGATCACCGCCGCCAGCTCCCACCACACCAGCAACATCATCTGGTTGCCGTTCATACCAACCAGCTGATCAGTACTTAAATTGGTTAAGGTGATGGAGCCTGCGACAAAAATCCAGCTCAACCCCCCACCTGCCAGAAAGTACTCTTTGTTCTGGCTGTTATGATCGCGTTTCTGGCCACGGCATTTGACGTACGTCAGGCCGCCTATCAAAGCACTGACGATAATAAACACCGCCAGCTGTATCATGTTATCGGACATCTTGTACCCACAATAGTTATAATTTTAAAACGAATGCTCAGACTCAGCCATGAACGGAGCGGCTGATTTCCAGCTTGATATTTTTAAGTGGCGGATGGTCAGAATGCTGCCCAGCAAGTCGAACGTTATGCAATTGAATCAACCGGTTCAGCCTGGAAATCGACAACAACATGGCATGCAATAACAACAGATAACCCTGTTGTTGCAGCTGATGTAACGTTTCGGCACTGACTAACTGCAGCTTGTCTTCATCAACCGTTGCCAGACCTTTAATCAGCTGACTGCTGCCATCCGCATGCAGCAGATGCAGGTCTAACTCTTTGATCAGCCCCAGCTCATTCACTGCCTTCACAAACTGAAAGGTCAGATATTCCTGTTGTAAGTCTTTATCCAACATGGCTTTTTGCTGACGCAGGTAATCTGTGGGTTGACCATTTTCACTAAATAACGGCATGGCACCTGCCGCGGCGCCCTTTTTCAGCACCCGCGAGTCCGCCACCAACATCAGCTGCGCAGGATCAGTACCCAACAGCAGCGGATAGGTCTGCATACCAACCGGCTGATAACTGCCAAGCCATTGGCCTTGTGGCAGCCACAAATTCTGCGCCGGTGTGAAGCTATATAAGCCCGACAATAACCATTGCCCGGTCTGCTGATGACGACTGAAAAATACCGGCACATCGGCCATCACCTGGCCAATTTCGCCAAGCCGCACATTAAGCAAATGCTGCGAAGCGGCGTAGATCAGAGCGGCATCAGTGGTCACAGCGGTATCCAGATGGCTGGCAACGGATAACGGGATCAACGAGTTCATCATTTACCCCCTACTCCCGGCTAGCCAGCGGTTGATGTAGTCACGATGCGACGGCAAGGTTTGCAGCATTTGTGTCGTCAGTTGCTGGTTGCGACGAATAATTTGCTGCGCTTGCCCCTGCTGTTGATACAGATAAGCCTGCGCACTGAAATCCGGTTTAAAACCCATGCCATACAACACATATTGGTAACTGGCTGCCGGAAATAGCTCCAGCGCCCCGTTAAAATCAGCGATCTGCGGCCCGCGATGCCGCCACAGCTGTAAATCATCTTGCAGACTCTGCGGAATAGTGGCTGGGTCCAAATGTGCCTGCCAATAAGGCTCTGGCCTTTTGGTCAACATATAATGCAATTTCAGAAAATCCAGAATACGTTGCCAGCGATACAACATTTGCTGGTTAAAACGCCGCGCCACTAACGGCATGGTCGCTTGATCGGCCGGTAAGTTATCGGCAACAAACCGCGCTGAAATTTCCACCAGCATAATGGCCGTCGCTTCCAAAGGCTCGACAAAACCAGCCGCCATGCCAATCGCTACACAATTGTGCTGCCAGAATTTAGTGCGGTGGCCAGTCGCAAAACTGATTTTGCGGACTGCAACGCCTTCGGCAGCTTTGCCGATGTAACGACGCAAATTAAACTCCGCTTCGTCATCACTTAAATATTTCGCGGCGTAAACATGCCCGACACCACGACGATGAGTCAGGCCAATATCCCAGATCCAGCCAGCATTTTGCGCTGTGGCGATGGTATGGCAAGGAATAGGTGCATCCGGATTATCGTAAGGCACCTGCATCGCCAATGCGCTGTCGTTAAACAATAAATGATCAACGCTCTCAAAAGGCACGCCCAGGGTTTTGCCCAGTAATAACGAGGCAAAACCGGTGCAGTCGACAAACAAATCGGCTTCGATAGGCTCAGAGCCATCGGTCAGATGCAAGGCTTTAATCTGGCCATCGGCAGTTAATTCGCAGCGCTCCACGGTGCCGATGCGCTGCTCGACACCCAGTTTGGTTTTACAGTGTTGTTTGAGTAAATCGGCAAAAGCGCCGGCATCCAGATGATAAGCGTAATTGCACTGGCCCTGATATTCGCCCTCGGCCAAAGTGCGGGGTGCCAGTCCGGCTTCACAAATCTGATGCTGAAAATTACTGTCGATGGCGAACTGACTGACATCATCGACATAAGGTGCCAGATCAATCCGACCGTATCCCATCGGAACGGTAAACGGATGGTAATAGAATTCTTGCTCAGGGCCTGAATCGCTGCTGAGTTGGGCGGCGGAGCGTACCCAATTGACAAACTTGCCACCTTGTTTAAACACGGCATGGCAATGGGCAAACACATCGGCTTCCTTCAAGCCAATTTGCTGCAGGGTATTTTTCATTGTTGGCCAGGTGCCTTCACCGACACCGATGGTCGGAATATCGGCCGACTCCACCAACATCACCTGCAATCCTTCTGCGGTATTGCTGCGATGCTGTGCGGCGATAATAGCGGCACTTAACCAGCCGGCGGTACCACCACCAACGATAACCAGTTTCTTGACTGCTGTTGTCATCAGGTTCTGACTCTTATCCGGGATTTTTACAACCTAACATGCCGGATGAGCCTGCAACAACAGGCTGATCCGGCAACGTCAGTCACAGATCGCACCGGGACAGCGCAAATGCACGGCCCGGTGTTTTCATCAGAACGAACCGCGTACGCCAACAGAATAACGGGAACCGTTATCTTCGACTGAGTAGATCTGGTTCTTGAAGCGACCGGTTTGCACCAGCTCTTCTTCAGTGATGTTGATCCCCTCGATAAAGAACGTCAGATACTCGTTGTAGTCATAGCTGGCACTGATATCCCACTGGCCAAAGGTTTCGGTGTTAATCGGCTCGCCGTTAAAACCGTTATCCAGCGCGCGCAGGAAACCTTCCCGGTTGTTAAAGGCGATCCGCGCCTGCCACACGTCCTGCTCATAGAACACCACCAGGTTTTGTGAATCGCCGAGTCCTTCCAGCGCAAAACTCTGGGTGCTGTCGGCCGTAACCGACAAATCGCTGTCGACCACTGTGGCGTTGACAGAAGCGCCAAAACCGTTGTCAAACATATGCGTCAGCGCCACTTCATAACCGGTAATTCGCGCCGATTCGCCGTTCTGCGGCCGGGTCACAGTGTAGATTTCCGATGAACCGTTTAGCTCATTGGTCGTGCCGACCACTGCGCCGCTACAAAGAGCAGAATTGGTGATGCTACAACCAAAACCAGGACCGGTGCGGCTGGTCATGTTGTAAGTTTCAGTGCCGGTCAGGGTCACAATAAAGTCTTCCACTTCTTTATTAAACACCGCGAAACTGAACATGCTGGCGTCGTTGTAATACCACTCGTAGGAAATATCCCAGTTTTCTGCCTGGAACGGTTTTAATGCCGGGTTACCGCCGCTGGCCGTCAGGTTCTGCCGGCGTGGTTCGTTAAAAGTGGTGGCCGGTGACATCTGATCCATGGTTGGACGGGTGATGGTGTCGTAGCTGGCAAAACGCAGCACCATATCGTCGGCGATGCCGAGTTTGATATTCAGGTTTGGCAGCAGGTTGGAATAGCTGGTGCCCTGATGAATGGTGGTCGCAGGACCAAACACGTTGGCAAACAAGGTGGCATCTGCTGTTGGCACGATGTCGGTGACAAAACTCTGGATCGCCATCACCGACACATCCGTCGACGCATAACGCGCGCCCAGGTTCACCGTTAACGGCATTTCACCCAAATCATATTGCAGGGTGAAATCCATATACAAACTGGTGATATCTTCGTTGATGGTGTACCTGTTGTTTTGCAAAGTTGGCACTATCGGGAAACCAGAATCGGCCAGATACTGGTTCATCTTGTCACCATCATAGGTATAGAAGGTGTCAATTAAACCAGGGAAAAAGTTGTTCGCGGTGTAGGACCTAAAATCGATTTTATCCAGTGGTGCGGCAGTGCCATAACCACAAAACCGGCATTGTGAACCAGAAATTTGAAACGCAGATTTTTCGCGCTCCTGACGGTAAGCACCAAAATTGGCTTTTTCAAACACGCCATTTTCTGCGGTGTATTCAAAATCGGCTTTAAATTCATCGATATCATCGGTGTTGCTTGGCTGATTACCTTTTTCGTTATAGTGCATCCGCGCGCGGCTGGCATTCGGCAAGCTGCCGTTTACAAAACCGTCGTGGGCGACTGTTGGTAAACCGCCGGTGGCATCAAAGGTATAGTTGTTGATCATGCCCACCACGTTAAAGCGGTCGCGACCGGCGCGGTCGTTTTCAGCACTGGTGGTAGAAATATCAAAATCAGCTTTCAGTTTTTCGTTGATGATCCATTCAACATTTAACCCAAAAGCATCGTTGGTCACATCCCGCGAATTACGGGTATGCGACACAAAATCCGTTGCCGGATCACCGCTGCCCTGGTGTAAACCGACTTCCTGAGTAAACCGCAACAAGGTGCCGGTGGTTGGATCAATGTCGGCGCTGCCAACCCGATCCGGTTCAAACCAGGATGCTAAGTCAGTGACCTGAGAATCGACTTCAAATTTTGACACCAGACCGTCCAAAGTCACAGTCACATCTTCTGAAGGCGCAAATTGCAGCACTAAGCTGGCGTTGGTGCGTTTGCGATCTTGCTCGTCGATGATCTGATCCCAGTTCCGCGGGATATAAGCATTGCTAAACAGCACGCCATCTTCTTTGTTCGAAATGGTCTGACCGCCGCGCCAACCAGCCGTCGCAATTTGATTGACCTGGACTTTGCGCTGCTGCTGACTAACCGCCAGCAACACGCCAAACATATCGTCGTTAAAGGTGTTGCTAATCAGGAAGGAGCCCGAAGGCGAGGTTTCTTCTGACAGGCTTTCGTACATGCCTTTGATGGAGCCGGCGATCCGTAAGTCGTCGTAATCAAAAGGCCGCGCTGTGCTTACATTAATAGTGCCGCCGATGCCACCTTCCTGCAATTTGGCCGACGTACTTTTATACACGTCAGCGCCGGAAATTTGATCGGCCGCCAGCACATCAAAGTTAAATTCACGACCGGCACTGTCGGTCGCTAGTTGTCGGCCATTGACCAGCACGGTGTTAAACTGCGGACCAAAACCACGAATGGTCACCGCTTGACCTTCACCACCACTGCGGTCAATCGACACCCCGGTGATCCGTTGCAGCGATTCCGCTACGTTTAAATCCGGGAATTTACCCAGATCTTCTGCTTTGATCCCATCCGATACCACGGAGGATGATTTTTTATCTTCCATCGAAGATTTCAGACTGCTGCGAATACCTGACACCGCAATCACTTCAATTTGTTCCTGCTCTGCTGCAGGCTGCTGCGCCTGCTGTGCCATCGCCTGAGTGCTGAACAGACTGGCAATCGCAACGCTTAACGCGGTTCTTTTACTGATAGTTGATATTTTATAGTTATGCATGATGTAACACCCTGTCCTTTTTTTGGTTTTATCTGTCGTCTATCTTATTAGCCTATTTATCTTATAAATACTTCAATTATGATTAAACTTCAACCTTTTTTACGTCTTTTGCCGTCTGAGGGTCGGTAGCCGGTTGTTGCTACCCCGGTCTGGTTATTCGAAACTCCGATCTCTGCCAAAGGCATAGACGATTTGCTGCTGCCAGATTTGTCCGGCAACCAGCAACGCCGATGGAAAATCCGGACGATTGGGGGCATCTGGCCAATGCTGCGCTTCCAGGCATAATCCCTGCCGCGGCGAAAAAGGCGCGGTCAATCCATGCCCGGCGTAAAACTGCAAACCGGGCAAGGTACTGCTGACCGTCAGGCTAATGTTGCTCAGTGGGGAACTTAAGGTGGCCATCTGCTGTAACGCTGGCAACGGTTGGATTGGTTCATCAGTCGCTGACCCGTTCAGTTGCTGCGGGAACAGATAACAATGATCAAAACCACCGGTCTGCTGCAGCTGCGGATCGGCTACGGCCAGCTGGCTTGCAATCGAAATGGGCTGGCGAAAATCAAAGGCTGTGTCTGCGACCAACTGACGCTGGCCAGTGGGAATAAGACTGGCATCTACCGGCAAAAAAGCATCAGCATGGATCTGCAGCTGATGGCCGCCGATATCAGCGCTGCCATCCAAGTTAAAATAACAATGATTGGTCAGGCTGATCACGGTACTGCTGTTGGTGGTGGCTCTGAAGTGGATGTGCACAGTTGTCCCTTCGAGGCGGATCTGTTGCCACACCAACAAATCCCCCGGAAAACCGCAGTCGCCATCATGACTGTGTAAAAACAGCAACAGCTGGTCCGCCGATTGCTGTTGTACTTGCCACAGCCGGTGACTAAAACCCTTGCCACCATGCAAACAATGTTCGCCGCCTGCGGTCTCCAACTGGTGGATCTGTGCGCCAAACCGCAACAGCCCACCGGCAATCCGATTGGCATAACGGCCAACGGTTGAACCCAAATAACCATTATTTTCAAGATAATCAGAGATCTGCGGATGTTGTAACGTGAGCTCTTGCCCATCGAGCTGAATCGAACGAATAGTGGCGCCATAAGGCAATACTTCGACCCGCAAGCCAGTCGGACTTTGCAAAATGACAGGTTCCAGCCCCTGCTGTCGCAGCAAAGATTGCGTGTTCAGGTCCTCGGACATCCCGAAAGAAAGGCTGAGCATCGGTTCCACCCCCTAAAATATACTATTTATCAGACAATATAGCATCAATTTAGAGGGGGAAAGCAAGCCCGTTACCGAAAAATTGCCAAAGCCTGCTATCGATTGACGAGCGTTAGTAAATGAAGGTTTATACCCAAAATCATGTTCCGATAGCTACTTTCGGGGTTATTATCATGTCAGTTTTAACCTGACAGATATTTAAATGCGCATTTACAAAGCCCTCTCTCCCATCAAAGCTTTGTCGTTTGATTTGGATGACACGCTTTACCCAAATTCCGATGTGATCAGCAAAGCTGAACTGGCGATGCAGCGGCGATTGCGGCAGCTGCTCGGTGATGTTGCCTACAATCAACCGGACTTTTGGTGGCAGCAGCGCAAAATGTTGGCAGCGGTGCAGCCGGACATTCGCCATGATGTTAGCAGTTGGCGTTTATTGGCGCTGGAACAGGGTTTAGTGGAGCAAGGCATCAGTCGGTGTGAAGCTGCGGAAATCGCTGAGCTGGCGATGACGGCTTTTTTAGCTGCCCGCACCGATATCAAACTACCAGCGCAGATCCGGCCTTTGCTGGAACAACTGGCAACACGTTTTCCACTGGTCGCGATCACCAACGGCAATGCCGATATTCAGCAGATGGGCATTGGGGACTTGTTCCAGTTTGCGCTGCGGGCAGGGCCGGATGGCCGGATGAAACCTTATCCGGATTTGTTCTTAAATGCCGCCACGCGCTTACAGGTTGAACCTTGCGAGATACTGCATATCGGCGACCACATTAAATCTGATGTATTGGGTGCATTGCATGCCGGTTGCCAGAGCGCCTGGCTGAATCTGACACCAGGATCAGTTAAAGCGCTAAAAACCCTGCCGCATCTGGAAATTAGTGATGTGCTGGAATTGAAAGATTTGTGATGGCAATTGCCGTAGTCGGCGGGATTATTCCGGTACTTTTGGCAGCAGCAACCAGTTCGCAATGGTCGTTGCGATAGTTGTACTGGCACCGTGATCGGTAATGAGCAGATCGCAGTTGGCAGCCACTTGCAAAACTGTTGCCTGATAGACCTGATGCAGATAGTCATCATAACGTTGCAGGTAATTTTGGATTTGCGCCGCAGCATCGGCAGGGGTGTTTTGAGTGAGATTGCGCTGAATCACCCTCGATAAACAAATCGCCAGCGGCGGCTGCAACAACACCACTTTATCAACTAATGCTGCAAGTTCCGGTCGTTGCCGGCCAAATGGTTCTTCCAACAACAAAAACTGCGGAGCGCACGGCTTCCGTTCAGTCTCGGCGATGGCTTGTTGTAGCGCAGTGACCAGCCTCGGCGTGCGAATAACAGCCGGATCCGCACCTGCATCTAACCAGCTGCGCATCGAAGCCGGATAACTTTCGGCATCGATAAAATCATCAAAGTGCAGATAATTGCAATTGAGCATCAAAGCCAACTGTTCAATCACCGCAGACTTACCACTGCCGGAGGCGCCGCTGATGGCTATGATGGTGAGGTTATTGATCAAAAAACTGCGCTCGCTTGATCATAGCTGCTTCACCATAAACACACTATTTGGGTCCAGCACATAGTCGGCAAAAGGGTCACAATATTCAAAACCAAAGCGCTGATACAAAGCGCGGGCCGGTGCAAAGTAGGCCATTGAACCTGTTTCCAGATACAGCTGCTGATAACCACGTTCCGTTGCGACTGCAATCAGATGCGTCAACATAGCGGCGGCAATGCCTTGGCGGCGAAAATGATCTGCGGTGCGCATCGACTTAATTTCGGCGCTTTGGGCGTCTAACTGTTTTAGTGCGCCACAACCGGCTAATTGCAGCTCGTCCTGAGTTTGTGCGGATTGTTTTTGCCCGGCAGGAAGCGGCAGCCACAAAGTCCAAAAACTAACATCGGCGGCGCGCAGGCCGGTGAGATCCAACGCATGCACACTTTCCGGCGGCGACGTCAGATGCATATCGTGCAGATGTTGTTGCAGCAGGGCGATGATGGCGTCGCCGGTCAGGTTGTCAGATTTAATCAGCATTGATCACCAGCGCAGTTGTCTTCATAACGTCCCTCAAATTCGCTTCTTAATCAGACTCGTTTTGTCGCAGCATACCCAAAACTCTACCTGAACACCATTGGCCGATATTGGTGGCATTGATGATAAATATGGCAGTGCTACGCTTGGTCACCACGATGAAAAACTGCAAACGGGTTTAGCCCATCGCCAAGCCCTGATATACTGCCTTTATCTGAAAACCACTGTACATATATATACCTCTTTACCGGTATAGCGATAGGCTGCCTCAATGGACGTTTCTTTATTACTCGATGGTTTAAACGACAAACAACGGGATGCCGTGGCGGCGCCGAGTCAGCATATGCTGATTTTAGCCGGTGCCGGTTCGGGCAAAACCCGGGTGCTGGTGCATCGGTTGGCCTGGCTGATGCAGGTCGAACGCGTTGCGCCGTACAGCTTATTGGCGGTAACGTTCACCAATAAAGCGTCGCAGGAAATGCGGGCACGGATTGAACAAACCGTTGGCGTCAGCCTGAATAATCTGTGGATGGGCACCTTTCACGGTTTGTCGCACCGCATGTTACGGGCGCATTTTGTTGAAGCCAACTTGCCGCAAACCTTTCAAATTATTGATTCGGACGACCAATACCGCTTGGTACGCCGGGTGCTGAAAGCGCTGAACCTCGATGAAAAACACTGGCCGCCAAAACAAATTCAGTGGTTTATCAATGGTCGCAAAGACGAAGGTGAACGGCCGGGCAAAATGGCGCATGGCGGTGATTTTAATCTGGAAACGATGATTAAAATTTACGCCGCTTATCAGGAGATGTGCGACCGCGCCGGTTTAGTCGATTTTGCGGAAATTCTGCTTAGAAGCTTTGAACTGCTGAAAAACAACAGTGAAATCCGCAGCCATTATCAGCAGCGCTTCCGGCAAATTCTGGTCGACGAGTTTCAGGATACCAACGCCATTCAATATCAGTGGTTGCGTCTGCTGGCTGGCAACCATGCGCGGGTGATGATTGTCGGTGACGATGACCAGTCGATTTACGGCTGGCGCGGCGCCAAGGTTGAAAATATTCAGACCTTCCTGAAAGATTTCCCGGAGCCGGTGACTATTCGTCTTGAGCAAAACTACCGCTCCACCTCCACTATTTTAAAAGCCGCCAACGCGGTGATTGCCAACAATCAGGGTCGGCTTGGCAAAGATTTATGGACTGACGGCGAAGCCGGTGAAGCCATTTCGCTGTACAGCGCTTTTAACGAACTGGACGAAGCGCGGTTTATTGTCAGCCGCATTCGTGAGTGGCGCCGGCAAGGTGGCAAGTTGATTGAAGCGGCGATTTTGTACCGTAATAACGCCCAGTCGCGGGTATTAGAAGAAGCGCTTATTCAGGATGGCATCAATTACCGCATTTACGGCGGACTGCGCTTTTATGAACGGCAGGAAATTAAAGACTCGCTGGCTTATTTGCGGCTCATCAACAACCGGCAGGACGACGCGGCGCTGGAGCGGATCATCAATACGCCAACCCGCGGTATCGGCGATTCCAGCATGGATAAAGTGCGTGAATTTGCCAAACGCGAGCAACAAACGCTGTGGCAAAGCTTGCAGCAGATGGTATTCCAGAAAGAGCTGACCGGCCGCGCCGCCAATGCCATCAGTGCTTTTATGGAGCTGATTAATAAGCTCGATGATGAAATTCGTGATTTGTCACTCGACGAACAGGCTGACCACGTCATTCATCAATCGGGCTTGCATGCGATGTATCAGGCGGAGAAAGGCGAAAAAGCCCAGACCCGGATTGAGAACTTAAACGAGCTGGTCAACGCCTGTGCTAACCAGAATTTTACCGCCAACGAGGAAATGAGCCCGCTATCGGCGTTTTTATCACAAGCTGCGCTGGAAGCCGGTGAATATCAGGCGGAAGAACATTCGGATGCAGTGCAACTGATGACGCTGCACAGCGCCAAAGGTCTGGAATTCCCGTTGGTGTTTATCTGTGGTTTGGAAGAAGGCATGTTCCCGAGTCAACAGTCCGGTGACGACCCAACCCGGATGGAAGAAGAACGCCGCCTTTGTTATGTCGGCATGACCCGCGCCATGCAAAAGCTGTATTTATGCCACGCCGAAAGCCGTCGTTTATATGGGCAAGAGCAATACAACAAACCATCGCGGTTTTTACGCGAAGTGCCATCCGAGTATATCGAAGAAATCCGCCTGACCACCTCGGTCAGCAAACCAACCCAATTTAACCGGTTTGGCAGCGCCGCTACCCATAGCGCTTTTGAAAATACCGGCTTTAAGCTGGGGCAACGGGTGCTGCACGACAAATTCGGCGAAGGCACAGTGCTGAATTATGAAGGCACCGGCAGCCAGTCGCGTATTCAGGTCAACTTTGATGATCTCGGTAGCAAATGGCTGGTGACGTCTTATGCCAGGTTAGAGGCGATTTAACTTGCCTGCCGACTTGGGTCTGCGCCAGCAACTGGCTGAACTGCAACAGCAATACCGGCAACGGCGCTGGCGTTTGCCGTTGTGGTTGCAGATTGCTGACTCAATGGAGTGTCACTGGTTGTCGCAAACCATGGCAGAACTGCTGGCCACTCAGCACGAAGGTGCTGGTTTTTGGCTAGGTGAGTGCTCAGCCGACTTGCCATTACCGGCACGGACAACGCAGATTAAACACAAAGGCCAGTTACTAGGCCTTGAAGCCGACTGGATTGTGATCAACGGTTTAGCTGGTATTGATTGGGATTTGTTCGCCGCCAGCAGTGGTTGTTTACGCGCCGGTGGCCTGTGGTTATTGATCACCACCACGCCGGAGCAATTTGCGCTACAACCCAATCCTCAAGCACAACGGATGTTGTCTTATCCGCTGCAAGCACATGATCAGGCAAGCAATTTTCAGCAGTTTTGGCTGTCGCAGCAACAAGATTGGTGGTTGTATAACAACGAACTTGGTTTACACCGCCAGCCCAATTACCATCCGCACCCAGCAAATCCAAAGGTTCCAACCTTTCCAGCCGAAGAATCGGCTGCTGTTGCCGCAGGATCGGCACCAGCGCCCTTTTCAACGCTGGAGCAACAACAAGCCGTTGCCGCCATCTTAAAAGTGGTTTCAGGTCATCGCCGCCGACCGCTGTTGCTAACCGCCCATCGCGGTCGCGGTAAATCCGCAGCGCTGGGTATTGCCGCCGCACAGTTGCAACAACAAGGTAAGCAAAAACTCATTATCACAGCGCCGAATCCAGCAGCGGCCGCCGTTGCTTTACAGCATGCAACAGCCTATCTGGCCGAATTGCAGCCAAATGCACCGCTGGCGCTACAGTTTTGGCCAATCGATTTGTTATTGCAGGAAAAACCAACCGCCGATTTAGTGCTGGTCGATGAAGCTGCCGCCATTCCTTTGCCGCAATTACAACAGCTGACGCAGCAATACAGTCGACTGGTGTTTGCGACCACTGAGCATGGTTACGAAGGCACCGGTCGTAGTTTCAGTTTAAAATTTCAGCCGTATTTACAACAACATTGTCCCGGCTGGCAGCAACTGCGGCTGCACACCCCCATTCGTTATACCATCGACGATCCGCTAGAGCAGCAAATTTTCCGCAGTTTTCTACTGGCCTGCGAGCAGCCAACACCTGTTTATAACCCGTCAGTGCCGTTAGTCACCAAGTTGCATCCAGCGTCAGAATTGTTGGCACAACCGGCCTTGCTGGCCAACATTTTTGGGCTGTTAAGCCTGGCGCATTATCAAACTGAAGTGACGGATTTATGGGCTTTGCTCGATAACCCACAGCTACAGGTAATGGCGTTGTATCAGGACTCAACGCAAGAACAGACCTCAGCATCACAACTGCTCGGCTGCGCCGTGATAAGCCTGGAAGGACTTTTACCACCGCAACTAGCCACTCAGGTTTATCAGGGCGAAAGAAGGGTACAAGGTCATTTATTGGCGCAAAGTCTGGCCTTTCATCTGGCAACATCGGAATTGGCAACCTTGCCACTGGCGCGGGTGCAGCGGATTGTGATCCATCCGGCCTGGCAGAACAGCTGGCTTGGCCAGTATTTACTCAAACAAGTGCAACAACATTGCCAGCAGCAGAGTATTGCCGCAATCGGCAGCAGTTTTGGCGCCACGCCGACGTTATTGCGTTTTTGGACTAGCCAGGGTTTTCTGCCAGTGAAACTCAGTGCGCAAGCCGAACAAGCCAGTGGTGAGCCTTCGGTTTTAATGATCAAAGCCTGCGACAACACACTGGCACCGACCATTGTGCAGTTACACCAGCAGTTCGCCGCCAACTTGTACCTGCAATTGGCTGACAGCCAGCGTCAGTTAAACCCACGACTGGCGCTACAGCTATGTCAGCCGCCCGCGACCACAGTGGACGCCCTTGCAAAACACCAACTGGCATTGTTCGTGGCTGGTCAACGGCCCTATGAACTGGTCGAGCTTCTGTTACTGAATTGGTTTAATCAGTGCGCTCACCGCCTACCGGTCGACGAAACCCGGTTATTGGTCCAAAAACTCTGGCAAAAACACAGCTGGGCCGAACTCACAAAACAACAAAGTGCTTATGGTAAAGCACAATTGATCAATCAGATACGCCAGTTGCTAGCCACTTTTGGCTTGGAACAACCGCCAACGAGTTCACCCGATAGACCTTCAATAGACCTTCAATAGACCTTTAGCATGAGCTAAATCAAAACACCGCCCGTACCTACCAGCTAAGCTATAGTTGAACCACTTCGGTGTCTTTTACAGGGACTTACGTTAATGTGCCGATATCTTAAGCTGTTTTCGTGCATCTTGGTTGGTGTTTCACTGCAGGCGCTGGCGGCCGCGCCGATTAAAGTCGGCATGTCAGCACCTTTTTCCGGTCGTGCTGAACGGTTAGGACTGGATTATCGTGCTGGAGCGCAGCTGGCATTTAATCAAATAAATCAACAAGGTGGCATTGCCGGGCAACAGCTTGAACTGATCACGCTGGACGATGGTTACGAGCCACTTCGTACCGTCGATAACACCCGGCAACTGGTGTTTCACGACAAAGTGCTGGCATTGTTTGGTTATGTTGGCACACCCACGTCCAACGCCGTGCTGCCGTTGTTACGCCATGAGCAAATTCCCTTTATTGCGCCTTTTAGTGGCGCCGATTTACTGCGCCAACCAGCAGATCACTTTATCTATAATTTTCGCGCCAGTTATGCGCAGGAAGCCAGTGCGCAAATTCAGTATTTGGTGGATCAACGTCACTTTAAAAAAATCGCTTTGCTGATTCAGGCCGATGAATTTGGCGCCAGTGTCGAACGTAATTTTCTGGCTGAGCTTCACAAGCGCCAGTTAAAACCTTTGGTGATCAGCAGATTTAAACGCAATACCACCGATTTAGCCGACGCTGTCGCAGCGCTCGTTGCGCAAAAGCCGGACGTCGTACTGACGGTTGGGACCTATCAGGTGCTGATTGATGCGATTGAGCTTGGCGCGACGCAAGGTTTTAACCCCTTGTATTCAGTGGTATCTTTTACCGGCGTGTCGGAGCTGACCAGCTTGCTCGACCCACGTCAGCAGGTGCTGGCGTCGATGGTGATGCCGGATCCAAACCAGTCAAAACTAGCGCTGGTGGATGCTTATCGCCAACAATCACTGGCGCAAACCGTAAGCAAAGCGGCGCTGCTACCCGCGATGGCGCAGGCGAAACCACGCCTGAGTGATGTCGCTTTGGAAGGTTTTGCCGCGGCCACAGTGTTGGTCGGCGCACTCAAACAGTGCGCCGCGACTATGACCCGGCAATGTGTGTTACAGGCGTTACCGCAACAACAGCTTTACGATTTTCAGCTGCAGTACGATGTACAGCGACACCAGGCTTCACAGCAAGTGTCGCTGATGTGGCTACGCCAACAAGGCCTACAACCGGTTAGTGACTAAAATAGCCGGCACAACTACGGCTGCCGTTTTTCGTCAGGTAATAACGGCTGCAATTGGTGTCATAGCTGCTGCCAGTTGCAGTAATTTGCCAGCCAGAAACATACACACCATTTAAATGCGTCCAGCTACCATTTTGTTTCAGACTCCAGTGTTGGTGCGGGCCGGTCGAACTGCCGCCATTGCACAAAGCTTGTGGCTGGGTATTCGCCGGATTTGCAATTTTGGTATTTTTGCTGACGGTGGCGCCGGTACTAAATTGAATATTCATCAAATGATAATAAGTGGTAGACCAGCCGCCACTATGCACCACTTCAGCAAAACAGGACGAATGGCGTTTAAAACTACCCGCCGCTGATGCCGCAACCCAACGACTGGACTGATTACTGCCCCAACCGCCACCTTGACTCAAATCCAGCGACGACATCGGATAATTACCACTGCCGGTATTGGTATGCGCGCCACCAACATGCCAGGATTGGCCGGTTGGAAATGGAAATTGTAAAAAGCCATTGGCCGGACCTGCCAGAATAACCGGATCAACCATTGCTTGTTGCTCAACGGCTTGTTGCTGTTCTATCTGGCTCGGTGCTGCTGAAAACTCCTCGGCAAACAACTGCTGATAAATGGCATTGAAGTGTCGAGCCGCGGCTTGTTGCGGTAAAGCTTGTGGATCAGGCAGCGACGGTGCGTCTGACAAAGTCTTAGGTGTGGCACTGGCAAATAAAAAATCTAACGCCGACGGCGCCTGCTGCTTGGCGAATTCTGCAGCTTCAGGGTGAGTGGGTTCAGTGTACAACCGGGTCGCCAACTGATCGGCGACATCTTGCAACTGGCCAGCAAAATCGCGTTTTGCTGATAATTTGCCAAACGGCTGCGCCAGTTGTTTTGCGCTTAGATTTGCGTTTCGCAGGACGCCACTTTGCTGCTCCATCAAGGCCATTAACACCCGCGGGCTGATGCTGCTATAACCAGCCCAATGCGAAATTTGTTCGGCATAAGGCAATAAATGCGGCGCCTGACTGGCGAGATAAGCTTCAATATCAAAGTTAAACATTTCATCGTAGCTGTAGATCAGCGGGTTGACTGGCTGGCGCGAAGCTGTGGCGGACGCACTGCGGTCGTGTACAACGGTTGGTGCGGCAACGGCATCAGCTGTGGTAGTGAGGATTGCAGGCGTTGCTGCAACCACCGATAAGCTACACAGCAATAACGAAAGTGTTGATAGGTTCCTGGTTTTCATAACGACCTCTTATTTTGGCTATATACCCGTCATCTTTGAGGAAGCGGGGTAGGGTTCGACAGCTGGAAAAATCTGCCGTACCCACTGTAGTCAACGCCGGGATCGTCAAAAGCTGCGACAAGAAATATCAGAAATTTGTCACTGAACTATCATCAAAAGTGCTTCAGAATGTCATTAATTAGTAAATTCACATCCAGCAATGTCGGAACATGACAGCCATCAGCAACAGATTTCTGTCCATTCGCAGCGGCATCAGCAAACAAATGACAAATGTCACCCCGTATTGATGACGAATACCGCTGCACTCAGAGACCGGCATAGCACACACTGTTCCGGTACCTTGTAAGCGGAGCCGCCTGATGACCACGCCCTATATCGAAATTACTGATCTCAACAAAAAGTTTTCGCAACACCCGGTGCTCAACCAGCTGAACTTAACCATTCAGGCCGGGGAAATTGTCGCTATTCTTGGTGAAAATGGTGCCGGAAAAACCACGTTACTCAACATTTTGCTCGGGTTGCTGCCCGCCGACAGCGGCGAGGTGCAGTTGTTCGGTCAGCCGGTGAGTGTCTTGCAACAGTCGATGGCCCTGCGCGCCAATATCGGGGTGATGCTGCAACAAGCCAGTTTGCCGGGCAATCTGACGGTGCTGGAGCATCTGGAGCTATTTAGCTGTTATTACCCCAATCCGCGGCCACTACCGGAACTGATCCAGAGCTGTGGCCTGAGTGACCTTGTTCAACAACGGTTTTCATCATTGTCAGGTGGCCAGAAACAAGCGGTGTTATTTGCGCTCGCCATCATCGGCAAACCGGCCTTGCTGTTTTTGGATGAACCCACAGTCGGCTTAGACGTCGCTGCCCGCCAGGCGTTCTGGCAACAAATCCGCCAGGCCAAAGCCGATGGCATCAGCGTGATTTTGACTACCCATTATCTGGAAGAAGCTGATCAACTGGCGTCCCGGATTTTGGTGCTGAAAAACGGCCGTTTTATTGCAGACGGCAGCCCCGCCACCTTAAAAGCTTTTAGTCAGACCCGGCAAATCAGCTGCTGCAGCAGATTGTCGCAGCAGCTGATCAGCAGCTGGCCGGAAGTGCAATTGGTTGTGCAACTAGCCGCGCAGTTAACAGCACAGAAGGACAATCCGGCAGCGCAACACTTACAAATTCATAGCAGCCAACCCGAACAAACCTTACGCCGGTTACTGGCGCTGGACGAACAACTGACGGATCTCACCGTCAGCAGTGTCAGCCTGGAACAAGCCTTTTTACATCTGACACATAGCAAGGAGCACAGCGCATGAATCCGCGTACGATGCCGACCTCACCGGACACAACACCAACCACAACACCGACCCTAGCGGTCAATATGCCGTGGCTTAACTGGCGCCAAACCCTGAATTTGCTGCAGATGGAAGCAAAACTTGATTTGCTGACGCTATGGCGCACGCCGGGTTTTGTCGCGCCCAGCCTGATTTTTCCAGTGATGTTTTACCTGCTGTTTGGGGTTTTTATCACCAAAGGCGGCCAAAGTGACTATTTGCTGGTGACGTATTGCTGCTTCGGCGTGATGGGCCCGGCGCTGTTTAACTTCGGCGTCAATGTCGCCACCGAAAAATCTCAGGGATGGCTCACGATGAAACAAATTGCCCCGGCGCCGGTGTCGGCTTATCTGTTCGGCAAAGTGGTCTCCAGTTTATTGTTTGCGCTGGTGATTGTGATGTTGTTGTTTGTCTGCGCTGCGTTGTTCGGCAATGTCCGGTTGTACACCAGCCAGTGGCTGGGACTGGCGGGACTCGTGTTAGTTGGCACCCTGCCATTTTGTTTATTTGGGCTGTGGCTGGGGCTGACCTTAAGCGCCAAAGCAGCACCTGCAGTGGTGAATCTGATTTATCTGCCGTTGGCGTTTTTAGGAGGTTTATGGTTACCCATTCATATCCTGCCTGGCTTTATGCAGCAGTTTGCCCAGTTGCTCCCAAGTTTTCACTTTGGCCAATTGGCGCTGAGTGTGATTGGCCGTGATTTGCCCCAGCCATGGTGGCAGCATCTGTTTGCCTTGCTGATTTTCACCGTGGTATTTGGCGTGCTGGCCAGCCGTGCCTTTCGTCAGAACAGGAGTGTTTGAGATGTCTTCGAAAACTTTAATGATCACTTGCGGTTCGGTGCTGATGCTGGCCGCTTTTTTCAGTCTGTTGCCAACGCCAGACACAGCAAAAACACCAGCAGCAACGACGGCACCCAAAACCGCAGAACCAGCAAGTTTTGTGCTGGGGCCGGTGCAACTGTTTGATGGTGAAACCTGGCAAGGGCAGCGCTATATCGAAGTGCAGCAAGGGCGGATCAGCCAGATCAGCGAAAACCCAATTCAAAACGAATTACCAAAGCTTGATGGCGAAGGCATGGCTCTGCTGCCGGGGCTGATTGACGCGCACGTCCACACCTACAACGATGCGCTGGAATTAGCGCCGCAATATGGCGTGACCACAGTGCTGGATATGTTTATGTCGGCGCAGTTGATGAAGCCGCTGCAGGCTGGCCGCGACGAAACGCCGAACCAGCAACGCGCCGATTTATATAGCGCCGGCACCCTCGTCACCGCGCCAAAAGGCCACGGCACTGAATATGGCATGCCGATCCCAACCATTGAAACGCCGGCGCAAGCCGATGCTTTTGTCGCGGCACGCATCGCTGAAGGTTCTGATTATATTAAAATTGTCTACGAGTCGGCCAAAGCCCCACGCAAAATGTTCCCTTCAATTGACGAAGCAACCTTAAGCGCAGTGATTAAAGCCGCTAAGCAGCACGGCAAACTGGCGGTGGTACATATCAGCGACCAACAATCGGCATTAGAAGCGGTACGCGCTGGTGCTGATGGCCTGGTGCATGGCTTTATTGAGTCCAGAGTGCAGCAAAAGCTGCTGGATCTGATGAAGGCGCAAAAGGTGTTTATTATTCCAACCTTGGCAGTGCACGAAGCAATGACAGTGCGTCAACACAATAACAAATATGTGCTGAACCGCGCTGACTTAAAGCTCAGTGCCAACCAACGCCATAATTTAAAACAAGGTTTTACTCAGTTTAATATTCCGCCGGCGCTGTTTGACAATCTGCTCTACAACACCCGGGTTATGCATCAGCACGGCATCCGTATTCTGGCCGGTACCGACGCGCCAAACCCAGGCACCGCGCACGGCATCAGCCTGCCATTGGAGATGTTGTTGCTGCAACAGGCTGGGTTGAGTATCGATGAAGTGCTGAAAAGCGCCACCTCTGTGCCCGCCAGCAGTTTTGGCTTAAAACAGGCTGGATTGCTCAAAGTAGGTGCCAAGGCAGATTTGCTGTTGGTCGGGGATGTCAAAAACGATTTAACGGCATTATTGACGCCACACAAAATCTGGAAAAACGGTGTGCGGATTAACCCGATTGTCAGCGCTGAGGCCAGCAAAGTCAGCGCTGGATTACTGGCTGATTTCGCTCAAAGCCGCAAAACCTTACAGGGTCTTGGCATTAGCGCCAGCAGCGACAGTATGATGCAGGGCCAGTCGAGCGCGAATATGAGCTGGATAGCCGAAGGTTACCAAGGTGCCGGCGCCATTCGCGTTGATGGTGCAATCAAACCTGGGTTTAGCTATCCATGGTCTGGCTTGACCTACCTGCCAGGGAAAAGCATGGAACAAGGCGCTGATTTAAGCACATTTACCACGGTGAGTTTTGCCATTCGCGGCACACCGGGCACCTATCAGCTACAGCTGTTTAGCGCGGGCAGCATGATGCCGGTTGGCGCTGATTTTAGCGTCAGCAATGACTGGCAAGTGATTAAAATGCCACTGAGTCAGTTTGCCGGTGCCGAACTTTCTGCCATTAGTATGTTGTTATGGTCAGCATCACCGCATGCCAGCAAGCCGGAGTATTTCCTGGAACTGGACGAAATCCACATCAATTAACATTCGGGGTCAGAGTCAATTGTTAACGGATTTCTGTTAATAATTGACTCTGACCCACAATTAACAACTACCCGAAATACTCAGCGGTTTTAAATGACGCGGCTTGTTGATCGCGCACAGAAAGGGACGGTGGCAATGCTGGCAACTGTGCCAGTGGCCAGTCGATGGCCAAATCCGCATCATCCCAACGGATGCAACGTTCAAACGCCGGTGCGTAATAGTCCGTAGTTTTATAATGCACATCGGCGCTGTCGCTCAGCACCAGAAAACCATGGGCAAAACCTTCAGGAATAAACAATTGCTGCTGGTTTTGGGCCGATAAAAACTGCCCGATCCATTGACCAAAAGTAGCGGAAGAACTCCGTAAATCGACGGCTACATCAAAAATTTCGCCTTGTACCACCCGGATTAATTTCGCTTGCGGCTGAGAAATCTGGTAATGCAAACCACGCAACACACCTTGTTTGGAGTGCGAATGGTTATCCTGCACAAAATTGAGTGGCCGCTGTAATAAAGCTTCATATTGTTGTTGCTGAAAACTCTGCAAAAAATAACCGCGCTCGTCGCTGAAGACCTTGGGTTGTAAAATCAGCACATCGGGAATAGCGGTTGGGATCAGTTGCATCAGAGTCTCTGCCGGAGGAACATTTTGCAGCATTGTGCGTTTTTTGCGGTAAAAGGCAAGGATTTGTCCGGCGAGAGAAGGTATTCACCCCTGAATGCTCTGACCTCGCCATTTAGGCTGCTGCCCACCCTGCTTTTTCTGCTATGATCGCCCCATTGTCTGCGGCCAGTGACCAGCACCCAAGTTGGCAACACCTGCCCTTTTCTCGTGTATACCCAAAATCATTGAAGATTCGGGTAGGCGGCAACTGAACGAATCTGGAACGCCAGCCCGCCCCAGGAGCATAGCTGTTCTATGTGACTGGGGTGAGTGAGGGCGGCCAACAACCCCGAATCTTCAAGGATGATGGGTTTATCCACCTCGTATTCACAAGGTTTAACATGATTAACTATTTCCGGGTCCTGGGTGTCAAAGCCACCGCGACCGATGAAGAAATCAAAAAAGCATATAAACGACTGTCGAATAAATATCATCCGGACAAACTGCTGTCTGAGTCGGATGACGCCAAAGATCAGGCCGCGCTGCAGTTACAACGGGTGAAAGAAGCCTACGATGTACTATCTGATGCCAAAAAACGCGCCGCTTTTATCAAAGATTTTAACAACGTGATAGTGCCGGAACCGACCGCAGCGATGAAAGAGCTGTGGGACCAATATTACCCAGCCGGTTAACGAACCACAGACAGGAACTACCATGAGCAAAAAATTCGATCAGGCCAGATTACAACAGTTGAAAACTGATGCCTTTGAAAACATTGAATCTTATAACGACCCCGACACGCCAAAAGCGCTTGGCAACTTCACCAGCCAGATTAAAAAAGTATTAGAAGCCGATCCGGAAATGCTGCAATCGGTGCCGGAATATTTACCGGTGGCGCTGTTTGGCCGGGTGAAATTCACCGGCGAAGCCAAACTGAAATGGTCACAGTGGTTGAAAACCAATACGTTTCCATTATGGGATGATTTTAAAACCTCAGTCGCCTTTAACAATGACGACTTACCATTGGTAAAAACCATCCGCGGTTATGACGAAAACCTGCTGATCGAAGCCTGCGCCGTGCTCTTTATGCTGTCGAACGAATCTTCAACCCCGGCCAAACGCAGCAAGGATGAAAGCGATGAAGACGGTTACGAAGAAGATTATGATGACGATGAGCGCAACGAAGCGCAGGATGATTACGAAGGCCGCGACGAAGAAGATGAAGACGGCTATGACGATCAATATGATGAAATTACCTTTAACCGGGAAGGTCGCTGATGAATAGTCTGATTGAAATTGCAGTCGCGGAAATTAAACAACTGGCAGTGGTTGAGCCAAAACAAGCCAGCAAAAAATTTGAGCTGATGGCCAACACCATGTCAGACGCCCAGCTGGTTGAAGTGATTGAAAATATTGATATTGTGACGCTGACGCAAATCAACAGCCAACACGATATTTCGTTCCCTTCGATTATCTCTGAGCTGATGACGCCGGAAAAAATCCGCGACATCGTCTGCCAGCAGCCGTTGTACTGGGAAGAAAAAATCAAAAACAATGCGGATGAGTTAAAGCAGCACACCTTCGATTTTCTGACCTATTTAATCCGGACTCAGGAAAGCGAAGAAAAACAGGCCGAAATTCTGGAATGTATTGCTGAAGATCCGGCCGGTTTGTTTTATTTATCCATTCCGTTTATCGAGTTGTATCGTGGCGAAGTGATTGAAGATGAAGACGAAATCCATGATTTGCTGCACGAAGAAGAGGAAGATCTGGAAGAAGCCATCAGCTATACCGAACGTAATATCAACGAAGAAGTGCATGGTTTAGGCTTTGATGACCCTCGCAGTTTGCTGGCGCTGATCCGTCAGTTGACACCGGCGGTAGAACAATCGATTAAGAGCTTGGTTCGTAACGAAAATTCCGGCTGGGAACATATCATCAACAAGTTCGCTACTGAGCTGGTGATGCAAGCCAAAGAGAAAAACCAGGCCACCGACGAATACGCCGAAGTGGACGATATGTTTAGTTTTCTGGATTAAGTACTGAATTAAGGGAACGACATGCAGTTAGCGTTACGCGACGCCAATCAAGGGCCATTTTTAAGTAAGGTCATCGCTTATGGTCAGGCGCAGGGCCGACTCAGCGCCTCAGATCTTGAGAACATCAAAAGCAAAGCAGTGTTGATGAGTCTCAAGTTTGCCGACAAGTTTTATAACAAATACAAAATGCATTTGCTGGAGCAAGCGGCGCACGACATTATCGGCGTCGCCAGTTTAGGTTTAGCCGAGCTGTCGGAGCAGGATTTAGACCGCGCACTGGCGCTGCTGCAAAGCCCGGAAGGCATTGTGAAACCCTTCCAGAAAGGCTGGAGCATGCTCAGTCAGGTTAGCTTGCTGAATCCAAGCCGTAAATCACTGTATGGGGACGTCGAAGCGCAGCTGCTGGCTGATATCGCAAGCCCTCCCGATGCTGAAGAATGGTCAGGACTCTCGCAGTATCAACATGCATTGCAGGAATGGCAGCGTCGTCAGGCGATAGCGGTATTAAAACAGACGTTTTTTTATCATACCCAACTCGACCCATTCGAGCACTTTAACCTCGAAGGCATGCTGGCCGAAGTGGTGTTGTACCGCTTGTGCTGCAAAGGCGACAAGGTGAAACAGGATTTAAAACAGCGGCTGAAAAACATCGAACTGCAAGACAGCTGGTTTGACGTGACCTTTTTGCAAATCCAGACCCAGCAAACCATCAGCTTATTGCCACCAGGTTTTGCCGCAGCCGTGAACGAAGACATCGGCGATAACTTCGCCCCAGCTTTGCTCAAAACATTGCAGTTTGCCAAAGGTTACCAAAAACTATTGGCCGACAACGCCTCACCGGAACGCCGCGATGCCTTTGAACACAAACAAGGCATGCTGAATCCGCTGCTTGGCTGGCCGCAGTATATTGAGATGTAACTGGGCTGGAAATACGACGAAATAATGGTACAAGGGCAGCTCGACTTCGATGAGTCCGCCATCAAGCTGGTTGGTGTCAAATCATCACGTGGCGCACTACCGCTCACGCGGTGAGTGACGCCCTACGCCAGGTGAGCATTTACGCCATCAACAACCAACCGCCATCATGCGAGTCGTGTCAAATCACCACCCGGCGCACT
>NZ_SACS01000020.1 GCF_004005945.1 Rheinheimera riviphila
CGAGTTGAGCAATGAGGCGGGGGGCTACTCTACATACGAGGTCAGATAATGCTGCCTCTAGGGCGGAACAGCCTCCCCGGTAAACTGATAAAATTATTAACTCAATAAGATTCAACATACAAGGGCGGATCAGCGCAGCGCCATCCGCCGTGGCGGCATAAAACGAATGCCTTTTGATGTATCGGGCGTTGCCGGTGGTGGATGGGGCTACGCTTATCCACCCTACGCAATTAAAGTTAAATGAGCATTCATTGAAGGCACCGCACACAAGGGCGTACTCGCCGAATACAGTACGCTGCAGGGCAATTTCCACCACCATCTTCAACAAATTTTAATCAACATTTCGGCGCACTACCGCTTGCGCGGTGAGTGACGCCCTACGGTTTTTTTATTTTTAAAACAATAGCTTAAGCGGGTTTTTGTAGGGCGTACTCGCCGAATGCAGTACGCCGCAGCGCAATATCCACCACCATCGTCAACAAATTTTAATCAACATTTCGGCGCACTATCGCTTGCGCGGTGAGTGACGCTCTACGGCATTTTTATATTTTAAAACAATAGCTTAAGCGCATTTTTGTAGGGCGGATAAGCGAAGCTCCATCCGCCGTGATGTGAGATAAAACTAATCCAGATCCCACAGCTCATCATCGGCCGCCCACAGCGTCAACAGCTGTGCCTGGCGGCTGAGTTGTTTCGCCTTCACGGCTAATTCGCCGGTAAGCTCGGGGCTACCTGACCAAGCCGTCCCTTTATTGGCCGCTGCTGCCAACGCCGTCCATTTACGGGCAAAGGCAGCCATCGCATCACGCGGTTCGGGTAAATCGCTGGCGCTGAGATGGTCAAATGGTACAGGTTGTGGTTGTACGCCGGTGCTATCACCAGCCAAAATCCAGTGCCCGACAAACCCCGGATCGTCCGGGTTTTCCACCGCCCATAATCCGACATAAGGCGCGGTATACCACTCCGGCCAGTCGCAAATCACGCCATGCGGAATTTGCTGGGTTTTGACATAACTTTCAATTGCCACAAACTGACTGTCGCACCAAGCCCAGTCTTCTGCTTCGTCCATATCCATTTTTGCGTCTCCGAATCGTTGCTGAAAATACCACGGCATGATAGTGCAGGTATAAAGTTGTTATTGTCGGTGACACAGGCCGTTACGGCAATTTTTTTAGCCAACCATCCCAACACTCATATTCACTCAAAACATCTGCCCTCAAAAAAGCTGAGGTCAGCCTTCCAAAGATGCAATTGGATCCTAAAACCATCCGGGTTCAAAATTCGCATCAAGCCGCGCGACGGGGTGAAACACTTCACCGGCGCGGTTACTGGAGTTTGCAGATGATCCCACAACGTTTTAGTCCTTATGTGTTTTCGTTTTTTATGTCGTTGCTGATGTCCGGCATCATGTCCGGTTGCATCACGGTGTTGAACCTTGGTTGGGTTGACGGCCTGCTGCATCTCTGGTTACAGGCCTGGGCGGGTGCTTTTGTGATCGCCTTTCCGACTATTGTGCTGATCACGCCTTTGGTGCGGGCATTGGTGCTGGCGGTGGTGAAACCTAATCTGGTTCAGAGTTAGGTGTGAAGCGTGTTGAGATGGCAGGATGTGACAGGAAATTTGGAGAAACAAGATGATTGATTTATCACCCATATTAGCCGCCATGGTGATTGGCGCAGGCGCTACGGCGCTACTGGATTTATGGTCGCTGCTGCTGAAAAAAGTAGGGAACATCCCATCACTAAGCTTTTGCCTGGTGGGGCGCTGGTTCAGCTTGATGCGGCATGGTCAGTTCCGGCATCCCAAAATTGGCAGCGCCCCAACGCAGCCTTTGGAGTGTGCCCTTGGCTGGACAATCCATTACCTGACAGGCATGCTGTTTGCGCTGCCGCTGGTGCTTTTAAACGGCGGCCAATGGCTGGTTGAGCCTAGTTTGCAGTGGGCGTTAGTGCTGGGGATTTGCACCGTATTATTCCCGTTTTTGTTGATGCAACCGGCTTTTGGTATGGGCATCGCAGCGGCAAAAGCACCAAAGCCCTGGTCAGCCAGAACAAAAAGCCTGCTGAGTCATACCGTGTTTGGCGGTGGTTTGTATGTGGCGGGTATGGGTTATCAATGGGCTGTGACTCAGTTCGGGTTTGCGTAAAACGGCGCACGCCACACAAGTACGAATACGAGTACCCAAATATCACTGAAGATTTCAGCAAACAGGGCAACGGATGGACATTTATCAGCTCAAAACTTTTGTCACAGTCGCACGGCAGGGCAGTATCACCCGAACCGCGGAATTGCTGTTCCTGAGCCAACCGGCGATCAGCGCCCATATCAAAACGCTGGAAGACGAGCTAGCGCTCACGCTGTTTGAACGCACGCCACGTGGCATGAGTCTGACTGCGCAAGGGCTGGCATTGTTAGCTAAAGCGGAACAACTGCTGGCATTACATCAGGAAATCAAAACCGATGCCCGGCAATTAACCGGGCAGCTCAGTGGGCGAGTCCGGTTGGGGTCGAATCGAACGCCAAGTGCGCAGGTACTGAGCAAACTGTTGGCACAACTGGCGGAAACTTGTCCGAGGCTCGAAGTGAGTCTGGAATATGGCAGTGCGGCTGAAATCATCGAAGCTATTGATAAAGGTCGGATTGACGCCGGTTTTTACACTGCCGATCCGTCGCCTGGCGGTTTAATGCAGTTGCCGGTCGATAGTTTTGGCGTGTATCTGGCGGCGCCGGTCGGTTGGGTTGATGTAACGCAGTCGCCAGACTGGCAGCAACTCAGTCAGTTGCCGTGGATTTGTCCGGCCACCAACACTTGTTGTGGTCGACTGGCCGAGCAACTGTTTACAGAACACAACTTTCGGCCGCTAAAAACCATTCATGTTGATCAGGAGCATGTCACCCGCACCTTAATTGCCGGTGGTGTCGGTTTAGGTTTGTTGCATCAACCGACGGCGTTGGATGCACAAAGCAAAAACGAATTAGTATTGCTTGGCCCGGCGTTGCAACAGGTGCAGGTCTGGTTTGGGGTATTGGCACAGCGCCAGTCAGAACCCTTATTACAAGCGGTATTAGCAACGATGCAGCAAGTAAATCCCAGCTCTTTGTAAATCAATCCACACTTTCAACTGCTGTGAAAATAAAGGTTGCTTTTTATATAAAGCTAAAATATGATGTTCATCATATTATCTGGCAAGGTAAATAGCGATGGCGATTTCAGGCAAAGCAGTTGATGCAAAAAAAGAAAGCAAAAAGGAACTGACCCATCAGCGGATCCTGGCGACTGCTGCCAAGATTATTCGTCGCGACGGCTTTGAAGCATTGGCGGTGGCTGATGTGATGAAGCAGGCCGGGTTAACTCATGGCGGTTTTTATGCGCACTTTGCCAATCGTGATGCGTTGCTGGCAGAAGCTTTGGCTTATGCCGGAACAGATAGCCAAGGCGCGATGGAGAACGGCTTAGCGCTGCAATGTTTAAGCACGACTGCGGCAAATCAGCCAGCCAGCGAGCTACAAACCTTTATTGAACTGTATCTGTCAGAGCAGCATTTATTCGCCGCCCAAAGTGGTGTCGGCTGCCCGGTCGCGGCGCTTGGTGGTGAGTTTCATCGGCTGGACGAGCATAGCCAAACCGTGGCGGCAAAAGTGGTTACAGCGCTGGTGGAGCGATTGGTGCAGCTGGGCGAGGGTAACATCAGCAAACAACAAGCATTTTTGTGCAGTAGTGCGATGGTTGGCGTGATCCAACTGGCGCGGGCGCTCGATCGCAGCGAAGCATTAGTTTATTTAGACAGCAGCCGGCAGTTATTGCTGGAACAATTTTTAACGCCAGCTGTTATGAACAGCAGCATTGAATTCCTGAACAAAACGCCCTAAACATCGACGGGTTCGCCCATTTTTTTAAACTAAAATATGATAATCGTCATATTGAATTGAAAGGATCGACCGATGAAACTTGAAAATTCCGTGGTATTTGTCACAGGCGCCAACCGTGGTTTAGGTCTGGTCTTTGCAAAACAAGCACTGGCGCAAGGTGCCCGCAAAGTGTATGCCGCAGCCCGTAACCCCGACAGCATCACGCTTCCAGGCGTGATTCCGGTGAAACTTGATGTCACCAATGCCGATGATATCGCAAGGGTGGCGCGCGATTATCCGGATGTGACCTTACTGATTAATAATGCGGGTGTCGCTGAAATGGGCCCGATGCTGGCGGCTGATGCCGAGGCGATGTTACGCCGGCAAATGGAAACCAATGTGTTTGGCCCGCTGCGGTTAAGTCAGGCCTTTGCGCCAGTGCTTGAGCAAAATGGCGGTGGTGGCATTATTAATGTGCTGTCGATTGCCAGCTGGATCACCGGGCCACTGCTGGCGACTTATTCAGTCACAAAATCAGCGGCCTGGTCGATGACCAATGCGCTGCGTCAGGAATTGCAGGCACAACAAACCCAGGTGCTGGGGCTGCATGTTGGTTTTATCGATACCGATTTAACCCAAGGCTTAGACGTGCCAAAAGTATCGCCAGAACTGGTGGTGGCTGAAACTTATGCCGGTCTGGAGCAAGGCGCGCACCAGGTACTGGCCGATGACGTCACCCGTCAGGTGCACGGTTCCTTATCGGGATATCCGGATATTTATCTGCAGGCGATTAATCATTAATTTACCGCTGGCTTGAATTGGCAGTGATTCTCAGTTGAAATACGGCGTGATGGCAGCGGATCTTTAACGAACCGCTGCTTTTTCGCTTTGCTCTGCGTATTTTATCGCAGTGTATTTGCAACAGTTTTTCCAAGCTATTTAAGGACAGCCAGATGCCCGCCGACTATCAGCAAACGAATGATCTGCCAGCCAACGATCTGCCCGCTAAGTACCAGCTCGAACTCAAAACACCTTCGGTCACCGATTATTGTCATTTACGCCTCGCCAGCGGCCTATCGGCAAAAACGATTGAGGCCGCCACTATTGGCCTTGCCGCTACATTATTTGCGGTGCAAATCACTTTGGCAGAGGAAGTGGTGGCGATGGGGCGGTTGGTTGGCGATGGTGGTTGCCATTGCCAGGTCTGTGATATTGCGGTGCTGCCGGAACATCAGGGCCAAGGTCTTGGCAAAATGGTGATGCAGGCGCTGATGGATTACATCGGGCAACAGCTGCCTGCGAGCTGTTATATCAATTTAATTGCCGACGGTGATGCCCGTTATCTTTATGAAAAATATGGTTTTACCGATGTAGCACCGGCTTCAATTGGCATGGCATTACCACTGAAAAGTCGCTGATCTAGCTATGAGTACGATAACCCGGTGCGACCAAAGGCATCGTCAGGGTGAAAGTGCTACCGACACCGGCTTGTGAACTGACGGTCAATTCGCCGCCCAGCACACCACTGGCCAGGCGTTTGCAAATAGGCAGACCAAGGCCAGTACCGTTACTCATATTGGCGCTGAAAAACGGGTCAAACACCCGGATTTGTTGGGCTGTGGTCATGCCGCAGCCGTTGTCGCTAATGCTCAGTTGCAGCTGTTTTTCTTCCACTAAAGCCTGAACAACCACCTGGCCATTGGATCTTTTGACAAACGCATGTTGGGCGCAATTTTGTAGCAACTGACCGACAATTTGCCCGACCGCTGCCGGGAAGCTATCGCAGCCAATCGGCGCCAGCAACTGGTTCTGCACGGTGAGCGATAGCGTCTCAAAAATGGGTAACATCGCCTGTACTTTTTGTTCGACAAGCTCGTTGAGCGAAAAATGGCGGCGCTGCTCGGCAATTTGTGCTGTGGCAACCTGTTTAAAATTGTTGATGAGCTGCACTGTTTGCTGCGCCGAGCGTACCGCTAGATCAAGCATTTGCGCGCTGTTTTGCAAATGCGCGGCTAAGGTGGTTCGGGACAAAATGCCACCGGCCAGCTGTCCGGCAATGGTGGCGACATCCCCTTGCAACGCCGTCGTTGCGGTCAGAATATTGCCTACCGGCGTGTTCATTTCATGGGAAATACCCGCGACAACGGTGCCCAGTGCCGATAGTTTTTCGGCTTCGATCAGCTGATTTTGCATCTGCCGTAGCTGTGTCACCGCTTGCGACAATCCCTTGGTGCGCTCGGCGACAATCAGTTCCAGTTGATCACGATGCCGGGTCAGCTCATCGGTGGTGGTTTTAAAGGCGGTGACATCGCGGGCAATCCCCATCACACCATTTAAAACGCCATGGTGATCAAAAAAAGGTGTCTGAATAATTTCGACATATTCCTGATGGCCATCACCGGCAAAGGTGATCCATTGCCACGACAACACCGCGCGCTTTTCGCGCAGCGCCAGTTCAAACGACTGAAACAACGCTGCCGCTAGTTCTGCCGGCAAAAAATCAACGTCACGCCGTCCTTTAATCAGGGCTTCCGGGGTGCCAAAAAACCGTTCAAACCGGTGATTACAATTCAGGTATCTTCCGGCTTTGTCCTGCAGCCAAATCAGATCCGGCAGGGTTTCGATCAGGGTATGCAAGCGGGCGCGTTTGTTTTGCTCTGATGCTTCCAGCCGCCGTTGAGCTGTGATGTCGCGGCTGATCAGCAGGATATTATCGCCATCGTTAATCGGGATCAGTCGCTGCGCCAGTTGTAAATCGTGCATGCGCTCTTCCCATTGCGCGATATGGGCTTGTTGTTGCACGGCCGCCAATTGCTGCCGAT
Source organism: Rheinheimera riviphila (assembly GCF_004005945.1). GTDB lineage: Bacteria > Pseudomonadota > Gammaproteobacteria > Enterobacterales > Alteromonadaceae > Pararheinheimera > Pararheinheimera riviphila. The sequence continues at coordinate 6,672 of NZ_SACS01000020.1, forward strand.
GCTGCAATTGCAGATCCGCCGGCAATAAAGTGCAATAAGGATGACCAAACATGTGCGCCGGTGACAATTCAAATAAGCGGCCAGCGGCGGTATTGCTAACTAACACCAAACCTTGTTGATTCAAAACCAGAATGCCGTCGGGGGCCGATTCCAGAATGCCTTGCCAGATCCGCTCGGCAGAAGGCGGCACCAGCGCCGGATCCGCTGCTGCAAGTGGCGCTACTGTGGGTGATTCCACCCCTGTTGCAACAACGTTTTTCACGGCAGGCGTCGCTGGTTGTGCTGCTAAATCGTGCGACATCATCACCAGTTCACGTAATTTGCGGGTAACTTTACCTTCGTCAATCAGCTGGGCGGCAAGTTGAATGCCCTCTGCAAAATTGGCAGCACGATGGCCCATCATCAGTGCGCCAGCGCTATTCAGTAAGACCGCATCCCGGGCCGGCCCATGTAGTTTGCCGGCGAAAATCGCCCGCAGTAATTCAGCACTCTCTAATGGCACCTGGGAGCCAATATCCGCCAGTTTGCAGCGCTGCAAACCAAAATCTTCCGGACAAATCTGATAGCGTGTTAGTTGCCCATTTTCCAGCTCCAGAATTTGCGTTGGACCGAGCAACGACAGTTCATCCACGCCATCCAAACCGTGCACGATCATCGCCCGGCTAAATTCAAGCTTATCAGCGACATAGGCCGTGGGTTCAACTAAATCCTGGCGAAATACGCCTAGCAGGTGGCGCCTGGCTTGTGCCGGATTGATCAAAGGCCCAACCAGGGTATAAAAAATAGTTTTGATGCCAAGGCTGGCTTCCACTGGTAATACCCGGCGCATTACCGGGTTAAAATCGGGTGCATGAATAAAACCGATGCCAATTTGTTCAATCATTTGTTCAATCGCGCGCGGCGCCTGTTTGAGCACCACGCCCAGCGCCTGCAACACATCGGCGCTGCCACATAAACTGCTGATTGAACGGCTACCATGTTTTGCCACCGGAATACCGGCCGCCGCACAAACAAAAGCGCTGGCGGTGGAAATATTAAAAGTGCTGAGACCACCGCCGGTGCCGCAGGTATCGAGCAAATCTTCCGGCACTTTGGGCTGGATCGGCACCGAATAATGACGCATCGCTTGAACGATGGCGGTGGTTTCGGCTGGTGTGACGCCTTTAAGTAGCAACCCCATCAGAACTGCGGCCAACTGGGTGTCGTTCAGTTCGTCGTTGGCAATGGCGCTGAGAAGTAGCGATATTTCAGCGGCGGTGAGTTCCGCTTTTACTGAAAGTTGCTGCAACAGGTGTCGAAACATGGAGGGTCCTTGTGTTTGATCAAACCGCTGATCGATAGCGGCTATCAGCCACCTCAGTATAGCCAGCGCCGTGCTGACGGATAAATATTCTGTTGCGCTGGCATTGTAAAGAAGTTGTTGAAATCAAGAGGTTTTACCGTTAGGGTGACGCTGTTATACCGATACTTTAACCCGTCCAAAAAATGAGGGACTTTAAATGGAATTTCCATTGGATTTATTGACCAGCCCGGCACTGTGGCTAACGCTGGTGTTGATTTTCACCATGAAGAAAGGCATTCACTTTGTGCCGCAAAACCGTGGTTATGTGATTTACCGCTTTGGTAAATACACCAAAACTTTAAGTTCCGGCCTGAATTTTATTGTGCCTTATATCGAGTCGATTGAAGCAGACCGCAATTTGAAAGAACAAACGCTGGTCATCCCACAACAATCGGCCATCACCAAAGACAATATCGCGTTGATGATCGACGGCGTGTTGTTTATCAAAGTGATTGATGCCGCGGCAGCAACCAACAATATTACCGATTACAAACTGGCCTGTACGCAGCTGGCGATGACGTCGATGCGTAACGCCATCGGCTCGATGGAACTGGATGACTGTTTCCAGAATCGGGCGGCGATTAACGCCAAAATTCAGGAAGCGATGCAAGAAGCGACGCAGCCTTGGGGTTTAATCGTGCTGCGTTTTGAATTGCTGGAAATTTCTATTCCGCCTTCAATCAAAGAAGACATGGAAAAACAAATGACCGCTGAGCGGCAAAAACGCTCGGCCATTCTGACCGCTGAAGGTGTGAAGATTGCGGCGATCACCACGGCTGAAGGTCAGAAACAAGCCAGGGTTTTGGATGCAGAAGCGGCGAAATCGGAACAGGTTTTAGCGGCCGAAGCCAGCAAAGAAGCACAAATTCTGGAAGCGACCGGTAAAGCCGAAGCGATCCGGTTAGTGGCAATTGCCGAAGCGGAAGCTTTGACCACCATTGGCGCATCAGCAGCCACCAGCGAAGGCCAGAAAGCCGTCGCCTTGACGCTGGCACAGGGCGCGATTGAAGCGCATAAAGCCATTGCTCAGGAAGGCACGATCGTGCTGACCGATGGCAAAACCGGCGACAATATTGCCAATACAGTCGCGCAGGCGATGGCGGTGTCAACGGCAGTGAATCAATCGGCTTCACGTCAGTAAGTAATTGTTTGTCAAAGCTTTATAGTGAGTTAAATCGATGATTGGTTACTGTGGTGGAACATCTTCGCCACAGTGACTACTTCGACCGCCCAACCAACAGAGTGACACCAGCATGAACAGCATCATGGAATACTTTTCGCAGCATCACGACCAGTTGTTGTACGCCATTGCCGCCATTAGTTTGTTATTAGAGCTTGGCGTATTAGGCATGAGCGGCCCGTTGTTATTTTTTGCTTTTAGTTGCCTGATCACGGGGTTGTTAGTCAGCGCTGGCCTCATCAGCGGCTGGGAAACCGAACTGTTGCTGGTTGGCGTGTTGTCGTTCGCCAGCGCAGTATTGCTGTGGAAGCCCTTTAAAAACTATCAAAATGCCAAAGAAGCCCCTAATACCAGCAGCGACATGATTGGCCGCCAGCTATTGGTTTCAACGGCTATCAGTCAGGATGCCGGTAGCGTCGCTTATTCAGGTATCGAATGGCAAGCAAGATTAGCTGCTGGCGAAACTGGCAATATAGCTGCTGGCACCCGCGCAGAAGTGGTGGCTGTGGATGGGTCTTTGTTGTTGGTGAAGGCGGTTTAATTCAAGGTTGCAACGAACAGTAGGGCGTCACTCACCGCGTAAGCGGTAGTGCGCCGGAGTTGTCCATATCGGTTGCTCTAGAGTGATTCTTACAAACGGCGGACCCGGTGAGTCCGCCCTACTTTTTCACATATAATCAGATATTTACCGTAGGGCGTCACTCACCGCGTAAGTCTTGGCTAACAATCAGATTGGTAAGATCCAGACCATACGCCATTACTGTAGACATCCCAGGTGCATTGCACAGGCAGACCGCCATGGTTGCCTCCCGTTCCAGGCTCACCCGGTTCACCATAGCCACCACCAGGGGCAGTTGTTGAAGGTCGGATATCCACCAGCTTTTTTAGCTCTTCATGCACACATTTACTGACTGAAAGAGGCGTGCTTGCTTTGGTATTGATAATAAAGCGCAGCGCTACACCTTCAATTACAGTTGCATTATCCTCTACAGATGCTACGGGGATTCCACTGCCGTAATCAATCTTATCGACTACTTTTGAAAAAGTGGCCGATGTTGAAGTGAGTCCTGCTGTGACGCTGTCATGATTTTGATTCGGGTAATAGGTGCGGGTAATATATTGCACATTGGATTCTGAATTGACTTTAAACGTACCACTGGCGGATACACTACCAAACTGGCTGGATGGCGAAGTAAGACCAAAAGAAACCGCATCCAGGCTGAACACACTGAGCCCGTCTTTATTTTTAAACCAGCTCACAGTTTCGGTTCTTTTATGAATTAAACTGTTATTTGCGGCAATTTGCAAAGTGTTTAGCCTGCCACTGCTATCCAGCGCATCCCTGATAGCTCTGACGTGAGGGTTCTGACTGCACTGATCTGCGCTCTGAGCCTGTGCACTGAGTCCAGATGGCGCGGCTACGGCATAAACACCCAGTTGCTGAATCAGCTCCGCCGGAATTTGGCTAATCCCTTGCTTCAAATGATTTCTGGCTTCAGCAGCAACTTTGAGTAATCTGGTTACTTCGGCTTCTACCGACACATTACTGGCAGCCAGAGTCAGGTTGTAAGAAGGTCCTCCCTGATTAGTGTGATATAACCGAAAACCATAAACCTGCTGGCTTGCAGCGCTATAAACGACATAACGTGTTTCAGTACTACGGCACTGCTCAGAGGCCGGATCCGGTACTTCAGTGGCATAACTACATTGGATTTGCGGCGCAGCCTGCTCTTTGGCATCACTGAGCGCTTGCTGATAAGAACAATATTCGCAAATAGTTGCTTTCGCGCTAATAGCCGCTTGGGATCCTTCAGCCCAACCTAACCCTGTTAACAGCAAAAAACTCGTTGCACCAAGTTGCATCCTTTTCATGTCACTATCCTGTGTTTAGATACAATATGAATTATTGACGCACAGATACCGCCAGAAAGTGGCGATATAAATTCACAATAATGCAAATTAACATGTATGCATACCTAAATTTAGTACAAGTTTTGCTTTGGTCTCTGCAAAAGAAATTTAACCAGCGCAGTCCGGTAGTCGAGGCGTTTGCAAACTAACAAAATGTTTAAGAAGCATCGAAGCCTGGCAGCGGCATGATTGGCCGCCAGTTATTGGTTTCAACCGCCATCAGTCAGGATGCCGGTAGCGTGGCTTATTCAGGTATCGAATGGCAAGCAAGATTAGCTGCTGGCACCCGCGCAGAAGTGGTGGCTGTGGATGGGTCTTTGTTGTTGGTGAAGGCGGTTTAATTCAAGGTTGCAACGAACAGTAGGGTGTCACTCACCGCGTAAGCGGCAGTGCGCCGGAGTTGTCTGAAAATATTGTTAAGGATGATCCTGGCAAACGGCGGACCCGGTGAGTCCGCCCTTTCACATATAATCAGATATTTACCGTAGGGCGCTACTCGCCGCGTCAGCGGCAGTACGCCAGATGTTGAATTGATATTGCTTTGCTTGACGGCGGACCCGGTGAGTCCGCCCTTTTTGACTAAAATTCATAGAGTTGCGTAGAGTAGTCGAGCTCCCGAATCCGCTGTAACACCTACCTCATGGTCACAAATTCCTCAGCCGAAGTCGGATGAATCGCCACGCAATTATCAAAATCAGCTTTGGTCGCGCCCATTTTAATTGCCACCGCAAAGCCTTGCAGCATCTCATCCGCGCCAAAGCCAATCACATGTAAACCAACAATTTTTTCATCACTTCCTGCACACACCAGCTTCATCCGTGTCGGTTGGCGGTGGCTGGTCAGTGCGCTGTACATGGCGGTGAATTCACTTTGGTAAATCTTCACGCCATCACCAAACTGCGTGCGGGCTTCCGGCTCCGTCAGGCCGATGGTGCCGATGGCCGGGTGCGAAAACACGACTGTGGGAACCAGTTCGTAATTGAGGTGCAAATCGGTTTTGCCGTTAAACAAGCGCTCGGCCAAACGTCGCCCTGCAGCCACTGCGACCGGTGTTAAGGCCAAACGGCCGGTGTTGTCACCAATGGCGTAAATGCCCGGCACATTGGTATTTTGGAATTTGTCAGTAGGAATAAAACCTTGCTCGTCAGTAGCGACACCAGCGGCTGGCAGATTTAGTTTGTCGGTGGCAGGCGTGCGGCCAATCGCCCAAATCAGGCAATCAACTTCCAGGGTGCGGTCATCGCTCAGCTGCAGCAGCAAACTGCTGTCGGCTTGTTGCGCTACCGAAAGTACTTGCGTCTGTGGATGTAACGTCAGGCCATCGCGCGCCATTTGCTCCACCAACGTATCGCTAAGGATGGGGTCGAAGCTGCGTAGGGGTTTGTCGTGGCGCACCAATAAATGGGTTTCAGAACCTAAAGCATTCAGTACCCCGGCAATTTCGACCGCGATATAACCGGCGCCGACGATGGCAACGCGTTTTGGCTGTTCGGCCAGCGCAAAAAAACCATCACTGTCGATACCAAAACGGGCACCTGGGATTTCTAGCCAGCTTGGCCGGCCGCCGGTGGCAACACTAATATGGTCGGCGCTGTATAAAGTACCGTTCACATCGACGGTGTTTTTATCAATAAAACGGGCAAACCCTTGAATAACAGTGACATTATTTTTAGCCAAAACTCTGTCGTAAGACGCATGAATACGACCAATATAAGCTTCGCGACTGGCCACCAGCTTGTTCCAGTCCAATGCCGGAACATCCACCGGATAACCGTAGTCCGGCGCCAGTTTTAACGCTTCGGCCACTTGTCCGGCAAACCACATAGCTTTTTTCGGTACGCAACCGACATTCACACAAGTGCCACCCAAGGCTTTGGCTTCGATGATGGCGCATTTTTTACCATGGCTGGCCGCGCGATTAACGCTGGCAATACCGCCGCTGCCACCACCAATGGCTATATAGTCAAAATGTTGGGTCATAAGCTGTGTCCTGTGTGAATGCGGCAATAAACAATGAAGATTGTTATATGGGGTCGGGCGGGCATTTACAAGAGCTGGCAGGTGCAGGGCGCGTAACCACGTCCCACTGGGCGTTTTTCGTTGATCGCTGTATAGTAATACAGTGCTGCAAAATGAAAGTGCAAAATACGACTTGAGATCAGGAGCTTAGAATGGATGTGATCGGCAACAACCCGCTGGCCGGGTGGTTGGTATTAACAGTCCTCGCGCTGCTGGCGCTGTTATGGCAGCTGTGGTCACGCCAGCGTCAAACGGCATTGTTGCATTTAGACCAAGCCAGAACGGAAACCCAACTTGCCGCCGCCGTGCAGCAATTACAAGAACAAAAACATCAGAATTTTGCGCTCAATGACGAGCTGAAACAGCAGGCACAGCATTATCAGCACCTGAAAGAAAAATACGACCGGCTGACGGTGTTATTGCAAGAACGGCAAAGCCATTACCAGAGCCAGCTGGCGTTATTAAAAGACAATAAACAACAGTTAAAACAAGAGTTTGAATTGCTGGCGAATGAAATTTTGCAGCGCAAGGGCGAAGACTTTAAGCAGCAAAGCACTGAAAGTTTATTGCAGCTATTACAACCACTGCAGGCCGATATGAAAGGTTTTCGCGACAAAGTGGAATCCATTCATACCGAAGAGTTAAAACAGCGCTCTGAGCTGAAAACCGAGCTGGTGAACCTGCAAAAACTGAATTTTGCCATTACCGACCAGGCCGCCAGACTCACCAACGCCTTGCAGGGCCAGAAAAAAGTGCAGGGCAACTGGGGCGAACTGATGCTGGAAAACGTGTTGGATAATTCCGGCCTTCGCGCCGGCGTCGATTATCAGCGTGAAGTCAGTTTTCAGACCGAAGAAGGCCGTCGTCGGCCGGACGTGATTATTTACCTGCCACAACAAAAACATCTGGTGGTTGATGCCAAAACCTCGCTGGCGGCCTATACCCGTTATGTCAATGCCGAACAAGATGACGAGCGCTCGCTGGCGCTGGCCGAACATTGTCAGGCAGTGCGCGATCGGATTGTTGAACTGGCCGATCGCAACTACTATCAACTCAATGGCTTAAATTCACCGGAAGTGGTGTTTATGTTTATTCCGATTGAATCGGCTTATGTTGAAGCACTGAAACAAGACCCCATGTTGTACCAAAAAGCGCTGGAGCGTAACGTACTGGTGGCAACACCAACTACTTTGTTGACCAGCCTGAACATCGTGCGGCAATTGTGGCGGTTTGAAGATCAGAATAAACACAGTGCAGAGCTGGCCAATAGAGCGGAGAAATTCTACGCCAAATTGACGTCTTTTCTCGATAGTATGCAAGGCGTAGGTAAACAACTCGACAAAGCGCGCGAAAGCTACGATAAAGCCTTTGGGCAACTGTATAGCGGCAAAGGCAATCTGATTAAACAAGCGGCGGAATTTAAAGAACTAGGAGTCGCAGTGAAAACTGAAATGGCGGCAGATTTGCTGGAAAAAGCCAATCTGGAATTGCCGGGGAGCATCGAACCCTAATGTTTACCTTGCTGCTTCGCCGGTTGCAGATCGCATCGTCCATCGGTTTGCTGTCCTGTGGCTTGATGTTCGTCATGCTGTCAACTCCGGCGCAGGCCGTCGATCGCGCCGTTGAACCGGCCTGCCATTTATTAGCACATCTCAATGAAAACAAAGAAACGGTGGCCAAAGAAGGCCTGACGCTGCCGCGTTGGTATGAATTACATCACCGTTTGCTGACCTTATTAACCGACGAAGCCGGTTGTACCCTGGAAGTGATCGGCAGCCCCTGGTCACGGTCGTTGACCTTGTTACAGCAGGGGAAAATCGATTTGATGCTGACCATGTCCTATACCGAAGAACGCAATCAATACGCCGATTTTATCGGCATTCATTACATGGAAGAATCGGTGTTGGTGCTGCATAAAGATCAGCTCGCCAAAGTGAAGCAACTGGCGGATATTAAATTATTACCAGGCCCGATTGGCGTACTGCGGGATGCTTTTTACGGTGCTGCTTTTGAGCAAATGAAAACAGAACCCTCGTACCAGCCATTTTTACAATACGCCAATAGCCTGACGCAAAAGCTGAATATGTTACAGCGCCATCGGGTACTTGGCATGATTGAAGACAAAACCCAGTTTTTAGAATGGAGCAGAGCCTATCCGGACCTGGCGGCTACCTATCAATACAGCCTGACCTTGCACCGCGCACCGGTGTATATAGTGGCCAGCCGCAGCAGTTTAACCCCAGCTCGCCGACAGCGGTTGCACCAAGCCTGGCAACGGGTGTACGGCAAACCGGCGCATCTGGCGATCCTGGCTGAGTTTGGCTGGTCGTTAGAATGAAACACGGGAACCCGCTGTCGTTGCATTACCCAACACAACGTCCAGTCGCCTGGGTTGGCGGGGCTTTAGATCCGACAACCCGGCTGTTAAAACGTTTTGTCCGGCCAGGTCAGCAGTATTTCCGCTGGACTGAACATAGGGCGCTGAGCCGCTGGCTCGATGCACACCGCGATCAGCAGGCGCTGGTGATTGCGCACAGTTACGGTGCCAGCACTGCGGTTACCGTAATTGCTGCCGGTCATCCGGTGGCGGAGTTGATAACGATTGACCCTGTCGGTTGGCGTAAGCCTAGAGGTGCTGCGCTTCAACTATATTGCCAGCGTTGGAGCAACTATCAGGCAGTCGATACCAAATTCAATGTTGCCAATCTGGTGGCAACTGTTGGCGGTAGCTGGCGCCGATGGCCAGCGGCATTTGCGCATCAACATTTGGAAATCCCCGCGGATCATGCAGAAATTGTGGTGAAAGTGCTGCGGGGGTTGTGACTTCGTAAGTCCGGATTAATTTGCTTGTTAGTTTTACAACCCAAAGACTTCTTCGAATTTTTCACCATTATTTAAACGTTCCAAACCAAAATATAGAGATTTTGGCTCTAAAGCTTCAATCGCTATTCTTGAAGCTTGATATGATTTAACACTGGTATTAGGAAAATTATGAAAAAAGAACACAGACTTTATCTGCTCCACGTCTTCTTTTGATACACTAATGTTTTCGATTAGGAAAGGTATCCGATAATCTACTTTAATTCCTGTGCCTTCAATAAACCAAGCTGGCAATTCAGTATGTTCAACAAGAAAGTTTGTTCTATACCTCACCTCGGCGTGCACTAGTCCATGAGCAATAACATCAACATTTAATCCTTTAGGGCCTAAGAAAATGCATTCCCTAAAGAACCCAGAGTTCTGCATGCCTGTAGGATTTAATCCAAATTTTTTATATTCAAGATTATTCGTAGCGATTATTCTAGGAGAGGCTTTTGTTACACCATATACCTGTTCTATACGGTCGTGCGCTTGATTAATTGTATTTCTAAGTGACGAACGTTGTTCACTGGTTAAGCTAGAGTCCGAATACACATTAGAGTGTATCTCTTCAAAACCAATTAAAGTTATAGCTTCGCACGCTATAGCTTCTTTCTTAAAAAAAAGAAAAGAAGAGATTAATAATGATAGAAAAATAATGAAGCTAACGTTCAGGACTCGCACATACTCTCCTTGTAAAAATAACGTCCAAATAATGTGCTAAAAATGATTGACTAAATTCGCGAAGCGACAGCCAATCGTTTTAGTCCTGATTAATTTGCTTGTTAGATTTTTACTTGATAACTTTCCTGAAATAATTATCGAGGGAAATAGAGGAATGCCTTGTTTCAAGTGTTTTTCCAGAATTTTTAGCAGACTTTTGTCCAAAATATAATTTTTCACTATCAATGTATATTAAAGTGTAATTCGGAGGAAGATCTCGATTACCTGAATTGTAATTAAAAATTTCATTTAGACCGTTAGCATCAATACTCTCTTCACTTATTACTTTACCTCTAATATCAAATTTAGAGATATCCAGAGCATCAAACATCATTGAGTTACATTTTGTATCGTTTGGATGGAAATATTCTGTTCGATAAGTGGAGTTCAGTGAAGAATCTATACTTAGTTTGATCTTGACGTTCCATGCATCTTTTAAATCGTCACTCGGAAATTTATTGTAAGCAGAACATTCTTTTACCCAAGATGTATTGGATAATTTTGTTTGAAAGTCACTTGTTGACGTTTCATTAGCCGAACCTCCTTCAGAACCACCACAAGAAGACAAGACCATTGATGAAAAGACTATAACTATCCATAAATTTTTCATTTGCACTCCATGTTTTAATAAAAATTGTCCAGCGCACGAAGTGCGCGATGCTTCAGCGACTTGTTAGGTACCACCACGCTCAAATGAAAAACCTGGAGGATACTGATGAAGCCCATCAAAGTCCCCTTTTGTTAGAGGTACGCCTCGAGATCGAGCAATGGCATAAACCATACCTAGGTGGAAATAGAAATTTGGATACGCAAAACGCATTAGAAAATCCTCTGCTTTCATTGAGATTGGCGTCGGGCCAGCCATATCTTCAATGACGACTTCGAGGTCGCTCTGCTTTTCATCCAAACTTGTAATGTAGTTGAATGTATCCTCAAGTTGAGCCCTTAGATTTGCAAATGACTTACCCTCACGGGAGTACGAATTGACTTCTACGCCCGCAATTGGACAACAGGATCTTAAGGCGAAACTTGCCACAATCTCTACTTGAACACATAGAGGGAACATATCAGGACTAAGTCTTTGATGGAGAATACTTTCATCACCACCAAAATGTTCCTCGACCTTTTCGAGTAAGCTCGAGAGTAACCTCAGGTATTCAACAAAAATTTCAATATGCTTGTTTTTCACTACAGACATTATCTACACCTAATGACCAAGTTTAGCGCGACGACCGCGCACGCGATTGGCGTCGAAGCCTACACTGTTTGCTGGCAATAAAATTTGTTTGTTATGTGACGATGTGCTTTTCAATTTCAATCGCCGACTCTTGTATGCTTAATTTAGTACTGTTGAGATGGAAAGTTTCAAATCCGGCAATATCTACTGAAAAATCAAACCTGTTTAGATAATTTTCTAGATACTCTTGGGACTGGATTTTGTTTGTATTTTTCCGACTTTCACTGGTGACTCTGCGAACATGCTCATCAAAATCGCAGGATAACCGAACAAAATTGGCATCTAGTTGGTATTTTCTAAGTAATTCACACAGGCCATCTATAAAATAACTGCTGGCTGGGTATACATAACAAAATGTAAAAACAACCCCGGAGACGTTCTTTTCAATCAGTGCCTCGAATGCGTCCAGACAAATTTTTCGCTGGTATTTCTCAAAACCATTATTCCCGAAACCGACAACGGCGCAGGCTATATCAAAGGCCAGATGCTGTGGGAACAAATGCCAGTCATTTCTCTTTGCCAGTTCACGGGCCACACTTTCTTTTCCAATGCCCGACGGGCCGTAAATCATTACAAATTTCACGCGGATCGTCCTTGAGTTACATAACTATTTGCTTTGGGGCGACCAACAGCAACTTGTTATGTTTTTTTGTGAAATACAAATCAATCGGATCTAAATAGTGCATTTGAAACTGCTGTATAAATAAATTTTATTATTACGAAAAATAGTAGAGCACAAAAAATAAATAGCGCTAAACTCAACACTTGTACCAAGTAACCCAAAGAAGTTAGTAGAACAGCAGTTGCAAGTGAGATACTAAAACTATATCTCTGCAATATACTGCCGCTTTTAAAAGCGATATATGTGCAATAGCTTAAACTTCCATAAAACCCAACCACAGCACCTATTAGCAAAGCTAAACCAAACACATGGTGATTTGCTTTAAACAATAATGATCCAAAAAGAGTGACTGCACAGCTTACGATTGTACATTTAAACAAAACTGCTAAATATTGCTCAATTGAGATCAAGTCGAATTCTCATGATGTTTAGACATAACTACCAAATTTAGCGCTGGAAAACGTGCACGCGTTTTGCCGTCGCAGGCCATGCGCAGCATGGGCGATTAATATTTGCTTGTTATGTTTTAGTTGCTGAACTCGTCTCTATAGATTCAGCTTCTAGCGCTTTACTCTGAGCTGAACTGTAAAAAAACCAACCTACTAATGCAAAGAGCGCAGGAACTAAATAAAACCCTGTTTTTCGACCGGCGGCTTCCATACTAGTCTTCGCTGTTTCAGTGTTGGGAGATGAGATTCCGAACATGGAAGCAATTACAATCAATGCAGCTAAAACAAAAAGTACAATCGCAACTCGCTTTCTGAAATGTGCTTGCTGTCTAGATTTATTCATAGTGACCTCAATTAAACCGAACATAACGCTCGCCGCACAGGCGAGCCACGTAGTGGCGAGTCCAGCCGCCGAAGGCGGCGCTTGTTAAGTTTTTGACTATTCATCGTACGACGTGAAATTGATGCCATAGCCAAAAGGGTTGTCTTTTGGTGGTTGCTCAGGCTCTGTTTCATATACCTGGATTTCACCGGTAGCCTCAAAGCCAATTTGCGCACCGATAACCCTGAGCATATCAGCAGACTCACCTGCATCAGTCGCCCAGGTTTTCATTGCCATTATCGCTGGGCCCTTTGGGCACTCGAAGCCACCTACCATGTCGCCAACTAGCCCATCACTTAAAGCAGTAAAATGCTTATAAGGTGTGGTTTCTTTTCCATACCTTAATTTCAACTTCCAGTTTTTTCCTTCTTCCATGATATTCCTACTTGTGAACTTAACGCTTCAAGCAGCGGCGCCGCTTGACGTGTTAAGCGATTCTTTATTAATTACAACAGTGCCAGCAATAAAATCATGTAAAGATCTACGCTTTTTATTAGTGAGCATGACAATGAATTCACTCCATATCCATATGTTCATAAATACATTTGCAACGTTGAACCAGTTCGGAGCATGCTCGACCATATAAAGAGCACGCTCTTGCCAACCCATTGAAAAATAATAAGTGTCAGTCATTTCCAATGTAACTGGTATTAGCGCACTGGACATCACTACTGAAATAACAAATAGTACTGAATAACGAAGCATAGCCTCTTTATACCCAACATCGCTGCCATCAACTTTAGCAACCTTTATTTTTAGGAGTAGTTTCCCCGGTGTACCGCCATACGTTTTAACAAGATAGACATGAAACCATAGGCCGATGAATAGACCTGGAACAAACCAGTACAATTGAAATAAGCGCGATTGTTCATCGCCCCATATAGATAAAACCATAATCGGAAGGAATATGATTACGTCTATCCAATATGCTCCAAATCTTTTCCAAAATCCTGCGTACTGCATTGATTCTCCTAGGCACCTAACGCCCAAAGCTGGGGCGCATTTATGCGTCCGCCTGCCTTTGATTGTTAGTGCTGTTTTCTACAGTATTAAAAATATCAAAGCCCCAGCACAATGCAGCCAAGTGCCAGTAAGCTATATTTTTGACTATGGGCATTTCTTGCTTAGTTGCAATTGCCTCAATGTTACTACCAAGCCCTAATAAACCAAATGTTAGGAGGCTTAGCGCTAAGAAATAAAGAAACGGTTTATGGCCGAGCAGGAAGCTATTAAATGATATAAACACAAAAGCAACAGCACCTACGCATACGAAAAAAGCAATCGCTTTTGCTGCAAGCGAAACAACTCCGTAATCGGACGAAATATATTCATGCCAAGATTCTGATAGCAAAACAACCCATAAACCAAATTCCAAATATATTGCGGCGGCGATCATCGGAATAACCAATATCGCACTTAATTTACTGATATTTCCAGCGTCTCCAAGATTCATACTTTTCAATATCCATTAGAGCATAACAGTATTTTTTCAAAAGCAAAGAACCCGCAAACCGCAAATTCAGCTGCCTTCTTTCACGAATTCCACTCAATGCACGTTAACTTTTTAAGTACATTAAATCAACCACTTCTTTGCAGTCGCAATAGTACAGGCGAGCTCCACAACGGTTCCGTGCCCGCCAGACGGAAGCAAAAAACTCAGTGAAACCACTGCGGGTAAAATCAGGGAGGTATCAGGGGATAGCGCCGTCTTTTCCAGCTTTACACGTCATGTTTGGTACCAGCAGCACGCCATCACCCGATAAAGTGCTCATTCGGGGAACATAGCTGCAATGTAGGGTGCATTTGCGTTGGTTAACCAACGGCCAGCTGTTTACTTTGGTCCTGTAACCGCTGACACAGCTGTTGCACTGTGGTTTTAATTTCCGGTTGTACAGCGCCCGATTGCAGCAGCTGTTGTTCCAGTTCGCTGGCCAGTAAACTTAAGTCGGTCAGACCAAATAACGCGGCTGTGCCTTTGAGCGCATGCGCCTGATAACGGGCGGCGGACCAGTCGGCTTGCAAACAGTTTTGTTGCAGTTCCGCCATTTGCCCTGGCAAGGTTTGCACAAAACGCGCAGTCATGGCTTCGAGTTCTGCTGCGGGTAACTGCAATTGCTGGCGATGATGCTGGCCACCCAAAAAGTGACTTAACACCGCGGCGAATTTATTGCGATCAACAGGTTTCGCCAGATGGGTGGCAAAACCAGCCGCTAAATAGCTTTGTACTTCATGGGTCATGGTGTTGGCAGTCAGCGCTACGCACGGTGTATCAATACCAGCCGCGCGCAGCAGCGCAATAGCAGCGACCCCGTCCATTTTTGGCATTTGAATGTCGGATAGGATCAAATCAAAATCACCGGTTAGCGCCGTTTCGACCAATAACTCGCCGTTTTCTACCGCAGTCACATCCAGTCCGGCGTGTTGTAACATCCGCACCAGCAACTGGCGGGTGTCATTCTGATCTTCGGCCAGTAAAATCCGGCCACGCATTTGTTGCCGTGGTAAGGGGGTGGGGGCGGCGCGTTGTTGTTGCTCAAGAATATCGCTTGGCTGCTGCAGCCAGATGCTGTCTGGTAGCACGTCCAGGTTGATGGCGGCGACAAAACAGCTGCCGGCTGGCGACGAGCTTTGAAGTTGCAACTGACCACCGAGTTTTTCACAGAGTTGACGCGCAATCACCAGCCCCAGGCCAGTGCCGCCGTATTGCCGCTGTACGGACACGTCCGCCTGACCAAAAGCATGAAACAGTTTTTGTTGTTGATCCGGTGCGATGCCAATGCCACTGTCGCTGACGGCAAACTGCAGTTGGCCGTCGGTGCGGCTGATCAGCACTCTCACAAAACCCTGCTCGGTAAATTTGATGGCGTTATTACACAGATTCAGCAGAATTTGCTTCAGCCGGGTCGGATCGGTTTTCACCATCGCCGGTAACGGCAGCTGATAGTCAAACTGGAATTCCAGCCCTTTCTGGCGGGCTTTATCCTGCAATAAAGCGCTGATTTCCGCGGCCAACTGACATAAATTCACCGGCAATAATTCGATGTCGAGTTTGTTGGCGGCAATTTTTGATAAATCGAGTAAATCGTTTAACAGCGCCTGTAGGTGTTTGCCATTCTGACAAATGGTCTGGATGGCTTGCAGTTGTTCGTTGGCAGCAAACTCACCGGCCAGAATGGCTTCGGCGTAACCGATGACTGACGCCAGTGGTGTGCGGATTTCATGGCTGATGGTCGCCAGAAAGCGGCTTTTCGCTTCGTTGGCCTGGGTCAGTTGTTCGGACAGCAGCTGTAATTCCTGGCGTTGCCGGATCAGTTTGAGCTGAGTGGCGACGCGGGCTTTCACCACTTCGGCATGAAAAGGTTTGTGAATGTAATCCTGCGCGCCCAGCTGTAGCCCTTGCTGCTCGTGGTCGGCGGATTGCAGGCCGGTAATAAAAATCACCGGAATTTGCGCGGTTAAGGTATCAAAGCGCAGTGCTTTTAGCGTTTCAAAGCCATCCATGCCGGGCATCAGCACGTCCATCAGGATCAGATCCGGCGGTTGCTGGCGACATTTCTCCAACGCTTGCTGGCCGTTCTGCGCCAGGCGGATCCGGTAATCTGACCTTAATAACTCGGCCAATACTTTGAGGTTGGTTTTTTCATCATCAACCAACAACAGATGAGCACGTTCCGACATGGTTATCCCTGAATTTCAATAGCCGCTGTAGTCCATAACACCCGGTTTTTGCCTTGCCGCTTCGCTTGATACAATAAATCATCCGCTTGTTTTAAGGCGAAGGCGGAAATCGACTCATCAGGTTGTTCCGGCCAGCAGCTATAACCGCCAGCGCTGATGGACAGACATCCGCCGGTGGCCTGATGCGGAATTTGTAACTGCAAAATGGCTGCCCGGCAACCTTCAATAATACGGAAACTATCGTCAGCGGGGGTGTCGGGCAGAATGATAACAAATTCTTCACCTCCGTAACGAGCAATAAAATCGTAAGGACGACGTAATTCTGCGGCCAGCGTCAGTGCAACCTGCTGCAACACCCGATCACCGGCGGCATGGCCATAATGATCGTTGTACATTTTGAAGTTATCGACATCGACCATCACCAACGACAAACAGCTGCGTTTACGACAGGCATCCCGCCACTGCCGGTCCAGCACTTCCTGATATTTGCGTCGGTTGGCCACCGCCGTTAACGGGTCGATGTTGGCAAGCTGCTCCAGCATTAAACGTTGCCGGGCCAGTTGCAGATGCAGTTTCACCCTGGCCATCACCACGGCGGCATGAAAGGGTTTGTTGATATAGTCGCAGGCGCCCAGCAACAACCCTTGTTCTTCATGCGCGACGTCGTTCAGCGAGGTAATAAAAATCACCGGGATCAGGTAAGTGCTGGGGTCTTGTTTCAGCTGCCGGATCACTTCAAAACCATCGATGCCGGGCATCACCACGTCCAACAAAATTAAATCAGGTGCAAATTCAGTCGCTTTACGGATCCCTTGTTCACCATCCTGCGCCAGGATGAGCTCAACCTCATCCCGCAAGATATCGCTCAGGATTTTCAGGTTCGATTTTTGATCGTCAATGATCAGTACCCGCTGTTTTAGCTGCGACGCCGCCATAACACTCCTGCCACATGGTGGCGTTTTAAAACAGACCCAACTGACTCTATTAAGCCTGTTTCAGTCTTTGCAATAAACCGCTGCTTGTCAACTTTGCACCTCAGCGCAGTTACTGCAGCAACTGTTGTAATAATTGCACCGTTTGACCGGCGGCTTTTTCATATTCTACCTGGCGGATATCGGCGGCAATCTGTTCGACCACCAGCGCGTGCCGATGATTGTTGGCCACTTCCAGCAAGGCCGGCAACAAATCTTCGGCAGCAAAATCAGACTCCTGCAATAACGGCAACAAAGTGGTTAAGGCTTCGGTTAAATGCTGGAACTGGATTTGTTGTGGCGCGGTGGGCGACACTTTGCTCAGTTGCTGCATCAGCAGTTGCAGTTGATCACAGAGTAGTTGTAATGCTTCAGCGCTGGCAGTTTGCTGCGACAAGGTTGTTTCAAACTGCTGACAAAGCTGCGAGAACTCAAAGGCGCCAACATATGCACTGGTTGATTTGAGCGAATGAATGTCCAGATAGAGCGGCTGCCATTGCTGATGCCGGAACATACTCTGCAGTTTGCTGCTTTGTTGCTGATGTTCCAATTGGAAATCGTCAATCAGTTTCAGATACAACGACAACTTGCCACCGAGGTTTTTCAGCGCCCGCTCGGCGTCGATGGCCGAACATTCACTTAGCTGTTGCCATTGTTGCTGCTCGGCCAGGGTTGGCCCTGTCACAACCATTGGCGCGGGCCGTCTGGTTTGTGGTTCGGCCGGTAAATATTGCAATAAGGTGCTGTAAAGTTGTTGTGGATCAATAGGTTTGGTCAGATGGTCGTTCATGCCGGCGGCTTTGCTTTTGGCAATGTCACTGGCCATCGCATGCGCCGTCATCGCAATCACCGGCAAATCGGTCAGCAGCAGTTGCTGGCGAATATGCTGACAGGCGGTCAGACCGTCCATTTCCGGCATCTGAATATCCATCAGCACCAGATCATAACGTTGCTGTTGTAGGCGGTGGATTGCCAGCAAGCCGTTTTCAGCAATATCAACCTGCACCTGACTGTCTTTGAGCAGCCCCAGCGCGACCTGCCGGTTGATGGCATGATCTTCTACCAATAAAATCCGGTATCTGGCCAGATCCGGAATATCGTTGATGTCGGTGCTCTGCCGCCGTGGCATGTCCTGCTCCAGCATGGTGTAGAGCGCATCGAGCAGAATCGACTGATTCACCGGCTTTTCAATAAACTGACTAATTTTGACGTCCTGCAAACTGGCGCGGGCTTGTTCCCGATCATAAGCGGACACCATCAGAATATGCGGCGCATCGTCCAATTGCTGAATACGGCGTGAGGTTTCAATGCCGTCGATACCGGGCATCCGCCAGTCCATCAGCACAAAATCATAAGGTTGCGCGGCAGCTTTAGCCTGACGCACCATTTCAATCGCCTGATAACCATTGTCGGTCTGATCGGCACTGATCCCCATCTCGCCGAGCAGGCTCAACAACACCGTTCTAGCGAGCGTGATATCGTCAACGACCAGCGCTTTGAGCGAGCTGATATCCAGCGGTAACAACGCCGTTGATTGCTGGATGTCGGCCGATTGCACCTGCAGCTGACAATAAAAAGTGGTGCCGTGACCATACTGACTTTCCAGCCAGATTTTGCCGCCCATCAGTTCACATAGCTGTTTACAGATCGCCAGACCGAGCCCGGAGCCACCATATTTACGGGTGATCGAATCATCGGCCTGACTAAAGGACTGAAACAACCCTTGTTGCTGCTCTGGGGTAATGCCGATGCCATGGTCGCTGATCGCAAGTTGCAGACTCAGCTGGTTGTCTTGTTGTTGCAGCAGTTTCACCTGAATACCGATGACCCCACGATCGCTGAACTTCACCGCATTACTGATTAAATTCACCAAAATTTGCTGAATCCGCAGCGGATCGCCCATCAACATGGCGGGGAGCGCCGGATCGACATTACAAATCAGCTCTAAGCTTTTGGCATGGGCTTTGAGCGCATTCAGGTTTACTGCCCGTTGCAGCACTTTGTCCAGGCTAAAGCGGGTAATTTCCAGCTCCAGTTTACCGGCTTCAATTTTAGAAAAGTCCAGTATGTCGTTGACCAGACTGAGCAGCACTTCACCGGATTCCTGAATTTTACTCAGATAGTCCTGCTGCTCTAACGTCAGGCTGGTTTTGTTGGCTAACCGGCTTAAGCCAATCACTGCATTAATTGGGGTGCGGATCTCATGACTCATCCGCGCCAAAAACGATGATTTGGCGGCAGTGGCCGATTCAGCTTTAATTTTGGCCGACGCCAGTTCCTGGGTGCGTTCCCAGACTTTTTGCTCCAGATTTTTATTGGCTGCAACCACCTGATGATACAAGCGGGTGTTTTCTGACAAAATCGCCGTCTGATTGGCGAGCAACTGCAGTAAATTGATGCGATCTTCGGTAAAAGCACCACTCAGTTCAAAATGTTCCAGATAGAGCAAACCACAGAGCTGGCCGCTGACAATCACCGGAATACATAACACCGCGGCGGGCAGCGGTTGGGGTAAATCCTGGAACAAGCTGCCACTGCCGGCAAGGTCGTTCACCAGCCTTGGTTGCAAGGTGCGACTGACCAACGCCAATAACTGGCTCGACATGGCGCGGCTGGCGCTGCTGGCCGGGGCGCTGGCTTTCAGTTGCAACTGTTGCTGCTCATCCAGCAACCACAAGCGGCCAGCCTGGGCGCCGGCGTTTTCGACAATCAGATCAATCATTTGCTGCAAAAAGGCGCTTAAGTCAATTTGACCGCTCAGCGTTTCCGCAGCTTTGAGTACCGAAGCCATATCCAGTAACTGGTTTTGCGGTTTGGCTTGCAGCTGCGGTTGTAACTGTTGCAACTGCGCCACTTTGCGATGCGCCTGCCAGTTCTGATATTGCTGCAGCGCCTGTTGCCAGTGCAGATTGGCAAAATCGGCTTTGCCGAGGCGTTGCCAGTAACCGGCGGTTAATTCGGCGGCAATCGCGTGATGCTGACAAAAACCGCTTTGCTGCGCTAGTTTCAGTGCCTGATCATAAGCCTGCCAGGCCAGCGGTTGCTTGGCGATTGCAGCAAGCTCGGCTTCCAGCAGCGCCACTTTGTGCTGATGGTTGGCCGAAGCGCGATTGGTCCATTGCCGCAATAGTTGCAGATATTGCTCGGCCAGCGGTTGCCATTGTGATTGCTGCTCCGGCTGTTGTTGGCAGAGTCGGGTGGCCAGCAGCGCCGCGAAAAAATAGAACTCGGTCTGGTGATATAACGACATCGCCACGCCGGTCAAAGGTAACGCGGCCTGATAATGGCGAATGGCGGCTTCGTCATCATTAAACAAATAGGCCAGCATCAGTTTAATGCTGTGATAGCAAAATAAAATCGTGACGTTGTTGGTTTGTTCCAGCAGCGGTAATTGCTCAGCTTCATGAAAAGCTTCACCACACAGCAGCAGCGGGTTCCCGGCATGCACTGCAACATCGCTCGTCTGCAAGTTCAGTACATATTGTTGCCACAACCGGATAAATTCGAGGTTATAAGCGAATTTTTTCTCGCTGATAAACTGGCGGTACTTCTGTAGATTGGCGGCAACTTCATCCAGCGACGTGCCGCTCAGACTCTGATAAAAACTGAAAAACAGCGCCGAATGCACCGAATATTCGAGGTTGCCCTGACCGAGCGCCAGATAAATGTTTTGCTCCAACGCCTGCAAACTGTTTTGCAGCGGCGCATTCCAGTGCAGTACTGTGGCAGCGCGCTGGAAATTCAGCTCCGGGGCAAATTTCCCTTGATATTGCTGGTTCACGACGATGGCTAAGTCGGCAAAATCCAGCGCTTCTTTGTACTGACCAAAGGCGCCGCTGAGGTTCATCGCATGGGTGGAATAGGCTTTGCTGGACGCCGCACAATGGCCGTTTTGAATACTCAGACTGACCAAAGCATAACTAACCGCCAGATAATGCAGCGGGCTCACCAGAAAGGCCACCGTCAGCAGGGTATTCAAAATTTCCATCGCCATCAGCAATTCAGCGGACGTCAGCGCCGGTTGCTGCACTAAATCGCTGATGCGGGTTTTATCATACAGTTGCTCAAGCTCCAGATAACGCACCGGAATGTCATCGAGCTGGCTGATGTCAACGCCAACCGGCTGCAATACTTGCTGCGCCAGTTCAAAGGCCGGGGCAAAGTTGTTGCGGGCGAATAACAATAAAATTTCCAGCCTGGCCACCTGCATTCTGGGCAGTGGTTGATCTGCAGCCTGATGGAGCTGCAAACAACTTTGGTCAGCGGCATCATATTGTTGCGTCAGGTATTGGCAATTGGCCATGCCAAGTAAGCTGTCGAAACTCAGCTGCTTAATGGGGATGTCATCGGTGTGAACAGCGCCGCCACTGAGCTGATAGGCCCGCTGATAATAAGCCGCCGCTTCATGCCAGGCATTGCCGGCATGGGCTTGCCGTGCCGCTGCTAGATTCAGCCGCGCCACGGCCAAAGCACCATAATGGCTGACGGCGCTAGCACCGGCGGCATTCAGGTGGTCAATATAGGAGAACAAATGTTGTTGTTGCTCTGCTTCGCTGCGCCCTTGCAGATAATCATCAGCAATTGCACGGTGCAGCGCGGTGGCGTCGTCCTGCAGCAGCGCAAAAGCCGCTTGTTGCAGCCGGTCATGCACAAAGCGCAGACTGGAAATTTGCGCGCCATGTTGCTGGCTGTAAGCCGTCATAATGCCGGCGTGGACCACTTCGCCAATCACCGGTTGCAGCGCCGGATAGCTTTGTTGCAGCACCGCGGCCACCACCTGCAGATCGGCGGTTTCACCTAACAAGGCCGCAACTTTCAGTAGTTGATGCGCGCCAGGCGACAGCGTTGCAAAGCGCTGCGCGGTCAGTTCCACCAGATTGTCGGTGATATTTTGCCGGGCGATGGCGCTGATGTCCCAACTCCAGCGGCCCTTGCCATCGCATACCAGTAAATTTTTTTGCTGCAGCATCAACAAAAATTGTCTTAAAAAGAACGGGTTACCACTGGTTTTTTCAATTAGTAATTGGCTGAGGCCGGTAAGCTGCGTTGGTGGCTGGCGCAAGGTGTCGGCGAGCCAGGCGGTGACGGCAGGTTGATCCAGCGATTGCAGCGCAATCCGCTCTGGTTCGATCCCGGCTTGCTGCAGTTTTTGCAGGATATGACGCAGCGGGTGGACTTCATCCATTTCATTATCACGATACGACAGGATCAACAAAATGCCACGCACGCCGTCGTCCGTCAGTAAAGACTGTAATAAGCGCAAACTGGAATTATCCGCCCATTGCACGTCGTCGAGCAGCAGCACCAATGGCCGCTTCGATTGGCTGCAAATTTGCCCCATTACCCGGAAAAATTGCAGCAGTAGCTGGTCGAAACTCGGGTCAACACTGGCATTAAAGCCGCTTTCAGCACCTGGGGGGACCGCTTTGGTCTGCGGTTCGCCCAACAAGGGTTGCAGCGATGGGATCAAGGCCTGCAACTCCGAAATCCGGCTGCCTAATACCTGGTGCAACTGCTGTTGCCAGGCCTGCAACTGTGCCGCCGGTTCTTGCAGCAATTGTTCCGACAGATCCGTCAGCAGTTGCTGCCAGGCGCTATACAGCTGGTTGCGTTGGTACTGATCAAATTTACCGCGGCAAAAATGTGGCCGTTCGATCAAGGTGTGACGGTACAGCTGGTCAATCAGCGCCGTTTTACCAATGCCGGAATAACCTTCAATCAGCAACAGCTGATTTTGTTGCTGTTGCCGCACCTGCTGATACAGCGCCTGTAACTGTGCTTGCTGCGTCTCGCGGCCGTACAATTGACTGGAAAAATGCAGTTGTTGATCGCCCAGCCGCAACGACAATTCCGGCAGTTCCAGCTGCTGCTGTTGTTGCCACTGATTCAGTAACAGTTCCAAATCATGACGCAAGCCACTGATCTGACTGTATCTTTGATTCGAATTTTTTTGCAGCAAGGTGCTGATCAGCACATTCAGCGGCGCCGGGATCAAAGGCAAAGGCGGCGGTGTCAGTGCGATATGCGCATGCACCAGTTCAATCGGTTGTTGTTGTTCAAACGGATAACGGCCGGCAACGATGGCGTAAAATAATACCCCGAGACTATATAAATCGGTGCGTTGATCCAGCGGCGCATTGACCCGACCTGTTGCTTCCGGCGCAATGGTGCGCAGGGCGTTTAAGTCGTCGTGTTGATGCAGTTTCAAGCTATTGACGCTACTGATCGCCGCCGCTTGTGACGCATCCAGTAGCACCAGGCTCCGACTGTTGGCGCAGCGGAAAACGGCACCAGCGCGTAAATCGCCCAGCACCAATTGCCGCTGATGCAGCGATTCTAATAACAAAGTGAGCTGCAACATCCATTGTAGTTGCACGCCAAGATTGGCCGCTGCCAGATTGCCGAGCACCTGGCTCAGTTGTTCTGGCAACGCCGTGGCAGGGAAACTTTGATAATCATCCTGATTATCCGACCAGCTGTGGACCGGCGCCGGGAGCTGCGGTTGTAGTTCCTGTAAATCGAACTGTGGTTGCGGCCGGTTTTTATCCATTTGCTTAATCAGCAATGGCTGACCTTGCAGGCTGGCGCTGTATAATCTGACATAAGCCGATAAGGCCGGCTGTTCCTGAACATCGGTAAAATTTTGCAGTGACAACATGCCTGGCACTTCCCCACAGACCCGAAGTTCGATTGACTTTGTCGGGTAACATCAATGTTTTTAGGTATAGACTGAGCTTATGCATTAACTGTGAAAGAATAAAGGGCAAAACCGGTGTTGGTTATGCTTTCGGGAATATTTTTCTGCCGCGTTGCCCGAACCACCTCAGATCCTTGTTCGCTTTGGTGTTTTTTCAATATTTTTCAGGCTATTTTCAGCGCCGTGCTGGCTGGAATAGGTCGTGGCAGGCTATGCTTACGCCACTTCAATAGGTTCTCTTCACGGACGATTTCAGCGGCAATTGACTGCCAACATTCAATTTCTGATTTGGATTTGTGATGACAGACTCAGTGTTCGCCACCATCGCAGCCGCAGTGCTGCTTGTTCCTTCTGCTATGGCTACGGCGGCAGAGCCGGTAACGCCTGACGCGAACGAGCGGGAAACCGCTATCGAAGTGATTGAAGTTTATGCACAAAAACGGCCACAGCCAAAATCTGAAGTATCGCTGGCGGTCAGTAGCCTCGATGGTGAAGCACTGGCGCAGCGCCGGATCGCAGATACCACGCAACTGTCAGGGCTGGCGCCGAATTTACTGGCGTCGACTGTGGCCGGTGAAGGCACCACACCGTCCTTTAATATTCGTGGTGTGGGCATGTTCGATTACAACACCACCACCATTTCCCCAATTGCCATTTATAGCGACGATGTGGTGAGTGGCGGCGCCAATTTTTTAAGCAGCAGCCTGTTTGATTTAGAGCAAGTCGATGTTCTGCGCGGGCCGCAGGGCACCTTGTTTGGCCGCAATACCACCGGCGGCGCGATTTTACTGATGTCGAAACAACCGGACGCCGAATTTGGCGGTTATGCCAGTGCTGAAATTGCTGAACACGATACCCGGCAGTTGACCGCAGCCGTGAATATGCCGTTGACCGAACAAACCTCGGCGCGGCTGGCAGTGCAACATAAAGATTATCAATACAGCATGCAAAACCTGTTTCCGCTGGGGCAGGACGGTGGCATGCGCCATAACAATGTGCGGTTGATCGTGCGCACTGAGCTGGAAAACTGGGTGGTCAGCAGCAAATTGACGCTGGAAGATATTGAAGGCGCGCCAAAACCTATTTATAGCGCAGGCATCATGGCTGCTGATGGCTCAGGTACGCGGTGCCCATTGTCGCAAGTGGGCAGCAGAAACTGCGTCGATAGTTTTGGTCTGTCGGGCCCCAGCGATGATTTCTGGCAGACGGTGGCCGACACTCATGATAAAAAACATGATACCGAAGGCTGGACTGGCTCGGTCAATGTCAGTGGTGAACTGGCGCCTGGTTATCAGTTTAAATCGGTGACGGCAGTCAAAGATCTACAACGTTTTCATTCGTTTGATTCAGACGGCCCGGGTAATTTTATTGAAGGCAGTTTTGATTCCGACAACGAATTTTTTAGTCAGGAATTCAGTCTGGCGATTGAGCAGGATGGCCGTTACTGGATTTCCGGTTTGTTTTACCTGAATGAAAGTCTGGATCAGCAAAACGATTTAGATCTGTTCCGTGATTTTCGCGCTATTCCGGCGCTGGCGGCAGTGCCGGCACAATTTTTCTATTTTAATCAGTTAGATAATCAGTCATTTTCCGCCTACAGCCAGCTGGATCAGCCGTTATCCGACGCCTGGACTTTGACGGCAGGTGTGCGTTTCACCCGTGAACAAACCGATTATGTCGCGCGCGCCGATTTAGACACGGTGCCGGTTTATATTCCAAAACTGTGGGACCTGGCCGGTGAAGTGGCGGACAGCGAATGGTCTGGCAAGCTGGCGCTATTGCAAAAAATCAGCAGCAACTATAACCAGTATTACAGTCTGTCGCGTGGTTTTAAAGCCGGTGGTTATAACGGCGGCTATTCCACCAGCCCGCAACAGGCGGCGGATTCTACCTACGCACCGGAGCGGCTGACCGCATGGGAAGTTGGTGGTCACTGGCTGGCACCGCAACAGCAGCTGAGCTTCGACTGGGCGGCGTTTTATTATGATTATCAGGATCAGCAGGTGTTTGTGAATCAAACTTCTGGTCCTGCGCCTTATCACGTCCTTAAAAATGCCGGTGAATCAACCATCTATGGTGTGGAAGCTGAAATGAGCTGGCGGCCGGTCGCGGCGATGAAACTGGATTTGGCGGTGGGGCATATTCCAAAAGCTGAGCTTGGTTCCGATCAAAGCAATGCGTTGTTTGTCGCGGATAACCGTTTGCCGTTTACCTCCGAATGGATGGCCAGTGGTCAGCTGGAATATGATTTGTCCGCAGTCGTGAATCATTTGTTGGTGCAGCTGGGTTTTGTCTATCAATCAGAATTCTTTTTTGACCAGTATGAAAACCCCTATATCCGGCAGGATGGCTACACTTTATGGCACGGTCGTATCGCTTATCAGCCAACACCAGAACTGGAACTTGCTGTTTTTGGTAAAAATTTATTGAATAAAGAGTATACCGAGCTTAAATTTGATTCGATTGCTGCATTATCAGCAGTCACTCAATTGCGCGGTGAAGCTCGTCAGCTTGGGGTAGGTGTGACCTATCATTTTTAGGGACACCATTTTAGGTAGGAAGCCAGCTAAAAGCCGCGTATTACGCAACAATAACTAACATCATTGCTGTTGCAGCCAAGCTGCGGCTTCAAAGATGAAGGTGATATACCCAAAATCATTGGTGGTGTGGCGCGAAGACGAGTGAGTGAGTCTCCAGGAGCATAGTTCACTATGTGACTGGAGCGAGCAAGCGAAGACGACAAAGCCACAGCGACAAGGATGAAGGGGATAAGGAAATGCTTATGCGCTTTCAATTGCTGTGGCCGGTACTTGCCACTTTGCTCGTCCCGTTAATCGTATCCTGGTTTGTTTACCCCACCCATTTACCCCCCGGTTTTGGCGAATTTCCGCCGCAATTTGTGGCGCAGGCGCCTGGTTTTAATCTGATTTATTTTATTCTGGTGGCTATTGGCGCGGTCTGGATCAGCTGCATGATGTTGATTCCGCAAAAAATGGGCTTTAAAGGCGGTACGCCGGCGCCGGCTGCTGATCGCAAACCTTTGCCCTGGTGGTTTTATGCCGGGTTGGTGGTGAACCTGTTTTTCTGGTGGCTGATGTGGTCACACTCGATGGCCTTCGGCGATTTGGTGTATTGGTCCTTTACACCGATGTGGTGGGGTTTTGTGTTTGTGCTGGATGGGATTGTTTATCAGCGCAATAACGGGGCGTCCTTGGTGTCAAAACAACCGGTATTGATGGCGCTGGCCGGTCTGGTGTCGATTGGTGGCTGGGCTTATTTTGAATATTATGACTACTTCGTACTCGCCAACTGGTTTTACCCTGATTCGGCTGCCGCACCCTGGTCAAAAACCGTGCTCACTATTGAGTTTTTACTGACTTACAGTACGGTCACGCCAGTGATTTTGGAGTGGTATTGTCTGCTGCAAACCTTCCCGAAACTGGTGGCGCGTTATAAAAATGGTCCGGTGTGGAATTTAAACGGCAATTATTTGATTGGGATCGGTGCGCTGTTAATTGGCCTGATGGTGTTCTATCCGTATCCGCTGTTCTGGGTGGTGTGGATTGGGCCTTTTGCGGTGATGACCGGCGTGCTATTGCGGCTGAATATCTGGAACCCTTTCACCGATATTGCCAAAGGTGATTGGTCAGCGGGTTTGTTGATTGGGATGGCGTCGTTGCTAAATGGTTTTTTCTGGGAGTTCTGGAATTTTGGCAGCCATCACTTCGTCGGAGAGCCGGTGACGAACCCGAATTATTGGGTGTACAACATCCCATACGTGGACGTTATTCACCTGTTTTCGGAAATGCCGTTGTTGGGTTATTTTGGTTATATCCCGTTTGGTGTGCTGGTGTGGCAGGTGTTTATCTGGTGCGGCAAACTATTTGGCTTTAATACCGATATTAAATTGTTCCCAAGTTCTTAAATAATCTTCTACCACGAGCGATTGGTCGTATTTTTGTTACGACCAATCGCAATCTGTTTCCTGGAGTTCTTCTGCCGTAGCTTTTTTGTTATGCTCGGCACAAACCAAAAACACTCTGCCTCTTTGCTTTAGGGAAACTATCTGATGAAATATCTCGCTTTAAGTGCCATCACATTGGCACTGTTAACTGCTTGTGGTCCAAAACCTGATACCGCTGCTGCGCCTGCCGTGGCCGCCGCCGCAACTCCAGCCGCTACTGCCGTCACCTATGCCGTGACCAACAAGGGTACCGTGATCGATACTTATTTTGAAACTCAGGTGGCGGACCCATACCGCTGGCTGGAAGATGACCGCAGCGCTGAAACCGGCGACTGGGTGAAAGCGCAAAACAAAGTGACTTTTGATTACCTGGCGCAAATTACTTACCGTGAACAAATCAAACAGCGTTTAACTGAGCTGTGGAACTACGAAAAAGTCGGCACGCCAAGCACGGAAGGCGCCTACAGCTACTTCTCCAAAAATGACGGCCTGCAAAACCAGTCGGTGGTGTACCGCCAAAAAGCCGGTGCTGAAGCTGAATTATTCCTGGATCCAAATACCTTCTCGGCTGATGCCACCACGTCACTGGCTGATTTACAGTTCAGCGATGACGGTTCTATCGCCGCTTATGCCATTTCTGAAGGCGGCAGTGACTGGCGCAAAGTGATCGTGATTAACGCTGAAACCAAAGAAAAGCGCGAAGCTGAACTGGTTGATGTGAAGTTCTCTGGTATTTCGTGGAAAGGGAACGAAGGTTTCTTCTACTCCAGTTACGACAAACCAACCGGCAGTGAACTGTCGGCTAAAACCGATCAACATAAACTGTATTACCATAAATTAGGTACGGCGCAACAAGACGATCCGGTATTATTCGGTGCTGTGGATGCCGAAAAACATCGGTATGTTGGCGGCCAGGTGACAGAAGATGGTCAATACCTGATCGTAACTGCATCCAATGCCACCTCTGGCAATAAACTGTTTATCAAAGACTTAACCAAAGCCGACAGTCCATTTGTGACCGTTGACGCTGAAGGCACTGCTGATTATCAGCTGGTGACCAGCGTTGGCAGCAAGTTGTATTTTGAAACCAACCTTGATGCGCCAAATAACCGTTTGGTGATGATTGATGCCACCAAACCGGCAAAAGATCAGTGGGTAGTGATTATCCCTGAAACCAAAAACGTGTTAAGCGTCAGCAAAGGCTCTGGTTTCCTGTTCGCCAATTACATGGTTGATGCCGTATCTAAAGTGCAGCAGTTTGACCTTGACGGCAAGCTGGTACGCGACATTCTGCTGCCAGGTGTCGGTTCGGTCGGTGGTTTTGACGGCAAAGCCAAAGACACCGTGCTGTATTACAGTTTCACCAACTACAACACACCAGGCACCAGCTATGCGTTTAACCCGCAAACCGGTGAATCGACGGTGTATTTTAAACCTGCGGTGAAGTTTAACAGCGACGACTATGAGTCGAAGCAAGTGTTTTACACCAGCAAAGACGGTACCAAAGTGCCGATGATCATCACCCACAAAAAAGGTCTGCAACTGGATGGTACCAATCCAACCATGTTGTACGGCTATGGTGGCTTTAACGTCAGCCTGACACCACGTTTTAGCGTGTCGAATCTGGTGTGGATGGAGATGGGTGGTATTTATGCGGTGCCAAACCTGCGGGGCGGTGGTGAATACGGCAAAGACTGGCACAACGCCGGTATTCAGCTGAAAAAACAAAATGTGTTTGATGACTTTATTGCAGCTGGTGAATATCTGGTGGCGAACAAGTATACATCGAACGCGAAACTGGCGATCAGCGGTGGTTCCAACGGTGGTCTGTTAGTGGGCGCCGTGATGACCCAACGTCCTGATTTAGTGCAAGTTGCACTGCCAGCGGTGGGTGTATTGGATATGCTGCGTTACCACACCTTCACCGCCGGTGCTGGCTGGGGTTATGACTATGGTACCGCCGAACAAAGCAAAGAAATGTTCGAGTACTTAAAAGGTTACTCGCCAGTGCATAACGTGAAACAAGGTGTGGCTTACCCTGCGACTATGGTGACCACCGGTGATCATGACGACCGCGTGGTACCTGCGCACAGCTTTAAGTTTGCGGCTGAACTGCAGGCAAAAGCCGGTGGCAGCAATCCACAGCTGATCCGCATCGAAACCAATGCCGGCCACGGTGCTGGTACGCCGGTGTCCAAAACCATCGAGCAAGCCGCCGATGCCTTTGGTTTTACGCTGCATAATATGGGCGTGAAAGCATTGCCAGCCAAAATGTAATTTGGCAAAAAGCGAACAAGGGGCGGAGTTAATGTTTCAGACTTAACTCCGCTTTTTTTATGAGCTTTTTCTACATCTGCTGCAAATACAGGCTGATGTTGTGATAAGTATCCACCCAAAACCGGTCTCGGTGTTTGGCTAAATAAGCCAGAAATTGCTGATGCACTTTGCTGTCGACTTGCAGATGATCGCCGCCGACGCCATGAAAGGTAATGCTGGCGATGGTGCCGTGTTGTGCTGCTTGTTCTGTGTAATCAATCAGTTGCTGTAAGGTTGGTTCCACTGGAAACCAGGTCGGTAATTGTTTGCCTTCAATCTGGCTCATCGACGTCACTGGCGGACCCAACACTTTAATCCCACTAAACAGCGGCGCCACGCTCGCCAGATAATCACCATCTTTGACCTGGGTATCACCACATGGCGGGGTAAAAGTGCGGCTACTTTGTTGATCCAGCGCTTGTAACTGCTGATTGGCCTGAGTTATTTCGGCGCCGATTTTTGCCAAAGTCCACTGATCTAAATCCTGCTCTTTGGCCACCCATTCCCGATTGGCCAACGATGCCCGACAAGCATGATGCACACTGTGATTGCCAAGTTCATGACCCGCTTTCGCCAGCGCCTGCCATTCAGCTTGCCTTGCTTTGTAGGCATCAGAATTCAGCGTCAGATAAAAAGTGGCTTTGAATTTGTGCGCTGCCAACGCGCTGACCGCCTGATCCAGCTGACTGTTAAGCGCATCATCGTAAGACAAACTAACCGCAGCTTTGGCGCCATCTGGCCAGTTGAAGGGTTGGCTGGAGGTCGTTGGAATTGCTGTTTGTTGACGTGCTGTTTGCTGATCGGCTGTTTGTTGATTGGCGTTGGCGAACCCGTTGCAGCAAATCAGGATCAACACAGCACAGGCACTTTTGCTCATTTGAAATTCCTTTTACCAAAATTTTGGCCGGGAGGGGGCTGCTTAAAGTGCCAGATCCAGCGTCTGAACTCAATGGCTTAGCGGCTATCGATAGCCTGCAGTACTTTTTGCCGTTGCTGTTGGATCTGCTGGAAAATAGCCGGATCCAGTTGCCGCCATAACGGATGTTGTTCGGCGAGGTAATAATTGTCGTGCGGCGAAGGCAGCCAGTCTTGTTGCAGCAGCTGTATTGCCAGTTGATTGGCCTGGTCGGTTAAACCCACAGCGCACAATAGTTGCAAGCTCAGGCCATCGGCTTCGGTTTCTTTTGCCTGTCCCTGCGCCATTTGCGCTGCGACAAACCCGGCAATCAGCGGTTGATATTGTGCGCGTTCAGGTTCGGACACCGTCAACAGCCAATACAGCACCAGTACCTGTTGTTTTTGTGCCAGCGCCTGACGGGTGGCGGCCAGCGGATCTTTGGCAAAATCCGGCAACAGCTGCAAAACCTGCGGTTGTAGTTGCTGAAAATCAACGTCATCGGCCAATAGTAAGGCCTGTAGCTGAAACATTTTGTGGTCTGGCCGGCGCTTTGCCCGTTCGATCAGGAACTGCCGCGCCTGCTTCGGTTGGCCATTGGCTTGCGCCAACATCGCTTTGGCCAGCAGCACAAACTGATGTTGTGGGTACTGCGCTGCCGCTTGCTGCAGAGTTTTTTCCGCGGCAACCTGCTGATTTAAACTCAACTGCACCAATGCCAAATTGACCAAGCGTCCCGGATGTTGCAACCGATCCGGAAAGCGTTCGGCCCATTGTAAATAAGCGATGGCACGCGTGGCGGTTAGCGGTAACATTTCCAACTCGTCCAGCGCGCGGTCGGAATAATCACTATCCAGCAGCAGCGACTGGTGAAACTGATCCCGGGCTTCACTCAGCATGCCGTTACCAATCAGGCTATAGGCATAATGGCGTTTGAGCAGGCCAGATAACGGGTCCAGCCGGATTGCTTGTTGTAGTAAATCAATGGCGGCTGGAAATTGATCCTGACTGCGATACAGCATCGCGCGCCAGAGCAAAGTGTTGCGATCCTGCGCATCTATCGCCAGCGCCTGATCCAGATACTGAGTCGCCGCCGGGATATTCTGTTGCGACAGCATTAAAGCGCCAAAACTGGCCAGCGCCGCCGCGGATCCTGGTTGTAATTGCAGCGCTTGTCGCAATAACGGCTCGCACAACGCTAGTACTTTTTGTAGCGGCCAGTCGCTGTAGATATGCAGCAAATGGTAGCTATTACAAAGGTCGGTTAACAGCGGCGCATAGTGCTGCTGGGTTGGCAATAACGCAGTCAACAGCGCAATCGCCTGTTGTACCGCTGCTGCTTTGGGCTGTTGCGCCAGCCATTTAGCTTGTTGATATTGTTGCCACTGTGCATTGGAAAAACCGGCAGCTGGCGCCAGTTGGGCAGGTGGGGGCTTAGCTGGCTGTTGCTCAGCTGCTGCAATCTGGGGAGGATGGTTTGCCGCTGGACTGGGCTTGGTTGGCGTTTGCCATAACCACCAGCCAAAACCAGCCAGCACTATCAGTCCGATAGACCATAAAGTAGGGAAGGCTTTTTTAGCTGCGGCCGGTTGCGGGTGGGGAAATTCAGTCTGGATTGGGATTGTCTGCTTTGGGGGTGTTTGCTCTGTGACAGTCTGCTCTGTTGCTTCCTGCTCTGTTGTCGCCTGAATACGCAGCGCCGGTTGCAGCAGCCGGTAACCTTTACTGTGTACCCGTTCAATCAGCTGATAAGGTTTCTGCTGATCCTGCAAAGCTTTACGCAGCTGCGCCACTACTTTATACAACGAAGCATCTGACACCACCAAACCCGGCCACACGCCTTCGAGCATCGCCTGGTCGGTCACCGTCTGACCATCGGCCTGCAGTAATAACACCAACGCCGTCATCACCCGCGGTTCGAGCAGTTGTTGGCTGTGTTCTTTGGTTTGTTGCAGCAAATTACTGGCCGGATCGATACGCCAATCAGCCAGTTGCCATTGTATTGCCTGTTTTGCTGCTGAAGAAATAACGCCACCTGCTGTTCAGAATGTTAGTTAAGGCATTGATATTGAAATAATAAAATAACTTCAGAAAAACTTCAGACTATCTTCAGGCTTTGCTGCCGGCATTTTGGCAAGCTGCAGGTCGAATCTTGCAAAACCGGAGTTACCTGATGAAATCACCCAATTGTGTTGCGCCAAAAACCTTGTTATTGGCGCTATTCTTTCAACTGCTTTATGCCAATCCGCTGCAAGCAGCAACTGATACCGAAAGTCGTGACACTGAAAGTCTGCTGATTGAGCATGTTACCGTATTGTCACCCGAACGCGACAGCGCCTTAACCGATCAAAACGTGTTGATTAAAAATGGCCTGATTGTCAGTATCAGCAAGGCCAACTCCAGCCAACATTTTCCGGCAACGATCAAACGTATTAACGGTCGTGGCCGCTTTTTAACACCTGGACTGATGGACAGCCATGTGCATGTCAGCAATACCCCGGGTTTGTTACCTCAGATGCCAGGCGCCGCAGAGTTGCACCAGGCATTCGCGCAACAACAGCCCCGCAGTTATTTGTATTTTGGCGTGACTCAAGTACTCGATACCGGCAATTCAGTCGAAGGAGTCAGCGAATTTAACGCCCAGCCGCAAAAACCCGATTTATTTCGCTGCGGCGCGGCGCCGGTGATGGATGGTTATCCAAATCATCAGTTACCTAAAGCCAAACGTTATCAACAACGGCCAGATTTTATTGTCGAAGCTGCACATCATCATCCACTGCCAGCGGCCGTTGACGCGAAGCAGCAAACACCAGAAATGGTGGTGGCGCGGATTGCGCAAAGCGGTGCCGACTGCCTGAAAATTTTTATCGAAAATGGCTTTGGCGACGCTGATCATCTGCCGGTTTACAGCAGTGACAGCTTACAACGGTTGCGCGCTGCAGCGACCAACCATGGCTTGCCGTTACTGGCGCATGCCAATGCCTACGATATGCAGTTGCAGGCGGTAGATGGCAAAGTGGATGTGATTGCCCACGGCTTGTGGAACTGGAGTGGTATCGATCGCAACATCCGCAAGCAAGCCGAAGCGAGCAATCAATTGCCAGCAGCAATCATGCAACATTTGGCCAAAGTGCATGCGTCGGGCATTGGCTATCAACCAACGATTCAGGTCATTTCGCGGATGGGCGCCTTGTTTGAAGCGGATGCGCTGGCCGATCCACAACTGAAAAAAGTGGTGCCAAAAAGCTTGCTGGACTGGTATCGAACGCCGGAAGCCCAATGGTTTCGCGATGAATTACAACTGGATTTTGGCGACATGCCGATGGAGCAAGTCGCGGCGGTGTTTAAAAAAGCCAGCTTGCAAGGCGCGAAAGCGGCCAAAGTACTGGCGGATCTTGGTCACCCCTTATTGCTGGCCAGCGATACGCCATCTTCTCCAACTTACACCCAACAGCCAGGTTACAGTACTTATCTGGAAATGCAGGACATGGCAGCCGTTGGGATCTCGCCACGCGCTATTTTTCAGGCGGCAACGATCAACAATGCCAAAATGCTCAACATCGCCCATAAATACGGCACTGTCAGCATGGGGAAAGTGGCTAACCTTTTGTTACTTCAGAAAAATCCTCTGGAGAATGTGCAAGCTTGGGACAGTATTGAATGGGTGATTTTACATGGTGAGGCATTGCCAAGAGCCGGGCTAGCGGCGCCTTAATCGCCAGTTTTGTGGTGATAATATCCAGCTTCAAAACCATAAACAAAACAACGGCGGGACTCCGCCATCAAGCTGGTTCGCGTCAAATCACCATCCGGCGCACTGCCGCTGCCGCGGCGAGTGACGCCCTACGCTGGGCGAGGATTTTTATCTTGAGCAACCAGCCGTAGGGCGCGACTCAGCCGCAGGCTAGTCCGCCATCAAGCTGATTCGGGCAAATCATCACCCGGCGTACTGCCGCGGCCGCGGCGAGTAGCGCCCTACGCTGGGTGAGGACTTTTATCTTGAGCAACCAACCGTAGGGCGCGACTCAGCCGCAGGCTAGTCCGCCATCAAGCTGGTTCGGGCAAATCACCATCCGGCGCACCTGCCGCGGTGAGTGACGCCCTACGCTGGGTGAGGACTTTTATCTTGAGCAACCAACCGTAGGGCGCGACTCAGCCGCAGGCTAGTCCGCCATCAAGCTGATTCGGGCACATCATCATCCGGCGTACTGCCGCTGCCGCGGTGAGTAGCGCCCTACGCTGGGCGAGGATTTTTATCTTGAGCAACCAACATACAAGGGCGCGACTCAGCCGTAGGTTAGTCCGCCATCAAGCTGATTCGGGCACATCATCATCCGGCGTACTGCCGCTGTCGCGGCGAGTGACGCCCTGCGCTGGGTGAGAACTTTTATCTTGAGCAACCAACATACAAGGGCGCGACTCAGCCGTAGGCTAGTCCGCCATCAAGCCGGTTCGGGCAAATCACCATCCGGCGTACTGCCGCTGCCGCGGCGAGTAGCGCCCTACGCTGGGCGAGGACTTTTATCTTGAGCAACCAACCATAGAGCGCGACTCAGCCGCAGGCTAGTCCGCCATCAAGCTGATTCGGGCAAATCACCATCCGGCGCACTGCCGCTGCCGCGGTGAGTGACGCCCTGCGCTGGGTGAGGACTTTTATCTTGAGCAACCAGCCGTAGGGCGCGACTCAGCCGCAGGCTAGTCCGCCATCAAGCTGATTCGGGCAAATCATCACCCGGCGCACCTGCCGCGGCGAGTGACGCCCTACGCTGGGCGAGGACTTTTATCTTGAGCAACCAACCGTAGGGCGCGACTCAGCCGTAGGCTAGTCCGCCATCAAGCTGGTTCGGGCACATCATCATCCGGCGTACTGCCGCGGCCGCGGCGAGTAGCGCCCTACGCTGAGTGCGGGCTTTGCCTTGAGCAACCAGCCGTAGGGTGCGACTCAGCCGCAGGCTAGTCCGCCATCAAGCTGATTCGGGCACATCATCATCCGGCGTACTGCCGCGGCGAGATGTGACAAACTTTTTTAGTTTTTTTATTTTCGGCTTACTTGGGTTTAGAAGACCGCTGTTATCTGCAGACGAAATCCGCAAATTGCCGTCGTTTCGGTATAGACTGAATCGAACCATTCAAAAGAAGTAGCCTTATGAGCCAGCTAAACCTGAACCGTCCTGATGAATTACAACGTGATTGCGTCGATGACTTTTTTGAAGATTTTCGCGACGCCTACGAGCAATGCGAAACCACGCTGATTGAACTGGAGCAAAATCCGCAGCAGTCGGAATTGCTGCACGGTATTTTCCGGGTGGTGCATACCATCAAGGGGAATTTGGGTTTTATCGGCTTGTTTTCGCTGATCCCGCTGCTGCAAAGTCTGGAAGATGTGCTCGATGATATCCGTAAAGGCCGGATGGCTTATGACAGTGCGCTTTGTGACGTCATCCAACTGACATTGGATCGTACCCAACAATGGGTAGAAGCCAGCATTGCCAACGAACCTAAACCTTTGTCGACCACCAGTTTACAGCAGATTTGTCAGCGACTGACCGGCCTGGCCAGTACCGACGAACGCTCCCGCGAACAGCGCATCCGGCATATTCTGGGATTGCTTGACCCAGAACATCCACAGGGCCTTGCCATTACCGCTGATGTGTTGCCGGATACAGTCAGCCAAAGTACGGTTGATGACGCGGATCTATCGGCCTCTTCAGCCATCGCAGCTTGTCGGCGGTTATTACAGTATTACGGCATCCGGATGGATGCTGATCTGGAGTTTTTTATTCAGTTGATCCCCGCGCTGGAGCAACGCCATCCACGTTGGCTCGGCCGCACCGCGCGGCAGTTGTTTCTGGTGCTGGAAATGAACCGGCTCGCTGGTAATAAAGAGTCTGCCAATAAAGAACCCGGAAACAAAGTGGATACGCTACAACTGGCGGTCGCCGTAATGCTGCATGATTTGGGCATGTCGTTTTTACCGCTGAATATGCTGGACGCCCAGGGCCTGGCCGATCCGGCGCAGTTGACAGTGTGGCTGCGCCATGCCGATATGGGCGCCAGTTTAGTCGCCAGTTCACCGCGCTGGCAGGACGCAGCAGCGATGATTTGGCAGCATCACGAACATCATGATGGCACTGGTTTTCCGGATGGTTTAGACGGCGGCGATATCAGTGAAGGTGCCAAGTTGCTGCTGATTGCCGATGCTTTTGACAATATCGCCAATGATGGCGATCGGTCTGAGCAGCGCAAGATATCGTTGATCAAAGCGCTGCAGCATATTAATAGCGGTTCTGGTACCCGTTATGATCCGGATTGGGTTGGGATTTTTAGTGAAGTGATTAAGCTACACCGGCAGCATTTTCAGCGCTGAGGTGGCCATCAATAGCGTTGAATAATGACGCGTAGCAACAACGGTAAAGAATATTGCATGGCACACAGCAGAGAACTTCTATCTTTGCTGTGTGCTGTTAAAGTCATGCAGAAGTTAAGGTTTAAACCGCCGGCAACAAAGCGCTGACCAAACCAATCACCCCACCAAATACACCACCCCAAACCACCAACCAGCCGAGATGTTGTTGAATCAATTGTTGGATCAGCTCTTTCACCAGTTGCGGCGTCAGTTCATCCAAACGGGCTTGCACTAACATGGCAATTTTTGGCTGCAATTGACTGATGTTTTCACCGCTGGCCAACTGTTGTTGTAATTGCGCCTGCACTTCCGGGCTATCGGCCAGTTCAATCAAGGATGTGCGTAATTTAGTGATAAAAGGCTGTTCCAGTGGCTGCAGCATCGCCGGGCCACCAAACATCGCTAACATACCGCCCAATGACGATTGTTGTACTGTGTCGAGCAGGGCAGCAAAAGCGGGTGATAAATCGATGGCTTCGATCACAGGCGCTAATTTGAGTTGCATTGCCGTTGAATCTGCTTCAGCAGCTTGATTGCCAGTGGCCAGGCGTTGCAGGTTTTGGGTGCTGAAAAACTGCTCCATTACCAATTTATGCAAAGCGATTTTAATTTCGCTAAACCGGGCAGGGATCACGCCTGAACCATACAGCAGCGGCACTTTTTCAAATAACATATGCACGGCCAGCCAGTTGGTAATGGCACCAGAAAAGGCAAATAACCCGGTGGTCCAAAGCCAGGGCATGGCGGCAAACCAGCCAATGGCCATAGCCACTAAAGACACGATATTTGTAATCAGACTTTTATTCATCACTGCTTCCCATAACTACTTTCTATACCCAAAATCATTGACGATTCGGGTAGGCGACAAGTAAGTGAGGCCCCAGGAGCATAGCTGTTCTATGTGACTGGGGCGAATGAGCGAAGTCAACAACCCCGAATCTTCAAGGATGAAGGGTATATAACTGCTTCGACAAAACGCGCATTGTAATCAGACTGCCGGCCAGCGGCAAATCCCAAACTCAGGCTGCAGCCTAACAGACTTTGCTGACTGTTTACTAATAGCGTTAACTCAGTAGATTAGATTTAACTGAATTATGAAAGTTCTGCGATTTTATGTTGAAGTTGCCCGAACTTAGCAGCGAAAACTCGCTATTTGTGCGTATTCTGCTTGAATTAAAAAGCTTTGGGGCCTGGTGGTTTTTGTGGTCTTGCCGAAAATCAATTGGTGGGGGAAAAGTTGTACCCGTATTTATAACGTATTACGAGGTTACACCAAATGAACAGGATGTTTTATCTGCTGCTGGTCAGCATATTGTTTTTTAGTTTTTGTGCCGATGCGGCGTTGATTCGTGGTGGTGGGAAAGGCACTGAATCGTCATCCGAAGCGCAGAATTTTTACCGAATTGCGGATACTTATATTGATGCTTTAGGGGTTAAACCTGGCTTTAGCGCTACCGACCGGGAAACTCTAGTCAACGGTAATATATCGCTATTCGCAGTACCAACTGATTGTTACGTCGACGTCACCATCATGCCGCCGGATTTTGAAAATGATCCCTGTTATTACCAGTTTTATCAAAATGAATTACTGCAGTTTGAAGGATATATGGCGATGTATTTTGAAAATGCTCCGCTAATGGATTTAGTTTGGACCTTATCTGGCGGTGGCTACAGCCAGTCATTTTCTGGCACCAATGAGGAGCGGAAGGCATTTTTAGACACTACCATGCCTATTTTAGCCGCTGGCGAATACCAGATTAGCTTGATGGTGACCTTTTATGCTGGTACTGGTTACAAGTTTTATACCGACCCTACAGTGCATTCTGATAACTTAAACTGTGGTGAGTTAACTCCAGGTGACCAAAGCAGTTTTAGTTGCAGTTATAACTGGGGCGCAGCAGAAAGCTTAAGTTTTAGCTCTAACTTGGAAAAAGTGGTAATTCTGGCTGGCGATAAACCTTTAGGTATCCCGCTACCAGCCACTGCGGCGCTTTTAATGTTGGGTGGCGGTTTGTTGCGTTGGCGTATCCGGAAACAACAATAATGCCTGTTGTTTTTCTTTGTCCAATAGACGCGACAAGTTCATATGGAGTTGCCTGAACTTGTCGTTGTCTTTTAATGCCTGCATCAGCGGGTCTTTGCTCAGCCACCATTCACGCCAACCATGACTGATTGCCAGTTCCAATTGCTGCAGAGCGCGGTCATGCTCGCCTGCTAAAACGGCCAGCCTTGCAGCTAAATAAGCCAAATCGTAGTCGACTAGTTTGCCTTTTCTTGAATCCTCTAGCTGTAGGCGACATTTTTGAATATATGAACTTGCCGTTACGTCATCACTTCGTTGTTGTAAGGCCCAAGCTAATTCAATTGCTGGGCTGCACATTGGCATTGCGTAAAGCTCTGTATTGTTTATCAGCTTGTGTGCAGCAATAAGTAACTCAATACCTTTGGTTTTGTCGCCGACTAGCAATTGATACCAACCTGCTTCGAAAGCAATCCAGCCATCGTCTGGGTTGGCCGCTAGTTGAAAATCCATACTTTGAAATAGTTCAGTATAAGCGCCACTTAATAGTAATAAGGTGGCCTCATAAAATGGTTCTGTGGCCATTGGCTTCGCCTGCTCAGCCATACCCAGCCTAAGCATTACGCTTACATAGTCACTTTTAATCTGTTTATTTTGTGGAGACAACAAATGTGCCTGTTGCCAAAATTTAATGCTCTGAGCGAGATTTCCTTGAATTGCAGCTACGCCACCAAGTCCAGCAACACCCCAAGGCGACTCTGGAAAATCAGCAATCAACTGCGTAAATCGTTGCTCAGCTTCAGCGTACTCACCACGTAGTGACATCTCCAAACCAGTATTGTAAAGAGTAGTCACTGATACTGGGTCCAATCGGTAAGACTGCTCCAAAGAGATTAAAGATTCGTCATATCGACCTTGCATTTTTAAAAGGATATATCGCCACATATAAGCAATCGCTAGGTTAGGATTGAGACTAATCGCCTTATCGTAAGCTGCGAGCGCTTGGTCATTTTGTTGCTGGATTTCAAACACCTTGCCCTGAATCGCAAAGGCTTCAGCTATTTCTGGCTGGCGCAAAAAAGCTTTTGTTAGATTTTCGCTGGCAAGTTGTCCGGCAATATCCGGTTTAAGTACGCCAAACTCTCTTTTACCGTCGCTGAGCAATACAAAGGTATCAGCCAAGGCGACATAAGCCTGGGCATATTCCGGGTCCAAGGCAATGGCTTGTTCAAATAATTTGCGTGCTTCTTTAATCGCTTCAGTCGTTTGCAACCGATATTGCTCGCGGCCTTTGAGGTACAAC
Organism: Rheinheimera riviphila; assembly: GCF_004005945.1. Lineage (GTDB taxonomy): Bacteria > Pseudomonadota > Gammaproteobacteria > Enterobacterales > Alteromonadaceae > Pararheinheimera > Pararheinheimera riviphila. Next base: position 47,646 of record NZ_SACS01000020.1, read on the forward strand.
ACATAAGCATCAACACTTTGGGTATTGGCGTGGTTACTGATATCAGTTTGATCCAGATAGTTATCTTGCAGCAAGTTGACCACAGCGCGGGCGATTTGGGTTTCCAGCGCAAAGACGTCACTTAAACTGCGTTGCAGGGTTTCGGTCCAGAGGGTGTGGCCTTTTTCGGTTTCTAACAGTTCCAGCCGGACTTTCAGCTGGTCGCCAGTGCGGCGGACGCTGCCGGTGAGCACGGTTTTCACTTCAAGCCGACGGCCGATGGCAACAGGGTCGAGACCTTGTTTACTCAGCACTAAACCCGAGCCGGAGGCGGCCACCGTCAGATTGGGCATTTTACCGAGCAGACTGGTGATTTCTTCGGTCAGACCTTCGGCCAGATATTGTTGATCCTGCTCCGGGCTTTGATCTTTAATACCAACTACGGCGATGGAATCGGCAATTTGTACCGTTTTGATCCCTTCTTCTGCTTTGAGACTGTTACTGCGCACTTGCTGGAAATAACTAAAACCGATGCCGCAGGACAGCAGCAGAATACCGCATAACGCAACCCAGTTTTTCCAACCCAGCGGTGTGACCGTGCCGGAATCATCGGCCGGGGTTAGCACAATACCGTTACTGGTCAGGTCATAAAACCAGGCTAAATACAGCACCACCGGGAACAAGGCGAATAACAATACCGCAGAAAATGTGCCGACCAACGGCGGTAGACTAAGCAGCGGCACTACCACTGAGATCACCTGCAGCAGCAACCACACCACACCGACATAGGGTAAAACGGTATTGATCACCTTGCGGCGTTTCAGTTCGGAGAAAAACGTTTTAAGCCCGGACACAGTCCTTTCCTTTCGCTGTTTTTTGTTGTGGGTGTTGCGGGAAATTGCCAGGCGCCAGAGGCACCTGAACTCGTGAATAAGCGTAGCCTAATAAACAAGCACTTGGTAATGAATCAGTTAGCGAATTTTATGGTGTTTTTTGGTTGTCGCAGTCGGTGCTGACGACGGTCATAGCCTTGTGTGGTCTGGCTGGTGTTCGTTTATAAATTGTCATGATCAGCAGGCTCAATAGTTGCAACTTAAACGATTAAGGTGTAGGTTTAGCTTGACGTGAAAAGATGAAATTTTAAGCAGTTTAGGCGGTGGTTTTTAAACTGCTTCGAAGTGTTGTTAAAAAGTCGACAGGTTAAATTTTTAGAATACCAAGTAAAAAAATAATGAGTGCTGCTGGCTATTGGCCGCTGACCCTCACATGATAAAAAAGCTTCAAAGACAGGACAGACAGATGCAACAAATTCAAAAAGTACCGGCAGCACCTGTGCTGGCGATGGACAATCATACCCAGGTCAAGTGGATGACTTGCCTGATGTTTTTTGTGTTTGCCATGACCACCGATGCGGTTGGGGTGATCATTCCCAAAGTGGTCGAGCAGTTTCAGTTGTCGTTGACTGAAGCAGCGGCTTTTCATTATGTGCCGATGATTTTTATTGGTTTGTCCGGGTTGTTTTTAGGGCGACTGGCCGACAAAGTCGGGCGGAAAAAAGTGATTCTGGCGGGTTTGGCTTTATACACGCTGGCCTGTGTCGCCTTTGCCTTTGGCGATAACTTTATGTTTTATCTGCTGTTACTGGGTGTTTGTGGTTTAAGTATTGGTTTATTTAAAACCGGTGCGCTAGCGCTACTTGGCGATATCAGCAGCAATGCCGATGGTCACACTAAATTAATGAACCGGGTGGAAGGTTTTTTTGGGCTGGGCGCTATTGCCGGACCAGCGTTGGTGGGTATTTTGATTGCCGCCAATATGGCCTGGACTCAGCTGTATCTGCTGGCGGGGCTGATTTGTGCGATCTTGCTGGTACTGGCCTGGCGGATGGACTATCCGGCTTATCAGCCACAGCAGCAAACTTCGTTGTTTCAGAGTCTGGTGCTGGTGAAAGATAAATATGCGCTGGGCTTTTCACTAGCCATTGCCTGTTATGTCGCCACTGAAGTGGCGATTTTTGTCTGGTTGCCTACCTTATTGCAGCAGTATCAAGGCGATTTCACCACTTTAGCCGCACATGCCATTACGGTGTTTTTTATTCTGCGTACCGTCGGCCGTTTTCTGGCGGAATGGTTGCTAAGCCGTTTTAACTGGACTGTTTTATTAGCCTGGTTTGGCAGTGCGATTTTTATCTGTTTTGCGCTGAGTATGCTGGGTGGCGTGGATTGGGCGTTATGGTTAATGCCGTTATCCGGGCTTTTTATGTCGATGATGTACCCAACGCTGAATTCCAAAGGCATCAGCTGTTTTGAACGCCACCAGCACGGTGCAGTTGCTGGCTTAATTCTGGCCTTTACCGCATTAGCCGCAGCATTAGGTCCGCTATTGATGGGCTTGGTCGGCGATGTATTTGGCAATGTCCGTTACGGCTTTTACCTCGCCACCGGTTTTGCTTTGCTGATGGCGATTGGTTTGTGGTGGAATCATCTGGTGCAGCCAGCAGCGAAACGTCTTGCTGCGGTGTCCCACTAAGCAGTTCTGGGTACCAATCAACCCGTCACCTGGCTGAGATGAACATCAGCTTTTCGCCGGTCGGATTCAACCAGTGTGTTGTAGCGCAGTGGTTGAGTCCGGGCTATGGCGTCGCTGGCATTGACCCCACAGCTTGACTCCTCCTCAACTGACTGCTGCGACAGTGCTGGCTGATGGCGGCTTTTACAGCCATCAGCACACTGGCATGTCCGTTGCTCCTTCTGCCTGGCGCCACTACTAACGCCGTTTACCAGGCAGGGATGTTTTATGTCGTTGACTCAACACACCAATCCAGTCGTCAGTACCATCATCACGCAGGACAGCCATCGCATTGCGGTCGCCAAGCCTCTGCCAAGCTTGTCGTTGCGCCAGTTGTGTCAGTTGCCGCATGCGGCAGTGCAGCCGCAACAGCGCCTGGCAGTGATGTGTGCAGCAAGAGTGGCACTGGCAGATCCGGCGGTGGTATCCGCCACTGATGCGGACAAACTGGCGGCACTGGCACATTACCTCTGTGACTGGCCGTTGCTGCAGATGATGCAGGACCGCGGCTTGTGGCATCCCGCCCCGGCGGAACAAGTGCGGCCGGCGATTCAGTTTGGTCAGTTTGCCCGGGCGCTTGGTGTGCTGGAACAGTCGTCGGCTGCAGGCGCTGCAGCACTGCGACTGCAGCCGCTGCGCCAGGCATTGCAACAAATGCTGCATCAGCAGGCGTTTCCGCTTACAGCATTGCAGCGGGGAGCTGTTAGTCTGACCCCATTGCAGTTTCATCACGTGGCGGATTTTATCTGGCAATATGCCGATCCAAACATCAGCCGGCTCTGTAATCTGCCGGCCTTTCCATCCGCAGAACACTGGATGACCTGGTTATACCTGTGTCAGCAGGAGCCGGCGCGCCAGCTGTTTGCGGTGATGCATGCCGATTATGGTTTTATTGGTTCAGTTAGCTTGCAGGTCTTTGATGGCATTGGTTTTTTCTACTATTGGCTCGGGGCCGATTTTCAGGGGCAGGGCTTTGGTCCGCTGGCGGTTGAGGTGCTCATGCAGCTGGGCCGGCAGCATCTGGGGATGGATTGCTGCTATGCCAAAGTGTTTGATTACAATCTGGTGTCCAATAAGGCCATCAGCAAGCTGGGATTTCAGCAGCTGGCGCTGCGGGCCTTGCCGCCGTCGGAAGCTGAAGTGTTTTATTATCGGGGGGCTGCACTGAACGACATCGCTCATCATTCCAGCCTCGGCACGCTGTTACAGCAAATGAATTCCGGCATTGAGCTGGCAGAGTTGCCGCCACGGTAAAGCGTGGCGGCCTGGCGCTTATGAATTCAAACCATTACTTTTTGATTGCTGTAGTGATGTGATCAGGTCATTGACGCCCGTAGCGGCATAGGTATCGCGGTTCTGGCTCACCAGCAGCCGGTGGATCTCCGGCTCGTTCTGCTGAAGTTCGACCGAGGCTTCAATTTTCTGACCCAACCCGGTCAGATACTTGTAGAGGATCAAGCCGGCAAACACCGTCGGGTTATAAAACACTTTCACCGGCGGTTTGATCACAAACATCCGGATCGGCAGACGAAACATAAACGGCAGGTAATTAACCAATAATCTGGATGACCAGCGTTGTGTAGCAACTCTGGTGCGGGTACGGACAGATTTCGGCAGCGTAAAAGCGAGCACGCCGATACCAACCCAGCCAGCAATTTCTGCAAACCGATCGGTGATAACATCAAAATAACCGCCGGCAAGCTGTTTGGATTTGTCCATAATCAGCCGGTTCGGCTGCAGAATACCGTACTGTGAAGTTAATTTGTTATCCCAGATATATTTTTGCACAACAAAAGATTGTTTCATCTGTTGCAGCCAGATCTGCTGTAAGCTCCAGCCGGTACTGAGGAAACTGTTAAAATTAATGGCGTCATAATAACGCTGATAAAGCGCTTTGCGCTGAGCGAAATATCTCCAGGTCAAATCCGAGTGTTGAAAAATAGTCCATATATTCGCCGGATGTGCTGATCGGTAGGTGCAGCCAACTACTTTATCCATTGTCGCGCCAATACCGCTGCCAATATGATAAATGGCCGGACGGGTTAGTTTAGAGAACTGGTCAAAAACATAGTTTTCCACACGATATTTGGGGCGCATGAAAAAATAGGCGTTTTCAATGTCTTTATGTTTTACAAAATCATAAATCCAATCATGACCATATAAAACTTTATTTAGTGCAAGATCGCCATATAACCGACGTTGTTCAATCAACGTATTTTTGTAAACAGTCAGCGAATTGCTACCGCTTTGTATTCTGTCTTTGATCTGATCATAAATTGTTCTGCTGCCTTCGCTCATGATATCCCTCGATGTTGAATGCAGGAAGCGGCTGAGCCTGCGATATATGCTGCAAAACCAGTGCTTCACCGCTGAACTGAAAAAAAATGGCCGGAATGGGCAGATTCACAGGCTTGGAGGGGGCATCTTGACCTTGGTCAGACTGCGTCGGATCGGAATTTGCTGGTAATACTGCCGGTCTTTGGTGAGCACGCTGACCATCGCCGTCATGCTCAGCGATTTGTAATCGGTCAGACTCTGAGTTTCCTGATCCACGCCATAGGATTCAATGCCTTGGGTCAGGCAAGGGAATAAATAGCCATAGACTTCTGTGCTGGAAAAATCGTGTTTGGTCGCCACGCTTTTGTTCAGCAGAGATTTTTGCAGTTCAGCCGCCAGGCTGCCTTGCGTACCAATCGTCAGCAGTAAAAATGCATTTTGCGATTCGAGGTTGTTGCTGAACTGCTCACGCAGCTGCTCCATACTGCTGAAGCTGTACTGTTTCGAGGCTGCACTGGCATTGCTGGTCAAATACAGCTTCAATGTGGCCGGATCCTCGATTTGCAGCGAATCCAGATACTTTGCTAGCTGCGTGCTGTCCAGCCACTGGTTCACACCGTTATACAGCAACGGGACACCGGCATTGCCTAACCCACAGATTAATAAGGTACATCCGCTGCCTTCCAGCTTCATTTGCGCAGCTGATTCTGTCAGAAAAGTTTCAGTGTCCTTGCGCAGTTTGTTCAGTACCGCCAGCGTAATGCTGTAATACATATCACTGGTCATCAACTCCGTTTCAAGCTTGTCGACGGAGCTGTCGTCAATCGATAACCTGCCGATCAAAATATCCTGGAAGATCAGCGCGTCAGTCCGGCTGGAAAAAAATGGCTGGATCCATTCACTGGCTTTGGGCTTTTCTGCACTGATCACGGCCCGGGTAAAGTTTGCCCCAAATACATTGTCAAACAGTGTGGCCATGTCACTGAGCGGGCTGCAGATATATTTCTTCATGATGGTCTCCAAATGATGAGAGGGTTTTAGTCGTCAGACTGTGATGCACAGGCCAATCAATTCAAAAATCCTGCCACTGTGTTTTTCGTATTGATTAAATGCTGTGGTGCGCATTGAATTTCAATGTAATCAGGTGTTTGTGTTTTGTTTGTAGCGTCCGCTGACATTGTATGACTTTAATTCAAAGGATTATTGTTGCGGTGGGCGTTTTTTATATGGCCGGAATTGTCCATGTTTAGCAGCACGCTGGATGATTTAGTCTGGTCATGCGCTGGGGTTTAAATTGAAGTAGTGACAAATTCAAAAAAAATAAAGATGAATTCAAAAGCGGTACGCCGCTCGGCGGTGCTAGCATCATTTTCATTTGGACATGGAGAGCCGTTCGTGAATGCTGCAAATAATTTGACCATGATGTGTTCGGAGGTTTTACCGGGCGTCATCAGCCAGAATAAAGCGATGAAAACGCTGGCGGCGTATATAGCGAAAATTGCGCTCAGTGACGGGGCTGTGTTCCTGCATGGCGAAACCGGTACCGGCAAAGATCTGATAGCCCAGGCCATTCACCAGAAAAGTGGCCGGTTGGGGCGCATTGTCAGTGTGAACTGCGGCGCTATTCCGGAGAATTTATTTGAGTCGCTGTTTTTCGGCCACGAAAAAGGTGCTTTTACCGGCGCCGACAAAAAGCAACAAGGTTTTTTTTATCAAGCCAATTACGGCACTTTGTTCCTGGATGAGATTGCCGAATTGCCGTTGGTCCACCAAGCGAAGTTATTGCGGGTGCTGGAAAGCCGCCAGTTCAGCCGGATCGGCAGCAGTGAAACCGAAGCATTTACCGGGCGGGTTATCAGCGCTTCGCATGTCAATCTGGCCGGGCAGGTGCAGCAACGGCTGTTCCGCGAAGATTTATGGTATCGCATCAATCTATTTGAGATCACGGTCCCGGCGCTGCAACAGCGTCGGGATGATATTCCGCTGCTGGCGCAGTATTTTGCCCGTCTGACCAACCGGATCCGTTTCAGTGGCTGTGCGCTGAAATTGCTGCAGTTTGCCGAATGGCCCGGCAATATTCGTCAGTTGAAGAATTGTGTCGACAAGCTGGCTGTACTGGCAGACGGACCTGAAGTGACGGCGCAAAGCATCCAGCAACTGGCGATGTGTGAAGAACATGTCGATTGGGCGGTGCGGGTAGCGCAGGAAATTATTGAAATGCCGGTCAACAACAAACTGAAAACCATTTATGACGCGCTGATTGCCCAAGCGGTTGAACGCAGCAATGGCAATAAAACCGAAGCGGCGCGGCTGCTGGGCGTGCACCGCAAAGTCATTGAGCGTCGGCTGGCGCAGATCCAGACCCGCGGCGGTGTGGCGCACGAGGTGATGCTATGAGCCAGACCGTTCAACCGATGGCGCCAGGAGATGCCGCCCGTCAACAACTGCAACAACTGAAAACTGATTCCAGCCAGCAACTGGCACAACTGATGCTTGAGCAGCAACACAAGCTCAGCCAGATGGTACAGCAGTTGCAGGTGCAGCAGTTACAAGAGCAGCAGCCGGTGGCCGCGCCCGCGCCGCTTAGCAATGTAAAAGGCAGCGCAGAAGGCAGTACAGCAGGCCGTACACCAGCGCTGGCAGATGCCTTACAGTTGCAGCAGAGCAATATTGGCAACATGGACCTGTTGCTGCAGCGGATCCACACGACGATGCACAGTACGCTGGCAACGTCTGGTCCACAGCGAGGAGGGGGAGATGATGACAAAAACGGTCCAGCTGTTTGAAGCGGTGAAAACTGCAGACGGCGACTACCAATGTCAGCCGATCAGTGCCGCAGCATTTGACGGGCCGGTGGAGGCGACGGTATCGGATGCGGCGGCCAGCGCTGCGGCAGATCCAAATGGGGCAGATCCCAGTGCGGCAGATCCCACGGCGCAGCCGATGTTTTTTATTGACAGCAACATCATGCAGTCCATATGGCCGGACTGGGCAGCCGAGGCCCAGGCAGTGTTTCTGCAAAGCCTGCACAGCAACGCGCTGGGTGGTCATACCCCGTATTTTCAGGAAGTGCACGCGCGTTTTGAACAGATGCGGCAGTCCTTGCAGCAGCAACTGGACCAATACAGCCGCTATGGTTAACTACGATGGAGTCTGCATATGAGTGTGTCGATTGCCGCGATCGCAGAAGCCACAGCCCGGTTTGCAGCGGATGAGCTGAAGGCATTTCGCGCATTTATTGATGTCAGCAAAGCGTTAAAAGGTGCGGTGAAAACTCAGCAAAACCAGGCCGCCGACACTTTTAACGCGATGCAGGCCGCGCTGGACAGTCTGCAACAGCCGGTCGCTGCCAATGGGCTGGCAGTGATTGCCGTGCTGGAAGCGGATGCCGCTTATCTCAAGGCACTGCAGGCTGTGACGCTACTGCCGGCTGATGTGAATCAACCCGCGGTCTCGCTGGCTTATATGCAGGAATTTTTGCAGCAAGTGGATACGACGATGGCGCATCAGATACAAAGTGCAGACAGCGAGGGAGCACAGGGCGATGAGTGAAAGCAATACTGCGACCAGTTCAGCCCAGCAACTGATCCAGCCGTCGGTGAATCAGTCCATTGCGCTCGCCGTACAAAGTGCGGTCGATCTGATGCGAAATCTAAACACGATTGAGACTACGGTCATCGGTGTGGCGTCGGCCGCCTGGCTGGCCGAACCAGGAAATACGGCGTACAAAGACATTATCGAAAATGCCACCAAAACCATTACTTTTGCCGTGGAAAACCTGGCAAAAGTGGGCACAGTCGGTGCAGGGGTCCTGACGGATCTGAAACCGGATTGATTGGAACGGCTGCCCGCGCAGTCACCTGAAAACAAGGAGAATCTATGACCGAGATCAATCATGCTGTGGCGCAAAGTGTTGCGCTGGTCAATGCGCTGACCGTGGGGATGGCGCCAGCGATGGCCATGGGTAGCCAGTATCAGCATCTGGCGTATAACCTGGGTCTGGCAACGCTGAATCAGGTATTTGCCCAACAACAGGCCAACATCACGCATCAGGCAACGGCGGTAGCCGGCGTGTTGCATAGCTGGCGCTAAACCATGATGCAGCCGGATAAACCCGAAAATAGACCCGAAAATAAACCCGAAAATGCAGTGGCGCAGCAGACAGTCGCCAGTGGCCAGGACTTATTGCAACAAGCCTTGGCGCTGTTTGATTTACAGCCTGTGCAGCCGGTGGCGTTGGTTTTCCCTAATGTGATTGGCGAACCGGGTGTTTTATCTGCTGGCCAGATGCAACACTATGTCGGCCAGCTGTTTGCACAGCAGGAACTGTTATTTGCCGCGGCAGACGTGACAGAACCCGCGCCGGAAGCGGATGCTGAGCCGCTGGCCGAATCTGCCGAGCTGCAGGCGATCCGCCAGATGTATGCCGGGGACTGAGCCACCCGGGCATGAGTTTGCTGACCCGCCAAAGCCTGTTGCCCAAAGCCCGGCTTGAACAGGATTTACAGTTGACGCTGGGCAGTCGTATTGCAGCCCAGTTGACGCCGTTGCAGCAACAGCGACCCCGTATCTACCGCGATATGCAAAGTGACTGGCTGACGCCATATCAGCCGCCGTTATCGGCCGACCATACCAGCATGCAGCAACCCACACCTCTGCCATCGGATCTGTCCTGGTACTGGCAGCAACTGATACTGCCAGACCAGTCGATCTGCTCGGAACTGGTGCTGATGCGCCGTGACCACATCCTTTACCTGACTTATCTAAACATCTTACCGGCGGACTTTGGCTTGTTCAGTCCGCTATGGCCACAACAGGCGATGCGATATGCCGACCAGCTGATTGCCGAAACACTTGGCAATATCGCCGCTTTTGCACGGGCACAGCATGATCTTGCCATTGTCACCACCCTGACCAATCCGAATCTGGCGGCCATTTTTGTGCATCAGCATTTCCAAAAAACGCCCAGCGGCAGCCAGATCGTCGGTTTCCCGCTGCCCGCGCGTTATGTCCGACTGCTGGCGCCGACGCCGCATGGTTGAGTGCGATTTTCCGACCGGCTGTTGTCCGGTAGCCGGATCAGACCGCCGGAATTTCTGAACTGGATGAAATGAACCGCTGCTTGGTAGTGTCAGATCGTTCTGTAACCACAATGAAAGTTAAAAATATATATAAAACATATAGATATGTATTTGTGTGGCAATGTTTTCACTGGCACAGCCAATGCACTGTTAAGGCAGAGTCCCTGAAAACGGATTCGAAAACAATGTCCTAGCGGTTCAAAAACCATGGAGAAAGATTATGTCAAGTGCACAACTTGTAAATGGCGCGGTCGTCGACTCTGTCACTATTACCAACACAAAAGTTCTGGCTGAAGCCCCCGCAATGGCGATGGGTAGTTTGTATCAGACTATCGGCAATTCTGTTGCGATGGCGGCGGCCAATGCGGTCTATGCCCAGCAACAGGCCAATGTGGTGTATCAGGCTTCGACCACCCTTGGGGTGACCAAACTGTTCGCACAAAATTCGTAACCACCTCGTGGTTTCAGTCTCGTCCATCGGGAGATTAGCTCATGTCACAACCATGTGAAGTTAACGGAGCCATCGTTGATGCGGTCGCCGGCTCTAACGCGTCTGTCGTCGCTGTTGCTCCGGCGATGGCAATGGGAAATTTGTATCAGACGATTGGCAATTCTGTGGCGATGGCAGCGGCAAACGCCGTCTATGCCCAGCAACAGGGCTGGGTCACCTCTCAGTCTGCCGGAACCTTAGGGATCACTAAATTGTTCAGTCAGAACAAGTGATCAACAACGATTCAACCATCAGTAAGTAGGCGCAAGCCACTTCAGGAGAATTCATTATGTCAAATGCTCCAGCTCAGCCAACAGTCGTCAATGGCGCTGTTGTCGATTCAATTGTGACGACCAATACCAAAGTGCTGGCCGAAGCGCCGGCGATGGCGATGGGTAGTTTATACCAGACCATTGGCAATTCAGTGGCGATGGCCGCGGCAAATGCCGTGTACGCGCAGCAGCAGGCTAATGTCGGCTATCAGGCCGCCAGTACCCTTGGCGTGACCAAGCTGTTTGCAGATAACAAATAACCGGGTTTGATCAGTGTAAAAGGAGAACACGATGAGTAGCACATCTCAACCAACAGCAGTCAATGGCGCCATTATTGATGCAGTCACGATTGCCAATACCAAAGTACTGGCCGAAGCACCCGCGATGGCGATGGGTAGTTTGTATCAGACCATTGGCAATTCAGTGGCGATGGCAGCAGCCAATGCCGTGTATGCGCAGCAGCAGGCCAATGTGGCCTACCAGGCCGCGACCACTTTGGGTGTCACCAAGTTGTTTGCCCAGAACAAGTAACCAAAGTCGCACTCTTTGAAAAGCGCCCGAGGCGGGCGTTTTTCAGGAGGCATTTGTCCTGGCCCGCACATCTGTTTGCGCTGTGGCTCAAAGGATGACCATCAGACAGGTATCTATTATGTCCGACACCAATTACATCAAAAGCTCAGTTGCCATCAATGACGAAGTGCAAAGTCAGAGCAATGAAACTCTGCAGACACTGTCGCTGGGGGCGTTGGTCAATGCCACCTCATTGACGATGCTAAACAACACCTCAAACCAATATGCGGCACAGACACTGGCTAATTCGGCGATGGTGCAGGTTTGTAACAAAATTCTGAGTTCATAGACCGATCCGGATCTATGCATTCATTTGTGATTTCAGGAGTCTGCTATGCCCACGACACCACCAGCCGCCGAGATATTTAATTGTCTCAAAGCGTCATTTGATCAGACTGCCAACAATGCGCAGGCGCAATGGTCCCTTGATTTCAGCCGGCAACAAAATCGCTTGTTGCTTTCTGTGCAGATAGGTCCAACAGAGCCGCTGAAGGCCGGCAGCTGTCTGCAAAGCAGTATTGATGCAGATGGTCTGAACACCCTGAGCGAATTTCTGGCCCAGGTCAAAATGCAGATGGCAAACCCAGGCTGACATCTGCCTGGAAATCGCCGGGAAATCGCGACAGCCACTAACCAATGAGAACCGCATATGACTGAATCAAAACAGCAAACGCCGCCAAGTTCGAAGCTGGGCCTGACGGCGGAAGAGGCCGCCGGCGCGTCGATTGCCCAGTCCATCGCGCTGGCGGCGCAGAACGAAGTGGATGCATACCGTAATCAGAACACGGTGAACATGGTGGCCATGGGGGTTGCCTATGCTAAGTGGCTGCAAAATCCTACGCTGAGCAAACAATACAGTGAGGTGGTCGATGCGGCACGTCTGAGCATGGGGAATGAAGAATCGGAGACGATCAAAGCCTTTGCCGGCGGCGTTAACAAGACCAGCGCCCATACCCGTGCGGAAAGCAATCCGCCGCCGCAAGCTGCTGCTGCGGCCAGTGCGCCGGGCCCTGGCACACATTCGCTGCCAGCGAGGGTATTCAGTTATTTTTTATCGCCACCGGCCAAGCCGGAGCAATCTTAATCTCCTCAGTGCAACGCGGACTCTGTGGCAGGCGTGCCCGGCCAGGCGGCGACATATCAGCCAGGCTTGGCTGGCTGTGTTTGCTGCTGGCTGCCGTCGCTTACTTAAAACCGCTGTTGTTCCAGTGAATCCAGCAGATGCTGCATCACACTGCGTTTTGCTGCCGCCCGTTGTTGCTGTTGTGCCGCATCTGATTGCAGTGCTGCAGTTATTGGCGATAAATCAATGGCCTGCCGGGTGGCGGTGACTGCGTCCTGCGGCGACATCTGCTGTAACCAGCTGGCGGGTTGCCAGTACCAGCCAAACCGATCAAATACTGCCACCTGTTCATCGGCTGCCATAGCAGCGCCTGTTACAGCAACAGCGCAGGCAACATGCTGCAGGGCGGCGTAGTGCAGGCAGCTGGTTGCAGCGTCTCAGGCGCAGGCACGGTGGTCGCGTCGGAGGCTGCCGTGCTGGCGCCTGGGGGAAACGGCAGTTGCAGCAGCGGGAAACGGCTGAGCAATTGTTGATATAACTGCTGGTGCCAGTGGATCAATGTGCTGAGGCCGTTGCTTTGCTGTGTGCGGGCCCGGTACTCCTGCTGATAATCAAACCAATGCTCGGCATCTGATGGCAGCGGACAGCTGTACAATAAATCAAGCAGCGCGCTTTGGGTGTCCGGATATACCGCTGACACTTGCTCAGCCTGGGCCAGGCTGATCTGTTCGGGCAGCAGTTGCCAGCGCTCGCTGAAAATAAACAGTTGCTGCATCTGGGCACCAAATGCCGCCAGTCGGGCAGGGCTCAGGGGGCGTTGCTGATAGGGATTGTCTTTTGCAAAGGCCAGCGTTTGTTGCAATAGCGCATTCAGCTGCAGAAAATCAATGGTATCCAAAGTAGTGAGTTGCATGTTTAATTCCTGTCCGGGCGGTTTCTAGTCATAACGGTTATAGCTTGGCGGGCCGGCTAGCCCCTTTTGCTCTGGCGGGGTATCTTTGCTCCCCGCCACGATGGCAAAGCCGCTGGCAGGTATTGCAACCGGGGGCATGGCAACGGTGGGCTGCTCAGGCCCGGTGTCGCCGCAAGCAGGGTTCAGGTCACGATAAAAAGCGCAGATCTGACTGAACAACTGCTGACATGCCGCCTGCTGCGGCGGATCGTCGCTGAGACTGGCCAGCGCCTGCAGTATCGGGCCGAACTCTGTCATTAGATTCCGGACCAACGATGCAGACAAAGCACGACCGTGGCGCTGAACATCCAGCAACACCGCTTGTTTCAGCCAGTGCAGCAGCAACTCCGCGGTTTCAGTCCCGGCGTTGCACTGCCTGATCAGGCTGACCATCAGGATCGGATCTGTTTGCATATCATTCTCCATTGCCGTTGTATATCGCGTCGTAAAAGCCAGTACTGCAGCCAGTACAGCAGCAAATACAGAAGCCAGATACGTGCCAATCGCCCGGGCTGCTGTCTGAGGCTGCAATACCAGCAGAACAGCGCGATGCCAACGACATTCTGCCGTCGAAACTGAAGGCGCAGTGCCGGCCAGCGGCTTGAACCGGCCAGTTGCATGCGCGCAGCGGCGCAATCTGACCGCTTCGGCAAACACCTTCAGACATCATTGAGCTCCCGTCGGATTTGTTTCGGAGTCTGATTAAACAGACTTTTAAAAGAAGTGGAAAAATTGGCCTGTAGCGGATAGCCCAGCCGTGCAGATATTTCCTGAATACTTAAATTGGTATCGAGCAACAGTTGCCGGGCCTTCTGCATCCGTTGTGCGCGCAACCAGGCGGACACCCCGATATTCAGCTCCTTTTTAAAGGCTTTGGCTAAACTGTTGCGATTGGTATTCATCGCTTTGCTGATTGAGCTTAGCGTCAGCGGTTGCTCCAGATGTTGTTGAATGTAAAGGCAGGTTTTTTCCACCAGTGCTTTGTGTTTGCGACTGAGTGACGCCGTGTTGTAAGAGGGAGCACTGAGGAGTGGTTGCGGGAGTGGTAATAATATTTTTTGATAGACCTGCATAAACTGTTCAATCGATGCGCGCTCCAGCGGGCCGGTTAAGCGGAATGTGTGACTATGCAGATGAATAATGGCCGCGGCCTGAGGGCTCTCTGCCAGCAGCTGTTGCGCCAGAATAAAGCTACTTTCTTCCTCGATGATAAATACAGTCATTTTTTTTGAGACTGTATAATTCAACATTGTCCATACTGTCGGTGACCATGCATTGATATTCTTTGGTCAGAACTTGCCACAATGGCATCAATTGTGGCGGATTGTTTGAAATGAAAACCAGAATTAAAGTGTCATTATTCATCAATATTTCCTCTGTTTGTTACTAAATGTTTGTTATTAAATGTTTGTTTAAAAATCAAAAATAAGATATTTTAATGTTTTATTATTGTGCTTGAGTGGCTGAACTTGTCGACAACAGAATGAACTGCAGCATATTTGTTGTCTTATATTGAGCCTGAAACCAAATAAGCTTGGGCGGTCACAACTATCGCCGGGCAATTGTTGGCAAACGCCATAGAATGGTGCTTTATATTTTTGTGATGAAAACTTGATATATTTTCTTAAGCTGTTAGAACCACTGCCGATTTTTTATACGGCACGATGTTCAAAACAAAGGTTGCAGGACGGCTGCCGGTGAATGCCTACTGCGTGTGGTAACACTGTCTGTGGCAACAACGTGGTGAGTTGATTGGGTCTGTCATTGCGGGGCAATTCGTAAAAAAGGTCAGTACATTGCAGCTATTTACCGACCCATTACATGTCTACTGTATCGGAATAAACTCTATCGCCGCGCCACCACCGGGCTGCAGCTTTAACTCAATGGTACTACCGGCTTTCACCACACTTTTAGTGATCTGATAGGCCATTGGTTTGGTTTCCCAGTGGGCGTCCGGGGCGTCAAGGTAGCTAATCATTTGATAGCTTTGGCCAGCTTTGAGGAAATCTAATTTTACACTCAGCTCCCGCGCCTGTTCGTTGCTGGTGGCGCCTAAGTACCAGTTTGCTGAGTGTTTATCCTGGCGCGCGATCACCAGATACTCACCGATTTTCCCTTGTAACGCTTTGCTTTGTTGCCAGTCGGTCGGTACCGCGTCGATAAAAGCAAAGGCCGGATGTCCTTGATAATTCTCCGGTAAATCGGCGGCCATTTGCAGCGGGCTATATAAAGTCACATAAAGCGCCAACTGATTGGCCAGGGTCGAAGGAACCCGGTTATTCGGGCGATGTTGTTGATAATTAAAATTAAAAATACCCGGGGTAAAGTCGATAGGGCCTGCCAGACCCCGGGTAAAGGGGATAATCACCGTATGGTTCGGTAGGTTGCCGCTGTCCGGACTGCCGCCGTTGTATTCCATACCGCGGACACATTCGCGGGTCATTAAATTCGGATAAGTGCGGCTGAGGCCGGTATCTTTCACCGTTTCATGGGCGTTCACCATCACGCCATAACGCGCCGCGGTTTCGGTGACGCGCCCGAAGTGCTCAACCATATACTGGCCGTGGTGCCACTGGTTTTGATCAACCCGGGTGCCGACATAACCCATCTTCACTGAGTTCACGCCAAGCTGTTGATAAAGCTTAAAAGCCTCGTCCATTTGTTGTTCGTAATACTGCACCCCGGCGGCGGTTTCATGATGACCAATCAACCGTACGCCTTTTGCTTTGGCATAAGCCGCAACCTTGTTGATATCAAAACCGGCCACCGCTTTGGTGAAACTAAAAGTCGGCGGACGTTGCCACCATTCACCTTCCCAGCCTTGGTTCCAGCCTTCGACTAACACACCGTCGATATCGTGTTGGCTGGCAAAATCAATATATTGCAGCGCGCGTTCGGTGGTTGCGCCCTGAAGAGGGCCGGGTGACCAGTCTTTCTGGCCGATATGCATTTCCCACCAGATGCCGATATATTTGCCTGGTTTGATATAACCCAGCTCGACGTCTTTTGCTGGTGGCTCGTTTAAGTTCAGGATCAGATCTGAATCGAGCAGCGCTACTTCCGAGTCCGCCACCTGAATGGTTCGCCACGGTGTGCTAAACGGCGTTTGGGTATAGACCTTATCGCCATTGGCCCAGGGTACTAAATCGGCGGTGAGCGTGATGTGGTTATCGGTGATATTACGCAGCGTCATCGAGGCGTAATTGACCAGCGCCGCTTCGTGTACCGCAATTGCAATACCTTCGTCGGTCAGCGTCAGCGGCGTATGGGCCACATCGATGGAGCTTAATGCCGAGTTTAAATACTGATATTCAAAACGTTGATTGCGATAGGCCGGGATCCACCAGGCTTTAAAATTACGGGCAAAAGCAAATTCGGTGAGTTCGTTGCTGATGACGACTTTGTTTAAATGCGGCTGCGCTGGCAGATGGTAGCGAAAGGCGATGCCGTCGTTATAAGCGCGGAAAATCAGCTGTAGTTGCCGTGGGTTGGTGCCGGTTTCAATCGCATCCACCACCAGCTCGGCGAAGTGATCCACAATAGTCGCGCGTTGTCCCCACACCGGCTGCCAGCTGGTATTGTTGGTGCGTGGCGTCACTTTCAGCACTTTTAAATTCGCCTGCAGCGCTGGTTGATCTTTAAACGCCATCCCCAAGCGGGACGGTTTTAACACCGGGCGGCCTTTAAAACTAAGCTGATAACTAAAGGCTTGGCCGTCCAAAGCTAAGGCGAGCGTCAACGCTTGATCCGGCGATTGCAGCTGCCATTGTTGCGGCGCGTCACTGGTTTTGGTGCTGGCCGTTGTGTTGGCGGCCCAGCCACTGCTGCAATAACCAACCATCACTAATAAAAGCATTGGTAAAAATCGGGTCATCTTATGGTCCTTCATCAACGCAGAAGCTGGTTATTGCTTGTTATTGTTTGGTATAGCGCAGGAGGAATTCATCATGCGACAGCATCTGCGCCAGCGGTTGTTGTTTGGCGCCACGGATTTTCTGCAGTGTTTGCAGCAGTTGCGCGTCCGGTACGGCTTTGGCTGCCGGATGATAATCGCGGGGTGCAATGCCTTGCCCCAGCATCACCTGCAGCCAGGAGGCGTCGCGGAAAATGTCATTCTGGTCGTTAAAAATGGCGGCAGTTTCCTGAAATAACGCGATTTTTTCGGTCAGCCGTGCCGGGATGGCCATCTGGCGCATATCCCGCCAAAACTTAGAATCGTCCCGTTGATTGACATGGTAATGCAGCACAATAAAGTCGCGGACGGTTTCAAATTCTTGTTTAGAATCAGCGTTGTAATAATCAATCACTGTTTGCGAAATTTGCTGATGCGGGAACATTTTCAGCAGCCGCACAATGCCGGACTGAATTAAATGAATACTGGTCGATTCCAGTGGTTCCAGAAAACCTGAGGATAACCCAATCGACACCACGTTTTTGCACCATTGCTGCATGGTGCGACCGGTCTGAAAAGAGATTTTGCGTGGTTCGGCCAAAGCTTTTGAGTCGAGATTTCCCATCAAGGTGTGATGAGCTTCATCGTCCGACAAATAATCCGAGCAATACACCAAGCCATTGCCATTGCGGTGGGTCAGCGGAATTCGCCATTGCCAGCCTACTTTATGCGCGATGCTGCGGGTGTAGGGCAGGGTTTGGGCGAAGCGTTCGCTCGGCACGGCGAGGGCGCTATTGGCCGGTAAATACTGGCTCCAGTTTTCAAAGGCCACGCCGAGGGTTTTGCGGATCAGTAAAGCGCGTAGTCCGGTGCAATCGATAAATAAATCACCGTCGATTTGCCGCCCGTCCTTGAGATGCAAGCTGCGGATATGGCCACTCATCGCATCTTGCTGTATATGCTCAATCATGCCTTCGGTGCGCACCACGCCTGCTTTTTCGGCAATTTTGCGTAAATAGCGGCCATATAAACCCGAATCAAAATGATAGGCATAGGGCATTTCGTACAGCGGATTTGGGGTTTTGATAATGTTAAATTTGCCTTGTTCGGCACAAAGGAAATTCAGGTCAAAATCCCATAATGATTCGGTGAGACCAGCCTTTTTTGCCTGTAACCAATAATGCTGAAACGGGCAAAAACCTAACTGGGCGCCTGGTGCGCCAAAGGTGTGATAATAACTTTCACCTTTAGTTTTCCAGTTTTCAAATTTAATCGCGAGTTTAATAGTGGCTTTGGTTTCGCGTAAAAACTCCGCTTCATCAAGGCCAAGATATTGATTAAACACCTGAATGGGCGGAATAGTCGCTTCACCAACGCCGATAATGCCGATATCGTCAGATTCCACCAGCTCGACATCAATTTGCTGGTGCAGCACTTTTTTCAATAATGCGGCCGCCATCCAGCCAGCAGTGCCGCCGCCTGCAATCACAACTTTTTTTATCATCAGATGACCCTGATTTCAGATTTTCGGGCTTTCGTAAAAGTAGATCTCATCATGCCGCGACCGGTTATTGTGACCGAAACATGCGGCATGATGAGCTCCTGTTCAACTGGCGAATATCACGCCTTGGCCAAATGATCCCACTCAATAAAACGAGTAATTAAAGTTCAGCATATAGGTCGGGCCAAACTGCCGGCGCAAGGTCACAATGCCATTGGCATCCACGGTTTCTTCGTCGACATCCGTCAGATTGCTGCCTTGCAGGGACACGCGCAGACCTTTCAGATAGTCGATATCACTTTCGGCAAAATCGTAGCTGATTTGTGCATCCAGCAAGCGCACCCCTTTGCGGTTAGCCGTTTCGATTTTATTCGAACCACCACGTTGATAGGTCAGGAAATCTGAGCGATCCGTTCCGGCTAAACGCACTTCAAAACCGTTGCGTTCATAGTAGGCGGTCAGCGAATAGACTTTATCCGACTGGCCGGGAATAGCAGCACCGTCCTGCAGTTTGGCGTCAATTAAGGTGGCCGAAGCCGCAACCCCAAAACCTTCCAGCATGTCATGAACCACGCTCAGCGGCAGATTGGTGGTCAGCTCGGTGCCTTTGACTTTACCGGTTAAACCATCTTCAAAAAACGAGGAAAAACCGTAATTTGGTGGCGTCGCGATATCACCAACATTGTACGGTCGATCCAACGGACCATAGTTGCCGGCGGTATCAATCACCCGGTTGTGGAAGTTTGGAATGTAATAGTTGGCGCCGCCGTTGCCTGGATCGTTGGTGAAATCGATCAGCGCATTGCCATCGCGGGTCCAGTTGACGAGGTCTTTGTAAAACACCGCCAGTGAAATATAACCTTCAGTTTCAAAGTACTTCTCAAACGATAAATCAAAGTTATTCGATTCCAGCGGTCTTAACTCCGGGTTACCGGCAAATTTTGACCAGGGCGAACCATAGGTTTGCACCGCGGCCTGACTGTTTGGAATGGTAATTAAATCAATGTTTTGGTCGAACTTCACAAAGCCAGACGCTTTCATCTGATCGATGCGGGCACGGCTGATAGTTTTGTTGGCTGCGGCGCGGACAAAGGTATTGTCCAGTACTTCAACACTGACATTCAGACTTGGCAACACATGGCTGTAACTGGCGCCAGACTCGACCAGACAACGGGCGTCGGTCTGGTTGTTGTTGTCATCATCACAAACTTTAAAGTTCGGGCCAACCACACCAATAAAACCTGAGGATGTTTGATCGGTATCGACATACTGCAAGCCAATATTACCCAGCACCGGCAAGCCAGAAAGCTCAGTGTCAAAATCGGCTTTGACGTATAAAGTCGTCACTTCTTCATTCACATCATAAGTGTCACCCAAGCGATCCGGTTCCAGTAAACCAGCATCATTTAGCTTGTAAGTACCATCAAAATAAGGTGCAAAACCATCGTATGCCACAACCTGTCCCAAACCGGCCCAGCTTAAATCAGCCAGACCCAGCCGGTATTTCTCCGGAATGGCAGTCGAAAACGGGTAAGCAGTCGATGTGGCGAAAAAGCCTTTGTTGATTTTGTCTTTAAAACGGTCGCTGTAATTCACCCCGGCAGTGAATTTGGTGAATACACCCAGTTCAATATTGCCCTGGAATTCCAGTCGTGCTGTGGTCAGCTCTTCGCTAAAATCGGCGTAATTCATAAAGCCGTCTTGTGCGTTTAAAAAACTGTACGGCGTGCCGGAAGCTTGTAACACGTTGGTCTGGAACTGGCTGGCTAAACTGGCCAGACTGCCGCCCCAGACTTGTGGTCCGGTCAGCTGCAGCGCATTTGGATCGGCAAAAGCACCTAAGCCAGTCAAACCAGTAAAGAACACGCCGTTTTGGCTCATCTGGAATTCACGTGAACCGAGCTGGGCGTTGGTTAAAGCGCCTGAACGCGCGAGGCCGGCATAAGACTCACCGCGTAAATCACGTTTGCTCGATTGGCTATTGGCCACATCCAACATCACTTGCCAGTCGTCATTCAGTTGATATTCGATGTTCAGGCCAAATGCTTCTAAATCGCCGTCTTTTTGCAGCGGATCGGTACGTAGTACCGGATTGGCGTTAATCTGGGTACCTTTGGCGGTGGTGCCGCTGCCGGTAACATTCGCCGACGAAAACGGCTCGATAAAACCACGGAGTACGCCAGAATCGGCGTAATCGATTTTCAGCGCGTCGAACACGAAGTTGATTTTGTCATTTGGCTGGTACTGTAGCACCGCAGAAATGGTATCGCGTTCGAGCTTGGTGCTGATCGATTGGATATCCAGACCGCTGGGTAACACCTGGCCTGCATCATTGGTGCTATAACCCCAAACCCCATATTTACGTTGGTTGTTGGGCGACTCGGTGGTCGCGGCGGCAACGGCTAAACCGATGGTATCGTCGGCAAATTTCTCGACAAAAGACAGCGCAAATCTTTTACCTTTGGCATCAAATTCCGGGTTATCTGAACCCTGGCTGCCGGACTCATAACTGCCGTTCAGGGTTAAGGTTTCTTTGGCTTGTAACGGTCGGGCGGTCTTTAAATCGACGGTGCCGCCAATGCCTTGCACCATTAGCGTGGCATCGGAAGTTTTGTAGATGGTGGCACCGGTCATAATTTCTGATGGGTATAAATCGTATTCGACGCCACGGTTGTCGCCGATGCCAATGAGTTCACGGCCATTGAGCGAAGTACCGGTAAAATCTTCTTTAAAACCACGCACCGAAATACCTGAAGTACGACCGCCAACCCGTTCACCGGCGAGGCCTGGTAAACGTGACAGCGATTCGGCAATTGAAGAGTCTGGCAGTTTGCCGATGTCTTCAGCGGAGATAGATTCGGTGATGGACGAGCTGTCCATTTTTTCAGCTTGTGATCGAATTAACGATCCGCGAATGCCTTTGACGGCTATCACTTCGACTTGTTCGCCATCGATGACGGCTTGTTGCGCCATGCTATGGCCAGAGAAGATGGCGCTGGAAATCGCCATCGACAGTAATGCGGGTTTAAATAGTTGTGTGTTCATCATCCTGTTGTCCTTATCGACTTACGCTGTTTGTGATGAATTGTCGTCATGATTTGACGCAATTCTTTTTCGCAATTTTTGTCGCAAGATCAGGGGCAAAAGCATGGTTCATCGACAGTGATTTTGCCAGCAACAACGGGTACGAAATTACCAGGCTGCCGGGTCACTAGTGCTGAACTTTAAAACTTAACTTAAACACATCTTAATCGTTTAAGTTTGAGTTTAAAAAAAACAACGCCAAGAATTTACTCCGCTTTGAACCTATGGAGTGCCGCTCTGGTGTTGTCCGTTACTTTTTTATAATTGTAGTCTTTACCCTGTCTCTTAATCGTTTTACTGCTGATTTAAAGAATAGTCAAGCCTGTGCAGAAAATAATCAGTTGTTGGGTGGGACTTACCTAAAAAATAGCGGGGTGGATGTCTGAGGTTTGGTTGATTGCCTGCTAAACATCGCCCATTTGCCTATCTGCTTTGCGAGTTGTCGGAATAGGTACGCCCCGGCATTTTCTATTAAAGTATGACATCATCGAACGATGGATTGCTGAAGCGGATAAACCGTTTAATTTTGATCTGCCCATCAATTTTAAATTCTTCACAGCAAACATGAATTGTTTTTCCACAACTCGTGGGCACAATACCCTCTTTCTCGCCCTAAGCAGCAACAGATGTCGATTTATTGTTGAAGTTAATACAGGAAACGGCTAGCTTGATGTATCTAATGTAGTGAGAGAAACGGCGACTTGTGGGCCTTAATCGTTGAAACACACTGTTAGACAAATCATATAACCAAAACGGAGCAAGTCATGAAAGTGAAAGTGGAACTGCATTCAGGCGAAGAAAGAACATATGAAAATGCTGAACGTGTCGCAGATACCGACAAGTATAAAGTTACTATTTACGGCGAAAATGGAATCCTTGCGATTCTGAATAAAGGCGACATCAAAAACTTATTGACTGAATAAAATTAATAAATCTGATCTGGTAATTTTTACAAACTACCCCTTTGCTAAATAGCAGAAGCTAGGGTCACCCATTAGCCGTTCCAGTGTCAATAGCAATTACGAGCCCGCGCGCACTGCAAAGTGCGCGTCTTTTGTTCTCGAAGAGGTGAGCGAAGAGGTGAGGGTCAAGCGAAGATTTGGGAAGCTAGGGTCAGGTCTTGCGTTTTGCCATTTGGCCAGAATTGAAGCTAAATAACTGATCCTAATTGTGATACACCTACTTCAACCCATGCTTTTTGCCCTATTGAGCCATTCAACTAAAGGCAAAAAGCAAGACTTGACCCCGCATTGCTTCGATTTCTTTAAGATTACGCCATTAACCCGATCCACATTAGGAGATATCTTATGAAAGGCTGGATTTTTCTTGCTATCGCCATCCTTGGCGAAGTCATCGCAACATCCGCCTTAAAATCGAGTGAGGGCTTTACCAAGCTTGCCCCATCTGTAGTCGTGATCATCGGCTATGGCATCGCCTTTTATTTTCTTTCTCTGGTGCTGAAATCTATCCCTGTTGGCGTTGCTTATGCTGTCTGGTCGGGGCTCGGTGTCGTCATTATTACAGCGATTGCCTGGTTGCTGCATGGGCAAAAGCTTGATGCCTGGGGCTTTGTGGGTATGGGGCTGATCGTCAGTGGTGTTGTTATTCTAAACGTGCTTTCCAAAGCAAGCGCTCACTCATAAAATCGGGTATTTTAGGGTGGAACAAAGAGCGGCCTGTGGCTGCTTTGACGCTCACAAGTTCGACCTGGTATTTGTCGTAAACCCCCGGAGAAAACAATGTCACTAGAGACATACTTGCAAACTCATTTCGTGGACAAAACCACTTTTGCGTTGATGGTTGGCATCACCCTTGACCGTCTCGACCAACTGATATTGGCCAAAGCAATTCCTTCTGCCACCTACACTTGCGACGGGTTATCCGTTGCTTCGGCAGTGTTTGGAACTACACCGATTAATGAGTCTATCACCGGCGAGTTTTTCCGGCCTGAATGCGTTCGGTGGGTCCAGCTTGCCGCTCAGGCACCGACTGGCTCGGAGCGGGCAGCAGTGCTGTCACAACTGACAACAGAACTTCGAATTTCTCTGGCCGAGCATTCCAGCAGCAACGAAACCATTGAAACGAAGATTGAGGCTTATCTGCCTTATTTCTTTAATGGTACTTTTGGGCTTTGCATTGCAGATCCTTCCACCGGAGCCGGTATTGTGAAAAAGGAAATGTTGCAGGAAAAGCTGATCGCACTTACTGCAAATGGCAGCATTGCAGCGCCAGTTGATGCTTCGAAACAACAGAAACAACAACTGAGCACACTTATCGACGACTACGCTGATTCTGCGATGCCTTTTTCGCCGGCTGAATATGAGCGCAGCAGCAGGAAACGGCTGGTTGATGATTTGCGCCAGACCCTGGCCAGAGCTTGATTATCTAGGCCACCAAAGGGCGGCTATCACATTCAGGTATAAATCAGTCCGGAGTAAAACATGATTGGAAACAGGTCGTTGCAAACCTATCAGGGCAGTTGCCATTGTGGGGCGGTAAAGTTTGAAATTGAAACCGATTTTCCGGAACTGACGACCTGCGACTGTTCAATCTGTCGGCGCAAAAATGCCTTGATGGTCAAAGTGCACCAATCAAAATTCCGGTTGCTGACCAGTGAAGCAGCGCTGACTGAATACCAGTTTCACACCCATACCGCGCGGCACTTTTTCTGCAAAACCTGTGGCATTTACCCTTTTCATCGCAAACGCGTTACGCCTGACCATCTGGGTATTAACGTATTTTGCCTGGAAAATTTTGATCCAACCGGCATTCCGGTGCGGCAGACTATTGGCGCGGCGATGGTTTGATCACCAAACCAATTCTTCGTAACTGAGTATGGGATCATGCCGCAGAAGGTAAAGTATGTGTTTATATTGTTATTAAGGTTGTTGATTTGTTTGCGTTGCTCAGCTAAATTGCCCCACCCGTCTTTACAAAGACGTTGGTTCGTCCGGCCTTAGCGATTTTGCTCTCTAACCAGATTTCAGAACCGTAGTAGACCATTTGCTAACCAAATCTTATCGCCCAAATCATTCATGTTGAAGTATGCAGGTCAGAACTTTCTACTTTAGCGATGAAGTTTTTTTGTAGAACAAATGAAGAGCACTTTGCAATGCAAATAAAATTAATCAAAACGTTCTGCCTTATGCTGACCTTGTTATGGCTGGCCGGTTGTGGCGGCGGTGGTGATTCTGTGCCAGGAACCTTTACTTTAAGTAAAAACCAACTTAATTACTCTTTATCCGGTTTTGAATCTGAAAATACTGAACAGCAGATCAGCATTTCGATTACCGGATCCAAAGTCAGTTATGCCGGCACTGCTTATCCGGAAGGAACCAATGTACCGTCCTGGTTGAGCATGTCAATTTCTGGTTCTGGCAATAGTTACACTTTGACAGTCAGCATCGTGAATCATAGTTCACTCAATCCTGGCGATTATACGGCGACATTTCTGGCAGGGACGGCGGATGGGCAAGGGAATATCCTTAAAACTCAGCCTATTACTGTAAATTTACATATAAAAAAATACGTTACATTTGCTGAGGCCTGGTATAGCAAAGACGTCGTTTATGGCAGCGAACCGGCTCAGTCAACCATCAATCATCGTTTTGATGCAGATCCTACAACTACCTGGCAAGCCAGTTCTGATCGAGCTTGGTTGCAAGTGTTAAATAGTTCAGGCAAGGGCGCCACAGAATTAAAAACCAGCATTGATTATGCGAGCTTATTGCCTGGTACCCATGATGCCACTGTGACTGTCAGTGACACCGCGCAAGCTAGGAACAAAAGTACCCGCAAAGTGCAAATTAGGGTAGCCGAACCGACCTTGACGATTTCCGGCACCGAGTTGTTGTTTGGTGGAGTAGATGGCGTCAACAATCAGCCTCACGATCTCAGTATTTCCACCAACACGGGCACCAGAACTCATCCATTTACGGTCAGTTTAGTCACCGATGATGGCGTAAGCTGGCTCACGACTAATAAAAACGACGGTCAGGTGGGTTCTGCTGCTCAGGTGGTTCAGTTTGCAGCAAATACCAACGCCGTTGAAAGTGGTAGCTATTACGGAAAAGCAAAAGTTGCAGTCAAGATTGATGCTATTACCTTGTCTAAAGAGCTTCAAATTAAATTTAACAAAGAAGCGACCCGGATGAGCCTGAGTGCGACTGGGGTGGCTTTGTCGCAATCGCCGGAACGGTCAGTGCTAACCCGTCGTGTTAAAGTATTCAGCAGCTCGCATCGCCCGGATATGCCTTGGACTGCCACTTCTGACAGTAGCTGGCTGACAGTCACTCGTACCGGAAAAGCCGGTGAATATATTGAATTAACAGCGAATACGGCCGGATTAACCCCTGATCAGGTTCATTTTGCCAATATCCGCGTCAGTTCAAGTGATCCAATTGTTGAGAATCATGAAGATATTCGGGTCGGTCTGACGTTAATGAGCAAAGAGCCGATCGCTCAAAATATAACATTCGAAGTGACAGACAATCGATACACCCAAACTTCGCATCTTGCGGCAAGCCCGGTCGAACCCTTGGTTTTTATCCAGCAAGGCAACACAATCAAAGCTTACAACGTCTATTCTGGTGCAGAGGTGCGGAGTTTCAATAATCTGGTTAATGCAGTTGATGGATTTACCATTAGTGGTGATGGTCGCTATCTGTTTGTACAGGATTCAGGAAATCAGAATTACCAAGTCGTACAGGTTGATGCCGAAACCGGTCGTGAAGTCTATCGATTTATTGCTGGAACCGACTTCGACAGCACCATGTATTATGCTCGGCTGGATGGTATCCCCATGCTGCTAGGACTGGATACTCCCCATAATCTAGATACCCAAAGCACAATCCCAACCAAATATAATAGATTTACGGTGAGTGGAGTTTTGTCAGGTGCAGAGGACCCCAGCTGGATTGTTGATCAAGATGGCATTTTGGTTAAGCTTCGTTATACGGCTTTGGATGGCAGTGAAGTGTCCTCACCGCTCCTGTTTACGCCGCGTCGCATCCTGGATGTCGTGGATGGTTATTTTCGCGCGGAGCAAAGCTGTGTAAACGCTGAAAGTACAATGGTCTACACTGCAGCGCCTGATTCCGGGGATTTTTTGGGCTCTAGTCTCAAGTCAGCGAAGGTTGAACAAAACCTGGCAGGCCTGCGCTCTGGCCGCTCAATGGTGTGTAGTTGGAATGGCTTAGTTGTTGGTGGGGCTGAAACATTTGAGGATAACCGCGCTGCCGCTGATATCTTCGTCTTTCATGGTAAGAGCGGTGAGCTGCTTGCGAATTTTAGATCAAGTCCGATCCATTCAGAAGCCATTTTGGTGCCTCGTGGCATGGCGCTTTCAGCAGATGGTACTCAGCTGATTTCAATCAGTGAATATTACACACGTAAATATCTGCAATTCGCCAGATTACCATCACTGTAGTTGTTGGCGGTTTGATATCGCGGTGAACCTGCAGCGTCAGGCGAGGGTTCACCGCGTTGCAGATTAACCAACCGCGAAAAACAGCAAGTCCAGGCAAAAAGCCTGGCCCTGAAGATTAAAACGCCAGCAGCTTCAACTTAACCATCAACGCCGCAACCACAATACCTGATAAGCACTCAGCTGAACCACGCTGCCCTGATAATGCTGGCCGGTAAGTTGGTCGACCCACAAACCCGCCGGGAGTTGCTGACAAAGCTGCGGCTGTTCGGAGAAATTCACCAGACATAACAGGGTTTTCCCGGCAAGTTCGCGCTGATAGCTAAACAGGTGCGGGTTGTCGGAGGTTAAAATTCGGGTCGTGCCACTGCCGGTTTCCGGCAAGCTGGCGCGGGTGGTGATTAAATGTTGCAGCTGTTGATAAATCTGGCCGCTGCTGCTGGTTTTACTCTGTGCTGCTAATAGTTGCTGGCTATCAAGTTTGACTCTGTTGACCCAGCGACTGTCGTCTTTTTTTACCGGATCTTCTTGATAACTATAGTCATTCAGTAACCCAAGCTCGTCGCCCATATACAACAGCGGCAAACCACCAATGCTCAGAATCACGCTGTTCAGCAAGTAAATCCGCGCCAGCGCATGCTGTAAATGCAGCGCATGGCCTTCAAGCTGTGCTTGTTCAACCCCAGCCAAAGACGCCAGCATGCCAGCGACTCGGCAATCGCCGGTGACTGGGTTTTGCTGAAACGGTACCCCTTTGGCAAAACTGCCTGGGAATTGTCCGGTATAAAACTGATTTAAAAACTGCCGGTGGTGATCAGGGTTGATGCCAAGCTGCCTGGCCACTTCGTCGTCAAAAGTCCAGCCAATATCGTCATGACAGCGAATGTAGTTGACCCAGCTGCAATGCGGGTCAATCTCAAAGCGCCGCCGCAGCGATTCCGATAACAAGCGGGTTTTGCGGGTGGCGAGACTGTTCCACAGCAGCGCCATCAGCAGCGGGTTGTACGACAGCTGACACTCGCCAGGGGCAATATATTTCACCACTTCATCCGGATGAACGATGGCTTCCGATTTAAACTGCAAGGCTGGCGCGGCAATCCTTGCCACCGCATTAAAAGCCTGGATCAAGAGATGAGCTTTGGGCAAATTTTCGCAGCCGGTACCGGCTTCTTTCCAGACAAACGCCAATGCATCGAGGCGTAATACCGCCGCGCCCTGATTGGACAGAAACAACATTTCTTCGGCCATCGCATTAAACACCTGCGGATTGGCGTAGTTTAGATCCCACTGAAAACTGTTAAAAGTGGTCCAGATCCAGCATTTGGAGTCTGGGTCTTGAGTAAAACAGCCCCGACGAATTTCCGGGAAAATCTCCCGTAAACAGGGGGCAAACTGGTCACGTTCCTGCTCGGTCAGGAAAAAATAATAATCGCGGTATTCGGCGTTGCCCGCTTTGGCAAGCTTGGCCCATCGATGCTCATCAGAAGTGTGATTAAACACAAAATCCAGTACTGGCTTAATGCCTTGTTGATGCAACTGCTGCATCAACAAGGCAAGCTGCGGCATGGTACCGAGTTCCGGCATGGTGTCGCGATAATCGGAGACGGCATAACCACCGTCGCTATTCGGCACCGGCGCTTTAAACAACGGCATCAGATGCAGGTAATTAATGCCGGTTTGTTGTAAATACGGAATACGGTTAGCGAGGCCTTCGAAATTGTCCGCAAATAAATCGACGTAGCAGGCTGCGCCCAAAGCCTGAGCTGATTGGTGCCAGTGCTGTTGCTCTTGCTGCAGATCTTGTTGCTGTAAATAGTCCGGGCGCTGCGCCGAGCTTTTTGCCAACAGTTTCAGCAACTGTTCGAGCTGGTAATAACAGTCGTACTGATTGCCATAGAGCGTCAGGTACAGCTGCAGTAACTTCGGCAACACCTGTTGCAGCCGAGACTGAAAAGCCGGAAAGCTTTGTTTAGCCAAAGTTTTCAAACTTGAACTAAAACGTTTAAGTAATTTATCGGATTCAAGCTGAAGTAGCTGTGGATTTTCCAGCAACTGCGCTGTGGTTTTTTGCATGGTTGAAAGTCCATATGCAGGTGTTGTTGCTATTTAAACCATCATTTTGTCGATTGTTCAAGTGAAAAACGTCACTTTGTAGAAATTTTAGCCAGTTTATTTACAGCAAAGCCTGAATCAGTTATTTTCCACCTTAATCATTTAAGTTTTATTCGTGGCTGCAACGTCTCATCACATCGCTATAGGTACAGATTATGCAAATTCCAGTATGTTGTTTTGGCGAAATCCTGATTGATTTTCTACAGGATCCGCAGCACAACGAAGTATTCCGCCGTTTTGCCGGTGGTGCGCCAGCCAATGTGGCGGTAGCGGTCGCAAAATTGGGCGGCCACAGTAAGTTTATCGGGATGGTTGGCCAGGATATGTTTGGTGAATTTCTCACCGCGCAGCTCAAACACTATGGCGTAGATTGTAGTGCGGTGCGCCAAACCAGTCTGGCGAAAACCGCTTTGGCTTTTGTGGCGCTCGATGAGCAGGGCGATCGTAGTTTTTCGTTTTACCGACCGCCCGCCGCCGATTTGTTGTATTTACCGGAAGACTGCCCGCCGGATTTATGGCAGCAACCGGGCATCCTGCATTTATGCTCGAATAGCCTGACCGAAAATGCCATTGCCGTGACCAGTTTCGCGTTAGTCGCAATGGCGAAAGCCCATGGCTGGTTGGTGTCAGTGGATGCCAATTTACGCCACAATTTATGGTCAAATGGCAGCGCTAACCGCGAGTTAGTGACCCAGTTATTGCAGCAGGCGGATTTGATTAAACTCAGCGACGATGAACTGCGGTATCTGGCTGCCGGGCAGGATCCGCAGTTATGGCTTGCCGAATTGTTGCTACAAAAACGCTGGGTCATTGTGACCGCAGGCGCAGCTGAAGTACGCAGCTACAGCCCAGCAAGCAACATCTCACTGCCGGTGACACCAGTGACCGTGGTGGACACCACAGCGGCGGGAGATTCTTTTGTGGGTGCCTGGTTGCTGCAATTGAGTCAATTGCTGGAGGGAGGCAGTTCCTGGGCACAACTGCTAGGTGATCAAGGGATACAACAGCAAATCGTTCAGAACGCGATAGTGGCGGGTTCACTGACTTGCCAGCAGTTTGGGGCCTTTAGCGCTTTGCCAACTTTTTACCAAATAAAAGCGCAGTGGGCGGGTTAATTGACATCAACCAGGATCGACGGTGTTCTGGTATTTTAGGTAAATATCGCGTTGTCGATCACCTGCACTTTGTCTTGCTGGGTAAATTCGCATCTGGGATAGTGGCGGTGATTTTTTGCAGATGTTCGATGGTCGCCCCAGGCCGATCCGGCTGTACCTGTTCACCGTTATTATGCCTGCGTGCAATCCTCATCACTTCCTCATAACTTCGGCTGCCCGTTGCTGCAACAAGCATGACTGCTGCGTAGCATAACACACAGCACCAACAAAGCCGTGGCGGCGGCAAGACCGCTGAAAAAGCCAGCCAACGGGATCAGCAGCGCAAACAGCACCAGCAGATATTTACCACGGCCGCTAAAGATAAAACGGTCGCGGACCAGCCAGAGCCCGAGTACATAAGCGCTGATCGGTAGGGTAACGGCGCAGGTGGCGGCGGTTGCGGTAAGGCTGGCGCTGCCAAGCACGAGGTCGATATTCACCGCAATACCGGCACCCACCGCGGCACCGGCGGCATAAATAATCAAATGGCCGTAACCCCAGGTCAGTGCCATCGCCAGCGTTTGTTGTTTTAAATGCTCTTCGCGCGAAAAATATAACCACCACAGACAAAACAGCAGCACCATCGCCAGCAGCGGAATTTGCAGTAGCGCCAATGTTGGCGCCTGATCGGTGGTGAGATTGCTGATGGCGATTGAACTGGCCAACAAGGTTTCGCCGAGCACAATAATATTCAGTAAACCATAACGTTCAATCATATGATGGCGATGCCAGGGCGTAATACCCCGACGTTCTGCCAGTGCCGGTACCGCTAGTTCCAGCACCGCACCCAGCGCAAACAGCGTTAGCAGCCAGGTAGCCGACAGCGGTTGTTGCAGCAGTAAGCCAACCCAATACAGTTGCACCAGAAAAATGCCACCGGCGTAGGTGAGGGTGGTGCGTTTTAATTCAGGGTGGTGACGGGCGGCGCGCAGCCAAAATAGCACCATGCCGATGCGCATAATGACAAACCCAATCACAATCAGCATCAGCTGACCGCCCTGAAAAAACGGTTTGATCCCAGCCGCCATGGTCAGCGAACCTGCCATCACCAGCATGGTCAGCAAGCGGAACAGTACGTCGTCGTTGTCGTAGGCCGAGGCAAACCAGCTAAAGTTCATCCAGGACCACCAGATGGCAAAAAACGCCAGCACAAACTTACTGATCCCTTCGGCATAATGGGCATGGGCGACCGCATGATGCAGTTCAGCGGCCGCAGCGGCGATAGCGATCACCGCCACTAAATCAAACATTAATTCCAACGGCGTTGATGCCCGGTGTTTTTCTGTGGTATTGCGCGGTGGCATGGCGCGGACACCGGTACGCAAAAACTCTGAGAGATGATGAAGCGGCATCGCAGTTCCTTATTGAGCCGGTAAGATGCTGGCTCGTGTATTGGCCAAAGCATTTGCTAATCGCATCGGTGTTTTTTAACACAAGAGAATGATTTGACAAGTGTTATTGTGTGAAGCTTTGGCGGGACCTGGCTCAGGCTTGAAAATCTGCCTGAATTAAGGTATTCCAGTTCAGTGCTGCTAACGCTGGTTGTGGCACTGCATCAATGGGTACGACGCCAAGACTAGATCGGCAAGAATTTAAAAGGGGAAGTCAGTGATAGCATGGTTATTACAATGGTTTGAATATCCGGCAGATCCCCTGTTGTTAACGGGCACGTACAGCGCTGGATTGGTAGCGTTGTCGTTTTTTATTGCGGTGCTGGCATCGGCGATGGCTATCCAAATCACCAGTCAGGCGGTTGGGGTGCAGCACAAGTCAGTGCGGTTGCTGATGCTGGGCAGCGGCAGTATTGCGCTTGGCGGTGGGGTTTGGTCGATGCATTTTATCGGCATGCTGGCCTTTGCCCTGTGTACCGATGTCAGTTATCAACCTGCGTTAACCATTTTCTCACTGCTCCCGAGCGTTGCTGCTTCCTGGGTGGCGCTTGACCTCATCAGTAAAAAACGGCTGGCGCTGTCGCAATTATTATTAGGCGGCGTGTTGGTCGGTGCTGGCATTGGCACCATGCATTATACCGGGATGGCGGCGATGCAAATGTCGGCCGCGCTGCGCTACGACTTACCGATGTTCTTATTATCCATTCTGGTTGCGGTGGTGTTAGCCATTCTGGCGCTCTGGGTGCGGTTTGGTTTAAGACGTTTTAACCTGGCGCCGCACTGGCTGACGCTGCTGAGCAGTCTGGTGATGGGCGGTGCTATTACCGGTATGCATTACACCGGCATGGCTGCTGCGCGTTTTGTGCCGCCGCCGGGTTTTGTCGCTGCGGATCAGGCCGGGGAACTACCGCTGGTATTGGCGATGGCGATTAGTTTTACCACGCTGGTGATTTGTGGGTTGGTGCTGGCGGTCAATCTGCTGCTGAAATACCGGGTGGCCAGCACTCGGGCCAGAACCAATGAAAGCCGGCTGAAAGCGATGATGGACACGGCGGTCGATGGCATTGTCACTATTAATGCGCAGGGTTTGATCCTCAGTATGAATAAAGCCGCCGAGCATATTTTCGGTTGGCAACAAGATGAATTGCTTGGCAAAAATGTTAATGTGTTGACCCCAGACGCCATCCGTCGCCACCACGATTCTTACCTTGATAACTACCTGCAAACCGGCTCCGCCAAAATTATCGGTATTGGTCGCGACGTGGACGCTGTGCATAAAGATGGCCATGCGATCCCGGTGCGCCTTGCTATTGGCCATGTGCAATTGCCAAACGAACATCTGTTTGTGGCTTTTATTACTGATCTCAGTATCAGGCGGAAAATGGAGCAGGACTTAAAAGACAACGAAGCCAAATTCCGCTCACTGATTGGCAATATTCCGGGCGCGGCCTATCGCTGCCTGTACAACGAGTATTGGGATATGGTGTTTCTGAGTGATGCCATCGAAGGCATTTCTGGTTATCCGGCCAGTGATTTTATGCTGCCCCAGCCAAAACGGCGCTGGATTGAGGTCATTCATCCGGACGACAAGGCGCTGGTCCAGGAAATGGAGCTGTTTCAGCAAAGTTTCCAGCTGGAATATCGCATCGACCACCGGGATGGCTCGATCCATTGGGTATTGGAACAAGGTGAAGCCATTCGCAGCACCGCTGGTGATATTCTGTGGTTAGATGGTTTTATCATGGATATCAGCCAGCGCAAGCAGATGGAAACTGATTTGGTCGAAGCCAAAGATAAAGCTGAGCTGGCGGCGGAAGCACGTTCGGCCTTTTTGGCCAATATGAGCCACGAAATTCGTACGCCGATGAACGCCATTATTGGTTTTAGCGACTTGTTGTTGACCTCTGATTTGGCACCTGATCAGAAAAAACATCTGGCGACCATTCATAGTTCCGCCCATTCGCTGCTGCATTTGCTGAACGATATTCTCGATAGCGCCAAGCTGGAAAAAGGCAAACTGGAGCTCGATCAACAAGACTTTTCGCTGCCGGCGGTGCTGGATGCGGTAGTGTCGACCTTGTGGATCCAGGCGCGCAAAAAGCAGTTGGAATTACGGCTGGAGCTAGACCCAGCCCTGGGTGAATTCTACTTTGGCGCTTCAGATCGGTTACGCCAGGTGCTGACCAATCTGATTGGCAACGCGATTAAGTTCACTGAACGTGGTTCGGTATTGGTGCAGGTATCACTGCTGGCAGCCTCTTCAAAGCAAGCAGGCGCGACAACACAGCAGCTGCATTTCAGTATCAAAGACACCGGCATTGGCATCGCTGCCGATCGCCTTGGGCAAATTTTTGAGGCTTTTACCCAGGCCGACGCTTCGATGAGCCGGCGCTT
Source organism: Rheinheimera riviphila (assembly GCF_004005945.1). Lineage (GTDB taxonomy): Bacteria > Pseudomonadota > Gammaproteobacteria > Enterobacterales > Alteromonadaceae > Pararheinheimera > Pararheinheimera riviphila. The sequence continues at coordinate 81,851 of NZ_SACS01000020.1, forward strand.
TGGCGGCACGGGTTTAGGCACCACCATTAGTAAACAGTTGGTTGAGCTGATGGGCGGGCAGATTTCAGTGCAGAGTGTCGAAGGTGAGGGCAGCTGCTTCAGTTTTAACTTACCGCTGGCTCCTGGCAAAGCGACCACCACCGCGCTGCAGGGTTATTACCCGGCGTTACCACCGCTGAAGATACTGATTGCTGACGATATTGCACAAAATCTTGAATTATTGCGCTTGTTATTAGAACGCGCGGGCCACCAGGTGACGTCTGCTACCGATGGTCTGGAAGCGTTAAAATGGGTGCAACAGCAACATATAGCGCAGCCACAATCCGGATCACAACCCCAATCACAACAGCAGTTTGATTTAGTGTTGATGGATATTCAGATGCCGAATCTGGACGGTTTGCAGGCCTGTCGGCAAATCCGGCAGCTTGAGCTGGAACACCACAAAACCCAATTGCCGATTATTGCCTTAACCGCCAGTGTGCTGGACGAAGATAAGCTGGCGGCGACTGAGGCCGGGATGCAGGGTTTTGCCAGCAAACCTATTGATTTTAGCGTGTTGTGCTTTGAAATCGCCAAGGTGTTGCAGCTGGAAATTCGGGCTCCATTAACCTCGGCACCGGCAGCCACAGGTAATGAAGAGCAACTGCTGAATTTGCCCAAAGCCTTGCAACTCTGGGGCAATCAGACGACTTATTTAACTGCCTTGCAGCAGTTTTTGAACCAGCAGCAACATGTCTGGCCGCAACTGCAACAGGCGTTGGCGCAAGCGGATTTTGATACCGTGCAACAGCAGGCGCATGCGGTGAAAGGCGCCAGCGCCAATCTGGCTTTAGAGCAGTTATCGAAAGTCTGTGCTGAACTGGAGCAGGCGGGGCGGCAACAACAATTGGCACGTTGTCAGGATTTGCTTGGCAAAATTCAGCAGTGTTGGCCAAAATTTGTCGCGCATTGCCAACAATTGCAGCAAGAAAACCCAACGGCCGATGCAACTAGCCAGCCGCAACTGACGCTGCCACAACTGTCCGCAGTGCTGGAGGTTTTACAGCAAGCCAGTGCCAGAAATGAATTCGACGATGAACGGATGGCATTGTTGGCGAGTTACACTGGACCTTATCAGCAGCAAGTGCTGCAAATATTGGATGCGCTGAACGATTTTGATTTTCCGGCTGCCCAACAGCAGCTGCAGCTGTTGCAACAACGATTAAGTAACGGAGCCGTCTGATGAGTAATGAAAACCCGGTGTTGTTATTGGTCGACGACGAACCCACCAATTTGCGGGTGCTGCGCACCGTGCTTCAGGACCAGTACCGGCTACTGTTTGCCAAAAGTGGTGAAGAAGCATTGCAACTGATTGCGCAGGAGCAACCGGATTTGGTGCTGTTGGATGTGATGATGCCGGGGCTGACGGGCTTTGACGTCTGCACCCGCTTAAAAGCCGATGCCACCACCAAAGCCATACCGGTGATTTTTGTCACGGCGCTAAAAGACGAAATTGACGAAGCCCGCGGTTTTGCGGTGGGCGCTGTCGATTACATCACCAAACCGATCAGCCCGGCGGTGGTCAAAGCGCGGGTGAAAACCCATTTATCCCTGGTGCAGGCCGCAGAGCTGAAACAAACCCGCTTGCAGGTGATCCAACGCCTTGGCCGCGCGGCCGAATATAAAGACAACGAAACTGGCCTGCATATTCTGCGGATGAGTCATTACGCGCAGGTGCTGGCATTGGCGTCCGGTTTTACCGCGCAACATGCGGAAGATCTACTGCACGCCGCGCCAATGCACGATATCGGTAAAATTGGCATCGCCGACCATATCCTGTTAAAACCCGGCAAACTGACTGCCGAAGAATATCAGGAGATGCAAAAACATCCGCTGATCGGCGCCGAAATTATTGGCGATTGTGAATCGGTATTGTTAAAAATGGCCAAAACCGTGGCCTTGTACCATCACGAAAAATGGGACGGCACTGGTTATCCCCATGGCTTGGCGGGCGAAGCGATACCGGTCGAAGCCAGAATTGTCGCACTCTGCGATGTATTTGATGCGCTGACCAGCACCAGACCCTACAAAAAAGCCTGGACGGTGCCCGACACCCTTGATTATATCCGTCAGCAAAAAGGTCTGCACTTTGAACCGCGGCTGGTGGATTTGCTGGAACAACAACTGCCGCAAATTCTGGAAATTAAAGAGCGCTGGGCGGAGTAATATTTGTTGTAGTTGTCATAGTCGGCAACCTTACCCCTACAAAAATTAGTGCGTAGCAAGGTTGCTGCGCCGGAGTCCTGATGAAAATTACTTTGTTTTTGTGGTTCGTTCTGAGCCAGCAACTTTTATCTTTTTCAGCAACCGCGGCTGATTATTTTCCACCCGCCGGGCAGTGGCAGAGTGCGACGCCACAAAGCCTTGGCGTTGACGCTGACAAACTGGCGGCTGCGGTGGCTTATGCCATCGCCAGTGAAAATAAAGCACCTAAAGATCAAGCCATTGTGCAGGCGACCACCTTTGGCGCGCGCGAACCCTATGATCAAATTATCGGGCCAATGTCAGTGCGCGCAGCGGCCAATGGCTTGATTATTTATCGTGGCAAGCTGCTTGCACAGTGGGGTGATACCCAGAGTGTTGATATGACGCACAGTATCAGTAAAACCTTTTTAACCACGGTGACCGGATTGGCGCTGGATGATGGTTTGATCCAAAGCAGCGATGATTTCGTCGGGCCTTACCTTCCGTCTGCTCATCCGTTGCCCGGCAGCGAATTATTTGCCAGCGAGCATAACCGGCAAATCCGCTGGGAGCATTTACTGCGCCAGACCAGCGACTGGCAAGGCACGCTATGGGGTAAACCAGACTGGGCCGATCGGCCGGAAGGCGAGCCGAAAGACTGGCCGAATCGGCCTTTGTATAAACCCGGTACGCGCTACAAATACAATGATGTACGGGTGAATTTGCTGGCGCTGGCCACCACTTATGTCTGGCGAAAACCGCTGCCGCAGGTGCTGACTGAGCGGATCATGCAACCGATAGGCGCAAGTTCCACTTGGCGTTGGGTTGGTTACGATAACAGTTGGCTGGAGCTCGATGGCCAAAAAATTCAGGTGGTGTCCGGCGGCGGTCATTGGGGCGGAGGTATGTTTCTGAATGCCTGGGATTTAGCCCGTTTTGGTTATTTGTTTTTACGTGATGGCAATTGGCAAGGCAAACAACTGATCAGCAAAGAATTTATCGCCAAAGCCCGTAGCGGTGGCCCGGCCAACCCCGATTACGGCTACGCCAACTGGTTTTTAAACCCCGGCCGCAAGGCATTACCTGCTGCGCCGGAAACAGCAGTCACCTTCCAGGGGGCTGGCCGTAATATTATTTATCTGGATCAGAAAAATGATCTGTTATTAGTAGCACGCTGGATTGGCAACGGTGATGAGCTGAATCAGCTAATCGAAAAAACCTTGGCGGCGCTACCTGCGGCAAAATAATTAGAATTTTTTATATGCTGGTGCCATTTTTAGTTATTGTACCGATTGGTACAGTAGTGGTAAGCTGCGACTTTCTATCCTTAAAGGAAGTTCGTGATGTCCGATATTTTAAATTTGTTGTCCTGGCGGTACGCCGCTAAAAAAATGGATCCAGCCAAAACGGTGTCAGAACACAAACTGGCAATCATTCTTGAATCTATTCGGTTAAGTGCCAGCTCCAGTGGCTTGCAGCCTTATCAGGTATTGGTGATTACCGATCCACAAATCAAAGCTCAAATTCGTCCAGTGTCCTGGGGTCAAAGTCAGGTCACCGATTGTTCGCATTTGCTGGTATTTGCTGCCTGGGATAATTACAGCTTTGATCGCATCAATATGATGTTTGATTTGGTCAACGAACAACGTGGTCTGAAAAATGAAGGTTGGGAAGCGTACCGGCAGCAGTTACTGAGCATTTACCCGAAGCGTACACCGGAAGAAAACTTCCAGCATGCCGCTCGCCAGGCTTACATTGGCTTGGGTAGTGCCTTAATTGCTGCCGCCGCCGAAGGTGTCGACAGCACACCAATGGAAGGGTTTGAACCAGAAAAAGTTGATGCTATTCTGAATTTGTCGGCACTTGGCCTGCGTTCAGTGTTGTTACTGCCTTTGGGTTACCGCGCCAGCGAAGGCGACTGGTTGGTTGATCTGGCAAAAGTGCGTCGTAGTACTGAAGATTTTGTGATTCGCCGTTAAAGCGGTTTGCGTGTATACAGAAGGCCGGTGATCTGGCCTTTTTTTGAATCTGTCTCAGATCATGAGTGTCTGACAGCCATTGGTCGTTTCGTGCTACTATTATCAGGTTACTGAACTTTGATTTTTGAAGGATGTTTCTATGGAAATTCAATCGCTTACAGTTTCTGAGCGCATAGTTCTCGCCGAAGCACTTTGGGATAGCATCGTGGCTGAAGATGGTGAAATAGCTCTGACTGATGCACAAAAAGTGGAGCTTGACCGGCGCTTGGCAGCATTCGACATTGATCAAAACCTGGGGGCATCCTGGGAAAACGTCAAATCCCGGATACTTTCCAAACGATGAACTACGTACTGACACTACGAATATACCCAAAATCATTGAAGATTCGGGTAGGCGGCAACTGAATGAATCCTCAGGAGCTTAGCTGTTCTAAGTGACTGGGGTGAGTGAAGGCGGCCAACAACCCCGAATCTTCAATGATGAAGGGTATAGAAGCTGAATTTGATGTTGAAGAAACTTTTAAATACTACCAGGGAAAACGACCTGGTCTTGGTGATGATTTTCTACTTTGTGTCGAAGAAGCCTTGCAGAAGATTCAGCGAAACCCGTTCATTTATAGAGAAATTTACCAAGACCTGAGGCGTATTTCGATTCATCGTTTCCCCTATCGGATCTTGTATTTTGTACAAAACCACAATGTCGTGGTCACTGCAGTTTTCCACGCAAGAAAGGCTCCTTCAGCCTGGACAGACCGTACATAAAAAGTCCGCCGTAGCGGACTTATTGCAGTTCAGCAACGCCAGACAACAAGACGTCGCCTGACTTTGATACTTAGTACACTACCTTCGTTTCTAAGGCTTTTTTCCCTTCCAGCTCGCGGGTGCGGCGTTCTTTTTCTGTTTCCAGATCAAGACGTTGTTGCTGCACTTCCGAAGGAGCTGTTGGCATTGGTTTACGTGGCAGCTTTTTATCGGCCATCGCCGCCTCAAACAGGAAGCCCGCCATAATCACCGACGCTTGTTTTAAATCGTCTTCAATCACGTGATCAATCGAATCGATATGGGTGTGGTGCAGGCGGGTGCTGTAATCCAGCGGATCCTGAATAAACTGGAAGCCAGGCAAACCGACATCATCAAAGGATTCGTGGTCAGTGCCGCCGGTCGATAATGGCGAAATGGTGCCGGTGCTTAGGTCGCCGTACGGGCCAAACCAGTCGGAAAGCATCGGTTTGGCGGCAATGTTGCCTTCGGTATAGATGCCACGGAAGCGGCCGCTGCCATTGTCCATATTAAAATACACCGATAATTTGTCGTAGGCGGCTTTTGGCTGAATTGGCCAGCCCGGGCTGGACCACAAATAACGTGGCAGCGCTTTTTCGGCCGGATCTTTTGGCTCTGGGCGAGTGGCAAAAAACTCGTCGACATAAGCGCGTGAGCCGTATAAACCCTGCTCTTCACCGGACCACAGTGCAATCCGGATGGTGCGTTTTGGCTTCACATTCAGTTTGGATAAAATCCGTACCGCTTCCATCGCCACGGCCACACCGGCGCCGTTATCGACAGCACCATCGCTGGCATGCCATGAATCAAGGTGACCACCGACCATCACCACTTCAGCGTTTTTGTCGGTACCCGGAATTTCAGCGATGGTGTTGTACGACTTCATATCGTCATCGTGGAAGCGGGCTTTAATATCTAGGTCCAGTTTTGGCTGTTCTTTGCGATCGAGCATCCGGGTCAGCAGGCTGTAATCTTCTTGCTCGATGATGATGGCCGGCACCGGGAAGGTTTCGCCTTGTTTGTGCGACTTACCAAACACCCGCACCAAACCGCCCTGACGGCTGCTGCGGTAAATAACGCCCGCCACTTGTTCTTTTTCTAAAAACGCACTTAACGCCTTATTAAACTTGTAACTTTGCATCCGGCTGTCGCGCAGGGCATTGGTCATAAACGACTGATAACTGGCACGGGCGCCTGGTTCATAGTCTTTTAAATCGCCAAGGGTTTTCGCGCTTAACCGTTCAAAAATCACTGTTTTTGGTGGTTCGATTTTTAAATCTTCACCCATCAGCAGAATTTTGCCTTTTAATTTACCGGCGTATTGCGCCAGATCGGCGACAGTGTTGACGTCAAACATCATCACTTCACCGTTGACCACGCCGTTGGTGCCAGGGGTCCAGGCCACCGGAATACCATGCAACGATTGCTGGCGCGGGCCTGCTAAGGTGATGCTGGCGGATTCGCTGCTCCAGCCACGACCAAATTCAAACGGATGCAGCTGACCGTTTTTCAGCCCCCAGTCTTGTAACTGTTTGAGCGTCCAGTGATTCGCCTTCACCATTTGCGGAGAAGCGGTTAAGCGCGGGCCAATGTTGTCAGTCAGATGCTCCAAAGTGTGCATCACTTGCGACTGGTGAAAACCTTCATGGCGAATTTTATTGGCCATGTCTAAATCGGCCGCAGCCATGGCGACTGGCGAACATAACAGAGCGGGAACAAGCAAACGCTTCATAGCTGACATTTCCTGGGATTGGTGTTGTTGTTTTACGCCTGAGTCTGCTCTGTCGCCGAAGTGCCCTAAGATCAGATCCGTAAGGCAATTTCCGACAGCAATAACAATGACCTGGCATTATTTTCGATACCAGCAGTAAAACAGCCACCGCACAAAGGCAACAGCTTTGCGGCCGATGTCAGCGTTGCGTCGATATTCTGTGAAAAATGGGTAAATATCGACAGGTATCAAATAGCGGCGCACTTCCGCTGACGCGGTGAGTAACGCCCTACTATTTGCAAGGTGTTCAGCGTAGGGCGCGACTCGCCGCGTCAGCGGTAGTCCGCCATCGGGCCCGAAACTCGTCCGGACACTGGTGCTTGTGTATTCAATAACGCGCGAGATTTAACGAAGAAGTGGAGCGGGTGATGGGAATCGAACCCACGGCACGAGCTTGGGAAGCTCGGGTATTACCATTATACGACACCCGCAATGGCGCTTAAGGTACTGAGTTGGCAGCACACTGTCAATCTGATTTCCGACCAAATCAGCGGCTGCCGGTGGCTGGTAAACTGGCGAAATAGGCTGCCAGATTCGCGATGTCTTCATCCGACAGCGGCTTGGCCAGCGGCGACATAATACTGTTTTTGCGGCTGCCACTGCGATAAGCCACGAGCTGCGTACTCAGATACAACTCCTTTTGCCCTGCCAGATTTGGCGTTTGTGGCGTAAGGCCAATGCCATCTTTACCATGACAGGCCTGACATTGCACGGCGGCAACTTTACCGGCCTGAATATCGGCTTCGGCGGTGCAGCCAAAAGTTAGTATCGATAGGATGACCACGAGCAGCGCTGCGAAAGAGCGAGGATGGTGGATCATCGGTTTGGTATGCTGCTGTTTGCGCATCGATTCTCTGTGCTTCGACCAAAATGAACCTTTAGTAAGCCAAAGTCGCATCTGACTGGCAAGACAAAAATCATCCGTATCTGGTGCAAAGCATAGTGTCGCCTGTTGCTGACCTACAGGCTTTTGCTGGCTGCATGTTACAGTAGCTGCTATCACCACTGGTATTTTCAGGGACAACACTTCATGAACATCGATCAACTTCCAGCACCTGTTTTATCCACCTCTTTGCTGCAGCAAGCGGCGGCGATTCTGGCGGAGCGCCGAAAGCTTGGTGAAGTTGGCCCCTTGTTAACTGACACACTACGCCCGCGCTCACAAGCCGATGCTTTTGCCCTGCAACAACAGGTAGCAGTGGCAATGGCTGAGCCGATTGCAGGCTGGAAATGTTTATTACCGACACCGGATAAAATCGTGGTAGCACCGATTTATCAGTCGACGGTGGCGCGCTTTGACAACGATACTGCTGATATTCAACAGTGTGCGTTATGGCCTTCGATAGTTCCTGCATCGCAGGGTTTAGCCAGGGTCGAACCTGAACTGGCTTTTGTATTGTCCAAAGATTTATCGCCAAGAGCAGCACCCTACACTGAAGCGGAGATTGACCAAGCCATCGGCGCGACTCATCTGGCGCTGGAGCTGATCCAAAGTCGCTTTAGCCATGACAGTGGCGCCGGTTTTTTCGACCAGCTGGCGGATGGCCTCTTTAATCAGGGCTTGTTTTTAGGGCCAGAGCTGCAGCCAACACCGGGCTTTGACGGCAGTGAATTTGCTTTGCAGCTGACTTTTAACGATGGCCGGGTGCAAAACTTCAATGCGGTGCATCCAAACCAACAACCACGGGCCGGTTTGTACTGGCTGGTGAATTTTTTGTCGGCCAACAATATTGCGTTATTGGCAGGTCAAGCGGTGATTACCGGCTCTTACGCTGGCGTGTTGGATCTGCCGTTTGGCGAGGACATGCGGTTCCAATACGGCGATTGGGGACAATTCAGGCTGCGGTTTGTCACCAAAACATCGTAAGATGACGCCATCTTGTGGTTATTTTGGGAAGCTTGATGGATTTTTTACCACAACATGGTTTGAGCATGACGCCGTTATTGTCGTTTGGCGTGTTGTTAGTGGTGGGGGCGCTGGGTGGTTATCTGGCGCATCGCTGGTCCTGGTTGCCGAGTATCACCGGCTTTATGCTGGTGGGTTTGTTGGTTGGGCCAAGTGGCTTCGGTGTGCTGAACTATGACACCTTAAAAGAAGCACGCATTCTGGTCGACATTGCGCTGGCGCTGATTTTATACCGACTGGGTTCTTCGCTCGATTTACGCTTTATCCGCCGTTCACCACGCATTGTCGCGGTAGCGGTGATTGAATCTGTATTAACCTTTTGCGCGGTGTTTACCCTCTGTTATTTATTAGGTTTTTCAGCGCTGATTGCCGCCGTCATTGGTGCGATTTTAATTTCTTCGTCGCCGGCGGTGCTGCTGCACGTTGCCCATGAAGTTGGTGCCAAAGGCCCGGTCACTGAATCAGCAAAAACGCTGGTCGCGCTGAATAATCTGCTGTCTTTTCTGGTATTTGCACTGGTGATCCCGGCGATGCTAGTGCATGAAAATGCCAGCTGGCAGCAAGTGATTTTGCAACCTTTGTATCTGCTTTTGGGCTCTGGTGTGCTCGGCATCTTGATAGGTTTGGGGCTGCATTTTGTGATCAGCCGCACCGCCAAAGCCGAGCAATATAAACTGGCGCTGGTGGTCGGTGCGCTGATGTTGACCCTCGGTCTTGCCCAACAATTGCAACTGTCGATGTTATTTGCGCCGTTGATTGTCGGTATTGTAGTGCGCAGTGTCGAGCAAGATGTGGTGGTGTCGGCGATGGAATTTGGCAGCGCTTTTGAGCTGTTTTTTATCGTGTTGTTTGTATTCGCTGGTGCCAGTTTGCATCTGGCGGAATTGATTGAATATGCCCCGGTGATTATCGCCTTGGTGCTAACGCGCTCCCTGGTAAAAGTGGCTGCGGTGAGTGTGTCATTGCGACTCGGACTACAACCCTGGCGACAAGCATCGGCGACTGGTTTATTGCTTATTCCAATGGCCGGTCTGGCGATTGGTTTAGTACAAACCAGCAGCAAACTGGTGCCGGAGCAGGCTACGATGATTGCGGCTGTGGTACTCGGCGCTGTGACTTTGTTTGAAACCCTCGGTCCGCCAATTGCCGCTTTTGCCTTTGGTTTAGCCGGTGAAGCCGCAGCCAGCACGCCCGTGCGCAAAGTAAGCCCCTGGCGGTTAAAAGACGAAGTACAAGTGGATGTGTCGGCACTGGTGGCACATGAACCGGAAGATGCAGCAGTTGCAGAAACCAGTACCGATTCAGCCGAAACCAGCAAACGCCGCTTCCGGTTATGGCCCTTTGCCGGTAAAGCCTAGTTGTTAACAATTGACTCTGACCCTGAGGTATCCCCACGGAATTACTATTTGAAACAAAGAGATAATTAAAATTTAGATAGGAAGGAACATTCATGGTGTTCGGTGATCAGATCAATCGCCAAACCAACCAGTCAAGGAGACACCATGAA
>NZ_SACS01000021.1 GCF_004005945.1 Rheinheimera riviphila
GTACTGCCGCTGCCGCGGCGAGTAGCGCCCTACGCAAGTATCTGAATTTAAATGAAAAAGTAGGGCGTACTCACCGAAGGTAGTACGCCATCGGCGTCAGCTGGTTAGTTTCAATGGTCTGACCAATTCTGCATCCTTAGAAACCTGAAACGTATTTAGAGCTTAAACTCTAGTTATTTCACGCCAAACCGCCGTCAGACTGTCAGGTCGAATTTACTTCAACTACGCTTTCTGTTACCTTATGGCTCGTTGATGTAAATTGGTCTTACCAATTTACAATAAAAACAAAAATACCCAAAGCAAATATAAAAAGACAAACATAATAAAACACCCCGGACTGTCATACGCTCTTAAGCTCGCAGCCACCGGTGGGAACCAGGATGAATACGCTGAAAATAAAACCTGCCAAATTGTCAGACCGTATTGTCGAGCAGCTGGAACATATGCTGCTGGAAGGCACTTTTGCGCCTGGGCAGAAATTGCCGACTGAGCGTGAATTAGCCGAACAGTTTGATGTTTCCAGGCCCAGTCTGCGTGAAGCGCTGCAGAAAATGGAAGCCAAAGGTCTGGTCAGCCGCAAACAAGGTGGTGGCACTTATGTCTGTGACAATCTGGTTGGCGGTCTCACTGATCCGCTGTTTGAACTGATCGGCCGCCATCCTGAATCGCAATTTGATTTACTGGAATTCCGCCATGCCTTAGAGGGCATTTGCGCCTATTACGCTGCGCTGCGTGGCACCAGTACCGATTTCGCTCAAATTAAACAACGGTATGACGAAATTTGTACCGCGCAACAACTGAAAGATTTAGAAGCTGAAGCCAAAGCAGTTGGCCAGCTTTATTTAGCGGTGGCTGCAGCATCTCACAATGTGGTGTTGCTCCATCTGGTACGCGGTTTAACGCCGCTGGTAGAGCAGAATATTCAACTGAACCTGGAAATTCTGCGGCAAAAAGACGGGATCGTGGGCCAGCTGAATGCACATCGGCAGCGTCTCATGGAAGCAGTGATCAACGGTGAGCCGGAGCAAGCCCGGCAAGCCAGCAACAGCCATCTGGCCTTTATTGAAGAGGCTTTGCTGGAAGCTGATCGGGAACGCTCACGCCTTGCACGCTCGCTGCGTCGGTCACAAACCACCTGAGCAGCGTACTTACTTTTAATGAAACAGACCCTGCTGCTGGCAGGCTCGGAATATAGGAAACTTTGATATGTCTGAAGTCAGTCAAATTGACATCGACGCGCTCGAAACCAAAGAATGGTTAGAAGCCCTTGAATCTGTGGTGCGTACCGAAGGTGTTGAACGCGCGCAGTTTCTGTTAGAGCAGGTACTGGAGCAAGCACGCCTTGAAGGTGTGGCCATGCCAACCGGGATCACCACCAACTATATCAATACTATTCCGCCACAGCAGGAACCGGCTTATCCGGGTGATGTGAATCTGGAAAAACGCATCCGTTCGATCATTCGCTGGAATGCCATTATGATCGTGCTGCGCGCTTCGAAAAAAGAACTGGATTTGGGCGGCCATATGGCGTCTTACCAGTCTTCAGCGGCATTTTATGAAACTTGTTTTAACCATTTCTTCCGCGCACCAAACGAAAAAGACGGCGGCGATTTAGTTTATTACCAAGGCCATATTTCTCCGGGTATTTACGCCCGTGCTTTTGTGGAAGGCCGCTTAACTGCTGATCAGCTCGACAACTTCCGTCAGGAAGTCGGTGGCGAAGGTTTATCTTCATATCCCCATCCAAAACTGATGCCGGAATTCTGGCAATTCCCAACAGTGTCAATGGGTTTAGGCCCGATCACTTCTATCTATCAGGCACGTTTCCTGAAGTATTTAGATGGTCGTGGCATGAAAGACACCAGCCAACAGCGCGTGTACGCGTTCTTGGGTGATGGCGAGATGGATGAGCCGGAAAGCCGTGGTTCGTTATCTTTTGCTGCCCGTGAAAAGCTGGATAACCTGTGTTTCCTGGTCAACTGCAACCTGCAGCGCCTGGACGGCCCGGTGATGGGCAACGGCAAAATCATCCAGGAGCTGGAAGGTTTATTCCGTGGCGCTGGCTGGAACGTAATTAAAGTGGTGTGGGGCAGTGGCTGGGATAAATTACTGGCCAAAGACACCACCGGCAAACTGTTAGAGCTGATGAACGAAACCGTTGACGGTGATTATCAGACTTACAAAGCCAAAGATGGCGCTTATGTCCGTCAGCATTTCTTCGGACGTTACCCGGAAACGGCAGCCTTAGTTGCTGATATGACCGACGAAGAGATTTTCGCGTTAAAACGTGGTGGTCACGAACCTTCAAAACTGTACGCAGCCTTTAAAGCGGCGCAGGAAACCAAAGGTCGTCCGACTGTTATTCTGGCCAAAACCATCAAAGGTTATGGCATGGGTGAAGCCGCTGAAGGCAAAAACATCGCTCACCAGGTGAAAAAAATGGACATGACGCACGTGCTGCAAATTCGCAAGCGTCTGAACCTGGAAGATTATTTAAGCGAAGAAGACGTGCAGTCGCTGCCGTACCTGACGCTGCCGGAAGGTTCGCCAGAGCACAAATATCTACATGACCGCCGTGCAGCATTAAGTGGTTACACGCCGGTGCGTTTGCCGAATTTCACTAAGCCGCTGACGTTGCCAGAATTACCTGCATTTGAAGGTTTACTGGAAGAGCAGAAACGCGAAATTTCGACCACCATGGCTTTTGTGCGTGGCTTGAATATCCTGCTGAAAGATGAAAATATCGGCAAGCAAATTGTGCCAATTATTGCCGACGAAGCCCGTACCTTTGGTATGGAAGGTTTGTTCCGGCAGATTGGTATTTATAACCCGCGTGGTCAGACTTACACGCCGGAAGACCGCGCCATTGTTTCTTATTACAAAGAAGAAACTTCAGGCCAGGTCTTGCAGGAAGGCATTAACGAACTGGGTGCAATGGCATCCTGGGTGGCGGCGGCAACGTCTTACAGCACCAACGATCTGCCGATGATCCCGTTCTACATTTACTACTCGATGTTCGGTTTCCAGCGTGTTGGCGATATGGCCTGGCTGGCAGGCGATCAACAAGCCCGTGGTTTCCTGCTTGGCGCAACGGCTGGACGCACCACCTTAAACGGCGAAGGTTTACAGCACGAAGATGGCCACAGCCATATTCTGGCCGGCACTGTGCCGAACTGTATTTCTTACGATCCAACCTATGCCTATGAACTGGCCGTGATTATTCAGGACGGTATTCGCCGGATGTACGGCCAGGCGCAGGAAAACGTCTACTACTACATCACCGTGATGAACGAAAACTATCATCACCCGGCGATGCCTGTGGGCGCTGAAGAAGGCATTCGTCGTGGTATTTATAAGCTGGAAACCTTGTCTGGCAACAAAGCCAAGGTGCAGCTGTTAGGCTCTGGCACCATTCTGAATGAAGTTCGCCGCGCCGCGGAAATCCTCAGTGAAGAATATGGTGTGGCGTCCGATGTGTTCTCGGTGACGTCTTTCAACGAGTTGGCGCGTGATGGTCAGGATTGTGAACGTCACAATATGCTGCACCCGAACGATGCGGAAAAAGTACCGTATATCGCGACCGTACTGGGTAAAGCGCCGGTTATTGCCGCAACAGACTACATCAAAAACTACGCCGATCAGGTGCGGGCTTTTGTGCCTTCTGTTTCGTACAAAGTATTGGGTACCGATGGTTTTGGCCGTTCTGACAGCCGCGAGAACCTGCGTCGTCACTTCGAAGTGAACGCTGGTTATATCGTACTGGCATCCTTACGTGAACTGGCCAAACAAGGTGAAATCGACAAGCTGCTGGTCAGCGACGCCATCGTGCGTTTTGGCATTGATACCAACAAGCTGAACCCGCTGTTCGCCTAAGAGGATTTGCAATGAGCATTGAAATTTTTGTACCAGATATTGGTGCCGATGAAGTCGAAGTGACCGAAGTGCTGGTGAAAGCCGGTGATACAGTCGCGGTTGACCAGTCATTATTAAGTGTCGAAGGTGACAAAGCCGCGATGGAAGTACCAGCGCCGCAAGCCGGTGTGGTGAAAGAAGTGCGCGTGAAAGCCGGTGATAAAGTCAAAACCGGTTCGCTGATTATGGTGTTTGAAGGTGCAGCGGCTGTTGCTGCAGCGCCTGTCGCAGCGCCAGTTGCTGCGCCTGCACCTGCACCGGCTGCGGCTCCAGTCGCTCCGGCAGCCGTTGCCTCAGCAGTGGCCACGCTGCAAGACGTCACAGTGCCGGATATCGGCGGTGACGCTGTTGAAGTTACTGAAATTATGGTGAAAGTGGGTGATGTGGTCAAAGCCGATCAATCCCTGCTGAACGTCGAAGGCGACAAAGCCGCAATGGAAGTACCAGCACCTTTTGCCGGGACAGTTGCTGAAATTAAAGTCAAAGTTGGCGATAAAGTGTCGACGGGCTCGTTAGTGTTTGTGTTCTCTACTGGCGCTGCTGCGCCGGTAACAGCCGCACCAGCACCAGCTCAAGCAGCTCCAGTTGCCGCCGCTGCACCAGCAGCTCCAGCTGTAACAACCGCCGCACCAGCGCCTTCAGCAGCCCCTGCAGCCAGCACCGGTTTTGTTGAAAACCAGGCCTATGCCCATGCCTCGCCAGTGGTCCGCCGCTTAGCGCGTGAGTTTGGTGTTGATTTATCTAAAGTGACCGGCTCTGCTCGCAAAGGTCGGGTCCAACGCGAAGACGTGCAAAATTATGTGAAAAACATTATTGCGCAAGTGGCGTCAGGTAAAGGTCAAGTCACCGGCAGCGGCAATAGCGTTGGTTTTGATTTGATCCCATGGCCAAAAGTGGATTTCAGTAAATTTGGTGCGGTGGAAGAAAAAGCCCTGTCGCGAATTCAGAAGCTGTCAGGCAACAACCTGCACCGCAACTGGGTCCGTATTCCACATGTGACCCAATTTGATGAAGCCGATATCACCGGCCTCGAGGATTTCCGCAAAGAGCAAAACACGCTGGCGGAGAAGAAAAAACTCGGCGTCAAATACACCCCGCTGGTGTTTATCATGAAAGCGGTGGCCAAAGCGTTGGAAGAATTCCCAACCTTTAACAGCTCGCTTTCAGAAGATGGCGCTAGCCTCATCCTGAAGAAATACGTGCACTTAGGCATTGCGGTGGATACACCGAATGGACTGGTGGTGCCGGTGGTTCGCGATGTTAACAAGAAGGGCATCATCGAACTGTCGCGTGAATTGCAGGATATTTCGGTGAAAGCCCGCGAAGGCAAACTGACGGCTGCAGATATGCAAGGCGGTTGTTTCACCATTTCCAGCTTAGGCGGTATTGGCGGCACGGCATTCACGCCAATCGTCAACGCGCCGGAAGTGGCAATTTTGGGTGTGTCTAAATCTGACATCAAGCCAAAATGGAATGGTAAAGAGTTTGAGCCGCGACTGATGGTGCCGTTGTCAGTGTCCTACGATCACCGCGTGATCGATGGCGCTTTAGCGGCGCGCTTTACTGCGACGCTGGCTTCATATTTAGCGGATATCCGTCAAATCATTATGTGATTTGACGGTGTTTTATCGCCCTTGGCCTGATCTGATGTTGTGGAGACTGAAAAGTTACGCGACTTCTTTCAGGCAGGGTGATAAAATTCCGCCACTTTATTTCCAGGCCGCCTGCGCAAACAAGCGGTTATCTCTGAAAAGATAAAAAGGTAAAACGATGAGCAACGAAATCAAAACTCAAGTTGTGGTCCTGGGCGCAGGCCCTGGTGGTTATTCTGCAGCCTTCCGCGCCGCTGACTTAGGTCTGGAAGTGACTTTAGTTGAAGCACGCAGCACACTTGGTGGTGTTTGTTTAAACGTCGGTTGTATCCCTTCAAAAGCTTTATTACATGTCGCCAAAGTCATCGATGATGCCCGCGACATGGCTTCTCACGGTGTGACTTTTGGTGCACCACAAATTGATTTAGACAAAATCCGTGCCTGGAAAGACAAAGTTGTTGGTCAGCTGACCAACGGCTTAGCCGGCATGTCAAAAATGCGCAAAGTAAAAGTTGTGACTGGTTACGGTAAATTCACTGGCCCAAATACTTTGGTTGCCGGCGACACCACCATCACTTTTGAACACGCCATTATCGCTGCTGGCTCTGAGCCAGTGGCACTGCCATTTATTCCAAAAGATGACCCACGTGTCATCGATTCAACCGGCGCACTGGAACTCAAAGATATTCCAGGTGAAATGCTGGTGTTAGGTGGCGGTATTATCGGTCTGGAAATGGGTACTGTGTACCGTGCGCTGGGCTCAAAAGTGTCTGTGGTTGAATTTGCTGATCAGCTGGTTCCGGCTGCTGACGCTGATTTGGTGAAGGTTTACACCAAATACAACAAAGACAACTTCAACATCATGTTATCTACCAAAGTGACGGCCGTTGAAGCCAAAGCTGATGGTCTGTACGTGACGTTTGAAGGTAAAAATGCCCCGGCCGCCCCAGTGCGTTTTGACAAAATTTTGGTTGCTGTGGGTCGTCGTCCAAATGGCGCGCTGTTAGATGCAGTAAAAGCTGGTGTGAACGTCGATGAACGTGGTTTTATCAATGTTGATAAACAACTGCGCACCAACGTTGGCCACATTTACGCCATCGGTGACGTGATTGGTCAGCCAATGCTGGCGCACAAAGCGGTGCACGAAGGCCATGTAGCTGCTGAAGTCATTTCTGGCATGAAACACTTCTTCGACCCACGCTGCATTCCTTCTGTTGCTTATACCGATCCAGAAATGGCTTGGGTAGGGATCACTGAAAAAGAAGCCAAAGAGAAAGGCGTTGCGGTTGAAACTGCAACTTTCCCATGGGCAGCTTCTGGTCGTGCTATCGCTTCAGCCCGCACTGAAGGCTTCACTAAGCTGATTTTCGACAAAGAAACCCACCGCATTCTAGGTGGCGCTATTGTTGGTATCAACGCCGGTGAAATGCTGGGCGAAATCTGCTTAGCAGTTGAAATGGGTGCTGACGCTGAAGATATCGCGCTGACCATTCATGCTCACCCAACGCTGAATGAGTCTATTGGTTTAGCTGCAGAAATGTACGAAGGTTCAATTACGGATCTGCCAAATCCAAAAGCGAAAAAGAAATAAGCTTTTGGTTTAGCTTATTTTTATATCCAGACAAAGGCCGCATTGCGGCCTTTGTTGTTTTAACTGTTGCTGAAATCAATCCGATAATTCCCGCCCGCTCCTTTGAAGGTTGTTTTTGCAGTAACCACTGAGCGCTACGGTGCAAATTCCCTCTTTGTCAGCAGAGTGTCATATTTCGTTACATCTTGTGTAAAGTGCCGGTTGTAACCTTGTAGTTGATGCGCGTACTATAGAACCGGTAAAACTACTTTATTTTTCCCCTCCATTCAGGAATAACTCAAATGAAAAAAATTACCCTGCTGGCGGCTAGCGTCGCTTTCGCACTTGGTCTGGTGGGCTGTGATAAAGCGCCAACAGCGCCGGAAACAACCAAGCCAGAAACTCAAGCCACCGCAGCTCCAGTCGCTGCCCCTGTTGCTGCATTGTTGTCAGGCGTCGACAAAGAAAACTTCGACCCGGCAGTCAAGCACAGCGAAAACTTCTTTTATAGCGTCAACGGCACCTGGTTGAGCAAAACCGAAATCCCAGCGGATAAGTCAAACTACGGCTCATTCACTAAATTAGCCGATGATGCCCAGGTTGCGCTGCGCACCATTATCGAAACTGCCGCAGCGAAACCAAACAAAACACCAGGCACGGACGAGCAAAAACTCGGTGATTTCTACACCAGTTATATGAACGAAGCGGGCATCGAAGCTTTAGGCAAAACGCCAATCGAAGCCGATTTAGCAGCCATCGCAGCTATCGCTGATGCGAACCAATTAGCCAGTGCTTTTGCCCAGTTCCAACACATGGGCGCAGCCATTCCACTGGGCTGGTACGTCAACAACGACGAGAAAAACTCCACGCAATACGCGGTGTATTTAGGTCAGTCAGGTCTGGGGTTACCGGATCGCGATTATTACCTGAAAGATGACGAAAAATTCAAAACCATCCGCGCTTCCTATCTGGCTTATATCAAAGATATGCTGACGCTGTCTGGCGTCGCTGATGCAGAAAAAGCGGCTGAACGTATTCTGGCGCTGGAAACCAAACTGGCTGGCGCGCAGTGGTCACGTGTTGAAAACCGCGATGCCGACAAAACTTATAACAAGTTCGCTAAAGCCGATTTAGCCAAAACGCTGGGTGGTTTCCCGTGGGAAACATTCGCTAAAGCTGCCAAGTTGGATGCTGTGAATGACATCATCGTGCAGCAACCAAGCTATATGGAAGCTTTTGGCAAGATTTACGCTGAGACTGACTTACAAAGCTGGAAAGATTACCTGGCGCTGCGGTTAGTTTCTGAATTTTCAGGCAAATTAAGCAAAGCCTTTGTTGATCGTCAGTTTGATTTTTACGGCAAAGTTTTATCCGGCACTTTAGAGCAACAACCACGCTGGAAAAAAGCCGTCAATGCTTCTGATGAAGTGTTAGGTGAAGTGGCCGGTAAGCTCTACGTGGCAGAACACTTTAAGCCAGAAGCCAAAGCGCGGATGGAAGTGCTGGTGAAAAACCTGATCCAGGCCTACCACGACAGTATCGACACGTTGGAATGGATGACGCCGGAAACGAAAAAAGCTGCGCATGAAAAACTGAACAAGTTCACGCCAAAAATCGGTTATCCGGATAAATGGAAAGATTACAGCAACCTGAGCATCAAAGCTGATGATTTGGTGGGTAACTACAAAGCAGCGACGGCCTTTGGTTATAGCGAAATGCTAAACAAACTGGGCAAGCCAATTGACCGCTCTGAGTGGTTTATGACACCACAAACCGTCAATGCTTATTACAATCCAACCAACAACGAAATCGTGTTCCCGGCTGCCATTTTGCAACCACCGTTCTTTAATATGGATGCGGACGATGCGGTGAACTACGGTGGTATTGGTGCGGTGATTGGTCACGAACTGGGCCATGGTTTTGACGATCAGGGCGCCAAGTACGACGGTGATGGTAACCTGCGTAACTGGTGGACGGATGCTGACAAAGCTGAGTTCGAAAAACGTGGCAAACAGCTGGTTGCGCAGTACGCCAAGTACGAACCGCTACCAGGCGCACACGTGAACGGTGAGCTGACGTTAGGCGAAAACATCGGTGACTTAGGTGGCCTGACGGTGGCACTGCGTGCTTATAAACTGTCGCTAGATGGTAAAGCGGCCGCTGTTATCGACGGTTTCACGGGCGAGCAACGCTTCTTTATCAGCTGGTCACAAGTTTGGCGTCGGAAATACCGCGAAGAAGAACTGCGTAACCGTCTGATGACCGACTCGCATTCACCAAGCGAATACCGCGCTATTGGTATCGTGTCGAATATTCCGGAATTTTACACGGCGTTTGACGTGAAAGAAGGCGATAAAATGTATATTGCGCCGGAAAACCGCGTCAAAATCTGGTAATTGCTGATCTGATTATTTGATTGAAAAAGGCCGCATTGCGGCCTTTTTGACGTCTAAATGCGCCTGAATTTAGCGGTAAGTTGCTTTCCATATCCGAAACTGTGTTTTAAACGCTACCACCATTCAGCAAACTTATACCCACTATAAGCCCGTCTGCTTATACTTGCATGTCAATTCAGGCGTTTTTTTCTTATAATCCAGCCTGTTTAGATTCGATTGAAAACCGCTGTGATACAGGTTGCAGTGGACCAACCAGAGGATACAACTGTGCTTCAACAATACCGTGAACATGTGGCCGAACGCGCCGCTCTTGGCATTCCTCCACTGCCATTAAACGCTCAGCAAGTAGCGTCATTAACCGAATTATTAAAAAATCCACCAGCTGGCGAAGGCGCATTCCTGGTCGATTTATTAGAAAACCGCATTCCACCAGGTGTGGATGAAGCCGCTTATGTCAAAGCTGGTTTTTTAACTGCTGTCGCCAAAGGCGAAGTGCAAAGCCCATTAGTGACGCCAGAGCGCGCCACTGAACTGTTAGGCACCATGTTCGGCGGTTACAACATTCAGCCGATGATTGATTTGTTAGACAGCTCGAAATTAGGTGCTTTAGCGGCCAAAGGTTTGTCACACACCTTATTGATGTTTGATTCTTTCCACGATGTGAAAGAAAAAGCTGATGCTGGCAATGCGCATGCTCAAGTAGTGATGCAAAGCTGGGCTGATGCCGAGTGGTTTACCAGCAAGCCTGCTATCCCAGAAAAAATCACCGTCACGGTATTTAAAGTGACCGGCGAAACCAATACCGACGATTTATCACCAGCACCAGATGCCTGGTCACGCCCGGATATCCCGCTGCACGCTTTAGCCATGCTGAAAAACGTCCGTGATGGTATCGAGCCGGATGCTCCAGGTTCAAAAGGCCCAGTCAAACAAATTGAAGCATTGATCGCCAAAGGTTTCCCACTGGCTTATGTCGGTGATGTGGTTGGTACCGGTTCTTCACGTAAGTCTGCCACCAACTCAGTGCTGTGGTTTATGGGCGAAGACATGCCATTTGTGCCGAACAAACGCACTGGCGGTGTTTGTTTAGGGAGCAAAATCGCGCCGATTTTCTTCAATACCATGGAAGATTCGGGTTCACTGCCAATCGAGCTTGACGTCAACAGCATGGCGATGGGCGATGTGATCGATATTTTCCCGCATCAGGGTGTGGTGAAACGCCATGGCACTGATGAAGTTATTTCTACTTTTGAACTGCGTTCAAACGTGTTGTTAGACGAAGTGCGTGCTGGTGGCCGGATTCCGCTGATTATCGGTCGTGGTTTAACCGATAAAGCCCGTGAAGCCATGGGTCTGCCGCACTCAACCGTGTTTGAACGTCCAGCGGTGACTGTAGTTACCAACAAAGGTTTCACCCTGGCGCAAAAGCTGGTTGGTACTGCATGTGGCGTGAAAGGTATTCGCCCTGGCCAATACTGTGAACCTAAAATGACCACTGTCGGCTCACAAGACACCACAGGCCCAATGACCCGTGATGAGCTCAAAGACTTAGCTTGTTTAGGTTTCTCCGCCGATTTAGTGATGCAGTCGTTCTGTCACACGGCTGCTTATCCAAAACCAGTCGACGTCAACACGCACCACACGCTGCCAGATTTCATCATGAACCGTGGTGGTATTTCACTGCGTCCGGGTGATGGTGTTATTCACAGCTGGTTGAACCGCATGTTATTGCCAGATACCGTTGGTACTGGCGGTGACTCGCACACCCGTTTCCCGCTGGGTATTTCGTTCCCGGCTGGCTCTGGTTTAGTCGCTTTCGCTGCTGCTACTGGCGTCATGCCATTAGATATGCCGGAATCGGTACTGGTGCGCTTTAAAGGTGAAATGCAGCCTGGCATCACGCTGCGTGATTTAGTCCACGCCATTCCATACTATGCAATCCAGCAAGGTTTGCTGACAGTGGAGAAAAAAGGCAAGGTCAACATTTTCTCTGGCCGCGTGCTGGAAATTGAAGGTCTGGAGCAGTTAACTGCCGAACAAGCCTTTGAATTGTCTGATGCTTCTGCTGAGCGTTCTGCTGCCGGTTGTACTATCACATTGTCTGAAGCTTCAGTACGTGAGTACCTGGAATCGAACATCGTGATGCTGAAGTGGATGATTGCCGAAGGTTATGGCGATCGTCGTACTATTGAGCGTCGGATCAACGCGATGGATGCCTGGCTGGCCAATCCAAAACTGGAACGTGCCGATGCTGACGCTGAATACGCAGCTGTGATTGAAATCGATCTGGCAGACATCAAAGAGCCAATCCTGTGTGCACCAAATGACCCGGATGACGCGCGTTTGCTGTCCTCAGTGCAGGGCGACAAGATTGATGAAGTGTTCATCGGTTCTTGTATGACCAACATCGGCCACTTCCGCGCTGCTGGTAAATTGCTGGACAAGTTCAAAGGTCAGATCCCAACCCGTCTGTGGATCGCTCCACCGACCAAAATGGATAAAGACCAGCTGACTGAAGAAGGTTATTACGGCATTTTCGGCCGTGTTGGTGCGCGGATTGAGATCCCAGGCTGTTCACTCTGTATGGGTAACCAGGCGCGTGTTGGCGACAATACTACGGTGGTATCGACTTCAACCCGTAACTTCCCGAACCGGTTAGGGCAGGGCGCCAATGTCTATCTGGCATCTGCGGAATTAGCGGCGGTGTCTTCAATCATCGGCCGTCTGCCAACAGTTGCAGAGTATCTGGATTACGCCAAGCAGATTGAAACCACAGCAGCGGATACCTACCGTTACCTGAATTTCCATCAGATGGCGCAGTACACACAAATCGCTTCCAACGTGATTGTGCAGCAAGCTGTTTAAGTCATAACATATTGTTGTTCAAAGAAAAGGGCCCGTTCGCGGGCCCTTTGTTATTGTTTCTAAAAACTTTTTACAGCTTAAAACTTGACCCAGCGGAGTACCCGGATGGAATTTGATTTTATCTATTTACCAGACAGCCGGATTTATCAGCTGCAGTTGCCGATGGAGCAACATGCGCTGCAGCGGTTTTTGCTGGACGAATTTGAGCGCAAAGCCTCGTCATATCAGGCGCTGTGTGATGATTTGCAACAACTGGGCCCTTACAGCGAATATCAATTTGACGGTCGCGAATACATCCTGAAAGTCGAACGTCAGGAAGTGCTGGTGTACCACTACAGCGTCGGTCAGTTTGATGAACGTGATGCCGATCTCGACCCGGAACTCACCACCGACGATGCCAGCTTGACCGCTGAATGTGGGCTGGAAGATTTGATTCATCTGCTGACCCAGTGGCAGCAATTTTTACCCAACTGATCCTGCCAACTCGCTTCGAACTGCACCCCAGCTGGGAAATAACGCACCGTCTTGGTGCGTTTTTTTTGACCAATCGTTGTCTCTATTAGTTAAGTTATTGATTAATTTATGTTTTACAACATGGCACAAGGTTTTCTTATCTATTTGGCAACTGCAACAAGTTAGCGGCCTGGTTTGCGCCCGGTCCAAGCCTAAAAAGGATAAAAACTATGAAATTGGTATGTGCCATTATCAAGCCGTTTAAGCTTGACGATGTCCGCGAAGCGATTGCGGACATCGGCATTGAAGGCCTGACCGTCACTGAAGTCAAAGGCTTCGGTCGGCAAAAAGGTCACACCGAACTTTACCGTGGGGCGGAATATCAGGTCGACTTTCTGCCGAAAGTGAAGTTGGAAATCGCCACGCTGGACGAAAATGTCGAACGTTTGTTGCAAGCCATTACCAAGGCTGCACATACCGGTCGGATCGGTGACGGTAAAATCTTTGTTTACGATCTGGAGCAAGTGATCCGGATCCGTACTGGTGAAATGGACTCAGAAGCCATCTAGGAGAAGTTTATGCAAGAACAAATTTTCCATTTACAGTATGCCATGGACACCTTCTATTTTTTGGTGTGTGGCGCTTTAGTGATGTGGATGGCTGCTGGTTTCGCCATGCTGGAAGGCGGTCTGGTTCGCTCTAAAAATACCACCGAAATTCTGACTAAAAACTTTGCGTTGTACGCCATTGCCTGTCTGATGTATCTGGTCTGTGGATATCAGTTTATGTACGGCGGCGGTTTCTTTTTAACCGGTATCGAAGCCATTGATGTTGATGCAACCTTAGCCGGTTTTGCTGAACGCGAAAACGGTTTTACCGGTAAAGCGATTTACTCGAAAGCCTCTGATTTCTTCTTCCAGGTGGTGTTTGTCGCCACGGCGATGTCGATTGTTTCGGGTGCTGTTGCCGAGCGGATGAAACTCTGGGCTTTCTTTGCCTTTGCGGTGGTAATGACTGGTTTTATCTATCCGATGGAAGGTTCATGGACCTGGGGCGGCCAGGCGGTGTTTGGTTTGTACACCTTAGCGGATTTTGGCTTCTCTGACTTTGCCGGCTCAGGCATTGTGCATCTGGCGGGCGGCGCTGCAGCGTTGGCAGGCGTGCTGTTGTTAGGCGCTCGTAAAGGTAAATATGGTAAAGACGGCAAAGCACATGCTTTCCCAGGCGCAAATATGCCAATGGCTACCTTAGGCACCTTGATTCTGTGGTTGGGCTGGTTCGGTTTTAACGGTGGCTCCATGTTAAAGCTAGGTGATATCGGTAATGCGCATGGCGTGGCGATGGTCTTCGTGAACACCAACATGGCTGCAGTGGGTGGCGCTTTAGCAGCACTTTGCATGTCGATGCTGTTGTTCCGTAAAGCCGATTTAACCATGGTATTAAACGGTGCATTAGCAGGTCTGGTCGCTATCACGGCTGAACCTTCAACACCAACGCCATTGTTAGCGACTGTATTTGGTGCTGTGGGTGGTGTGTTGGTGGTGTGTTCAATCATCGGCCTGGATAAACTGAAAATTGACGACCCGGTTGGTGCCATTTCTGTACACGGTGTGGTGGGTTTGTTTGGCTTAATGATTGTCCCTGTGACTAAAGAATCAGCTTCGTTCACCGGTCAATTAGTGGGTGCGGCAACGATTTTCTTCTGGGTATTTGCCACCAGTCTGCTGGTTTGGTATGTGCTGAAGTTAGTTGTTGGGATCCGTGTGACGGAGCAGGAAGAATATGATGGTGTAGACCGTTCAGAATGTGGCATCGAAGCCTATCCTGAGTTTGTTGCATCGTCGAAGTAAGCAGTCTGGCAGGTTCGGTGGGGATCTGTCGGGAGCGGTTTGCAGAGTTAACAGCTAGCCCTAGAGGTTAACCCTGCAAACAAACTTGACCCACTAAGTCGTCTATCCTTGTCCTTTGTCTTTTATCAGACAGCCCCGTTGGTAAATACTAACGGGGTTTTTTATTTGGTTCAGCTCGTGTATTGAACTATTGCTCGTTCAAACGCTGCTTCTGCTCATTATTTGGACGCCCCTAATGTAGCAGTACATTTATTCGGCGAAAAGAGCAAAAATGCATAAGTGAAAATCTTTCATCCGTCTGCCGTCATCTGTCATTCAATTGCAATAGCCTTCTGCTAACGGTTGCGCGCTAAGTTATTTTTGGTGAATTGGTGAATTGGTGAATTGGTGAATTGGTGAATTGGTGAATTGGTGAATTGGTGAATTGGTGAATTGGTGAATTGGTGAGGTGAATGGTGGCTTGGTGTAAAAGGTGAAGCACCACAAAAAGGAAAGCCGCACTAAAAAGTGCGGCTACCATTAAAACTTTTACAATATCCGTATTGTCACCCTTGCGGGCCTTTCGTCCCTGCTCCTTGCGGAGTCGATCGCGCTGTGAAGGTTTTAACATCCATGCTACGTAAAACACTGCCACCACAGAGTCAAACGAAAGCTCGTCCTGAGCTGTCCACTGTCCCTATTGAAATCATCCTGATTTCAAAGCTCGTCCTGAGCAGTCCTACATCCTTGCTGAAATCATCCAGATTTCAAAGCTCGTCCTGAGCTGTCCTACATCCTTGCTGAAATCATCCTGATTTCAAAACTCGTCCTGAGCTGTCCTACGTCCTTGCTGAAATCGTCCTGATTTCAAAGCTCGTCCTGAGCTGTCTTACATCCTTGCTGAAATCGTCCTGATTTCAAAGCTCGTCCAGAGCTGTCTTACATCCTTGTTGAAATCGTCCTGATTTCAAGCTTATCCTTAAGCGTCCATTTCCCTACTGATCTCATCCTGAAATCAGAGCTCGTCCTGAACTTCCTGAATCTATCTTCGCATCGATTATCTGCAAAACTTATTCTCAATCCGATGAACATAGTATGCGTTGAATTTACTTAAAAATGCGGCGCCTACCAGTGAACATAGCAGTTGTCATTGAATTGAAATGACGGGGGAAATATTAAATTATTTTAATAAACAGTTGGTTATGATGTGTTGTGAAATTTTTTTGTGAGAAAAAACTGCCATGTCTTACTGATATGTGAGATATATCTCACACGCTGATGGCAGATATGTCCGTTTATCTGCCCCCAGCTGCAAAGGATGGTAATCTTTTAGTGAACCTATTATCCTGTCGGCCGTTCATTTAACACTGAATTCTGGACCTGAAACCACGATGGCACGCGAACAGTTGGGCATTTGTGCCGAAGCAAACTTACACGGCATGGTATTGCTGATGAATGCAATGGATGGGCATCAAGCCGCCATTCGTCTGCAGCTTGCAAGGTTGCCGGCACTGGTGCAAAGACTATCCGACCAATTTTCGGAATCTAACTTATCCGCAGTGGTGGCTATCGGGGTTGGTTTTTGGGATACATTGTATGTTAATCAAAGGCCTAAAGATTTGCAGCCATGGTTGCCGCTGTCGGTTGACGACCTTGATATGCCAGCGCTGCCCTTTGATTTGCTGCTGCAAATTCGCGCCGATCGCTACGATGTACTCCATCTTGCTGCACAACAATGTTTTCAACTGCTCAATCAACATGTTGAACTAGCAGAACAAATTCATGCGTTCAGGTACATGGATGGTCGGGATTTAACCGGTTTTATTGACCAGCCCGATGCACCCAAAGGACGTCGTAAACGCGAGATCGCACTCATTTCAGAACAAAATGATGCGGTATTCGCCGGTGGCAGTTATCTGCATTTTCAGCGGTACCGGTTGGATATGAACCGCTGGCAGCAGCTGACTCAGCAACAACAAGAAGCCATTATGGGGCGTCGAAAAATCGATGGTCAGCGCCTGGCTTTGGCGCAACTTGATGATAATAGTCACGAAGTAAAAGCGAGTTGTGTATCAGTAGAAGGGCAGCCTTTGCCCTTGTTATTTCAAAATATGCCTTATGGACAGTTAAAAGTGCAAGGCATGTTGAATCTTGGTTTTTCGGCAGATGCTAAGGCATACCTGCGGTGGTTAAAGAGCAGAATGGGACAGCCAGGTCGGCAAAATTATGATTTGTTGCTGGATTTTATTCAGGCTGACTGCGGCGCTGCGTTTTTTGCGCCATCAGTCAGTTTTATGGAGCAACAAGCTGGGTTATAGCTGGCTGCTTTTTCGCCCGCAGTGTGCTGGCTCTTTAATCGTCAATCAGACCTTTTCGAACAATTCAGTCACTTTTTTCAGCGTAAAATTAATGTTTTTGACGCTGGTCGGTGCGATAAAAATAGTGTCATCACCGGCGATAGTGCCAAGTACACCTTCCGCTTTTCCAACAGAATCTAATAATCGTGCAATCAACTGCGCCGCGCCCGGACTGGTTCTGATGATGATCATCACATCATTATGTTCAATATCTAACACCAACTGGCGCAGCGGGCTCTTGGTCGTTGGAACCCCTAATTCCGGCGGTAAACAATAAACCATTTCCTGGCGGGCATTTCGAGTGCGCACTGCACCGTATTTGCTGAGCATCCGCGAGACTTTTGACTGACTGACATTGTCGAACCCATCGGCTTTTAATGCTTCGACGATGTCACTTTGCGAGCCAAAACGCTCTTCTTTTAATAAGGATTTAAAAGCGGAAATCAGTGCTTCTTGTTTTGATTGTTTGGTCATCATCTATCGTTCTTATCAAATTAACCGGCCAATTGCAGCAAAGTTAACACAGCTAGCCGGACATGGCAGTAAAATCGGGTTAAATGCGCTAAAATGCTTAGACTTTAGGCGTAAGTCATTTGTAATTTGCCCGTGATTTCAGTATTGTTGGCGCGTTTTTTAATGAACCGTAAATTGGGAGAATAGCATGAAAGTTGCCGTATTAGGTGCTGCTGGTGGTATCGGTCAGGCCTTATCTTTATTACTGAAGTTAAACCTGCCTGCCGGCACGGATTTAGCGTTGTATGACTTAGCTCCGGTAACTCCGGGCGTTGCGGTAGATTTAAGCCATATCCCAACGGCCGTCAAAGTGACCGGCCATGGTAAAGAAGATTTAAACACGGCGCTGGCCGGTGCTGATATTGTGATGATCCCAGCGGGTATGCCACGCAAACCTGGCATGGATCGTTCTGATCTGTTCAACATCAACGCTGGTGTTGTAAAAACACTGGCAGAAGCCATTGTGCAACAATGTCCAAAAGCGCTGGTTGGCATCATCACCAACCCAGTCAATACGACAGTTGCTATCGCGGCTGAAGTATTCAAAAAAGCCGGTACTTATGATGCAAAACGCCTGTTTGGTGTGACGACATTAGACGTGATCCGTGCTGAAACTTTTGTTGGTGAATTAAAAGGCAAAAACCCTGCTGAGTTGACGGTTCCGGTGATCGGTGGCCATAGCGGCACCACGATTCTGCCGCTGTTGTCGCAAATCGCTGGTGTTAGCTTCACAGCAGAAGAAGTGTCATCCCTGACCTACCGTATCCAGAATGCCGGTACTGAAGTTGTGGAAGCCAAAGCCGGTGGCGGATCAGCCACATTGTCGATGGGTCAGGCTGCAGCACGTTTTTGTATGTCTTTAGTCAAAGGCTTGCAAGGCGAATCTGTAACTGAATACGCCTACGTTGAAGGAAACGGCGAGCACGCACGTTTCTTCGCACAACCAATTACCTTAGGCAAAAACGGCGTTGAAGCTTTATTGTCGATCGGTACTTTAAGTGCTTATGAGCAACAAGCCATGAACGATATGCTGCCAACTTTAAAAGCAGATATCACTTTAGGCGAAGAGTTCGTTAATAAAGCCTGAAGTTATTGAATGAAAAAAGCCAGCTGATGCTGGCTTTTTTTATGGGGTTTATATTAAATTGCTAAAAAACAAATAGTTACAGTACTGTTCCAAGTTTAATGATTGCGCTCTACCGCCATATCGGCCAATGCCAGTAAGGCTTGTTTATAAGGCGATTCAGCTAAAAAAGCGATGCAATCACGAGCCTTCTGCGCTTCTTGTTCAGCGATATTGCGGGTGTATTCAAAAGCTGCTGTTTCTGCAAGAGTTGCCATGATTTCATCAAGTTTGCTCAAACCGTTGCTTTCGATGATGGCTTCACGGATTAAGGCTTGTTGCTGTGGATTTCCGTGCTTTAACGCATAGATCAGCGGTAAAGTCGGTTTACCTTCAGCGAGATCGTCACCGATATTCTTACCGAGCTCGTCAACATCGGCCTGGTAATCAAGCACATCATCGATCAGTTGAAAGGCAGTTCCTAAGTGCATGCCGTAATTTTGCATGGCTTTGGTAACGCTTTCGTCCTGATCGGACAGGACCGCGGCAAGTTGGGTCGCTGCTTCAAACAGTTTTGCCGTTTTGCAGTAAATGACCTGCATGTAACTTTCTTCTGTGGTGTCCGGGTCATTCACGTTCATCAACTGCAATACTTCGCCTTCAGCGATAATATTGGTCGCATCTGCCAGAATTTCCATCACCTGCATTCGGCCAAGTGACACCATCAGCTGAAATGAACGGGTATAAAGGAAGTCACCCACCAACACACTGGCCTGATTGCCAAAGACCGCATTCGCAGTTTCTTTGCCTCTTCGCAGCATCGATTCGTCGACAACGTCGTCATGCAATAAGGTTGCGGTGTGAATGAATTCGATAATAGTGGCGAGCGTGACATGTTGCTGGCCTTGATAGCCCAATGCACGCGCAGCCAAAACCGCCAATAACGGGCGAAGTCTTTTGCCACCACTATTGACGATATAAATACCAAGTTGATTGATTAAAGCGACATCTGAACTGAGCTGAGAGAAGATGTGCTGGTTGACTGCTGCCATGTCGTCTTGGCTTAACAGCTTGATTTCATCGAGCGTCATTCTGAATAACTGCACCAACGGTTAAAGTGGCTTGATTCTACACCAAGAGCCAGATCGGCAAAACTAAAACTACAGCATTTTGTGAAGTGCTGATCTTTTTCAGAATTATGCTTGCGAGGGTAGGGGAAATTGCGTACAATTCGCGCCCTGTGAATGTAATTAACACGCCCCTTATGTGGCTGGCGTGATCTGTACGGAGTTAACTATGTACGCGGTTTTCCAAAGTGGTGGTAAACAGCACCGTGTGACTGAAGGCCAAACCCTTCGTCTAGAAAAACTGGACTTAGAAAAGGGCGCAATTGTTGAATTTGCTGCTCTGATGGTTGTAAATGGTGAAGAAGTCAAAATCGGTACTCCTTTAGTTGAAGGCAGTAAAGTTACTGCGGAAGTGGTCAATCATGACCGTGGCGATAAAGTTAAAATCGTTAAATTCCGTCGTCGTAAGCACTCTCGTAAACAAGCTGGCCATCGTCAGTGGTTTACTGAAGTGAAAATTACTGGCATCAGCGCTTAATTTCAGGAGTAACGACTCATGGCAAGTAAAAAAGGTGTAGGTAGTACACGTAATGGTCGTGATTCAGAAGCGAAACGCTTAGGTGTTAAGCGCTTCGGTGGCGAATCAGTTTTAGCTGGTAACATCATCGTGCGTCAACGTGGTACTAAATTCCACGCTGGCACCAACGTTGGTATCGGTAAAGACCATACCCTGTTTGCTTTAACTGACGGTAAAGTTCAGTTTGAAGTAAAAGGCGAACATAACCGTAAATTCGTCAGCATCGTTAGCGAATAATCGGAAAGCTTTTTGAAAAAGCCCCGCCTGAGTGCGGGGCTTTTTTTATGTACAAGAGATTGATGCTATTTAGTACCGTGGGAATGTGTATACCCAAAATCATTGAGGATGCGGGTAGGCGACGCGTGAGTGAGACTGGAACGTCAGTCCGACCCGGAGCATAGCTGTTCTATGTGACTGGGTCGGACTGACGCTTCAGCGAACGAGCGAAGGCAACAACCCCGCATCTTCAAGGATGACGGGTATAAGCCTTTCCGGTAAAATAGCGAGTAAAGATTATTCCCACGCTACGTCAGTAGTTGTATTGAAAAACTAATTCATATTTGTTGCTACTGCAGCCGTTTAAATTGCTTAAACGACAGCAATACCGACTGGAGTGATTGTTTTTTCGCCGAAAGTCATGCTTGGGTTTATAATATCCGCAAGCAAAATAGCAGGATAGGTCAGATGAAATTTGTTGATGAAGCGGAAATCCGCGTCGAAGCCGGTGACGGTGGTAATGGCATAATTAGTTTCCGCCGGGAAAAATTTGTCTCCAAAGGTGGCCCTAACGGTGGCGATGGCGGTGACGGCGGCGATGTTTATCTGCAGGCTGATACAAACCTGAATACCTTGGTTGACTTTCAATTCGAGAAAATTCATATCGCTCAAGGCGGCCAAAATGGCATGAGTACCAACTGCACCGGTAGACGTGGTGAAGATATGGTGCTGCGTGTTCCTGTTGGTACTCGCGCAGTCGACATTGATACCAATGAAGTTTTAGGTGATTTGACCCAAAATGGTCAAAAACTGATGGCGGCAAAAGGCGGCTGGCATGGTTTAGGTAATGCCCGTTTTGCCAGTAGCACCAACCGTACACCGCGGAAAAAAACCAACGGTACCCCTGGCGAAGTGCGTAACTTACGGCTTGAGTTGTTATTACTCGCTGATGTTGGCATGTTGGGTTTACCAAACGCCGGTAAATCGACTTTTATCCGCGCAGTGTCATCGGCGAAGCCAAAAGTTGCCGACTATCCATTCACCACATTAGTGCCTAATTTAGGTGTGGTCCGTACCGAAAGCGCCAAGTCATTTGTGATTGCAGATATCCCTGGCTTAATTGAAGGGGCTTCTGAAGGTGCCGGTTTAGGTATCCAGTTCTTAAAGCATTTGGAACGTTGTGGCTTATTACTGCACATGGTTGATGTATTGCCAGCAGATGGTTCTGATCCGGCTGAAAACGCCCAGGTGATTATTCAGGAACTGGCGAAATATAGTGACAAACTTGCGCATAAACCACGTTGGTTAGTGTTTAATAAAATCGATTTAGTGCTGGAAGACGAACTCGATGAAATTAAACAACGCGTGATTGAAGCTATTGGCTGGGACGGCCCGGTTTATACCGTATCGGCTGCTTCACGCACCAACACTGAGCAGATGTGTCGCGAAATTCAGCAGTATTTAGATGTGCTGCCAAAAGAAGTGGTCACGGAGCAGTTGTTGGATCCGGTGCAGTTCAAATGGGATGACTATCATGAACAAGCCATGGATTTATCTGACGATTTGGACGATGATGATGATTTTGATGAAGACGATTACGATGTAGAAGTCATTTATCAGCGATAAGGACGTTCGATGAAGATTGCGTTAGTCGCTGCGATGGCCAATCAAAATGTGATTGGCCTGAATAATCAAATGCCATGGCATATGCCAGCTGATCTTGCACATTTTAAGCAAGTGACGCTGGGCAAGCCGGTCATTATGGGTCGCAAGACCTATGACTCGATTGGCCGCTTATTGCCTGGCCGTCGTAATATCATTATTAGCCGACAGCCAGCACCACAACAACTTGCTGCAGACTGGGTTCATTCGATTGACGAAGCGCTTGCGCTGGTTGCAGATCAAGCGGAAGTGATGATCATTGGCGGTGCAGATTTGTATAAGCAACTGCTGCCGCGAGCTGATCGGCTCTATCTCACCCACATCGATCTCGACACCGAAGGCGATGCTTATTTTCCAGACTATCAAACTGATGGCAATTGGCAGCAAATAAGTAGCGCCGAATTTGCCGCGGATCACAAAAACCCTCATTCATATCGTTTTGTTTTACTTGAAAAGTAAAGCTGTCGTGTTGGTTGATTGCACAGCGTATAACATGTTGCTACTATTAGTTCGGTCTGGATCCTAACTGTTTGAGAGGTCGTCTATGAAAGTATTACCAGCGATGTTATGCAGTTCGCTGTTAACTGGTCTGTTCGTGGTATCTCCTGTAGCGCATGCTGATCAACAGTTGGCTGCGTCGATGTGTGACTATGTTAAAGCAGATGATAAAAACCGTTTCCGAAAATTACTCAGTGATAACCGCCTACGTCTGCGTAATATCTATGATGGCGTGATGTGCGATGGTCATCCTCTCGTGCGTTTTGCAGTTGTCAGCAATGCTGCTGGTGCCGGTGAGTTTATTATTAAGCAGTTACCCGCGGCACAAATTAGCTCTTCAGGCGATATCGCGTGGGCAGAAGCGAATCATGCAGGTTCTGCGTTGATTGCAGTGTTAAAAGAACGTGCAGGCGGTGGTGACTAGGAAGTTGCCACGATATCGACAAAAAACCGACCAAGATAAAAAATAACCGCAGCGATGCGGTTTTTTTACGCCGATTGGCATTAGATCTTCCCTTAGTCGGAGCATCACGGCAGCAGCGTTTTTTCGACGATGTCTAGGGAAGGCGGGCATGATGATTTCTGGTTTCTAAAATTCCAGTTTCTTTGAGGCAAAAAAAACACCGCATTGCGGTGTTTTTTATCAAAAAGCTCAGATTAGACCTTAAACTGATCAACCGATTGGCGTAACTCTTCAGCCAAACGAGCGACTTCATGGCTTGAATCCGAAGTTTGCTCAGCACCAGAAGCGGTTTCTTCAGCGATGTTTACAATCGATTCCAGCAGTTTACTGATCTCATGTGAAACCTGATTTTGCTCACGGGCAGCGTGAGAAATTTGCTCGCTCATATCGTGTGCTAAGTGCACCGCATGAGTGATGGAATCCAGCGCCTGATCGGCAATTTCAGTTTGCGCCACGCAGTTTTCTGCCTGACGTTTCCCTTTATTCATTGCTTCTACGGCGGCATGGGCACCAGATTGCAGCACCTGAATCATCGCCTGAATTTCCTGAGTCGATGACTGTGTTTTGCTGGCTAGTGAACGAACTTCGTCAGCAACGACTGCAAAACCACGACCTTGCTCACCGGCACGAGCCGCTTCAATCGCCGCGTTTAATGCCAATAAGTTAGTTTGCTCAGCAATACCGCGGATAACATCGAGGATGCTGCCGATAGACGCGCTGTCCTGATGCAGTTTATTGATAACTTTAGAAGCTTGTTCAACTTCCTGTGACAGCTGCAGAATGGTTTGTTTGTTGGTATTGGAAATACCTTTGACACGTTCTGCTTCGCTGTCAGCATGTTTAATTTCGGCCAGTGCATCGCTTGAACTTTGCATCACGCCTTGTGAAGTGCTGCTCATTTCTGTCGTGGCAGTGGCGGCTTGTGTCACTTGTGACTTCTGTTCACGGATCGCCTGCGTCGATTGAACGGTAATGGCCGAGGTTTGCTCTGAAGCTGCAGCAAGCTGCGTAGAACGTGAAATAATGCCTTGGATCAACTGACGCAGGTTGCCAATCACCTGGTTACAGTTGCGCGCCAGTTCACCGAATTCATCGCTGGCGGTGTCGTCTAAGCGTTTGGTTAAATCACCTGAAGCGACAACGCCTAAAATTTCATTCACTTTAGCCAGTGGGGTGGTGATGCTGCGAACAGTTTGCATCGCAATCCCGATAGCAATGGCGATTGATACCAGGACCACGACAAAAATGGTCACGACCGCTGAACTGACGCTAGACTCAGCTTCTTGTTGGATTTCACCGGCTGCTGTACGCACTTTTGCCAGCAACTGTGCTAAGGCGTCAACGGCTGCTGTAGTTTGTTGTTCGGTGGCAGCAAGTAACTTCGTTGCGGTAGCCTGAGCCGTTAAACGTTGTTGCTTTAAGGTTAAAATACCTTGTGCACCACCAATTAACTCGTTAATTTCATTAATTTTGTCATTTAAATCTGTCACCATCTCCACACTATCACCAGTTTCGGCGGCGATGATGGCCATTTTTGCGACTATATCACTTAAACGATTTTTAACTTCGTTGCTTAAGGTATCCGCTGTTGCCTGCGCGTTGGTCCGTGTTAAGTCAACTACGGTACTCACCAGTGCATTCATACTGGTTTCCATTTCGGTGGCGGCTTCAGTGGATTTTGGGAAACGGCGGCTAACGTCGCGAACGTCAGAAAAATCGAGGATGAGGGAAGCTGCATCATCTGAGCTGCCTTCTAAATCTGACAACTTGCTGTTCATCTGGTCGCGCAGGGTCAGACTTTTTTTCAAGTCGGCAAACAAGGCATTACTACCGGTGCTGAACTCGTCATATTCTGAAGAAAGCTGTTTAAAGCTTGCCGCGAGGGCTGGCTCGGCAGCGACGACCTCTTGCAGGGCTTTTGCTGCAGTGTCGTACTGGGATTTTTCGTTGTTAAACTCACCTTCGAGCTTAACCACGTCTTTCACTTCTTCACTGTAGAAAGCCTGCAAACTGACTTTGCTCATTTTGACAAATTCACTTTGCAGCGTGGCGCTATTTTCGAGGGCTGGAATGGAGATGCTGTTCACCTGATTGGTGGAATCGCTGATCTCGCTCAGACTGTAGTAAGACGTGCCGCCCAAAAACAGTAACAATATTAAAATAGCGCTAAAACCACCTACAATTCGCATTGCTACAGTTAACTTCATGTGGAACTCCCAAAGGGTTTGTAATTAGTCGCTCGATTGTGCGTGCGGTTCGGCCTGACGACCAATTATGCAGTCAAAAAACGATCGTATTATAGTTGTTTTTTGTATCCTGTGACACTATAACGCCGTTGCGTTTCAATACAATAGGCTGTTAAAGAATTTCCCCAGACGCATCCTGTATCCAGTGCATGGATCCTTTGTACAGTGCATTGACCTTGTAAAGCAGCCCAGTGACCGAAAAAAACTTCCGGATGCTGACGCTCCCGCCAGAACTCAAACCAGGGTTTTAAATCGGGATTGGCCGAAATTTCACCTTTTTCTTTCAGCTCCAGCCGACCATCAGCATAACAATAGCGCATGCGGGTGAGGCTGTTAATGCTAAAACGCAGCTTCTCAGCCATGGTTGTGGCGTCAGACCACAAGGTCGGTGTATTGCCATACATCTGGCTAAACACAAATTCCGGTTGCTGTTGTAGCGCCGCCGCGACTTGTTGACTGGCCGCCAGTGCCGTTGGCAGATCCCATTCCGGGGCAAGTCCAGCGTGGACCAACAGTAAGTTTTGTGCTGGTTCGAAGTGAAGTAGCGGTTGTTGCAGCAGCCAGTCGGCCAGTTGTTGTTTATCCGGTGCTTGTTGCAAAGACGCCAGTTGGTCAGCGGCAGAGATTTTGCCAAAACCATACAATGAAGCCAGAAAGTTCAGATCATGATTGCCAAGCACGGTGATGGCATTGTCAGCCAAAGCTTTTACGAAGCGCAGACATTCGAGGGATTTTGGACCCCGGGCAATCAAATCACCGCAGAACCATAGCTGATCGCGGTCGCTGTTAAAGTCGATGGACTGTAACAGCGCCAGCAGTTGATCAAAACAGCCCTGAACATCGCCAATCACATACCTGGCCATATCAGTTCAGAATATTTGGAATGGCCAGACGAAACACCGGTATTTGCGCATGAAAGCTCTCGCCACTAGCGGCAGTCATTTCATAATGACCTTGCATGGTGCCGACCGGAGTTTCCAGCACAGCGCCGCTGGTGTAGGTGTAGCTTGTTCCCGGCGGGAGCTCTGGTTGTTCACCAATGACGCCATCGCCATAGACTTCACTGTGCTTACCATTGGCGTCAGTAATGGACCAATAACGACGCAGTAATTTTACTTTTTGTTCGCTTTGATTGCGGATAGTAATGGTATAAGCAAACACAAAACGTTCGGCAGCTGCGTCTGACTGATTCTCAACGTAAAAAGTCTCGACCTCTATTGGAATGGCAAACTGAGCGCTCATAGCTTGCTTTCCGGCTGTTGTGATAACCACTTGGCGATCCGGATAAATTCGCTGACCGGTAGTTGTTCCGGGCGAAGTGATGGATCGATCCCAAGGCCTTCAATTTGCTCAGCGGTGGCAAAATTACTAAAACAATTGCGCAAGGTTTTGCGGCGTTGATTAAACGCTTCCAGACACACGCGGTTGAGCACTGTGACCGGCACGCCATCACGTTCGCTGTCGGCTTTCGGGATCAGCCGCACCACCGCAGAATGGACCTTTGGCGCCGGCTTAAAGGCGCCAGGACCCACTTCAACCACCGGCATGGCGTGGCAAAAAAACTGTGTCATCACGCTGAGACGGCCATAAGTTTTAGAGCCATGACCAGCTGTCATGCGTTCAACCACTTCTTTTTGCAGCATAAAATGCATGTTTTCAATATGTTCAGTAAATTCAAACAGATGAAACAGCAACGGCGTTGAAATGTTGTACGGCAAATTACCAAAAATTTTCAGCTTGCCACCAGCGGGTACCAGGGTGCTGAAATCAAATTTCATCGCATCCCCCTGATGGATGGTCAGCTTGTCGGCAAGTGTCGGATGCTCGCGCAAGCGCTGCGCCAAATCCCGGTCCAGTTCGACCACGGTTAGATGACCACTGCGCTCCACCACCGGCTCGGTTAAAGCGCCAAGGCCAGGACCAATTTCAACCAGATGTTCACCTGGTTTTGGCGCTATGGCTTTAACAATACGTTCAATAACTACCGGGTCGTGCAGGAAGTTCTGGCCAAATC
The DNA here is from genome assembly GCF_004005945.1 of Rheinheimera riviphila. Lineage (GTDB taxonomy): Bacteria > Pseudomonadota > Gammaproteobacteria > Enterobacterales > Alteromonadaceae > Pararheinheimera > Pararheinheimera riviphila. The sequence continues at coordinate 27,294 of NZ_SACS01000021.1, forward strand.
TTTTGCGGGCGGTATGGCCCATATGTACTTTATCTGTCATTGCGTGAATTCGATTGAGTCGCTAAAAAAATCGCCTGATCCAAAGCATGCTGAAAGCTGCCGGCATCGGCGGTGCCGGTGCCTGCTAAATCAATCGCTGTGCCATGGTCGACGGAAGTGCGGATCAGCGGTAAACCCAGGCTGATATTGACCGAACGGCCAAATCCTTTGTGTTTCAGCACGGGTAATCCCTGATCGTGATACATCGCTAATACTGCATCAGCGTTGTCGAGATATTTGGGTTGGAATAAAGTATCCGCTGGCAACGGTCCTATTAAATCCATACCTTCTGCGCGCAGGTCGTTTAAAGTCGGGATCATCACATCGATTTCTTCCCGGCCTAAATGACCATCTTCGCCGGCATGTGGGTTTAACCCACAGACATAAATCCGCGGATTCGGGATGGCAAATTTTTGCTGTAAATCCTGCTGCAAAATCCGCAGCACCTGAGTCAGGCGTTCGCGGGTAATGGCTTTGGCCACATAAGCCAGCGGAATATGTGTTGTCGCCAACGCCACGCGCAACCCTTCGGTGGCGAGCATCATCACCACATAAGGTGTATTGGACTGATGGGCGAAAAATTCAGTATGGCCGCTAAATGGAATACCGGATTTATTAATAATACCCTTGTGTACCGGGCCTGTGACGATGGCAGCAAATTCGCCGGAGATTGATTTTTCTCCGGCAAAAGTCAGGGTATCGACCACGTAACGGCCATTGTTTTCGTTCAGCACACCCGGGACTACCGGCTGCGCGACTAGAAATGGTGCTATGGTCAGTGTACCGGCGGCTTGTGGTGTCGCCGGACGCTCCGGTTGATAGGGCAATAACGTCAACGGCAGCTGCAACAAGGCTGCCCGTTGTTGTAGCACTTCCGGATCGGCGCACACCACCAGTTCAACTGGCCAGCTTTGCTGCGCCAGTTGAATAATGAGGTCCGGACCTATACCTGCCGGTTCACCGGGCGTGACGCCAATTCGTAGGGTCATTCAGTCTCAGCCAGAATTTCAATAAAGGCCTGGTCACGTAATTCGCGCAGGAAGTTACTGGATTCTTCATTATAACGGCGGTTGTAAATCAGTCGGGTGACTTGCTCACGCTTTTTCTCGGCGGTGGCATCTACGGTGCGACGGTCATGCAACTCAATGATATGCCAGCCGAAATCTGAGCGGAATGGCTCGCTGATTTCGCCTTTTTTCATGTTAGCAAGGGTGTCGCGGAACGCCGGAACATATTTTCCCGGATCAGCCCAGCCCAGTTCACCGCCTTTTAATTTTGAACCCGGGTCTTCCGAGTGCTCACGGGCGAATGCTGCAAAATCACCTTTGCCGGCTTTGTATTCTTTGACGAAGTTAGCCAGGGTATTTTTGGCTTTTTCTTCGCTGACGATAATTGAAGGTTTAATCAGCACGTGACGGGCATTTACTTCTTCAAATTCAACAACGTTAGCGCCGCGGATATCAAAAATGGTCAGAATGTGAAAACCAGCACCTGAACGCAGCGGCCCAATCATGTCAGTTTTCTTTTTACCGCGGATTTGGTCAGCAAACAAAGTCGGCATTTCGTTGATATTGAGCCAACCCATGTCGCCGCCTTCGAGCGCTGTTTCAGCGGAAGACGATGCAATAGCAATTTTTTTGAAGTCGCTGCCACTACGTAACAACTCAATGATTTTATTGGCTTTAACTTCAGCGTCTTTCATTTGAGCGGCATCTGGCTGGCTTGGCAATGCCACCAGAATATGGCCGATATTATATTCTTCGTTACTGGCGCCTTGCTGCTCCATCAGTTTGGTGACGGTGTCGATTTCCTGTGGGCTGACATAAATCCGCCGTTGCACATTGGCACGCAGTACTTCGCCGGTGGTGATTTCTTCGCGTAATCTTTCGCGGAAAACTTCGTAACTACCTTCTTCCTGGACCACCTGACTGCGGAATTGCTCCAGCGTCATTTTCTGCTCGCGGGCAATATTTTCAATCGTTTCATCAAGTTGCGGGTCGGTAATTTGTAAACCCATCCGCTTTGCCATTTGCATTTGCAGGCTGTTCAAAATCAGTCGCTCCATCGCCTGAGTGCGCAGTGCGCGATCCGAAGGTAGCGTCTGATTTTGACGGCTGGCATTGGTTTTTACCCGTTGCACCATCTCGTTTACTTCACTTTCAAGCACCACGCCGTTGTTGACAACAGCAGCGACCGCATCCACTTTCGTTTCAGCAGCCTGTGAGCCCAGTACGAAGCAGGTCGTTACGGCAACAGCAATCAACTTTTGTAACTTCATAAAATTCCACATTAATTATTTAATAAATAAGGGCGGCGGTAGCCAAAAATACCACTGGATAACATATCCGACACATCAAACCCGGCTGAATCACCAAAACCTTTTAACACAAATCGCAGCGCAATGCCGCTGTCTAGTTTGACCGGATGTGCGAAATTATCGATCGCCAGGTCAAGATTGGTTTCGATTTGCCGTCTGGCGACCAGACGAATCGCCCAGCAACAAGATTCATATTGAAAACCGACGTTGGCTTCAATCATCCGATGATTGTTGATATCGCGGTAATAACTGGCAACAGCTTGCCATTTATCGGCGATGGGCAGGGTACCCAAAGCGCCAAGCTGAGCGATTTCGTTGCTTGAGACATCCCGGCTGTAACGATGGTTCAATTGAAATATTTTTTTATCATCGGCCCGGTAATCGAGTGACACGCTGCTTTTAACCATGCGTTTGGTTTCAGAATCATACTGTACACCACCGTTTAGGAACCAGCGTTGTTGCCAGTGCAGCAGGGTTTCAGCGGCGAAAATCGACTCGGTGGCCGCGATAGCAGGTGCTTGACCGGGCGCAATTTCAAATTCGGTTTTGGCTTCATCTAAAAATAGGATTTGGCCCATACTGAAGCGAAAACGCTCAGTGTCCCGCTGGTCGTAGACGCGGGTGGTCCAACCAAGTGTCAGCTGGTTAGTATCGTTGATCCGATCAAGACCCGAGTAACGATTTTGCCGGAATAAACCGTAATAATCGTCCTGCAACCGGGCGGTATCAAACAAACCAATATTGCGCTGATCCCGGTATGGGATATACAAATATTGAATTTGTGGTTCCAGCGTTTGCAGTGAATTGGCGCCAAACCAGCTGGTGTCTCGCTCGAAGTTCAGTTTGCCGTTCATGCTAAGCTTGGGCATGCTACGTTGTATCGATTTATCCAACACGGCTGAGGGAAGTTGCAGGTCTTGCTGATAATAGGTTTGCAGCAAACTGCCTTCAAACAACAGCTCCAGTGCCGCAGTGTTGTAAGGCAACCTGAGCGTTGGTTCGAGGTGTAAACGATCGGCGGCTTTTACCAGCTGACTATCGTTGTTGAAGTGTGCATATTGTCCAGACCACAAAAATTGCAAACCGCCGCCTAACTCAAGCGGCTTGCTGGAGCTTAAATTCAATTGCGGTAAAGCTGCATAAGCTTCTGAATAATTACCAAGAATTTCAAACCCTTGCATTTGCAAGTCAGAACGAACGTAATCTCCATAGTAACTCAACGTTGCCTGGCGATAGAGTTGGGTGTCACTTTGATTGTTGATGTCGGAACCCAGTTCAGTCAGGTAACTGTCATCGCTGATATCGGTAAAGTCGACTGTCGCACGCCAACGGTCGTTAAAGTCGGCGACATGGCTGATATGCGACAAATATCTTTTGCCAAAATCTGCCGCTTTGTCTTGATCTTTATTCAGATATTCTAAATACAGGCTGCCCTGGTGCTGGCTGGTTAAATAACGGAATTCCGATTTCAGCTGCGTGCCGCGCTGGCTCATGTAACGCGGTGTCAGCGTGGCGTCATAGTTGTCGGCAAGGTTCAGATAATAAGGAACTTCAACATCGAGCCCCAGTTTTTGCGAGCTACCGATTTTTGGGAATAACACCCCGGTTTTGCGTTTGTCGTTGACCGGGTAGGTCATGTAAGGCAAATACAACACCGGAATATCTTTAATTTTAACCACCGAGCCCCAGGCTTCACCCCAGCCATCTTCGGCGTTGATGCTGATTTTGTCAGCGGCCAGTGCCCAGCCGTTATCGCCTTCCGGGCAAGTACTGAAAGTCGCCTGATTTAACACCACGCCTTGATCGGACGCTGACATCTCGCTGGCGTACCCACGGCCCGCCTGACTGACAAAGCGGTATTCGGCGTCGCGCATGGTCACTTTATTTTCAGCAAGGTTGGCGCTGAACGAGCTGCTGCTGACTTTCAGCGCTGAGCTGTAATAACTGATACCGCCATCGGCAAACATACTTTGGTCAATTTTGCTGACGCGGGCCATTGGCGCCGTTAGTAAAGTGTCACGATAAGTGAGTTGCAACGGACCCGTAAATTCAGCGGTTTGGTTGTCGATTAGTTCTGCGTTCTTGGAATCAATGCGCAGCTGGTCGTCGTTTTTATCCAGCGTAGCCATAATGGCGGGAATGTCGGCTTTGGGATAACACAGCTGCAAAGGTGCAGAGTCTTCAACCCGTAGAGCGTCTTCAACCTGCTGAGTGCTTTCAACCTGCGAGGTGCCGTCAGCCCATATTGCAGGGGAGGTGCTAGCGAACGCCAACAACAGCCATTGATTTAATAAAGTTCGTTTCATCCAGCAGTCTCAGAATTGATGCATGTTGCTTAAGCCGACCGCAAAAACAGCAGGATGCTCATGATAAAGCAATTTTCTGTGCGTTGCTAATCAGATATAGTGCAGCCTTTGACTACACCGGAGCCAAAAGTGCCAGATCGGTTGACCCTTATTTGTAGTTTTTTATCCACTGTGTGGCCAGAGCATCCTTATCAACTGTCCGCCATCAGTGGTGACGCCAGTTTCCGTCGTTATTTCCGCGTCCATTATCAGGGAAAAAACTATGTCCTGATGGACTCGCCACCCATGCTGGAAGATGGCCAGCGTTTTGTGGCGGTGCAGCAGGCATTTCTGGCTAGTGGACTGCGGGTACCGTTGATCCTGCAGCAGGATTTGGCCGCCGGCTTGTTATTACTCGAAGATCTGGGCGATCAATTGCTGCTGGATTTATTGAGTTCTGAAACTGCAGACCACTGGTATCCGCAGGCATTGGCTGAACTGGTGAAGATCCGCACTATCACCAGCACCTCTCAAGGGCCGCTGCCGTTGTTTGACCGGGCGTTTTTACTGCGGGAAATGCAGTTATTTATCGACTGGTTTGTCAAAGTCCATCTGTCACTTGAGCTATCCAATGACGAATTAGCGATGTTGGCAACGTTGTTTGATGTTCTTGCTGACGCTGCGTTGGAACAACCGCAGGCCGGGATGCATCGTGACTATCATGCCCGTAATCTGATGGTACTCGCAAACCAGCAACTGGCGGTCATTGATTTCCAGGATATTGTGATCGGCCCAGTCAGCTATGACGCGGTGTCGCTACTTAAAGATTGTTACAAACGCTGGCCAGATGAGTTTGTCGTCCAGCAACGCGATGAGTTTTTCCGGCAATTGCAGCAAAGCGCTGTATTGGATGCATCATGGACCCGCGAACGTTTTGCCAAAAGTTTTGACCTGATGGGGTTGCAGCGCCATATCAAAGTTTGTGGCATTTTCAGCAGGTTGTATCACCGGGACGGCAAAGCCGGTTATCTGGCCGATTTGCCACGGGTATTAGATTATGTCATTGATGCGGCGGTGCAATACCCAGAATGTCAGGCGTTTTGCCAGTTATTGCAGCAGAAAATTCAGCCGCGTTTGTTGGAGGTGATCGCATGCGGGCAATGATTCTAGCCGCAGGCCGCGGTGAGCGGATGCGACCGCTGACCGATCATTTGCCCAAGCCGTTGTTAACTGTTGCCGGTAAGCCGCTGATTGTGCATCACATTGAAGCGCTGGCCGCTGCTGGTGTGCTGGATATTGTGATAAACCATGCCTGGCTTGGCCATTTGATTGAGCAGCAGCTGGGGGATGGCCGTCAGTTTGGGGTGCGTCTGCACTACTCAGCTGAAGGCGCGACCGGCTTGGAAACGGCCGGTGGCATCAAAAAGGCGCTCCCCATGCTCGGGACTGAGCCCTTTCTGGTGATAAACGGCGACGTGTTAAGCACATTGCAACCGGCGGCGTTGATTGCACAAGGTTTACCGCAAAGCGCATTGGCGCATTTGGTGCTGGTGCCTAATCCGTCACAACACCCCAAGGGCGATTTCGCTTTTGCGCCGACATCACCCTGGCTTTGTTCGAGCGGTGACGAACAATTCACTTTTAGTGGAATTGCGTTATATCATCCTGATTTTTTTAAAGATGTTCCCGAAGGGGCGCAAAAATTGGCGCCGTTTTTGCGCCAGGCGATGATGCAGCAACAGGTCAGCGGCGAGCTTTTTAGCGGTTATTGGGCCGATATCGGTACCCCGGAACGTTTACAACAAGCGGATTCCACGTTTGCAGCACATCAAGAAATGCAGTTAAGGAACCATCATGTGGGGTAAAATTCTGGGCGCTTTGTTTGGCATGGCGCTGTTTAAATGGCCCGGTTTTTTTCTGGGGTTGCTGATTGGTCACTGGTTTGACCGCAGTTTGAGGTCGTCGTTTGAAGGTGCCGGTGGTTTTGGTGCATTAAAACGCGACCAAGACGATGCTGAAGGGCTGTTTATGTACAGCACCTTTGCCGTGATGGGACATTTGGCCAAAGCCGATGGTGTGGTCACCACAGCACACATCGATAAAGCCACGACGTTTATGCAGCAGTTGGGGCTTGATGCGACGCAGCAACAGGAAGCACAGCGGGCGTTTCGTGAAGGTAAAGCCGCCGACTTTCCACTGCAACAGCAACTGGCGCAGGTCAAACAGCGTTATCGCTGGCGTCCGGATTTACTGCAGATGTTTCTGGAAATTCAGATCAGCGTGGCTTATGTTGATGCCAAATTAAGTAGCGTCGAACTGACTTTGCTGCAGCAAGTGGCGGCAGCTTTGTCGATTTCAGCCACCCGCTTGCAGTATTTGCTGGGTCGATTTGAAGCCGAAGCACGGTTTGCCAACCGGCCACCGCAGCAAAAACCAAAAAGTGCCACGGTGCAGGATGCTTATCAGTTGCTGGGCGTCAAAGCGGATTGCTCCAAGGCTGAACTGAAAAAAGCTTATAAAAAACAAATGGCACAGCATCATCCGGATAAACTGATGTCACAAGGTTTACCCAAAGAAATGATGGAACTGGCCAAGCGGAAAACCCAGGATATTCAGGCTGCTTACGAGCTGCTATGCCAGCATCGCCAAGATTAAGTCAATCTTTTAGCTTTTGTGATAAAACATAAAATACACCGCGCCCAATAAACACATTCCGGCATAGACGTAATTGAGTTTAAAGGGCTCTTTCATATACAACACCGCAAATGGAATAAACACGCTCAGCGTGATCACTTCCTGCAAAATTTTCAGTTGCGCTAATGAAAAGACCGTCGCGCCGATACGATTGGCCGGCACCATCAGCATATATTCAAAAAACGCGATGCCCCACGACACCATAATGGCGACGAACACCGCTGAACCTTTTAAATGTTTCAGGTGGCCATACCAGGCGAAAGTCATAAAAATATTACTGAGTAATAACAGCAGGATAGTCGTCAGCGTCGGGCTAAGTTGCGGCATCATTTTCTCCATCAATGCGAACTCGTATTATTACTGAAAATCGGTATTTTTGCGCCGGATATCCCGCAATGTGGGTAGTTAAAAAATTGCCGGGCTATGTCTTGAATTTAGCGACAGCTCAACTAGCTTTAATTTGAAAAGTTTCCAAGATGGATCCTTTCCGGAACCAAAACATGATGTTTTCACACGAAGGATTGTCATACCATGCGCCAAAACCTGCCTGTTACATCCAGAGAACGGACCTTTGCCTCTGAGCAACGCTTAATTTCAGCCACAGACGTTCAGGGAAATATTCAATTTTGTAATGATGCTTTTGTCGACGTCAGCGGTTTTACCCGCGAGGAACTGATCGGGCAGCCACATAATCTGGTGCGCCATCCGGATATGCCGGAACCAGTGTTTGCCGGGATGTGGGATTACCTGAAAAAAGGTCAATGCTGGATGGGGATTGTTAAAAATCGCTGCAAAAATGGCGATTATTATTGGGTGAATGCGTACGTCACGCCCATTTTGCAGCACGGGAAAGTGGTGGGGTTTGAGTCGGTACGGGTGCGGCCAACCGCCGAGCAAGTCAATCGCGCACAGCAGGTGTATCAACAAATTAAAGACGGCAAAAGTATTGCCGGTGGTGCTTTGGCGCAGTCCTGGCAAATACCGGCTGGGATGGCGGCAGTATTGGCCATTACTGTCGGTGGCGCTATGCTGTTTGGCCAGTATGGCGCCGGTGTTGCGGCAGCGCTGAGTAGTTTTGGATTGGTCAGTCTGGAGCGGGCTGGGATGCAAAAAGCGCAACAGAAACTAAAAGCGCAATTAAGTAGCCCGTTTTTATGCCCGGTCGCCAGTCAGGTATTTACCGGGAACAGTGGCGTGTGGGCACAGCTGGAACTGGCGCTCATCACCGAAGGCGCGCATTTACGTACCGTGTTAACCCGGCTGGAAGATGCTGCAATGTTGGCCTCCAAAGAATCAGCGCAAGCCCACAACTTAAGTAAAGCAACCTTATCGTCCATTACGTCGCAACAACAGGAAACCGATCAGACGGCGACTGCGATGAACCAAATGACGCATACCATTGCCGAAGTTGCACAAAATGTGCAGTTAACTTCGAATCAGGCTGCGAACGCCAACGAACTGACCAGCCAGGGGCAACAGGTTGCGTTACAAACCAAAGATGCAATTCAAGCGTTGGCGAGAGCGGTGCAGGCGATTTCTGCCGCAGTGACAGAGTTAGCCACCCAAACTTCCAGCATTACTCAGGCAGCTGATATCATTCAACAAATTGCTGAACAAACCAATTTGCTGGCGCTAAATGCTGCCATTGAAGCGGCCAGGGCAGGCGAGCAAGGCCGTGGTTTTGCCGTGGTTGCGGATGAAGTGCGGCATCTGGCGCAGCGGACGCAGGAATCAACCAAACAAATTCAGCTGATTATCAAGAATTTGCAGCTTGGTGCCAGCTCAGCGGTATCTGCGGCCAATGACGGTGTGAAAGCGACTGAACTTGGTGTAGCCAAAGTCATCGAAACTGAGACTATGCTCCACGGCATTATGGCTGCGGTCAATATCATTGCCAAAATGGGACACCAGATTGCCGTCGCAGTTGAGGAACAGGCGCACGTATCGGAAGATATTAACCGCCAGGTTAGCCGGATTGCCGATTTGGCGGGCGACAGTTATCAGCATAGTGAACAGGCTGCGGCAGTGAGCAGCGATCTGGAACAAAATGCCGAGTCCCTGTATCAACTGGTGGAGCGGTTTAAAAAACAAGGCTAGTGCCGTGCTATAAGGCTGCTGGGTTAAAAACCAAGATAACTCAGCCAGCCATACACTTCATTAAACACCCATTGTTGGTTTTGCGGCTGATCGATAGAACCCGGTAGCAGCCGCTGCCGGTATATTTCTTTGATGTGTTTTCGGACCAGCTGCAGCCGCAACTGGCTGCTGGCCATCACAAAAGAATTGTCTTGTTGCTGCTGGATATCCAGCGTCGGGACTTTGTGTTTCGCCAGCGCCACCGATACGGCCTGATTTAATGCTTTGTCCGGCAGATAAGCGCTCAGCAGGATCAACCCTTCAGGTGCTTTTAGCTGCCCGCTCTGATACAGCTGATTAATCAAAGCGCCACTACTACCTTGCGCCACCACAATAATACTGCCGGTATTGTTTTCAGCACTTTTCATCACTGCTTGTAGCCGTGCCAACAGCTCAGTTTGATAAGTCAGCATGGTTTCGGCATTCGTTTCCGGGAGCGGATCGGGCACCATCATCGCTATGGTGTTCCAGCCATAATCGACCAGTTGCTGGCGAAGGACATTAATCATTCTCGGGCTTGCTGCATGCTGTGACCAATCGGGCACCAGGATCACGGTGCCTTTGGTAAACGCGGTCATCGCAGGTTTTTCCAGCACGGTAAATGTCAGTGCGCCCGCCTGTAATGGTTTGATTTCAATGGGGTCAATTTGATTTTGTAGATCAGTGGTGGTGAAATTTTCGATACTGAGTTCAGCATTATTGGCATAACTGGCGGAGGAAAGGAGTAGCAACAACAGTAAGCCCTGCGTCGCTGAAGCTATCTTAAAAGTGATCATCAGGAATACTGTTGTAAGGATAGATTAAGCAAAGTATCGGCGGGCAAACTGGAAACTTAAAGCGATCGGCCGGATAAAAAAAGGCTCAACCTGAGTTGAGCCTTTGAGCAATCATGCGATGGCTAAAAATGCCATGCAGAAAGTTTGATCTTAGCGGGTAACAGCTTCTTTTACAGATGCAGTAACATGGCCTTCGATACGACGGTTAACCGCGTGAGCAGCAGCATTGTTGCCGGCAGCGCGTGGTTTAGTGACACCGTAACCGACAGCTTTTACGCGTGAACGGTCGATACCATATTGAGTCACTAATACATCAGCAACGGCATCAGAACGACGTTGTGACAGCGCCATGTTGTAGGCTGGTTTGCCAACATTTGAAGCGTGACCGGCAATTTCAACATCAGTATTTGGGAAACGTTTTAAGAAGTTCGCCAGTTTTTCGATGTCTGCATGATATTCAGGTTTTACAACAGAAGAGTCGTTGTCAAACTGAGCGTTTAAATCAATCCGCACTGAAGTTTCAGTGAAAATTGAACAACCAACGGTATCAACTTTGTCAGTGATCGGGGTGTTTGCACACTGATCTTTGTCATCAGTCACACCGTCCTGATCCGCATCACCAATCACTGGTGCTGGCGCAGGTGCTGCTTCTGGCTGTGGTGCTGGTGTTGGAGCAGCTTGTGGTGCTGAACCAAATACATAGCTTAAACCAACTTTCAGGCCGGTATCAGCAAATGACTGGCTGATACCCTGGTAACGGTTCGCTTCAGCAAAAATAGCTAAGTTATCTAAAACAAAGAAGTTTGCACCGATACCGACGTTGGCAGCTGATGCTGAACGGCCAGTGGTGAAGTTTTTCACACCGCCGACAACGTAAACTGGCAGGCTGTCAATGTGGTACATCAGATCGACGCCAGCACGATTGCCTTTCACGTCATAACCTACAGTAGCTTTGTCCAGATCCTGACGAGCGAACTCGGCACGGATTGCCCATTCTTTGTTGATACGGTAGCCGATGTTCAGACCACGGCCATTGCCGTTGTCGACGTTTTGCCATTCGGCAGAACGTGCTTTGTCACTATCAGGGCTATAAACTTCGTAGAAAACAGAACCAAAAACCCGATCTTGTAAATCTTCTGCAGTTGGGGCAGCAGAAGCAACAAACGACATCAGGGGTAAAGCAGCCAAAACGGCCAGTGCGCTAGTATTAAGTTTCATCCATCTCTCCTTTAGGGGTTTTTCCAACTCGCTAATTTTATTTGATTTGCCTGTATTAAACAAACATTGCTTAAATTTAGTTCAGATTTTCTGAATATTTTATAAGCGAGCGGCGCCATCTTAACAGTTATAACTGAATCAAAGGTTAATTGATTCGCTTTAGCACTAAAATGGACTTGGTGCCGCAAACTCCAACCAACGTGCATCTACCGGATGTCGTAATGCTAAAAATTCAGCATGCAATTGCAGGCGATCCGCAGCTGCGAGTCCATGGGTAGACGCATAAAATTTGTCACCAAGGATCGGATGTCCAAGCCATTGCATATGCACCCTGAGCTGATGCGAACGTCCGGTCACTGGCGTTAATCGCACTCTGCTACTGGTGGCATCCGTTGCCAGCACTTCAAAATGGGTCAAAGCTTTCTTGCCGCGGCTAAAACACACCATTTGTTTGGGTCGATTTGGCCAGTCACAAATCAGCGGTAGCTCAACGCTGCCAAGACGTGCACTGACCACACCTTCCAGCCTGGCAATATAGTGTTTGGCGGTCTGACGCAGTTCGAATTGCCGGTTGAGTTGCCGCTGGCTGTCGAGGCTAAGCGCCATCACCACTAATCCGGAAGTCGCCATATCCAGCCGGTGTACGATACGCGCCGTCGGGAACACCCGTTGCACCCGGCGCTCCAGACAATCCTGATGCTCCGGCGCTTTGCCAGGTACGGTTAACAATCCGCTGGGCTTATTCAGCACCAGCAGATCGTTGTCCTGATAGACAATCTCCAGATACGGCCACAGCGGCGGCTCATAGTGGATCAACATGGCAATTCCGCAGACCGCAATGGACAGCGATGATGCAAGCAGTGATGGCCGTTACTCATCGTTTTTGCTACTCATTACTGGCAACTATCACCCGGATCGCATCAAATTTCAGTCGCGCTTTGCTAATGTAATCCGTCAGTTGTGTTTGCATTGATTGCAAATGGGCAATTTCTTCCGGCCGCACCGACGGGTTAATTTTCGACAAGGCCTGCAAGCGGCTGATTTGTGCCGTCAACGCCAGCTGCATTTTCTGCTGGGCGTCCTGCTGAATTTGCACTAACTGTACTGACGCATAAGCTTCGGCTTTCGCAATGAGCGGGTGAATGGTGGTTTGCAGCGCACCAACCAGTTTACTTGCCGTCTGACGGCCAACCGGTTTTAGCTGCCGGTTAAAGTTATCAAAGGGCACATTGGGTGCCAGGTTTTTACCGGTTTTTTCCAGCAATAACCGGATTGGCGTTGGTGGCAAATAACGGCCTAACTGCAACTCAGCCGGTGCGCTGGCCTCGGCGACATAAATAAATTCAACAAAAAACGTGCCGACTGGCAGTTGTTTGTTGAACATCACCGCCGCCGAGCTGTTGCCCATGCTGTCGTTAGTCACAATATCCAGCGTGCCTTGCACCATCGGGTGATCCCAGCTTAAAAACTGGATGTCTTCCTGTGCCAGCGCGGTTTGACGGTCGAAAGTGACGGTCACGCCGTCTTCGTCCAGACCCGGATAATGACCCTGTGTTTGTTCTGATGGCGTCAGAATAATACTGGTGTCGCTACGGTCATCCTGATTAATTCCCAGAATATCCCAGGCTTTAATCATGTACAGCGGTAGCACGGTGTCGTCATCTTGCACGGCAATTTGCTCAGCAATCGAAGCTGCATGACCGCGGCCAGCGGAGTTAATTTCCAGCAGCTTGTCACGACCTTGTTCGAGCTTAGTTTTTAACTGCAAATTCAGCGCCTGAGTATCGTGCAGCAGTTTTGCCACCGCATCGGCATCTGGCTGATTCGCCGCAAGTTGCGCCAGCAGCTGATGTTGCAGTTCTTCAAACACCGCGCGGCCGGTCTGACTGGTGAATTGCAACGCCTGCAAGCCTTCGTGATACCACTGCACCAGAATTTCTTGTGGGTGATTCTTGAAAAATGGCAGGTAAATTTGAATATCGTGCTGCTGACCAATCCGATCCAGACGGCCGATGCGCTGCTCCAATAAATCCGGATTCAGCGGTAAATCGAACAATACCAGCTGATGGGCAAACTGGAAATTACGGCCTTCGCTACCAATTTCCGAACAAATCAGCGCCTGAGCGGCGTTGTCGTCCTGAGCAAAATAAGCGGCGGCTTTGTCGCGCTCGACAATGCTCATGCCTTCGTGGAATACCGCAGCCCGAATGCCTTCTTTCACCCGCAGCGCTTCTTCCAGCGCAATGGCAGTATCCGCATGGGCGCAAATGATCAGGAACTTTTTGTATTTATTGGCTTTGATCCGGTCAATGATCAGTTCAACCCTTGGATCAAACTGCCACCAGCTGCTTTTATTGCCTTCAAATTCCTGGAAAATCCGCTCCGGAAATAACTGTGCCCGGGCTTTTTGCGCGTCAGTTTGGCTGGCATTAAAGGCCTGCTGCACTTTAATGGCGTTTTGATATTGTTCCGGCATTTCCAGCGGGAGTAAATGCGGCTGCCGTTTTGGAAAACCGGCAATGGCGGCGCGGCTGTTGCGAAATAAAATGCGGCCGGTGCCGTGGCGGTCTAATAACTGGCTGAGTACCGATTGCTCGGCAGCCTGACGCTCTGGGCTTGGCTCGCTTTGTTGTAATAAGGTCAGCTCTGCAGACAAATCCGTTTCTGCGATTTTTTGCTGCAAAGTTGCTGCGGTCGCGGCTGAAATAGCTGGCGCGTCCAACACTTCTTTGGCAAGTTCTGCGATGGTTTTGTAATGCAGCTCTTCGCCCAGAAAAGTTTGATAATCGTAAAAACGGGCAGGGTCTAATAACCGCAAGCGGGCGAAATGACTTTCGTGGCCCAGCTGATCTGGCGTTGCTGTTAATAAAATAACGCCTGGGGTGTCCTGAGCCAGTGCTTCAATCCGCTGATATTCGGTACTTGGATTGTCCTGGCTCCACTGTAAATGGTGCGCTTCGTCCACCACCAGTAAATCCCAATGCGCTTCGGTGGCCGCTTCGTGCCAGCTTTTTTTGCGGCTGAAAAACTCCAGCGTTGTTAACACAAGCTGCTCAGATTCAAATGGATTGCCGCCATCGCCTTTGGCTTCGGTGCAGCGTTCTTCATCAAAAATGGCAAACTTCAGGTTAAACCGACGCAGCATTTCGACCAGCCATTGGTGCATCAGCGATTCTGGCACCACCACCAGCACGCGCTGCGCTAAACCGGCAATCAATTGTTGGTGAATAATCAGGCCAGCTTCGATGGTTTTACCTAAACCCACTTCATCCGACAGTAAAACGCGTGGCGCATGCCGTTTAGAGACTTCATCGGCAATATATAGTTGATGCGGAATTAAGCTAACCCGGCCGCCACCAAGGCCACGCATCGGGTTTTGTTGTTGCTGATGGATATGCTGCCAGCTGTGATAGCGCAGGGTAAACCATTCAAAACGGTCGATTTGACCGGCAAACAAGCGGTCTTGTGGCTGATTAAAGCTAATAAAATGGTCAAGGAAAGTTTCGCGCAGACTGACCGCTTCGCCAGTGTCGGTTTTATGGCCATGGTAAATCAGGGTTTGATTTTTTTCTTCAATGGTATCAACAACCAGACTGAATTCATCAGCACTTTTGATGGTATCGCCCGGATTAAATTGCACTCGGGTCAGAGGCGCTTCGGCAATGGCATACAGCCTGGTTTCGCCGCTCGCCGGGAACAACAGAGTCAGCATGCGGCCTTCAATTCCAACCACGGTACCCAAGCCTAAATCAGACTCTGAGTCGCTGATCCAACGTTGCCCTAGTGCAAATTTCATCATATTTTTTACCACTCCGAAAAAGGGGCTGCATGGTACTAAGAATCGCCACAAACTGCATCTGAATGCTGTGGTTTTTTTGCAACAGATGAAAATCTGTCATGCGAATGTCATCCGCAACATCGATTCTTGCTCTACATTAAAAAGAAAAGCGAATGCATTAGTTCAATTCGGCTTTACCCACGCTAAGGAGCTGCATATGGCGCGAAGAAAAAGCAAAGAGAAAAAAATCTACGTCCTTGATACCAACATTCTGCTGCACGAACCTTTCGCCTTCTTAAACTTCCAGGAACACGACGTGGTCATCCCGATGACCGTGTTAGAAGAATTAGACCATATTAAAGATAAACACAAAGATGTTAGTCGTGAAGCGAGGGTGGCTATTCGCGCATTGGAGGATGTGCTTAAAGATGCCACTCCGGATCAGATGCTGGCCGGTGTCGCTTTGCCGGCGCCCACCGATTTAAAAGAAAGTGGCCATTTATTTATCGTCAACGACCATCATTTATCCGATCAAATTCCAGGTTTGCCTGGTGGCGAGAACGACCACCTAATCATCAATACCGCGTTGTTTTTACAACGGGAAAAAGCGCCGGTTAAAGTCATTCTGGTCACTAAAGATATTAATATGCGGCTGAAGGCCAAAGGTGCCGGGTTGAAACTGGTTGAGGATTACCGCACCGACCAACTGATCGACGATGTGCGCTTTTTATATAAAGGTTATTTTAAATTTCCCGGCGATTTCTGGAGCCAGATCAAAGATTGTCGCAGCGCGAATGAAGCGCGTGAAACCTATCACTATTTGCCGCGCTCGGTGTTACCCAATGCTTATATCAACGAATATCTGGTCGACGAGTATGAAACCTTCGCTGGTCGGGTGGTTGCAATCAATGAACATGAAATTAAAGTGCTGGACTTGGGCTTTGAGCGGCTGATGCATAAAAAGGCCTGGGGGGTGATGCCAAAAAATGTCTATCAGGCAATGGCGCTGAATGCCTTGCTGGACCCGGATATGGATTTGGTGATCCTGACCGGTCCGGCTGGTTGTGGTAAAACCCTGTTGGCGCTGGCGGCGGCACTGGAAATGGTGATCGAACGTGGTTTGTATGACAAAGTGATTGTCACCCGCAACACGCCGGAAATTGCCGAGTCGATTGGCTTTTTACCGGGCACCGAAGAAGAGAAAATGGCGCCATGGCTGGCGGCAATTACCGATTCTCTGGAAGTACTGCATAAAACTGACGAGCACCCGCACGCCAGTGTCAACTACATTATGGATAAAGCCAATATCCAGTTTAAGTCGGTGAATTTTATGCGTGGCCGCAGCATCCAAAACGCCATTGTAATTTTGGATGAATGTCAGAACTTAACTGCAGCACAGCTCAAAACCATCATCACCCGCTGCGGTGAAGGCACCAAACTGATTTGTTCTGGCAATTTGTCGCAAATCGATAGTAACTATTTAACCGCAGTCACGTCCGGTTTGACTTACATTGTCGAGCGCTTTAAAAACTTTGAAGGCAGTACCACCATCAACCTCAATGGCGTGGTGCGCAGTCGATTGGCGTCTTTTGCCGAGGCCAATTTGTAAACAGGTTGACTTGATGGGCTGATAGGTTACGCTATTCAGCCCTGTCGCATCGAGGAAGTGGAAGCCTGGTGAAAGTGTTTTCATGGTCTGGTCTGGTCTTTGTCTTGTCCATCAGCTTTATCTGGAGCTGTGGTTATTGGTTATTGCTGCAAAGTGGATCCTGGCAGCTGCTGCAACAGAAAAATGAACTCACCCAACAGCTTGATAAAGCGCAAACTTTGCTGCAAAACTGGCAACAGGGTTACCAGCTGCATTTGGCTTATCTGGAAACTGAACTGTTGGAAGTACAACAGCTGCCGGTGGCAGGTGTTGAATCAGCGCTGGTTGACCCACTACAGCAACTTGATGAGCAAATCCGCCGGGTATTATGGCCGGATCCATTGCTGGCGTATGCTGTGTTAGATAGTCAGGGGCGGGTGCAACGCCTGAGCTCCGCCGATGCCAGTACCTACTTTAGCCAGACCAATTTTCAGTCTGCTACCTCCGCTACTTTTTTACCGCCTTTAGTGCTCAAAGATCAATGGATCCTACCGTTGCAGGTCGACCAGCAGCAACAACGACTGGTGCTGTGGTTTGATGCCAGTCAGCTGCAGCAACAATTACAACGGCTGATGGCGATACCAAAACAGGTGACAGAACTGCTATTGCTGTCTAAAGATGCCGAGTTGTTATCGAGTAGCCGGTTTCAGAAATCGTTATTACCACGATTAGGTCTGGATACTCAGGATCCGCAACAAGCCCTAAAAATTTATGCCAAAAGACCGCCGGAAAATCTGCTGCGCAGTAAACAGCGTTATCAGGATGCCGGAGCCTGGCCTTTGACCAGTCTGATGATCGAAGTTGCACGCAGCAGCAGTGGCTTTATCGCCAGTCATTATCTGAATTATCTCGGACGGCAAACTTTAGCCAGTTACCGTCAGCTGCCGGAATGGCAACTTTATCTGGTGGTTGAACGCGATGCTGCGCCGATGCTGGAAGAACTGGCGACCATCAAAATGCGCTTACTGGCGGCATTAACCGGTTTAAGTTTATTGTTAAGCTTGGCGTTTTATCTGATCCACCGCCAGCTGCGGCGCGCTGCCGGTGTCGCGATGGCGGCAGAAATAACCGCCGCAGAATGGATCGACCCCACTGAACATGGCTATGAGCCGCCAGTGCTTGGTGCGCTTGAGCTCGAATCAACTGCTGAACAAGAAACGCCGTCAACGGCAGGCACCTTCCTCTCGTCAACATCTTTAGCGGACGACGGTGCTGCAGAAGCGCAAATTGACCCGTTGTTGAGGCCGCCAGAGCTAAGGTCGTCAGATGGTGTCGAAGCAAGTTTGAACCGTTCAAGCAGTGAGCCTGGATCTACAGCCATGCCAGCCACCGGTTGGCCTGCTGCCACCGCTTTGTTGCAAGCCTGGTTACAACAACCGAATCTGGACCCAAAACTGGCAGATATCAGTCGCAGTTGGTTACAACAAGTGACGCCGGACACTGCTGAACAGACGTGGTGCATTGACATGATGCAGGATCTGACGCGGTTGTTGGCACAACGTATTCAGGCCGATGCCAAACGTAATTATTTGCTGGAAGCCAGTATCGATTTTCCCGTAGCGTTATTCATCCAGCAACAACGATTATTGCCGCTCCTGCAAAATCTGCTGACGCAAACTGAACTGCGTATCGACACCGGGACTTTGTTGGTCCGGCTGATGCTGGCTGAAACCAATCAGCTGCGGATTGAGTTTGTCGATCAGGCACATAGCCTGACGGATGGGCAATGGCTGAGCTTGCTGGATCCTGCTGCAGAAGACCACTCCGAAACTGCCGTCGCTTACCGGCAAATCCAACAGCAATTAGCGGAATTAAATGCGCATTTATCGGCACGGGCTGATTTGGCTGCCGGTAATAAGATGGTGTTGATTGTGCCTTGTGAAGTGCCGTTACAGCCGGAATCTGCGACCGTTGAAGTCTTAACCGGCAGTGCGATGTTATTGTGCCCGCCCGGCGCCGCACAACAATTGTACCGGCGCTTGTTCCGACAGTCCGGCCTGGACTTACTGCCGATGGACGACGCCAGTCAATTGCTGCAATGGTGTGAGAGTTCACCGCAAGAACTTAGCAAAATGCTGATTGATGAAGACTTTGTGCAAGCAGATGCAGCATTGGCCGGCAAAATTGCCGCAGTGGTGCGACGTTATTTTCCTGAGGTGCAAGTGTTGCTGGTGGTTCGTCAGCCGCAACAATGGCTGGCTCTGGCGCAATCGGAACAATTGTTTTTAATGGCGAAGCCGCTGACACCGCAGGTATTAACCAGTGCCTTTCAAAGTAGTGCTGCTGGTATTATCAGCGGCAAAAAAGCAAACATCTGGCTCTGTCAGCCGGATCCGCTACAGTATTGGTGGATTGAACAACAGCTGCATAACTTGCATTATCAGGTGCAGCCCGTAACACCATCGGCAGCATTACCCGGTGATTTGCAGCGGGATTATTACTGTTTGCCTTGCTCAAGGTATGAAGAACTCAACGCAAATGGAACTCTGCCGCAGTTTGTGTTGTGGTGTCAGGGAACTGAACTGGTATCAGCAGGCACCAGCCATCCGTTGTGGGTGATGGCAGAAGGTAGTGCGGCACTCAGCCGCCATTTGTATCACATAACATTACAACATCAAGGCAGCACGACGGACATGAACCGATGAATCCACTCTATAACGAATATAAAAGATCGCAGCTGCGCACTTTCCTCGTGGTGTTGTGTCTGGCATTTGCCGCTGCAGTGTTCGACTACTTTATTGCTTTAAATCAAAGGATTGCGCAACAACAAAACTTGCTAAATTCCGCAGTGGAAGATTTGGAACATCAGTTCAGTCCGTTGTTGCACTTAATGACCATTCTCAAAGCCGATGCTGAACTGAGTTTGTTGGCTGAGCAAGCAAGCGATGCCAGTCAGCCGCTGCCCGGAATGTTGTGGTCGGCGGTGGCTGAACAACCTGATGCGAAACTGAGTGATGCAGAAGTCGCCATGCTGCAGCAATTAACACCAAAACTGCAACATAGCCAGCGCAGCACGATCGTGATCCGTCAGTTTAGTTATGTCTCGAACAACGGCGTCTGGTACTCCACAACCGATAACCGCAGCGCTGCTCAGGAATTACAGTCAAAACTGTACTGGGAACAAAAACAACAACAGCATAAATTGGGGTTGCCGGATATCCGGCTGCATAAAGTCGATGCCGCTGAAACGATTTTTTTACTGGCGATCCCAGTACAGAAAAAAGAGCAGCATATCGGCGAATTGTTATTGGAGCTTGATTTAGCCACCATGCTGAAACTGGTGGCGAAGGCACAGCAAGGCGCACGGGTTCAGTTGATGAATGATGTTGGGCAGGCGTTGTTAACGGTTGAAAAAATGCAGGTAGTACCGGTACAACCACAAGATCTGATCCACCACAGCGACAATTTAAAAACCCTTGAGCAGCTACATCTGACATTACATCTGGAGCCGGTGCATATCGCTTCGGTGAGTAGTGAGCTGATGAATTTTATGGGGCATTTGCTGCTGTATCTGGCGACATTAATGTTGTTATCGATTTATCTGCGGCGCCGGTTTAAGACCAAAGTATTGTCCCCGTTTCACCGGTTGTTGGTGCATATCGAGCGGCTGCGGCGGGGTGACAATCAGGGCGTACGGAATATTCCGGCGGACTGGGTGCAGGTGTTTCATCAGGTGGAGCAAATTCGCAGCGGCACGGATGAGACTCAGAACAAACGGTAAGTAAACTGGCGGTTGGTCAGGTAGGTTTGATATTTTTGCGCCAAGGTGCCTAATTTCGTTGGGGCAGGGCCTGTTGGATCCACCACCAGATAGGTGATCCCCTGCAAAGTGACGGTCAGTTCATGCTCCAGTGGCGGGATTTGCGCGGCCACGACCGCATGGTCTGGAAAATACACAATGCCGATACTGTTTTTCGGGAAAATATTCTGCAACACCGCCGCATACAACACGGCTTTACTGTCACAATCGCCGCCATGTTCCACCAACAGTTTCAGTGGCGCTGAATAGCCGCTGCCGGCGGACGCCTGGCGATTGGATAAATCCTGATAAGGGATTTGCTGCACCCAATCACTGATTTTTCCGGAGATTTGCCGGATATTATTTTTGCCATATAAATCAACAAAGGCATTCGAGATGGATTGCAACGCCGGGCGGCTTTGTTGCATCACCCGCACGTGATCCGGGATCACAAATTGCTCGCCGGTTGGGCTTTTCATTAGATAATAAAAATCACGTTTCAGGTAGTTGTCGTAAGCTTGCTGTTGCGCTAGTTGCAATTGTTGCTGTACCTGATCAACCTGGCTGGCTTCATTGCCGCGCACTGTCACCCGAAATGGCAGGTTTTTCGGCGACATCTGCACCCGAATTCCGCGTTGTTGCAATTTCACCGCCGCCAATAGCACCTGATGGCGGATATGTTGATCAGCAAGTTCAGTTGAATAACGCCGGGTGCTACCGGACTGCGCTTTAATCGCGGTGTTGTCGAGTTGAAAGCTTAACTCTGGCTCCGGCGGCCATTGATAGCGAAATTCAGTCGTCGTTTTGGCGATAGTTTTTTGCACATCAATAGCCGCTGACAGGAGTGATGACCAAAGTAAACTATTCAGCACAAACAGAATTTTCAGCACCAGATGATTTCCGTCGTTTCAGATAAACACAGCTTAATGCTAAAAAGCTGAAAACTCCAAGACTGCCGCCGGATTCTTCCCGCACTATCACTTCGATGAAATCGTCGCGGCTCTGATCTTCCAGTGGCAGACGATTTAAGGTGTCATTGTCGTAACCGGACACTTCAGCCAGCAGGTAACCGGTGCGGGCATCGACCAATTCAATCAGCAATTTGTAATAGCCGGTCCGCAGCTGGCTTAAATCAGTTTCGATAGCGAACCAGTCCTGACTGCTTTGGCCATAAAGTGTGAAGACTGAACTGGTGTGGATGACAGTTTCATACCCTGAACTGTCAATCAGGCTGTAAACAGCATATACCGGTTGTGAGTTGTAGTCGGTGTGGGCGTCAAAACGGACATAGAGTTGCGAATAAAAGCCATTGTTGTTGCCGTCATAACGCATGGTTAAATCGATGGTGTGGAACCAGGCACTGCTCTGAAACGCTTGTGTGACTGCCAGTGAACGATTGACAGCAATGTTCGGTAAGGCTTTAGCGCTGCTGGCGACGGTGCTGGCCGGTAAATGTGATTCTTTGGTTGGTTGTAATGCGGTTAAAGGTTCAGTTGCGAGCACTGAAGGGGTGGTTAATAATGCGAAAATCAGTGGTAGTACATGGGTTTTCATGGTCAGTGCTCCTGTAGCTTTGATATCATCCTTGCTTGTTGCGGCTGAATAGCTCCTGAATTTTTTTCTTCTTACAAATCCCGGCGAAAACCGGTCACTGGATGAGTCATGCGGATCTCAAAAACTATCGTGGTCAGCGAGCAAGCACTTGCGATTGATGTGCTTTGCGTTGCGGTGCCGGAACTGTCAAAAGCGCGGCTGAAAGATGCGATGAACAAAGGTGCCGTCAGCTGGCAACGTGGCAAACAGCACAAAAGATTACGCCGGGCACAAAGCCCGGTCGCAGCTGGTGAGCAACTGCATTTAAATTATGACAGCGATTTACTGCAACGCAGCTGTGATGCACCGGTGCTGGTGGCGGATGAAGGTAATTTCAGTGTCTGGTATAAGCCGGCCGGTATGTTGTCGCAAGGCAACGAATGGGGTGACCATCTGAGTTTGCTGCGGGTGGTCGAACTTTATCATCAAAGCAAAAGGCCGGTATTTTTACTGCACCGGTTGGATCGGGAAGCCAGTGGTTTAATGTTAGTGGCGCATCAGCAGAAAACTGCAGCGGAACTCAGTCTGCTGATCCAACAACATCAAATCAGCAAAAAATATCAGGTACTGGTGCTGGGGAAGCTAGATGCTACCTTGGTGGCTGCGGGGCAAATTCATGCCGTGCTTGACGGTAAAGCCTGTGAAACCAGGTTCAGCCCGGTCGCAGGCTGGCAGGAACCGACAACTACGTTGCTGGATATCACGCTGATTAGTGGTCGAAAACATCAGATCCGCCGTCATTTTGCTGACATTGGCCATCCGGTGATGGGCGATCCTCGTTACGGCAGCAACAATCAGGATGCGGCAGGTTTAGGGTTACAGGCCGTGGAATTGAGTTTTGCGCTGGGCGGTGGCCGACGTAAATATCATTATCAACTGCCGGCTGAACTACGTCGTTATGGCGTGAAGTGACGGAGTTTCTTTAATTTTGCGTTAATCATCAGGCCACAGAAGTGATTGTGTCCAAATGATTAATGCGGCTTCGCCAGCGGCAAATCGTTACAGGTTAAACTAATCAGCCCTAGGCGCAGCGCGTTGGTAATGTCGCCGCGGACGTTTTCAGTTTGCCAACTACAAGGATTGCGCTGTGAACAGTACAACTGCACCCGGTATAACTGCTGTGCTTTTTGTTGTTGAGCCGCTAGTTGCCAGCTGAGCCACACCAGTTCGCGCAGGCCAGCCAAGTCTGCCGGTTGCCAGTAATCGCCAAGCAACGGCTGTAGTGGTGCGACAAAGCTGTACAGCGTTGGTTTTGTTGGCAGTTGTGCCTGTTGTTGCAACAATAAGTAATTCAGTTGTTGTTCGATTTGAGCAAAGCCTGCGGGTGGACAACGCCAGATCAGCCATACCGCGTCGGTGTGCACGGCATAACTGGCCAGATGTTCAGCGGGCAAGGCGCTGATCAATTGCTGCATGGCACGACGCAGAGTTTGCTCACCACACAGAAACTTAAACTGCTGTGGTTGTGCCAGTTGAATGCACTGCAGCTGCAGCGGTTGGGATTTGTGATACTCGCGCTGCAGTTTACGGCAAAACTCAGTCCAACTAGCGGCTTGTGGCAGATGGGTCGCCTCAGTCAGATCTTCTCGGCTCCTGCCCTGTCGTTTCCGTCTGAATAACCAGAACAGACTTGCCACCCAACTGATAGATAATATTAAAATAGCTAGTTGGTACCAGCGCTGCTGACGTTGCAATCCAGTCAATTGTTGTTGCTGCTGTTGCAGCTGCAAGCTGTTATTCAGCAAATCCAGGGTGTATTTTTGTTGGTTTTTCAGTAAGGTGCTCTGCAATACGCTGGCCTTTTCGCTGGCCAGAAATGCCGGCTGCCACTGTAAGCGCGCTGCGTTTAACTGCGCCGCCATCTGCCAATACCGTTGTTGCAGAAAATCCGGTAAGTCGGCCAGTAAAGTCTCCGCTGGCATGGCAGCGCTAGCGGCTTCAACATCCTGCTGTTGCAAGGCAACCTCAACGATCGCCAAACTGACTTCCAGTTGCTGGCCTGCATGCTCTAACTGATTAAACAGCTGCAGTGCTTTATTCAGCTGTTGTCTGGCTTGCGGCAATTGTTGTTGCTGCATCGCCCACTGCGCTTGTCCGAAGTACACCAGCCCGAGTAAATGGACATCCTGTAATTCAGTGGCAAGCTGTAGGGCTTTAGCCAAAATCGGTTCTGCCGCAACCGGATCGGCCAGTTGTAGGTAAGTTTCGGCCTGATTAATCCATACACTCAGCCGTTGCCGGCTGTCCGCTGGTTTCTGGAACAGCTGTTCGGCTTTGGCAAAATGCTCCAGTGCCAGGTTTTGCTGCGATAACTTGCGATAGGCCATCCCCAATCGCAAATGAATAGAGCCTAACGACGTGGTGCGGTCCAATTCAATCGCTAAGGCCAGCGCCCGGCTCAGATGTAATTGGGTCAGCACAAAGTTGTTTTGCTGTAGCGCCAGTCGGCCAGCAGTCAGTCGTGCCTGTAATTCCGGCAGCGGTAGCTGATGTTCAGTGGCGATGGCGATACTGAGCTCGGCATACCGAATGGCTTCGGTCATGTTGCCGGTTTGATTGTAGGCCTGGGCAAAACTTTCATACACGCTGGTTTGTAACTGTGGTTTATTCGCCGAGTTCAGGCTGGTGAGTTTGGTTTCAGCCAGTTGCAGTGCCGCCAATGCTTGTTGATTATCGCGAAATAACATGCCGTAAATCAGCGCTTTTTGCTCCAGCGCCTGTACGGTAACGTCGTCAGCTAAGCCCAGCTGCAAAGCCATATTGACACTACTGAGCGCCGCATCTTTGTTTTGCAGACGCAAATAGGCATGGGCGAGTTTGTACCAGTGGATGGCATCCCGTTGTTCAACCGCGACTTCACTCAGTTCGCTGGCAAATCGCGCCGGTTCACGCTGAATTTGTTGGATGTCGGTGGCCAACGGATCTGCGTGCAACGGGGCGCTCAGACACCACAAAATGATTAACCAACGACTATTCAACTGGGCTGCTCCTGCAAGAAAAGTAATGTCGGCATGATGTCGCTGCACTACAAACGCCTAGTGTACTCTGGTGGCAGTGGACCAGCCAAACACTATTGACCACAAAAGCGGAACTTAACTGCCAAACAGCTCTAGCAACAACGTTTGGGTGTCCCGGCAAAAAAGCTGCGGATGTTGTCAGCGGTTTGTTCGACCAATGTTTGCATCGCTTGCTGACTGGCCCAGCCGACATGGGGTGAAATGAGGATGTTTGGTACGTCTGGTTGCAACAGCGGGTGATCAAGAGGTGGTGGTTCGATGTCTAATACATCAAGTGCGGCGCCGGCCAGCTGGCCGCTTTTCAGCACTTGGGCCAGTGCGGTGGAGTCAATCAGACTGCCACGGGCAGTATTGAGCAGCACCGCCGAGGGTTTCAGCCAGCTTAAGGTTTCGCGATTTAACAGCTGTTGATTGTCGGCGGTCGCGGGGCAGTGCAGTGACAGGACATCGGCTTGCTGTAACGCCTGGCGAAAACTCAGTCGTCCTTTGCGAACAACGGCGCTGTCCGGTCGCTCGGCGATCAGAATGTTCATGCCAAATGCGGCCGCCAGTTGCGCGGTCGCCTGTCCCAATCCGCCGTAACCGACCACAGTAAAATTCAGCCCGGCTAATTGCCGGATCGGGTAACCCAACCAGCAAAACTGCGGGCTTCGGCTCCAGGCGCCTTGTTGCACCGCCTGCTGATAAGGCACGATTTGATTAAACAATCCCAGCAACAACGCCAGCGCTTGCTGCGGCACTGCGTGCTGGGCGTAGTCACGGGCGTTGCAGACGGTGATCCCGGCCGCTGCTGCTGCTATCAGATCAACATTATTAACGCCGGTGGCGGCAACACAAATCAGTTTCAAGTTGGGTAATTGCGCCAAGGTGGTCGCGTTTAGCACCACTTTATTGACGATTGCGACCCTGGCGTCAGCCAACCGAGCCAGTACTTCGTCAGGCGCAGTGTGCGGGTAGCATTTAAACGGCATTGCTAATTGTTGCAACGGGCTTAAATCAACGTCCGGCAAAGTTGCCTGATCCAAAAATACCAGCTGAGGCATTGGCTGTCCTTATTCGTGTAAAGCTTGCTTTTAGCAAAAGAAACACCTATTGATAAAGTAGCTTATGATTTTTAATGATCCGACGATGTTTGGCGCTGGATGGCAGTCTATGTTTGTATTGAAGGTTCATTTTGCCATAACCCGTTACTGCTGCGGCATGTTGTTGCTGTTGTTTTTGCCGGCTGTGATGGCGAAATCGATTACGATCGCGGCTTCTCCGTGGCAAGGACTGACCCATGCCGACGGCTCTGGTTTATATTTTCAGATTTTCCGCGAAGCGATGGCCAGCCAGGATATCAAACTGAATTTTCGGCTCAGTAACTGGAAGCGGGCAAAACACATGTTTTATGCCAAGCGGGCTGATGTGTTGTTGGCGGATTATCACCACGAAGATCCCAGTCGGTTTTTTCCACGCTGGCATCTGGATTATGATCAAAGTGTGCAGTTGTACAGCCTACAGCCGCTGCAAAACTTAGCCCAGTTAAAAGACCGTCCGGTGGGCTGGTTGTTGGGGTATGACTTTGATCAGTATTTACCGGTTCCGGTTGAACCCTATGAAGTGGCCACTGAAGAAGAAGGTTTTATGCTGTTGCAACACCAACGGCTGGCGGCATTTATCAGCTATCAGAGTCATCAACCAGATCCAATGGTGCTGCCGCTGTATAGTCTGGAGATTTTAGCAGCACAGCCACTTTACCCATTGTTTCAGAACGATTTTGAAGGCAGACAGCTGGCCAGAGCTTATGATTTGGGTATGGCGCAGCTGTATCGGAGTGGCAGGCTGGCCGAACTCCATCACAGCCGGACCAGCTATCAACATGCTCGTTATGAACAGGTGAAATAATGCTGCCTGTTCGGCTCAGAATAGCCCAGACTAACGATACACCACATCCCCATACATCGGTGCCAACAGGCCCAGCAGCTGGTTTTGTGCGGCAATGCTAATGTTCTGTTCCGTCATCACTTTCATCAGATGCCGCACCAGATTGTCAAAATCGGCCTGGGTGATTTTAAAACCGGTGTGACTTTCCTGCATGCTGACACCGGTGTATTTACACGGGCCACCGCTGAGTTCACAGAGCTGTTCAATCAATAACTTCCGAAATCTGGCAATATCAGTGTCGCGAAAATGGTGAACGATTTGTGGGTCGTTTTCAATTTCGACCAATAAAGCATCGACGATTTTTTCGATGCCCACTGTGCTGCCAAGCTGTTGATACAGATGATCTTTCGAAGCTGTCTGACTACAACCGCTCAGGGCGGTTACCCCAAACACCGCTAAACACAAACTCAGCCATAGGCCGGATAAAGATGATGCTTTCATTAGGGATGCTTTGATTAGAGATGCTTTCATTAAAAGGTGGCCTCCAGCGCCAGATAATAGCCTTGTTGTTGGGCGAGGCCAGCGATGCTGCCTAAATCAACATAACCACCCACCACACTGAAATTCTGGTTAATAAACCAACCGACAAAAATATCGCGCCAGTGTTCTTCGTCAGCAAAGGCCAGATTGTTTGGTTTTTGCCGGAATTCAATACCGACCGCCAAATCCGGCCGTAGCAGCACCGCCGCTGAACTTTCAAACATATATTGGTAGTTATTGTGGTTGGCGCCGCCAAAACCGAGCAAGCCAATTTGGTTGGCTTTAGTGGCGCGAATGGTGGCGTTTAATAACAGGTTGCGACCCGCCACCGCGCCAAAATACACTTTGCTGGCGGCGAGATAGACATCGGTACCGGAATCGTTTTGCGCGCCAACGGCCAGGGGTAAACCGGAGTTGCGGTGTTTTTTATACTGTAATCCAACACTGATTTGCGGCAGGCTGGTGTACAACAATTCACCGGCGATATGGTATTTCAGACCCAAGACGTCCTGCTGTAAATCGCCACCAATAGTATCGAGGTTAAATTTCTGCCGGGTCAGTGACACTTCCCATTGATTGTTATAACTGGCGCCGATGCCGAAATTTTGTAAGGTAAAGTCATCAACACCGACGCGGCTGGTAAAGCTATTGACCGACCACTGGCCGCTACTCGCGTAGCCGTTAATCACCGCCCAGGGCACAATGCCACCCCCAGCGGCGCCTTCAATCGAGGTCGAACCGCCGGTGGCAATGACTTTACTGCCCGCGGCCGCTGGCAATGACAGCATCAATCCAACCAAAGCACAGATCAGTCGTTTCATCAAAAACTCCCGCTATTATCGCTGCGACCAAACCAACGGTCGCGACTGGGTTCAAACGTCTGCAGCCATTGCTCAAAGGCTGCTGCCGGCAAGGGTTTGGAGAAAAAATACCCCTGCACTGTATCCACACCATGCTGTTGTAGTTTGGCAAGGCCGGCGACATTTTCCAAACCTTCCGCTGTCACCTTTAAACCCAGGCCATGTGCCAGTTGAGTGGTGGCTTGCACTATCAGCTCATCATTTTGATTATGCTCAATATCTTTAATAAATGCGCGGTCAATTTTCACTTCGTGGACCGGCAATTGTTTCAGATACGCCAATGATGACTGGCCGGTACCAAAGTCGTCAATCGCCAGTTCGATGCCCATATCCCGCAGCTGGGTTAACACATGAATGACCTGTGCCGGGTCCTGCATCACCGCGCCTTCGGTTACTTCCAACGCCAGCGCCGACGGTGACAGCTGAAAATGCTGTAACCGGCTTGCCATCTGCGCTGGCAATTCGGGATTGAGTAAATCGTGCGCCGATAGGTTAATTGCGACTTTCATTTTAAGCTGTTGCTGCTGCCAG
Source organism: Rheinheimera riviphila (assembly GCF_004005945.1). GTDB lineage: Bacteria > Pseudomonadota > Gammaproteobacteria > Enterobacterales > Alteromonadaceae > Pararheinheimera > Pararheinheimera riviphila. The sequence continues at coordinate 56,331 of NZ_SACS01000021.1, forward strand.
CGCGTCAGCTGGGCCAGCACCTGGTCAATCATCCAATCCGTCACCAGCGCAATTAAGCCGGAATGTTCGGCCAACCGGATAAATTCATCCGGCGGAATAAAACCAAGTTCCGGGTGTTGCCAGCGGATCAGCGCCTCAGACGAGTGACAAATTTGCTGGCCAAGGCTGACTTTAGGCTGATACACCACAAACATCTGACCACTTTTTAACGACAACGGCAGGTCACGCAGAATGGTTAGTTCGCGCTGATGACTTTCATCCTGACCTGATTGATACACCGCCAGATGGTCATGTCGCACCTTGGCGTGCACCATCGCAATATCGGCCCGGCGCAAAGCATCGTCGGCGCTGATCTCGGTCGATTCCAGCACATAAAGCGCCAGCGCCAGCGTCAGATTCATGCTGGAACCACCGAGTTTAAATTCCTGACTCAGCGCAAATTGCAGGCTCGCAAGCGGCGTTGTTCGGCTTTGTTGGGGCGGCTGTTGTGGAAATTGTTGTGGTAGCTGTTGTGGTAAAAGCAGCAAAAATTCATCGCCACCAAGCCGCGCCAGTAATAATGGCGGCTGCAGGCTTAATAGTGGGCTCGATTTCAGGCGGTTGGCCAGTTGTTGCAGTAACAAATCGCCATTCTGATAACCAAAGGTGTCGTTGATATGTTTAAAGTCTTTGATGTTGATCAGCAATAATTGCAAGTTCGGCTGGTGCAGCAGCGCTGGTAATTGTTGTTCGACAAAACTGCGGTTGGCGAGGCCGGTCAGTGAATCATGTTGTGACTGGAACAAGATTTGTTGTTCACGCTGTAAAATATCCTGCTGCATTTTGGTCAGGGTTTGGCTGAGTAAACCCACTTCACCTTTATGAATAAGGGGCGCTGTTGCTCGGATCCCCTGACCAATTTGCCGTGCAAAATCAGTGAGTTGGCGTAGTGGCTGGGTAATGCTGCGCGCCACCAGATAGGCGAGTAATAAGGCCAACGATAGGCCAAGACCAAAAATCAACAGCAATTGGCTGCGCGCCTGTAGATAGTTGTCACGCCAGCGGGCAGTGGCTAAATGTAAAAACGCAAACAATTGCTGCTGGCTGTCGAGCGCCACGGCGTGGGTTAAATAAGGCGGGATCACATCGTCAAACACCAGATTTTCGCCATCGCCGACACTAGATCCGGTATTGTGCGGCAAGGTTGCCGGTAGCTGTTGTTGCAAGGTGGTGGCCAGTAGTAGCTGCTGGCCCGGCGTCACCCGGCTGAAGCTGATGTCCAGATCGGTCACACCTTTGATTTGGGTGGCTAAATCCTGATCCAATAAAAACCCCATGCCGACCCAAGCGATCAGCTGCGGGGCTTTCACCGGCATCATTACCAACTGATAAGCGTCGTCACCGATCAGCACAATATCGGCCAGACTGTCGCGGCCACTTTGCTTCATTTCTTTATATAAAATTGTGATTTGCGTCTGGCTGATTTGTTGCTGTGTGCTGGCAAGTAATTCGCCGCTGGGGGATAACAACACACTGACATTGGCCTGAATACGGCCACCATGATTCTCCAGCACCGAGGCGATGGTTTCCTGCTCGGACGTTGCCACGGCGCGGCGAAAACCAAAATCACTGGCAACGATCCGTACTGAAGTACTGAGCTGCTCGGAGCGGTTGGCGAGGGCTTGCTGGAACACTTTGCTGGCGACCGACAACGACTGCTGCGCCTGAGAATAACTGTCCCGTTTCATCGCACTGAGCGTGGCAAAACCAATGGCAACCGCCATCAAGCTGAGCAAGCCTAACAATAATAAGATCAATCGGATGCGTAACGAATCGAACATGAGACCTCGGTGATATTCGGTCCTCAGCAATAACCTGAGCATACCATAATCGAAACATAACAAAAGTTACGGATTTGCATATCCATCTGATTTTTAGACAGTTCAACCGGTTTATTTCGGACTTTACTGCTGATTTTGTGGTAGCGGCTGGTCTTTAGATGAAGTAAAACCAGCATCTAACCTTAAGCTGGGATCGGCAGAACTTCAAATTTCGGCCGCAGGGTGATCAGGATCTTTCAGAATCTTCAGCTGTGCGAGGGCGCTTTACAGTGTGAAACGAACTGGCTGGCAGTACAATTGCTGACGAACCAATTACTGACGAACAGGGATTATTTGGCCCTGCTATCTGCTGATTGTGGTGCTCAGCATTGCGCTATATGTGACTGGCTCAGCATTCCTTCCTGAATGGTGGCGGCCAGAAAGTCGTAGTATTTGGACCAGGCGTTTTCTATGTTGGCGTTGCACTGACCTTTTAATTCATGCTGAATCGCCAAGAGCAGGGCTGATTTGACAATGCCAAAGTGACACGATTCGACACCATAAGCGCGGTGCCTTTCGCCTAAATTCAGGAGGGTCGTTCGAAGTGATTCCGGATGCGTCACATTGCCGACCGCAGTGCTGAAAATGATGAAAAAATGCTGTTCGATCAGTTGACGATCACTTTTGAACATTGGTTTAATCATCGGAGCCAATTCAAACAAACAATCATAAAAAAGCTTTGCAAAGCTTTTCTCGGCCTGATCCAGCAATAAAAAGGTCGAGGTGATGGTGTGTTTTTCGACCACAGTCAATTCCATTTGAACTCTCTCCATCGCTTAAATAAGCTGTGGTTAATACTATAGTCCGAAGTGCTACCCCAATTGTGATTTAATAAAGTCAAAAAAAACTGCCCCCGAAGGAGCAGTTCATCGATGCCGTCATCAGCGATCAGAGCATCGCCTTTGACTCGTCGCTGGACGATTTACTTAACGGCGACGGGCTAACCACAGCAGTGCTGGTACCAACAACAGCAACGTTGCTGGTGCCGGAACTTCTTCCACGCCTTCAATCACGCCGCTGGTGTTGCCGATTTGCACTTCGTCAGCCGGGATCTCAACACCCCAGCCATCGCTTAATTCAACTTTGTTGAAGTTCAGGGCAAAAGCACCGGCTTTTTTGGCGATAAAAGTAATGGTCGCCAGCTGGAAACGGTTGTCTGGCGTGGCTTGTAACTCAGCCAGTTCAAAATCTAATGCGTCAAAGTTCAGTTCCGAGAAGTTCAGCAAATTGCCGCTGACGGCTGAATATTTGTCGGTGTCAGCAAAAACGGTCAGGTAATTGCCAAAGGTGATGCTGTCAAAGGTCAGAGCCGTTGATTTAAACCATAAATCGAGATTAAAACCGGCCAGCGCGGTGTTTAAATCGCTCATCCAGATACTGGCGCTGATGGTATCGCCTTTCTGATAGCTGGTATTGTCCAGTTCAACACTGATTAAAGCAGCCTGTGTTTGCAGGCTGAAGAATAAACCGAGTACCGCAAAGAATTTTTTCATTGTTCACATCCAAAATTAATCATTTAATCAAATTGTTATGCTGTAAAGACCGCAGCGCAGTTCAGCACTGCGGTCATGTGCGAAGCAGACTGCTTATTTAATCGCGCAGCGGGCATAAGTACATAACGCCGCCATCGCCCGCGCATCGGTACTGTTCACTTTGCCATCTTTGTTAAAGTCGTAGCTTAAACTCAGCACCGCACCACTGCGCAGTAACTGGTTAAACAGGTTGATATCGTTGTTATCAACATCACCGTCTTTATCCAAATCAGCAGGTTTTGCCGTGCTCAGTGCCAGTTCTACTACGACCGGATCGTGGTCAGAAGAGCGGAACGGCGTGTCCTGATACAAGTCGGATTGTTGTTGTGATGTTTTGTCTTCGACGTTGTAGTCAAACACAATCGGCTCGTCGGAGTTGATATGCCATTCAGTGGCATAAGACACCTGCGATGACAAGCTGCTGCTGGCCAGAGCGTGGTCCAGATAACCACTTTCACCGCTGAAGCTGTAGCCATAACCACGATTACCCTGATGTTTTTCAATCAGGTTAACAAAACCAGCGCTAACGAAGGTATGAATTGGATCTTCTTTGGCGTAAGCGTTTAAGTCACCAATCACCAGTACATCTGGATCGGTGCTGCCGGTAGGCGCGGTGTTTAAGAATGCCATCAGCTGTGTTGCAGCCTGCACCCTGGTCGCATTCCAGCAACTTTGGCCATCTTTAAAGTCGCGATCCGGACTGGTTGAACCCGGGCAGCTGCCTTTTGATTTAAAGTGGTTGACTGCCACACTGAACACTTCATTGGTTTTCACTTCTTTGAAGGTTTGGACCAATGGTTGACGGTTACCAAAACCAAACACACCGCTGCTGGTGGTAACTGCATTACCCACCGGCACTACCGAAGCAGCTTTGTAAATCAGGCCAACGGAAATTTCATCAGTACCAAGTGCGGTGCTGCCTGGCACGCTGGCGAAGCTATAAGTGCCGGCACCGGCCACCGCATTCAGGCGGCTGACTAAATCAACGATAGCGCTGGCGGAACCATAACCGTCGTTTTCAATTTCCATCAGACCTACCACATCTGCGTCCATTGCCGCCAAAGCCGCGACAATTTTGTCAGCCTGACGTTCAAATTCCACAGTGCTGTTGGCGCCGCGTGAGGTTGGGAAACCCGTGCCATCGCCGTTCCCGTTGAAGTAGTTCAGCACGTTAAAGCTGGCAACGGTCAGACTGTCCTGACGTTTCAGCTCTGGCGCGTCCTGGCGCAGGTTGCTGGCAGTATGGGTTGGCGTGACGGCTGGCAATAACCGCCAGGCGCTGAAGCTGAAGTCCAGCACACCTTGCAGATTACTGAACGTATCGCCCAGACGGACCGGGTTGTTCATGGTTAAACCTGGCGCTGGGTAGCTGATATTGGCCGGGTTTTTGCCGTTTTGCAGGTCGTCCAGAATGATTTTATCCAGCTTGTTCTGCGCGGCAAGGGCGATGGCTTCAGCCGTGCCCGGACGGAACTGGTTGGTTGGGGTGTACAGACGTTTCGACGACAAACCCAATTCACCATAAGTGCCGAGGCTGAAGGTATCAGACACAGTCAGCGACTGACCGATTTGCACTTGCATACTTTCCAGCGCTTCCAGGCCGGTCAGATTGCTGAACGGCAGGCTGAGTGCTACCGGAGCAATTGCTTCACCCGGGCCACAATCCAGCAATGCGGCTGAGCGTTTTAACTGGGTTTTGGTGAAGAATTCTTCAACCACACCGATGATCCGCACTTTGCTGCCCGCTGCCGGGTAGTCCGTCACGCCGTTGTTGTAGATAAAGATTGCTTCGGAAGTGGCTGGGTTGTTGTCTGAATCTGCCGCTTCTTCCTGCACATAAAAGCCAGTGGCTGTTTGCAGTTGCTGAGTGACAATACCTTCAATAATATGAATTTTGCCAACTTCGGCTGATGCAGTGCCGCTGCCCTGAATGGCGCTGATGAAAGTTGCGGTTTCACCGCAGGCGCCGATCAACGGATCCGGCGTTGGGTCCGGATCTGGATCCGTGCCGCCACCGCCTTCCATGCTATGAGAACCCAGGTTGCTGAAAGTGTTGACGGCAAAAGAGACCCATTGGGCTGCCGGGTCAAAAGCATCACTGCCATCGTTGTCGCCCTGAGTGACAGTTGATTGGCGGACCAGGGTTTTATCGATGGTTTTGATATCGCCAGTGCCCCAGCTACTCGCAGGACGGAAACCAATCTGACCCACGACATCAACCAAAGTAGTGCCGTTGTATAACGCAACGGCGTCATCACCGTTAAAATTGCCTGAGCCGAGCGTTAAGCTGGCGGACGTTTGTTTGTCTTTTAATTCTTGCACTGCGGCGGTATCAACCAACACCAACACCGATTTGGCGGCAATTTCACCGGATAAATTCACGGTTTTGCCGGCGGTGACGGCGCCGTTTGAAAATACTTTGATACTGTAACCGGCTAGATTTAACGGGCTGCTTGAAGGGTTGTAAATTTCCAGCGCTTTATTGTTTGAAGAACCTTCTACATATTCAGAAATAAAAGGTTCAGCCTGAAGTGCGGGCGCCAAAAGCGCTGGCAGCAGGAGCAGTTTAAATTTCATAGGGTTTCCATGGCTGTTGGTTGATTGTTTGGTTACTTGTGTTCTTAATTTTTTAGTTAATTGTTTGATTAATTTGTTTGATTAATTTGTTTGATTAATTTGTTTGTCGATTCTTGTTAGTTCTGCAGTTGATCGCTTTGTTGGAAATTTAACAGTGCCGACTTTGCTATCGGACTCATACACCACAGATCATGACTGTGGTGTTGATGTTCAGCTTGGCTAAATTAGAGAATAATTATGACAATTTCAATATAGAGTTATTAAGCTTTTCAAAACGTTATCTCATTTATGTAAAGTATCCTGACACTTTTTTGCTAAGCTTTTGATTTACTGGACGGATCAGTAATTAAGTTTTTTTGAATTAATTTTCAGCATCCTTGGTCACGGCAGTTGGCAGGTAAGCACTTCGCCGTTAAGCTGGTTAAAACCTGTTTTTTCAGGCGGTTTTGTTAACATTTGACGCCGCCATTATTGCCTGCGGAGCAATCATGCCACAACCAGTGATCCTGGCCATTGATCAAGGTACTTCGTCTAGCCGCGCCATGTTATTTAGTCGTGACGGAGAGCTACTTGCGCAAGCGCAACAAGAGCTGAATTGCCACTTTCCACAATCGGGCTGGGTGGAGCAGGATGCTGAACTGATTTGGTTATCGGTGCTGGCGGTATGCCGGGATGTGCTGGCGCAAGCTGTCGCGTTGGATCTTGAGGTGACCGGCATCGGCATCAGCAATCAACGTGAAACCACAGTGCTGTGGCATCAACAAAGTGGTGACGTGCTGGCGCCGGCTATCGTCTGGCAAGATCGGCGCACGGCGGACTATTGTCAACAACTTCAAATCCATGCGCCGCTGGTGCGGAAAAAAACCGGGCTGGAGTTGGATCCATATTTTTCGGCTTCGAAAATCCGCTGGTTGCTGGACCACCAGCCTGAAGTCAAACAAGCGCTAGATGACCAGCAACTGGCCTTTGGCACTATCGATAGCTTTCTACTGTGGCGACTAACCGGCGGCAAAGTACACGCCACCGATACCAGCAATGCCAGCCGCACTTTATTGCTGAACCTGCAAAGCCTAAGCTGGGATACGGAGTTACTGCAGCTGTTTGATATTCCGCTGGAAATGTTGCCACAGGTGAAACAAAGCGCCGATGATTTTGGCCGCTGCGATGCAAAATGGTTTGGCACTGAATTGCCAATTCTGGCGCTGATTGGCGATCAACAAGCAGCGGCGATTGGTCAGGGTTGTGTCAGTAGCGGTTCGTTAAAAAGTACATATGGCACTGGTTGTTTTGCGCTGTTAAATACCGGTTGTCAGCCACTGATTTCCGAACAGCGGCTGTTATGCACTGTCGCCAGTACGGTGCAGGGGCAAACCCAATATGCGCTGGAAGGGGCGATTTTTGTTGCAGGTGCGGCGGTAAAATGGCTGCGCGATCAGCTGGGTATTATCCAGTGCGCCAGTGAAACTGAAGCCTTGGCAGCCAGTCTGCCGGATAACGGTGGTGTGTATTTAGTGCCGGCATTTACCGGTTTGGCGGCGCCTTATTGGCGCTCTGATGTCAAAGCCAGTCTCAGTGGCCTTAGCCTGGGTAGCGGCAAAGCGCATCTGGCGCGTGCTGTGCTGGAAGCTGTTGTGTATCAAACCAGCGATTTGCTGCAGGCGATGCAAGCGGATGGTGCCAGTATCAGTCAGCTGCAAATTGACGGTGGTATGGTGGCGAACAACTGGTTCTGTCAGCACTTAGCCGATGTGTTGAATCTGACGGTGCTGAGGCCTGCTGTGGCTGATACCTCGGCTTATGGCGCGGCATTATTGGCGGGGGTTCAAGCCGGTTGGTACGGCAGTTTGGCCGAAACCGCGTTGGTGCAAAAAGCAGTGACATGCTTTACACCAGCAATGGCTGCTTCTGAGCGCGCTATGTTGCTGGAAGACTGGCGCCATGCAGTACACAAGGTGCTGAGCTGATGCTGAAAAAGTACCTGCAGCAAATTAAAGACGGTAAATCGGTACAGTACAGCAAAATGCTGCAATTACTGCCGCCGGGCTTTTATCAGCGCCGGGCTGAGCTGTTTAAAGTGCGGGTAGTCGGCGCCGGAAAATGGCAGGTCAGTGTTGTTGATGCTGCGTTGTTTGAACAGTTGTGGCAAAGCGCGCTGGAACCGGCTAGCCGGCAAATCGCCAGTTTGCAGGGCGATTCGCACCGCGCCAATACCTCACATAGTTATCTGCTGTTGTATCACCAGGCATTAACCGATGCTCGGCCCGATTTAGTATTGGCGCAAAGTAAGTTTGATGGCAGCGTGCAGCTACTGCAGAATTTTCAGCCGAAAAAGTGCTTGTTACTGATTGAAAACGAAGAGAATTTCTTCCGCCATCCTGAAGTTGTCGCTTTGGCGCAGCAGATGTTGGTGCAGGATTTTAGTCTGGCGAGTAGCGATATAGCGTTGGCATCTGGTTCCCGCATTGGTTCGGCGTTACTGCAGCCATTTCTGGCGCAGTACAAAGACATCTATTGTGCTTTTGACTATGACGCTGCTGGCCTGGAAACCTTTGATTTGCTGCAGAAAAAATGGGGCGACAAAGTGAAGTTGGTGGTGTCCCCGGATTTAACGCCCTGGCTTGGTGGTTTTATTCATCCGCCAAAACAACCGCAGCAGCTTACCAAAGCGCTGCAACTGGCGGAAAAACATCAGCTGTTTGGCTTGGTGGAGGCATTTAGCAAAACCAAAAACTTCCTGGAGCAGGAAGTTTTGTTGCGAGGGTAAATGACGCAGAAGGTATTCATTCGAAAACCGCGGGCTACAACCGCGATTGCCGTCAATGGCGTACTACCGCTGACGCGGTGAGTAGCGCCCTACGGTTTTTTATCTTCAAATCAATGCTTTAAACGTATGTTAAGCGTAGGGCGGACTCACCGCAGGTAGTCCGCCAACAAGCCTGCAAGCGTCAGTCCATCAACCGGCTTTTTAAAAAAATATGTTCAAGCAAACCTTAACTCGTTGCCGCTACCGCTTGTTTCACTTGCAATGCCAACTGCTCTTGCAACGCCGGATCCAGCTTTAACTGGCGCGCCAGTTCCTGCAAATAGGATTTTTCCATAAAATTCTGCTCATCTACCGTGAGCAAACTAGCCAGATACATCTCTGCTGCCATCGCCTGATCTTTGGCGTGTGAAGCCACTTCGGCTGGATCCAACGGCTTTTTCAGCTCGCGATCAACCCATTGTTGTAATGAAGGATCTGAGGTTAATTTCGCCACTTCGCCATCAATCAGTTCACGCTCACGATCGTCAATATGGCCATCGGCTTTGGCGGCTGCAATCAGTGCCACCAAAATCACGGTGCAATGCACTTCGGCTTGTGGTGCAGACAGCTGATCAAAAGGCTGCACCGGATTTGATTGCTGACTTTGCCCCGGGCTCTGCTGCTGATAATTTTGATAAGCTTTAAACGCCAATGCACCAAGCGCAGCTAAACCACCGTAAGTGAGTACCGTGCCACCCATTTTCCGGCCGGACTTGCTGCCAAGTAACAAACCTAAAGCACCACCGGCCATCGCGGCGCCACCTTTACCGGATAACAACGATGACAGCGTGTCGGTCAGACTGCCGCTGCTTTGGCTTTTTTGCTGGCCGTAGTTGCTGTTGCCAGAAGTCGATTGACCGTAACCTGATTGGCCATAGCCTGAGCTGCCAGAAGATTTCCCCTGCAACATTTCGCTGCCTGAACGTAATAACTGATCGAGTAAACTTTTAGTATTCATCCGGTTTCCTTGTGATTTCCGTGTGAAGCAGGGGTGTCATAACTGACAAGATAGTCAGAGCTTAACTTTGTCTCTGACCTCACAGCAAGGCCGTAAGTTGCAGCAATCGGCAAAGCTTTGTATCTGAATGTAACACTTTGAGTGTAGAAAGCGGCGGCCAATAGTTTTAATCTGTACAAATATACAGTCTTTGATACACTCAAAATATCCCTGTTTTTTATAAAATAGCCCATGGCCGCATCACAACTGCAGTTACCACCGGATTATTATCTGACCCATTTTCGCGATTTGCTGGCGGTGTTGCACAGTCGTTATCACAGCGTATTGTTGCCGAAGCATCTGCAACTGATTGAAAAATTTCAGCAATTGCCATTAACCGCCCAGCGGCTGTGGGTGCGGCTGTTAAACCGCAAAGGGCTGGTGTTTGCCCTCAAAGATGTTGAATACGACGAAGTGCCAGATCAAGCGGCCGCGGTGGCGATGCTGTTTCACGCAGGATTACTGGATAGGCCATCAACTGCCGAAGATCTCGCTGATTGGCTACAACGCGCCAATAAAGAGCATTTGCTGGAGCTGGTTACTTTGGCGGGTGGTGAACTGGATCCAGTGTTGCCCGTCCTCAAAAAAGCCAGTACCAAACCGCAGATCCAGCAGTATATAGAACAACATCAGCTACTTACGCCAGGCTCGATCCAATTATGGTCTGAGCAGCATGGCGAACTGGTCGCACTGCGGGCGCAAACCGAATTGCAGTATCTGTATTTCCTGTATTTTGGCCGTTTTGAAACCAGCCTAACCGCATTTACACTACGCGATTTAGGCATTCTGCCGGGCAGTGGTTTTAAACAAGAATTTCAGGCGCGTTACACCGACCGCGATCAGGCGCTGGCGGCTTTTGCATATGCCCGGTTAAAACCACAGCTGCAGACTTTGCAGCAAGGCTGGAAAAGTCTGGATCTACTGGCTCAGGAAGCGGCATTGCGGCAATGGCAACAACAAATGCTGGCGTGGCCTGAGCCTTTGGATGATCGCACGCGGTTGCAACGGGAAGCGTTATGCACAGCGCTGGGTCGGCTGACAGAAAAGCTGCTCACGCACGTCAGTGGCGATGTTGTCTTAATAGACGATGCTCATCGTCAGCGCGCTGCATTAACCCAACTCGCCATCGGCTTTTACCAGCAAAGCGCCAGTTATCCGGCATCCGAACGCCTGCTGCGGTTGTTTTATGCCAATCGCACCGATCCGCAGATGGCGCAAGCCATGCAACAACAGCTTCAGCAAATGCTCGATAACCCAAGTTGCGACGATGAACTGTGGTTTGCCCGCGATTTTGCCAGTCGTAAACTGCAGCAAAAACCCACCTCAGATTTGACAGACTTTTTACGCAGCGCTGCCACCATCACGCTGGACGAATTGTATCTGGGTCAAACCGAACGCGGTGCAGTGCAATATTTTAAGCAACAGGGTTATCAGGCGTTTCATGCCGAAAACGAACTCTGGCTGGGCTTGTTTGGCTTGTTGTTGTGGCAGCCGTTGTTTGAGTCTGAGCAAAGTGCCATCTACAACGAGTTTGAACGAAGGCCGCGTGATTTAACCAGCGGCGAATTTTATCAGCGCCAGCAAGCCTTGATTGAACAGCAAATCGCGTTATTGGACGATCCGGCCGTTGCCGTCAAACAACTGCTGAAAACCTACAGCGCACAGTTTCAAAAAGCCAATGCGGTGTTTAGCTGGCATCCGGATTTGGCGGCGATGTTGCCGTTATTGGTGCATGGCGCGCCAGCTGGGACGCTTTCGAAAATCATCCGGCAGATGGCACAGGATTTTCGTCGTTGCAGCAGCGGTTTTCCGGATTTATTGCTGGCCAGAGAAAGTGCCGCTGGCACGCCAGAAATCCAGTTGGTGGAACTCAAAGCCGTCGGCGACAGTTTAAGGCGCAACCAGCTCACCCGATTGATGAGCCTGCGCGAGTTTGGCTTTGCGGTGTCGCTGATGCAAGTGCAGTGGTGGCAAAGTCCGGATCGGGTTTATGTGGTGATTGACGTTGAAACCACCGGTGGCAAAGCAGAGAACGATCGCATCACCGACATTGCCGCTTACAAAGTGCAATACGGCGAGATTATCGATGAGTTTTCCAGCCTGGTGAACCCGCAGCGGCGCATTCCTTATTTTATCCAGAAATTAACCGGCATCACCAACGAGATGGTGGCATCAGCTCCGCTATTTTCCGAAATTGCCGCCAAGCTTTCGGAATTTATCGGCGACAGTATTTTTGTTGCCCACAACGTTAATTTTGACTACGGTTTTGTCCGAGCAGAACTTGGCCGTTGTGGTTATCCGCTGCAACTACCGAAGTTTTGCACCGTGGTGCAAATGCGCCGAGCTTACCCGGGGCTTGCCAGTTACAGCCTTGGCAAGTTGGCGCAACATTTTGAAATTCCACTGCATAACCACCATCGCGCTGCCGCTGATGCCAGAGCGACGGTGGAGCTGTTGAAGCTGATTCAGGCGAAAACGTTGGTGGGGGTGGTGCTGCAGGATTGAGGTGGCCGTTGCGGCTGACGTTTAAATAAAATGTCAGCTATCGCAAATATCACCGTTGACCGCACCTGTAGACAGGTGCTAATAATGGCGCTATTCAGCATAACTCAATAGCAGAAGGCTGTGATGCAAACAAAATTTTCTGAAGATGTCATTCCATTATCCGATCTGAAAGTGAATCCGGGTAAGGTCGTGCATCGAACCAACGACACACACCGCCCCATCTTGTTGACCAGCCGGGGACGCGGCGTCGCAGTCGTGCAAGGATTGGACGACTATGAAAAGTCAGCAGAAGAGTTGCGGTTTGTAAAAGCGATTGCCCAAGGGTTGGCAGATATCCGGCAAGGCAATACTGTAACTGTCGAAGAGGCTAAAAAACGGTTGGGGATCAGTTGAATGATCCTGAACATTGCGCAGTCTGCTCTGGCTGATCTACAGCAGATCCAGCAATATTATCTGGAACAAGGTAGTGCTGATGTTGGGCAGAAAATATTGCAGGAAATTTTTCAGCAGATTGAGATGATTGTCGCGCATCCGGATGCAGGCCGGATAGTACCAGAGTTTGCTCAGCTGCAAATTCGTGAAATTATCTATCCGCCATTTCGTATCGTCTATTTACGTGAAGTTGATTCCGTACAACTGATCCGGGTGTGGCGAAGTGAGCGGTTGTTGATATTGCCACCGTAGGTTTGAAGTAACTTGACGTAGTGACGTAAGTCATCAGACGACCACAGTATCACCGGCGACATGCAGCCGCCGATGATTGATGCGTTTATACCTTTCGAACATGATCCTATAAAAACATCCCACCCGAAGCTTCAATCCGCTGGGCATTGATCCAACCTGCCTGATCGCTGAGCAATAACGCCAAAGCACCGCCGATATCATCCGGCTGGCCAACGCGGCCCAAGGCGGTTTGACTGGCGATAAACTGATTGATACCTGCATTGTCACGCACTGCACCACCGCCAAAGTCGGTTTCAATGGCGCCGGGAGCAAGCACGTTGACACGAATGCCACGTTCGCCGAGCTCCTTTGCCCAATATTTGGTCATGGTTTCCACCGCGCCTTTCATAGTGGCGTAAGCGCCATAACCCGGAATAGCAAAACGGGTCAGGCCGGTCGACACATTCACAATACGGCCGCCTCTAGCCAGCAACGGCAGTAACTGCTGCGTCAGGAAAAACGGCCCTTTGACGTGAATATTCATCAGTAAATCAAACTGTTCGACGCTGGTCTCGATCATCGGCACGTGAATGCCAATCCCGGCGTTATTGACCAGAAAATCAAACCGACTACGCTGCCACTGTTGTTGCAACTGTTGCTGTACCGCCGCGGCAAAGTCGCCGAACTGCTGGCTTTGTCCAACATCGAGTTGCAATGCTACCGCTTTACGGCCGAGTTGTGCCACTTCGGCCACCACAGCGGCGGCGTCATCGGCGTTGTGTTGATAAGTCAGAATCAAATCAACACCTTGTTTGGCCAACTGCAGTGCCATATTTTTACCGAGACCACGACTGGCGCCGGTGATTAAGGCGATTTTTGGCGCTGCAGATTGAATTGTTGTTGAGGTTGTCATGTGCGACATGGTGCTCTCCTGGGATTGTTTAGCTGCTGTATTTCGAACTGGCACCAGTGTATTGCTAAGCAGAAGTTGGATAAACGCTGCTCGAGTGGATAGACTGTTTGTTAATAGCTGACAATGAAGCTGTCAAAGCCCGCTGCAGTAACCGAAAGGTAGTTAGGTTGGAAGGTAGGTAGCCGGAACAGCCCGGTTGTCAGAACAAACAAGCAGGATCAATTCAGATGCAGGATCGAATTCAGGCGATGCAGGTATTTGCACGGGTGGCCGAGCTGCAAAGCTTTACCGCCGCCAGTGTTGAACTTGATTTATCCAAGACCTATGTCTCGACTCTGGTGCAACAACTGGAAAATCATCTGGGCAGCCGTTTGCTGCAACGCACCACCCGCAAGGTACAACTGACGCAGGATGGCCAGTTGTTTTATCAGCGCTGCAAAGATTTGCTGGCGGAATTTGATGAAGTCGAGCATCTGTTTCAACAGCAAAATGCCGAAGTATCCGGTCGGTTGCGGATTGATTTACCCACAGTCATGGCGCGGGCGTTGTTGTTCCCGAAGTTAGCGGAATTTCAGGCGTTACACCCAAAACTCGAATTTGAAATCAGTTGTACCGATCGCAAGATGGACTTGATTGCCGAAGGGATTGATTGTGTGGTGCGAGTGGGGGCGGTGGAAGATTTAGGCCTGGTGGCGCGAGCTTTGCCATCGATGCCGCTGCTGAATCTGGCGAGTCCGGCGTATCTGGCAAAATTCGGTATCCCAACGCATCCGGACGAACTTGCAAGTTCAGCCGGACGCCATCAGCTGGTGCATTACGCGCCGCATTTTGGCAACCGCGACAGTTGTTTTGAATATCTGGAAGCTGGCAAGCTTGTATCGGGAAACAAACTGCAGCGGGTCAAAATGCACGCTGCAATCACAGTGAATAATACCGACGCTTACGCCACCGCTTGTTTGGCCGGGTTCGGCATTATTCAGGCACCACTAGGCGGTGTGCGGCACTTACTTGAAAGCTGCCAGCTGCAACAAATTCTGCCAGAGTATCGCGCGCCCGCAATGCCGGTCGCGATGTTATACCCGCATCGGCGCCATGTTCCGGCCAGATTAAGGCTATTTATGCAGTGGTTTGAGCAGGAGTTGCAGGTTTATCTGACGCAACCAGAGGTTTAGCAAGGTATGATGAAAGTGCGGCGATGCTGAATTGACTCACCCGGAAAATGTCATAACATTGAGTTTAAATTGAGCAGAGGATTTGAAAATGCCGGTGATCAGTCGTTTTTATGGGATTTTAATTGCCATGTACTTTAATGATCACAATCCCCCACATTTTCATGCCAAATACTCTGAGTACGAAGCATTATTCTCATTTGATGGCACCATACTGGAAGGAAATCTTCCAAAACGTGCTTCCACATTTGTGCAAGAATGGATTACCTTGCATAGGGCCGAACTGGAAGAAAACTGGCGACGAGCAAAAGTCGGTGAACCGCTGAATTCTATCGCACCCTTGGAGTAATTTATGTTGCATATAACATCTGCAAAATACGTGGTCGATTACAAAATTTGGGTGGCTTTTGATGATGGAACCTCAGGAGAAATCGATCTTGATGGCGTGCTCAAAGGACCAGTTTTTGAACCACTGCAATCCATAGCGATGTTTCAAAAAGTATCGGTCGACCCGGAACTGGAAACTGTCGTGTGGCCAAACGGTGCAGATTTAGCACCTGAGTTCCTGAAAAAATTGCATATCGAACAATTGGCTCCGGTCCAAAAAGTTTAAATTGGTTGGTGTCGATGCATTTATGCTGTTGACTTAGAATACTAAGCCAATCACGTAAATAAGGAGGTGTTGTGCCGATCTACGATTATCCAGTTCGCGTTTTGATCAGAAACATGATTTTCGAATTGACCCCGAAGCCTAGTTTGCAGTTTTCGAAAAATGATGCGCGTGACTGGTTTGCTAAAAACTATCCAAAGATCAAAGAAGGTACTATTGACGCCCATTTGGTTCGCTTTTCAACGAATGCTCCGAGTCGCTTACACCACACAGTAAGGGATGAAGAAGATTTGTTATTTCAAATCGATGGTTCACATTTTAGGCTCTACGATCCGGCGACGGATCCAGCCCCAATTCACTCTAAGTCAGATGTTTTGACTGCTCAAGAACAATTCTCAGAGTCTGACGAAGTTAAACGTCTAAGTGAATTTGCGTATGAAAGTGATCTACGTGATTTTCTGGCAAAAAATCTGTCGCATATTGAACCGGGTTTAACTCTATATAAAGACGAAGGAATTTCAGGTATCGAGTTTCCAGTTGGTGGACGTTTTGTCGACATACTGGCATTGGATTCTCAAGGAAATTTCGTCGTTATTGAACTCAAGGTTTCTCGTGGCTATGACCGGGTTGTTGGGCAACTTCTTCGATATATGGCTTGGATCGAAAAACATCATGCGGAACCAAGTCAAGGTGTAAGAGGTATTATCGCGGCACGCGAAATATCGGAAGATTTGAAGCTTGCATGTTCATATATGCCGCAAGTGTCACTTTATGAATATGAGTTGTCAGTTGTATTGCGTAAGGTGGATGTAGAGGCTATCGCGAGTTGCTAGGTCGACGATGTTTGCCGAATAACTATAGTCATACACACTTGTCTCTGATCCAAATGCAGCAACAAAAGCCGCCGAATTTATCTGGCATTTGCAAATCACTCCACCGGTCGTGTCAGCAACTGATGATGTGAGCGCAGTTTCTCCAGCAGCTGCCTGAGCTGTTGCTGCTCGTCCGTTGTTAAAATCCCAAAGAAATAATCGTCATTATCATCAGCAAGTTGTGCCAGTTGCGGCACTCACTGCCTGGCGCTGTCGGAACCGGTGCGTGCGACCAGGCTTTTTTGCACGCTGACATTCGCCTGTTTCACTTTTCGAAAAGTTTCGTTAGTCAGCTGGTATTTGTGGAGCTCATTGTAGTCTCTGCAGCGGTCGTGTTCAGCATTTTGCTTACAAAGTACTGGTTGCAACGGCAAGGTGGCTGTTTTACAAATAGCTGAAGAGGCAGGTTTTTATCTGCTGCTGCAGATGTAACGATGCTGTGCCAAAGCATCTCAGAATTTTTTGCAATCAAAGGCCGGGTCATGACGGAATCATTTGTACGTTCACCGCAGTTTTATGTGCGTCTTGCCGGCGTGTTTTATCTGGCGATTATTGTGTTGGGCTTATTTGGCGAGAGCTATGTGCGTGGCACGCTGGTGGTTGGTGGTGATGCTGTTGCAACGGCGCAAAATATAAAGGCCTCATCTTCGTTGTGGCGTATGGGGATTTTCACCGACCTGATGATGCAGGTGCTGGATATCCCAATTATTGTGTTGATGTATTTGTTGTTTAAACGGGTCGGTGCCGGTCTGAATCTGGCGGCCACTTGTTTTAACCTGATCCAGACTGCGGTGTTGGTGGCGAATAAACTAACACTCTTCATCCCGCTGATCTTGTTAGGTGGCGCTGCTTATTTGAGTGCTTTTTCCACTGAGCAGCTGGCGGCCTGGTCTTATCTATCGGTGCGGATGTATAACTATGGCTTTGCCGCCGGCTTGATCTTTTTTGGCATCGCCTGTGTGATCCGTGGTTATCTGATTGTAAAATCTGAGCTTTTTCCAAAATTTATCGGCAGATTGCTGACGCTGGCCGGGGTTTGTTATCTCGTGAACAGCAGCGCGATCTTGTTGGCGCTGGATATTGCACCCTTGTTATTTCCATGGATTTATCTGCCGGTGCTGGTCGGCGAGTTGACGTTGAGTCTGTGGATGGTGGTCAAAGGGGTGAATATGTCGAAATGGCAGGCCTTGCAGCAAACGGCTGATGAACCAAGTCAGCCAGACGAACACCCCAACGGGAATCTAAATCCTTAACAGCACCAATGCCCTGACTGTTGTTCAGGGCATTGGTTTTTTCACCATCTGCGATTTACGAAGTGCAGTTAGTTGGCTGTCGCTTCGGCCGCTTCAACAATCAGTTCGGCCACTTGTTTGGGATTCGACGTCATCACCACGTGAGAGGCATCGGCGATTTCGACAATCCGTTTAGCACCGGCACGTTTAGCCATAAATTTCATCGCCGCAGCCGGAATGTTTTTATCGGCGGTGCCGTAAATCGCCCAGGATGGAATGGTTTTCCAGGTCGGTGCACCTGATGCTTCGTGCAAGGCCGCTTCGGTGACCGGGCGCTGTGTGGCGGCCATTAAAGCGGCTTCGACGGCTGGTACGTCAGCGGCAAACTGAGCGCCAAATTTATCCTGCTGAATATACAAATCTTTGTTGCCGTCTTTTAATACCACAGGCGCAGCCAGTGTTGGGCCTAAGGTGCCACCTGCGAACCAACGGGGTCAAGTCTTGACTTTTGCCCTATTGAGCCATTCAACTAAAGGCAAAAAGCAAGACTTGACCCTGCATCCTGTAGATAAGCCTTTATGACATTTACATAGTTATCGAAACAGCTGATAAATTGAAAATGGCTTAGAGCAAAAATTTTGAATTGCATTACGATTAGAAAGTAATATTTATCAGAAGTTGTATTTTTTTATATGCATAAGGCAGGCTTATTAATGTCCCCATGTTGTATAGCTCTGAGGTAAATTTCATGTGCTGCAGTTTCGTAATGGGGATAATCTGGCATGCATTGATGTATGATTTCTGCTATTTCGAATTCTTTTTGAATCAATAAACGAGCCACTTCCTTTTCTGAACATTTATGCTCAATCATAATCCTAATAAACATACTGGCCGCTTCTATAGATACATGTTCTACTTTAAATACACCTTCATCTCCATACTTAAAAAATGAAATAGACAACCAAGTTGTTGGTTTCCCTGCTCTAAAAAATTTTAAAATTTCGGAAATTTGCTCTAGCTCTAAAACTTTATCCATGCCAATATCAAAATATTTTGGCTTATCTTTAGTTTGCGAAGATTCATCTATCTTTGGTGAATAGTTAGATTTGCTACCGATATTATCATTTGTGTGGTTATCGTAAACTACACTAGGGTCTTTTAAATATTTTTGGATTTCTGTTTTTTCTTCATTTTCCTTGGATGATTCAATGATTATAGCTATTATAAAAAGAAGTAATGCATAAACAGAAATTGTTCCAAATGTACTAAGGTTAGATGCAGCGCTTATTATAATTGTGGGTATTAATGCTATGCCTGCCGAAGACATGAAATCATCATGTTTCATTTAGTTATCCTTATTGTTATATATGGGGCGTGCGATAGATAAATATAATTAATAAATTAATAGTGATCAAGGTAATGTTATTAAAATTCTTCAAAGATTAATTCCGCCATGGAAGATAACATTCCTATTTGTAAAAAATAAAATAATTTTTCATCTAATGACTCCGAACCAACGGGGTCAAGTCTTGACTTTTGCCCTATTGAGCCATTCAACTAAAGGCAAAAAGCAAGACTTGACCCTGCATCCTGAGCGCCGCCAGTATGTCCAGGGCTAGTTTTGCCGCCAAATTTCATAAAGTGGTTGGGGTCACCCCGGCCGATTATCTGGCGAGCTGGCGGGTCAGTCTGGCGCAAAAACTGCTGCGCGAAGGCCGTCCAATCGCGCTGATCGCCGATGAGGTAGGTTATGAAAGCCCATCGGCGCTGGCCCGCACCTTTCGGCGCAAAACCGGCAGCAGTCCCAGAGCGTGGTTGCAGTTGCAGTAGTCACGCGCAGAGCGCTGGCCGGACTTATCTGCAGTTGTGGCTGGAATAGCTGCCGCTTTTCGGGATCTGGCTAAAACCAAAGTTGTTTTTAATATTTCCTTTTGCGGTGATGATGGGGTTGGTAGTGTGTTGCGGGCTGGTGTTGATTGAAAAACACCGCTTAACTTCTTTGAATTAAAATTAAGTAGGGTGCCGTTCACGCCAGTAGCCGGGTTTTCTTGAATGGTGCGCGAAGGCGACCACGGTAATCAATTCATCATTTGCAATGATCACTAAAGAAAAAGGAAATCTTTGGAGAATCAGTCGTTTGGCTCCAAGCTTTGCTGCTTCGCCTGTTGCTGGTACTAATGGAGGATTTTGTTCGCTCAGGATGATTGTCGCCTGCTCAAAGCTATCAATTAGCTGAGCGCCCAAACCGGGAGCAGCCAGTTCGTACCAAGCCGCGGCCTCAATTAATTCTGTGGTAGCTTCAGCGGTAACTTTTACCTGCAAGTTCAAGCCTTAATCCGGGCTCTGGCCAGCGAAATGGCTTCGCTTGCATCAAGAAGTTCAGCGTTGCCAGATTCAATCTCGTTGATTCGACGGCAAATTTCTGCATCCCAGGCTTCAATTACACTCATATCAGCGGAACCGTCCAAACTTGCGACCAGATCATGTGCAAGTTGCGCCCGTTCTTTTTCGGGCAAACTCATGGCGGCGTTTTTGATGCTTTTAAGTTGTACGGTTTCCATTGGATTCATCCAAATCTTGCCAGATGGTGATGAATAAATCATGCATCAAAATACCCGCTATAACAAGGTCAGGTATGATGATGCTTTCAATTTCGCAGCCTTCTTAACAACCTTTCAGCACCTAAGTGCACGATGATAAAAACTTTGCCCACTACAGACTCACAAGCAATGATTCAATCAGTCTAAGACAATCGGCTGCGCAAATTTCAGGTGGCTAAAGCACGCTTAGCTTTACCACCTGCAATCAACCCCTTCAACTTCATCACCCCATCATCGACATAGCTGTAGAGCACCGGGATCACCAGCACGCTTAACAAGGTCGATGTAATCAGGCCGCCAATCACCACAATCGCCATCGGGGCGCGAAAACTTGGGTCGCCGCCCATACCAAGGGCGATAGGAAGCATGCCGGCACCCATGGCGACTGTGGTCATGATGATCGGACGAACGCGTTTGCGACAGGCGTCGACGATGGCGTCAAACTGGCTGAGCTGATGTTCGCTGCGGGCGATAACGATGTAATCAATCAGCAAAATTGAGTTTTTGGTGGCGATGCCCATCAGCATAATCAGCCCAATCATCGCTGGTAGCGATAAAGTAGAACCGGTGATAAACAGCGCCAGAAAAGCACCGGGTACCGACAACACCAGGGCAGCTAAAATAGTCACAGGTTGAAACAGATCTTTGAGCAGCAACACCAATACCATGTAAATACAAAGCACGCCGGTTAGCATGGCGATGGCAAATCCAGAGGCCAGTTCCCCCATCATTTCTGCATCTCCTAACACATTTTGCGATATTCCCACTGGCAAATGTTGCAGGCTGGGCAGCGCCAGCACCGCTTGTTCCACGGTGCCGAGTGGTTGGTTATTCAGCTCGATTTCAAAGGTGATGTTGCGCATCCGGTTAAAGCGCGAAATTTGCGAAGGGCCACTGCTGAGTTCCAGCGTCGCGACATTGTCCAGTGGCACCGGGCCACGCGCGCCGGGCACCGGTAACCGTTTTAGCGTTTCAAAGTCCTGGCGGGCGGCATCGTTTAGCCGCACCACAATGGGCACCTGACGTTGGCTGAGATTGAGTTTGGCTAAATCCTGATCATAATCCCCTGCGGTGGCAATCCGTAGCGTGTCGGCAATGGCCGCTGAGGTCACGCCTAAGTCGGCTGCTTTGGCAAAGTCGGGGCGGATAATCAGCTCGGGGCGTACCAGGCTGGCGCTGGAAATCACCGCGCCAATGCCCACAATTGAACGAAGCTCCCGCTCGACCTGCAGCGCGTGTTGCGCGAGCTTCCGGCTGTCTTCACTGGCCAGCACCAGTACATAATTTTCGCCGGAACCCATGCCGACTTTGACGCGGGCGCCTGGCAGCTCGGCCAGCAGTTCACGTAACTGCTGTTCGATTTGCTGTTTGTGCAAGCCAGGCCTTGCGCTGCGATGGCTCAGCGTTAAAGTCAGCACCGCGCTGCTGACACCCGTTGCCATGCTGCCTTCGTCCGCGTCACCCATGCTGCCGCCACCGACCGCGCTATACACCTGGATCACATGCGGGTGTTGCTGCACCAAAGCGCGGGCTTGTTCGGCGAGGGCGATAGTTTGTGGTAGTTTGCTGCCAGGCTGCAAAGTCAGGCTAATTTGGGTCTGTTGGTGATCATCGGCCGGCATAAAATCACCCTGCAGCAAGGTCGCAAGATAGAGACCGCTGCCAAAAAACGCCAAAGTGGCAGTAGCGGTGATTTTGCGATGGGCTAGACACCAATGCATCAATTTCAGGTAATAGCGGATCCAGCCGGGCTCCGGTTTGCTGGCAGCGGCAGGGTGCTTTGGTGCTTTGAGTAAATAAGCCGCCATCATCGGCGTCAGCAAGCGCGCCACCAATAGCGAAAACAGCACCGCCACAGCTGCGGTCCAGCCAAATTGCACGAAGAATTTACCGATGACGCCGCTCATAAAAGCAGTCGGCAAAAACACCGCTACCAGGGTAAAAGTGGTGGCAATCACCGCCAGGCCAATTTCAGCTGCTGCATCAAGCGCCGCTTGCAACGGCCGTTTGCCGAGAAGTAAATGCCGCTCAATATTCTCAATTTCGACGATGGCATCATCGACCAAGACGCCAACCACCAACGATAACGACAACAAGGTCACGGTGTTGAGGCTAAAATCCAATAAATGCATCACTGCAAAGGTTGGGATCACCGACAGCGGTAGGGCGGTAGCGGCAATAAAAGTGGCGCGCCAGTCGCGTAAAAACAGGAACACCACAATCACCGCCAGCAAAGCGCCTTCGTACAGCAGTTGCAGCGAGCCCTGGTAATTTTCTGCCACCGGATCAATCAGATTAAATACTTCGGTGAGCTGTAGATCGGGATGCTGCATTTTGAGTTGTTGCAAAGCTGCGCGCACCCCAGCGGCAACTTCCAGTTCGCCATAGCCGATGGCGCGGACAATTTCAAAACCAACCACCGCTTGGCCATCCAGAAATGCCGCCGAACGCTGGTCCGATAGACCATCAGTGACCGAAGCAAGTTGATCCAACCGCACCCGGCGACCATCGCTTAATGTGATGTCCAAAGCGGCAATTTCCGCTGCTGAGCTCACCGTAGCGATGGTGCGCACCGATTGTTCGATGCCGCCGAAATCGGTGCGCCCGCCGGAGGCTTCCTGCTGAATTTGCTGTAATTGCCGCGAAATATCGGCGGCTGTGGTATTAAAAGCCAGCAGTTTAGCTGGGTCTAAATCAACCCGCAGCTGGCGTTCGGCACCGCCGATCCGACTCACGGAGCCAACACCGCGCACCGCCAACAAGGTTTTGCTGATGTCATGGTCGACAAACCAGGACAACGCTTCGGCGTCGAGCTGTGGCGAAGTGATGCTGTAGGTCAGAATAGGCGAGCCGGACAGTTCTTGTTTTTGGATCACCGGATCGCGTAAATCAGCTGGCAAGTCGGCGCGCACTCTGGCAACGGCATCCCGCACATCGTCCAGCGCTTGCTGAATGGGCCGCTCTAACCGGAATTCAATGGTCAAGATAACGGCACCTTCGCTCAGCTGACTATAAATATGCCGCACCCCTTGCACCGTAGCGAACGCGTTTTCGAGTTTACGCGCCACATCGGTTTCCAGCTGCGAAGGCGAAGCGCCGGGCAACGTGGCGATAACGTTCACTTTAGGCAATTCCAGATCCGGCAAGTCCTGTACTTTCATTGCCTGAAAGCCCAGCAAACCGGCCAGCGTTAACAATACAAACAGTAGGATGGCAGGCAAAGGGTTGTGGATAGCCCAGCCCGAAAGATTAAACTTCATGGCAAACTCCTTGGGCCAACGGCGGCAGTGGTGGTGCTTTTTACTTCGGTGGTCATCGCAGTTGGTGTGTCATCCGCATCCGGATTGGCCACCACTTTGACCAGATCGCCATCCCCCAGAAACGCGCCGCCGGTGGTCACCACTCGCTCATCGATACTTAAACCTGTGGTGATTTCAATGCGGTTTTCGGTGCGTCGGCCGGTACTGACTTTGGTTTGAATAACCTTTGAATCAGCGCCGATCTGCAGCACATAACTAAAACCATCCCGTAGCTGCACGGCACTTTGTGGCAATGTCAGTACCTGGCTGGCACCCAGGATAAATTCACCGCGGGCGAACATGCCGGGACGGGCGTTGCTGGTTGCGTTTTCAAGCAGGCTTTC
The DNA here is from genome assembly GCF_004005945.1 of Rheinheimera riviphila. Taxonomy (GTDB): domain Bacteria; phylum Pseudomonadota; class Gammaproteobacteria; order Enterobacterales; family Alteromonadaceae; genus Pararheinheimera; species Pararheinheimera riviphila. Next base: position 80,306 of record NZ_SACS01000021.1, read on the forward strand.
CGCCAAATCGACATACACCAAAGCGTTGCGACTTTGGGTATCCACCACTGGCGACACGATCCGAAGTTTGCCCTGAAGGTGGCTGCCATCGGCCAGCCTGATGTCGGCAAGTTGACCTGGCTTTAGCTTTGCCAGCACATCGGACGATACTTCGGCGCGCCATTCCAGCCGACCGGCGCGGATCAAGCGGAATAATTCCTGACCGGCCGGTAATACCGCGCCAACTGTGGCCGAACGGGCAGAAATGATGCCGTGATCCGGCGCCAGTACGCGAGTTTGTGCCAGCCGTAATTGTTGGTTTTGTTCTTTGGCGCGGGCGGCATCTAAGCGCGCCAGTGTCGTTTGCGATGCGGTGATAAACCGCTGAATTTGCTGGCTGGACAAAGCGCCGGTGGCTTGCAGTTCGGTGGTACGTTTTAGGTCAGCTCTGGCCTCACTGTAAAGTGCCAGCGCTTCGGCGCGTTCGGCCCGGCTGAGATTAAGCTCCGCCTGCAAGGTGTCGGCGGCAAAAACCGCCAGCACTTGTCCTTTACCGACCCGGTCGCCGACATTCACCTTGACCTCGGTCAGGCGTAAGCCATCGGCTTCAGTGCCAAGACGGGCTTCTTGCCAGGCTTCGATATTGCCGTGCGCGGTGATGCGAAGCGGCAGTAGCTCAAGGCGCGGGTGGGTGGCGGTGACCGTGAGTACGGCTTTGGTTGTCACTGCATCAGCAGCACTTGCCGCATGAGCCGATGCTAATTCGGCTGCGGCTGGCGGCGGCATCACCGCAGCGACTTCAACACCAATCGCTAGCACACTAGCCACCACGCATAGCGCCAAAATAGCCGTTTTGGCCGATATTTTTTTCATGACAAATTGCTTAAGCAGCACTTGGAAACCTCATCCTGATTTTGGTTGATGCTGCACTATCGGTGGTGGCAACTTTCAGGAAACTTACTGCGCCGGTGACCTTAAAAAAATAAAGAGCCTAAAAATAAAAAGTCTAAAAATAAAAAATGCCAAAAATAAAAAATATTTGGCGGAGTTGGGATCCTGGTAAGTATGGTGTAAGTATCAACACCGATGATGGAATGGTTAATTACCCTCAAAAGGAAGCCGTGATGCAATTTCGAACGCCATTCAAGACCTTATTCAAAACGCAAATCAAGACACAAATTAAAAATCACTTAACGCTGGCCGATTTTGCTGCTAAAGCTGGAACTCACTTCATTTTTGCAGCGATGGCGCTACTTTGCCTGCCGTTAGCCGCACAGGAACAACCGGGTGAACAGGGCGAACAAGGTTCATCCTGGGGTTTAGGGCTAGGCCTGATGTCGCAGCAAAAAGCCTATACCGATATGGACCGCGACACCAAAGTCATTCCTTTTATTTCCTATCAGAATGAGTATATTGAGGTGCTGGGGCCCAATCTGAAAGTGAAGTTGCCGGGCCTTGAGTTCAGTGAATCCAATCAACTGCATTTCAATCTGGTTGGAAGTTATGATTTCTCCGACAACGATCCAAAAGACACGCCTATTCTGAACGGCATGGAAGAGCGCAAAGGCGGCTTTTGGGCTGGTGCGCAAGCCGAGTGGCAAAATGATTTTGTGAACGTCAGTCTGGAGTTGCTGACCGAAGTGGCCGGGGATAGTGAAGGTTCAAAGTTAGATCTGACGTTTGAACGCAGCTGGAATTTTGGTCAGAGCTATCTGTTGACCCCGCGGCTGGTGCTCAGCCGCGTTGATAAAAAATACGTCGATTATTACTACGGCGTGCGCGCCAATGAAGTGCTGCCTGCCAGCGCGACTAGCACCGGCCGCGCCTTTTACCAGGGCGAAGCGGCGCTGAATATGGAAATGGGAGTGATGGGGATGTATATGATCGACCAACAACAAATGATATTGCTGGATATTTCAGTTACCAGTCTGGCAGATGAAATCAAAGACAGTCCCTTGGTCGATAGTTCCACCGAAAGCCAGCTGTTGCTTGGCTACATTTACCGTTTTTAAGATAGTTGCTGATGAATCGTATACTCCTGTTGGAGGATCATGAACGCCTGGCGGTGCTGATGAGCAAAGGCCTGGCGTCGTCCGGCATTGTGGTTGATACCTTCGAGCGGATCGACCACGCCTGGCTTGCCCTGCAACAGGTGCCGTACCAGGCAATGGTGCTGGATCGCGGCGTGCCGGACGGCGATGGCTTAGAGCTTTTGCAACGCCTGCGAGCCAGTGGCAACAATATTCCCTGTTTAGTCCTCACTGCCCGTAACGCCTTACACGACCGAGTCACTGGTCTGGAAGCCGGCGCCGATGATTACTTATCAAAACCTTTTGCGATGGAAGAACTGGTCGCCCGGGTGAAAGCGCTGCTGCGCCGCCCGGTCGCATGTTTGCCGTTGGACCCGGTGGCCGGTGATCTGCGTCTGCAACCTTCTGCCAATTTGCTGTGGTGTGGCGCGCACAGTCAGTTGCTGGCGCAAGCCGAGTTGCAGGTATTGTTGGTGCTGATGCGAAAACCAGGGGAAACGCTGCGGCACAATTTGCTGGAAGCTGCCGCCTGGGGCTTTGAAGCGGTGACGCCCAACGCACTGGATGTGGTGCTGCATCGCATTCGCAAAAAGTTGCAGCTGCTGGGTTCAAAGCAACAAATCAGCAATGTGCGTGGGGTGGGTTATGCGCTTTGTACCAAAAAAGCACCTTAATAGCATTGGCCTGAAAATCCTGCTGGCTTATGTCATCGAGATGATTTTAAGCGTTGGCCTGATTGCGCTGGTGTTAGTGATTGCACTGGCGTTACAAAACAATATCTTGTCCGAAAACGATATTAACGATTTTTCCGGTGAACTGGCTGAGGCGCTGCAATTTAACGAGACCGGAATGCCAGTACAGATGGCGGATGAAGAATATTTGTGGTTATTTGAAAGTCTGTACAACGAAGTTGCCTTTCGGGTGCTGGATCAATCCGGCAAGGTGGCGCTGGCCTCTACTGCGGCGCCACAATTCTGGTCGGCGGTTGATGGGCGCAACTTACCTTTAACCGCTGGTACTTTTGAATTTCTGCAACACGGCATCATCATGGATGCCGCCACTGCGCTGCGAGTGCATCAAGGCCAAAACTGGTACTTACAGGTGGCGGTCAGTCGGCGTTTTATGTTTTTCGCCCATACCACCTTCGCCTTACGTTTTGCTGGCGATGGACTGCTGCTGTTGGCGCTGGTGCAGTTTTTTGTGTTCGCGGTCTGCGCCCATTTCACCTTGATTTATACCTTGCGGCCGCTGCGAAAGTTATCAGAGTCGGCGGCATTAATTTCGCCACGATCGATGCAAGCGAGGCTGAAAGAAGATGATGTGCCCACCGAAATCGCGCCCTTAGTGCAGAGTTTTAATGTCGCGCTGGAGCGATTGGAGCAAGGTTATCGCCTACAACAAGAGTTTTTGGCCACTGCCGCCCACGAACTCAAAACGCCTTTGGCCTTGATCCGCGCCCAGCTGGAACTGATGCCTGAAAACGAAGAGCGCAACTGGTTATTAAGTGATGTCACTTATATGGCAAGGCAAGTACAACAGCTGCTGCTACTGACTGAAGCCAGCGAAGTGCAAAACTATCAGTTCAGTACCATTGCTTTAAGCAAAGTGGCGAGTGAAGCCCTGGCTTATTTACAGCGAATGGCCGATGCGGCGACTGTCACCTTGACCTTGTCAGATCACAGCAACGCCGCCATCTGGCAAGCTGATCACAGCGCATTATTTACCTTATTAAAAAACCTGCTGGAAAACGCCATCCAGCATGCACCGCGAGGCAGCGAAGTGCGGCTGACGCTGTACCCGGCTTATCTCAGTGTGCGCGATGTTGGCCCAGGCGTCCCGCCGGAACATCTACCACAACTCTTTCAAAGATTCTGGCGCGGCGCCCATCGTCGCGATATCGGCGCTGGCCTGGGCCTCGCCATTTGTCAGGAAATCGCGCTGGCACACGGTTGGAGCTTAACGGCTGCACTGAGTGAACCAGGGTTGGTGTTTATAGTGGCGTTGGAGGGAGAATCTCTGTTAACCGGCTACAGGTAGCAAAGGCAGCGTGATATAAAAAGTGCTGCCTACCCCTTCCACACTATCAAAACCAATAGTGCCGTGCATCCGGTCCATCAATTCTTTACAGATACTGAGGCCAAGGCCGGTGCCGCCCCGCTGGCGCGAATCTGAGCCGTCGGCTTGGGCGAATTTCTGGAAAATCCGCGAGCGGAATTCGTTAGGTATGCCGGGGCCTTGGTCGCTGACTTTGATCAGCACCTGCGCTTCGTGCAACTCAGCACTCATCTGCACCGGGCTACCGGCTTCGGAGAATTTCACGGCGTTGCTGATCAGATTACTCAGTACCTGTTGCAGCCGCTGGTTATTCACCTCGACCAACACTTGCAGTGGTAAGGCTTGTACATCAAGGCTAAGCGGCACCCCAAAATTGGCGGCATAACCTTGATTTTGCGTCAGTGCTTGCTGCAATAGTTCGCGCAGATCGGCGCAGGCCAATTCTAAATGCGCATCGCCGAGTTCAAGTTTTTCTATATCCAAAATGTCATTCACCAGCAGCACCAGTCGTTCGGTATTTTTTTGTGCCAGGCTCAGCATATTGCTGGCAGCCTCTGGTACATGACCCAGCACGCCAGCATTCACCAGTTCGAGCGAGCCTTTGATGGAAGTTAGCGGGGTGCGCAGCTCGTGGCTGACGGTGGCAATAAATTCGCTTTTCAGCCGCTCGATTTTTTTGCGCTCGCTGATATCGTGCAGCAAGCAAATAAACCAGGTGTGGCCGGGCAGGGCGTAGCTACTTAAACTGATTTCCAGCTCCAGTGCAGTACCCAGCGCCGTCAAGCCAGCGGTTTCGCTGGAACGGCCTTGCCGCTGCTGTACAAAGTCGGGGTTGGTTTGTTGCAGTTCGGGTAACAAGCTGCCGATGTGCAACTTGGGTAGTTGCCGTTCGCTGTAGCCAAACAACTGTTGTGCAGCGGCGTTGGCGCGCTCGATTTGGCCTAGCGTATCAAAAATCAGGATGGCCTCGGCGGCGTTATCCAGAATACCGCTCAGTTCCAGCGTGCGCTGCTGAACCAGTCGCTGCACTTGTTCGGCACGACCGGTGACGGATAACAAAAAACCGCCGAGCAGGCTGCATAACAATAAACCGCCGGTCAGCACCGCCCAGGGCTGCAGTGTGCTTTGGTCTTGCAAATAATGTTCGGTTGGCAGAATTTCCATCCGGAATTTGCGTCCGCCTACGCTAAATTCTTCAAGCCAAATCAGCGGTTTGGCGTAAGCCGGGATAGGGCTGGTTAACTTGCTGAACAGCATGCCGGACGACGTTCCCGGCTCCAGTTCAGATTGCGGTGACGTGGTGTTGTCGCTGATATCAGTAAGCAACAGCTGAAAACTTTGCGCTGGATAGTCGCGCACTGCCGAGCCAATCACTTCATCCATATGCAAGGCCGCGACCACAAAACCCCGCAATAACTGCCGGCGCTCTGCGATCACAGGTGGGGTTTCGGCCGAGGTGTAGACCGGATAAAACAGCAACATGGCATTTTTCTGTTGCTGGTTTTGCACCAAATCCAGCGGCGCGGTTAAAGTTGCCGTGCCTTGATCACCGGCGGTTTGTAGCGCTTGCAGCCGCAAAGCTTCGGAGCCAACATCATAACCCGTGACATTCAGGTGCAGCGGCATCGGTGCGATATAAGTGACCGGAAAATATTCGGATCGGATGGCCGCGCTGATGAGCTGACCGCTGGCATCCCGTTCGGTGATCCCCAAACCGCCGACAGTACTTGCCAGCAAGCCAGCTTCATATTCAGCACGCTGCTGCTGGCTGACTTTGGCATTCCAGCTCATGGCACGAATACCCGGATGATTTTTGAGAATGGAATCGACGAAGATGGCAAATTCGGCAGCGGTGACATCGACCGAAGCGATAAATAACCGCTCCAGCGGCAGCACTGAATTGCTATATAACGAAATCCGCGACTTGATGCTTTGTGCCATCAATTTGGCTTGTTCGTGAAAGTGCTGTTGTAGCCGCTGTTGCTCGCCATCGCTGGTGCGGAAAAACAACACCACCATCACTACGCAGCTGAGTAACAGCGGGATACCAACCGTTGTGGCCCGATGCCGCCAGATCTCACGCGGGTAAGCAAAAGCGATAAACATCAGCGGCATTGCAATCAGTACGCCGATGCTGTCACCAATCCACCAATTCCACCAGCTAAACAGCAGTTGCCCAGGGGTAATAATCTGGTGGACGTACAGCACTGCCGTGCCCACACTGGCACTGAGTAAACAGCTCAGCGGGCCGCCAATAAAAAGCAATAACAGGATGTTCCGATCTTCGGTGAGGGTGTTGGGGAAACTCATCTTGCGGCGGATCAACCAGTTCGCACACAAACATTGCAGGGTGGTACCAAAGGCGATACTGCAGGCGATGGTCAGTTGTTGCCAGTTAAGCTGTTGCTCGTTGCTGATGGCGATGCTCAGGTTAAGTAAGGTTGAACCCAGAAATACGCCAATTAACAGCGGGTAACCCCAAATCAGCACCGCCGCCAGCGCCACACCAACCGGCGGAAAAATTGAGCTGATAAAGCCCGGCGGCACCGATAACAGCATCGCCAGGTGACCGGTCAGCATGTAGGCAATCGCCAGCAGTGCGATTTTTGCAATGATGGATAAAGTGCTTTGCGGCGGCATCGGGATTGGCTGAAGGCTGGTTGGCATTGGTGACTGCATCCCCGTGCTGTTTTTATGCGAATAGGTTTAAGGACAGCGGCTTACCAAACTAAGATAGCGGAACGGTGTGGTTTAAGCCAAGGAATGAGGCTTTGGTTAGGTTAAAGGAATTTTGGGGTAGGGCTGACTCAGCGCGTTAGCGGTAGTCCGCCATAAGGCAGAATCACGGCAAATCACCATCCGGCGCACTGCCGCTATCGCGGCGAGTGGCGCCCTACGGTTTTT
>NZ_SACS01000022.1 GCF_004005945.1 Rheinheimera riviphila
GGCCATGGAGGCAGTGTAGTCCCACCACCACTATTGGGAGTAAGAATTGTCCCGTCTTGAATATCGCTTTTTAGTAATTGACTCGCTTCGTTTGAAATCGTGACTTTTTCACCTGGCTGTAAAGGATTGCTTGGAGCAGATTCTAAACCCAAGCTGTTTTGAGCTGCTCTCGCTGTAGTCTGTGGCGAAACATAATTGAGATAATTCCCTAATTTTGTTTGGATATCCATTACTGGCCTCTTTTAGTGATTTTCATGTAGATTTTATACAGGAAGTGCGTTGGTAACATGCGGGTCAAGACTTTCGGCATTTTCGCGACCACAAGCTCTTTTTGAGAAGCATCCTCAACATTGTTGTCATCCTCGCTGTCCAAAAATCCGTTTTCGAACAAGAAGCTTAATGATAACTCTAACCAGCGCTCCATTTTTATCTTGTCCATATCATTATCATCCTTTGGTCGTGCGCAAGCTATCCACCGCTGTAGAACATACACAGTTGGTACACTTTGGTTTTTCTCCAACTTATGGACATACGACTTACTTATACCCACCATACCGGCAAAAGTGCTTGCGTCCAAACCTGTGTTTTTTCTAAGTTCGTATAACTTACAACCAATGTCCACTATATTCCACACCCGATCTGCATTGTAAGAAAACTATCGACTATTTATAACATCGAATGTTCATTAAATAAACAGTTATGGCCAATAGTAGACGCACCTTTATGTACTATTAAAGCTGGATGTCGGGATGAGCGGGCATGGATGTTTCGTATTCTAGCCTCTTTTCTATACCTATCGCCAAATCCAGGTTCTTTCTTTGGCGACTGGAGTGACGATCGCTGCATTGGTATTTTCAACAAACTTACGGACACGTAAAAATATACCGGATCACGTCGATTTAAGTTCAGGCATTACCACGAGCAATTTAATCGCGTTGTTGTTTGAGCAAATAATCAATCTTTTACATAAGACTGGTGAACATTTTGACATCCTGCATCACGGCCAAAGAAGCGCTCACTTGCTACCTGCTTTTGTATAGGGTTTCTGGCTGCAGTGCTGACGAATTAAAATTTAGTGAATAGACATACATCAAATCACAGGGCTCAATGATGACATTGTACTGGATGCGTTTTTATCAAATGACTGGCTTAGAAGTGTCGTTCTGTGTTTCATTGCTCCTGTGGTTGTCTCATGAGCGTGCTGCAGCGAAAGAACTGCTCTTTTGGATGGCCTATTCGCAAAGCATAAAAAGCAGGCGCATGATATTCGCTTTACGACGTATGTTACCTCTGGAGTACATCAAGGAATATCTTAGTGGGCGTGTTGATATCACGATTTCAAATGTCCGTGAGGCGAATTTCGACCTTTTTTACAACGAGAACTGATACCACTTGGTTCGATTACATATCACTCAGTAACATAGTGACAAAAAAACTTCGACCTCAGCTGGGCGAACCGCCTGCAAACAAGCAGGCGGCATCGTCGCTTAAATCACTGAGCCTAAATCACTTAGCCGCTGAGAGTTGCAAGTCCGGGATAGGTAGTTCAATCAGGTGCTTATCGACTTTTCCGCTGGCTAAAAATTGTTGGATAAGCTTGAGCACTTGCGGCGAACTTTCCAGCAAATTGTGGCCGCCGTAACGCACTGTCACCAGTTGTTTTGCGGTGAGTCCGGCCACTGCCTGTTGTTGCTCGGCCAGATAAGTGCGGCCATCGAGGGTGCCGCTGAACACCAGCGTGGGGATGGCGTGGGTGGCTTCCTGACGAAAGGCTTCGCCCAAATCAAGTCCCGGGATGCTGCCGTTTAACTGTGGCATTGGGAAATTCAGCATGCCGCCGATCAGAGCGCTTGGTTGCTGCTGATTGAACAACAACTGCCGCTTTGGGGAAATACCGGATGCCAGATCGGTCATTAATGGCATTAATCGTAGCTGGATTGGGCCGGCAGCGAATCCGTCAAAGATGCCACTGCTGATAAGCTCGGTGAGTATGGGCTTCATCGCCTCGGGTTGTGCTTGTAAACCTTGATATAACTGCAATAACTGACCCAAACGCTGGTTTGGATCGGCCAAAGACATCGAGGTCAGCAGCTGTAAATGAAGGCTCTGAAACAAAAATGGACTAGTTTTACCGTCGGCCTGCGGCAGGTTGAGCTCAATAGGGGTGCGTTTTAGTTGGGTCAGCACTTGCTGCATAAGCGCTGCAATATCCGGCCAGAGGGCTTGCTGAGCTGGGTCCAGCGCAATCAGTTGCTGCACGCGCTGTAAATACAAACTGGTTTGAGCCGGCAGCTTCACGGTTTGGTCCAAGCCTTCGACACTGGCAAGTATCAGTTTATCCAGCCGTTCCGGCATTATTTTGCTGGCCGCCAATGCCAGATGCGTGCCATAGGAAATGCCCCATAATGTGAGTTTGTTGGCACCCAGATGCTGACGCAAATCATCTAAATCCAATGCATTTTGTACTGTGGTATATCCGAGCACGTCCGCGCCTTGTTGCTGCCAAAACTGGCTACACTCCTGAGTCGCCTGTTGGTGCAGTGCGCTGAATTTTGGTTCGTCCAGCGGTTGCTGATCCTTGGAATGAGTAACCGGTACCACCACCTTCGACACACAATTTGGCATGTCGGCGGACAAACCGGTGCCGCGCTGGTCCAGCGCTATCACATCAGCATGCTGGCTTAAACCGGTAAACAGCGGATAGCGTGGACCTTTTGCGGTGTGAATGCCTGAACCGCCAGGGCCACCGGCCAGATACACCACCGGCGAGCCCGGTTGGTCGGTGTGTGCCGGAAAACGCACATAATGTAGTTTCAGCTGACGGCTACCCGCACGCTGGCGATTTTCCGGCACCATAAAAAAACCGCTGAATGCGGCAATGCTCTCGCCGTTGCCAGCAGTAAACTGAATGGGGGTTTCGTTGGCGTACAGCCGTGGTTTTTTGCTGACTGCCGCCGCTGTCACAGCGTTGCTATCGATACCACTAAAAGTCAGAGCATGCGCCGGAAAAACGCTCGCCCCAACAGCACTGATGCTCAGCAACAATACCCGACCAAAATTTTTGCGGTATTGACCGCTTGTACTTATATATTTCAATAACATAACATGCTCTCCTTGGTTTACTTTGTTGTAGTAAAGCAAGACCGTTCCAGCACGGCGAGTGCTATTCTGCCAGCGGTATCGGAATGTACAGCGCAATCGCTGAACGGTGGTGCTTTTCCCGCTCAAAGGCGGACTTTTTTCACCCTATGGAGTTGTAAATGCAGACGTCGGATCCGGCCAAACTTCGTTTTTCCCGTTATGGTGCGGGCACGCTACTCCTGTTGTTTGTAGCTTGCCTGTGGCTGGTGTTGCGCCAACCAATGACGCCGCCGCAGTTGCAACCGCTGGAGATTGCCGCCTGGTGTGATGGTCAGCAAGTTCAGACCATGCCTACAGACTTTCGCGAAGTAGGCTGTCAGCAACAAAACGAAGTGACTGCGGATCCACAACATCGGCTGCTGTGGCTGCAGCTGCCATTTGAGCTGCCATTTGAAAAAAACCAGCAGTCAACCAGCCCCGCCGCTGTTGAGGCAGCACCACCGCAAGCTCTGTTTATTAGCGCCAGAGCCTCCAGTGCGGTGTATCTGAATGGCCAGTTGATCGGTCGCAATGGCCGGCCTGGTCTGGCGGCAGATGAAGTGCCGGGGGCGATGGACAGCCGTTTTTATCTGCCAGCGTCCTTATTGCGCCCTGGTCATAATCAACTGGTGCTGCAAATGTCAGCCCAGCATGGTTGGCTGACGTTAGCGCAACCCATTCATTTTATTGGTATTGGCCCCTATAGCGATGCCAATGCGCATCTGCAGCGGCACAGTGAACTGGGGTTGGTGCTGCTCGGCATTCTGCTGACCGGGCTGTTGTATTTCAGCGTATTGGCGCTGCGTAGTCAGCACTCAGGCCCGTTTGTTGATACCAATTCGTCGACCATGCCAAGGCGTTGGCAGGATACGCTGCTGGCGCTGCTGTGTTTTTTTGCCGCCGGTCAGTTATGGTTGGAAATGGTGCGGGGTCTGGTGGGGTATCTGTATCCGCTGCATGACCTGCGGCTGCTGGCCATTTTGTTTTGTGCCTGCGGTTTTGGCTGTTGTCTGTTGCTGCTTACAGCGCTGCGTTATCAACGGGCACAATGGCATTACTGGCTGACAGCCACAGTGCTGCTGACACTGCCGGTGCTGGTATGGCTGGACAGTTTTGATGCGCGTATTGCAGTCGCAACTTTATTACCCATTTGTATTGCAGCCTTGTTGGCTACACTACGCTGGCGCATCGCTGATAAGCAGGAAGATCCGGCTGCTGACGGTGCCGGTAGCAGTGCCTTGTTATTGTTGTTGTACGTACTGCTCGCGGTACTGCTAACCGGTATCTTCCAGGAAATCCTGGCTTTTGTGCTGCTGACGCTGCTGCTGTGCGCGTTGTTTATTGAGCAGGCGGTGCAACATCAGCATCAACAACAGTTACAACTGGCCGATCAGCAGTTAATTCAGCAATTGCAACTTCAGCTCCAACAACACAGGGTCCCCGAACCAACGGCGAATCTGACGTTAGCCAGCGCCGGTAAAGTGCAGTTATTGCCGGTTGATGAAATTGCTTATTGTCAGGCGGCGCGCGACTATAGTGAAATCTGGCTGCTGGACGGTCGTCAACAGCTCTATAGCGGCACCCTGAGAGCGCTGGAAGAGCAATTACCGGCGCGGTTTATCCGGGTGCACCGCTCTTACCTGGTGAATGTCCGGCACGTCCGGCAATTTCGCACCACCACCGATGCCGACAGTGGCAGCGGTGCGGTGTTATTGCTGGCCAGCGGCCAACAGGTGCCGGTCAGCCGCCGGTTGATCCCCGCAGTGCGCAGCGCCATGCAGGAGGTTGTTGCGGCTTAGCGCTGATGCTTCAGTTGCTAATCTCAGCGGCCTGATATTCGCCCTCAGGAACTTCAAACTCTGCAGCGGATGCTTCGGCTTCCAGTTCGGCGGCGCGTATAGCTGCCAGCCGCGCCAGAACCTGCAAGTTTTTTTCAAGTTTGCGGGCAGGGGGCACCACCATGGTGGTTTTCAGGTTCATCTCGGCGTCGGGTAATGCTGAGAGTGGTAAATGGGTGATCCGCGCTTGCTGAAAAGGCAGGCTGGCAGCTTCGTATAAAATCACTTCGTGATGAAGTGGATAGTGCTCAGCCAGCAAGTCAACTAGCACCTGGCGATAGGCGCCGCCGGTGGCAAAACGGGCGTGGCTTTTATCGCCGGCGATGCCTACTTGCCACAACACCAGATAGGCTGTGGGGTCGATATTACGTTGATAAAACATATACTGGCTGGCTTCAAAATACTGACAACCGACTTTACCCGGGTCAATGCCAAGTTCAGCATGTAAACAGTCAGCAGAGCTGATACCAGGCTCCATATGAGCGGTGTAACCTTCGGCGCGAGCCAGTTCAATCACCTTATGTGGTGCGTAAGCAAAGACGCCGGGGTGACCATAAAAAGCACAAACCACCTTTTTGCCGAGCCGCACTTCGACTAGCATTAAATCAATCATCTCTTGATAGGTTACATGGCGCGATTTACCTTCAGCATACAGCGGCGCAAAACTACGCACATCTGGATGCATTTCTTTGAGCCAAAGTTCGGTAATTCCATCGGCCACCCCGGCAAAGACCACATCGGCATTTTCAATATAACTGCGTGATAACGGGCTGATATGCGAACCTAACGTAATACCGGTGCCAACGATCACAATGCTGCCTGGCTGCATGGGAATTCCTTAGAGTGTTATCAAATGAAACTGCTGTTAAGTTCAGGCTTCAGCCAGAGCGGGTTGCGGTTTGTCAAATTGTTGTTCGGAAAATTGCTGGCTGAGTGTGCGCAGGTAGCTGATGTTGTCGGCAGTTGCATGTAATAAATAGCTATTGAGCTCAGCACTTTTTTTAAGCGCAGCAGGGGCGTCAACAAAACCAAAGTGTTTGATATGTTTCACGGCGCCAAGGTTGCGTGGGTCAACACAGGCCAATAACGCAGGCACTTTTGCGTCAGTAAAACAATGTAAAAACAATGCAGTCAAAGCTTCGTCGGCGTAACCTAAACCGCGGGCCGTGGCACTTAATATAATACCAAGTTCATAGGGAGCTTCTACAAAGGGTTTGGCTATCAACGAGATAAAACCAATGGCATCAGTTTGACCCGTCAATTGGATGGCAAAAAAATGCCAGCCGGAATCGGCTTTTTCGGTTTTTTTTAGGCAATTTTTAAAGAACACGGCACTTTGTTCTTTTTCATAACAAGGCCCGATATATTGCATCGTGACAGGATCAGCATGCAGCCTTTGATAAAGCTCCAGTTCTGAAGACGCAAGTACAGATAAACTTAAACGAACGCTTTGAATACACTTTTGAATAGGGTAGATCATAGGACGGCAGTAGCGCTTTCTTTTTGTTGCGTAGGTTCAAATAGCGTCACTTTATTACGCCCCTGATTTTTTGACAAATAAAGGGCGATATCGGCATCTCGGAACAGTTGCCGTAGTTCATAACCAGAGCGGTCGGAACATGTGACACCAAAGCTGGCGGTTATTTTAATGGGGTAGCCACTACCGTTACAGTCAATTTCTTCTATTGCATCACGTAAAATTTCGGCTAATAAAGCGGCTTTTTCGGCGGTACAGGCTGGTAAAAAGATGGCAAATTCTTCACCTCCAATACGGCCAAAAATATCCACATTACGCACGAACTGTCGGCAATGGCTAACAACAGCTTTTAACACCCAATCGCCGGTTAAATGACCATATAGGTCGTTCACTTGTTTAAACCAATCTAAATCAAAAATAATAAAAGCATCAGTCTGGCTTGTGGTTTTACTGCTACTAAGTAGTAGAGCAACTACTTTGGTAAAATAATATCTATTACTAATACCAACTAAACTATCGTTTTCAGCAATTTTCCGGTAAATGCGGGTATTACGAAATGCTCTAAAGGCAAAATAGCCCAATACCATTAAGATTGTTAAAAGCAGAGTAATAAACAGTTTTTTATTGTCATTTTCTACAGTCGCCAGTTCATTCTCAAGCGTTAGTAAAGTGTTGCTTTTTTCTAGCAGTGCAATCTGTTGGTTTTTATTTATGATTTCGTTTTTTGCCAAGTTGTAAGCGGTTTGCTGTAGCGAGATGGTGTTTTTGAATATTTTATCCGCTTCAATATATTGCTTATAAAATTTAAGTGCAGTGCTGGTGTTACCAAGCTTTTCTTCAATTTCTGCTTTTAATTTTAAACCATTGACCATTGGCTCACTTGAGAATGATATGTTTTTAATTTTAAAAAAATTATCAAGGGTTTTGCTAGCGGTGACGGTGTCATTTAAAAAATACTGCGCCTGACTCAATGTAACGTAATAGTGTCCTACTAAATGGACCGGGCCAATATCTTCGGCAGCACGCTTATGAAAATTCAGTACACTTTCAGCTTTTTCGAATTCTTTATGAAACAGATGGTACTTTGCAACCAACACCTGACCATACAATGCCATAATTGGTAGATTATGGCTTTTACAGTAATTTATACCATTCTGTATTTGACTTAATTCAATTTTCTCTGGAGTCAGCTCTTGCGTACTGTAATTGTTGTAAAACAAGGCATTACAACGAGATAGTCCTTGAACGCCAGTATCCAGCAGTTCCTGACTAGTATCTATTGTCTCCTGATAAAGCTTTAACGTCATATAGGTAATGATTGCTTGCACTTTTACACTTGGTTTTAATTCTGGATTTGAAACTTTATCAACAAGCTCAGATGCCTGGAACAAATAGCTAAAAGCAGCAGTCATATTTTGTTTAACGGTCATGACATTAGAGAGCAATAACAGAGTACGATATTGTAAATCAACAGAATTTCCAGTGATCAATGCTTGTTGGTACAGTCGGATTGCTTCATCATGATCGCCGATGACTTGCGTCTGGGAACCTAGGAGATAATAATAATATTGTTGCTGATTTTCTGTCAGTTTGTGTTTGGAGATTTGTTTTAATAATATTTGTAGTTCGCTGGGATTTGACGTTCTTGCTTTATCTGCTCGATCAAATAAAGAGTCTAAACTGGGTTCTGCTGAAGATGGTACTGCTACAAACAGCAATACCACGCTCAAAAGTGTAAGAAGCTTTTTCACTTTAATTATTATTGAAAATGAACTGACTGTTTAGTCGGTTGTTCTTCTTGTTCAACAGGCTGCTCTTCTTCCTCTGCAGGGTGCTCTGTCACACAACGATAAACCGGTACTTCCAACAATTCAGAGAGTGCTTCAACATTGCCTTGTAACAAGGCTTCTAATTGATTTTTGTCTGTTGCCGCATCGCTAAACATCGCCATCAGTTGTGCCTGACTTAATTGCTGTAATGCTGCATTGGTGCCCAGTTGCTCGATAACATGGATCAGTGACATATCTATCCCTAAAATTAGCTGAGTTGGAAATTCAAATTGATGCTGAACCAAAAGCTTCAGTCGGTTGTTACATCAACGTTTTGTTAATAGGTAATACGCTGGTTAAGACTAACTGAAGTCGCTTGTTTTGAAAAGGAAAAAAACAGGTACTGTGCGAAGTGCTGAGGGACCAATAATTGCTTTAAGGCAGGAGCTGCTGATGCAGGGATTCGGGGCGTTTGCAGCCAGTTGGCAAGTGTAGTAACGCTTTTGGAACACTAGGTCAAGGTTGGCCGGTTGGGCAGCTTGGCATTGCGGCCTTGTCCTTCAAAAACAGTTGAAGGACAAGGGCTTAACAGGTTTATTTAGTTGGGGCCACACACATCGGGCTATTTTTCACCACATAAGGCCGGATCAGCGGTGCCATGCCTTTCAGCACTTGCAGTGGTAGGGCGGAGGTGAAGCTGAAACCGTCGGCGCCTTTGCCCGGTACAAAAGCGGTCAGAGTGCCAAAATAGTTGTCGCCTAAGAAAAACACAAAAGTGGCAGTGCGGTTGTTAACGGTCGATGCCATCACTTTGCCACGCACCACCTGAGTGGCAACGCGGTTATCGCCGGTGCCGGTTTTTCCGCCAATTTTCAGCGCGCTGCCATCGGCTTTCATAAAGCTGCCAGTCAGACGGCGTGCGGTACCAAGCTCTGCCACCTGGCCTAAAGTTTTCTTCAGCGCCCGTGCCACTTCTGGTCGCATCACCCGTTCACCGGCACTGGCGTTATATTGCAGCATGGTTTCGTAAGGGGTTTTGGCAGCAAAATGCAGGCTGTCGATACGGATGGTCGGTAGCTTAATACCATCGTTCTGAATAATCCCCATCAGCTCAGCTAAAGCCGCCGGGCGATCGCCAGAGCTGCCGAGCGCCGTGCCTAAAGACGGCACTAAGTGGTCAAAGGCGTAACCCAGCTTGGCCCAGCGTTGGTGGATATCGAGGAAGGCTTCTACTTCCAGCATAATGCGGATGCGGTTGTCGCGGGCGCTGCGATTGCTGGTTTTAAATAACCAACGATACACTTGCTGGCGCTGCTCGCTGCTTTGCGCCACGGCGTCGTTAAACTTAGCATCGGGGTTTTTGTTCATGTAGCTCAGTAACCAAAGTTCCAGCGGGTGCACTTTGGCGATATAACCCTGATCCGGCAGGCTGAATTTGCCCGGGCCATATTTGTTATAAAGCTCGTTTAGTTTTTTCGGCGTGAACTGTTCATCCGGCAGCTTGTCGGTCAAAAAGCGGCTGAATAGCGCAAAGTCAGACTCAGGTAATAAATAGCGATGCACTGCAGCCAGCCGGTCTGGCGTTTGTTTTAAGCCGTCAAAAAACACTTCAAGCCGTTCATCGGCCGGTTTTTGCTGATACTTGCGCCAGAATTTACGCAAAAACTCGGTGCCTTCTTTATCGATAAAGCGGCGCAGGTATTCTTCCCGTTTTGGATCTTTATCGCTGCGCAGCAATAACGAGCTGCTGCCAAGCGTTTGATAACTACTGGAATAAGCCACGATATCGCGCATCAACCTAACAAATGGCAGGTTATGTGATTGCTGTAGCGACTCGGCCACAGTCGGCACTTTGCCATTTTCTTTGTTGTCGAAGTTATTAAATACCTGTAAACCACCACCGGTAAAAAACCGTTCGGCAGGCGAGGCAGAATAGGTCCGCTGCAAGGCGGCATCCAGCATGGCAGTCAGGCTGCGATCGGAGGTTTGCGCCATATATTGTGAGGCCCAGCGGGTGATATGGTCTTGCGGCGCAATGTCCAGATTCAGCAAGTTGACCGGTAGTTCGTCAGCGAAACTCTGGTGTAGCTCGGCGACAATTTCCAGATAGGTCGCCAGCACCCGCAGTTTGGCGGTTGAACCCAGTTCCAATTTACTATGTTCATTTAAATCAAAAGGTTGGTCTGTACTGTCGGTTTGCACCCGGACTCTGTTACCGTCCGCGGTTTTTTCAAATAAAGTGAAACTATATAAGACTTCGGCGGTGCCTTTAGCGCTTAACAGCCGCTCACCAATCAAACCATATTTGGCGGCGGTGTCGGGGTTGGCCAGACTGCGTAAATAGGAGCTGACTTTTTGCTGTACTTCACCATGCAGCGCGCTGTGGGCGTTGAGATCTAACCGGTCCAGATCGTACATCGGTTGATTCAGTAAATTGCCTAACCGCAAGCGGGCGGCGTTAATGCCTTTACGCGCATCCTGTTCGGCTTGTGACTGGTTCGGTTTGGCGCGCACGAATGTGAGTTTCTGTGATAATGCTGAATCGCGTAAGGAGGCATCAACAATACCGGCATTGGCCAGAAGCCGGATATGGCTGTCAGTCAGTTCTTCCAGATCGTCGTGGCCTTGCAGTAAATAATACGAAGGGCGGCGCTGCGCAATCATCAACGCGACAATTTGCCGGAAATATTGTGCCCGTTCACTGGCCGTTTCCGCTTGTTCCGGGTTGCTCAGCAACTGATTGGCTTTAGTAAAATCGCTGCCAAACCAGGCATACAGCGCATCACCAACACCATGCACTTCACCGTGGCCAGGAGCTGAAGATAAAGGCACCGTGTTTAGATAATCTTGCACAATGCGCGTGCGCATGCCCATGGTATTGGTGCCGTGGGCATAAACGCGGATAGTGCCGGAGATGATTTGCACCGCTTTGTCTTTAAAGCTGCGGGTCAAACCTTGCGGCGAGTGCCTGAATTTTTCAATCTGGGTGGCGAGGGTACTGCCACCGGCCGACTGACCACCGACCGATAATACTTTCCCGACCTGGCTGGCTGCCGCCATGATAAAGCGTGGCCAATCCATCACAGGGTTGGCCATCGGCGGAATGCGCAGTAAATTACGGTTTTCAATAAACAGCAGGCTATGCGCGACGACCAACGGAATGTCGCGTGGATCGCGGTAGACGCGCTGCGGGTAATTAAAATCAAATAAAGTTTCATTGCGGCAATCGGCTAAAAACAAGCCGGATTGTACTTTTTCGCGATAAGGCGGGAATAATCCCTGCTCGGCGTAACTTTGCAGCGCTGGTGAAAATTCGGTTTGCGCCATAATGCGAAAATTGCGTTCCTGCAATCTTGGCAATAATTGCGGTAACCGGCTGTAGCCATGACGCTCGTCAAAAGGGCCGGCTTGTGGATACACGATGTTGTTGGATGGACCCGATTTTAATTGATAGGTCAGGGTCTTGGCGTATTCGCTGATCGGTTTGGCGCTGTAGTTTGCGGTATGCATTTCATATGCAACCAGCACAGCCCCAGCAATCAGTAATAGGAGTAACAACCAAGGGATCAGGCTTCGACGCGGTTGTGCTGGTTGCCTTACAGTTGTGTCGGTTTCGCTGCTGTAGGATTTCGGCGCAGAAGGTTCGCGGTAATTATCAAACTGCATTTTTTCAACTGACGGGGGCGTAGGCAACGTAATTTCCATTTAGAGTGGCGGCTGGCTCAGTGGCGGATTTTAACCGGTTTGCCCGGTCATTGCAGCTGAATTTTCTAAAACTATGTTGTAACGAACATTCACCGAAGCGCAGAATTTTCCATTCTGGCTTCGGTGCTTGCGCTATTAATGGTGGTGATGGCCGCCAACACCGTGCGCATGACCATGGGCAATTTCTTCGTCAGAGGCGGCACGTACGTCCAGCACTTCGAAATTGAACGTCAGCGTCTTGCCAGCCAGTGGGTGGTTGGTGTCGACTTCCGCTTTAAACATGCCGATTTTGACGATAGTGACCTGGCGTGGGCCTTGTTCCGTCTCAACGACGGCGGTCATGCCGGCTTTCCATTTTTTGGCGCCTTGCAGATGTTTTACCATCACGCTTTGGATGGCGTCGTCACGGCGCTCGCCGTAAGCATCGCCTGGCGTTAACACCAGATCCAGCGTGTCGCCGATGGTTTTGTCGGTGAGGGCAGCTTCAATCGCTGGCAACATATTCTGGTGACCGTGCAGATATAACAGCGGTTCGCTTTGGGCTGAGCTTTCCAGCAAGCCGTTTTCATCACTGAGTTTATAGTGCAGTTGCACCACGGTATTTTGGCTGATCTTCATGAATAAAAAGTTCCTGATGGACGAAAAGGCCGCCATTATCCTGAGTTGTCAGGCAAAGTGCGACCTTTTTTTCCGGTTGTTGTCGTGAGCTAGTCAGCTGAACTTAGCAACATGAATTAGTCATGGCCACGGTGGTAATGGCGTTTTTCCTCACGATGGCCGTGGTCGCGATCCTGATAGACATAGACTTTTTCGTACTGACGTGGCCGGTAATCCACTTCTACAAACTGCACCCGCTGCTGACAAGCGCCGTAGTGATGGCAATATTTTCTCCAATGTTTACGGTGTTTTTTCGGTGCCTGCACCAACACGTATACGGGTTGCGGCGCGTATTGTGGCGAGTAGTCGTGATGGACATACACCGGCTCGCGATAAACGGGTTGGTGGTACACCGGTTGATGATAAACCCGGACGGCCGGTTGTCCGACGTTGATTTGCCCATACACGCCCGGCTGAATTTGACCTTGTACGCTGATACTGACATCCGCGGCCTGCGTTTGCGGAACCAGTAATGTGCCGATGGTGAATAAGCCCGGCAGCAGCATTTTTTTCAGATTTTGTAGCAGTTGTTGCCAACGGCTACGCTGGGCTTTTTCTGCTAGTGGTTGGTTTGTGTGGTTTGTGTGGTTTGTGTGGTTTTTTTGCTGAGAGTTGTGGTCATCCTCAACCGGGATGTCGCATTGAACCACACGGTGAGTTTGCGCAAGTAACTGCTTTGGCTGCTTCCTTTGAAGAGAAGCGCTTTGAAGACAGGCGTTTTGAAGATGAGTGCTTTGTGGATGATTGTTGTTCATAAAAGCCTCCTGCGGCGATATTCCAACGATGGCGTTGTAATGAATATCGGCGTCAGCCACTGAATCATGGCTGAATAAGAAGTTTCTAATTTATACCCGCGCGGGACGCCGCAAAGTTGCCCACTACCAGTTGGCGTACTGCCGCTGACGCGGCGAGTAGCGCCCTACGCAAAGGTATGTTTTTTTTAATGAAAAATGTCGTCGGCGTACTGCCGCTGACGCGGCGAGTAGCGCCCTACACAAGCATCTGTTTTGGAGAGGAAATTGTAGGGCGTACTCGCCGAAGGCAGTACGCCGTCATGTAAAGCAGCGCTAAAGCGGCGGATCTGGTTGTCTATTGGCTCCATAACGCCGGATCCAGCCGGTAATATTGTTTCAGTTGTTGATAAAGCGCCGGATGTTGCAGCTGAAATATCTGGCCTTGTTCGAAAAAGACTTCGGTGATCACGGCAAAAAACTCCGCCGGATTGGTGGCGGCGTAAGGGTCAAATAACGAAGGTAAGCCTTGCGCCAAACGCTGTTGCAGTGCCTGAAATTCGCTGCCCAAAACCTTGCTCCAGACGCGGTATGCTTCAGTGCTGGCTAGAAAGGGCGCCCCATTGGCGGCGCCATTTTCTTGATCCAGTTGATGCGCGAATTCATGCAGCACCACATTATGACCATCAGTTGGATCGGCAGCGCCGTGTTGACTGTCCGGCCAGGACAACACCACTTTGCCTTGTTGCCAGGATTCGCCAAGCCTGATTTGCACCTGTTCATGCACCACTCCCGCCGCATCAGGCTGGGTTTGTGGCACCTGATAAGCCGCCGGATAGACCAGAATCGTCTTTAAATTCGGGAACAGTTGCGTCGGGCGATTGAGCATTAATAAACAAGCTTGTGCGGCAATATTGATACGGATTTCGTCGGTAATTTCCAGCCCTTCACAACCGATAAATTGTTTTTCGGCCAGAAACAGCTGAATTAGTTTTTTCAGTCGCAGTTGCAAATCGGCCGGTAAGGCGTGAAAGAGCGGCAACTGCTGTTTGAGTATTTTGCGCCAGCGGGTGGGGAAAGGGGTCGCGGCAATCCGTTGTGTTCGAAGCGATTGCCGCCAAACTGGCGACAGCAGCCAACCCATCATCAGGCACATAACGACTAAAATAATTGCGGTTTGCCAGTTCATTCAAAACCTACTCCCGGGAAACTCTGCCCACTGCAGCGCTGCTCCTTCAGAAATGGGAGATTGGCCGACCTTTTTCAAGGGGGACGGCTTTGCTGTGCAAAAGCCGCTACTTTTAACACGCAAATTGCTAAATCCTTGTATACACTGTAGGCAGTGTCATTTTCGGAACCTGCTATGAAGATTTTCCAATTACAACAACAACTTTCCATCGCGCAAACCATTTTGCGGCAACTGCGGGACCCGCAAATTCAGCAAGATCGCTGGCGTTTCCGGCAAAATTTACAACGGTTGGGCGCATTGTTGGCGTATGAAGTCTCAAAACAGCTGCCTTATCAGCAAGCTACCCTGCAAACCGGTCTTGGCAGCGCCACCGTTGCCAATTTGGAGCAACAACCGGTGCTGATTTGTGTGATGCGCGCCGGTTTGCCGTTTTATGAAGGTTTTCTACAAATGTTCGATCAGGCTGACAGTGGTTTTGTCGGCGCTTATCGCCAGGAAGGCGCCAATGCCAGCGAACTGGATATTTTCTTAGGCTACAGCGCCGCGCCGGAAATTGCCGGACGGGATTTAATTTTAATTGATCCAATGCTCGCCACGGGTTCGTCATTGCTAAAAGTGTGGGAGCTATTAAAACGGCATGGTGAACCTCGTAGTTTACATATTGCCGCCGCCATTGCTGCGCCTGAAGGATTGGCGCTATTGCAGCAACAGCTTGGATTTCCGACCTCGTTCTGGCTGGGTGCTGTGGATCAGTGCCTGAACGAGCAAGCCTATATTGTACCTGGGCTGGGGGATGCCGGTGACCTTTGTTATGGACGCAAGGAATAACATGAGTCTTTGCCTGTGAACAGCGAACCTTCGTCGCCAGCTGCGCTTAACCTCAGCCTTCCCATCCAGCCAGCGTCTGGTCATGGCTGGCGGTTGTGGTTTAGCCGGCATAACTGGCTGACCTGGCTTGGACTGTGTTTTATTTTACCCCTGGTCATTTATTACTGGCAGCACTACAGCGACCATCTTCGTCAGCAACAACAGGCGGTGTTTCAACAACATGCCGACAGGATTGAACAAGAACTGCAACAACGGCTCAAGCACATTGAACTGCTGCTCGGCGCCAATGCGGCTTATGTGTCATCGTCGGAGTACGTGAGCCAGGCCGAATGGCAACATTATGTCGAGAGCTTAAAGTTACAGCAGCTTTATCCGGGCATTCAGGCACTTGGCGTGGTCAGTTATCGGCGGGCAGTCGAATTACCGGTATTGCTGGGGCAGTTGAACCTCGAATTGCAACGGCGGCAGGAGTTAGCGCAATCGGCGGCGACTGTCACTTTACATCCGGCCGGGGATCGCTCGCACTATGCCATCGTCAGTCATATTCAGCCTGCGACAGCACAAAACCGCAAAGTGCTGGGTTATGACATGCTGACCAATCCACTGCGAACGCAAACTGCGATGCGCGCCGCCAGTCTGAATCAACCCGCCATTACCGCCAAAGTCGCGCTGCAACAAGATGGCGGACGTACAGAGCAACCGGGTTTGGTGTTGATGTTGCCGCTTTATCATCACAATGCGCCTTTAACCACCGCTGAGCAAAAACAAGCGGCGTTACTAGGTTTTGTTTATGCGGCATTTCGGGTGCGGGAAATTCTGCCTGCGGCCTGGCACGACTCTGCCACGGTGCTGCCGGATATTCAGTGGTCAAGTGGCTTGGAGGAAGACTCGTCACAGTTGCTATTTGCAAGCCGCAGCGAACATGTTGTTGCATCACCTTCAGCCTCGACTGCTGATCCGAAGTCGCCTTCGGTGGCGTTACAGCAACACCGTCATCTGGATTGGTACGGCCAACCTTTTGTGCTACATATTCAAAATAATCAGCTGTTCGAGCGTACATGGTTGCCGCTGGCTGAATATGAATTGGTGTTGCTGGCTTCTGCTGCATTAGTGCTGCTGTTTTTATTGTTAAGTCATCTGAATTTGCGCCGTTATCAGGCGGAATGTCACTCCAGCCAGTTGCAGCAGCATGTGCAGCAACAACGGCAACTGTTGTTGCTGGACGAGCAGCGGCAAAGTCTGGCGCTAAAAGCAAGCCAACTGGCCTGGTTCGAGTTCGATTTACGCACTGGCGGTGCCTTTTATGCCGATATCTGGTGGCGAATGTTCGACTTTGCTGCGCCGCAGCTAAACCCTGAGCCACAGCAGTTGTTTGATTTGCTGCATCCATCGGCGCTGGCGCTGTTTCGGCAGGATTTACAACGGTTACTGGCGCATGGCCCGGATCAGGATCAGCAGCATTACCGGTTTGTCAGCCGACAGGGACGGCAGTTGTATTGTCTGGTGCATTTTTATGTGGTGCGGGCGGCAGAAGGCGATGCAATCCGCCTGTGTTGCACCATGCAGGATCAGACGCTGCAACAGCAGCAAACCGAGCAGCGCCGCCAACTGGCCGTCTTGTGTCAGCTGGACCTGAGCCAGGCATTGTCCCTGCAATCGGTTGTGACTTTAACCACTGACTTTGAACCATTTTTACAGCAACACTGGCGCTGGTTACTGCAGTTTTACTGCGCGGCGCTTGCCGATACGGATGCTGCGCAGCATCCAACGACCACTTCTCAGCCGCTACAACCGCCATTAGAACAAATCATCCAGCTGATTGCCGATGTAGTACAGCTCTATCAGCCGCAAGCCAGCGCCAACAATCTGCAGCTGATTTGGCAGCCGCAATCGATCAGCGAACTGTTAAAACTAGACCGCCATCGTGGCTGGCAAATGGCCTGCGGCTTATTGGAACTGGCTTGTGCGCTCGCCAAGCCGGGCACTGCCGTGACGCTGGAACTGCTGCCATTTCAGACCCGCCTGACCTTCCGGCTGCAATTGCAGCTGAGTGACGCGGCGGCACCACAATGTGCCCAAGATCTGGCGGCGCTGGCATTACATCCGTTGCAAGCCACCACGATACTGCAACAACGACTGCAAGCGGCAAGGTTCTGGGCAGCGCAGCTGGGTGGCGAATTTAGTTATCAGCAAGCCCTAGCTCAGGGTCTAACTCCAGATCAACAATCACCGCCACAACAGCTGAGTTTACAGCTGCAGTTTCCGACAGCCGGTTAAACTTGCTGTTTTGCTGGTTTTCGCAAGCGATACCAAACCCAGCCGGTACTGATGATCACCAGCGGTAAACTCAAAGCTTGCAAAATTTGCAGCGGCAACGGCGGATAAAATGCGGCTAGCGATGTCAGTGCTTTATCTAATAGTTGCACCGCGTAATAACAAATTGCCACTGTCGATAACCGTTCCACCGCTGTTTGCAGGTGCAATTGTTGGCGGGCCCGTTTATCCATTGACGCCAATAATGCGGTATTTTGCCGCTCTAACTGTAAATTAATTCGGGTGCGAAGCAATTCGGTCGAACGCCCGAGCCGGTTGGATAAACTGCGCTGACGACTGAGGACCGACTGCGCGGTGCGAAAGGCCGGGGTGAGCCTGCGCTCTGAAAAATCCTGTAACGACATTAGTCCAGCCAGCGGTGTTTCGCGCAGTGCTTTAAGCCGATCCAGCGTCAGCTGATAATAGGCGGCGCTCGCTTCGAGTCTGGCGCTGTTGTTGGCAATCAGATGTTCGGTTTGTGCCGCCATCTGACTGATTTCCTGCAATAGTTGCTCGTCCGAGCCTTGTTTTTGCTCGATGCGGTGGGTGATATCCGACAGCTGCTGTTCTAGTTGATGCAGTTGATGCACTGCCTGGCGTGTTAACGGCCAACCTAACAGACTGAGTTTGCGATAGTTTCCTAAATCAAATAGCTGCTGGACTAACCGCGCCAGTGCGCTTGGCGATAATCCTTCATCCTGCACCAACATCCGGCCAGAGCCTTCCGGGTGTTTGCGAAAATCAGTCCAAATGCGCGCTTGATTACTGGCGACCAGGCTGGAAATGCAGTGCTCAGCGGCAAACAAACCGGCAATTTCCGGTTCAGACTTGATACTGCTCGACGGCAGCACAATCAGCTGCACCACTCTGAATAACTGGCCTGGCAGCTCGCTGAACCAGTGTAAATCCGGGAGCAATTGCATTGGATCCACAAAGCTGGCGCTGGCACCGGGGTGAATAAAACTGTAAGTCGAAAACTCGCTGTGCCGCTCCCAGCGCAGCTGAATGTCGCCTAATTGCAGTTCTAAGTCGGTGTCACCTTCTTGTAATTCAATGCCATATTGTCTGGCCCGTTGTTGCATCAGCTGAAACTCGGCGCTGCGTGAGCTGCCGTTGAGCGTCAGCATAAAATGGCAGATGCGGCAGGGCGCCGTCAGCGCCTTAAAAAAGCGCTGTTGCAGTTCTTTTTCCAATAAATCACGTTGCGGGTGGTTGCGTAGCCATAATTCCGACATCATTGACACTCCTTGAATTGCGCCGCTTGCAGCCAACTGCTGGCATGGCGCCAGTCTAGCGATGCCAGATGGCAGTCTCGCGACAATGTCTGAGAACTGCGCTGCAATGGCTATACCAGTAATGGCTTGAGTTAAGTCATTGAGTTTTAATTGATTTAAAGTTTTTAATTTTGTTCTGCGGGTCATTTGCCTGCAAATTGCGCAGTAAAGCACAAAAGCAGTGCAAAAATTGTGGTTTTTTTATGGCCGGATGGTTTGCAGCCAAGGACTGTTGGCGTAAAGTCTCCGCAATTAAGATGAAGTTAAAGCAATTGTTTGCTGTTCAGAGGTTACCCGTGATCCCGGTTGAGTTAATTTTAATCCTGTTAAGTCCGATTTTTTTTCTGTTTATCGCCTTTGAGTGGTACCAGTCTGAACGCAAACGGCAATCCGTTTATCATTGGCGTGACAGCCTGGCCAATCTGGGACTGGCGGCGATGCACCAGGCCGGTGATGCGCTCTCTTTATTGTTGTTATTGCCGTTTTTCTTCTGGCTTAGCCAGTTTGCGCTGTATTCGTTGTCGTTTAATCTGACCAATTTAGTGCTGTTGTTTATCCTGCAGGACTTTCTCTATTACTGGTTTCATCGCGCTTCGCATCAAATTCGTTGGTTGTGGGCTTCGCATGTGGTGCATCACAGCTCCAGGTTGATGAATTTCAGTACTGCCTTTCGCCAAAGTCTGACCTATCCGATTTCCGGCATGTGGTTATTCTGGACACCGCTGGTGTTGCTCGGTTTTGACGTGCAGCTGGTGCTGGCAGTGGTGGCGATTAATCTGGCGTTTCAATTTTTCGTGCATACCCGCTGGGGGGCCGACTGGGGCCTATTAGGGTTGGTGTTGAACACACCAGCATGGCATCGGGTGCACCATGCCTGTAACCCTTTGTATATCGACAAAAATTACGCCGGCGTGTTGGTGATTTGGGACCGAATGTTTGGTACTTTTCAACCGGAAGTGGCCGAAGTGCCTTGTGTTTATGGCATCACCGAAGATTTTGAGTCGGTCAATCCGCTGACCATTACCTTTTTTGAGTGGCGGCGGATGTGGCAGGAATTGCGACAACCAAAGACCGCAGGCGCCAAATCCAAACTGCACATTTTATTTGGCCCGCCCAAAGGCCGTTCTGAAGTAGTATCAGGTAACGAAGCTGGTAGGCAACTCCATGATTAATATGACGTTATTATCGGTGTTTATTCCGACTTTTTTGTTTGTTTCTATCACCCCAGGCCTTTGTATGACGTTGTCGATGACGCTCGGCATTAGCCTTGGCGTGCGGCGCACCTTATGGATGATGTGGGGCGAAATGCTTGGCGTGGCGCTGGTGGCAACGTCGGCGGTGCTCGGGGTTGCAGCAATCTTGCTTGGAATGCCGCAACTGCTGGTGGCGTTTAAATGGCTGGGTGGTGCTTATCTGTGTTATGTCGGGCTGCAAATGTGGCAGTCCAAAGGAAAGTTGGCTATTCCGGCCGCTGGCACTGTGATTGAAGTGTCGCGGCGACAGCTGTTCTGGCAAGGTTTTCTGACTGCGGTTTCCAACCCCAAAGGTTGGGCCTTTCATATGGCGTTATTGCCGCCTTTTATTGATGCTAAATTGCCGTTCTGGCCGCAGTTGGCGGTATTGATGTGCATCATTTTGCTGCTGGAATTTGGTTGTTTGTTGTTGTACGCCAGTGGTGGCAAAGCGCTGCGGCTGATTTTCGCCCAAGAGCACAATGTGCGGTTACTCAACCGCATCGCCGGTAGCCTGATGTTGTTGGTTGGGGTATGGCTGGCGTTATCCTGAGGTTTTCCAGAAGCCTTTGATTTAAGATCAAAGGCTAACTCCCAATGATTGCGCTAATCAAAACGCCAGTTGAGGACCAACTGCAATTGCTGAAAATGCTGCTGTACCGGCCAGCCGTCCCATTGCGCGCGATTGGCCTGATGGCTGTTCAGCCGGCTCCATTCCAGCGCTAACATCAATGTCTCGTTCAAAGGCAACTGCAAATTGACGTTCCAGCCGTGGCCATTGCCGTTATTGTCATCCCCGGGGAACTGATCTTGGTCCTGCTGCTGCCAATGATCATAACGCAGGTTGAACCGGTAATTGCCGCCATCAAAATGCAGCAGACTAAACCAGCTTTGATAATCCAGCACCACCGCTTTTGGGCCCATTTCGGTACTTCCGGTTAAATACTGGCTGACCAGCCGCCAATTTTCGCTGAGTTGTTGTTGCCAGGCCAGACTTTGAAATTGCGTGTCCCAGGCATATTGACCATGACGGAACACCAGCGGATCGCCATTGTTGTCGTAATGATACAGCCGCAGTTCGGTCGTGGATTGATGGGTCCAGTGCAGACCGAGGTAATAGCCGGTGCGATGGTCCAGTTCACGGGTGGGTTGCACCCAGGCCGGTTGTGGCGCCAATAAGCCTTCGCGAATACTGGGGTAATTGGAAAAACGTACTTGTTCACCTAAATTAGTTTGAAATGGGTGACTGGCAAAACCACGCCAGCTGATGATCGATCCCAGTGGATCATTACCCTGAAAGATCCCAACTACGCCTTGCCAGCTGGAACTGGAGTTAAAAAACCGGCCGGGACGGCTGAGGCTTAATTCCAGGCCACGGGCGCGCAGCTCTTCGGCCAGCCAACTATTAATCACTGAAAAATTGCTGCTGTAAGGCGATGACCAGGCGGTGTCGCTATTTTCCAGCGACATCGCCGGGTAAAAATAGCCGGCTTTAGCGCGTAGCCGGTAGCCTTCGATGGGTAAAGGCTGATAGCTAAGCCAGGCTTCGGTGATGCCTAAATCGGCGGTTGGGATGCGATGCCACTGCGCATGGACAGTTCCCGACCAAGCACTGTCGGTATCCATTTGCAGCGCCAGCAGTTGTGGTCCGGCGTGCACGCCACTTTTTTCATAAGGCAGTTGCCCGGTGCCACCTTGCCACCAGGGCTGTAAACCATAGGGTTGCTGCTGCACCTGCATGATACTGAACTCGCCTTTACCTTTGAGCATGATGTTAGGGGTCAGCTCGGCTGCAAGCCCTTGCAACGGCAACGCCCCTATCGCGCACAATGCCGCAGACGGCAGTAAATTCCTCGATAACTTGTTCGGTAACTTTTTCGGGAAGCTTTTCGGTAAAAAAGTTAGTGTATTGATATTTATCATGAATAAGCGCGTCTGACCAAGGAGCAGTCAAGCATAGCAGTTCTGATTGTTGGTACAAAACTGCGCTTGCATGTTTTCAAGCTGACTCCGGCTGTTATACTCGAACATCATCAAAGTTTTTGAAAAGGCGGTTGAACGCTATGTTGTTGAAATTATTAAGTTGTGGGCTGTTGCTGAGCACAACATTATGCCTGGTGGCGCCATTGCAGGCGGCACCACTGCAAATCCGCATTACTGATCAGCAAGGGCAGCCATTGGCAGACGCCGTCGTCGAATTGCTGGATCCAGCCAATAAGGCTTTTCGCAGCAAGCCAGCCGACGTGGCACAACAAGACTTAACTTTCCGGCCTTTTGTTTCGGCAGTGCAGGTAGGCACACCGGTGGACTTCCCGAATCAGGACAAAACCCGCCATCATGTTTATTCCTTTTCACCGGCCAAAGTGTTTGAACTAAAATTGTACGCGGGTAAACCTGAAGCGCCGGTGGTGTTTGATACTCCAGGTATTGTCGCGCTCGGCTGCAATATTCACGATTATATGCAAGCTTATGTTTATGTTGGACAAAGTCCTTTTTTGGCAGTGACGAACGAGCAGGGTATTGCCGAGTTTACTGATGTGCCCGTTGCGGGTTATCAGTTAAAACTCTGGCATCCATGGCAAGATGCGGATGTGGTACCTCAGGCTGTGACTTTGCCGTTAACCGCCGCCGATTTTAAAATTACCGTCACCCGGCAGGAAAAACCAAAACGTCCGAAAAAAGGTTTTGGCAATAATTATTAGCGTCAACGGGGTTGAATCGCCGTATCGGTGGCACCATTTCTGACAGCAGTAAGCATGGTCTGAATTTTTTTGTACGCTTAAGTATACTGAACATTAACCGTCAGCCACAGGTTGACACCAAGGAGAGCAAAAGATGGCAACTGTTACTTTAAAAGGCAACCCAATTACCACGCTGGCTGATTTACCGGCGGTGGGCAGCAAGGCTCCGGATTTTACGCTGACTGGCGCAGGTCTTGCTGATGTGAAACTGGCAGATTTTGCTGGTAAACGTCTGGTGCTGAACATTTTCCCTAGCGTTGACACGCCAACATGCGCCACCTCAGTGCGTAAATTTAATCAGGTGTTAAGCAGCCTGAACAATACCGCGGTGCTAAACATTTCTGCCGATTTACCTTTTGCCCAGGCACGTTTTTGTGGTGCTGAAGGCCTGGAAAATGTATTAAACGGCAGCAGCTTCCGGTCAACTTTTGGCAAAGACTACGGTGTAGTATTCGCAACTGGTCCATTAACCGGTTTGTTGTCCCGCGCAGTGGTGGTGCTGGACGAACAAGGCAAAGTGCTTTATACCGAGCAAGTTGCTGAAACAGCCGATGAACCTTCTTATGAAGCCGCAGTGGCAGCTTTAAATTAAGCTGGTAGCGCCAACTACATAAAACCGGGCCGCAATTGCGGCCCGTTTTTTTGTGTTTTTTTGGAAGTTTACTTTTTGCCGCTCAGATCGTCGTCGGCAATTTTCTGCTCAGCGTCAATGACCGGTGTCGCCATAATGACACTCGCTGGTGCAGGCCAAAAACCACCGGCACTTAACTGACGCCAGGCCCAGGGTAACCAACGTACCAAGGCTGTCGCCAGCCATAATGACCACAACAACATCGCTAGCTGATAACACCAAAGTGGCAACGACCAACTGGTGGCAACAGGCAGTTCGCCGGTTGCAGCATCCTGATACCATTGTAAGTTTTGCAAATAAGAGCCGTTACCGGTTAGGTGCATGTCTGGTTGGGACAGCAAGCCATAAGGAATGGCCAGCAATAAGGCCCCGACAGCGGTCAGCGACAGCAGTAATAAACTCAGTTGTTGCAGGCGGCCCTTCACGCCAATCGGCGGTTGTTGTAGCTGCCCCCTTTTACTTAGACTAAATAGCCACAACGCAATCAACACCGGGATCCATAAACTGACGGTACTGATGCCAGCAAACAATAACAGCCAATGCCTTTTGGTGAGTGGTGATGCGATCACGCGCGCCAACACTACTGCGAGTCCGAGCACCACCAGCAACATGCCCCAGAATAAAATCGCCGGGCCAATGGCAGGTCCTTGCACGGCCCACAACCAACGATCGGGCGGCAACTGCAATTGCAGATAAATATTACCGGCGGCCTGACCTAAATGAAGCTGCGGTGTCTGATGTTGCCAGAACGAATCGCTTGGTTGCTGCCAGTTGATACTGAGTTGTTGAGTGCCGGGCCGGATCGGCAATTGCAATAATGTCGATGCCGGCGCCGGCAACAGGTCGCCATCAGCTTGTAGTTCGGTAACTTCCGCCGCAGCAGGGAGTTGCAAAGTGTAAGTTTGGGCGGTGCTGGCGGTGATATCCAACACCAGTCGCAGCTCGGCACTGCGTTTGCCTTGCTGTTGGCTGAGCAGCGCACGGTGAATGGTGATGGTGTCGCCGGTAATGGCCGGTGGTTGGCTTATTTGTAACTGCAACTGCTCGCCGGGCCAAGGTCGCCACAGCTGAGGCATCGGGCTGGTGGCATCAGCTATGGCCGCAATGCCAGTGCTGCTGATATGCCACTGCGGACCCGCCGCCAGTTGCCACACTTCGGTTAGCTGTGGTTGTGCTGCTGAATCTTCCGCAGTTAACGGCAGTTGCGCTTTCAGTTGCAATTGGTCGGTTTTTGCCAGACGCGATACCCAGCTGACCGAGTATTGATCGGGCGCCAATTGCAGCTGAATTTTGCCATCCAGCACTGTCTGTTTACTGATGGGCGTTTCACCTGGCAGCAGTGGCAACGCAATTTGCAAACTGGCATTGGACTGGCCTTGACGCTCTAAAGTGGAATGCAGCTGCCATTCCAGCCCCAGTTGTAAGCGCCGGGTCAGCACTGCGACTGGTGCAATTGAACTCTGTGACGGATCCAATCGTTGTTGGGTGGCGATTTTACTGGTGCGCTGCAATTGCAGTTGTTTGCGGCTTTCTATTAAGGCAGGTAGATCGTCGGCATGGGTGGTATCGAGGCTCAGACTCCAGCCCTGTAGTTGGCTGGTCAGTTGATGCCAGGGCTGTGCAAACTGCAGATTTAACTGCGAAATATTGCCAACTTCAAGCTTTAGCTCCAACTGGTGTTGGCCTCTGGGCAACAACAACCAATGTTGTTCATCCTCGCTGTATAAAGTTGCCGGAGATTGACCCAGGGTAATTTGACTCAGCAGATGCAGCGCTACCGGTAACGGCCAGGCGGTATCTTGCTGGCTGTGCAAGGTCAGCATCACTATGACTTGATCATCGTTGGCGCTTAGGTGTAGCTTCGAAATACTGCTGCACTGTGGCAGACATTCGGGACGTTTTAGCAGGCGCTGCTCGAGTTCAGCCAATAGCTCGGCATTCGGCAAACTTTGACTGAATGCCGGGCTCGGGCTGAGGGTTGCGGCCAGCAGCAATAACGCCGGTAGCAACGTCGGCAGCAATGACTGGATTGATACAGACACCGAGCCAGGCGCTGGTTTTTGCGCCAACACCTTCCAGTCAACAGCCCATAACTGACGGCTTAACAACCACCAAAACGCCAACGCCAACAGTACCGTCACCAGCGAACCCAACCGGTTTAACCAGGCTGGCACCAGATACAACTGCGTTTGTTCTTCTGCCAGAACCGGACCTTGCCAGCGCAAGGTCACCGTTTGCCACTGCCATTCTGGCCGGGCGGGGCCGGTCTGGATCCGCGCGGTTGGATCCTGGGCAAAGGATGGCGTGGGTAGTGGTTCAGCTAAGTTTTTGCTCAGTTTCTGATATTCATTGACCGCAACCGAACTCATGGCACCAGCGACACTCGCCACCGGCGGTGCGGCTGCAACCTCTTGTTGAGCCATTTTTGCGGTGGCCTGACGCTCGGCACGTTCATAAGAAGCGCCCTGTTGCTCGTCGGTGTTTGCACTGTTCTGATATTGAATACTGTGCCATGGTTTTTCCAATTGCGGGTAAATTGCCAGCCGGATTTGATCAATCGCAAACGGCAATAACAGCAACAATAACATCACCGCACAGAGCTGGCTGGCCCGTTGTAGCCATGTCAATACGCGGCCAGAGGCAATTTTTAACAGCGCCAATAACGACACCAACACCAGCCACAACCATTGCGGCGCATCAGCACGTTGGTAGAGCAGCAACATGCAACTGAATGCCAATAGCGCCAATGGCCAGCCAAACATCCGGCCGCAGGCGGTGGTTAACAGCAACACAAAAAAGATGTCCCATAAGGTCCAGTTTTGGATATAACCACCGTAAATTTCATCGGCGCCGGTGGCGGTAAATAAGGACCAGCCAGGTGGCAATTGCAACTGCATTTCAACGTTCGAAAACCTGGCTTGCCAACCGCTGACCGGCAAGGTTGCCGGCATGGATGCGGATAAAGGCACTGTGCTCACTGTGGTCAGTTGTAGCGGGTTTTGTCTTAATTCAACCCCAGGTTGTTGTGGTGGTAATTGCGTAATCAGCTGTGGTTCACCCGACAGTTCGGCGCGGCCGAGTTGATAGGGGGCCATCACTGATAAGCGGCTGCTGCTGGCTAATTCGCCGCTCAGCGTATCTGCGACCGTCAGCGTGTCGCCATTAAAATTAAGCCAGGCGGTTTTGCTCAGTTGCAGTTGATCCTGACTTTGGGTGGCGCCGCGGCTTTGTTGTTCTAATTGCAGACTGCCACCAGCGCTCAGTTGATACAACGGATATTGCCGCCAGTGCTGTGGCGCCTGGGTTTGATTTGGGTCGAGGGCTGGTGCGCCGCTGATCCGCACGGTACGAAGTTCAGGTGCGGCAGCAAAGGCCAGAATTTCAGTGTCGGGCCATGGTGCTTTCGCTCCTGGTAGCGTCAGATTTGCGACAGGGGTAAAACTTTGACTGACCAGTTCAACCTGAAAACGACCTGGCTGCAATTGCAGTCGCAACTGACCATCGGCATTGAGCAAAGCCGGTAATTCACTGCTCAGTGTCAACGCCTGAAATGAGGGTAACAAGGCGCCGGATAATTCGATTTCACGGGAATTGCCGCTGACATCAAGTTGCAGCACTGTGGTGAGCCGCGCCGGAATATGATCTTCCAGCAGTCGAAACACCTGAATTTGCAATTGATCCTGCGCCAGATCGGCGCTTTGCTGAGCACTTGGCTGTAACCAGAGCTGGCGTCCTAATCTTTTGGGCTGAGCGACCTTTTGCTGCTGCCACTGCAGTTGCAAAATGCCGCTTTGGGTTGGGATCTGCAGATATTCAGGCGCTTGCTGCCAGTCAAATTTGCCGGTTAATCGCCAGTTGCCATCAGTGAGCCAGATTTGCGGTTCACCATTGAGATCACGAATGGCCGGTGTGCTCTCTTCGTTCATCCCATTGCGGGCGACAACTTCTTGTGGCCAATGCCGTACATCGCCCGGCAAGGTGATCCAGCCTTGTTGAAATAACTGCAGATTGATGCTGAATTCGGCACCGGCGGGGCTTGCCTCAATGCGGGTCTGACCCACCCATAAACATTGTTGCTCCTCACCATCCAGCCACGGACAAGGATGATTTGGATGCTTTGCCAGCACCCAGGCCTGCCAGGGTTGTAGTGCCGCTGGAATTTGCCCGGCAATAGTGCTGTTTTGCAGCTGACTGGTGGTGGATGTTTGGGCCAACGCCGAAAAGCTAAGTAAGCTGCTCATGAGCGATGCCAGCAGCACGCGGCTGAGCAAGTGTGATAATTTTTGCCAAAGCGGATGGTTAAATCTAAGAAATGCCACAACAGCCAACATGGGTGAATCCTTCCTGAGCATAAGGGCACTGCGTTGCCAGTGCCGGTTGATGTCACTAAGCAACCATAAGAACGCAACCATAATATAGCATTGATTTTTATATAGATAACCAGATTGTTGGCGGTGATCGTTACTGGGAATTTACATTTTTTCGTGAAGCCTAATCAGAGTAGTGTCAGCGCACAGTTGTTATCTTTTAGAAAAGGTCTTGATTCAGGAATAACTGATGCAGCTCAGGTAGATGCAGCTAAGTTCGCTAAAAATAAGCGCATTAACCAGCTTTGTTCAAAAATATTCACTGGAATATAAAAATAAAATAGAGTACAAATGTGCGCTGAAATTTTCAGGTGCAGCCTTATGACGTCATTTTCGACCCCGCAACCCAAGCGGTTAAACCAACAGATCACCAAGAAATCCGCCACAGCTGCGGCCTTGTGGCAACAGTGCTGGCGTTGGTGTTGCCAAGTGGCGTTGGTGCAACCTTCGCTGCTCAGTTATCTCGAGCCGCTGATCCGGCTGGTGCGACCCACATTCCGGGCGCATGTAAGCCACGCCAAACTTGTGCAGATACAGCAGCACGGCAACTTCCTGCATCTGACGTTACGACCTGGCGGTCGTTGGCAGGGTTTTATTCCAGGGCAACATCTGCAATTGGTGCTGGAAATTAATGGCCGTGCTATCAGTCGTACTTTTAGTATCAGCTCGTCACTGCAGCTGTTTTTAGAGCAAGGGCTGATCACACTGACCATTCAGCAGCAGCCACAAGGCGTGATCAGCAACCAGTTGCAGCAATTGTCTGAGCCGACAGCAGTTGTGTACTCGTTACCACAATTGCCGATCCACCTGAGTGCTGCACAGGGCTCTTTCACGCTTTCACAACACCAGCCGGCATTGCTACTAGCCGCTGGCTCAGGCATTACGCCGATCCACGCCATGTTAACGTCCATTACCCGGCTGACGCAGCCACTTCGGCTTATTTACAGTTATCGCGGTGCGGATCAGCTGCTGTTTGCTGAAAGTTGGCGGGAATTACAGCAAAAATTTCCGCTGTTGCAGGTACAACTTATTGATACCCAAAGTCGCGGCCGCGTCACAGTTGCCGAAGTGACAGCCTGGTTGTTTCAGCAACCGGATAGTCAGATTTATGTCTGCGGGCCCACTTCATTTAGCCAATCCTGGTTGCACCAGTTAGCGCTACTGAAGGTGCCGCCGGCGAATATCAAGCAGGAGTCTTTTGGTCTCGGGGCTTTGCGTCCAGAGAATGGCGCTCAAAGCTTACATCCCATCAGGGTAACTTTGGCCGCACAACAGCTGACCGTGCAAAGCGGCGACGGCAGTTTATTGCAAAGCCTGGAAGCGGCAGGTCTGGACCCGGCTTATGGCTGTCGACGCGGCATCTGTATGCAGTGTCTTTGCCAGAAAAGTCAGGGGGTGGTGCGTAATCTGGTCACCGGCGAAACGTCGGATGCCGGACCAGGCCAAATCCAGTTATGTATCAGTCAGCCGCTTTCTGCGGTTGAACTGAACTTTGTTTGAACGTGCTTTCTAACGGTCGCAATGACCACAGGCGAGCCGCTAAAAATGTGCAGAATTTAATCTCGGAATAAGCAGAATGAACGATCAACAACAGCAATATAAGCAGCAAGATCAAAGGCAACAAACAGCAGTAGAAAATGCGGTAGCAGCGGGGCAAGTGTGCTCGCATTCAGATGACCGGCATTTTAGCGAAGCACAGGCCAGTGCGCTGGCGGCCGATTTAGATGCGCTGGCCGATAAAACCCGTGCTGAAGTGGGCGTTGCTGATAGTCAATATCTGCTGCGAATATTACAAATCCAGCGGCTAGCGGCGATCAGTGGCCGCATCTTGCTGGTCGCAGGTTTTTGGTCGGCCTGGTGGTGGGTATTTGGCGTGCTGCTGTTGGCGTTGGCGAAAATTCTCGACAACATGGAAATTGGCCACAACGTATTACATGGTCAGTATGATTTTATGAATCATCCGTACCTGAATTCCCGCACTTTTGAGTGGGATATCGCCTGCGATGCTAAATCCTGGCAACGCACCCACAATTTTGAACATCACACCTACACCAATGTCATTGGTAAAGACCGCGATTTTGGCTACGGCCTGTTGCGGCTGAGTGATGATTTTCGCTGGCGGTTGCAAAATAGCTGGCAAATTGTGACCTATTTTATGCTCAGTACGCTGTTTCAGTGGGGCGTGTCGTACCATGAAATGGCGGCAGAACGGGTGTTTTTCGGCCGGAAAAAAGCAGGACGGGTGGCGCAAGTGACGGATGCTGAACTGAAAAAAGCCTTTTTTGGCAAAGGTGGCCGGCAGCTACTGAAAGACTATTTGCTGTTTCCACTGTTAGCAGGTCCAATGTTTTTGCCAGTGTTGTTGGGTAATTTCCTGGCGAATTTACTGCGGAACTGGTGGACGTCGACCATCATCTTTTGTGGCCATTTCACCGCGCAAGTGCATATTTTTAAGCCCGAAGTGTGTGAAAACGAAAGCCGCGGCCATTGGTATTACCGGCAAATGCTGGGCTCGTCGAATTTCAGCGGGCCACATTGGTTTCATATTTTATCCGGACATTTAAGTTGTCAGATTGAACACCATCTGTTTCCGGATTTACCTGCTTATCGTTATTTACAACTAGCGCCACAGGTTGCAGCGATCGCCAACAAACACGGAATTCCATATCACAGTGGCAGTTTTGTCCGGCAGTACCTGAGTGTGCTGCAACGAATTCTGCGTTATTCGGTGCCGGGGAGCCAGCGACAAGTTGCCACCACCTTATAAACATCTGGATATTTAGCAACCACACCTAACCAGTTTGCCGGTAGCAAATCTACCGGCGCAAAAAACCTGATAGAAACTTGATATTTCGGTTTTTCAGTTGATTTTTCACTGGTAGGACTTTCGCAATGTCGCTAGTATCAAGTGCGATGTAAAGCAGCCAGATAGGAAGGTTGGCGATGAATTATTACTCTGGATTTTTATTAGGCTTGATGCTGATTTGTTCAAGTCTGTTTTATGGGTTGGCATTAACCAACAACGACAAAAAATATCAACCGGTGAGTTCTGTGCTCGACGGCACCTGGCGTTTGGTATCAACCCGGGTGCTGACACCTGATGGTAAGTTATTGTCGGAAAAGGATGCAACCCAGTTGCAGTCGATCAAAGTGGTCGCCAATCAGCACTTCAGTTTTGTCAGTAAAACCACGACCGGTGAACTGTTGCAGGCCGCCGCCGGTAGGTTTGAACTGGCGCAAAACCGCTATTCAGAATCGATTGAATTATCGGCCGTTGCACAGGAACAAACACCGCAGCATTATGAATGGCGCTTGGAACAAGGCCTTTGGTATCAGCGCAGTGAAGCTCAGCAGCAGGTTGTGGAGCAGGTTTGGCAGCTGGTAGAAGCAATTTGAAACAACAAGCCGTTCGGACACAATACTAATTTGGAAAATATGCACTAAGCTTGCTTTGGATAGACTAAACCAAGAGGCAGCATATGAAAATTCTAACCCTCCTCTCGTGCATCACGCTGGTTTTATTACAAATTGGTTGTAAGCCAGCGCCTGTACCCCCGTCAGCTCCTGCTGATGCAGCGACCACCCCGGTCACCGAAACCGCTCCGGCACCTACCGCGCAACCTGCGGTCACACCACCTGAACCTGTGGCGCAAGCCTGTGTGTTAAAACTCGGCTTTGAAGCCTGGGAACCCTACCAATATGTCGGTATGGATCAAAAACCAGCGGGTCTTGATATCGAACTGGTGCAAGCAGTTGCCACCAAAATGAATTGTGAAATTACCCCGCAACAGGGCACCTGGGTTGATCTGATTGCCGGTTTAAAAGCCGGAGAAATAGATATGTTGCTTGGCGCTTCGAAAACGGCCGCCCGGGAGGAATACGCATTTTTCTCCGAACCCTACCGTAAAGAGCAGTTTGTACTTTTTGTGCGGGCAGCGGAAGTTGCCGGTCTGCCGCAAAATACCATGACCGATTTTCTGAGCGCAGGTAAAAAGCTTGGCATTGTCAGCGAGTATTATTACGGTGAAGAATTGGCGCAGCTTTATAGTGACGACAAACTCAAAACCAATTTTGTGGAAGCCTCGTTGAGCGAACTGAATCTGGCTCGACTGATCGATGAAGAAATTGACGGTATGCTGGAAGATCGGTTTGTGGCGGCATCGATGCTCAGACGCAAAGGGCTGGACAAAATGGTCAGTCCGCACAGCATCACACTGGGTGACAACGATGTGTATGTCATGTTCAGTAAAACAACGGTCGCTGATACCAAAGTTGGCGCCTTTAATGCCGCGATGGCAGCGATCCGTCAGAACGGCGAATACGACGCTATTATGGCGCGCTATCAGCAGTAGCGAAGGATGCTGGCGGTTGTTGACAACGATGTTGTCAAACGCTGCCAGCGTCTGCTCATTGCGGATCAGATCCCAAACTGCCGTTGCAGGATTTCTGCTGTAAAATTGGCTTTTAGATAAAAGCCACGGGGCAAGGTCTGAATGGGCTGGCCGTCGCTGCCAACAGCTGCGGTCAGTGCTTTGGCATTGGCGGCTTTGGGTCTGAGTTGCAGCACCTTACCGTGCGCGCCGCGGATCTCATTGATACCGCCGAGCACTATCAGCTCCATCAGTTCTTCCCAGTCTTGCTGCAATAAACGTTGTTGCTGCGGATCCGGCTGCCACAAAAAAGCTGAACCTATCACTCGCTCTGCCAATGGCAAACGACGCTCCGCCCACACCGGTACCCACAACACTTGCTGTAACTTGCGGCAAACCCAAGAGTCCTGCCAGCGTTGCAGGCTCAGATCGGTCAGTGCGGCGACACAAACGTAGGTACTTTCCAGTGGTTTGCCGCTGCTGTCGACCGGCAGGGTTTTGAGTTCAATCCCCAGCTGCGGAAAATCCGGCTCCGCTTTGGAACCACTGCTGGCGCCTAATGCCTGCTCCAGCATTTGCCCGACCATGCCTTTATCGCGTTTCAGATCCTGGGGCAAGGTCAGCGCCAAATTGGCGGCTACTTCGCCAAGCGTCAGACCCGCTAATTGCTGGGCGCGGTACATTAATTCAGCAACATTAACCGGGGGCAAAATCATTGGCAGCACCTATGCAATAACTATCGGCAAACTAACATTTTTTTCGGGCTTTGACTGGTTATTTTATCGGCAATCCAACTTATGCACAGTGTGTGCGCCAGTGTAATGAAGGTGATGTTTGCCTAACCTAATGATAAACATCTATAAATTTATAATTCATTGCAGCTGCTAGCCACTGTTTCAAAAGTTATTCATGGATAAGAACAAGG
This sequence comes from Rheinheimera riviphila, assembly GCF_004005945.1. Classification (GTDB taxonomy): domain Bacteria; phylum Pseudomonadota; class Gammaproteobacteria; order Enterobacterales; family Alteromonadaceae; genus Pararheinheimera; species Pararheinheimera riviphila. Next base: position 33,168 of record NZ_SACS01000022.1, read on the forward strand.
ATGTGCACAGTTTTATCTACAACTCCTGTGTAGAAGTGCACAATGGGTGACTGTATATTTACTGAACTGTGGATAACTTTTGCAAACCACTTTTGCAAAGCCACTGCCAAATACCGTTTGCCGTGGCAGCGACTTTGTGAAAGAATCTTTTCACAAGCTGCTGTAAATTAGCTAGAGGTTAGTGTGATCGATGCCGAAGGTTTTCGGGCCAATGTCGGCATAGTGATTTGTAATCACCAGGGACAGGTGTTTTGGGCTCGCAGATATGGACAACATTCCTGGCAATACCCGCAGGGTGGCATAGACGACGGTGAATCACCGGAGCAAGCCATGTATCGTGAGTTAAATGAAGAAGTTGGTTTATCGCCCGCTGATGTAGAAATAGTGGCAGTCACCAAACATTGGCTGAGATATAAACTTCCAAAACGTTTAATTCGTCGCGATTCAAACCCGGTATGTATCGGTCAGAAGCAAAAATGGTTTTTATTGCGTCTGACCTGCAAGGACGAAGATGTTAATCTGCTAAAAACTACACACCCGGAATTTGATGACTGGCGTTGGGTCAGTTATTGGTATCCAGTGCGTCAGGTCGTTGCTTTTAAACGGGAAGTTTACCGTAAAGTAATGAAAGAGTTTGCCCCGGTCGCTTTGCCGTTTATTCGTCGTGAAGTTAAAAAAAGTAATGGGGTGAGGTAACTCACCCTGTGACATCAAGGGGTCGTTATGCTGGGCCAGCTAAGGCGTATTGTACAGGACGTTGCGCAAGAACCATCATTGGCTAATGCTTTGGCCGGTCTGGTCTCGAACGTCAAAAATGCGCTGCAAACCGAGTGTTGTTCGGTTTATCTGGCTGACTATCAACAACAACAATTTATGCTGATGGCCACCGACGGTCTGAATAAAGACGCCATCGGCAAAGTGGCGATTGGCTTTTCCGAAGGTCTGATTGGCTGGGTTGGTCAACGCGAAGAACCGATCAACTTAGCTGCCGCTCATCTACATCCCCGTTTTAAAGTGACTCCCGAAGTCAGTGAAGATTGTTTCTCCGCATTTTTAGGCTGCCCTATTATTCATCACCGTAAAGTGCTGGGCGTGCTGACCATTCAGCAATCGGCGTCGCGGGTGTTTAGTGAAGATGAAGAATCGTTTTTAGTCACCTTAGGCGTGCAACTGGCGTCGGTGCTGGTCAATGCAGAAATGCGGGAACTGGCCAGTCAGAGCTCACCCAAACATGTGCATGTCGGGCAGTTACAAGGTTTAATCGGCGCGCCGGGTATTGCCATTGGTCAAGGGTTTGTGCTGCAACCGGCCAGCGATTTTGATGCTATTTCGCTACAAAAATCGGATGACCCTGAAAAAGAATTATCGCGTTTTTACCGCGCGGTGAAAGTCACCAAAGCCGAGTTTAACCGTCTCGCCGAGCGGATGTCCGGGCATTTGCCCCCCGATGCGCTGGCGATTTTTGATGTGTATCACCAGTTATTAGATGCCGCGAGTTTGGGTAACGAGATTGAAGCGCAAATCGCTGAAGGCTGGTGTGCCAAAAGTTCGCTGAAACGGGTAGTGGAGAAGTTTGCCCGCCAGTTTGACGACATGGACGATGCGTACCTGCGCGAACGTGGTACCGATATCCGCGATTTAGGCCAGCGGGTTCTCAATCATTTACTCGAAACCGAACAACGTCATCACAAATTGCCAGAACACGTGGTATTGGTCGCGGAAAACGTCACGGCCACCATGCTGGCCGAGATCCCTCGGGTGCAGCTTGTCGCGATAGTGTCTTTAAAAGGTTCGGTCAACTCGCATGCCGCTATTATGGCCCGGGCCTTGGGTATTCCGGCGGTGATGGGCGTCGACGAACTACCGCTGATGCAATGGCAAGGCCAGCAACTGATAGTTGATGGTTATCAGGGCAATATTCTGGTGTCACCGGCTGAAGCGATTTGTCATGAATATCGCCAGCTGATGAATAAAGACGCTGAGCTGAATGCCCGTTACCAGGCGGAATTACACTTGCCGGGGCAAAGTGCCTGTGGCGCGCGCTTTAATCTGATGGTGAACTCTGGCCTTGCGATTGAACTTGAAACGACGCAATCGGAATTTACCGATGGCGTTGGTTTATACCGCACTGAATTTCCGTTTATTATTCGTAGCCGTTTTCCAACCGAACAAGAGCAGATTGAACTTTATAGCAAAGTGCTGACCGGTTACCCGGATAAACCGGTGGTGATGCGCACCTTGGATGTCGGTGGTGATAAGCCTTTGCCTTATTTCCCGATTTCTGAAGAAAACCCATTTTTAGGCTGGCGTGGTATTCGGTTAACGCTGGATCATCCGGAAATTTTCCTGGTGCAAATTCGCGCTATGCTCAAAGCGAATATCGGCAATGGCAATTTACATATCTTATTGCCGATGATTTCAGATTTAGCCGAAGTTGATGAGTCGCTGCGTTTGATTAAACAAGCCTGGTTTGAAGTGGACGATGAAGTCAATCAGCAACATGTGGTGCCAAAACCAAAAGTTGGGGTGATGATTGAAGTCCCTTCGATAATGTACCAGTTACCTGAACTCGCACGGAAAGTCGATTTTTGCTCGGTTGGCACCAACGATTTAACCCAATATTTGTTGGCGGTGGATCGCAACAATCCACGGGTTGGCAATTTGTATGATGCGCTGCACCCTTCAGTACTTCGCGCGTTGCACCAGCTCGGGCAACAAACCCATGGCCTGCAATTTCCGGCCAGTATTTGTGGTGAATTGGCTGGTGAACCGATCGGCGTGTTGATCCTGGCGGCGATGGGGTTTAACCGTTTTAGTATGAACCATCGAAACCTGGCGAAAATCAAATGGTTACTGCGTCGGATTGATTTGTCTGAACTGAAGTTATTGTTACCGGAAATTCTGGCTTGTCAGTCGCCAAAACAAGTCCGGCTGCAAGTACAGCGTTTCCTCGATCAAAAACAACTATTAAATCAACTGCGCGCCTAAGCCGCATTCAGCGCAACGTTTATTTATAAGCGTTGCATTGCGATGGTTTTGGCGCTTGAAAAAGTCGGCGCCAGTGTTATTCTGCGACCGCAATCATTCATCCATCGACACAAGGGTAGTGCATGTCTTCCAGCTTTATCGTATTCCCGCAAATTGATCCGGTTATTTTCAGTGTTGGCCCGCTCAGCGTTCGCTGGTACGGGCTGATGTATTTAATCGCCTTTTTAATGGCGAATCTGATTGCCAATCGCGCAGCCGATAAGCCAAATTCCGGCTGGAGTCGCGATCAGGTCAGCGACTTGATGTTTTTTGGCTTTCTCGGCGTGGTGCTGGGCGGGCGTATTGGTTATGTGTTGTTCTATCAGTTTGGGTTGTTTTTAGATGATCCGCTGTATCTGTTTCGGATCTGGGAAGGTGGCATGTCGTTCCACGGCGGAGTGTTGGGCGTGATGACGGCGATGATTTATTTCGCCTGGCGTACCCAGAAAAACTACCTGCAATTGGGTGATTTTGTGGTGATGCTGCTGCCACTGGGTTTAGGTGCTGGCCGGATTGGTAATTTTATCAATGCCGAATTGTGGGGCCGCACCACGGATGTGCCTTGGGCGGTGTTATTCCCAGGCGCCGGTCCATTGCCGCGCCACCCATCACAACTTTATGAATTTGTGCTCGAAGGGTTAGTGTTGTTTGTGCTGCTGTTGTGGTATCGCTCGAAGCAGCCGCCGGCCGGTAATGTCGCTGGTTTATTCCTGGCGGGGTACGGTAGTTTCCGTTTTATCGTGGAGTTTTACCGCGAGCCGGATGCCCACCTTGGCGTGTTATCGCTGGGCATGTCGATGGGGCAGTGGTTATGCCTGCCGATGATTATTTCAGGCGTTGGTTTAATCAGCTGGGGTTATCTGCGTCGTTCACGTGGAGCTTTGATATGAAACAGTATTTAGACTTAATGCGCCATGTGTTGGCCGAAGGTCATCAGAAAACCGATCGCACCGGTACCGGTACCATCAGCGTGTTTGGCTATCAGATGCGCTTTGATTTAAGTCAGGGTTTTCCGCTGGTCACTACTAAAAAATGTCATTTAAAATCAATTATTCATGAGCTGTTGTGGTTTTTGCAAGGCGACACCAATATCGGGTATCTGAAAGCCAATGGCGTGTCGATTTGGGATGAATGGGCCACCGACAGCGGTGAGTTAGGCCCGGTCTACGGAGCTCAGTGGCGCAGTTGGCAAACGCCGGATGGCCAGGTGATTGACCAAATCAGCCAGTTAATTGCCGATATTAAACGCACACCGGATTCGCGCCGGTTGATCGTGAGCGGCTGGAATCCGGCGGTGTTACCGGATACCCGAATGTCACCAAAAGACAATGCTGCTGCCGGTCGTCAGGCGTTGCCACCTTGTCACACCTTGTTCCAGTTTTACGTGAATGATGGCAAATTGTCTTGCCAGCTGTATCAGCGCAGCGCCGACATTTTGCTGGGCGTGCCCTTTAACATCGCCAGTTATGCACTGTTGACGATGATGGTGGCGCAAGTGTGTGAATTAAAGCCTGGTGATTTTGTGCATACCTTTGGTGATGCGCATTTGTATCTAAACCACTTGGAACAGGTACAGCTGCAACTGAGCCGTGAACCTTATCCAATGCCGACGATGAAGATTAATCCGGCGGTCACCGACATTTTCGGTTTTACCTTTGCGGATTTCGAATTGCAGAATTATCAGTCGCATCCGGCGATTAAAGCGCCGATTGCCATTTAATGCAGTGATTTGTCTTAAAACTGTCATGGACCTTTGTCACAACTGTCACAGACATTTTCGATAATAGCTTTACCAGACACGGATTGATGTGAAAGGTAACATTCCTGCGATACCCTGCTTGTCTTGTTTTTAACCGGCTGAATTCAGCCGGTTTTTTTATGTTTAAAATTTTTAAATCAAATTTCTGCAGTTTTTTTTTGCGGCCTTTAAACCATGCCGCTATGGTGTACGACAAACCTTTCAAATCAGTCACAAATCCGGAAGTTTACATCGAATGCAGGATCAGCTCGAAGGCTGGATACAGCAGGCTAAAAATGGTGATCAGAAGAGTTTTTATCTGATATATCATCATTTTAAAGGACGCGTTTTTGCAGTTTGCTTACGATTACTCGCCGACAGAGCACAAGCTGAAGATGCCTGCCAGGAGGCTTTTGTCAGAGTCTGGCAGCAGTTGCCTGGTTTTCGGGGCGATAGTGCATTTTCGACCTGGTTACATACTATCGCCAGCCGTGCTGCGGTGGATTTGTTTCGTAAAAACAAAGTGTCGCGGTTAAATCTGGATGTCGAGGTGCCGGACATCGCATTTGAACACGCACATGCCGATCCGCAATTGGAACAAGCCATTTTACGATTACCGGATCAGGCCAGAGCCGTCTTTGTATTGTTTGCGCTGGAAGGCTATCTGCATCAGGAAATTGCCGGGATGTTGGATATTGCCGAGGGTACCAGCAAGGCACAATATCACCGTGCCCGTCAGCTATTAAGAGGTTGGTTAGATGAAAACTGAACAGGATTTACAACAACGTTTGGCGCAATTGCCCGACAGCATAGAGCCGCCACGTGATTTATGGCCGGAATTGGCTGCCCGGCTGGCGCAGACGCCACAACAAGCACCGGTCGTGATAGCGCCACCGGCCATCAAAGTTCAGACAGGCTGGTGGCTGGCGGCAGCCGCAGCAGTGCTTTTCACGGTCTGGGCGCCGTGGCAACAATCCGGGGATCAGCCCTTTGTGGCACAACAAGATCAGCCGACACAACCAGATCAACAGCAGGTCGCATTGCCAGACCGTGAATTTACGGTCAGCGCCGCGCGGGTCAGAGCAACCAGCGAAACCCAATGGCGGCTAAGTAGCGAATTTGAACAACAACGGGCCTTACAACTGGCACAAATCAACCAGGTGCCGGAGATTTATCAAGATTGGAAACAACAACTGCAGATCTGGAAACAGGCGACCAACCTGGTCCTGCTGGCGTTGCAATATCAACCGGATGAACCCGGATTACTCAGACAGCTGTCTAGATTGCAGCAACAAGAATTGGCTTATTTACAAAAAGTGGTCCTTGCGGATCAGACCTAATCAGGAGAATTACCATGACTTTTACTCAAAAATCGACCATGAAAACATTTACGCCAAAGCGTATCGCGCTGGTATTACTGAGCGTCATTTGTGTGTCGCAGCCGGCTGTTGCCGCTGAACAAATTAACGAACAGCGCGATGTAAAGGCCAATGAAAAAATTTACATTGAGAACATGCGCGGCAATGTCGAAATTAAAGCGGTCAGCAAAAATGTGTTTAGTGTCAAAGGCAAACTGGATGAAAAGGCTGAAGGATTTGAGCTGATTTCCAAAGATGGTTTTACCCGTTTTGAAGTGAAAATGCCACGAACTACTTATAGTGGCTGGAATGACAACGGCGAAAAAGAAGGTTCGATGCTGCAAATTGAAGTGCCGGTCGGCAGTCAGATTGAGTTTAGCGGCGTCAATGCCAATGTCACCGCTACTGGGGTTGAAGGTGGCAGCAAACTGACCACCGTCAACGGCACCATTGTTGCCAAACAGCTCAAAAATGAAGTGAGTCTGGAAACAGTGAATGGTGAAATCGACAGCATTGATAACTCGGGCCGGATCAAACTCAATACCGTCAATGGTGAAATTGATGATAAAGGCTCAAGTGGTCGTTTGTCAGCAGAATCGGTCAATGGCGAAATTACCCTGGAAAGTAAAGCCAGTGAAATTGATGTCTCAGTGGTGAATGGTGAAGCGGATCTGAAACTGGAAGGGACCGAGCGACTGGACTTCAGTGCCGTCAACGGTGAAATTAAAGCTGATTTAAAAGGCAGTCTGGCTCCTCGTATCAACACCAGTACCGTCAGCGGTTCGGCCACGTTAAAACTGGAACCTAAAGTCAGCGCGCGTTTTAAACTGGAGGCCAGTGCCGGTGGGGATATCGACAATAAACTGACGTCACAAAAAGCGGACAAAGCCAAATATGGCCCGCGCCGTAGCCTGGAATTTAGCACCGGCTCTGGCGATGGTAGTATTGATATGTCCACTGTCAGCGGTGATCTGACGGTTGAATCACGTTAAGTAGCAGCAGATGGTTGTTGTGTTGCCGCAACAACCATCGCTATCTATAACTATCTAAAGTTCCAAGCGAAAATTAATAGCGATAATTCAGCTGCATACCCAGAACCTGGGCATGGTTTTTAAACGATGCCTGCAACTGCGATTTATAAATGCGTTGATCGTTGGCATTAAATTCATGCTCGTTAATCGACAGCGCACTCATCCACATGTAACCGTAAGCAAGATCCAACGTCCAGTGGCGATTGATGGTCCAGTTGGCGCCGACAGTCCACCACAGCCGATCGGCCGTCGGTACCCTGGCTGTTTTGTGACTTTGTGAGATCGGATTCTCATCGTATGCAACACCGGTTTTTAGCGTTAAATCCGGCTGGTATTGCCAGGTCAGGCCAAGTGCCGTCGACCAGCTATCACGCCAGTATTCCGGGATGTAACCGATGTAGCCCGGCTTGGCCAGATTTTGCGGTTGGCTGGTTGAAAGTGACAGCGATGGTTTAGCATCGACGCTCACAATTTCAATATTTTTAAAAGCACTCCAACCGGTCCAGTTGACGCTGGCCTGCCAGGACCAGTCGCTGGTCAGTTGTTGATCCAAACTCAGCATTAAGTTTGCCGGCGTGGTCAGGGCCAGCTGGCTTGCTTCGGTGAGTTGCGACTGTGCCGCCAGTTTGCCGGTAGCTTTGTCGATGGCTGGCAGTTGCGGCGCGACCACAATGTAATTGGCTGAACCTGCCACATTGGCGCCGGTGATTGGGGTGTTGCGGATCACCGAATCGCCCTGTAACGTAAACTTCAGCTCTGAGTGGTAGACGATAGCCAGCTTCAGACCCGACATTGGTTGACCATGCAGTCCTAAACTGTAACCCGCGGCGACATCGTCACCTGACACTTCATAATGGCTGTCGCAATAAGCCGCATTGTAGACATCCCGCTGATAAATAGCGTTAATTTTGCTTCCTGTTTCGCACAAGCCATTGTGATCTTTGTATTTGGATAAAGTGCCTTCAGCATGATTCAGGTTCAGACCTAAGCCAATGGACCACTGCGGAGTCAGTTCATAAGACACCGAACCTTGCAGTGCCAGTACCTGAATGGCCGTTTCATCGGCGAAATAGCGGCCGGCCCAATCATGGTCATAGTCGCTCGATAAACCAAAAGGCACATAAAAACCAAAGCCGTAGTGGACGTCGTCGTTTAGTTCATCCGCAAAAAACGCAAAAGGTACCGCTTCAATTAAACTATTTTTACCTGAGCTGCGACCAATCACTGCGGCGCCGTTGGCATTGGCTGCGGCAACATCGCGGTATTGGGTGTCAGCATCGATAATATTCAGGCCGCCGGCCCATTGTGGCCCTTTGAGCTGACTGAGCGCCGCCGGATTTGAGTAGACCAGACTGGCATCGCTGATTTGTGCGCCGCGGCCAGCATAAGCATTACCCATGCTACTGACCGATTGTTCATAAAGTTTATAGCCTTCGGCGTGTGCCAGGCCGGTGTGCAGCAAACAGGCAATCGCCACTGCAATAGACGATGGTTTAAACATAATGCTTCCTGAGGGTTGATAAAATTTGGTCACAGACTGCTGTTATGATTATTGGTCAGACCTGTGGCGGCGCAGTATAGAGCCTGTTTTGCCTAGAGTACATGCTCTAAAACTCGTGAAATATGTGAACTGTCGTGCCGGGGGTTGAGCTAAATCACTAATAGATAGCGATTTTCGCCAATGCTCTGAAATATCTTGTTGCACTCTAAGCGTACTGAATTGATTTATCTTAATGATTTAAAAGAATAAAATAATCCTATTCCAGCATGGCATGCCAGATGCTATATCGGTCACAGTGAAGTTTAAAATTGCTCTTACAGCCAAGGAAATGTTTATGAAAACCCCATCAAAATTAGCCAGTGCTATCAGTGTGTCGTTACTTGCCTCCGTTCTGTTGCTGTCAGGCTGTGAATCTGCTTCCGGCAGCCCGGACACTGAGAAAAAAGATGTGGTGGTCAGCATTCCGGTTGAAGCCAGCAAAGTCAGTCGCGGCGCCATCAGCAGCACGTACCGCACCACTTCTACACTGGAAGCCAAAGCCGACGCCGAAGTAAACAGTAAAGCAACCGGTCTGGTGAAAACCGTGCTGGTGGAAGAAGGGGACCATGTTGAAGCAGGTCAGGTGCTGGCCACTTTAGATACCGAGCGTCAACGTATTCAACTGGCGCAAGGCAAAGCCGAGTTAGGCCAGCTGACAAGTGAAATGGTCCGGATGGAAAAAATGTATCAGCGCAAACTTGTCAGCGCTGATGTCTACGACAAATTAAAATGGCAGTTAGAATCGATGACTGCCGCTGTCGGGATGCAGGAACTTTCATTGCGCGATACCGAAATCCGCGCGCCGATATCCGGGGTGATTGCCCGTCGTTATGTCAAAGTGGGTCAACTGATCACTGAATATTCATCAAAAGCCTTATTCCACGTGGTGTCACAACAACGTTTGGAAGCAGTGATCAATTTACCGGAACATCAATTACAACGGGCCAAAGTTGGCCAAACCGCTTATCTGAATTTTGCTGGCATGCCACAACATCAGGCGCAAATTGTGCGGATTTCGCCAGTGGTTGATGCGACTTCAGGTACGGCGCGTGTCACCATCGGTATTGATAACAACGATTTAGTATTAAAAGCCGGCATGTTCGCTCAGGTCGAATTGCAGTATGACGCCAAAGCCGATGCCTTATTAGTGCCAAAACGTGCCGTGTTAGCCATGGACAACACCAGCTCGGTGTTTGTGGTGAATGATGGCAAAGTCAGCCGTAAACTGGTGAAAACCGGTTATGAATCTGATGCTTTCCTGGAAGTGATTGAAGGACTGGCGGAAGGCGACCAGGTGGTTACTGCCGGTCAGGCGAGCCTGAAAGATAAAAGCACCGTTAATATCGTCAACGTTAAAAGCTAATCTCTGAATCATCTGATGCCCGGAGCTATCGCGCCGGGCGCACTCCCACAATAAAAACTACAGGAAGAATTCGATGAAACTGGTCAATCTGGCAGTTGCCCGTCCCGTTACCATCTGGATGTTCACACTCGGCATTATGTTGTTCGGTTTGGTGGCGATGGCAAGGCTCGCCGTCAATCTGTTACCTGACTTATCTTACCCAACGCTAACTATTCGCACCGACTATCTGGGCGCGGCGCCGGCTGAAGTTGAACAGCTGGTCAGTAAACCGATTGAAGAAAGTGTGGGTATTGTCAAAGGCATTCGCAAAGTGCAGTCGGTGTCGCGCTCTGGGCGTTCTGATGTGATTATGGAATTTGAGTGGGGCACAGATATGGATCTGGCCGGTCTCGAAGTCCGTGAAAAACTGGATGTGCTCTGGCTGCCGCTGGACGTGAAAAAGCCGTTGTTACTGCGGTTTAACCCTAATCTTGACCCAATCATCCGCTTAGCCTTAAGCCGCAATGAAGGCGCTGTCAGCAAAGATAGCAATGCGGCTGAAGGTAGCAAAGAGGCACAAGGCAGCAAAGACAACATCGCGAAAGCAGCGCCACAGGCATTGTCACAGTCGCAACAGGTGGTGCTGCGTACTTACGCCGATGAAGAATTGCGCCGTAAATTAGAAGCTTTAACCGGTGTCGCCGCAGTGCGCCCTGATGGTGGTTTAACTCAGGAAATTCAGGTACTGGTCGACAATGAAAAACTGTCGCAGCTGAACCTGGATATCAGCGCTGTCAATGCCAGGTTAAAAGCCCAGAACATTAACCAGGCCGGTGGTCGGTTGGAAACTGCTGCGAACGACTATCTGGTCCGAACCATCAACCAATTTAATACGCTGGATGAAATGCGTAACCTGTATATCGCCACCGTAAACGGTAGCCATATACGGCTCAGTGATATTGCCGAAGTGAAAGATGCCTTTGTCGATCGCCAGAGCATTACCTATGTTGATGGTCGTGAAGCCATTGAAATTGCATTGTATAAAGAAGGTGATGCTAATACGGTGCAGGTCGCAAAAACTGTGCTGAGCAAACTGGAAGAACTGCAAAAAAATCTGCCAGCCGGTTATGAACTCAAGCTGGTCTATGACCAATCGACCTTTATCAGTGATGCGATAGCAGAAGTCAAATCAGCGGCTATTTCCGGTGGTTTGCTGGCGATGTTGGTGCTGTATCTGTTCCTGCGGAATCTGTGGACCACGCTGGTGATTTCTATCTCTATTCCACTGTCGATTATCGCCACTTTTAACCTGATGTACGCCCAGGATATCAGCCTGAATATTATGAGTCTCGGTGGTATTGCACTGGCGATTGGTATGCTGGTGGATAACGCCATCGTGGTGCTGGAAAATATTTCCCGCTACAAAGAACAAGGTTATTCGGCGCTGGAAGCGGCGAAAAAAGGTGCCAGTGAAGTGTCGATGGCGATTACAGCGTCAACTTTGACTACGGTGGCGGTGTTTTTCCCGCTGGTCTTTATCGACGGTATTGCCGGTCAGTTATTTAAAGATCAGGCCTTAACTGTGACTTATGCCTTATTAGCGTCATTAGTGGTGGCATTAACACTGATCCCGGCAATGGCGGCGCATGAGCGTAGTTTTGGCAGCAGCGCAGTCGCAGCTGAAACCGTGGTTAAAGTGAAACCGCAGCGCTGGTATCAGTGGTTGGTGTGGGGACTGAAACTGCCGTTTGTTGGATTGAGTTATGTGGTGTCAATGCTGGTTTCGCTGTTGACCTTGCTTTGGCGCGGGCTGGCGAAAGGTTGTGGTTTTGTGCTGGATCCGTTCCTGAATGTTGTGCAACACGGGCTGCTGAAACTGGAACAAAGTTACCGTTGGTTGTTGCAAAAATCTTTACAGGCGAAAGGACTGGTGTTGGCACTGACCCTGGTGATCACCGGTTTGTGTTTCAGCCTGGCACCACGACTTGGCTTTGATGTGATCCCGTCGATGAGCCAGGGCGAGTTTTATGTCGAAGTACAATTACCGGTTGGCAGCGCCATTGAACGGACCGATGTGGTGCTAAAACAATTGGCTGAAGTGGCCAGACAGCAGGACATCGTCGAGCGGACCTATGCGCAGGCCGGCACTGGCCAGCAAATGACGGTTGATCCGTCGATTGGCGGCAGCCACTGGGGCCGGTTAAATATTGTGTTAAAAGCATCGTCTTCTGCCATTGAAGAGCAGCAACTGATGCAGTTACTGCGGGATACCGTGGCGGCGATGCCGGATGTCACGGCAAAAATTGATACACCGGAGCTGTTTAACTTAAGCACACCGATGGAAATTGAAGTGGCAGGTCATGAACTGGCGGCGCTTAAAACCGCAGCGGCCGACCTTGCGACCAAACTTGAAGCGTTGGATCGGTTTGCCGATGTGAAATCCAGTCTGCGGGATGGTCAGCCGGAAATTACCCTGCATTTTGATCATCAACGCCTGGCGCAGCTTGGGATGACAGCATCCGATGTGGCAAAACGTGTGGCTAATTATGTTGGCGGCGAAGTGGCGGGGCAGTTCTCAATTGCCGATCGCAAAGTAGATATCCGGGTGCGGTTGGCAGAAGGCTATCGCAATTCCGAGCAGGAATTGGCACAAATTATTATCAACCCACAAAGTGAATTGCCGTTGCCGTTGTCTGCCGTGGCCACCATCAGTCGTGAAATTGGCCCGAGCGAAATTACCCGTATCGGCCAGCAACGCGTTGCCGTGATCAGCGCCAATCTGGCCTTTGGTGACGTCGAACAAGCGGCCGCTGAAGTGCGCCAGTTACTTGCCAATACAGTGCAACCATACGGTGTCACAGTGCGGATGGTTGGTCAAAGTGAAGAAATGGAGCGCTCGTTTAATTCGCTGGTGATTGCCCTGACCTTAGCAGTATTCCTGGTGTATCTGGTGATGGCATCGCAATTTGAAAACCTGCTGCAACCGCTGCTGATCCTGTTTACCGTGCCACTGGCCGGTGCTGGTGCTGTGCTTGGTTTGGCAATAACTGACACCCGAGTGTCTGTGATTGTGTTCATTGGTCTCATCATGCTTGCTGGTATTGCAGTAAACAACGCCATCGTATTGATTGACCGGATCAACCAGTTACGTGGTGAAGGGCAAGCAATCGATCTGGCCATCGTCGATGCCTGTGCGACACGATTAAGACCGGTGATGATGACCACTTTAACCACAGTATTGGGATTATTACCGATGATGTTCGGGGGCGATGGTGCCGAAATCAGGGCGCCGATGGCGATTACGGTAATTTTTGGTCTGTCCTTTTCAACACTGCTTACCCTGCTGTTTATCCCGGTAATTTATCGGATGACCGCCCGTAATACCGTTGTGAGTGGCGGTGCTACTAACAATGCGGCCAACACATTGGTTCAGGAGTAAGGCGCATGGACTTTAAACCCTTAGCCATCACCAGAATGGCGTTAAAACGCCCGGTGACGCTGTGTATGGTATTTTTATCGATGCTGGTGTTTGGCATGTTGGCCAGTCGGATGTTGCCACTGGAAAACTTCCCTGGCATTGATATTCCGGAAATTTACATTAATGTGCCGTACCCGAACGCCACACCGGCCGAAGTGGAGCGGCTGATCACCAGGCCGGTGGAAGAAGCGTTATCGACCGTCACCGGTATTAAAAAGATGCGCAGTTTCACCCGCGAAGACGGTATGGATGTTGGCCTGGAATTTAACTGGGAAGAGAACATCAATACCAAAAGCATCGAAGTGCGCGAGCGGCTCGATAGCATTCGCCATTTACTGCCAGCGGATGTAGAGCGGGTGCTGGTGTTTCAGTTTAATACCAATGATATGCCAATTTTTCAGCTGCGGATTTCCAGCGAACGTGATTTATCGATGGCGTACGATTTGCTGGAACGGCAGATCAAACGACCGTTAGAGCGGGTGCCTGGTGTGTCCAAAGTAGAGTTGTATGGCGTCGACAAACGCCAGGTGACGATACGGTTGCAGCCGGAAAAAATCCGCAGCTTGCAGGTGGATGTTGCCTCGTTAATGAATATCTTGTCGCAACAAAACTTTGCGATGACCGCCGGTGAAATTCGCACCACCGAAAGCAGCATTCTGGTGAAACCAGTCGGTGAACTGACCACGCTCGATGAAATCAAACAAATTCCGATAGGGGGTGGGATTCATCTGGGCGATATTGCTGAGTTACAGCTGGAACTGCCAAAACGGGTCGAAGGGCGCCGGCTGAATCAGTCGTTTGCGGTCGGTATGAATGTATTTAAAGAGTCAGGGGCGAACCTGGTTGATGTGTCAAAAGCAGCTTTGGCGGTGGTTGATGCGGTCGACAACGATCCGGCTTTTAATGGCATCAATCTGTTTGTGATGGACGATACCGCCAAAGGAGTCACCGATTCGCTGTCCAACGTGTTGAGTTCCGGCGTGATGGGCGCGGTGTTGTCGTTTATTGTGTTGTATTTGTTTTTGCGACACATTCCGACCACCTTTTTGGTGGTTATTTCGGTGCCGGTGTCGATCACTATTACCCTTGGTATCATGTATTTCCTTGGTTACAGCTTAAATATTCTCAGCATGATGGGCTTGATGCTGGCCGTTGGTATGCTGGTCGATAATTCGGTGGTGGTGACCGAAAGTATTTTCCGCGAACGCGAAGCGGACAGTGATACGGTGCGGGCGACCGAACGTGGTGTGTATCGGGTCAGTCTGGCGGTGCTTGCCGGTACTGCCACCACCGCCATTGTATTTTTGCCGAATATTATTGGTCAGAAAGTCGATGTCACGGTGTTTCTGGAACATGTGGCCGTCGCCATTTCCATCTCACTAGGCGTGTCGCTGTTGGTGGCGTTAACGCTGATCCCCTGGTTGTCGACCAAAATCAAAGGCATGACCGCGCAACATACGTTACAACAAAGTGCCACCGACCGTTTTTACAGTCGTTGCCTGCACTGGACTATGCGTAAGCCAATCGCTTCAACCTTTATCGCGATTGGGTTATTAGCGAGTATCGCCATTCCGATGAGTTTTATCTCCGGCGGCGATGAGGAAGAAGGGGATAAAAACCGTCTGTTCCTGAATTACAACATTCAGGGCAATTACAGCCTGGCGGAAGTGGAACAATCGGTGAAAACGATGGAAGCTTATCTTTATGGCAATAAAGAAAAATTCCATATCGATTCGGTGTACAGCTATTACACGCCGGGTTTTGCGGTATCGACCATCATGTTTATGGATGAATTACCTCAAACCGTGACCCAAATTAAAGATGCGATCCGCAAGGATTGGCCGCCGATGGTGCTGGGCAAACCCCAATTTGGCTGGGGCGATTCTGGCGGCGGTATGCAAGTACATTTGTCTGGCCCCTCGACGGGCAAGTTGATGGAACTGGCTGACGAACTGATCCCGGCAATCAGTTCGGTCAAAGGTCTGGAAGATGTGCGCTCTGAAGTAAGTTCTGCCAAATTTGAATTACAAATCAAGCTTAATCCGGATAACTTGCAGCGCTTTGGCCTGAACGCCAAAGATGTGGCGGATATGGTCAGTCTGGCGCTGCGTGGCACCAACTTGCGGACTTTCCGCACGCCGGATCAAGGCGAAGTGCAGCTGCGGGTATTGTATGACGAGACCGTCAGTTTATCGCAACAAGCACTGGCGGCGATTCCGGTGAAGTTGCAGGACAATCAGGTGGTGCGCCTCGATGAAATTGCCACTCTGAGTTTTGTGCAGCAACTGGGCGAAATTCGCCGGATGGATCGGCAGACGGGTCTGGCGATTGGCATGAATCTGCATAAAGACTTAAAAATGGATGACGCCAAAAAGGAACTGACCAAAGTGATGGAGCAGCTCCAACTGCCCGCAGGTTACAGCTGGTCGTTTGAAGGCAGCTTCCGTTATCAGGATGAAGCGCAAGGTATTATGCAAATCAATATGTTGCTGGCGGTGGCGATGATTTACCTGGTGATGGCGGCATTGTTTGAGTCGCTGTTATTGCCAACGGCGGTCATTGGTTCCTTGTTGTTCTCCTTTGTTGGCGTGTTTTGGGCGTTTTTAATCACCGGCACCACCATGGGTATTATGGGGATGATCGGCATGCTGGTGTTGATGGGGATTGTGGTTAATAACGGCATTGTGCTGGTCGACCGCATCAATCAATTGCGGGAAGAATCGCCGGACGCGGAGCTGGTGGCGCTGATTATTTCGGCTTGTGAAACGCGGTTACGGCCGATTCTGATGACGGTTTCCACCACTGTGCTGGGCCTGATCCCGCTGACTTTTGGTGATGCGGCCATCGGCAGCAATGGTCCAAGTTATGCGCCAATGGCGATTGCCATCATTGGCGGACTGATTTTTTCCACCTTAACCAGCTTGTTATTGGTGCCCTTGACGTACTGGGGACTGGTGCGGATGGGTGTGCGTTGGCAACGGTTTCTCAGCCGCGCCCGTGGCAGGGTAGATAAAATTATCAGTGTAAAATCTTCAACTTAAGCGGCGAAAACTGCAGTTAAAAAAGGGCAATCTCGGTGAGGTTGCCCTTTTTTTGATCTGTGGTTTTCGTAGGATTGAGCTCAGTTGACCAGTTGCTGGAAATTTGACCACAAAATAAAGCTGAACTAGCTTCTAATCACCGACAACAAGGATCCCAGTTGTATATACCCAAGCAACTTGAAGATGCGTTTTCAGAGCTGCGTTGCACAAGCAAACGTTGCACAGTACCGCAGCTTCCTTCGGACGGGGCTAAAAGCCCTTGATGCCGCGTTAGCGCTTGTCGCTTTGGAACAACCAAAGCTTCCAAACGCTGCCTTGCCTCAAGTGCTTTTATCTCCCGCTGAAACCTGCATCTTCAAGTTGTTTGGGTATAAAGGTTCCGCTCCAGTGATGGAAGTGCACCATGTTCAGCCGCCTGCTTTATCGAATTGTGCTGTTTTTTATCCGTTTACCTAAGAGTCTGACTTACCTGCTGTTGGGCGTGTTGGTGGTGTTGCCGTTGTTGGCAACTTTCACCGCCAAAATTTACCAGCAATGGGATAATGACCCCGACCGTGGCGCGCTGGCGATTGCCGAAGGCAAATTTGGTGAAAACTACAGTACTCCGGAATACCTGGATCAAGGCTGGGATGCCAATGGCAGTTTATGGTTTTACAACACCACCCAAGGTTCGGCTTTTCTGCCATACGACTTTTTACTGGCCTTAGAACAACCGGAAAAAAGCGCGTTGAGCTGTGAGCGCAACGGCAAAAATAACAGTTGGTTTTTATGTCCGAAATTTGTGGATGATTATCGCTATCTGCCGCAAAAATCCACTTTTTTTAATCCTGACGCGCTGCCGGTTGGCTTTGTCAAAGAACGGTATCAGGGCAAAGATTATGTCGGCTTAACCTGCAGTGCCTGTCACACCGGGCAAATTAATTTTCAAGGGCGGGCGGTGCGGATTGATGGCGGGCCAGCGATGGCGGATATGGTTGGTTTTTTAACGGCGATGTCGGCGGCTTTGAATCAGACACAGCGTAAACCAGACCAACCGAATCCACGGTTAGATCGTTTTATTGAGCAAGTGCTGGCACTCGGCAATGATTTTAGTTCGGCAGAAGAAGTTGAGACAGCGCTCAACAAATGGACCGCGACCCGGGAGCTTTACAATACCGTCAATCACAGTACCACCAATCAGTGTCTGCAACCGGATGGCAGTACCCATATTTGCGTTGGTGAGAATGGCCGCGAGTATTCTTATCCGCTGCGCTACGGTTATGCGCGGCTGGATGCCTTTGGCCGTATTTATAATCGGGTACTGCAACATGCGATCAATCGTCAGCAGCTGGAAAAAATTCTAAAAACGGTCACCCGATTTGATGGTGCAGAGCGGGTGCTGAGCGACGCCGAAGTCGACCTGGTGCTCAAAGGTGTAGGCGATCCCAAAGACGCGGTGTTAAAAGACGAGCAATTCACGCAAATTCTGGCCAATCTACGCTCTAATACCCCAGGTTATCCGAAGTTAAATCAGCCCAATATGCTCCGGATCCGCAACGCGATTTTTAATCCACCTAACGCGCCAGTCAGTTATCCATTTTTGTGGGATATCACCTATTCAGACTATGTGCAATGGAACGGCCTCGCCGGTAATTCATTCCTCG
The DNA here is from genome assembly GCF_004005945.1 of Rheinheimera riviphila. GTDB lineage: Bacteria > Pseudomonadota > Gammaproteobacteria > Enterobacterales > Alteromonadaceae > Pararheinheimera > Pararheinheimera riviphila. The sequence goes on from NZ_SACS01000022.1 coordinate 51,366, forward strand.
GGCCTTTAGGGCGCAATGCCGGTGAAGTGATCGGAGTCTTTGCCATTTTGGACTGGCATACCGAAACCGGTGTCAGTAAGTGGATGAAAAACTTTAGTTTGTCGTCATTGCTGACCGGACAAAGTAATAAAGAGCAAGTGATTAATTTTAAATCGTCGGTCGACTTATTTAATCTGGAACGGTTAGAAAGTCATTTACTGACCCTGATGTCGCCGCGCTGGCCATTTTGCCGCAACGGCCAAAGTGGCGATTATTATCTGCCAAATGGCCCGCTCAGTCAGGCAGTCGATTTACGGGATTGTGCCGGGCAAGATTTAAGGATGAATCGGCCGCAAGTCGAACGTGGCAAAGTTCTATACGCGCAGAAGTGTCAGAGCTGCCATATCGTCCTCGATCGCGAAGCCGGTGATCGGTTGATGGTGTCGAATATGGTCGGCATTCAGGATCCGGAAACCACCGACGAAACCATGGCCCGCAATAGTGTGCAGTACCACGGTAAATCCGGCAACCTTCGAAATACCTATCAGGAGACCGATGTTGGCTCGTTAGTGATCCAGGAAGATGCGCCGGTGGTGCAAATCCTGACGGCCGGAACCAAAGGGGTGATCGCCACCCCAGATCCGGATAAATGGCTGCCGGTGCGGCTCTATGACTGGGTGTATTCGCTGGTGCGCTCGGCCAAAGATAATCCGGTGCAGAATAGCCTGAAAGCCGGTAATTACCTGCCGGATACCACCGCCAATCCATACAATAGTCTGCTGGCCTATCGGGGGCGGTCACTCAATGGCATTTGGGCGACGGCGCCTTATCTGCACAATGGCTCGGTCCCGACTTTACACGATTTGCTGAGCTGCGTAGCGGACCGTCCGAAAACGTTTAAGGTTGGCGCACGAGAATTTGACCCGGTAAAAGTGGGCCTTAAAACAGAAGGTTATGATGGTTTCGAATTTGATACCAGCCTGGCGGGCAACAGCAATAAAGGACATGACTACGGCGCTTGTAGCTTAAGCCCTGATGATCGAATGAGTCTGATTGAATTCTTAAAAACGCTATAACGGCGGCCAGGAGAGCTTATGCAATACCGGGATTATTTAAGCGAGTTTGATGCAGCCGCCGAACATGAGCGTTACCCGTTGGTGCAGCAATGGATCAAGAGCGAACAGCGGCTGGCTTTTTTCGCCCAGTTGCGAGCCCAACGGCCGGTATTGCAAACGCCGCAATGCACCTTGGTGGCCAATTATGTTGATGTAGCCGATATGCTGCAGTTACCCAAGACGTTTACTGTGGATTTATACAAACCAAAAATGGGCGTCACCGCCACCGACGCCGGTTATCTGATGGCGCATGACGATGATGCTTTGCATTACCGTGAAAAGTCGATTATGCAGGGGCTATTAAATCGCGACGATTTACCAGCGGTCCGGCAGCAGGTTGCTAAAAACGCGGCCCGTATTTTACAACAAGCCAACGGCGAGATTGAGTTTGTGAACCAATATTGCCGGATGGTGCCGATGTTGCTGGTGCAGCAGTATTTTGGGCTGGATGGCTCAGATGAACAGGATCTCATTCGCTGGTCGTACTGGAATCAGTATGATGCGTTTCATAATCAGCCAATTGATCTGCTATCAGACCGCGATCATGATTTGATTATCAGCGAGCATGCAAAAGTCTCGGAAGAGCTGGTGGCTTATATTGCGGTGCTGATGGCCCGGAAAGTGGTCAGTGTGCGGTTGCTGGGATTATTGCAACTGGTGTTAAAAGTGCCGGCTATGTTGCTGTACCGGTTACTGGGCATGACGATGAAACCGAAGCGCGACAATATGGTGGTGCGAATGGTGAAATCGAATTTTGCCAGCGACGTTGATTTTTCATTGGTGCGGGTGGGGGTCAATGCCGGCGGGCTGCTGATTGGCGCTATTGAAACCACCTCGCAAGCGGTGGCGCAAACCGTACAGTTTTTCCTGCAGCGGCCAGCGTTGTTACAGCAAGCCAAAAATCTGGCACGGGAAAACGATGTTGCCGGTTTTGATGCGATGGTGTGGGAAGCGTTACGTTTTGTGCCGATAAGCCCAGATATTTTCCGTAAAACTGCAGAAGATTATGACATTGGGTTGGGCAGCTATTATCAGACCCGGATCAAAAAAGGCACTATTGTCCGGTTACTCACGCAATCGGCGATGTTCGACTCTTTTGCGTATAAAGAGCCCGACATTTTTAATCCGCAACGGGATGTGAATCACAATTTTGTTTTTGGCTACGGCCCGCATCAGTGCCTCGGAAAATACGTCGGTATCGAGCTTATCCCAGAGATGGTGAAACAAGTTCTGCTGCTGGAAAACTTGCAGAGCAAAGGTGATATTTGTTACGTCAATCAACAGTTTTTCCCGGACCGGCCAGGGCCATTTCCCGAGAAGTATCCATTGCATTGGACGGTGAGCTCAACCTAAGGCTTGCCGCAGCACCGGCCAAGCAGCTACAATGCGCGTCTTCCTGCTTGGGGGAGTAATCTGTTGCTGGTTTGTCCGGCTTCGTTGTGGTCAACATACTTGTGCCTCATGCACATGGCTACAACGACATTCGCTTTGTTTGCGGATGTCTGATGAGACCTGAGACAGCACTGTGGCCCAAAGCGGGAGTCGCAGCGTTGTCTTTTGTCTGTTATCCCGCTGAGCCCACATATGGACGCATTGCTTTATTCTTTCACCGGCGTGGCGATCGCTGAGATCGGTGACAAAACTCAACTTCTTTCGTTATTTCTGGCGGCGCGATTTCGCTCCCGCGGCGCCATTATTGCCGGCATTCTGGTCGCTACTTTACTCAATCACGCCGCCTCCGCCTGGTTTGGTGCCTGGGTGGCGCAGTTTATTCCGGCAACCTGGCATGCCTGGTTGCTGGGTGGCTCCTTTATCGCCGTTGCACTTTGGTTGTTGATCCCGGATAAAGACGACAGCGGCGACAGTGAAGTGCTGAAATACGGCGCTTTTGCCGCCAGTTGCGTGCTGTTTTTTGTGGCGGAAATTGGTGATAAAACCCAAATTGCCACCGTGCTACTGGCAGCGGTTTATCCACAAACCTGGCTGGTGATTATCGGTACGACGCTGGGCATGCTGGCGGCCAATGTGCCGGTAGTCTATGCCGGGCGCTGGATTTTAGAGAGGTTGCCACTGGCCTGGGCGCGAATGGCGGCTTGTGCGGTGTTTATGTTGTTGGGCATAGTGACAATCGTCGCCGGGCAGATTTAAGCGCAATTGTCTGGCCGCTCAGGCCAGGCTGCCTTGTTCCAGATTGCGGATTTTCGCTTGCGCTTGTTCCCAATTTCTTGTCAGGCGTTCAATGGTTGAAGCACTGTTGGTTTTGACGAACGACACTTGTTCGAGCAATTGTTGGTTTTGCTCGGACAGCTGTTGTTGTGCTGCCTGTGCTAACTGCGAGGTTTCGCGTAATTGCGCCAGATTTTCCCGTAATTGCTTGATGGTTTCCCGTTGGGTCGAATGATGTTCCGCAGCACTGGCATTTTGCTGTTTCAGCAGAATGTTGGTTTCCTGCAATTGACGCAGCTGTGTTTCATGATCCGGCATTTCGGTTTTAAGCGAGGTAATAAGCTGTGCTTGTGCGGCAAGTTCCAGTTGCTGTTGTTGTAGCTGAAGTTGCTGCTGTTGTTGAGTTTGCTGGGCTTGTTGCAACTCTGCTTTCATTGCGGGCAGTTCGGAGTTCTGCAGCTGTTGTTGCACAGCTTCAAACTCAGCGTGCAGGGCAGCTAACTGCTGGCCGCTGTCGGTTAATTGTTGTTGCAGTTGTTGTTGTTCTTCCACTGCTTGGGCCTGCTGCTGCGCCAACACTTGTTGTAATGCAGTCTGTTCCTGCGCCAACTGGTTTTTTTGCAGTTCCAGCTGCTGCTCACGTTCTTGCTGTTGTTGCAATTGTGCACTGAGCTGCTGTTGTAGCTGCTGCACTTGCTGATCAACATCGGCACCGTTTTGTTGCTGGCAATTAATTTGTTGTTGAAGCTGCGCAATTTGCTGATTGGCGGCAGTATGTGCCTGCTCACTTTGCGTTAGTTGCTGCATCAGCCTCGCCAGTTCCTGGCTGCTTTGTTGCTGAATTTGTACACCTGCCGCTAGTTGCGTGCTGAATTGCTGCAAGTGCAATTCATAGTTGGCTGTCGTTTGGGTAAGCTGTTCGGTATTGGCGACTAACAATTCCTGTTGTTGCTGCAATTGCTGCGCTTGTTGTTGTTGCAAGGTTTCAGTGGCAGAAAGTTGCTGGCTCGCGCTCTGCAGTTGCTGCTGTAAGCTGTGGTTTTCGGCCGTGGTCTGTTGTTGCAGTGCCAGACTTTGTGCCAGTTCCTGCTGTAATTGTTGACGGCCTTGTTCGCTGCGCTCTGCATCTTGGGTGCTGTTTTGCAGTTGTTCGGCAACGGCTTGCAGCTGCGCGTTCAGCGATTGCGCTTGTTGCTGCTCGGCCTGGATTTGCTGTTGTTGCTCAGCCAGTTGCTGCCGAATGAGCGCCACTGTCTGCTTAAATTCGGCAGTTTCAGCCTGCGCCTGATCACGCTCCTGTCTGGTGCTGTCCTGCTGCAATTGCAGCTGTTCCAGGTTTTTGCTGAGCAGGCTAGTTTGCTGGTGATGTTGTTCCGCTGCGGTTTCAAGCTGTGCTTTTTCCGCCGCAGCTTGTTGCAATGTCTGGTTTAAGGCGGCGATTTCAGTTTGTTGCTGGGCTATTTGATTGGTAAAAAATACCTGATCATCGGCTGATTGCTGTAACAGCAGCTGTAGTTCGCTCTGTTGTTGCTGTGCTGACAACAATTCTTGTTGTAACTGGGCGGTAAAATTGCGGGTGAAAGCCGTGGCTTGCTGGCGAAAGGCGTTGATAAATTCGGTGCTGAAATCCGGAGCTTGTTGCTCATTTTGCCACAGGGTATACCAGGTTTGGACTTGCGCGGCGGGAGCCTCTAACGCCGTGGCAATCGCATCGAGATCGATGGGTTGTCCGGCAGCTTGCCAAGCGTCGCAAAGTTGTTTGACCTGATCATAACTCACCATCGGAACTGTTCCTTGTAACTCAATCAAAGTAACGCAATCAAAGTAACCCAGCAAAAGTAACCCAGCAAAAGTAACCACATCAAAAAGCACATCAAACAAACGGGCCGCCACTGCTATTCCCCTGCTCACAATTTCCGTCACACTTCAGTTTGGAAATGACGTTCGAAAACCAGCAATTTGCAAATTAGCAGCGGCTAAATGGCCTTGGATTGTAACTGGTAGTTGAAACTATGGCTACAACCGATGTTAGTGTTTTTGTTAAAAAATTCATCAATAAATAACAAAAAATAACCAGATCATGCCGGACGATGGCTACTTGCCGGATTTACCGCCTTGACCAATAATGAAGCTTCACTTCTGCCAATGTCGATGAAAAAGAAGCAGTTGTTGGGAAAAACCATGGGGCACAATGAATGAAGCATCTTAAGCTCAAGTTTTATCTGGTTTTATCAGCACTGTGGTTGCCGCTAACAACGGTGCAGGCAGCTTGTACGCTGGATCAATTAACCTGGCTCAGTGGCGAATGGCAGGCCAGTATCGGCAAGTCGACCGTGCTGGAACGCTGGCAAGCGGTCAGTGCTGACAGTTTTGAAGGCGAAGGCCAGACCATCACCGCTGATGGCAAAATAAAACAGCAGGAAAGTCTGCGGCTGGTGCAAATGCAGCAACAGATTTTTTATCTGGCGAAGGTGGCGCACAATCCATTGCCGGTGGCGTTTAAATTGGAAGAATGCACTGCCGGGCGGCTGAAATTTGTCAATATGGCGCATGATTTTCCAAAGCAGCTGGAATATATGCTCAAGCCTGTTGAGTCATCGGCCGGATCAGATGCGGCGCAAGTGCAGCTGCAAGTCAATGTCAGTGACGGCGCTGGCAAAGGTTTTAGCTTGTTGTTTTTGAAAAAACGCTAATTGCTAACGCACTTGGTCAATCTTGGCGCTAGCGGCAAAGGTTCCATTCGCAGCAATACTTGACTATAATGCTCGGCTATTTTCGAAAGTCCTTAAATACGTCCTAACTGAGCAACAACCTTGATGCAAACTCCAGTACCAGCCTCACGTAAATCAGCACCGGTCGCCCGTATGGCCGCCGATCGCGATTTGTTTTCTTACCCTAAATACTGGGCTGAATGTTATGGCACGGCGCCATTTTTACCGATGTCGCGTCAGGAAATGAAAAAACTCGGCTGGGACAGCTGCGACATTATTCTGGTAGTGGGGGACGCTTACGTTGACCACCCAAGTTTTGGCATGGCGGTCGTCGGCCGGATGTTGGAAAGCCAGGGCTTCCGGGTTGGCATCATTGCCCAGCCGGAATGGAACAGCAAAGACGCCTTTATGACGCTCGGCAAACCCAATCTGTTTTTTGGGGTTTCTGCCGGCAATATGGACTCGATGATTAACCGCTACACCGCGGATAAAAAACTACGCCACGATGATGCGTATACGCCGGGTGATATTGGTGGCAAGCGGCCAGACCGCGCCGTGCTGGTGTATTCGCAGCGCTGTAAAGAAGCTTATAAAGACGTGCCGGTGGTGATTGGTGGTATTGAAGCCAGTTTGCGCCGCATCGCGCATTATGATTATTGGCAGGAAAAAGTCCGCCGTTCGATTTTATTTGATGCCAAAGCGGAAATTCTGATTTACGGTAACGCCGAGCGCCCGTTGATTGAAGTGGCGCATCGGTTAGCGGCCGGTGAAACTTTTGACACCATGCAGGACATTCGCGGCACCGCAGTTATTCGCAAAGAGCCGTTGCCCGGCTGGCGTGGGGTAGATTCCACCGCCATTGATAAAATCGGTAAAATTGATCCTATCCCCAATCCTTATGGCGCTGATGATGTCGCTTGCGGCACTTTTTCGGAGTTTGCCAAAGAAGGCATCGATTTAACCCAACCGCAAATTGTTGAAGCCAAACCTATTATGGTACAACCGGCCAAGCCAAAGCCGTGGGAGCAGACCTACGTCAAACTGCCAGCCTTTGAGCAGGTCAGCGTCAACAAACCTTTGTATGCGCATGCTTCACGGATTTTGCACCAGGAAACCAACCCTGGCTGCGCGCGGGCGATTTTTCAGCGCCATGGCGACCGCCATATTTGGGTCAATCCACCGGCTTATCCGTTGACCACCGAAGAGATGGACGGCGTGTTTGGCCTGCCATACCAGCGGGTGCCGCACCCGGTGTATGGCAAAGAAAAAATTCCTGCTTATGAAATGATCAAAACCTCGGTCAACATTATGCGTGGCTGCTTTGGTGGTTGTTCGTTTTGCTCTATTACCGAGCACGAAGGGCGGATTATTCAAAGCCGCTCGCAAGAATCTATCCTGAAAGAAATCGAACAAATCCGTGACACAGTGCCTGGCTTTACCGGCGTGATCTCGGATTTAGGCGGCCCAACCGCCAATATGTACAAGTTGCGCTGTAAAAACCCGAAAGCCGAACAAACCTGTCGCCGGCCGTCTTGCGTGTATCCAACCATTTGTGAACATATGGATACCGATCAAAGCCCAACGGTCGATTTATACCGCGCGGCGCGCAAAATTACCGGCGTGAAAAAAGTGCTGGTGGCCTCGGGCGTGCGCTACGACTTAGCGGTTGAAGATCCAAATTATGTACGCGAATTAGTGCAACACCATGTCGGCGGTTATTTAAAAATTGCTCCTGAGCATACCGAAGAAGGGCCATTGTCGAAGATGATGAAACCCGGCATGGGCGCTTATGACAAATTTAAAGCCATGTTCGACAAGTACAGTAAAGAAGCCGGTAAAGAGCAGTACCTGATCCCGTATTTTATTTCGGCGCATCCAGGTACTACCGATCAAGATATGGTGAATTTGGCGTTGTGGCTGAAAGAGCGTGATTTCCGGCTGGATCAGGTACAAAACTTTTATCCAAGCCCGATGGCCAATGCCACCACTATTTACCACACTGAGCTCAACTCGCTGAAAAACCTCAAAGGTAACAGTGAAAAAGTGCCGGTGGCCAAAGGTGAACGCCAGCGCCGGTTGCACAAAGCCTTGCTGCGTTATCACGACCCGAAAGGCTGGCCGATGATCCGCGAAGCCTTGCGTAATATGGGCTTAGCGAAGTTGATTGGTAAAGGCAAAACCTGTTTAGTGCCGGAAGAAACCCGTGATGAGCTGAAACAAAAAGCCAAACCGGGTGGCCAGATTGCGGTGACCAAACATACCGGCATGAATCCGGTGAAAGCGGCGTTGATTAAAAAGCAGCAACAAACCGGTAAATCTTCTGGTCAGGCTTCGTTTAATCAGGGTAAAGCCAAAGGGCCGGCTTCAAAAGCGAAGTAAAGACCCATAAACACCGGCATTGGTGTGCGATGGCGCTGCGCTTATCGCACCGACCAGGCAAGTTAAGTTGTGACTGGTGTTACCCAACTTGGGTGTGGGCAAACAGGTAGGGTGGGTCAGCGCAGCGCCACCCACCATTCGTATTGATCGGCGTTTTAGTTTTCCGGAAACATTCAGACATGACGTGGCAACTGCACCCGGTGCAAGTAACTAATTTTATTCAGTTTCATTTCAAAAACATACCAGCGAATGCCAAGGCATTCGGGATTTATGTGAAAACGGGCGCGCTATGGCGGGATGTCGCTAAGTATGCCCGCTGCGCTTATCACTATCTGCAACAATTACCACGCTGGCGCTTAGGCTTGCTGGGCGCTGCGCTATATCTGCTATTACCTCTATCGGTGACACCTTACTGGCAGTTACAACTTCTTACCGCAAAAAACGCTGAAACCGAAGCATCATTAAAGCCATTACTGAAGTTTTATCAGAAACATGGCGAGGCGGTATTGCCAGCTTTGCAGGCTCAGCTGGAGCTGGACAAATTGCGGCGGCTGGAACAGCAGCTCATTGCCGATAACGCCACTTTTTCATCGCAAGCGCGGGATGAGAAGTGGGCGGAAGCCACCGAATTTATGATCGCGCATTTAGCGCAAAATGTGACCGACAATCAGCTGCGTATTCTCGATTCAGAGTGTCGCAATAATTTATGCCGGATTGAGCTGTATGCCCCTAAAGGCCTGACGCCAGAATTTCAGGCGTTGGTGTTAAAATATGCGTCGACGCTGAAACGGGGTGACTTAGAGTTTCACGATTTAGTGCCGGGCAAAGATCGGATTATGCTGGAGCTGAAATCGGATAAAAAACTAAAATACGGCTTTTGGGCTAGTCGCCAGTTAGAGCCTGCCGAAAAAGCACAGTGGCGGGAAGACATTCGTGCCTGGTTGAATCCTGCGCCCGGCAATGCAAATCCGCAAGCTAAGGCAAAACCGCAAGCTAAGTCAACACCGGAGACAACAGCGAAATGACCAGTACCGTTATCAAACGAAAAGTGCCAACACTGGTTTGGTTGCCAGTCGGTTATTTGTTGCTCGCTGCCATTCACGCACTGCTGTTGCAGCTGTTGCCGGTTCCAGCGGTGATGCCTGCTGAACTGGCCGTCACTTTGCAACAGCAGCCAGTGACGCTTGCCGACATTGAACAGAGTGTCGAACGTTTAGTCCAGCTGAAAAAGCTGGCTGACTTGTAACAGACTTACCCAAACCGCACGGACAACATATCCAGACTGCCATAGGTCAGGGCGTCGTTGCTGAAGATCAATTCATCAGACGGCGAACTGGCGCCAGCTACATACAACAACGGCAAATAATGATCCGGATGCGGCACTGCAAACTGCGCTGCAATGCCTTGGGTTTGATAATTGATGAGGGCTTGCCAGTCACGCTCCCGCAACGCCTGGCGGGCAAAGTCGGCAAATTGCTGCGCCAAAGTGGGCGGTGGACCGTCGTGCCAATCAATTTTGGCCAGGTTATGCACAATATTCCCGGATCCCAAAATCAACACCCCTTGTTGGCGCAAATAAGCCAGTTGCTGCCCCAAAGCAAAGTGCCAGGCCGGTGCTTGGCGGCTATCCAGCGACAATTGCAAGAGTGGAATATCGGCACCGGCAAAGGCATGGCATAACACCGACCAGCTGCCATGGTCAAAACCCCATTGTTGATCGGCACTGATGGGAAGTGGCTTTAGCTGCTCGATTATCGCTGCCGCCAAGTCTGGATCACCTGGCGCCGGATACTGTTTGGCAAATAACGCTGGTGGAAAACCACCAAAATCATGAATGGTTTTAGGTGCTTGCTGCGCGGTAATTTTCAAGCCAGGGCCATACCAATGCGCCGAAATCATTAAAATGGCTTTGGGTCGGCGTGCGCTCACTAAATCTGCCACTAATTGCTGCCAGCCGACCGTCCATTGATTCTGCTCGATTGCATTCATCGGACTGCCGTGGCCAAAAAAAATCACCGGTTGAAGTTGCGTCATAGAGTCCTGCTGAGCATTTCTGCCAAAGTGCTGATTGCTATCCGTCATTCTAACTATCGATTTCATGGTGGGATAGGGCAAAAAATAGCCCAAAGCTTTCGTATTTGATGAACGTTTTGTCGCTGGTTTGGCACTGTATCTGATCAGTAAGTCACCACCACCCGCACGGTATCGCGGTAAGTTCCGGCGGCGGGTGTGAGTTGCCCGGATTGCAGCCGCAACCTTGGTTCAATCACCTCCACACTGCCAAGACCAGCTTTTTGCAACCGGCTGCTGTCGCTGAGCAGGGTGCTGCCATCCGGATGAAACAGGTCGTACCACAGGTACTGGCTGGTGCCGTTGAACAAGCGCCGACTGGCACCACTAAAATGGTCGCCGTTATCAATATGGACCTGATAACTTTCACTTAGGGTGCAGTCGACCTGTAACTGCAACCGGAAATCTGCCAGATTGCTGATATCGGCAACAGTACCAAAGTGATGCGTCGCTGGCACCGTCAGCGCACAGCTACGATCGACAGTCAGGCTCAACTGCAAATTGACCGTGCTGTTTAAATCTTCAAAGCCTACGCAGACCGCAGCTACCGCGAGTCGGCAATAACGACCGGTAAAATGCAGCGTTAACTGATCGGTGTAGGTGCCGGACGCAATATTGGTCGGTAGTGTCCTTGCGTACAGCGGCACCTGGATATCCTGACCGCCGATAATATTTAGCAGGGTGAAGCTCATATTGCTGTAACCCTGACCGACCGCTGACAACACCACCGCAAAATTAGCCTGACTCGACAGCTGATATGGGATGTAAAAACTGCCGTTGCGTAAACGAAAGTTGTTGCTGCTGGCGGTGACCTGATAGTGGATCACATCGCTGCTAATCAAGGCGATATTGATGACGCGGGTGCAGTCGATCAACACACTGGAATTGGCCGGCAATTGACTGCTGCGGACCATTGTTGATGGCTGAGCGCTACCAAAATTCATCGCCGCCGGCGTTTGTGCGCTGCAAAATGCCTGTGCCTGGCTGCTTAAAAAGCACCCGCACAACCACCAGCACAACCACGATAAGCCGCGGGCCATCAGCCAGAGTATTTGGGTAACACGCTTGAGAGCTGTTTTCATCCTGAACTTCGCTGTTATATCCCAGGTTTAAGGTTTATGGGTGTCCGTTATTTTCGATTTTTCGTTATTTTCGATTCCAGATTTATGGGTGTCCGTTATTTTTAAGATTTATGGGTGTCCGTTATTTTTAGATTTATGGGTGTCCATTATTTTGTTATTTTGCGTTGCGTTATTTTGCGATGCACTGCACCGGCACAAAACCGCGCTCTACTGGTGGCGCGGGTAGTTGCAAAGCGCAATGCTGACCGTCCGGCAACGTCAACTTTAGAGTGCTATTGGCATAAGTTGCGGCCAGCATCACTTCACCATCCCAGCCGACACTACTGATGTGCTGTCCCCCGGCAAACAGCTGGCTACCCAGGGGCGCGTAAGCCCCGCCGGGCATATAGATTTTCAGCAGCAAGGTCCGTTGCTGATTAATATCAAACTGCAGATGAATGCCGGTGACGCCTGCCGGCGTGACTTGTTGCTGGAAATTGCTGATCTGGCTGTCCAGCGGCAATTGCAGCGGATCAATGCTGATTTGATTCGGCAGATTGGCCAGCAAATGGGGCACCAAGGCTTTACCGCGCTCGTTGGTCGTGGCAACGTAGCGGTAACTGTTGTAAATATCGATCCCGGCGTGTCCCTGGGTGTCCACCACCGCAAATGCCTGACTGACCGGCTCGGTGATAAACCATTCACCAGCGGTCGCCACCAGACTACCGCGACTGCCGCCCGACCAGCGGTTATTGCCAGCCTGATTGCTGAAACTGAGGTAACTGTCGCTGACATGATTGCGATAGTTACCATAAAGCTGGCTGTTGTTGGCGGCCGTGGTCAGACTTTGTTGCGCCGCAAAGCTCCAGCCATGCACCTCAGATCGCGATTGGTGCAGGCTCAGATACTGAAAGTCGTTATCCCCCTGACTGGCGTACACCGAACCACGCAGCTGCTGATCAAACTGATAACTGACCGAAAGTGCCAGATTCCAGGCGCGTTGTTCGGTCTGATAATTCAGGGTTAAAAAGCCTGACCAGTGGCGATCTCCGGCCAGACTGTAACTCAAATTCAGATAGCGCTTTTTCGGTTGCTGTGCATATTGTTGTTCCAGCAGGTACAGCGCCGCGCTGCCAAATTGACTATGAAAGCTCAGCCCAATTTGGCTTTGACGCTTGGCCAGCAACTGCGCGCCGTAATAACTGGCCAGGTCAAAAAAATTGCTATCCCGTTGCAAATGACTGGCATTCACTTGCCAGCCAGGGGCCAGATAACTGTAATTCAGTCGCCACTGCGCACCGTTCTCGTCAGCGAAACCCTGATCGGTAAAACTCTGACCGGTAAAACTCTGGCTGACCGCTGCGCCAAGCACGCCGGCCAGACCCAATTGTTGTTGGATTTCCAGACTAAAACCTTTTAGTTGTTCAAAGTGCTCGAAAGTAAATCCGAGGGTGCGATCTGCTTGTTGCCCATAGCGATAAGCCGCCACCAGCGCTGGTTTTGATGCATAGTGGCTTTGCATCTGACCATAACTCAATCTTGGCCAGCCCAGGCTCAGGGCGTAGTCGGTTAGACCTTTTGCCAATAAGCTATCGGCGACGTAAAACGGCTGCTCGACCTGCTGCGTCCTACCGAAAACGTCGGTGCTGACAAAAGTCGCCACGCCGGCGCCATTAAGCATCGGCTGGCTGGCGATGACAAAAGGGCCCGGCGGCAAGTCAGCGCTGAACGTTTTCATGCCCTGAATAAACAGATCGGTGTTCGAAGGTACGGCCAGACTGTGATTTAGCTCGGGTAACGGATAGGTAATTAAATCGGGTTGCAGGCTATAATTGCGCCGCCACTGCACGCCAGCCAGCCGGTACGCGCGGCCACCGCTACTGGCTGGCGTAATAAAATCGCCCAGTTGCAGGCTGCGCAGCTGTTGGTGATCCTGAATGCTAAGGCTGGTGTCCAGTCGCACCAGTTCGGTCTGTTGTTGCTGTCGCAGTACCACCTGCTGATGGCGAAAATGGCTTTGTTGATAGTTCAGATTCAGATCCAGGTTGGCCCCCAACATCTGTTGGCGCGGCGTCTGGTATTCTGCCACCAGATCATAATTGAGGATCAGCGCCTCGCCGTAGGTCAACTCTGGTGTTGGCGCTGGCGGCCGCTGTTGCAGCCGGGTTTGAGGCAACCAACTTTCTGCCAGCCGCAGGTGCAGTTGCTGGGTCGAGACCTGATATTCAATCTGCTGCAGCGGCAATTGCCGACTGTCGGTCCAGTCGCTGGCCGGTAAATTCAGGGCTGGTAATAAGGTGCGCAGTGGCGCGGTTTCCAGCATAAATCCCCCAGCTTGTGGTTTGACTAACAACGTCTGGCCAGTGTGCCAGTCGTTAATCACGACATTCAGATATAACAACGGGGCGGTATCTTCAGCATTCACAGCGCTGTTGAACATCAACCAAAAACCGGCGACCAAAAAACGTCTAATCATTGGCTGCCTGAAATAACGGCGACCGGGAATGTCAACGGCACCCGATAACTTTCAAACTGCAGTTGCAACTGCGAACCAGCCGTAAGGGTGTGTTGTAATGTCGGTTCAGGCCCGATGGTCCAGCTGAATTCAGTGTTTGCCAACAAATAACTAAACAAACCTTCGCCCGCGGACCACAGCGGTTGGCCATCAGCAATCAGTTGAACCTGAGATAAGCGCAGGTGGGAAGGTCCGGTATTTTGCAGGCTGAATTTGCAACTGCCATCGGGCAGCAACTGCAGGCTGGCCTGAATTTTGTCCTGCCAATAGGCGTTGAATGGCTGCGCATCATTTGTTGCCGGCACCTCGGCAGGCCTGCCGACAAATAACGGCAACGAATAACGCATCCGGATATGCACCTGACTACCGGTTTTGCTATTCACCGCTGTGACGTCATCAATCAGCACCCGGTAACTTTGTTCGGCGGCCAGGACCGGCACCTGCCCCGCATTGAGGTAAACCAGCCGCACTAATTGACGCTGGCGCGGTTCGATGCTGACAAAAGGCGGGCTGACCAGCACGGTTTGCTGCTCTGAAAATTGATCTTTATGCTGCAGCTGTTGCCATTGTTTGACGCGAATTTGCAACTGCTGTGCAGTATCGCTCTGATTATCCAGATAAATGGCCACTGCCTTGCTGCCAGGCGGCAGTTCAGCGATCAATGGCCAGATGGTGAGTCCCTTGGCGCAGGTCAGCGCAGGCAACCATAGCAGAGCGGCGATGCAAAGATGCCGGCACGTTGTATTCATGGCGCACTTTTTCCTTATGCTACCAGCTGATCGTCACCGTCAAAGTGTCGGAATAGTTGCCACTGGCCGCAATAGGTTGTGACGGCAGTACCGCATACAGATCAAATTGCTGTGCGGTGCCGGTGGCCACGCCACTCAGGCCGGTGGTGTCGTCCCAAACTGTCGAAAATTGCGCATCCCGGTACAGCTGATAGTTCAGGGTGCTGCCGTGATTCGGCTCCCGCAGTTGTCTGGCGGCGACAGAAGCACCATGTAAGCCCCGGTTGATCAGAATTTTGAAATCAACGCCAAGGTTACAACGCAGTAAAATACTGCCGGCATTACTTTGGCTGGTCAGTTGTACCGGCTGCGGTAACTGGCTGAAACTGCCAAAATGCAAAGTACCAAAATTGCCGCCGACGGCATCGCCGCTGAGCTGACAACTTTGTGCCAATTGGATCGCAAGCTCGGTGCTTTGCTGAATGCTTTGTTGTTGGGAGCTTGGGAGTTGGGTGCTTGATTGCAGCACCGTTGGTTGCGCTGCGGGCTGCAGCACCACCGGCTGCCTGGACAGGCTGTTGTGGCTATATAACAGCAGCCACAGCAATCCAACAAATCTGAGCGAATGTTGCATGATCCGTCACTCCCTGTGTTAGCCGAAGCTCAACTACCAGACCACCGTCACCTGAATGGTATCGGTATAAGTGCCGGCGGGCGGCGTGGTGGTCGCGGCGATCCGGCCGTACACCAAATGGAACTGACTGGCACCGGTACCGCTGGTATTGAGCTCGTTGGCTGTACCGGCATCTCCCCACAGCTGGGTACGGGCGTTGTCGCGATACAGCTGATAGGGCACAAAATTGCTATTGCCGTCCGTCATCCGCCGACTGCCACCACTGGCATGCAAACCGTCATTCAAACCGATTTGATAACTTAAACCGGTCGAACAGGTCAGCTCAAAACCAACACCGGTACTGCCGCCGCCCTGGGCATCGACGGATTGCAACAGATTCGAATGCTGACCAAATTCAACAGCGCCAAAATCGTTAAAACCACCAGAGGTATCGAGATTGCCAACCGAACAACCATCAATGACGGTCGCAGTCACCGTCATGGTGCCGGCAATTTGATCAGAGAGTGCAGGGGCAGAACACAGCATTCCTGCAAGCAGGACGCGGTAGGTAAAGGCGGATAGGTTGCGACGATTCAGTTTCATCAGCATGCTCCTTGCAAACAAAATCCAAGCGTCAACTGCATATTTCTGACCGTAGTACCTATATATAGCACATTGCTAAATAATTACCTGTGACAGGGAAATATTTTTTCAGCGATGTTCGGGACTGTGGTCGGGCTTATGCAAATCCGCATACAACACCACCTGATTGCGGCCTTGTGCTTTGCCATAATAGAGCGCTTCGTCGGCGGCATTTTGCCAGAATCGAAGTTCCTGCTGTTGCAAGTCCAGTTCAACCACGCCAAAAGTGGCGGTGACGCTGATCTGGTGCTGCTGATACTCGATTTTCTGTTGCAGCAGCGCCAGCCGTAGCATTTCGCAAATGATCATCGCGCCGGTGTCGGAGGTGTCGGGCAACAGCAACACAAATTCTTCACCCCCAAACCGCGCCAGGATATCTTGTTGCCTTAACCGTTGTTGCAAAGTGGCGGCGATGGTCGCAAGCACAATATCACCGGCTTCGTGGCCGTAGTTGTCATTGATTTTCTTAAAATAATCGATATCAATCATCACCAGTGTTAAGGGTTCAAAATTGCGGCTGCGCTGGCGCTGGATCAACTGGTAATACTCGTCAAAGGCCAGCCGGTTTGGTAGTTTGGTCAGAAAATCGGTGCGCGCCTGCAACGCCAGCTGCTGATTCGCTTGCGCCAGTTCGGAAGTGCGTTCACTGACCAGTTTGTTGAGTTTGCCGGCGATACGTTCCAGCCGTTGTACCCGTAGCCGCAGGATCAAGGCAAATAACACCAGTAAGCTCAAACCGCCGAGTAACCACACCAGTTTGTACATCCACCAGTGCCGGTTTACCTGCAGATAAATCCGCAGCGGCGGTGGTGGGTTGCTGGCCGAAACCACTTCCACTTCCAGCTCGTAATTGCCGGGCGGTAAATGGCTGAAGGTAGCCGAATTCTGATGCGACTGATGCCGCCATTCGTCACTTAAACCGCGTAACCGATAGCGATACTGGTGGTATTGGCTGTGTTCAAAATCGAGCAGACTAAAGCTGAAATTGAGCATTTTATGCCGGGCAGGAATACGCAGTGGTTGTTGTTCCGACGTTTGCACCTGCCAGAAACGGTGGTTATCCAGCTGCAATGACGACAACGCCAGTTTGGCGGTCACTTGAGGTGCAATCAAATCTTTGGGAGAAAAACTGAGCACGCCTTTGGCAGTACCCAGGTAAAAACTACCGTTGGCGTCCGCGGTTAAGGCGCGTGGTTCTAATAACAAGGATGGAATACCATCCTGCTCGACAAAACTGCGGATTTGCTGTGGCTGGTTTTGACTGGCGTATTGCAATTGCGCCAGGCCACGACGGGTGGTTAACCATAGACTATCCGCTGAACGCGCTTCGATGGCGATAATTCGTTGATCCGGCAGGCCATCGGCGGTGGTCCATTGCGTGAGTTCGCTGGTTTGTGGGTTCAGCTTTAACAAACCGCGGTCACTACACAACCAGATTTCATCGTTGGTGGGGGCCGTGACACAGGGCAAATTATTGGTCGGCAGTACCGGTATTGAACTGGCTGTGGTATTAAATTGGCGGATGCTTTGATCTTCCGGATCAAACCGATACAAGCCACTGCTGGCGCTGGTCAGCCAAATCAAGCCATCCGGCGACACCGCACTTTGCTGCACGCCGTCTGATTGATGGCGGGCAATATCAAACTGTTGGCCCGGTTGATCCGGTGTTTGCGGCTGCCAGCGGATCAGACCATGCTGCCACAACCCCAGATTTAAAGTGCCATCCTGGCTATGGCTCAATGACATCAGGCTGATGTCGACATCATTATTAAGCAGCGCAAAAGGCCGGGTTTCTTTAATAAAGCCTTTTTTACCTTCCAGCCGGAATAAACCGGCATTGGTGGCGGCCCAGGTGTCGCCGGACGGATCGACCGTCAGGCCGGTGACCAGGCGGACCTGACTATCTTCCGGAAATGGGTGTTTTTTCCATTGTTTTTGCTCCATGTCAAAACTGAGCACATGCTGCTCCAGCCCCAACCACAAAGTGCCGCGGTGATAATATTGACTGGCGATGCGGTGTAGACCCTGTTCAAAATGGGAGCGCTGCTGCTCGTCGGTCAGCAGATTAAAGCGGTCTTGCCGCACACTCAGCATAAATACGCCGCGGTTGCGGGTGGCCAACCAAATCAGGCCATTTGGATCGGGCAATACATCGCGGACATCCACCGCATGCAGCAGTTTGTGCAGTTGCTGGCGGTAACTAAAAGGCGCTTGCAGCTGATATAAACCGTCGCTGGTGCCGATGAGCAACTGGCCGGTAGGGCTCAGCGCCAGCGTATTACTGCGGGCAACCTGCGCCTGGTGATGCGGCAGAGGTTTGATGGTTTGGCTGGCGTGATCCAGTAAAAACAAGCCATCGCTGCTGGCCAGCCAGACCCCGCCAGCCACCGGCAACAGGGTCCGCACTTCCAGATAACGGCTGGTTTTCCCCGGGTAGTCGACATCCTGCATCGACCACAGCCGCTGCCGGGTTAAGTCGGCGCTGATTTGCACCATGCCAGCCGATGTTGCAAACCACAATTCACCATCGGCGCTTTGGCTGATTTGCCAGATCCGTAATTTTTCAAACAGGTGGTGGAGGGCAGGCGGTAATTGCCGCCGTTGCAGTTGTGGGTCAATCAGGTACACCCCCGCAGTGGTGCCGACCCAGAGTCGTTGTTGCTGATCCTGAAAAGTCGCCTGAATTTGGTCCAGATTGCCAAGCTGGCCATTGGCCGGTTGGCTCAGGCTACCGGCCAGCTGCCAGTGCTGCTGAGTGCGGCGGTCGGGCGCCAGCATCACCAGACCATAACCCCAGGTGCCAACCCAGAGCCGGTCTTTGTCATCAACCAATACTGTACTGATACTCAGCTCTTCACTCGCGGCCGCTTTTAACAACTGAAAAGCTTCCAGCTGATAGCCATCAAAGCGCTGCAGACCGTCCAACTGATTGGCGAGCCAAATAAAACCTTGCTGATCCTGCGCGATGGTAAAGCTGGTCACCGGCGCATTCGGGAATTCATCCGCCAGCGAACTAAAACGGATTTTTGCCTGGTCTTTGGCCTGGACTTTCAGTGCCGTACTGCAAAGCAACAAACACAGCAGCACAACACCACTGAACCACCAACTGAGACGACTTAACTTCGACATAGGGGCCATTAAAAAATGTGCAGTATCAGCTGAGTATGTCAGCTGTAGCGCGCTTGTCCAGAGTTGTGGGATTGTTGTCCAGCGATGATTTATTTAAAACGGCATGTCGATCAAAAAGGCCCTCGTGAACCCGTGCATCGCGAAAGTATCCATCGTTAAGTAAGTGTCTGTGGTACTCCGTTAATCAAAGCTTCTTGTAAGGTAAAAGTGTTTTTTGAAAAAAAATTGGGTTGATTTTGGGGGGATAGATCAGTAATTTAATTTTTTTGAACGGATAGGGTTAGGTCTTGGTTTTTGCCTTTTCTATTCAGATGGCAAAAAGCAAGACCTGACCGTGCATCTTGCAGTTATTTAAACAATATCGAGGCAAACCAGCGGATCTTAGGTCCAAACTGGAAAATGCACGGAAAATATTAATCAGTAAAGGGTCGGGGCCTTTACTGTAAAAGGCTCCCGTCAGGGAAAAAAATGATGGTTTTTAAAACACCTTTTTTATGGTACCGACATATCACCCGTGGGGTTTATTATGCAACAGCGCTTAATATGCGCAGTCGCAGAACAGGCAAACCTGATACCACAACAGCGATGATGTTCACAGGCTTTTTGTATTGTGGTGGTCAGGTGTTAGTCACTTATTACGTAGCACTTTTTAATTTACCTTTTGATTTTGTGCATAAATGGTTAACTAGTATCGTTCTATTTGAGACCTATAAAGGTCCCGTAAACATATTACTTATTGTTCTGTTTGCACTAAGTTTTTTCCTGGCATGGCTTTGCTGCCGTTACAAAGTAACGTTTGAGGAGATTGCAGCGGAATACAACCACGTGAAACCAAGTCATTGGTTCCGATTTTTGGCAACCTTTACTGTGCCAATTTTAGGTTTCGCAGTAGGTATGTATGCAGTTAGTCAAGAACGACAGAGCATAGGTTATTTGGAAGAAATGTTGTTAGTGCCGCATGTCGTTTCATTGTCCCGTTCCAACCGTTCACACAATGGTCTGGGGTTAAACTGACTGATTTTTGTTTAAAAATCAGCCAGTTTGAAATAAACAGGCAGTTAAAAACAATACATTGAGAATGTTTTTGCTGCCTGATGCTCTTTAAAAAACAGTATTTGCAGGTTTTAGGCAATAGAACCCGGCGTTTGCTCTGAACGCTGTGGGGTTGTGTTGTTTAAACCGCTAAGTGTTGTTTAACCTGGCACATAATAGCCGCATAACACCCCATGCCAGGCGGATACCCAACTGGCATGGTGCTGGTTTTTGCTTGGTCGGCCGAGCCAGATCTCAGCGGGCGTCAAGCCGTTTAAATTATGATGCGGCCGGACATGGTTGTACCAGCTGCGATAGATTTCAAGCTCGTGCTGTAACTGGCAGCCGTTAAAATCCAGCTGCCTGAACATCTGTTTAAAAGTTCCAAAAAACCGTTCGATGCGGCCATTCTGCCACGGGCAGGCCACTTGTGATTTTTGTTGTTTGATCCCTAAAAGAGTTAAACATAGCTTGAGCCAGTGCGAGCAAAAGCAGGCTTCGTTGTCGTGACGGATAAACTTTGGCAACCCGAATTGGCGGATGGTCTGCACCAGCTCTAGCATAATCACGGCGGAGTGTTTGCTGCTGACTTGCTGTAACCGCAGGTTTAGACGAGAGCCGTGGTCAACAATGCCAAGGATCAGTTGTTGTCGTGGATTGAGTGTGACCGTGGTTAAATCCATCCCCCAGCTGTGATTTACCGGGATGCTTTTGGGCGGTTGATGTTTGAGCTTGCGGCGCAGTACTTGAATTTGATACTGCTGCGTTTTCATCTGCTGGTAAACAAAGGTTTTACTGACGCTGTCGCCGCTGTGGCGGTAACGCTGGTTAAACAGCTGCGCCACCTTGCCGGCACCATAGCCAGAAACGGCGGCCAGCGCTAAAACCTTATCAATCACCCACTGTGGTTTTTTATGATTTTTGGCATGAGGAAGTGGCAGGGCTGAGATTTTAATCGGGGGGTGGTAATACTTCGGCCTGCCGCAAGTGCCACTAATCCGTTGTGAGCGGACGCGCCGGAGCAACATGTCTAGTAATAAGCAAAGCAACAATAACAGCAACATCAGGTGCATCCCTTTAAGCAGATACGCCTCCTTCCACAAAATGGCCAATATGTTTAGCGCTTACTGAGATTATTAGTGCAGCAGTTTCCTAAGAAAAACAGGACATAAATCAACAAAGCTGCAAACCACCTATTCCTACAGCAATACCGTCGCCACCCGCAAAATCGATTTGGCAAATGAAGATGTCGACTTTACGGTGCAGTTTGATATGCGCGGCACGCTGATGTCGATGCAGCAGACGGATTACAATGCGGATGGTCAGGTGCAAAAAGTCACGACTCATCAGTTATTGGTGGATATGGCTGATGCGAAGTTATTTAATCTGGTGCAGCAGAAAATTACAGCCAGTGGGTTGATGGTAAACGATGGCACTGTGCTCAATGGGCAGGGTTTGCTGGGGGTCAGTGCTGCGGATTTAACCACCACCGGCAGTGTGACTGAATATCAGAACTTTAATGCCGCCGGGCTTGCAGAGCGCACGGTGACCAGAGTCACCAAGCCGGATGACCGAAACCCTGGCCGCACCACGGTAGATGAGCTCAGCTGGAGCCGCAGCTACGAGAAGCGGGATAGTTTACTGGAGAGTAAAGTCAGCGGTACGGCGCAAAGTGGCAGTAAAGGCGGTCAGTTTAAGGATGCAACCAGCTACAGCCAGTACGATGCACATGGCAATAAGGTGTTGGTGGTTGAAGGCAACGAGCTGCAGGACAGTAAATTTAAAGTGCGGCAGATGTTGTATGCAGCGGACGGCAGTTTATTGCGTCTGCAACACAGCGAGATTGCCAAATCCGGGGAAGCTGATGCCCTGACGCAGGTCAAAAACCATCTGAGCCAGGTGCGTAGCGGCCAGGCGGTGGCAGGTCGGGTACAACAGGAATCTATCCAAATCAGCAGCAATGGTGCTTATGTGGGGGATGTCACGGTAGACCGTGGTGAAACGTTACCCGAGGAGCATTGGCTCTACCGCACCAGCATCAAAGACCAGCACTTTAACAGCGGCATTGAACGCACCGACACCCAAAAGCACACGGTACGCGCAGGCGATACTCTGCAAAGTCTGGCGCAGTTGTACTATGGCAATGCCGACTACTGGTATTTAATTGCGACAGCCAATGGCATCAGTCAGAGCTCTGCGCAAGGCGGTCCGGATAGCCAACTCATCGAAGGCACCACGCTGGATATCCCACAGCGCGCCAATAGCTTTAACGCCCATAACAGCTTTAAGCCGATGGATTTACAACAAATCATCGGCGACACCACGCCAAATGTGCCGTATTTACCACCGCCACCACCGGTCGGTTGTAATGCGATGGCGATGGTAGTGATGATAGCAATAACGGTGATTGCGACGATTGCGACGGCTGGGGCTGCTGCAAGTGCCGTGCCTGGACTTCTAATGTCAACAGGTGTCTCTGCTATAACCGGCGGTTTAGGTTTAACAGGTGCAATGGCAGCTGTAGCGGGGGGCTTTGTGGGCTCAGTAGCAGGCCAACTTGCTGGTAAAGCGATGGGCATAGTGGATAGCTTCTCGCTGAAAAATGCTCTTGCAAGTGGTTTAACGGCGGGGGCAACGGCGGGTATGGGCAGTATGATGGGGGTTGGGACGGCGGCAACGACCGTCAATGGTGCGAAAGCCGCAGTGTCTTCACTCGTTTCATTTGCCAAAGATGCGACACACGCAACACTGAACATTTACGGCAAAATGGCGATGGCCGCCAGCACAGTTGGTTTAAGCGTTGCAGCCAACAAGCTGGTCGGTAATAATCAGGCGAGTTTCCAATGGCGTAATGTGGTGATTGGTGCGGTAAGTGCAGGTTTGATGGACAAAGCCGGCATCAGTAACACCAAATCAGTATTCGAAAACTTTAATGAAGGCGCAGGACTTATCAGCGGCTTTATGGAAGGCGTGGCCGGTGCAGCAATAGGGTACGGTGTAAGCAAAGTCCTGTATAACGAAGGCCGCTGGAATTTTAGGAATGTAGCGATTGATGCTTTTGGCAATGCGTTGGGGAATAGCATTGTTGCAGGTCTGAGTGCGAAATCTGGCCCAGCTGCTGAAAACGGCAAGTTCTCTGCCAAAGAGCAAGCTGAGCTTGATCAAAAGATGGCGGCGATGCAAAACCGCATGTCAGGGAAAACCGAAGACGGCGCAACTTATACCAGCGATGGTGTGCGCACTTATGGCACTACCGCGAAAGTGGATAGCTCAGGTAATGTCACTGACCTGTCTGGTAACTACCATATCAATGCCAAAGAACTGCGCGATGTGGTGAACAACGAGCAGTGGGATGTGCTGGGTAGCGTGATGTCGCTGCGGGGTGATGATGAGCTGGCCTTTGGTGGTGATGCGATCCTTGGGTATAAGAAAGCCGGGTTCTTACGCAGTGAACTGAACATTTATGCCAATGAAGCGCATGACCGTATAAAACTGGGTAATGCCATGGGCAATTTAAGCCTGACGGGTATTACCAGTTCGCTGACGGGAGCACTGCGTGCAGTCAGCCGAGGCGTTAGTGATAATTTGATGCCTGCGGCACAATCTACGAAGCAAGCTGCTAATAGATCTTTCAGTGGTGGTAAGCCCGCTGTTTCAAATAATGCATATAGCCCTGAAATTGTGAATGAGCGTAGCGCGGGCTTTTATAAATACTATGACGATAGTAATCCTTTGAGAGGGACCCTATCAAATCATGACGCTCGTCAATGGTATTTGAACAAAGAGCAAAGCATCCCAGAATTGCTAAATAGAGCTAATCCTCTTGCAGAGCAGGCAAAACAAGCGTTTGAACTCAGAAATCAGTTCAGAACTGAGACTCGTGTCATGATGCAAGATAGAGTTACGGCTGACCGATTATTCCGTGAAGAGATCAATCTTACATTTGAGCAGTTAACGAATAAGACAAAGATCAAACTCATAAACAAAGGAATCTCGAATCCGTCAAACGACCAAATTTATCAAGAGATGATCAATAGCTCGCAGCGCTCAAGACAGAGTGTAAACAAACAACTTGGATTATAAATTGTATGAATGTGATTTATAAAGATGAACGCAGAGAGAATGGTGCTGTAAAGTACCATGTTAATGGCCTTGAAGACTCCGAGTTCTTTGACACTTTGGTTGCTTTCCTTGTAAAGCAATACAATGCCGAGATAATCATGAGATCTGATGGTATAACAAGCCGAGTTTGGCAATTAAAAATAAATGATGAAATTTTAACGCTAGAACATCAAGAAGATATAGGTAATTGTTTTTACAGTAATACTCCTGCTGGTGACAGTGCTTTAATGCAGACAATTGCGTCAGACCTTGAAAGTCGATTGAAAGATGTTCCGTATGAATAATTAATGCTCAATAATTTTATTCAGCAACTGAAGTGTCCCGTTCATACCGTTCGCTGTCCCGTTCCAACCGTTCACACAATGGTCTGGGGTTAAACTGACTGATTTTTGTTTAAAAATCAGTCAGTCTGAAATAAACAGGCAGTTAAAAACAATACATTGAGAATGTTTTTGCTGCCTGATGTTCTTTAAAAAACAGTTTTTGCAGGTTTTAGGCAATAGAACCCGGCGTTTGCTCTGAACGCTGTGGTTGTGTTGTTTAAACCGCTAAGTGTTGTTTAACCTGGCACATAATAGCCGCATAACACCCCATGCCAGGCGGATACCCAACTGGCATGGTGCTGGTTTTTGCTTGGTCGGCCGAGCCAGATCTCAGCGGGCGTCAGGCCGTTTAAATTCTGATGCGGCCGGACATGGTTGTACCAGCTGCGATAGATTTCAAGCTCGTGCTGTAACTGGCAGCCGTTAAAATCCAACTGCCTGAACATCTGTTTAAAAGTTCCAAAAAACCGTTCGATGCGGCCATTTTGCCACGGGCAGGCCACTTGTGATTTTTGTTGTTTGATCCCTAAAAGAGTTAAACATAGCTTGAGCCAGTGCGAGCAAAAGCAGGCTTCGTTGTCGTGCCGGATAAACTTTGGCAACCCGAATTGGCGGATGGTCTGCACCAGCTCCAGCATAATCACGGCGGAGTGTTTGCTGCTGACTTGCTGTAACCGCAGGTTTAAACGAGAGCCGTGGTCAACAATGCCAAGGAACAGTTGTTGTCGTGGATTGAGTGTGACCGTGGTTAAATCCATCCCCCAGCTGTGATTTACCGGCATGCTTTTGGGCGGTTGATGTTTGAGCTTGCGGCGCAGTACTTGAATTTGATACTGCTGCGTTTTCATCTGCTGGTAAACAAAGGTTTTACTGACGCTGTCGCCGCTGTGGCGGTAACGCTGGTTAAACAGCTGCGCCACCTTGCCGGCACCATAGCCAGAAACGGCGGCCAGCGCTAAAACCTTATCAATCACCCACTGTGGTTTTTTATGATTTTTGGCATGAGGAAGTGGCAGGGCTGAGATTTTAACCGCTGAGATTTTAATCGGGGGGTGGTAATACTTCGGCCTGCCGCAAGTGCCAATAATCCAGTGTGAGCGGACGCGCCGGAGCAACATGTCTAGTAATAGTAATAAGCAAAGCAACAATAACAGCAACATCAGGTGCATCCCGTTAAGCAGATACGCCTCCTTCCGCAAAATGGCCAATATGTTTAGCGCTTCTGAGATTATTAGTGCAGCAGTTTCCTAAGAAAAACAGGACATAAATCAACAAAGCTGCAAACCACCTATTCCTACAGCAATACCGTCGCCACCCGTAAAATCGATTTGGCGAATGAAGATGTCGACTTTACGGTACAGTTTGATATGCGCGGCACGCTGATGTCGATGCAGCAGACGGATTACAATGCCGATGGTCAGGTGCAAAAAGTCACGACTCATCAGTTATTGGTGGATATGGCTGATGCGAAGTTATTTAATCTGGTGCAGCAGAAAATTACAGCCAGTGGGTTGATGGTAAACGATGGCACTGTGCTCAATGGGCAGGGTTTGCTGGGGGTCAGTGCTGCGGATTTAACCACCACCGGCAGTGTGACTGAATATCAGAACTTTAATGCCGCGGGGCTTGCAGAGCGCACGGTGACCAGAGTCACCAAGCCGGATGACCGCAACCCTGGTCGCACCACGGTAGATGAACTGAGCTGGAGCCGCAGCTACGAGAAGCGGGATAGTTTACTGGAGAGTAAAGTCAGCGGTACGGCGCAAAGTGGCAGTAAAGGCGGTCAGTTTAAGGATGCAAGCAGCTACAGCCAGTACGATGCACATGGCAATAAGGTGTTGGTGGTTGAAGGCAACGAGCTGCAGGACAGTAAATTTAAAGTGCGGCAGATGTTGTATGCGGCAGATGGCAGCTTATTGCGTCTGCAACAGAGCGAGGTTGCCAAATCCGGGGAAGCTGATGCCCTGACGCAGGTCAAAAACCATCTGAGCCAGGTGCGTAGCGGCCAGGCGGTGGCAGGGCGGGTACAACAGGAATCTATCCAAATCAGCAGCAATGGTGCTTATGTGGGGGATGTCACGGTAGACCGGGGTGAAACGTTACCCGAGGAGCATTGGTTATACCGCACCAGCATCAAAGACCAACACTTTAACAGTGGGATTGAACGCACCGACACCCAAAAGCACACGGTACGCTCCGGCGATACTCTGCAAAGTCTGGCGCAGTTGTACTATGGCAATGCCGACTACTGGTATTTAATTGCGACAGCCAATGGCATCAGTCAGAGCTCTGCGCAAGGCGGCCCGGATAGCCAACTCATCGAAGGCACCACGCTGGATATCCCACAGCGCGCCAATAGCTTTAACGCCCATAACAGCTTTAAGCCGATGGATTTACAACAAATCATCGGCGACACCACGCCTAATGTCCCGTATTTACCACCGCCACCACCGGTCGGTTGTAATGCAATGGCGATGGTGGTGATGATAGCGATAACGGTGATTGCGACTATTGCTACTGCTGGTGCTGCTGCAGCGGCGATGGGTACAGTTGCCGGGGGGCTAACAGGAGCTGCCGGAGGAGCGGCAGTGCTTACCGGCGCTGCGGTAGGTGGTTCAGCAGCCCTAGGGATGGCGGCTGCGGCTATTGGCGGCTTTGTCGGCTCAGTAGCAGGCCAACTTGCCGGTAAAGCGATGGGTATAGTGGATAGCTTCTCGCTGAAAAATGCTCTGGCCAGTGGTTTAACGGCGGGGGCAACGGCGGGTGTGGGGTCGATGATGGGCGTTGCCAGTACCGCCAGCAGTGGTACTTTTATCACCGGTGCTACCGCGGCTACTAAGAGTACGCCAGCAGTGATGGCCAGTTTAAATGGTTTAGGGAAAATGGCGATGGCCGCCAGCACAGTTGGTTTAAGCGTTGCAGCCAACAAGCTGGTCGGTAATAATCAGGCAAGTTTCCAATGGCGTAATGTGGTGATTGGTGCGGTAAGTGCAGGTTTGATGGACAAAGCCGGCATCAGCAACACCAAATCAGTATTCGAAAACTTTAATGAAGGCGCAGGACTTATCAGCGGCTTTATGGAAGGCGTCGCCGGTGCAGCAATAGGGTACGGTGTAAGCAAAGTCCTGTACAACGAAGGCAGCTGGAATTTTAGGAATGTAGCGATTGATGCTTTTGGCAATGCTGTAGGCAATTCCATCGTCGGCCATTACGTGAAAAAAGACAGCGCGCTGACAGAGGAAATGGAATACCTCGGACTGAATCCGCAGGACTCCAAAGCTCGAAAAATTGTTCAGCGGTATCGTGATGCAGAGCAAGGTTCGTCGCTGGATAAATTTGCCGATGCACAACAGGCGATGGATGGTCTGTTTTCAGAGCACAAGTCAGACGCGGATCCCCGTAAGTTAAATATGGCAAGATTGACGGCATCAACCAGACCAGTTGATTTTGGTGAAGGCGACAGCTTTAGATATCTCGGTATGACGATGATCGACGGAGGAATGGGTGAGCGTTACGCAACAACAGGCAGAAACACCGCTGAAAATGCTAACTACGTGATAGATTGGACTGCCCGCCAAAGTACCAAAACGGTTGCGGATAGTGTTGCAGCGCAGGCCAGAAGTAGCGGTAACGGGAACGGGTTGCCAGCCGTGCCATTGGATTTTAATATCAAACAAGGTGCGACGGGGCGGAACGTGCATGATATGCAGCGGGTTATCAACAGTTATGAAGGTTACAACCAACCGGTGCTGGGCAAAGCGGGGTCAACTACCATGGCAAATCTGGAGCGGTTTAAAAAGGATTATGCGGCCGGAAATCTGGTGCAACGCGCGGCGGGCGCGAACCCAACGTCAGCTGAAATCAATGCTTATGCGGCACAGCTTTCTGATCGCAACGGAGTGCCTTTAGATCTGCTTCTGGCGACGATTCAGATTGAATCGAGTGGTAATCAATTTAATCCCAAAGGTGCTTACCAAGGCTTCCCGAATGTAGCAGTGACCAAAGACTGGAGCAGTACAGCAGTGGGGTTGATGCAATCGACTTACTCTGGCTCCTTGGCTGATTTCAATCAGAATAATCCAGATAAAGTTAAGTACACCTACGCCGATATCGCTTGGGATTGGCAAAAGAATATGGACGTCGGGGCTTATTATTTAAATAAGGGATATAAAGAAGTCTCTAGGCAGTATAAAGGTTATCCAACAGAAACCATTTATCAAAAATCTTATGGTTATTACCATGATGGAAACATAGGTAAGCAGTCCCAAGCAGCACAAGACGCTTGGAATCGATATCTTAACGGTAATAAGAAATGATAAAAATTAAAGAAGCGGTGTTGTTTTTTATTTTAATGCAAACACATTCGGCAATCTCGGCTGACAATTGGCATAAATCAGATATACGCGAATGGGAGCTTAACTATATAAAAGAAAACAGCGTCCTGCCCTTGAGAGCTTTATATGGTGGCGCAGTAGATCCAGTCAATGATCATTTAGAATATCACCCTGTACCAAATGAACGACGGGAATTACCTGATCAGATGCTTGAATATATTCCTAATAGGGTCCCAGACTTTTCAATCCGCATCAACGATGCCGCCCAAGCCTTTGTGCGCATTGATGGTGAAATCAAGGAGGTGGTGTTGGAAGGTGGGCGATATGCCTACAAGCCAGCCCAAATAACGGCTGCTGAGTTTAAAAAACTGCCGAGTCTGGACAAGCAGAGTATTGTAAAGCAACGATCCTCGTTGGGTGATTTTATTCAGGATATTCGATCTAGAGTTCCTGATACAGCTAGAACCGCGATGACAACGGAAGAGCGTCTCTGGAAAGAGAAAAGCTTTAAAACCTGCGGAAAGTTTAAATTTCTAACTGTGTATACAGGCACTCCTGAAACTAAACACGAGATCGAGCTGCCTGATAGGTCAATCCTACGTATTCCAACTTATCAAATTCAGAGCATGCGCTGCACGGTGCAGGGACGTATGACGGTATTGTTGGCGTATGTGGAGGGCGGTCGGCCAGTTGAAGTGCGGCAAAGTCTACTGATGCTCGACACCGGTATCGATTTTTCCGCCCACGAAAAAGCCAGCCAGAGGAAGTAACATCACACTAAAAAAAAGCAAAGCCCCTTCACAGGGGCTTTGCTTTGTCCGATGCCTTTGCCAATGAAATTGGGAACTCGATTGTTACTGGCTTAAGCACAAAATTGTCCCGTTCCAACCGTTCACACAATGGTCTGGGGTTAAACTGACTGATTTTTGTTTAAAAATCAG
>NZ_SACS01000023.1 GCF_004005945.1 Rheinheimera riviphila
CATCAGATCTTCAGGAGATTTGCAGTCAGCTAACAGCTGATCCAGTAATTGGTCTGTAATTGGCATTCTTTATCCCTTCCAAGGAGTTAGGTAGAATGCCACTTACACAGATTTTTTTACAGACTCATAGATTCATACTATTAACTTTTCAATTACTTGAGTAACTGCCACCAAAAGTTAATAACCTCTCCCTCTACGATTATATTTTTTTCACAGCCGCTGAGTATACTTTTCACGCAATGCGAAATTTTCGAAATACTCTCTTTGTTTAGCTCAAAAATAATATCATTACCATTAACATATATTTTTTGACATGTCTCAGAACGAGAAAATTTTACTTTATGAAATGATTTAACTTTACATCCAAAATTTGGAACTTCCAAAATATCATTTGATACATCAACCAAATCAATGGTTATATTTTTATCCGAGTCACTTTCAGTTATAAAATCTAGCAATGAAGCTAATCTAGCTTTACTTTCTGCACTTACTGAAATGTGCAGGCCTCCGGAACTACGTTTTGGATCTGTGTAACGCCAAATTGCAGTATTTAAGTCTTTTTTCATAGATGAAAAATCAAATTGATTTATCAATTTCATCTCCTTTCGTCATTTCATCTGCGAGAGATGTTGGATCTAATGCATTTAAAAGACCCATTGTGCTTGGAAAGTTTTGTTCTATGTTTTGCATGGCCGTCCCAACTTGCTCAAGTCCTGTACCAATACTTTCAAGTACAGGAGAAACCGCATCTGCAACTCCATTTGCAACGAAGTGGTGACCGTCCTCTCTGACCTCTTTGCCTTCAACTGTATTTTTTGAGTGAATGTGTTTTTCTCCCATTTTGCCATCAGCCAATTTATGGTTCTCTGGTCTAGTTTGTGTGGCACCTGGAAAAGCTGCTCGCTCTATTCGTTGTGCGGCCTTAAGATTTGATGATCTTAGATCTCCACCCTGCTGCCTAATATTAATAGCTTGTTGCTGCGTTACTCTTCCCAGTGAAACTAACTGCGTTCCCACAGTTTTGACAGCTTCAGAGACAAACTTTTTGGACTCACCACTAGGATCTGAATATTTATATGGATTATTTGCAACATAAGAGTAGCGGTTAAATGTATCAGGCTCGCCCGTAAACCCCACCGGATCATTAGAATAAAACCGCCCAATCACCGGGTCATAATACCGCTGCTGCATATAAGTTAAACTTAAATCATCATCTTCCAGATGGCCGGTATAGCCTGGTTTGTCTTCAAGGGCGGCGGTGTTGCCGACCCTTGCGATGAGTTGGGAGCCGAGGTAAATATAGCGGGTGACGCCCTGGGGGCCGTCGGTCAGCAGCAGTTGGCCGTTTTTGTCGTAGATACTGTAGCTGGTGCTGGTGGCGCTTTTTTTCACCCGACGGTTGTAACCGTCATACAGATAACTGACGGCGCCGGAAGTTGTCAGCTGATTGGCGCGGTTAAATTGGAAGCTACGGCTGCCGTTGTTGGTGACATTGCCCCGGTCGTCGTACAAAAAGTTATACCCTCCACTGACCGAGCGCAGTCGTTTTGAGGCGGGGTCGTAGCTGTAACTCAGTCGCTGGCTGCCAAGGTTTTTTGAGAGTAAATTGCCGGTACTGTCGTAGTTAAAATCGCCTGCCCCCCAGCTGCCACTGGCGGTTTTAAGCCGGTCGGCCTGGTCATACGTCAGCTTGATATTTTTACTGCTGTTGGTTAAATCAAAAATATCTGACACGTTGTGATTGGCATCATAGCGATAACTTTGTGCCGTTTTGTGCTGACCGCCTTTGCTGCTGAGCATCTCCAGCGGCCGCTGCATGGCATCGAGCGTTTGATGAAACGCCACGCCATTGCCGTAGTTAAAAGCACGGACCTGACCTGAAGGATAAAAACTGACATTGCTGGCATACAGGGTCGAGCCGGTTTGCTGAACAAGCGTTGGCTGACCCAGCGCATTGGGCGCAAACGCAATACTTGCACCGCCATAACTCAGACTACTGACATGCCCGAGTGCATCGTACGTGGGGTCAATCACATAGGATTTACCATCTACCGTCAGGGTTTCAGTTTCGCTCTGGTGGGCGGCATTGTAGGTGTAACTCCAGACGGTACCGCCGGTACTGAGCGTTTTCAGATTGCCCTGCGCGTCCAGCTGATAGCGCTTGTTCGGGCTGGTGCCATCGGCAAAGTTCAGCTGGTGCAGCTCGCCATGATGGTCGTAGACGTTGCTGACCCAGTTTGCCGCAACGTTGTTGTAATCCTGACAATGGCTGCCATTACCTAACAGACCTTCGGCATAGCTGCTGACCTGACCGAGCGCATTATATTGCAGCGCCTTGATACCGGTTTCCGGGCGTTTTTGTAGACACAACTGCATTTTATCGTCATAAATCCGAAGCTCGCTGTAATCGCCCTGGGTAATGGCGGTGACATAGCCTGCAACATTGTAGGTCAGCGTGGTGGTGATATTTTCAGGTTGCTCAATTCGCAGCGGCAGCTCATAGCCAGGCTCCCCCAGCGCCAGATAGGTGGTGGTTTTTTGTTGCTGGCGCGCATCAGTCACTCTGATTTCATGACCGGATAAATAGTCATAACTTTCCGTGCTGCCATCCGGAAAATGCACAGCATCCAGCCGACCCAGGCCATCAAATGACGAGGTGGTACCCGGTGATTGCGCCGTTGCATCGGTCAGCCATTGCGACTGAAACACCACCTTATTATGTTCGTTATAGGCGCTAAATTGCTGCTTGCGGGTGGCAGGCTCGTTGGCGGCATCCCATTGGGTGGTGAGGATTGCCCGGCGCAGGCCATCATAAATGCCCTGCAACCGGTAATTGCCTTTTTCCACCGCTTGCCGGGTCTGGTAACTACCCGACACACCATCCAGCACCTCATAACGAATGGTGGTATCGGCCATGGCGGGACTGACCGGGTCAATCAGCGTTAACCGGCCGATAGCGTCGTACTGATAGTGGGTGGTGTTGGCATTGAAGTCGGTGGTTTGGGTGACATTGCCAAAGGCGTCATAGTCCAGCGTCGCGGCCGACACTTGTGTGGCGTCATAGCGATCCGGGAATTCAAGTCGCTTGGGGGAGCCTAAATAGTAATTCTGATACGTCACCCAGCGATTGGCCAGGTGATAGGTTTTGCGGGAGAGATTGCCATCCGCATGATAATCCAGGCTATAGATTTTACGCCGATAATCCCAATACTCCATCAACAATGATTTCGCGGGCGCGCTTGCCGGATGATAGGTGTAGGCCTGGGTCTGCAGATAAGTGACATCATTGTCTGAAATCGACGTGGTGGCAGGCTGACCAATCACCCAGTGGACGAGGTCATTAAAATAGGTGTTTTTGGTGTAGTGAACCCGGCTTTCATCTGCGGAATAAGCGGCGGTTTTACCCGGCTGACCAAAGACATCGAACTCACTGAACTGCGTCCGGTATTGCGACGGCTGCTGGTGATGGAACACTTGTTTCAGGTGCTGTGTTGCCGCCACGGCATAACTGGCGACCTGAGCGTTTTCAAAAAATACCCCATCCCAGCCAATGACTCTGGCGTGGCCATAGATTTTTTGTGACGTGGACATCAGGTTGCCGGCCGGGTCTTTGGTGACCTCAAACAACAACGAGCCTTCAGTCGGGCTGGTAAAGCTGCGGTCATATACCGAGGTCACTTTGCTGCCATCCGGCCTGGTGACCGTGGTCGCATTCAGTAACTCTGCACTTAATCCTGCAGGCAAAACCACCCCCTGCACCAGGTGCGAGTCACTCAGCGCCTGCTCGGTCGAAAAACCGGGGTTGCCCGAATACTGATAATGCCAGGCGTAACTTTGCCCGCTATCGTATTCAAGGGTCTTCTTTTTGATGGAAATCTCGCCATAGCTATACGGCGTGATGTATCTTTTACCCTCCAAAGTATCGACTTTAGACGGCACATTGGCCCGGCCAAAATAGGTGCACTGCAGCTCATAACGCACTTTAAACCCAGCCGGATGTTGAATGCTGGCCTGGCCATAAGTGCCATTGGCACCCGAAAACCGCGGGGTTCTGGCGCACTGATTTCGAGCGCCAGCATCGATATCTCCTTCGGGGTAATATTCGGATAGTTCATGTAACTGATACCGCCAGAACAGATTTTCACCAACCCCAACCTTCGCCAGGGAGCTACGGGTCGCGCCGGCGGGCTTCTCATAGTGGTAAGACAGTTGCCGACCCGCGTACGTAATATGACTAATCAGCGGCAGTGTTCGATTCAGTGAGGTCGCATCGTATTGAAAATCTACTTTGCGACCATCGCTGGCCACAATCGAGCGCAGCGTGTTGCCGCTATATTGATAATTAATGGTATTGCCAAAGCGGTCTTCGATTTTGCTGACATACAAGTAGCGGCTATGCATATGTAATGGATTCACGCTATCCATCACGCTCATCGGGGCCAGTTTAATCCGGGCCCGGATAGGTTGATTAAAGGTGTACTTCAGCCCCGTCGGCGAATAACCGATAAAACCCTCCATCACCTGACCGTCGCTGCTTCGAAACGTCAGGCACTCAAACTTCCAGTTCGATTTGGTGATCCGGGTGACATGAGCGCCGAATTTTCCGGAGCTGTCTTCATATAAGTTTTCATTGCCGGATTCATGCGAAAATACAAAATCGCCGTTATGAAACAGATTCGGCGCGATGCTCAGACTCTTCCCACCTGAGATGTAATGCATGGGTTCCGGTTCGATTGAACCCGAGCAGGCTTTGTTCTTCCCCCAAGGGCCAGATGTTCGCGCCCCCATCACAGTGACGACCGTGGTATAGATATGTGGGATATCAAAAGACCAGTCCGCCATATCGACACTGTGATGGTAAGAGTAGTTTTCTCCTTTGTAGGTTCGGGCAATCATGATATCCGGCCCATTGCCTTTGATTTGTAAATCAATGGTTTTAAAGGTCAGCGAACCCCGCTGCAACCCAATTTGCTCGCCGATAGCGGCACCATCCAGCGTCTGCACCCGATAATCGACGGCCATCCGCTTTAAGACATCTTCATTAGCAGTCGTCACCTGAACACCTGCAACTGTGCTACTCAGACATAACCAACATAACGCCTGCAATATATTGACGATATTTTTGCGATTCATCTCTCTTCCTTATTGGATGTAGCCCTTTCTGAGTCTTACCGGCAAACGGCCAGGAATTTCGCCGGCCCCGCTTTGCTGTAACAGCACCCTCAACCGGGAAACACAGGGCTGCTTTGAGCATCGAAGTTGAAAACTCAGACGGCTGACCGGCTGATCCAAAGGTTAAATGGCATTTTCGGAAAATAAACCTGCACCAATAAATATCAAATAATTATCTATTTTTTAACAAAAATACACTACATGCTGTATTCAGAAAGAGAACGCCGGACAGGTTCCCCGCACTTTGCGACCTTAGTCAAACACTTGCTGTAAGCAGTTCATTTGCTCACAAAACAGAAATTTGCAATTTTTCATTAACAACCAGCTTTGTGTGATTATTTTGTGATAAAGTTTCGCGCTTTTTAAATCAAGTTGCAGATACAGGTACTAGGTCGTTCTGCAAAAAATAACTCCAAATGTCTTTAAGCGCAGGAAAATATCAATGAACATAAGGAATGTGGCGGTTTTTGTGCTGCTAACCGCAGTAGTTTATCCGTCGATAGCAAGCGAACATCTGACGCCTCTTTACACTTCGGTATTAAGTGCCGAAGAAAGCCAGGTGCAAAGCAAGGAACAATTGGCTCTGACCGAAATCGCTTCGGCAAGTCAATCGAACGAATCCATGAGCA
Organism: Rheinheimera riviphila; assembly: GCF_004005945.1. Lineage (GTDB taxonomy): Bacteria > Pseudomonadota > Gammaproteobacteria > Enterobacterales > Alteromonadaceae > Pararheinheimera > Pararheinheimera riviphila. Next base: position 5,802 of record NZ_SACS01000023.1, read on the forward strand.
ACCAGTTGGTTGCGCGCAATACGCATGTTGTGATGGTGTCAGAGCGCGGAGTATCTGTACTGGAACGCACTGAACAAGGCTTGATCAAGCGGCATGAAGAGTTTTTTAATGTTCCCCAGTACAATGGCAGTCAGCAAATATTTGCTTCACCAGATGGCAAAACTTTGGTTTGGCCAGCTGGGAACGGGTTTGTTGAGCTGAAAATTAATGCAGATTTCAGCGCAAGTCATAAAATGCTCAGTAGTTCGAGTACTTCTGGCTACGCCACTTCAGCAATAGCGTCTGACAGTTTTGTGATCTATCGTTACAACGAAAGTAGGTACGTTGCATATCAGGTAACCAATCTCGGATTGACACAAGTTGGTGAATTAGCTGCTATTGATGAAATTCGAAACACCAATTTGATTTTCAACAGCAAAGACCAAATTCTGATCAGCAGTTCCACTAATAACTGGCCAAACGTCGCGGTTATCATCTTTAAAACCCAAAATGGAATTTTCAAAGAAACCGCACGTCATACTTTTACGACTGACTATTCATTTAGCGGTACTGTCTATGACACGGATACCGGCCGTTTGGTCATTCAGTCGTACACGAATTCCCACCATCTACTGCAGATTAACAGCTCGTCCGGCACCATTGAATCGGTCGGCACAACCCCTCATCGGCTGGTGGAAACGAACTACTATAGTGATTTTAGCGGTGTAGTTTCAGGCAACTATTTGGTCACCAACAGGTACCAAACCAGCACCTTGCTGTATCGTGACGGCAATACTTTCCGCGAGAGTAAGCGACTAGATTCGTATTCTGGCACCATGGCAACCCATTTCAACAGCCAGACGGGTCAGCAGGAGTACTGGAAGAACTCGAAATGGGCACTGCAAATGTTCAGTGTGAATCAGGGCGCAACCGAACTGATTCAGGAGCGCACCGCCAAACAACGTGGGTTGCCATTGCTTGATCGCTCCACCATGCTCAGCAGTGATGACAATCGGCTGGTACTGATACAGGACAATATGCGGGTCGTGCTGTTGGCATTGGATGTCAACAAGCTGCCGGCCGAAGCTTACAGCCACGAGATTTCAGAAACAAATGGCAGTATTGGCTACAATAGCCAGTTTGTGAAAGTCGGCACCGATAAGTACCTGCTTGCGGAGTCGACCAGCTATCGCGTCGTGAACATCGATGCCGATGGCAAAGTAACGATGACCGCAGCAAAAGGCTGGCCACAGTCACTGGGCTATCATTTGAGTGATCTGCAACTCAAGGTCAAAGATGGTTATGTTTATCTGACAAGTTATGGTTTGGCAGTGTTGCAGCTAAAAAATGACGTGCTGACCCTCATCCGCAAATTTAATGATCCGACATTAACTACGCAGGAGCACCAAAATATCCTGGCAGTCGTAGATCTCAATGGTGATTTATTTGCTTTAATGCCAGCGTTCGGCAAGATAGCCAAACTAAAATTAACCGATGGTCAGCTGAGTATCGAGAAAGTCGGTACTATGCCAAACGTGAATGCACCTTTCCGCGAAGGCCGTAACAGAGTTTTTGCAGTGCATTACCCGGAATCTGTGCTGGTACTTGATGCCGATCAAAATTTGAAAATTAGCGCCATCAGCAACACCTCGGTAGATGGTGATTACTACCAGAAACGCTTCAAAATTGCCCGCAGCTTCCAAACGCACCAGCCGGTATTTCTGCTAAATGATGATGTGACGGGCATCTGGCAGAAGCTGACATTAAGCAGTGATTGTTGTGAACCAGGAGCTAGTATGCAAGTCATTGATAGCCACCTGCTGAGTATTAGCAACGGCAATCGTCAAAGCCTAAAAGTTTTCAAAATTAATTCCGCACCTTACCTACCAACAGTCGTCAGCCCTATTCTGTTAAACCAGGGCGTCAGTTCAGAAGTCGCTTTGGCGGGTTTCCTGCAAGATGACGAAGCACAACCTTTAAGTTATTCAGGTCTGAGTACCTCTGGTTTTACCATCGCCGACGGCAATAAGCTGAAATACGATGGAGTTGTAGCTGGTAAAGGTAATGTGCTGCTGACGGTCAGTGACGGCGAATTGCTGACTGATCTGAAATTACCGTTCCAAGTTAATGCTGCACCGGCGCTAATCAAAGCACTGCCAACTGTTGTTGCAAACCAGAATGCGCAGTTATTGTTTGATTTAAATGACTACATTGAGGATCCGGAAGGCAGTGCTATTAGCTTCCAGCCGCAAACGATGCAAGGGATCCAACTGAGTAAATCTGGCTTAGTCTCCGGTACTGCCAGCGGCTTGCAAGCGATGACTTTTGCGTTAAAAGTCACCGACAAAGCAGGCGCCGTGTTCGCCACCAATCTGATTGTTCAGGTCAACGCTGCACCGGCATTAACCGGTAGTGCCAGCCTTAGTGCCAAAGTTGGTCAAAGCTTTGCAATTGATTTAAATACGCTGATCACCGATGCAGAAAAACACAAAATAAGTTTAGCAGCGTCAACTTTGCCCGCCGGACTGAACATCAGCGGTGCAGTCATCAGTGGCACCCCAACCAGCAGTGGATCGCACAATATCCAGATCACAGCGACCGATGAGCTGGGTGCCCGCAGCCAGGTGAGTTTGTCACTGAATATCGCTGCCGAAGATAAAAAAAGTGGTGGCTCATTAGGCTGGGCATGGTTAGCTTTATTGCTACTTGCTCGCGCCAGACGTCAGCACTAATACAGCGTATTGCCCATGATTAAACTCAAAACCCTGCTTGCAGGGTTTTGAGGTTTTTTGCTTCAACCATCGCCTTAAACTTCTCACTTTGCCCAAACACTTGTGCAAACTGTGCCGCCGTCATTTGCGCTTTGTCTGTCACTTCGTCAGTGGCTTTCGCTGAATTTTCTTGATCACAATCAATGTCATACAGCGTACGGGCGATGTCCCATTCCGCTTTAATCATCGCGCCCATCAGCGCGGTATGGCCTCGTTTATCACGCAGACAAGCATCGGCGCCGGCATGTAGCAGGACGTCAACCGCGGTTGCCTGTCCTGCGTAAGCGGCAATCATCAGCGCGGTGTAACTTTGTTCGTTTCGCTCGTTTACCGGATAACCAGCCGTTAGAAATTCTGTTAAAACAACCAGTTCACCCGTTCTGGCAGCTGCGAAAAAGTATCGCTGTAGTTGCTGAATTTCTTGTTCTGGATGAGTGGCTGTCCTGGATTCCGGTTCTGGATTGGTGGCTGTCCTGGCTCCCTCTGCCGCTTGTACCGCCCAATCAGCGGACCCCATCATCAATAGCAGGCTAAGGATAAATACATGGTATCGAGTCATCTTAATTCTCCCGAAGATGCCGCTGTGTTCGTCGAAAATGTCCGGTTTTACCGCGGTAAATTTTCGATCGCTCATCAGCAATAAAATGCCTGTGAAGCCCACCCTGAATTGCAGGACAGAGCATGAGAGCTTCACAGGACTTTAACCGGAATAACACAGCAGCTGGTCCTGTCCGGCTGCCGTGATAAGTACTTCCTGCCGAACAGTTACAGCCGGGCAGCCAGTTGTTCAACCTGCTTTAATTCACCCTTTACTGCTTTAGTCAGCGCTTTGCCATAATTGGCATCGGCCTTGTAGAAGTGCGACAACATCACATGTTTGGTCACGCTATCTTTCACCGCGCCTAAATCACCGGCTAGGTTACGGACCAGGTTTTGCTGCGCTTGTTTGCTCAGGCCACGGTAAAACTCGCCCGCCTGGCTAAAGTTGTCGGTTTTAGCGATGATCTGTTGCTGCACGGTGCCGGAAAGCTCCGTCGATACCGCACGCGCTACCGGCAACGTCGTTTTTGGCTCGATGCGGCTTGGTTCATAGTTGACGTTGGATTTGTTATTACCAAAATTCATCGCGCCTTGCTGGTTATGGCTGTCCACATTCACCAAGGGACGGTTAATCGGTAGCTGCTGATGATTGGCGCCTAACCGATACAACTGCGTATCGCTATAGGAGAAAATCCGGCCTTGCAGCAAACGGTCTTCCGACGGCTCAATCCCAGGCACTAAGTTAGCCGGTGCAAAGGCGGCTTGTTCGGTCGCTTCAAAGAAGTCATCCGGCATCCGGTTTAGCGTCATAGTGCCGACTTTGATTTCAGCAACCTTTGGCCAGATTTTGGTGGCATCCAGCGGGTTAAAACTAAAATCATCCAGCTGATCCGGAGTTAAAATCTGAATATGTAAATCCCACTTCGGATGGTTCCCAGCATTGATTTCTTTATATAAATCGCGGGTTAAGTGGTTAAAGTCCATGCTTTGCACTTTGGCAACCTGCGCTTGATCCAAAGATCTGATGCCCTGCTGACTGCGCCAGTTAAATTTCACGTAACGCACTTCACCTTTGGCGTTAATGAATTTATAAGCATGCACACCAAAACCATCCATTTCGCGGTAGCTCGCTGGTGTGCCTAAATCTGAATACACCTGCGTTAACATATGGGTGGAAGCCGGATCGTTGGACATAAAATCAAACACGCGGTTAGCGTCTTGCAGATTGTCGATCGGCGATGGTTTTAGCGAATGCACCATATCCGGGAATTTAATCGCATCGCGGATAAAAAATACCGGCAGGTTGTTACCGACTAAATCCCAGTTACCTTGATCGGTATAAAACTTGGTGGCAAAACCACGCGGATCACGCAAGGTTTCCGGGCTGTGGTTGCCGTGAATAACGGTAGAAAAACGCACAAATACCGGCGTTTTTTTACCGGTAGCAGCAAACAGACTGGCTGCGGTCAGATCAGGAATGGCGTTGGTTACCACAAATTCGCCATGGGCACCGGTACCACGGGCATGCACCACCCGCTCCGGGATCCGCTCGCGGGCAAAGCGTTGTAATTTCTGGATTAAATGCACGTCCTGTAGCAACACACTGCCATTGGGACCTGCGGTGATGGAGTTTTGATTGTCACCAACCGGCGCGCCATTGTCGCGGGTCAGTTGCTCTGCGTTCAGCGTAAAAGTGGTGGTCACTGCTAACACGGCGAGTGTGGTTTTTCTCATTTTTTAAATCCTCTGTCGAAGTCAGCTCTATCCTGCACAGATAGCTTAGGGGCGACAGTGGATTATAAAAAACGATTTATATGGATTGATTCAATCTATAAAAAGGATGAGGATGGATTTATCTAAACCCATCCCTGGTCGATGCGGGGATTTAAATCTTACAAGCGCCACCGGCGCAATCGTCTTCATCCGGCAGAGCGGCGGCTGCTGCGGCGGCTTGATCTGCTAATTCCAGTTGCGCGGCGTTGTTGGCGGCGGCAGCATCAAAATCCAGATGGTCTAAATCAAAATCAAATTCGTTCATGACAGGCCTCTTATCTATTTATTCATTAAAATCATGCACTGGCGGTTTTTAACCAGCCAGTCTGTTGTTAGTTCTGGTCATCAGCAGCTTTTGCCGCCAGCAACTGTTGCACCTGTACTTCCAGCGCTTCGAGCTTTTCGCGGGTGCGCAGCAATACCTGGCGCTGGACATCAAATTCTTCGCGGGAGACAAAATCCAGCTGGCTTAATTTTGCCTGCAGCACCGCTTTAACTTTCGCTTCAACATCGTCCGCCACTTCACGGAATTTCGGTGGAATTGCAGCGCCAATCTGACGGGCCATTTCTTCGATTTTTTTCGGATCCAACATGATAATTCCTTGAGTTGATGCAGCGGCTGAAACTTTATTCTACGAGTGTTGATGGCGTCGCGCGAACACTATTTCAAGCAAATGCGATGGAATTAATCACACTGCGACCGCCAGCCAGAACTGTCGCCACCGAACGCTTTCGGCTACACTAACGCCCCGTCCACGATGGCGGTTCCAGCCAGATGTAAAGGCAAGTGTCACAGGTAATCAATGAAACTCAATCCGCAGCAGAATGAAGCCGTTAAATATATCTCTGGTCCTTGCCTGGTGCTGGCTGGTGCTGGATCAGGTAAAACCCGGGTCATTACCAATAAAATTGCTTATCTGATTGAAGAATGTGGCATGTCGGCCCGGCATATTGCGGCAGTGACTTTTACCAATAAAGCCGCCCGCGAGATGAAAGAGCGGATTTCCCATCAGCTTGATCGCAGCAAACTGCGTGGCCTGACGGTTTCTACTTTCCACACCCTTGGCCTTGAAATCATCAAAAAAGAGCACAAAGCCATTGGTTACAAAGCCAATTTCACCCTATTTGATGATCAGGACAGCATGGCGCTATTAAAAGAGCTGACCGAAAACGATCTCCAGGGCGACAAAGATTTACTGCGGGCGCTGCAAAGTAAAATCTCCAACTGGAAGAATGATTTATTACTACCGCCACAAGCGATAGCGCAGGCGATGGACGCGCAAAGTATTAGTTTTGCCAACTTTTACAGCCAGTACGCGCAGCAACTGCGGGCTTATAACGCACTGGATTTTGACGATTTAATTATGGTGCCAACGCTGTTATTTACCGCCAACCATGAAGTGCGGCAGCGCTGGCAGCAAAAAATCCAGTATCTGCTGGTCGATGAATATCAGGATACCAATACTAGCCAGTATGAACTGGTCAAAGCTTTAGTCGGCGAGCGGCAGCGTTTTACCGTGGTTGGCGACGATGACCAGTCGATTTATTCCTGGCGTGGTGCCAAACCGCAAAATTTAGTGTTGCTGGGTAAAGATTTCCCCAGCTTAAAAGTGATTAAACTGGAGCAAAACTACCGCTCCTGTGAGCGTATTCTCAAAGCCGCCAACATTCTCATCGCCAACAATCCACACGAATACGATAAAGCACTGTTCAGTACCCTCGGTTATGGCGTACCACTCAAAGTACTGCCAACCAAAAGCGAAGAAGATGAAGCGGAAAAAGTGGTGGCGGAAATTATTTCGCACCGCTTTATTAACCGCAGCAACTACAAAGACTACGCCATTTTATACCGTGGCAACCATCAGGCGCGGGTGTTTGAAAAAGCGCTGATGACCAACCGTATCCCCTACAAAATTTCCGGTGGCACCTCGTTTTTCTCCAGACCGGAAATTAAAGATGTGATGGCTTATCTGCGGTTGCTGGTCAATCAGGACGATGATAATGCGCTGCTGCGGATCATCAATACCCCCAAACGCGAGATTGGCGCGGCAACTTTAGAGCGCATTGGCAGCCTGGCGAATTCGCTGCACATCAGCCTGTTTGACGCTTGCTGCGCACCGGAATTATCGGACGAATTATCCGCCAGAAGCCTGGCTTGTGTGCGTGAGTTTTCGCGCTGGATGGTGGAACTCGCTGACAACGCGGTGCGTGCTGAGCCGGCGGAAGCGGTGCGCGATCTCATTCGGCAAAGCCGTTATGAAGCTTATTTATTTGAAGTCAGTAATAGCCCAAAAGCGGCAGAAATGGCGCTGAAAAACGTCAACGAGCTTTATCGCTGGATCACCGAAATGCTTAAAGGTGATGAAGAGCACGAACCGCTGACACTGGCCGAAGTGGTCACCAAACTGACGTTGCGCGATATGATGGAGCGCAACGAAAAAGACGATGATGCTGATCAGGTGCAGTTATTAACTTTGCACGCATCCAAAGGTCTGGAGTTTCCATATGTGTTTATGGTCGGCATGGAAGAAGGTATTCTGCCGCACCAGACCTGTATTGATGAAGACAACGTCGAAGAAGAGCGGCGGCTGGCGTACGTGGGCATTACCCGGGCGCAGCGGGAACTGATTTTCACTTATGCCCGTGAGCGGCGCCAATATGGCGAAACCATCAAGCCGGTACCAAGTCGGTTTTTAGACGAGTTGCCAAGCGACGATTTGGAATGGGCACAAGCTGCGCCGGTGAAAACCGAAGAACAGCGCCAGCAAACCGGACTGGCGCATCTGGAGCGATTACGCCAGTTGTTGAAGAAAGACTGATTCCTGCTCTGGTTGCAGCAAGCTTTTAACCAACCGGCCCTGCATATAACAACAGCCTTGCTCAACCAGCAGTTGCCGTAAATCGCCGTCATCTACGCCATCGGCAATCACCCGAAACTTATAGCTTTGTGCCAGATTAATTAAAATATCCAGCATCTGTCGTTTTTGCTGATGTTTGGTTAAATGGCGGCAAAATGACGGATCAAGTTTAACGAAATCAAAAGGATATTGCGTTGCAATGCCAAGTGGCATGGTATCAGCGCCAAAATGTTCGATGGCAAGCCGCACCCCAAGCCTTTTTAATTGATTGAGATAGTTCAGGTTCGAACTGTTCAGTTTCACCAAATCATATTCGGCAAACCCCAGCGACAACCGGTGTAGCACCTGCTGATACGGCAATAATACTTTGTGTAAACGGTCAAATTGCACCGGGTTTAACAAATGCTGATGACTAATTTGCAGACATAACACCGCCGGTTGTGGGTGTTGTTGCAGTTGATCCAGTAACTGCTGAATAATTTGCAGTTCAATTTGCGGCAGCACCCCAGCCTGCGCCGCCTGGCGATTAAAATCCTGTTGCAACCCAAGGTTTGGGTGCACCCATTGCATCGTCGCTTCGTAGCCCAGCACATGGTGTTTTTCGCTACAGACAATCGGCTCGTATTCGACTGAAAACTGCTTGTCGGAAAGTGCCTGATGCAGTGCCTGCTCCATGCTAAGTTCCTGCAGCAATTGCATCCGCATACTGTCGGTAAAAATCACAAAACGGTTACGCCCCATAGCTTTGGCCTGATACATCGCGGCATCGGCGTCGCGCAGCAATGCATCGGCACTGCCATAATCCGGTTTATAACTGGCAATCCCAATACTGGCGCCGGAATACACCGATTGCCCTTGTAGCACCATCGGCTCCCGCATAATTTCAATGATCCGATCCGCCACATCTTCCGCATCACCGTCATCGGTCAGCTGCGTTAACAGCACCACAAACTCATCACCACCAAGCCTGGCAACTAAATCATGCTCGCGGACGGTGCGCTGTAACCGCTGACTGACTTCAATCAGAAAACAATCGCCGACATGGTGACCCATGGTGTCGTTAATCAGTTTAAATCGGTCTAAATCGATGAATAACAAAGCAAAACGCAAATTAGTTTCACGGCCACGCAAGGTAAATTGTTGCTTCAGCTGCAACATAAACATCTGCCGATTGGCAAGGCCGGTTAAGGTGTCGTGGTTCGCTTCGTGGAACAGCCGTTCTTCAACTTTTTTGCGCTCTTCCACCTGTAAGCGCAGGAATAAATTGGTCTGGCGCAACTCGCGGGTACGCTCGAAAATCTTCCGTTCCAACTCTTCCTGATGCAATTTTTGTTGTTCGGTATTGAGCTTGCGCTGAATGGCCACCGCAATATGCTGCGATACAAAACGTAAGATATTCAGCTCACTGTCGCTGTACAGATAACCTTCATCATAAGACTGTACCGCAATCACCCCCAGCGCCTGCTGATCGATCAGCAACGGCGCACCCAGCCAGCTGGTGGCGAGCGGTACTGTTTGCTCCGATTCCGGCACCAGTCGTAACACTTCACCTTGGTGCACCAATAAATCTGATAACTCGCGGTTGATTAGCCTCGCTTCGCCAACACGCAACACATATTCGGTAAAACCTTTGCGCAGCGGCCGTTCCTGTGACGGTGGCGAATATTGGTCCACATAAAATGGGAAACTGAGCTTTTTACCGGTTTCGTCTAACAGTGCAATATAACAGTTATCAACTTGCATCAGCCCGGCGAGAATTTGGTGCACTTCCCGGTAAAAACCAGTCATATCAGCATTAGTGGCAGTAAGTTCCGATATTTTATAAAGCGCTGCCTGCAGCTGTTGGGCATTGGTGCGTTCACGAATTTCACGCTGTAGTGAATGGTTGGTATTTTGCAGCTGCCGGGTGCGCTCACGCACAGTTTGCTCCAGCAGCTCACGGCTTTTTACCCGATCAATGGCTGTCACAGTATGACCCGCAATGGCGGTCAGTAAGTCGACATCACGTTGTTGATAGTGATAGGAATTATCGTAAATCTGCACCACCATCACGCCGATCAGCTGCCGACCACGGTTCAGTGGAATGCCCAACCAATGATGGCAAGGCGTGCCTTGAGAGCGAATGTCCCCTTGTTGCAGTAATTGCTGAAAACGCTGTTCATCACACAACAGCATTTTTTTGGTGCGGACCACATAGCCAGTCAGGCCATTAACGAAGTCCGCTGCGCTTAAATCATTGATATCAAGCTGGTCTTTTTCGTCGGCAAAATATTCAAGGCTAAAGACGCCGGTCTCATGGTCGACCAGCACCACATAAAAATTATCGGCCCGTAGATGTTGATTCAACAGTTGGTGGATGGCCGGATAAAATTCCGACATATCAGAAAGCGTGCTGGCTAGTTCCGATAAGTTCAGTAAGGCTTTTTGCACCGCATAAGCCAGTCTGTATCGTTCAAGCAGAGATTTCAACCGGCGGTCTGGCGCTAAACTGGCGCTTTGCCTGGCTGCGGATTGCGTTAATTCCTTCAACTGTCGCTCTTTATATTTTGTGAGTGATCCTGTGGTCGGATCTTATTGAGAACAGGTCCTATTATGCACAAAGATTAAGCAGATGAAAGGGTTTATCCGGATTGTGGTGGATTGTTTTTATACGATTTTGTTCTTGGTGTTGTGACAATGCCCATAACCAGGACAAAACGATGCGCTGAACAGAAATACCTAAATCGGACGGATGCTACGAAAGACTGTGCGAAGGGCTGTGCAACGAACCACACGACAAACAGGTTTCGGGCAGAAACAGGCGGTGCCGTGCAGAGCATCTGCGGATTTTAGCTATAAAAAAGGCCACCATCTGGCAGCCTGATCTTCGATGAGGTGTTTACACCCCTTCGGTCATAAATTTAATCGCATCAACAATTTCTTCATCCGAACAATCAGCACAGGTACCGCGAGGTGGCATCGAGCGGATCCCTTCGATAGCGTGCTTTTTCAGAACGTCCATACCTTGTGCAATACGCGGTTTCCAGGCTGCATCACCTTTTTTCGGTGCATCTAACGCACCCGTGCCGTGACAGGCAAAACAAGCGCCTTGATACACTTGCTCGCCGGTACGTGGGCCTGTTGGTTTCACGACCACCGGCTCAGCGCCCGCTAAATACACCTGACCAACCGGTGCAATCCGCGCTTTTAATTCATCTTGAGATTTATCATCAGTACTGGCCTGAGCAACCAGGGCACAACCTAACAAAGCAAGAACGAAGGTAATTTTTTTCATTGATCGGGATCCCCGGAAATTAAGCCGCACAAATTCTAAGGCATTATAGCGCTGCCGGAGCAAAGAGTGAAAGCCCTAGTAAAGCGTCTGCATTGCTTTCAACGAAACGCAAACTGCTGATCCAACGTCACTAAATGAATTCAATATCGACCTTAGCTAATATTCATCGAAATGTCCGGTTAAAACATGGTCAATTCAACAAATTTTTTTTCGTTTTTCTGCTTTGCAAAAGGAACCGTTGTGGTAGTCTAGTTACCCATTCGTCAGGCCAGATCGCTTCTTTTGATCATTGCTGGCGGTGCGGAAAAAACATTTTCCACAACAGGATGTAAAGAATAATAACAAGGGTCTGTGCTGTCTTCCCCTTCGTTTTTTGTTTTATTCTCAACAACTTAACTCCTTTTTTGATGCTCAGGAATTTCGAGCTCGCTGGCTATTGCCTGAATTTTCTACACAAACATACTCACAACTTATCCACAGCTTGCCGCTTCTGGCCGAAGCCCGCAAACTGTGGCATCCTTGGTTAAAAATCTTCGGAGCTTCGCTCATGGTGCAAATCCCTGCTGATCCACTGATCCTGGTGGATGGTTCTTCTTATTTATTCCGTGCTTATCATTCGCCACCACATTTAACCAATTCCAAAGGTGAAGCCACCGGTGCTATTTATGGTGTGGTGAACATGCTGAAAAGTCTGTTACGCCAATATAACCCCAGTCAGATGGTGGTGATATTTGATGCCAAAGGCCCGACCTTTCGCAATACCATGTATGCCGACTACAAAGCACATCGTCCGCCAATGCCGGACGATTTACGCACGCAAATTGAGCCACTGCATCAGATTATTCATGCGCTCGGCCTGCCGTTGTTGTGTATCAGCGGCGTGGAAGCGGACGACGTGATTGGCACGCTGGCTGTACAGGCGAGTGCCGCTGGCCGCCATGTGCTGATTTCAACCGGCGATAAGGATATGGCGCAGCTGGTTGATCAGCATGTCACGCTGATTAATACCATGACCGACACCATCCTTGATCCTGCAGGCGTGCGCGAAAAATTTGGCGTGGGGCCAGAGCTAATCATCGACTTTTTGGCGTTGATGGGTGACAAAGCCGACAATATTCCTGGTTTGCCGGGGGTTGGCGAAAAAACTGCCCAAGCCTTGTTGCAAGGCCTTGGTTCGATTCAGACTTTATACCAACGGCTAGACGATATTGCCGCCCTTGGCTTTCGTGGCAGTAAAACCATCGCCGACAAAATGCGTGAGTTTCAGCCGCAGTTGGAACTGTCGTATCAGCTGGCCACCATCAAAACTGATGTTGAATTGCCGATGCAATTTAATGAATTACACCTGAAAACACCGGACTACGGCAAGTTAGCGGAGCTGTATCAGCTTTGCGAATTTAAACGCTGGTTGTCGGAAGTGCAAAGTGCCGAAAAAATTAATGCCGCGAGGCCACTGGTTTCTGCAACAGAAACACCAACGAGTCCATCCGATGGCTCGAATGTCACTGTGACAACAACGCCTGCCGAGCCAGCAAGTAACTCAGCGCAGCTTGATCGCAGCAACTATCAGACGGTACTGACCAGCGAGCAGTTACAGCAATTAATCACCCTGCTTAATCAAACCGAGTTGGTCGCTTTTGATACCGAAACCACCAGCCTCAATTACATGCAGGCTGAACTGGTCGGCATCTCTGTCGCCACAGCACCGGGACTGGCTTGGTATATTCCGGTTGGCCATGATTACATTGGCGCGCCGGAGCAACTTGCTCGTGATTTGGTGCTGGCCGCTTTAAAGCCATGGCTTGAAGATGACAGCAAAGCCAAAGTCGGTCAAAACCTGAAATATGACATGAGTATCCTGGCGCGTTACCAGATTGAGCTGCGCGGCATCAAGTTCGACACCATGCTCGAGTCGTATGTGCTGAACAGCGTTGGCAGTCGTCATGATATGGATAGTCTGGCGTTGAAATACTTGGGTCATCAAACCATCAGCTTTGAAGAACTGGCCGGCAAAGGGGCGAAACAACTGACCTTTAACCAGATTGAACTGGAAAAAGCCGCCGAGTATGCTGCTGAAGACGCCGATGTCACTTTGCAATTACACCTTGCTTTGTGGCCGCAACTGGCTGAAAACCCTGGCCTGGTGAAGGTGTTACAAGACATCGAAATGCCGCTACTGCCGGTATTATCACGGATGGAGCGTGGTGGCGTGTTGATTGATGCCGCCCTGCTGCAAAAGCAAAGTGAGTTTCTGAGCACGCGGATTGGCGAACTGGAATTGCAGGCGCATGAATTGGCCGGCAAACCATTTAATTTGTCATCGCCAAAACAGTTACAGGAAATTTTGTTCACCGAGCAAGGTTTACCGGTCCTGAAAAAAACGCCGACCGGCATTCCGTCAACTGCCGAAGAGGTACTCACCGAACTGGCGCACGATTATCCGCTGCCCAAAGTGATTATCGAGCATCGCACTCTGGCCAAGCTGAAATCAACTTACACCGACAAGCTGCCGCAAAGTATCGATCCGGACACTGGCCGGGTGCATACCTCGTATCATCAAGCCGTTGCCGCAACGGGTCGGCTCAGTTCGACCGAGCCCAATTTACAGAATATTCCGATCCGCACCGAAGAAGGCCGCCGCATTCGGCAGGCGTTTATTGCGCCTGAGGGGAAACGGATCCTGGCGGTGGATTATTCGCAGATTGAACTGCGGATCATGGCGCATTTGTCGCAAGATCAGGCGCTCTTGGATGCTTTTGCCAAAGGCCTGGATATTCACCGGGCAACCGCTGCTGAAGTATTTGGAGTCGAGCTTTCTGAAGTGACAACCGAGCAACGGCGCCGCGCTAAAGCGGTGAATTTTGGTTTAATTTATGGCATGTCCGCTTTTGGCCTGGCGCGGCAACTCGATATTAGCCGTGGTGAAGCCCAGCATTATGTCGATACTTATTTTGCCCGTTTCCCCGGCGTGCTGGATTATATGGAGCGCACCCGCCAGCAAGCGCATGAGCAAGGCTATGTAGAAACTTTGTTTGGTCGCCGTTTATACCTGCTGGAAATTCATAGCAAAAACGTTGGTCGCAAAAAAGGCGCCGAACGGGCTGCTATCAATGCGCCGATGCAGGGCACTGCAGCAGACATTATCAAAATTGCCATGCTGGCTGTTGATCAATGGTTGCAGCAGCAAGATCCAGCCAAGATCAAGATGATTATGCAGGTCCACGATGAATTAGTGTTTGAAGTCGACGCCACCATGCTGCCGGAGTTTCAACAGCAAATAGTCGGTTTGATGCAACAAGCGGCGGCACTTGATGTACCGCTGCTGGCTGAAGCTGGTTCTGGCATGAATTGGGATGAAGCACATTAATTTTGAAAATAAATCAGAAACTGTTGGAACTTGTTGAGCACAGCAGCGTCTGATTGACTGTGAACATCCACATTCCTGGTAATTCCCTTTTAGCCTCTGACTTTGCAGAGGCTTTTTCTTTTCTGCCCGTCGCATTGCTGCCACCACAAATCCGGTAATTTAATTACGATTCTTCGTAAAATTTCAGCTGAAAGTAATTTTATGTTGTTTTATTACATAATGCGCTTGCTTTTTGAACGCACCTGAGTAGAATCAAATCTGTAGGGTACAGAGGTAAGATGTTCTATCTTTCAACAGAAACAAGCTTTACCGCTTGATTTTGAATAGAAAGTAGGCTTATTTAGCCGCCCCACTGCTTGCAGTGGGGCGTTTTTTTTATTCAAAATCTGAAAATTTATTAGATTTTTTAGAGTAAATACTTCAAACATTCATAAATCTATGTATAATGGCGACGTCTTGCTAGCAAGACACCCTGTTGATTTGAAATTATTGATAGCTTCTCCCCGTTTGCTATGCCGGCTTCTCTCTGAGACGCCGGTTTTTCTTTTTTGGGGGATCGTAAATTGGATTTTGGCTAAAAACGGCAAGGATAATTGAACTGGCGGTTGGTTGAAACGTTCAGAAAGGCAGTGGGTAGCCGATTAGCTTACATCGGTTACCCCAAAATGATGATTCTGGCTATAAGACGCTATTACTCTGCAGCAGGCGCATCGTCCGCATCACGGCCGTACCAATCATCTAATACTTGCTCTAATTCAGTTAAACCTTGTTTACTGAGCGAGCTAAACGTATGCACTGTGACATCACCCATAAAGGCCAATGATGCTTCACGCACTTCCAGCAGGGTTTTCTTGCGTGGGCCTGGGCTTAATTTATCAGCTTTGGTCAACAGCAATAATACCGACAGCTGACTTTCAACTGCCCAGTGGATCAATTGCTGATCTAAATCTTTCAGCGGATGGCGGATATCCATTAATACCACCAACCCTTTTAGACTTTGCCGTTTCATCAGGTATTCACCCAATGACTTTTGCCATTTTTCTTTCACCGCTAACGGCACTTTGGCAAAACCATAACCGGGTAAATCGATCAGACGTTTTTCATCGGCTAAACGAAACGTATTAATCAGTTGCGTCCGACCCGGCGTTTTACTGGTTCTGGCCAGACCGTTTTGCCGGGTAAGCGTATTCAAAGCACTGGATTTACCCGCATTGGACCGCCCAGCAAACGCCACTTCAATGCCGGTATCAGGTGGCAACGCGGTAATATCCGGGGCACTGGTTAAGAAACTGGTCTGCTGATAATTAAATTTTGCTTTGTACACAACTCACTCCGACGTCAAATTTGGCTATAGTGTAGCGGATCTAGTTGATCTGAAGAAGCATTAGCCGCTTGAATGGGATTTTATCTGGCTAAGTTTCGTGTAAAATAGCCATAATTCTTAGGGTTATTATCTTTTATACCTGCTTTTTGCAGGTTCACGCTGAACAGAGACGGATAAACATGAAAAAATTCGCACTTCCAGTCATGCTTTTTTTAGGGTTAGTTGGCCAGGTCTTTGCGGTTGAAGGCAATGCAGAAGCAGGTAAAGCAAAATCAGCCACTTGTGCTGCATGCCATGGCCCTGATGGCAACAGCCCAACCGATATGTATCCGAAAATTGCTGGCCAACACGCTGGCTACATTTACAAACAACTGAAAGAATTTAAAGCCGGTATGACTTCTGGCGGCAAAGAAGGTCGTAACAACGCGGTGATGGGCGGCATGGTTGCAGCTTTATCCGATCAGGATATGAAAGATTTGGCGGTGTTTTACGCCAGCCAGACGATGAAATCAGGTTCAACGCCGGAAGATGTGGTCGCCCGCGGTCAGCAATTATTCCGCGCTGGTGATATGGATCGTGGCATTGCAGCTTGTATTGCTTGTCACGGCCCACGTGGTGTTGGCCACAGCCTGGCGAACTTTCCAAAAATCTCTTTCCAGCACCCTGCATACATTAAAGCGCAGCTGGAATCTTTCCGCAGCGGCACCCGCGCCAATGACATGAATGGCATGATGCGCGACATTGCGAAAAAGCTGACCGACGAAGATATCGAAGTACTGTCAAAATATCTGGGCGGCCTGCATTAATTGTTAGTTTTTGCAGCAAAAATAAGGCCTGACTCGCATCAGGCCTTTATTTTTTACAAATGGCTTCCACTATAAATCTTGATGTCTAAAAACCCCTGCGATTAAAAATCTGCATGCGGACCAAATACTTCATAGTGGATCTGCGCCGATCCAACACCCAATGCTAACAGCTGCTCCTTCACGGCCTTCATAAAACCAGTAGGACCACAGAGGTAAAAGTTGGCACTTTGCAGCGGCATTACGCTAGCAACGGCTGCAATATCCATCAAGCCAGTAAACTGATTTGATTCAATCATTTGCGGCGCGTTGCGATACCAGCAAAAATGCTGCAACAACGGATAATCCTGCGCCAACTGCTGCACACGGCCGGCAAAGGAATGCTGCGCTTGATCTTCACAAGCATGCAGAAAATACACTGGTGTCTGTTGTTTTAACGCCACAATACTCTCCAACATCGACATCATCGGTGTTAGACCCACACCTGCCGAAATCAGCACAGTGGGGAGATGAGCCGATTGCAGAAAAAAATCACCGGCTGGCGGTAAAATATCCAGCTCGTCGCCTTCCTGAATATGGTCATGTAAGTAATTTGACACTAATCCAACAACGGGGCCGGCGACCTCACCAGTTTCACGTTTGACGCTGATGCGGTAACTATGGCCATTAGCTTTGTCCGAAAGCGAATATTGACGGATCTCAAAATAGTCGCAATTCGCTGGTTTAACTTTCACCCCCAAATATTGCCCAGGCTGGAAATCCACCACCGCTTCGCCATCCTGCGGTACTAACACAAAACTTGTGACCAGCGCCGACTCCGGAACTTTTTGTTGCACCTTAAACCGCCGCGGGCCATACCAGCCGCCTTGCTGTTGTTCGGTCTGCTGATATAACTGGCGCTCCCGACCGGTAAAAATATTGGCGAGCACGCCATAAGCTTCAGTCCAGGCTTGTTCAACATCTGCGGTAAAGGCGTCCGGAGCCAGCTCGCGCAAGGTCTCAATTAAGTGATGGCCAACAATGTCATAGTGCGCTGGCTGAATAAAAAAGCTGGTGTGTTTATGCGCCACCCGCTCAACCGTTTCGGTCAGCACCGACAGGTTATCAATATTTTTGGCATAAGCAGCAATGGCACTAAACAGCGCAAATTGCTGCCGACCACTCTGCTGATTGGTCATATTAAAAATATCTTTCAGCTCAGGATTCAACCGAAACATCCGTTGATAAAAATGGTTGGTGATCGCGACTCCAGCATTTTCCAAAAGTGGGACTGTGCTTTTGACGATAGCGATAGTTTTTGCAGACAACTGGGCGGAACACATAGAGTAAAACCTCATCTAATTTAAACAACTTACAGTACAAGTTAACCCGGTCTGCCATCAGCGCGTGGCTGGGTCAGGATGGGCCAATAAAACCAGAGGAAAATGGCAAAGGCGCAAAGCCAGAGCAGAGCGCTCACTTGCCAGAACAACAGCGGAAAACCGGATAAAGTCGCAAACATACGTAGTGGCCCGGCCAGCAATAACAAGCCAAAAGCCAGGCTTAACATTTTTCCGACCTGCAACGCGCGGCCGGTATGGCCTAAGGACACCCGCGCCATCATGGCCAGGATCATGCCCGCCATCGCACCGATGCTGAGTAAATGCAGCACATCTTTAAATGGGATCAGCTGGGTTAAATCGCTCAGCCCTAACAGCAACAAACCCAAGGCGAGCGCCAGATAAGCCAGCTGTAACGACCAGAGCAACGGCACTTGCCAGATTTTCCCTGGCGTCCAATAAATCAGCCGTAATAGATGCAAAACCCCAAGCAGCAACATGATCCAACCGGCTCGAAGTGGCAGTTCGACAAAAAAACCAAGCAGAAACATCGCAGTGCCAAGCACCGATAGCGGTAATAAGATTTTATCCAACAGCGGGGTTTTCTGTTGCTCCAGACCAAGCGCTCTGGCGGTAAAAAACGGGATCACCCGGCCACCGACAATGCCCATCAACATGCAAAACAGCAGGATCACGCTATGACTCAGGTGGGCTGCAAGGGCAAATTGTTGGATGGAGACTGCAAAAACAAAACCGGTATTGAGTAGCGCCATCACCGATAACAGTGGAATAAACAGGTAGTTATTCCGACTTTTCGCCCGGATCAGTAAACTGGCTAAGCTATAAATCGCGCCACACCACCACAACAATTGCGTCAGCATAAATAGCCATAACAGCGGCGGAAATGCCGAAAATAACAGACTCAATCGGGCGGTTAACCAGAGCAGACTGAGCAGAAATAGCGGCTTGCCGGACAGGCTGGGCAGTCCGGTCCAGTTTTGGGCGGCGGTGAGTAAAAAGCCGACGGCGACAACCGCACCAAAGCCAAATAACATCTCATGGGCGTGCCAAAGCGAAGGAGGAAACGCCAGCTGCCATGTCAGCAAGCCACTGAACCATAAAGCCCACATCGCTATTGCGATCAAAGCCCAGCTGGCGCCTGCCAGAAAAAATGGCCGGAATGCCAACGCGAAAAGTGCCGCAGATGACCAGGGTTTGGCATATCCGTCGGAAGTTTCCGGCCAATGGATATTGTGTAAAGTTGGATCTTTGCGCGCCATTTAACGCACTTCCTGATGCAGCTCATATTGCGCAATACAGCGGCAGATATAAGCTATTTTCAGTAAGGTCGCGCTGAAAATTAACGTGACGTGGCTAGCCAGTTGCAGTTCAAATGAAAACAGCGCAGCGAGCGGATAACACACCAGAATGGTCGCTAGCAGCAGACAAAAAGATAAGGCTAAAACCGTGTTGGCGACCAATAACAGAGTTTCAAACTGATCGCTGGCAGACAGCTGTTGATGGTGGAAAACTTGGGCTAAATGCAACATAACAGGCTCCTTGGGAGTCCCCTGACTCCGCTGTGGTTCACTGAGATATTGCAGTTCTGATGCCACTTATTTATTTGTTATATTTCATTTAGTTACAAAATAACCTCAATCAAACGGAGTCATAATGACTCCGTTAATAATGAGTCAAAATGACAAATTAGATTTGTTATGACACAATTTACGAAACTCCTTTTGCCACCGGAACCGCTATGGCCGAATTAAATTCAACTTTGTTGCTGGAAGTGGCACTGGATTTAGCCAATAGCATTACCAGCAGCGATCGGTTTGATCGGTTGCTGAGCTCAATCCGCAAGGCCATCAACTGCGACGCCGTGGTGTTATTGTCCTATCAGGGCGAGCTGTTGCAGCCGCTGGCTATTCAGGGGCTGACCGCTGACACTTTAGGCCGCCGCTTTTGGCTGAAAGACCACCCGCGCCTTTTGATCATTTGCCAAAGCACTGATCCGGTGCGTTTTGCGTCCAACACCACCCTGGCCGACCCATATGACGGTTTATTGCTGGCGCAGGCCGGCGATTTGCCGGTGCATTCCTGTATGGGGTTGCCTTTGTACTCCGACGGCCAACTGATGGGCGTGGTGACATTGGATAGCCTGAAACCCGATGCTTTTTCTGCGATTGCCGAACGGACGCTGCAGCTGATTGCGGCGATGTCGGCGGCCACTTTAAAAACTGCGGTGCAGCTGAAAAAGCTCGAGCAAAGTGCCCGGCAGGCGCAAGATTTGGTGGAAGAACTGACCCACGAAGCGCTGACCCGGGAAGGCGGCGAATTAATTGGTCAAAGCAGCAGCATGCTGGCGCTTAAAAGTGATATTCAACTGGTGGCCGCTTCCGACTACACCGTGCTCATTCAGGGCGAAACCGGCGTCGGGAAAGAGCTGGTTGCCCGTACTGTGCATCTGTTATCCAGGCGGGTAAAACAACAGCTGGTGCATTTAAACTGCGCCTCATTGCCGGAAACATTGGCGGAAAGTGAGTTGTTCGGTCATGCCAAAGGCGCTTTTACCGGCGCCGATCGCGATCGTCCGGGCAAATTTTTGCTCGCTGATGGCGGCACTATTTTTCTCGATGAAGTGGGTGAATTGCCACTTGCGGTGCAAAGTAAATTATTACGGGTGCTGCAAAGTGGTGAAATTCAGCCGGTTGGCAAAGACGATGTAAAAACCGTTAATGTGCGGGTGATTGCGGCCACCAACCGCGATTTAGCTGCTGAAGTGGCTGCTGGCCGGTTTCGGGCCGATTTATATCACCGGCTGTCGGTCTACCCTATAACGGTCCCTGCGCTCAAAGACCGGCAGCAGGATGTGCTGCTGCTGGCCGGATATTTTCTGGAACTGACAGCGCGAAAACTGGGCTTACGCCAATTAAAGCTGAGTCCGGCGGCGCAATTGCAACTGTTGCAATACAACTGGCCTGGTAATGTGCGGGAACTGGAGCATGTGATCAGCCGCGCGGCGCTTAAAGCCAGTAAAGACTCGACTGCCGGGGACATTATTGCCTTAATGCCAGCACATCTGGAGCTTCATACCAATACGCCATTCACCGCGCCCCCAACCATTGTATCCAGCGCCGACCTACAGTTACCAAGGGAAGTCGTCACCGGCACAAGTTTAAAAACCGCAACCGACGAATTTCAAAAACAACAAATTTTGCAAATGTTACAAAGCACATCCGGCAATTGGAGCCAAGCGGCAAAGCTGCTGGAGCTGGATCGGGCGAATCTGTCCCGCCTGGCCAAAAGATTGGGCATCAGCGTCGAAAAAACGGTTCATGGCGGCCATAGTCCGACAAGGTCTACACTGCCATAACCAAACGGTGTGGCAAAAAAAGGAGCCAAAAATGAACCCGGTAATTATTGCCTGCGATATCCATGATCATGTTGAAATTATCTGTATGCGGCGCTACGAGGTGGTGCTCCATCTGCTGAATGGATCTCTGGTACAAGGTCTGGCCAAGAATACCCGCAGTAGCGCAGCAGAAGAATTTCTGCTGCTGGAGCAACAGGGTGAACAGCTGGAAGTGCCGCTGTTACAGATCCAGTATATCGAGGTATTAACTGCTGGAGCACCACTGGCGCAGATCTGGTTGCACCCAGCAGGCAGCTGCGCTATGTAGCCGGCCGTGTAGCCGCCACTTCGAAAATTCACAATCTTTGTGCCGAAAACGCTTTATGTTGCGACCAAATTGCGACCAAATTGATCTAAAAACCAACCCGCACCTGCCATCCTGTGAGATATATCTCACACGCAGCGTAAGATTTACGCCCGAAAAATTACAGTAATACATCAACCTCAGCTGATAATTCATGCTAACTAGCTGATTTAATTTGACACTCTGAAATGGTTCAATTTTTTTGTGGTTTTTTTTTGTGCACAGTCTTGTCATTCTGCGCAATAGGTGTAAATTAAACCCCGTTACAGATTGTAACATCTCAACAAAATGGAATTTTTAAGCACGGAAAGCATAAGTGCTTCGGTACATTCATCAAGACATCGTCACTGATGTCAGCGTTTTTAACGCGAGCAAGGAAGATTAAAAAAGTATTAGGACGATCGCGAATAATGATTTGTATAGGGAAATGACCTAACAATATATGGAAACTGACCAGACAGGGTGTCTCACGTAAGTCAGGATGATCTCAAAAAATTCAGCACCTTTCGGTGCAAACCTTCGAACGGCGGCAAGTTTCACTTCCCGCCGTTTTGTTTTATCTGCGATTTGGTTTTTATCACCATGGCTTGCCGTCAGTAGCCGTTTTATCGCCAGCACACGCTACCCCAGGCTGCAGACTTGTCTAAGCTGTAAATGCAGTATTATTCGGATCCACGCGAAATACATAGGCAGCGTGGTGAAAACTGGTTAAAATACGCGCCCTTTTCTACAGGTAGACATTATGACTCGCAAAAAGAAAGCACGTACCTCCGGCCAGCTTGGTATTCGGCATAAACCCACTGCAGAAGCCCGCCAGGAACGTGAACGCCCTGTAGAATCCAAGAAAAAAGGTGCAGGCTTAAAATCCGGTAGCCGCAATGCGGTGCATGCGGATAAAACCACCGATAGCAGCAACAAAAACAAAGATCCCCGCCATGGCAGCAAAACGCCAATTCCACTGGTCGTGACCGTGGCCGAGAAGAAGCTGCTCGCACCACAAACCACACCAAAAGCTTTACTTGCCAAAGCCAAGCCAGTTGAAATTCCACCGCAGGTTGAATTAGAGCAACTGGAACAGGATGAAAAACTGCAAGAATTGCTGGAGCGGATGGAACAAGGCGAAACGCTGACCGGCAAAGATGCCAAGTACTTCAACGCCAAAACTGCCCGTCATTCTGAACTGCTGACGTTGCTGGGTCTGGATGTTGCAGATGACGAAGAAGACGAGCAAGAAGAAGAATTAGACGAGCTGAGTAAACTGCAGCAGGTTGACTGGCGTAAAGACTTGCTGGGTGAATAACGGACGGATCATTTGATGTGGTATGTGTTGTTTGGACTTGGTGTGTTGGTTGTCGCAGGTCTGGCGTTTTATCTGGGACAAATATTGTTTCAACTGCGTGCGCAACAACGACGGCAGCAGCAGGCATTGCTGGTACACCTGCAAAAACAGGCTGAACATCAACAGTATTTGCTCGACAGCATTCTGCTTATCGGTAAAGCCACGCTGGAACAACAGTGTGAATTATCCGAAGCGGCACTGCGGATTTGGGTGTTGCTGGAAAACCTGCAACCTGACTTAGCCCAATCCAGCCGCTGGCCGGGATTGTTTGCGATGTACGATTGTGTCAAAGCAATGCCGACCCACGAAGCACGCAAAGAGCTGGATAAAAAGGAATTACGCCGTCAGGATCATCTGCGTCAGCAAACTGAAATTCAGTTAAAAGAGTCGATCGAAACGGATATTCGCGGCTTGCTGGAGTTGTTACAGCAACGGCATTAACGATCTGCTCCACCACGAATACCAAAAACCGGGCTGATGCCCGGTTTTGCTTTTTTGACAAAGTCGTTTATTTAGTCTTTATAAACCACACCAGCTTTCATCACAAAATTCACTTTACCCATCACACTGATATCCGCCAGCGGATCGCCTGGCACCGCGATAATATCGGCAATTTTACCGGTTTTGATGCTACCCAGCGTTTCCGCCATGCCCAATAACTTGGCGCCTTCGATGGTAGCGCTGTGCAGTGCGGCCAATGGCGGCATCCCGGCTTCGGTCATAAACACAAATTCTTGCCAGTTATCGCCATGCATGCCGACCCCGGCGTCAGTACCAAAGGCGATTTTAACCCCGGCTTTGTAGGCACGGGCGAAGGTTTGCTGAATGAGTGGCCCTATTGCCGCCGCTTTCAGTCGCACCATTTCAGGGAAGAAGCCCGGCACTTTGGCTTTTTCGGCCACGTACTTACCGGCACTGATAGTCGGGACATAATAAGTACCGTATTGCTTCATCAGCGCCATGGTTTTATCGTCCATAAAAGTGCCGTGCTCAATCGAGCTGACGCCGGCTTTAATCGCCCGCTCCATACCCTCTTTGCCATGCGCATGCACCGCCACGGTAAAACCATAATCTTTGGCGGTATCGACAATCGACTTTATTTCTTCGTCTTTAAACTGCGCATTCATGCCACTTTTCGCGACACTGAGTACACCGCCGGTGGCGGTAATTTTAATCAAATCAGCGCCTTCTTTGTAACGCTGCCGTACTGCTTTGCGCGCATCTTCCACGCTATTGACCACGCCGTCCGCCGGAGTGGGGTCGCCCATCCGCTCATACGACACGCCATTGGTTGGGTCCGCATGGCCACCGGTGGTGGCAATTGAACGACCGGCCGTGAAAATCCGCGGCCCTTCGGTATAACCAGCAGTAATGGCTTTGCGCAGCGCAGTGCTAATGTGATGGCTGTCGCCCAGTTCCCGCACTGTGGTAAAACCGGCCAGCAGGGTCTTTTTCGCGTACACCGCGCCGCGTAAGGCAACGTCAGCTTCATTCATGGTGAAGCCTTCGGTATAAGACGTTGGGCTACTCTGATATGAAAAGTGGGTGTGCATATCCATTAAACCCGGCAGCACGGTGTGTTTACTCAAATCAATCAGCGTATCGCCGCTAGCAGGCTGGCGATAACCACTTTCAATAGCGCTGATTTTGTCGCCATCAATCACCAGTGTGTGTTGACGTAAAACCTGTGAGCCTTCGGCGGTAATCACGGTGCCAGCGTGAATGAGGGTGGCGGCTGGTGCTAACAATGGCAATAACGCACCGCTGCACAAGATAATTTTGATTGGTTTCATGTTGGTTCCCGGGTGTTGAGGCAACGACATTGGCTGCGCTCTGGTTTGTTATACGGAGATCTAACTTTGTTTTGGATCAAAGCCTAATAAATCACAGTGCTTATACTGCCACCAGTCAAGAATAGGCGAATGCGATATGAACACCATGATCTGGGACGAAGCACTGGTCCGCAAGTACAACACCAAAGGTCCACGTTACACCTCTTACCCGACAGCACTGTTATTACGCAGTGGCTATGGCGCAGCAAACGCTTTGCAGGCGCTGGCACAAAGTGGCCCAGAATTAAGTTTGTATCTGCATCTGCCATTTTGCCGTGAACTTTGTTATTACTGCGGCTGCAACAAAGTGATTAGCCGTGATCAGACTAAAGCCGACCGTTACATTCAGGCGCTAGCGCGGGAAATACAGTTTTACCAGCGGGTGACTGCCAACAAGCAGGTCAGCCAGCTACATTTGGGTGGCGGCACACCAACCTTCCTAGATCAGCAACAATTAACGCAGCTGATGCTGTTATTAAGGCAGCAATTCAACTTTGCCGCTGATGCGGTACTGAGCATCGAAATTGACCCACGCAGTTGTGATGTCCCAAAACTGCGGCTGCTACGTGAACTTGGTTTTAGCCGGGTCAGCTTTGGGGTGCAGGATTTTGACGAAAAAGTGCAGTTAGCGATTCATCGCCAGCAAAGTTATCAACTGGTAGAAACATTAGTGCTGGCCGCCAGACAGCTAGGATTTAGCTCAGTAAACCTGGATCTAGTCTACGGTTTACCTTTTCAACATCCGGACAGCTTCACCGCAACTTTGCAGCAAGTGAGGCAGCTGGATCCGGATCGTATATCGTTATTCAGTTATGCCCATTTACCAGAGCGTTTTGCCGCCCAGCGTAAAATTCCCAGTGAAGCGCTACCCAATGCCCAACAAAAACTTGAGTTGTTGGCATTATCTGTCAAAAAGCTCGGGCAGGCCGGTTATCAGGCGATTGGCATGGACCATTTTGCCAAAGCGCATGACAGCCTGGCGATTGCACAGCGCGAAGGTAAATTGCAACGCAACTTTCAGGGTTATACCACCGATAACTGTCCGGCGATGTTGGGACTTGGTGTATCGGCCATCAGTCAGGTCGGCAATCAAATCTGGCAGCAGCAGAAAGATTTAAATCTCTATTACCGGCAGCAACTTGAGTTGGGCCACAGCATTGATAAAGGCATGGCGTTAAGTCTGGATGACCAAATCCGCGCTGATCTGATTGCGGAATTGATGTGTAATTTTCGGCTTGATACTGAAAAGTTTGCCGAAAAATGGCAACTTGATTTTGCCAGCTATTTTTCCAGCAGTCTGGCGCAACTAACCCGGTGTCAGCAAGATGGTTTGGTAGAACTCACATCGCAGCAACTCAAAGTCACCACGCTGGGCCGCCCCTGGGTACGGGTGCTGGCTGCTTGTTTTGATGCTTATTTATTGCCGCAAAGTCAGCAATATTCACAAGTGATTTAAGCCACCCTGTGTTAGGCGCTTTCCTCCGCCAAGCCCAAACTAAATTGATAACCACCACTTTGCAGCACAAAGTGGTTTTCCCCGGCTATGACCTGCAAAGTCGCCTGTTCCGCCAGCTGATAAAACAGCGCGCGGCTGAATTTCGCTGTTAATCCACGTGGCAATTGCAAATAAGGCAACAATAAACCAGAGCGTAAACCAGAGCCCGAACCAGAACCCGGTTCAGCCTGCAGCTGGACCGGATATTCAGCCGAAATTAAGTATTCCGTCCCTAAATTAGTCGTCATTTGCAGCAAAGGGCCAAGGTCGCTGTCCTGCCATTGCCAGTTCACAAGCAAAAACGGTGCGTCATCAACTTGAATTGCCACTTCTTCCACTGGCGTGGTCAGCACATAACGGTCATTTTTATACTGTAATACCGAGCTGAACAGTTTCACCAGTTCAATGCGGCCAATCGGGCTTTGTTGGTAAAACCACTGGCCTTCGCGGTCAATCCGAATTGGGATCTCACCACAAAATGGCGGATGCCAGGATTCCAGCGGCGCGCTGCGGCCTTGCTTCAGTTGTTGTTGTAACAGGGAGAGATCCATATGGTGATTCCGTACTTTGCTGACATAAGGTTAATGTTGCCGCTGACACTGTCTGCAGCATAGGCCTAACTGGCTGTTGTTGTGAGCTTTAATCAAAGGTCAAAACGCACAATATCGATGTTTCACGTTATGATAATAAAACCAGAACAAAGCAGCGAACCAGCAGATGCCGCTGTTCAACCTTAACCAATATCAAAAGGAGCCTTGGTTTTGCTGAGTCAAACTTTAGAATATATCGAAAAAAATCAAGATATTATCATTTCCACTGCGATGAATCTGACTGTCGCTATCATTATCTTTTATATCGGCCGCACTCTGGCACGTGGCGTGTCCACACTGATTGGCAAAGCCTTACTGCACCGCAAAGTTGACCGCGCTGTGGTGTCATTTTTAAGCAGCATTGTTTACGCTGCTATCTTAATTGCCGTTGCGCTGATTGCGCTGTCCCATCTTGGTATTCAAACCGCTTCGTTTATCGCTATCTTAGGCGCTGCTGGTCTTGCCGTGGCGCTGGCATTGCAGGGTTCGTTGTCGAACTTTGCATCTGGTGTATTGATCATCGTATTCCGGCCGTTTAAAGCCGGTGACTTTGTCGACGTGGCCGGGATCAGCGGCGTGGTTGAGCGCATCGACATTTTTCAGACCGTTTTTAAAACCGGCGACAATAAAAAGATTTTTGTGCCGAACTCACAAATTACCGGCGGCGCCATTGTGAATTACTCGGCCGAGCCACAACGGCGGGTCGATCTGACGATTGGCATCAGCTATGACTCCGATCTGCGTAAAGCCAAGCAGTTATTGGAGGAGATCGTGGCAGCCGATCCACGTATTTTAAAAGATCCGGCAGCGGTGATTGCCGTGAACGCACTGGCGGATTCAGCCGTGCAGCTGATTGTGCGCTCCTGGGTACAATCCACTGACTATTGGCAGGTTTATTGGGACACGTTGGAACAAGTGAAACTGACATTTGACCAGGAAGGTATCGAAATCCCTTACCCGCAAATGTCCTTGCATCTGAGAAAAGAGGAAAAGGAATGAAACTGAATAAACCATTACTGTTGTCGACACTATTGTTATGCAGCGTCGGCAGCCAGGCTGAAGAAGCCGTCAAACCATGGTCAACCTCGGCTGAATTAGGCGCGATTGCCACTTCGGGTAATACCAAAGGCACCTCAATCACCGGCAAAATTGACAGTAAACAAGAACTGGAAAAATGGAGCAATGAATACGCTTTCGCTGCATTTTACAAAGAAGATGAACTGACCAACGCCGCCGGTGACAAAGTCACTGAAAAATCGGCCGAGCGGTTTTTTGTCTCAGGGAAAGGTGGTTACAAACTCGATGCCGACCACGCCAAACTGTACGTGTTTGGTTCTTACACTGATGACACCTTTGGCGCCTACACCAAATATGCTTTAGTGTCAGTTGGTTACGGCGACCGATTATATGAAGATGACAGCAAAACGCTGGAAGCGGAAATCGGTCCTGGTTATTACACCGGTCGCACTTCTGATGACATCACCGAAAACGGCGCTATGGTGCGGGGTGCGGCGACTTTGAACTGGAAACTCTCTGACACCGCTGATTTTAAGCAAACCTTGAGTGTCGAGATGGGTGAAAACAACACCCGAACCGGCGCCGAGTCATCGGTCAGCGCCAGAATTAACGGCAAAATGCAGATGAAAGCAGCCTTCCTGGTGATGAACGATAGTGATGTACCGCTGGGCAAGAAAAAAACCGACACCCAGACGTCACTGACACTGGTTTATTCGTTTTAATTGCTCTGAAAATCCGGTCCATTGCGGCCGGATTTTTGTCATCTCAGCAGCACAGTTCAGCGGCTGCACCTCGCCACTCAACGGAAATTTGTGGCCTTTCCAACGACTTGAGCTAAGCTTAATTTAGCAAATTCCAGTGTACAAAACCCCATATCAGAAACAACTGACGCTGACAATCTGAAGTTGGTATCGTCTGCAATCGGGGTGACAACACTGCAGCGACCGACCTTACAAAGGAAGCCAATGACAATGGCGGAAGAAGGAACAGCAGACTCAACGAAGTCGTCGTCGACTGACCTGCATTCACTACTCGCCGCAGTATTGTTTGCCGTGCTGGCTTGTTGTTGGCTGACCGAATTTGATCTGTATCTGACCTCACAACTGATGCCCGCTGAGCAGGCACAGCAGCTGCACCTTTACAATGGCTGGGTATTACTGGGCGTGTCACTGTGGCTGATGAGCTGGTTTTATTTGCAGCGCCGTGACTATCAGCAACAAGCGATGGTAGCCCATCAGCGTTTTGACAGTACCTTTGGCCAGTCAGCGGTCGGCATGGCGCATGTCAGCATCGAAGGGCAGTTTTTGCGCGTGAATCAGCGCTTTTCGCAGATGTTGCAATATGACGCTGACGCCCTGATTGGCCGTAGCTTTCACGATGTCACCCACCCCGATGATTTAGCTGACGATTTACTAAAAGTCGAAGCGCTTAGCCAGGGCAACATTGAACATTACGATATGGAAAAACGCTATCGACGCCGCGACGGCAGCTATTTCTGGGCTAATTTGTCGGTATCGATGCAGCAGGAAACCACAACCGAACCAGCGTATTTTATTGCCGTCATCGAAGATATCGACGCCAAAAAACAAGCCACTCTGGCGCAGGAATCCAGTGTGGCCCAAGTCAAATTGCTGCTGGATGCCACCGGTGACGCCATTATCGGCATCGCCGCCAATACCGACATTACTTTTGTGAATCAGGCGGCGTTGCAGCAGCTTGGGTATACCAGCATTTCACAGGTGCTCGG
Organism: Rheinheimera riviphila; assembly: GCF_004005945.1. Classification (GTDB taxonomy): domain Bacteria; phylum Pseudomonadota; class Gammaproteobacteria; order Enterobacterales; family Alteromonadaceae; genus Pararheinheimera; species Pararheinheimera riviphila. The sequence goes on from NZ_SACS01000023.1 coordinate 35,549, forward strand.
ATTACCCATGCTGACGCTGATCGCCAAACAAAAAACAGCGCTGGCGGCTTGGCGGGATATTGCCGCCCTGATTGAAAAACCCGCGCCATTACAGGGTGAAACCGATTTGCTGGTTGACCGTCATGGCGATATGCTGCCTTGCGCCTACCGGGTGATGCCGGTGCCACGATCCGACAATGGCACTGTGTTGGTGCTGTGTTTCCAGAATATTCGCGAGCGGCGGCAACAGCTGCTGAAACAACATGCCCAAACTCATTTATTGCATCGGCTTTTGGACAATGCCCCGGTCGAAGAACTATTAACCGAGCTGGTGAATTTTGTCGAACAGCAACTACCTTCACTTAAGTGCTCTATTTTGCTGGCGGATTTACCTAAACAGCAGCTGCGAGTCGCGGCTGGCCCAAGTTTACCCGATGAATACAACCAACTGGTCGATGGCCTGCCGATCCGCTACGGCAATGGTTCTTGTGGTACGGCCGCTGCGACCGGTAAACCGGTGATCGTCAGTAATGTATCCACCGATTTGTTGTGGCAGGATTTTCAGGCATTGATCCAACCCTTTGACTGGTTACAAGCCTGCTGGTCAACGCCGTTTTTCAGCAGCCAGAAAACGTTGTTAGGTACTTTTGCGATTTATTCGGCGCAGGCACGGGAGCCTAATCCCGAAGAGCAGGATCTCATTCAATTTACCATCAGTCTGGCGGCGTTTTTGGTGGAACGCAGCGATGCCAAAGCGCGTTTTGATTTATTGTCAAAAGCGGTGGAACAAAGCCCGATCGCGATCATTATTTGCGACGCCGCGGCAAAAATTTCTTATGTAAATCATCAATTTGATCGCCTAACCGGCTTACAGGCCGACACGATTATCGGGCAGCAGCTCACCAGTATTTACCCGGCTGAGTTACAACCGGTGATCGCTGAAGCCATGTTACAGGTGATCACCGGGATGGATCTGGCGCAAGGGCAGTTAGAAGTGGTGCGCACCGACGGTCAGGTGTACTGGCAAAAATATTGTCTGCGCGCCATTGTGACGCAAAAACAGCAAAGTCACTTATTACTGGAAATTGAAGACATCACGGTGCAAAAACGCGCCGAACAACAGTGGATGGAAAGTGAGTTACGTTTTCGCACCTTGCTGGACAATACGCCGGAAATTTCGGTGCAGGGTTATGAAGCCGACGGCACCACTTTTTATTGGAATAAAGCCAGCGAAAAAGTCTATGGCTACAGCAAAGAAGAAGCGATTGGCAGCAATTTACTGGATTTAATTATTCCGGATTTTATGCGCGAAGGCGTCAGACAAGCCATCACCAGCATGGCTGAAACCGGCACGACGATCCCGTCCGAAGAATTACTACTCAAGCGCAAAGACGGTACGCTGGTGCCGGTGTATTCCGGCCACGCTGTGGTGAAGTTAAAAGACCGGCCGGCACAAATTTTCTGTATGGATTTGGATTTAACCGAGCGCAAAAAACAGGACGAAGCGTTGCGGTTGTCGTCAGCGGTTTTTAACAGCAGTCGGGAAGGCATTATTATCACCGACACCGAGCGGCGGATTATTTCTATCAATCCGGCGATGGCACAACTGTTTGGTTACTCTGAAGCCGAGTTGATTGGGCAAACGCCATCCATACTGCGCTCTGGTCGGCACAGCCCGGAATTTTATCAGCAGATGTGGAACATGCTGGAACAGCAACACTACTGGCAAGGTGAGGTGGTCAACCGGCGCAAAGATGGCGAAACCTTACCGCTGCAACTCAGCATCAGCGCGGTGTTTGATGAGCAACAACGGGTAAGCCATTACGCCGCAATCTTTACCGATTTATCGCAGATCCGCGCCACCGAAGCTGAAATGGCGTTTTTGTCCGAGCACGACGAATTAACCCATCTGCCAAACCGGCATTTATTTCTGCAATTAGTCGAACAAGCACTGAAAATTGCCCGCCGCGACAGTACAGGTTGTGCCGTATTGGTGCTTGATTTAGATCATTTTAAAGACGTTAACGACAGTTATGGCCAGCTGCTGGGGGACGAATTACTGCTGCAGGTTTCCAGAAAATTAAAACAGCTTTGTCGCAATGTTGATGTCCTGGCCAGACTGGGTGGCGATGAGTTCGCTATTTTGGTCACGCCGTTGCAATCGCCGGAAGACGCCGCCCGGGTCGCGGTGAAAATGATTGCCGAATTCTGCCAGCCCTGGTTATTGGCTGATCAATACGAAGTCACCCTCGGTGTCAGCATTGGCATCAGCGTGTACCCGCAACATGCCAACACCACCCTCAATTTACTGCAAGGCGCCGATGCCGCGCTGTACAAAGCCAAGGCCGCCGGTCGCAATACCTATACTTTTTTCTCCGATGAATTTACCCAGGGCGCGCGGGAACGGCTGACCATGGAAGCGAATTTGCGCAAAGCGCTGCGACTTGGCCAGCTGCGGGTGTTTTATCAGCCGCAAGTGGAAATCAACAGTGGCCGGATCATTGGCGCCGAAGCGTTGGTGCGCTGGTTTGACCCGGAACAGGGCATGATTTCACCAGCGCGCTTTATTCCGGTGGCGGAAGCTTGTGGCCTGATCAACGACATCGGCCACTTTGTGCTGCAGGAAACCTGTCGTCAGGGTCAACAATGGCTGGCACAAGGTCTGCCCAAATTAACGCTGGCGGTGAATGTGTCGCCCATTCAGTTTAAACGGTTTGATATGCATGCACTGGTGACCGAAACCCTTGCTGAAACCGGCTTTCCGCCGCATTCGTTGGAGCTGGAACTGACCGAAAGTGCCTTGATGGAAAACGAAGAAGCGGTCATTGCCACGCTGAATCAGCTGCGTAGTCTCGGGATCCGGCTGGCGATTGACGATTTTGGCACGGGCTATTCGTCTTTAGCTTACCTGAAGCGCTTTCCGCTTGATGTTTTGAAAATTGATAAAAAGTTTATCGACGACATTCCGGGCAGCAATGACGATATGGAAATTGCCATTGCCATTATCGGCATCGCCCATACCCTGGGCTTTAAAGTACTGGCGGAAGGCGTGGAAACGGCCACCCAGCTGGAGTTCTTGCGCGAGCAACACTGCGACCATTATCAGGGTTACTACTGCAGCCCGCCGGTGCCCGCCGAAAAATTCGAATTGCTGCTGCAACAACAGCTACCGCAGCCTATCCATCTCGCACCATCGCCGCTGGCGACGATTCCAACACAACAAGCCTAAACTCAGACTCAACACCCAAGGCCAGCTGCCGCCCGATGATTTTTCAGCGGTGACTGCAGGTGGCGGCGGGGGTGGCGCGGTGACTGTCAACGTCTGGCTGCTGCTGGCCTGTTGTCCGGCGGCGTCCTGCACGGTTAACGTCACCGGATAACTGCCAGCGCCGCTAAAAGTAAAACGTAGTGGATTACCACTAGCGACCGCGCTGCCCAGTTGCCAGTTATATTGAGTGATAGCGCCATTACCGCTGCTGGCACTGGCGGTGAGGTCACAAACTAAGTTGCTACAACTGCTGCTAAAACTGACCTGGGGTTCGGAAAATACCGTCACGGTCTTGGTCACCAGCCGCGGCTGCCCTAAACTGACGGTACTTAGGCTCACCGGATAACTTCCGGCAGCGCTAAACACAAATTGCGTCGCACTCGCCTGACTGCTTTGTCCTGCACCAAACTGCCAGCTAAATGCGAGGTTGCTGCCCGTTGCGACCTGGCTGAGGTTTTGGAAAGTACAACGTAAAAACTGGCACTGCACACTAAAATCCAATGAAATCAGCGGATCTTCCTGCGCGGGAGTCACTTCGACGTAACTTGCGTATACCGGGCCAGCCTGCCCGGAAGCGTCAGTTCCCCGCAGATAAAGCCGGTGTTTGCCAAGCGGCAAGCCGCTTAAAGTGCCGCTGATAAGCTCCACAGCACTATCAAAAGCACCATCCTTGGCACTTAACACGACATCAGCAGCCACGGCGCCAGTTGGGAATTGATTGATAAAAAGCTCAGCTTTAGTGATGGGCTGGTTTGGTTCAACGCCATTTTGCTGATTGGTTTGACGGTCCGTCAGGGTAAATTGCAGGGTTAAACTTTGATCCTGCCGCACTTTGCCATCAACGGTATTCAGCGTTAGCGCCTGCACTTCCGGCCCGGCAGGCAGTAAATAAGGCGCTGCCGAGACGCGTGCGGCGTACCACAAGGCTTTTAAATTGTCAGGCAAAATCTGGTTCTGATAAACCGCACAGGATTGAAAAAACGCTGTGCCAATTTCAAAGGTGTAAGCAGCGACACCGAGTTCACCATAACTAACGCCATCGGTGGTACCGTCAGTTGGATACAAACCTACCGCTTGCGTTGGCAGATAATCATTAAACCAAGCGAGCTTTCGACCCAACGTTTGCAATGCCGCACCGTTGGGTGCCGGGGTGGCGTTTTCACCCCAGGGCCATAACACCAGCTCGCTGAAACTATGAATATCCAGATGAATACCCGGCGTCGTTGCTGGCGCAGCATCGGTGCGCAGCGGACCCCGGTTATCTTGAAACACCGCACGCGCATATTGTTGCAAGGCTTGCGTTTCCGGTTCAGAGCCGGCACTGACTCCACGATAGGTTAAGTCACAGCTATCGCCGCTGCTGCCACCGGGTACGCTGTTCCAACCAAAACTAAAATTACGATTTAAATCAACACCATAATTACCGGCACTGCAGCTGAGATCATTGATGTTTTTGCGCCACAACAAGCCGCCTTCCGCGATTTTCCGCCCCTCAGGGTTGCTCTGTAGCAGCAGGTGAATTTCCTGCCGCTCCAATATCCAATCGGCATCAGCGTTGGTGCCAATCCCTTGCAGCACCGATTTGGCAAAGGCCAGCATCAAAGGCGCGGTGGCGTATTCGCGGGCGTGAATGGCGCTGTTGATCAGCAGCACCGGCTTGTTTGGCATACCATTATTTTTGCCAAGTTTCAGCACATACAAGTCGTAACCGGGGCGGCCGTTGCTTTTTGCCCAGGCAGGTCCGATAGGTTGCCAGCTGGCATAGTCCGGATAATCCCGCACCAATTGTTCAGCAATGGCATAACTTTCTTCGACGGTTTCGTAACAAGGAAAACCGCTGATCCCGGCTTGGGCTTGGTTTGCTTCACTCCTTTCACTAGGGTTGTGCAATTGACTGAAGGCTGCAGCTTGCGCGGTTTGCCACTGTGTGGCGGACTCCATACTGATAACGAACGGCGCCAGTTGCGACTTTGCCTTGCTATCGAGCTGTAAAATAAGAACTTTGTCTTTCCAATGCCCGGCAAGCAACCGATCGTGATGACTGATAGCGGCTGCCCGCGCCAATTCTGCGGTCGCAAACCGCACTTCGGTTGCCTGTTGTAGTTGTTGTTGCTGAAAATCCTGCAGACGCGGATCATCCGGGAATGGCGCCACATAAAGCGGATAGCCAATCAGCAAACTCGTTAACCAAGACAATTTATACATAACCGGCTCCTACGGATGAGTTGTTGCGGCCTAAACCTTGGCTGAAGAACGAAAACGCGCTTTGCATGATTTTATTGCCGGGACAGTGGTGGACCTAACCATGCTGACAGGCGCCAAGTCGCCGGATGACGATGCTTGGGTCGTCGCGAGCTAAAATTTGTTCCAATCGTCGACTGCGGATAGATTTTTTTCAGAGCGACCCGCGACAATGCAGTTCAGCTTCGGGATATTGCAGTCGTGGGCCTAAGCCGAAAACCCAGCCACACCGCCAGCCAGGCCATTGGCAGATAAGCTAGTAATAAATCCAGGGCCATAAACCAAGCCGGCGCTGGGATCATAAAACAGGCTGCCAGTCCGCCGCAGAAGTAAAAAGCGCCGATGCCAAACGCCAGCTGTTTATGGTGCGATACCGCCAGCAGATAAGCCACTAGCGCCCCCGCAAAGGTGCCCAGCGCATGGGCTAAAAACGGCATGATAAAATGCTGCGGTTGAAATAAATGGATGGATTGCTGCAGGCTTTCGGCATTGCTGACATCAACCCCTGTCGGCGGTGGGATCAGTATTGGACTTAAAGTGATCAGCGCCATATTGACGCAACCACCGATGATAATACCAACCACGACTGCAAAGATTTGACGGACGAGCTTTGGCATTATGCAATTCCTTAGAGTGAATACTGGAAAAAGTATATACCCAAAATCATTGAAAATTCGGGTATAGCGGGTCAATCACTCACCATACAGGATCTGCTGCCGCTCCTGCTCAGTCAGAATGCCAACAAAGGGCGTGCGACGGCGATATTTGCAGATGCGTGGTTCCAGACTGAGCACGCCTTCGCTGAACTGTTGGTGCCGGTGCACCTCCAGCAACAAACAACTCCAGTACAAGTATTCACCATGCCGGACTTGCCCGGCAGCTAATCGCTGTTCCAGACATTGCTGAACCTGGGCACACAAGCTCGGATCCTGCGCAATTTTCTCGACAATTTTCTGGTGCAAACGCCAGATTTGTAAATCCTGCACCTGTTGTGACTGGCCTCTGGGCTTGGAATGCAGACGGTTTTTGGGAGTTGTGTACGTCATCGCTGGCTTGAGTTGAAATTTAAGTCGGAATTGAATGATGTGACATACGCGAGATCAGCACAAATCGCCCAAATCTTGTTAGCGCTGATTTCATTCCCAAAAACCCTACAACCACCCCTTCTGCTGCGCAATCCGCGCTGCGTCAATCCGATTGGCAGCATTGAGTTTGGCCATGGCTTCGGATAAATAATTACGCACTGTGCCTTCGGCGATAAATAAAATACCGGCGATTTCAGCGGTAGATTTGCCCTCTCCGGCCAGACGCAAGGCGCGGCGTTCTTTGTCGTTCAGTGGATCGGTTTCGCCCAGCGCCAATAACGCCAGTTCGCTGTCGATCACACGTTTGCCGGCCATCACTTTATCCAGCGCCGACAGTAAATCGCTGACCGGCGCGTCTTTCAGTAAAAAACCGCTGACGCCACAATCGAGTGCACGTTTGATATAACCACTGCGGCCAAAGGTGGTGATCACCACCACTTTGGTCGGGCTTTTTTGCTGCTGTAACCAGGCGGCCAGTTCCAATCCGCTGCGACCGGGCATTTCAATATCGGTCAGCAATAAATCAAAGCTGTCGGTTTTTAATAGTTTCAGCGCGGCATCGCCATCGGCGGCTTCAATAATCTGATGGGGGCTGCTTAACGTAATTAACGATGCCAGTGCGCCGCGCACCATCGCCTGATCTTCAGCCAGTAAAATTCGCATTATGCTTTTCCTTTAGGCAACCAAATCTGCAACTGACAGCCTTGGTCTAGCTTGTACTCAAGTCTTGCCTGCAGTGCATCCAGCCGTTCGCGCACGCCGGTCAGGCCATTGCCAAAACCCAGTTGCTGCACAACGCCATTGTCAGTGATCTGGCAATTCCAACCCACGGCATCTTCGCTAAAGGTGATGCTACAGCTGTCGCCTTTGCTGTGCCGCAAAATATTGGTGACAAGTTCTGTCAGCACCAAAATGAGTGCCGATTCTTCCCGTACAGCGAGTTTGGGCACTTCGCCGCTAAGCTGCACCGCAAAACCATGTTCGCGTAAACGCTGCGCCAACCCCGACACTTCGGCTAACAAACCTTTATGTTTGTAACCTGAAACGGTCTGCCGTACTTGTGATAACGAATCACGGGCGATTTGCGCCAGTTCGGTCAGATGTTGCTGTGCCTGTTCCGGCCGCTGCGCTTTGAGCAGCGCATTGGCGAGATCCGCTTTGAGGATAATCGACGATAAACTGTGGCCCATAATATCGTGTAAATCGCGGGCAATCCGTTCCCGCTCGACCATTTGCGCCAGTTGGGTGATTTCTTCCTGACTTTGCTGCTTTTGCCGGATATTGACCTGACGCAACCGTTCCAGATAGCCAAACAGCGTGATGCCCAGCAACAGAACCGAGCCATAGGCTAGAAAATAGGGTCCATCAAACTGCAGCCAGTATTGTAACAACGCCAGTAATGCGAGTACCGAACCAACGGCAATTGCGGCCATCGCCGGCCGGTAACTGAACCCGATAAAAAAACCGCAATAAGCAAACATCGCAATTGAGCCAGGATTCCAGGGTGTCACCGCTGTGGCGATCAGCACCATTGCCAGCACCGGTCGCCACATTTGCGGCGATGGCGTGTAATAACCCCAATAATAACAACCAATAAACAGCGCCATCGCCAGCAACATCAGGCCGATTTGCGCTGTGCTGTAGTTGCCATAAAACAGCGGCAATAGGAAAAAAACCAGATTGATCAGATAGACCCAGGCCCAGCGCCGTTCAAGTTTGATGTGATCCATAGCTCGCCTCTGCGAAATTGTTCGAAAGCTCGAAATTGACTACCGCAGCTTAATTTCAAAGCAGCGCCTCGACCAGCCTGCACTGTCAGCAAAAAAGCATGACAAATGTCATCTTTGTCCGCGCCTTAAAACTGTGGCAATACCAGCTGACTCCAGCCCGATCCCGCTTGTTTTTGCACTTTAATCTGCACAGGAATACGTTCTTTCAGCGCTTCAACATGGCTGATAATCCCAATCATCTTGCCGCTGCTTTGCAGTGAATCGAGCGCCGCCAACGCTGTTTCCAGTGTGTCCGGGTCCAGGGTGCCAAAACCTTCATCCAGGAACAACGAGTCGATGCGGGTTTTATGGCTGACTAAATCGGAGAGCGCCAACGCGAGCGCCAGACTGACCAGAAAACTCTCACCACCAGACAAAGTTTTGGTATCGCGAACCGCATCGGCCTGCCAGCTGTCGAGCACCCAGAGTTCTAATTCGCTGTCGGCTTTGCGCGCCAGCTGATAACGGCTGTGCAGTTTATCGAGTTGCCGGTTGGCCAGCACTATCAGTTGTTGCAGCGTCAGCCCTTGGGCAAACCGGCGGTATTTATCACCATTGGCCGAGCCAATCAGCGTATTGAGTTTTTGCCAATCCTGATACAGCGCTTGTTGATCTTGCAACTGCTGATAAAGCCCGGCTTGCGTGCTCGCCAATTCCTGCTGTTGCTTCAGTTGCTGCCGGATTTGCCCGAGCTGCTCACTCAGCTGTTGCAGCTGTTGCTGAATATCGGCACGTTGTTGTTCCAGCACGTTTTTAGCGGGCCATTCTTCGGCTGTTTCCGCCAACGCCGTTTTGCGACTGGCAAGTTCCAACAGTTGCTGTTCAGCCTGTTGTAGCAAGGCTTGTGCAGCAGTCTGTGCGTCCTGCAATTGTTGTTTTTGTTGCTGTAATTGCTGCAGTTGTTGTTCGGTCAAAATGGCGGTAATAAAAGCCACGTCGCTGGCAAATGGACTGGCTTTCAGCGCTTGTTGCCATTGTTGTTGGAGTTGTTCCAGCGCGCTGGACTGTTGTTGCTGACGCTGTTGCAGGCTTTGTTGTTCGCCCTGCAAAGTGGCTAGTTGCTGCTGTTGCTGTTGCCAGTCACTGCTGTGCGTTGCGAGCTGTTGCGCCAACATTGCCACATCGTCTGGCAACGCGGCTTGCACTGCAACTGTTGGTGCGGCCATCGCCAGCTGCGACTGCCACTGCTGTAATTCATGCGCGGCCTGCTGGGCTTGCGGATTCAATTGTTGCAGCTTTTGGGCGAACAACGTCAGCTGCTGCTCTTGCTGTTGCCACTGCTGTAACTGTTGTTGTCGCTGTTGTAGCTGCTTCGTCAGCGCATTGAGATCAGCGATTGTCGGATCAGTTGCCAGAGCCGGATCACGAAGCTGTTGCTGTAGCACACTGCACTGGCGCTGCATGTCTTGTTGCAACTCCGTTAGCTGCTGCTGCAAAGCTTGCTGATCTTTTTGCCACTGCTGATATTGCTGCCGTTCCAGTGCCAATTCCTGCGCCAATTGTTGGAGCTGGGTCTGTGCTAATTGAAGCTGTTGCTGGGATTCCAGTAACGCTTGTTGTTGCTGCTGAAACAGCGCCACTTGCTGCTGAACGACGCTCAGCTGGTGTTGTAACTGTGCCAATAATTGTTGCAGCTGGCTGTCATCCTGCTGCTGAAACGCCAACGTCGCAGCAAGGCGAAGTTCTGCTGACAAAGGCGCGCCGTCCAACTGCGTCTGCAACTGGAATAGCTGTTGCGACAGTTCGGCCAACTGCGCCTGAGCTCCACTTTGCTGAGTTTGCAGACGGGCGATTTGTTGTTGTAACTGTTCGCCTTGCAGCCGCAATGCATCTTGCTGCTGTTTCGCCAGCAGCAGTGCTTGCTCGGCTTCGCTTGGGTCCAGTGTTTGGTAATGTTCAATCGCCGGATGTTCAGTGCTACCGCACAGCGGACAGGCATCGCCTGGCTGCAAAGTTGCCCGCAGCGCCGTCAACTCGGTGATTTTTTGCTGCTGGCGCAGGATCAGTTCTTTGTCTTTGACCTTGTCGGTTTGTTCTTTGTAGAGCTGCCGTAACTGCAACAGTTGCTGCTGCAATTGCTGCTCTGTTAATTGCTGTTGCTGACTATCTTGCTGCAACTGCTGTTGTTTGCTGTGCTGTTGCCAGAGCTGGCGTGCGATGCGAATAAAATCGCTCAGCGCGTGCTGATCTTGCTGCATTAAAACCAGTTGCTGCTGCAGGAGCGGAGCATCTAATTGTTGCTGACTTTGCTGCAACTGCGTAAGTTTTTGTCCGGCTTGCTGCTGAGCGCTTTGTAGTTGTTGTTCATGCAGTTTTTTCTGCTGGCCGCTGCCAAGTTGTTGCTGCAGTTGCGCACTGAGGCCGACGACCTGCGTTGCCAGTTTTTCCGCTTGCTGCTGTTGTTGTTGCAGTTGCTGTAATTGTGGCCGGCAGGCAGCAAGTATTTCCGCGAGCTCTGCAGCTGAGCTGCGCCGGGCTACTTGCTGTTGTAACTGCTGATGTTGCTGCTGCAGCTGCTGCTGTTGCGCTGTGAAGACCGCCAATCGCTGTTGCTGCAGTTGCCAAATCTGCTGACTGCTGTGCTGCGCCGCCTGGCTTAATGGGGCGAATTTCTGCTGCCATAGTTGCTGTTGCTGCGCTAAATCATCGCGTTGCTGGCGCGCGTCCACCAATTGCTGATACAGCGGCTGCAGTTTTTGCACCTGCGGATAACTGTCGAGTTTCGCCAAACCTACCTTGGCCTGATCCAGCGCCTGCTCAGCTTGTTGTAACTGCTGTTTTGCCTGTTGTTGTTGGGCTGTGGCTGCTTCAAACTGCGTCCACCAGTCCAGTTTTGGTTGCAGTTGTTGCTGCTTATTGAGTTGCAGTTGCTGGGCGGCCAGCAATTGTTGTTCGGTGCTGCCAAGTTCAGCCAGTTGCTCGGCGCTTAATAGCTGCAAACCGCTTAATTTCGCCTGGGTAATTTGTTGTTGTTGCTCCAGCTCACGACAATTCTGAAATACCTGCATCGAAATCTGACTGTAAATTTCGGTGCCGGTCAGCTCTTCCAAAAGCTCCGCCCGTTCGTTGGCGCTGGCATTTAAAAAAGCGGCAAAGTTGCCCTGCGATAACAACATCGAACGGGTAAAACGGGCAAAATCGAGGCCGGTGAGTTGCTCGGTTAGTTTGAGCTTTTCGGTGGTTTTGTCAGTCAGAATAGTGCCGTCCAGCGTTGCCAGCTCCACTTTGGCCGCCTGCAGATTGCCATCAATGGCGCCGCGCGAACGGCGTTGACTCCAAAACGCGCGGTAACTTTGCTCGCGCACCGAAAATTCCACTTCCGCCAAACATTCAGCGGTGTGGCGACTCATCAGCTCGTTGCTGCTTTGGCTGAGGTTTTTCAGTCTTGGAGTTTGGTGATACAGCGCCAGACAAATCGCATCAAGCAAGGTACTTTTACCAGCGCCGGTTGGCCCGGTGATGGCAAATAAATTACTTTGGGCAAAGGCTTCGTCACGAAAATCGATTTTCCATTCACCGCGTAGTGAATTGAGGTTTTGCAGTCGCACCGACAGAATTTTCATGCCTCAGCCTCCGACGCTGCAGGCTCAGACTGCAACACTGTATCCAATGCTTGTTGGTGCAGCTGAGTCAAACGGCTGCTGAGTTCGTCGGTTAAGCTTTCATGCGACAAGCGGCTTTGTAGCACGTCGGCGGGGGTTAATTCTAATAATGAAGGTTCAAAGGCAGCGGCTTCACCGGCGCGCGTGGCGACCCGTTCGCGGCGTAGTTTCAGTAGTTCTACCGGCAAATCGGCGAGCTGTTCCTGCAATTGTAGCTGTAAATCAGATAACAATGCCGTTTCGCCACTGACCACGAGTTCCAGCCACAGTTGTTCACCGTCGGCGAGTTTGGCCAATGCTGGTTGTAGCTGTTGCTTGAGACTGGCGAGATCAGATTTCAGGCTCAGTAATGGCTGAAAACAGGGGATATCGATGCTGCTGACTGTGGGGTTTGTCAGCTCGGTACTGGCCGGGTCTTGCTGAAAATCGACCAAGAGTAGCTGTTTTTGCTGGCTGGCTTCATCAAAACTGAGCGCAATCGGCGAGCCGCTATAACGGATAAAATCCGAACCTGCGACTTTTTGCGCCTGATGAATATGGCCCAGCGCAATATAGGAAAATGGCGGCAAACAGCTGGCGGGCAAGGCTTCCAGCGTTCCGATATAAATCTCGCGCACCGATTCAGTCGAACTGGCGCCGACTGTGGTGAGATGGCCGGTGGCGATTAAGGGTAATGGTGCCGTTTGGCCTTGTTGCGTTTGTAAGGTTGCCGCAAGGTCGGCTGCAGCTTGATACAGTTCCTGATACACCTGACTGATTTGGCTTTGCAGCTGGGTCGATTTTTCCGCAGCGGTTTGTCCTGGCTGGCTTTTGCCATCGTCGCGCTGTGATAAATCTCGTGGCCTCAGAAAAGGCACCGCCGCCAGTACCGCGCCAATGTCGCCATTTTTGTGGCTGAGCGGAATTAAATGCGTATTCAGATCGGTCTGATAACCCGGCACCACCGTGGTGTGCAGGCATTTTAATAAGGTGGCGCTTTCCTGAAGCACCGCCACCGAGTCGTGATTACCACCCAACAACACCAGCTGCACGCCGGTTGGCTGCAAATCGACAATCAGTTGATGGTAAAGCTCGCGGGCATAACTGGGTGGAGTGGCCGTATCAAAAATATCGCCAGCCACCAACAAGACATCAGCGTTTAGGGTGATGATTTGTTGTTTCAACCAGCGAAAAAATGCCTGATGTTCCGCAGCGCGGCTTTTACCAATAAAGTGCTGGCCAAGGTGCCAGTCAGAAGTGTGTAAAATCCGCATATTTATCAAAGCCCTGGATACTGATCGTTAACGATTCAACTGCAGGGCTTATCATATCATCAGCCTAAGCAGTTAAAGCAGCATCTTTTGCTTTGGCTGCAGCCACTGAAGGCCGCTCTGAAAACCGCTCTAAATAAGCCGCAATTTCCGGCGTTTTTTCCAGTAAACCAAACTGGGTGATCCAGCTTAATGATGCGCCCCACAACACATCGGCGGCAGTAAATTGTTCGCCCAGCCACCAGGGTCCTTGCGCTAATCGTGCCCGCACAATCGCTTCGACGGCTTCAATGCTGCCATAAGGGCTCATCCCGGCTGAACCGCTATCGCGCTTCAGGGCTTTGTCGATCATCGCCGGTTCAAAGCTGCTGCCATAAAACGCCAGCGCCCGTAAGTAAGGGCCACGCAACGGATCGCCAACGGCCGGGCTTAAACCTTTCTCTGGCGCCAATTCCGCCAAAAACTGAAAAATCGCCACTTGTTCAGTGATCACAGCACCATCGGCAACTAAAGTTGGCACTTTGCCGAGCGGATTTACCGCCAACAGCGCGGCAGGCTTATCTTTAAAATCAACCAGTTGAATCTCGCAAGGTAAAGCAAGTTCTTCCAGCAGAATACACACACCGGCCGAGCGGCTTTGTGGGTTATGAAATAGAGTAATTTTTGGGCAAGCAATCATGGCGCTATCCTTTGGCTTTTTTTCGGCGAATGTTGGTATGGGCGAATGTTGGACTTACCTACGAACAGAAAAGCGTAAGTTTCAGATATTTACCTTAACCATATTTCAGCAATGCTGCCAGCGTGAAAATTGCCAGAATGCCCAACAAAACTGGCAGTTCTCACCCGTCGATGATGGGTGTCCCGCCGCAAACTATAATGTCCGCACTTTCAATTCGAGGTGAGTGACAACAGCGGTCTTTTCGCTTGCGGCAGGCTTTTCACCACCAGTGCATAAGAGGTTTCAATCATCCGTTTGATTTCATTTTCAGGTACCGAAGCATCGAGCAGCACAGTGTTCCAGTGCTGTTTATTCATATGATATCCAGGCGTCACCGCCGGAAAAATCTGCCGTAGCATCAGCGCTTCAGTGGGGTCACATTTTAAATTGATGCTGGCGATGCGACTTGGCTGATCGCCTGGTACTGTGCTCGGTTCCGTGCGTTGTTCGGACAAAATAGCGAAAATTTTGCCCACCACTTTATAGACATAAACATCTGGCCCAAAAGGAAAATCCTCGATGCTTTGCAGTTGCATCAGGCAGTGATCACGACAGGATTGAAAGTCCATGGCTGTCCTTGAATTGACTCGTGAATTGAGAGCTAAGTGTTGGTGCCAGGCACAACCTCAGGCATCGCCCCAATTTATCCCGTTCCGTGACGAAGTTCCAGCGGACAAAACCAACCGGTATTTATTGCAGGTAAGTTAGGTGTCTGAAAGCCCTTTCACGGAAAATCCCACCAAATAAACTATTTTGCAACTTTTGAAACAAAATATTTGACCTTTGACTATAAAGTTGGTTATATTTCCAGCGCAAAAGGCCATCTGGCAGTCCAGTTATAGCCGAAACATCTGATTTTACTGAATTACCCTTGGGTAATTTATTTTTTGCTAAAAATGACAACGCTGTCAAACGTTAAATAATTTAAAATAACCGCTGTTGTGAGGTTTTTGTGAAAAATTATGGATTTACTTTGATTGAACTGATGGTGGTTGTCGCCATCGTTGCCATTCTGGCCAGTTTGGTTTATCCAAGCTACGACAGTTACCTTAAATCGGGCCGCCGCACCGATGCACAACGCCTGATGCTGGAGCAAACCAACCTGTTGGAACGCAGCTACAGCCGCAACGGCACGTACCCGGCGCAACACGAACTTACCGCAACCGACTATTACAGTTTCAGTTACGAGCGCAGCGCAGCAGATCAATTCACCTTCACCGCCACCCCAGTGGATGACCCGTTATGTGGCGCACTCAGCCTCAATCAGCAGGGCATGAGAACTGCTGCAACCGGTGACGACAGCTGCTGGGTGCAATAATGAAACACCATCATCACATACAACAAGGCTTCACCCTATTCGAACTGCTGGTAGTTCTGGGCATTGCCGCCATTCTGGTGTCATTGGCGCTGCCGGCGTACTTGCAATTGATCCAGCAAGAACGCCATACCCAGGCGGTGAATCAATTACAAGCGATGTACAAATTTGCCCGCAGCGAAGCGATTAAACGCAATAAGCAGGTCAATATAGTTGCCGGCGCCGGCGGTAACTGGCAGGTGGAGTTACCCGATCAACAGGATCGCAGCATCCGCAGTTTTCAGCTCAAAGATGCCGCCATTGCGGTCACCGGACTGGATTTAGTGAATGTCAGCCAGGCTGGCTTCGCGACTCCGGCTTCAGTCTCGATCAGCCATAGCCAACACACCGACGCCGCCAAATGGTTGTGCATTTTCCCCAGTGGCCAGCTGACGATCCAAAGTCAGGCTTGCACTCATTTAGGCTGACTCTGGTGATGCGAACCCACATTCAAACCCAAATTCAATGCCAGGGCCGGTCCCAAGGCTTTAGTCTGATTGAAGCGCTGGTGGCCATGTTGCTGGCGAGCCTTGGCTTGCTTGGCCTTGCCAGTGCACAGATTAAAGCGCTGCAATATGCAGGCAGCAGCCTGAGTTATACCGTAGCCACCATTCAGGCGCATAACGCTGTGGAGCGGATTTGGCCGCAACTTTGTGCACTGCAACAAGGTGGCGTGTTGTTTGATGCGGCTTTTATCAACACCTTACAACCGCAGACAGATCTGGACCCGGCTGGTTATCAAATTGATTTTGAAGCCTTTGCCTTTAACGTTTCACCTTATCAACCAGCACCGGCAGCCCCTTTGCCTTTGACGATGCTGGAACTGGCCGTCAGTTGGAACGATGTCAGGTTAGACGATGGCGAAGCCAATATCATGGACATTCAAAGCAGCTTTCCGTGGCTGCGCAACGGCAACCCAACAGGATGTATCTGATGCAACAGTTTCGTGCCACCCAGGGTTTTACCCTGGTTGAACTGATGGTCACCTTGCTGTTGTCCAGCCTGATCATGGTCGGCATGGGCGGCGCGATGATCGCCATCAAACATACCGTCAATGAAGTGAATGCGCTGGAAAATGCCCAGGAAGTGCTCAGAAGCAGCCGCGATATGCTCAATAACAGTGTTCGCAAAGGCGCAGTGGTCAGCCTGACAGCCAACCTACTACGCGTTGAACAGCTCAATAGCAGTAACAATCAATCGGATTGCAGCGGCACGGTCCAGGCAGTCGCCTTTGTCGAAGAATTCCGCTTTGACGGTAGCGAACTGCAATGTCGCATTAATGGCGGTCTCTGGATCAGTTTGGTTACCGGCCTGATTGCACTCGATTTTTCCATCAATGGTGATCTGCTGACCACCCGGCTCGCACCACGTGGTTTACCGCTGAATTACCCGCAAGCCGATCTGAATGGTGACGCCAGTAACGAGCCCTATGTGCGGCTGCAAATTGCGTTGAAATCGGTCATTCTGGCACGGGAAACCTAAACATGCGCCACCAGTTGCACTTCGCCGCACGTCAACAACAGGGCATGTCCTTGCTGTTTGTGCTGATGCTCACCACCATCGCCAGTTTACTGGTATTCACGGCGTTGAATAGCTCAGTGTCGCAGGAGCGGATGAGCGGTAATTTCCAGAAAAAGCTCAATGCCGAACTGCTGGCAGACAAAGCGGTATTTGAAAGTTTTCATCAGCTCAACGCCTTTGCCAAAGATCCGGCCAATGCCAGTGCCAGCGATGCTGAACTGGCGGCTGTGGCTGCAGTGACCACAGCGAGTGCATCGGGTGGCCGAACATATCAGGCCGGCGCGGCCGAACTGAACGCACAGGGATTTGCGGTCAGCGCTGATGGCGCCCGGTACGACGACAGTGCCGCCACGCGCAAAGTCATGTTTAAACGGATCAGCGGCAGCGGCGTCAGCCTGTTTCCGTTTGCGCATGCCGTCACCGGTTGTAATGCCGTTGACCTCACGGCCAGCGGCGGTATTACCAGCTATGATTCGTCAAACCCACTCGCGGCCGACACCAACGTGGTGGTACGGACCGTCACCGATGGCGGCAGCGTCACGTTAGTCGGCGATTCACCGGTGATCGGCGATGTGCTTTCAACCGGCAATATCACTTTAACCGGCTCCTCGGTGATCAGCGGCAAACTACACGCCAACGGTAATATTCTGCTGAATAACGCCAGTGCCGTGATTAAAAAACAGGTGTGGGCGGTCGGCACCATTGATGTCAACAATACGGTGGTGGTCGAAGGCGAAGTGAAAGCCAATAGCCATATCAACGTGAAAAACGTCGCCAAGTTGCAAGGCGGTTTACGTACCCAGGGCAATTTGACCGTCACCAACAATGCCAAAATCAATGGCGCGGTTGAAGTCTACGGCGATGTGAAGTTAGCAGGCTACAGCGGCAGTATTTTGCAGCCCGCTTTATTGCGGTACCGCGGCAGTGTCAATCCGGCAGGGCTTGGCCAGCAGCAAACCGATTTGAGCTTTGCTTCGGTGCCGTTACTGCCGGTCGATAACGACGACGAAGCCAGTGAAAGTTTTAACCCGTTATGCGATCCGCTACGGATCAGCGAAGCCGTCGATGCCGTGGAGCAACCAGCCACACTGCCGCCGCTCAATGTGCGTCAAGCCTGGGATCGTAAGATCTACACTTTAACTACGCTTGAAGGCAAACATACCGATGTCGCAAATTTACCCGCGAGCCTTACTCCAGCCAACGGCCTGTTTTTGAAAAAAAGCCAGCCGATGTATTTTGTCAGCAACGTCAATGGCGGCAGCGAAGGCAAACTGATTATTAATGGCCATATCACCTTGTTTATTGCTGGCGATATGGTGTTTGGCGGCGATTCGGCATTGCAGATTAACCACGGCAGTTCGCTGACCATTATCACCAGTGGCCGGATTGAATTTACCGCCGGCGCTAAAGTGATTAATGATCAATTCCCGGTCGGCGAGCCACAAGGCATTGTTGATGGCCGACCGGTGATGGCAATTTATTCCTCTTATAGTGGCAAAGATGGCATCAAACTCAATGGCGGGATTAAATCCATTTACGCTGCTATTTATGCCCCGCGCACCGATATCAAAATGGACAGTTTAGCCGGAGTGTTCTCGGGCTCAGCAGTCGGAAAAACCGTCAGCGTCGGCGGTGCCGGCAAAATCCGTTACGACCAGGCGCTGGGTAAAGTAGAAGCTGGCGGGTCAACTGGCAGCGTCAACCCGCGCATTGTGTTTCATGGCTGGAACTAACGCTTAATACGCCACACTAAAACGTCGGTTTTGCTGCTGTGGCTGTTGCAGTTCATCCAGCAGCGCCGCCGCATAATCACCGGTCGAAATGCGACTTTTGCCGTTGGCGTCGGTCAGTAACTGATCGCCACCAATCCGGAACTGTCCGGTTTTAGCGCCAGGGAAAATTTCCGCTGCCGGTGATAAATAACTCCACTGCAACGATGCCTCAGTTTTTAATAGTTGCAGTGCGGCATAAGCACCTTCGGCCGTGGCGCGATACTCTGCCGGAAAGTTTGGGTGATCGAGCAGCTTGGTGCCATCGGGCAACTGCAATGACGCCGCGCCACCAACCAACAGCAGTCGCGGGGCAATACTTTGGGCTTTAACGGCGGCCAAAATCGAAGCAAAGCCTGATAAATAATAACCTGCGACATCCGTTTGCGCATGGCCGCTAAAGGCACTCAGCACCACATCGACACCGGCAAGGGCGGCGGCTAAGGCGTCGGTATTCATCACATCCACACCAACGACCTCTAAATTGGCTGCTGCGTCGATACGTTCCGGCCGACTGACCAGCGCCCGGACCTGTAAACCCCGCGCCAGGGCTTCTTTGGTTAAAGCAGCGCCAATAAAACCCGAGGCGCCGATAATGGCAATTTTGTTGAACTTGTTCATAGCTGTTGTCCTTTCATCAGGGATGGAGAGTGATCTGCGCCAGACCAGGCTGACTACAACAGTAGCTCCGGCAATGGCGCTATTATCGACGGTCGATTACTAAAGAAAAATCAGCTAATCTACAATTCACTGTTTCGTAAATTTAAACAATCTAATGAAAAACGATTTGGATTTAAATAGCTTATTATTGGTACAGGCGCTGGCAGCCAGTGGTAGTTTTACCGCTGCTGCGGAACGACTTGGCAGCAGCAAAACCAAAATCAGTCTGCAAATCAAAGCACTGGAGCAACAACTTGGCGTGGCGTTGTTCCGGCGTACCACCAGGCAAGTCAGCTTAACCGCCGAAGGCGCCTTGTTGGTGGAACGGTGTTTGCCGCTGCTGGATGAACTGCGTGATGAATTACAGCAGCTACAACTACGGACGCAAACTGCGGTTGAACTCAGTGGCACTTTGGTGATCAGCGCACCGGAAGATTACAGCAACCGGGTGTTAGTGCCGTTGCTGCTGCAGTTTCAGCGTTTACATCCAAAGCTGCAGCTGGACCTTCGCAGCAGCGATCAGGTGCAAGACCTGATCAAACAAGGCATTGATTTGTCGATACGGATTGGCTGGTTGCAGGATTCCAGTCTCAAAGCGCAGCGGCTGGGTGATTTTGCGCAGTGGTTATTGGCGGCGCCGGCTTATCTGGAGAAATTTGCACCGCCACAGCAGCCGGATGACTTAAAAACCATGAACTTAATCGCTTTTACGCTGCTGCCAACTCCACAGCAGTGGCGGTTTACCCAAGGCAATCAGCTGATGGATCTAAGGCTACCGAGCAACATTAAAACCAGTTCTACCCAAACAGTGACCTCGCTGCTCCTACATGGCGCCGGCCTTGGCGTGCTGCCCGACTACAGTGCCAAAACCATGCTGCAACAAGGTTTATTGCAACGGGTATTACCCGAATGGCAACTGCCGGGCGGAGGTATTTACGCAGTCTACCCGCCAGGGCCACACCGCCCAGCCAAAGTGCGACAGTTTGTGGCGTTTTTACAGCAGTATCTGGCTGCGGTATAACGCGCAGCCCTCACAACTGTCACTTGAGCCCGGCACCAGACAGCGTTAATCTGCAACTCCATTCGCAAGGAGGTGTTTATGTATCAGCTTTTTATCGCCAATAAAAATTATTCGTCCTGGTCGCTGCGGCCCTGGTTATTACTGACGCAGCTGGATATTCCGTTTACCGAACAACTGCAGCAATTTGCCGCGAATAACTATCACAATTTCCGCAGCTTTTCGCCAACCGGCAAAGTGCCTTGTCTGCATGACGGTGATGTCGTGGTGTGGGAATCGCTGGCGATTGTCGAATATCTGGCCGAGCGCCACCCTGGCGTTTGGCCACAAGATGCGGTAGCCCGTAATTTCGCCCGCAGCGCTTGTAGTGAAATGCACGCCGGTTTTGGTACTTTGCGCAGTGTTTGCACCATGAATTGTGGTGTCCGAGTAGCGCTGCAAGACCCGCCAGCGGCACTCGCCAAAGAATTACAACGATTAGATGAGTTGTGGCAACAAGGCTTGCAGCAATTTGGCGGGCCATTTCTAGCCGGAACTGATTTTAGTGCAGTCGATGCGTTTTTTGCGCCCGTGGCATTTCGCATTCAAAGTTATGGGCTGCAATTAAGCGCACCAGCTATGGCCTACGTGCAACAGTTGCTGCAACTGCCGGCGATGCAACGATGGTATGAAGCAGCTTTAGACGAAAGCTGGCGCGAAGTCAGCCACGAAGCAGAAATTGGTAATTATGGTCGGGTGGTGGCGGACTATCGTCGACTGTAAAACAAATACAGGGTCGAAGCTGATTATTGATAATTAATTGCCAATTAGCTTCGACCCATTTTTTATTTACTCATGCATCCAACCAACAGCCGTGAAACCCCAGCGGTAACATCCGGTCCATCCTCGCCTGCGCGACCGGGCCTGCGTTTAAATCGTGACTGTTAAACAAACTTAAACCACTTTGATTCTTGCGATAATCCAGCCAGCTGATTAAAACCTGCCGACCGCCGCTGACTAATAACGGCTCTTCGGCGACCACGCCCGGCGCAAATTGATACTTTTGTTGCCTGCCAGAGGCATCAATCCGCACCAAACTATCACTCAAACCGGCTTCGCTACGATCGCTGCCGCTGACGCCAAACAAAGGCGCAACTTCAGGTTTGCCCGACGCGGCAGATCCAGTGCTTTGAAAACCAGCAACAAACTGTGGAAACTCCATCACCAGACCACTGCGCTCGATTTTGGCAGCGGCTGACTTGTTCGACAGCGGCACGCGAATAGTCACCAGCTCCGCTTCACTGCTTTGTTTACGGCCATCACCGGTTAGCAAATAACTCATGCCTTCCAGCATCACGCCTGAGTCCGGATATAAACAGGCTTGCAAATGCAGCTTGCCGCCTTGCTGCCAGGCCTGCCCACAATGGAAGGCAAAACCGGCTGGCAATTCCACCCACTGCTGCTGCGTAAAGTCGGTTTTATCAATGATCAGCAGCTGCGAACCGAGCTCTGGCCGCCATTTAAATGCATCAATAAAAGTCTGGCCTTGCTCGTAGACGCAAGCACCTAAGAAAAACACCAATTTTTCTGCGGTCTGACTAAAGGCATGCAGGTAACTGGCTTGCGGCAGCGTTATTTGCTGCATCCGCTGCATTTCGGACTTTGCGCCGATATGGTACAGCAACATCAACGGCTGGCCGCTGACATACCAGGTGCCAAAATTCCACATCCCGCCCTGACCATCCGGCAGCGGATGCGCCGAGAATGGCAGTTGCTTGTACTGCTCGCCGAAATCTTTTACACCCAGTGTACTGAGGCTTTGTGGATCAACCCGGTGCGCCGAGCCACCTTCCCACAACGCCAGCACTTCACCTTGCCAGGGGATCAGCGCGGTATTGGCGGTATTTAAATCATCGTTATTGCGCGCCGGTAATGGGTTTTTCACCAAAGTACCGGCGGTGTGGTAACGGAAAGCGCCCGCCATTTCTTCCACCAGATATTTTTTGGTCTGAATAAATTTGCCCTGGTGCTGTACTTTGCCGTTGGCGAAAGTAAATTGTTGCACCATGCCATCGCCATCAAACCAGTGCTGATATCGCTCACCCGCCCGCTCCAGCCGTGCCGGACCGTTACGCAGCAACATGCCGTTAAAATCGGCTGGCCATTGGCCTTCGGTTTGCAGCTGCCGCGGCGAAAAATCGGCACGCACCCCGGCAAATGCTTTACGCCATGGCGCTGTGCTTGCCGCCATCACTGGCGAACGGCTTGCTGTCAGCAGTTTGTCGGCGTTGCTGGCCAGCGCACTGTAGCTGGCACAAGCGATGGCGGCAGTTAAAAAGCGGCGACGATCCATGGTATACCTCCGGCAAATAACGTTAATCAATCTAACAGCGCAACATTCGTCTTAACGGATATGAATGGTCAGGCTGGTATCCGCAGCCACCGCAAAAGCAGCGTCTTCAAAACTGGCCGGGCCAAACTGACCGGCGTTGTTGCTAAAGCCATAACCTTCACTTGGGATGCCCATGATGTTGCGGTCCAGCTCGCCGTTGTCATTGGCATCGTGCATGATTTTAATCGCGTATTGGCCATCTGCTAAATCCGGAAATACCAGTTGCTGGGAATCACCTTTGACCGTTTTCACCACCGCCGCCACCGCATCTTTACCTTGTTGATAAGACTGCTCGCTGCGATACAGCGCCACATGCAATTTGCCCGTTTGCTCTTGGATCTGATCAATATTGACCGTCAGGGTATGGGCTTGTGCAGAAAAAGCTGAAGTCAGTAATACCGCCAGTAATGAGGTCGCTACAGATAATTTTTTCATGATGAAGTTCCTTGGAGTAGTGAGTCAGTCCCGCTGACTGATGACACCACTTTAAGGCTTCGCTGGCGCTGGCATAACTGCTGGAAGTCACGATTTTTTGGGGTATAAAAAGTGACTTTTGGGCTATTGGTGGGTTTTGTCGCGAGTGGCGCTTGTGAACACTTGTGTTGCCAAACAATCGATGAGTGCCCGTATTTATGACTCGAAGCTACGTTAGGTAACTGGCCAAATCTCTTCACGCCATTCATCTACTATGCTGTAATACATTGTAGTCAATGAAGCAGAGGTTCCCGATATGCGAGTTACGACCGTTCGTCTTCAGGTTGATGTTGAACAACAGTTGGACGCAATAGCTGGCAGGCTCAACCGGAGTAAAGGTTGGGTGATCAATCAGGCGTTGGCTGAATACATCGAAAAGCAGCAACTGGAGCTGGATCGTTGGCAGCAAACACTTGCCGCAATGGAGTCGGCGGCACAAGGCAAGGTCGTTGCTGCCAGCGAGGTGCACAGTTGGCTACAGAGCTGGGGCACCGAAGATGAGCAAGACGCGCCGGAGCCTGGCAAGTGAAACTGGTTTACACTGCGGATGCTATTACAGATTTAAAACGCCTGCGTCAGTTTATCGCTCAGCACAACCCCACGGCTGCCAACAAAATCGCGGCAGCGTTGATTGAAAAAATCGGTTTGTTGCCAGAATTCCCTCACATCGGCATGGCGGTCGAGTTGGCACCGGTGCCTGACTCGGTCCGTGACATGATTTTCGGCAACTACGTGGTGCGGTATTCAGTGCATGCCACGGTCATTATTATCCTTCGGGTCTGGCATAGTTTGGAAGCTGAACGCTAACGACATACCCATCACCGCCTTTCCTGCCAAATCAAATACAAACCACTGGCCATAATGACTGATGCACCCAGCAGCAGGCTACTATCCGGCCACACTTGCCACAACACAATGTCAAAACCCAAACCCCAGACCAGGGCGGAATATTCGAAGGGGGCGATCACCGAAGGCGGGGCCAGCCGGAAGGCTTCGGTGATAAAGACCTGGCCGATGGCGCCGGTAATGCCGATGGCTAAAAAGTATGGCCAATGAATGAGGTGCAGTGGTTGCCAGTCAGGCAGTGCCAATAAACCTGCGCCGATGCCGATCATCGTCATCAGCCAGAACACCATATTGCCGCTGGGTTCGGTTTTGGCCAGGATGCGCACCGTGATGCCTGACACCGCGTAACAAAAGGCCGATAACAACGCGGCCAGCGCGCCGAGGCTTAATAGCTGATCGCCTTCCGGTTTGAGCATATACAGCACGGCCGCCATGCCAACTAAAATGGCAACCCATTGGCGCGGCGCGACATAATCTTTGAGCCACCACACCGACAACATGGTGATCAGGAGCGGCGCCGCGAAGAAAATGGCGTAAGCGTCAGCCAGCGACAAGGTTTTAAGCGCATAGATAAAAGCGGAGAGCATCACGATGCCAAGGGCGGCGCGAAATAGATGCAACGACCAACGCGCTTGCAGCAGATGTTGCAACCGGTTGCCATGCCATAACCACAGCACAATAAAAGGCCAGGCGCAGGCGGCGCGTAAGCAGGTAATTTGCAGCGGACTGTAGTGCTCAGTCAGCGCTTTCATGCTGGCGTCCATGCCGGAAAACATAAAAACCGCCAGCAGCATGGCCAAAATGCCATAAAGCGGTCTGTCATTGCTGTGATGCATCTATCCGATCCTGTCAGCGGGCCTTGTCACCAAGACCCCAAAATTAGAACAATATGCTACCACAGCCAGCAGGATGCTTCTGATGGTTCCGCCTGCTGCCAGCCGCAGCAACAGGCGATTTAACCGATAAGTTGTAGGAGAACATCAGCCGCGACGACGCCACAGCACAAATATCAGTAAACTCAGACTCCACCAGCCCAGACTGCCGCCTGAACCACCCGACGACGGTGTCACCGGTGTGGTGGTGACGGCGGCTTTTACCTGCAGGCTGGCGTTGGCGGTCGAGATGCCGCCCCGGCTGTCAGTAACCGTCAATTGAAAACCTAGCGTACTGCTTTGCGCAGGTGCGACAAAACTCAGTTTGTTGGTCGTGGCATTTTGCAAGGTGACGGCGGTGCCTGTGGTTTGTTGCCACTGATAACTTAAGGTATCACCATCGGCATCGGTGGCAGTCGTCTCGATGGTGGTGGTGGCACCGCCATTCACTTCCGCCGGAAATATCAGCGTGCCAATCACCGGCAACTTATTCACTTCGTTATCTTTGATTTGCACTGTGAGTTGCGACTTGTCTGGCGCCAAAGAACCGCTAATCACTTGCAACCGGACCAGAAATTCTTCGTTACCTTCCAGCAGTTGATCGTCGGTCAGCGTAACCACAACGGTTTTATCCGCGGCATCACCATCGGCCCACTGCAACTCACCACTTTGCGCGACAAAATCCACGCCTGCTTTGGCACTGCCGTCTACCAGTTGATAACTGATTTGCATCGACCCGGCGTTGCCACCAAATCGCCCCACCGCCACATTGGCTGTCGGCTGATTTTCGTCAACGCTGAGCAGTGGTGCGACAAACCCCACGGCCCCGCTGGCAGAGCCTGCACTGCCAATTCTCACCGTATGATAGGAAGGGCTTCCCAGCGTTAAGCCGTTGCGCGGGTCAAACAATCGTACAAACAACATTTTGGGTGCTACATCGGCGGTTGGCGCGGTGATTTGAATCACTTTATCCGCCAGATCCGAAGCCCCCCAGTTCAGTTCACCACTGGCATAGGGTCCATCACTAACCAATCCAAAACCATTCAGCGTTTCATAACGCACTTTGACCGCGCCGCTGCCCGCAGGCCGTTGCACCGTCACCTGCACCGGTACACCAGCGGCAAACTGCGAACTGGCAGATTTAAAAGAGACCTGACCGGCAGTGCTGGTTTTGGTCTGATCCCGCAGCACATATAAACCGCTGTTGATGTCAGCCGAAATAATCAGCCCGGAAGGTAAATAAGGGTAAGTACCCCACACCCCATTAAAAGCCGCGCTGTCGGACGATGGAAAGGAGTCAAAAAAGCCAGCTTCAGTCGGATTGGTTGGATCGGTAATATCCAGAATGGTGGTACCACGCTGATAATTGGAAATGTAATAACGATTGCCCCGGGTATAACCGTTGTGGTCGATAGCGGCAGTCGGGCCGCTCCACACTTTGGCCAACAGCGGATTACGCAGGTCGTCAACGTTCAGCACCCGCACCGTGGTATTTAAACCGGCGTTGCGTTCATCCAGTTCATCATGCACAAACACAAACCGCTGATCTTCACTCCACCAGCCGGAATGCACATAGCTGGCATTTTGATAAGTGATATCCGATAAGGCTTTGGCGCCACTTAGCTGGCTGATATCCCACAACCGCACTGACTGCTCATTAAAATCCATTAACACGGTACAACGTGAATTCTGACAACTTTGATTGGCCCGCGCATCCCGCACCACCATGGAGGCCGCGTCGTGGGTATAGTCGCTGCGCACCGCCTGACTGTTGGGGAAATATGAAGCCAGTTGTTCCGGCGTTTTTAAGCCATAAGTGGTAAAAGACCCACCAACGGCTTTCTGCCCGACAATATGCAACGTCGGCTCCAGCCCATCCAGCGCGGTGTTGGTGGTGTAATCGACATGACTGATATAGACATTGTGCGCTGAAGTGACGGCAGTATCGGCGCTGACCAGCCGGATGCTCGTCGGCAACTGGCTTAAATCAACAATCTGCAGATTATCAGTCCCTTCAGAACTGATATAGGCATACGCCTTCCAGCGTGATAAAGCGGCGTCGTAATACTGCAACACTTTAATATCACGCCAGGACGTAGAGCTACCAGGGATAGTACCGATTTCTTTGGGTGCGGCAGGATCAGCCAGACTGACCACAGCAGTGCCGTTATACAAACCAATAATGGCGTATTCAGTACCGGTGTTCAGATCAACATGGCCCCAGATATCACTGGCCGCTGTGGGGCTGGATGAAAAATCCCCGAGTGCCAGATGGCTGACTAAGTCAATGTTTTTACAACTATAAATGCCTGCTTTGCCATTTACGCAGGCCGCTGCTGGCTGGCTTTGTTGTAATTGCGCCTGCGTTGCTGCTAATTGCTGATAATCCCTGGGGACACTGGCAAAACCGTCGTTGACGACGACAAAACCTTGTTGCTGTAACTGCTCGACAAAAGGCTGCGGTACGCCGGTCAAAATGGTGGCGTTGAGCTGCGGCGCCTGGCTCTGGAAATGGTCAAACTTGTTGTAACCGCCAAGCACTGGCACCAGTGCACTGGTTAAAAAGAATAAATCTTCACCATTATCAATGGCGTACCGACCAGAAGCGACCAGCACTTTATCGCCTTTATTGGCTTGTTTTACTGCAAAGGCAATACTGCGGCAGGCACGGACCGGGCTGTCACAACGACCAGCATCAGAACCGGTTGCCGAGACAAAACGGGCACGGTCATGCTCGGCATGTGCGAATACGGATGGGCTCACGCCGTACAGCCCTATGACTAGAACTAATGCTAGTGCTAACAACAACCGGGAATTCAGATTCGGCGGTAAAAGTTTCATCAACAGGTCCATCCATTAGTCAGATAAAAAATTTTTGGGTTTAAGCTGGCATCTTGGTATTGTTAGCAAAATTTCGCGAGACACGCTGCAACAAATGAACAATTGTAAAAATTTAATTAACTGCTGGTGTGTTTTGCTCCTGATGCTGCTGAGCGCCTGCCAGCCAAAATCCAATTCGACATTGCTGGTACAACTGCTATGGCAAGGTCAGCCCATCGACTGCAACAGTAAGCTGCTGCTGGGTGGCCAGCCATGGCAGTTACAACAACTGCAGTTTTATCTGTCGAACTTTTCACAGCAACAACAACCTTTATTACTGCAACCCAACGACTATCAAAGCACGGAACTGGCGTTGCTCGGCAGCGACTGTCAGTCACCAGGCCAGTGGCAACTGCAATTTGCCGCGCCTTTGCTGCATGCACCTTTAGAGTTCGAACTTGGCGTGCCGTTTTTGCTGAATCATCAGAATCCATTAACCGCTGGCGTTCCGCTACAACAAATGGATATGCACTGGGCCTGGCAAAGCGGCTACAAATTTTTCCGGCTCGACCTGAATGGCCCACAGCACGACTGGTCTTTGCATCTGGGTTCCAGCGGTTGCAGTTCGGCCAGTGTAATGCGCGCACCAACCACACCTTGTACCGCACCTAACCGGGTGCAGGTACAACTACCTTATCAGGACCAGTCCACCTTAACTTTAGACTTAGCTGCACTGTTCGGTGACTTTATTCCGGCTGCTGATAACAGCTGTATGGCTGATCCGGCCAGTCTGAGTTGTCAGCAGTTGCTGCCAGCGCTCGGGATCGGGATCGGTGGCAGCAGCACCGTATGGGCGCTGCAACCATGACTCAGCAGTTGCGAATATCAGCAACACTGCAATTCACAGGACAGCGGATAAAGCGGTTCACCATAGTAGCCGTGGCCGCGCTGCTCACCAGCTGCACTGAAGCGCCACCAGCCCCTTACGTCTGGAAGTTACCGGCGGATTTCCCCAAACCAACAGTGCCTGCCGACAACCCGATGTCAGAAGCCAAAGTAGAGCTGGGGCGATTTTTATTCTATGACCAACAATTATCCGGCAACGGCCAGCAGAGTTGCGCCAGTTGTCATCAGCAAGCCAATGCTTTTAGTGAACCTAAAACCGGCTCGGTCGGCAGCACCGGTGAATTACACCGGCGTAACGCGCTGGCGTTGGTGAATATTGCCTACAACAAAACCCTGACCTGGGCGCACGATGGCCTGACCGATATTGAACATCAGCTGCTTATTCCGATGTTTGGCGAACAGCCGGTAGAATTAGGTATCACTGGCCATGAAGATAAAGTGCTGCAGGCGCTTGCTCGGGAGCCTTATCCGAAGTTGTTCAAAGCCGCTTTTGGCGATGAACAAGTTGATTTTCAGCGGGTAACCCAGTCCCTCGCGAGCTTTGTGCGTAGCCTGCTGTCGTTGCAATCGCCGTTTGACCGTTATGCTTATCAGGGCGATGACAGCGCCCTTAGCCAACAACAAATTAACGGCATGAATTTGTTCTTTTCCGAGCGGCTGGAATGTCACCATTGTCATGGTGGTTTTAATTTTACCCAATCAACCAGCCACGAAAAACAACCGCTGGATCGGCGACCCTTTCACAATACCGGTTTGTACTTCACCGATCGCCAGCAAGTCGAAGGTCAAGGTTATCCGGATAAAGACCGCGGCCTAGCCGAAGTGACGCTAAACCCGGCCGATGATGGCCGCTTTCGCGCCCCGACGCTGCGAAATATCGCGCTGAGCGCACCATATATGCATGACGGCAGCATCGCGACTTTGCCGGAGGTGTTGCAGTTTTACATCGAAGGTGGCCGCAATACCGCCGCAGGTCCGTATCAGGGGGATGGTCGCCGCCATCCACAAAAAAGTGCTTTCGTAAAAGGCATCGACCTAACCCCGGAAGAACAAACTGCATTGCTGGCGTTTTTACACAGTCTGACCGATCCCACCTTTGTCCAAAATCCGGCTTTTGCCGATCCCTGGCGCTAAAACTGCATCATTAGCCGCTACCAGCCGATGACCGAAAACGCTGGTTATCTTGCAAAAAACCACTTTCATCGCAACATGGTCACCTTCCTGAACGAAAACATCATTTCCACCCCCGAAATAGCGCATTTTTGGGGTGAATGTTTTATGTTTATTTTTTAATCATCGCAGAATGTAAAAAAAAGCAAGAAGGTAACGCATTTTGGCAACTTCAACCTTGGACGCGGATCACTACAATGATTTTCGGGGAGTTGGCAGCCCGACTTCGAAATGCAGGAAGCCGGACCGATCAGCACCATGACAGTTAACGTTCGGGCATCAATAAGAAGTGCAATGACCAACAGCACCAGCCAGAACGTTGATTTGGTGACATACAACAAGTCGAGAGGGATTGGATAGATGAAAAATAATAAAACATTTACCAGAACGGCGGTGGCAAGGGCGATATCCTTGTTGCTTGGCGGTTCTGCAGTGATGCCGTTATACGCGCAGGAACAGCAAGCTCCGGCGGCCGATTCGGCCGAAATTGAAGTGATTCAGGTGCGCGGTGTCCGTGGCAGTATGCAAGAAGCTGCAGACATAAAACGTAATTCAATGGGTGTCGTCGATGCCATTTCCGCTGAAGATATCGGTAAATTTCCGGACACCAACCTGGCGGAATCACTGCAACGGATTTCCGGTGTCTCGATCAGCCGCACCAACGGTGAAGGCTCTGAAGTAACAGTGCGTGGTTTTGGCGGTGACAACAATATGGTCACCCTGAACGGTCGTACCATGCCCTCAGCTACCACCTACGGCGCTGGTTCTGGCGCAGACGGCACCACCCGCGGCGGCGGCGCCCGTGCTTTTGACTTTTCGAATTTAGCCTCAGAAAGTATCCGTGCCGTTGAAGTTTACAAAACCGGTAAAGCCAATATTGCCACCGGTGGTATCGGCGCAACACTGAACGTTAAAACGGCCAGACCACTGGACAGCTCAGAAAACGTGGCCAGTGTTGGCGTGAAAGCTGCGCACGACACGTCCAATCGTGCCGGTTCTAGCGTCACACCTGAAGTGTCAGGTATTTTCAGCCATGCCAATGACGATGGCAAATTTGGCGTTAGCGTTTCAGCCAGCCATCAACAACGGGATTCCGGTTATACCGGCGCCACCGTCAACGACTGGCAAGTGGATTACTGGGACGATATCGCCGATGCCAACCGGCTTTGGAACAACACCGCGACCGTGGTCAACAATGCACCTTCGCAAGGCCAGTTGTACACCCGCCCGAATGATATTCGTTATGCTTTTTCTGACTCAGAACGCAAACGCGACAATGCGCAGCTGACCTTACAGTTCAAACCACAAGACAATTTCAGCGCCACGGCCGACTACACCTATGCCGAAAACAATCTGGTGGAACACCGTGGTGAAATCACCAACTGGGTACAAACCGGCAGCAATACCAAAATCGTCGAGTTTGATAATAATGCAGTGAAAACCCCGTCTTATATTAAAGAAGTATATGACGGTGCAGTTGATGAAGGTTATGAGCAGCAGTGGCGGGAACAAACCAACACCCTGAAATCTGTGGGTGTGAACTTCGAATACAAACTCAATGACGACTGGACATTGGCACTGGATGCCCACGATTCCAACATGTTCAGCCGTGGTACCGGCCCGCGCAATTCCGGCGAGTTGGCAGTAGGTTTAGGTGCGCCAATTGTCACTTCACGTGAATGGTTCTACGGTGCTGACTTACCAACATACCTGAACGTCTATAACGACGCCGTACCAGGCAAAGGCGCCAATGGTAATGGCAAAGTGGATGCTGGCGACGTGGGTTCTTCGATTGCACGTATTCGTAACGCCAGTCAGGAAAGTGATATTCAGCAAGTTAAATTTGACGCCAGCTATGCATTAGAAGACGGTCGTTTTGATTTTGGTGTTGAAACCCGCAGTATGGAATCGCGTTCCATGCAGACCGCTGGTAACAACATCGCACTGGGTAACTGGAACGTCGGTAACCCTGGTGAATTTGGTGATTTAATTCAGCCGTTTGATTTACATGGTGAATTTGAAGATTTTACCCCTCGTGCCGGTGGTTATGGTTTTATTGCCGATCCAAGGGCTTTGTATACAGCTGCGCTCGGTTTATATCCAAACATTCCAACCGAGTCTGAAAAGTCGCTATCTTTTGACAATATCGTCAAAGAAGACACCATGGCCGCTTATTTCCAGGTGGCGCTGAGTGGTGAAGTTGGCAAAATGCCGTTTGATATCCTGACCGGCCTGCGCTACGAAGAAACCGAGTCAGAATCAAGCTCCTTGGTCAGCCGTAATTATTTCCGCTGGGAAGATAACAATGACATCGTGGCTTATGTTGATTCAACGGTGCCAGCACAGCCATTTTCGGCGAAAAACGATTACGACTATCTGCTACCAAGTTTGGATGTGACCTTACATATCACTGACGAACTCATCACCCGTTTCTCTTTCAGCAAAACCATTGCCCGTGCTGGCCTTGGTAGCCTCGGTGTTTCGGCGTCTAACTTCGGCGGTGGTGGTGGCTCGACCATGTTTGGTGCCCAACCAACGGCCAATGCTTCAAACCCTGCGTTATTACCACTGGAATCGTCGAACTACGACTTATCGCTGGAATGGTATTACGATCCGGCCAGTTATGTGTCAGGCGGTTTATTCCAGAAAGACGTGGTGAACTTTATCGGTAGCCGGCAGGTCGATCAGCCGTTACTGGGTATTCGTGATGTCACGGCCGGCCCACGGGCACTGGCTGCGGCACAGGCCATTCGCAATGCCGGTCTGCCGCTGGATGATACCTATCTTTACGCGATGATGGTGTTTACGCAGTTCAAGAACCATCCGGATATGCTGGCGAAATATGGTGCCAACCCGCAGTTTACCGGCGCAACGGATCAAATTAACTTCCTGGCGAACAATCCGGGATTTGATTTGGTCGCTAATCCGGACGATCCGGAAATGGTGTTCCGCACCAATACCCCGGATAACAACAGAGCGGCGAAAATCTACGGCGCGGAAATGGCGGTACAGCATTTCTTCGGCGAAACCGGTTTTGGCGTCCAGGCCAACTACACCATAGTCCGCGGCGACATTGGCTTTGATGTACTGGCCAATCCGGCGGAATCGCAGTTCGCATTGATTGGTCTGAGCGATACAGCTAACTTGATTGGTATCTACGAAAAAGATGGCTGGACCGGACGGGTGGCGTTGAACTGGCGTGACAAGTTCCTGGCTGAAGTGAATAAAGGCGGCTCCAACAACCCAAGGTTTGACGAGGCGTACTGGCAGCTGGACGTGAACGTCAGTTATGCCGTGAACCCGCAACTCACGGTGTTCGTGGAAGGCCTGAACCTGACCGGTGAAGATAGCCGCAGTCATGCCCGCAACGAAGCCATGATGTGGTATCTGACCGACTTGAGTGCACGTTATCAGGTTGGCGTACGTTACGACTTTTAAGGGTGGTAGCCGCCGGTGATGCCGGCGGCTTTTTAATAGGATTAACGATGACCCAACACGTCTTGCTGAATAATATCGATCATCAACACACCAGAGTTATTCATCATTTTGGCTTTGACTATGGTGACAATCTCGCCAGCACGCTGGTATTTCCAACCGAATTTAATGAACTACAAAAAGAATACCCGATCCTTGCCCGTCGTGATGAAGCCTCGGGGCAGTTTCAAGCCATTGTGTTAATGGGTTTTGCCGCTGATGAGAATTTGTATTTAGCCGCCGAACGTCCGTCCGGCTGGGATGCGCGGTATATTCCGGCGACCATTGAAAAAGGCCCGTTTTTAATTGGTTTTTCACGGAACTCTGGTCAAGGCGATGCCGCTGAAGATCCGATGGTGCATATTGATTTGGACCATCCAAAAGTCATTAGCAATCAAAGTTCGAATCGATCGAATCAAGAATCGAATCAAGCCAATCAAGGACAACCACTCTTTTTACCCGAAGGCGGCAACAGCCCGTACCTGTTGCACATTTCGGCCACATTGCAGGCCATCCATCAAGGGATAGCCTTGTCGTCGGTGATGTTTAGCGCCTTTGAGCAGCTTGCGTTGCTGGAACCCGTCACCATCGAATTTAGTCTGCAAAATGGTGACAAACGCCGCTTGATTGGTAATTATTGTATCGACCAAAATCGGCTCGCCGCGTTACGTGGCGCTGATTTGGAAAAGCTGCATCAATCCGGCTTTTTACAGCTGGCGCATGCGATGGTCAGTTCGATGAGCAATATCCGTGATTTAATCGAGCGCAAAAACCGGCGGCTTGCGCTGAGTACTGATTTGTAGAATTTGCTTTGTAGCGCAATCAAGGACAACCCTATGTTGCAGTTGCCACACCGCACGCGCGAAATCATCATCGACCAACCCGGCATCGTTCCGGACGATGCGCTTGGTGGTGACGAGCCGCTGATCCTCAAAGGTCTCATTAGCCACTGGCCGCTGCTACTGGCTGGCGAAAAGTCGGCCGAAGCTGCCGCCGATTATTTGCGTCAGCATTACAACGGCCGACCAACCCAGGTTTATCGGGGTGCGCCGGGGCTCAATGGCCGTTATTTTTATGATGAAAGTGCGACCAAGCTTAATTTTGACATCAGCATGGGTCAGGTCGATGAGGTGCTGACGCAAATGCTGGAGTGGCAGTCGCTGGAGCAACCGCCATCGGTGTATATCGCCTCGAATTTAATTCAAAGTCATTTTCCGACCCTGCCGGATCATCAGTTGCTGCAACGCCCCGCACCACAGCTAGATTATGTCACCGAGCCCGATCGCATCAGCATTTGGCTCGGCAATCGCTCGCAGGCTGCCGCACATTATGACGCTTCGGATAATTTGGCTTGTTGTGTGCGCGGCAAACGCCGTTTTAGTTTGTTTCCACCAGAGCAAGTGGCGCATTTGTACCCCGGTCCTTTTGAACCAACACCGGGCGGCCAGGTGATCAGCATGGTCGATTTTGCGGCGCCGGACTTGGCGCGTTTTCCGGATTTCCCCAAAGCCGTTGCCGCCGGGCAAGTCGCAGAATTGGAACCCGGTGATGCGCTGTATTTACCCAGCATGTGGTGGCATCAGGTCGAGGCGCTGGGTACTTTTAACATTCTGATTAATTACTGGTGGAGCCGCGCGCCGCGCTATACCGGCTCGGGCATGAATTTGCTCTATCACGCGTTGTTATGCCTGCGTGATAAGCCGGAACATGAGCGCCTGGCCTGGCGGGCACTGCTTGATTATTACGTGTTTGATGACCCGGCCAAAGCTGGCCAACACTTACCGGAAGCGGCCCGTGGTGTGCTGGGCGAACTTGATGAGATGCAGGCACGGCAGCTGCGGGCGATGTTGCTTAACCGGTTAAATCGCTAAAGAAAGAACAGCTTAGATATAAAAACAACAATAACAACAGCAAATACAGGGAATAGACGATGCAAAACAATTCAAACCAAGCCGTTAAAAAAGTCGTGGTAGCAGGTGGTGGTACCGCCGGTTGGGTCGCTGCTGCGGCCTTGTCAAAACGGCTAAAAGGCCTGGTCGAGGTCGTGCTGGTTGAGTCGGAAGACATTGGCACTATCGGCGTGGGCGAATCGACCATTCCGCCGGTGCAGCTATTTCATAATATTTTAGGCATCGACGAGCAGGAATTTATGCGCGCCACCGACGCCACGTTTAAACTCGGTATTTCTTTTGAAAACTGGGGGCAAATTGGCGATCGCTACATTCACCCTTTTGGCACCACCGGCAAAGGCAGTTTCCTCACCGATTTTCAGCATTATTTCCTGCATGGTCAAAAGCTTGGCGTCGAGGCTTCTTTTGGTGATTATTGTTATGAACTGCAAGCCGCCAAGGCGCATAAGTTCGGTAAATCAGCCACTTCCAACATCAGTTACGCCTATCACCTGGATGCTGGTCGGTATGCCAGGTTTTTGCGCACGTTCAGCGAAAGCCACGGTTGTCGGCGCATTGAAGGCAAAATTGCTTCTGTGACGCAGCATCAAAACGGCGATATTAAGTCGTTACTGCTGGCATCCGGCGAGGAAGTCAGTGGTGATTTATTTATCGATTGCACCGGTTTTCGCGCCTTGCTGATTGAACAAACTTTGCAAACCGGTTTTGTGCCCTGGGATCACTGGTTGCCGTGCAATAAAGCGGTGGTGGTGCAGACCGAATCGGCCGCTACCATACCGCCTTACACCCGCGCCATCGCTCATGATAGCGGCTGGCAATGGAAAATTCCGCTGCAGCACCGGGTTGGCAATGGCCTGGTGTATGCCAGTGATTATCTGTCGGATGAACTAGCCAGGCAGCGCTTAGTGGACGGACTGGAAACATCGGCGTTATTTGAACCGAGATTTCTAAGTTATCAAACCGGTCAGCGCAAAAAATTCTGGAATAAAAACTGTGTCGCGCTCGGGCTGTCGAGCGGCTTTATCGAACCTTTGGAATCGACCAGCATTTATCTGTTTATGAACGGTGTAGTGCGGTTATTAAGGCTGTTTCCATTTGACGGTGTGCGGCAGGCACTGGCCGATGAATACAATCAGCAGTCGATTAGCGAGCTGGAGAAAATCCGCGATTTTATTATTCTGCATTATCACCAGACCGAGCGCACCAACAGCCCATTCTGGAATTATTGCCGCACCATGCAGGTGCCGGATTCGCTGGCACACCGGATGGAATTATTCCGCGAAAGCGCGCATGCGTTTCAAAGTGGCGAGGAAATGTTCCGGCTGGAATCTTGGACTCACGTGATGCTGGGCCAACGACTGCAACCAAACAGTTACCATCAACTGGTGGCCAGTTTACCGGAGCAGGAGTTACGCCAGCATCTGCAAAATATTCGCGACACCATCGGCCGAGCGGTGGAAAAGTTACCCTCGCATCGCGATTTTCTGCGGCAATATTGCCCGGCGAATGACAAGTGAGTGGCGTGATGGCTGGATCGGATAACCTGTCATTGGTGGCGCCAAGACTGCCACACAGCGGCAATATTCTGACCGCGCATGCCCAGATGCAGATCCAACTGCTGCATATTGGGATGGAGCAATCGCCGTTGTTGGTGATTGATAACTTTGTTGCGCAACCTGAGCTATTGGTGGCGCACGCCTGTCGCCAGCAATTTGTGGCCAATTCGCCGTATTATCCGGGCGTGCGGGCGGCAGCGCCACGGCATTATCAGCAAATGTTGTTGCAAAGTTTGCAGCCAACTTTGTTGGAAGTATTCGCGCTGCCGGAGCGGCCACTCAGCTTTTCGGTATGCCACTATTCCATTATCACCACGCGGCCAACGCAGCTGAAACTGCTACAACGGATTCCACATTTTGATACGGTCGAACTGCATGCACTGGCGGCGGTGCATTATTTGTTTCAAGGGGATTTAGGCGGCACCGCTTTTTACCGTCATCGTAAAACCGGTTTTGAAACCATTAATCAAAGCCGGATGCCGGATTATTACCGTTCGTTAGAAAGCGAAAATGACGGACCGAATTTTCCCAAAGCCAGAGCCGGTTATATTCAGGGCGATACGCCGCTGTTTGAACAAATCGCCAATCCACAAGGGGTGTTTAACCGGCTGGTGATCTACCCACGCAACTTGCTACATACCGGCCATATTCCCGCTTCGTCTCTGCTATCAGCCGATCCAAGACAAGGACGGCTGACCATCAGCAGTTTTATTGATTGCCAGCCATAAAAGCAGCTGCCATCAAAGCGCTATTTGATAAATTGCATTGAAAGCCCCACTCATTTGCAATCGCTTATTACCAGTCGTTGCAGCGGACTTAGCACTGAACTAGTAGCAAACGTTGGAGAGTGGCTTTGTGTTAAAAGCGGATATTAATTTTGGCTGCTGCCGAATCACAGTTTTTAGTATACCGCGGAAAAATGTCCCGAATGCCTATGCTACACATCAACAGTAACGACTGATTTAACGTATAGCACTCCTTATGAGTTTTTTAATCACCGTCTTGCGGGCGCGAAACCGTTCCAACACTTACCTATTTTGGTTAATACGTTTGGAAGCGTTTGATTTAGCGTGAGTTAAAGGTTAACTTATTATGAGTAAAACTCATGAAAGAAGGCGATAGAATTTGCGTCTTGCGGGTTCTCTGCCTTTGAAAAAATACTGTTACGTGTCTTTGGAGTTTTAAGTGCTAGGAAAATTGTTTGGAAAAAAGAAAGAACCTAAGCAACTCGAAGCAAAAGTTTCAGATATGGAGTTCCTCGGAGATTTAGAGGGGAATGGCGTCAGCGCGTTAAGATTTGAAGTCGGAAAGATTCTTCGCAAATTTCCACAAGTTAAAAACGCATATTTCTCAAAGCTTAAGTATAAAACTGAGGAAAAATATCGTATTGCACTTGTTATTGATGCATCTGAAGCATCGAACGAATTGGGCAGAGAGCTAGCCGAGCAGTGTGCTGGAATATCACCGATGGACGTAATGTTTACGAATTCCTGTTCAAAAACCTTGCTTAGCGACATTGCGGCCAAATCGGAGCCACTTTTTAGTGATACAAATTTGTTATTTGAGTGCCCAATTGTGGTTTCGCGGGGCACAAATCAGGAAATGCCTCAAGAATGGAAAGGCGCAATTCTTTGTTATTACGTCGCGGCCCCAGACTATGAGTCAGCATTACTTAGAGTGGTAGATGATTTAAAGTCTGACGGTTACAAGTATGAAAATGTTCATGATGGTAAGGTTAGTCAGTTAGATCCTGCCGTTTGGTGGGAGAAATATATCATGGAAAAGTGGTCAGCGTATTCAAACCATTTTCCATCTCAAGAAGATATACAGGTTTTGGTAGCTACGGGCGGCATTCATAAAGGGCCAACTTTGGGGTGGGAGAATGATGCAGCCAACACGTAACAAGCGCATGTTGTCGGACTGGTTTTCCGCTGCGCTCCAAGCCAGCCGCAAATGCGGTCGTTAGGAGACAAAGGGTGTCATCCGGAGTACCACAAGCTAATAAGTTTTATGAGGAAGTTGCTGAAACCAAAGTTGTCTGGTTCGGAGTTCTGCCTGGTGAAATACTGTTGGAATTCGATTTGAAGGATAAAAAGGTCTCTTTCCCTGTCTGGTCTTCTAAAACTCGGATAGAGCGCCTCAAGAAACTCAATCCAGAATTGCTTGGTAAGGTTGAACCGAGAAGTGTGGTATGGGGACAATTCAAGGAGCACTTTTTGCCAATCCTTCCACCTGAAACAAAGGTTGTAGGTGTCAATCTCAGTGGTAAAAACCTAACGGGTATCGACATTCCTGCGTCACTTTTGGTTAAGCAAGTGGAGGCATTTTGGTAATGTCTCCTAACAAACAAATTTAGAGGATGCGGGGTCAAGTCTTGCTTTTTGCCTTCCACGGCAATATGCAAGACCTGACCCCAAAGACTTTTTCACCAGCGCCGCTTAAGGCCGCGCTGCTGGCAATACCGCAACAAAGGGGCTGGCTGGCAAACCGGCGCTGTTGTACAACACCGCGTTGGGGTTGTCGGCATAGGCGTGATTATTTTGTTGCTTTTCCACAGGATGCAGGGTCAAGTCTTGCTTTTTGCCTTTAGTTGCATATCCCATTAGGGCAAAAGTCAAGACTTGACCCCAAAGGTTTTAAGACTTGACCCCAAAGGTTTTATTGCAGCGGACTTAGCACTGAACTTTTAGCAAAGGTTGCAGAGTGGCTTTTGCCAAAAGCGGATATTGATTTTGGCTGCTGCAGACCAACAGTTTTTAGATAGTCCACGAACATTTCGCACAAGTGATTAAACTATTCATCAACAGCAAAGACTGATTTAACGTATCACTTTCCTTATGAGTTTTTTAACCACCGTCTTGCGGGTATGAAACCGTTCCAGCGCTTACCTATTTTGGTGAATATATTTGGGAGCGTTTGATTTATCGTTGGTTAAAGGCTAACTTCTTCTGAGAAAAATTCATGAAAGAAGGCAATAAAATTTGCTTTTTGCGGGTTCTTTGCCTTTGAAAAAATACTTTATGTGTCTGAACGAAGCACCGTATTGCATATTAAAAAGTTTAAATATTCACTGCACTTAAGCCTGGGAATTTGAATTGAGATATATAATCCTACTAATCGTAATGACGTTACTGGTGTTTGGGTCGGTCAGTGCTGATGTGGGCAAGATCACCCCGTGGCTTTTGGGTATTAACTTCACGATAGCTATATTTTCTATTAACTTTACCTTTTTTGGTTATCAGCTTTCCAAGTACAAAGCAATATACAGCGAGATAACGACAAGGCAATGGTTCAACGTTATTGCGTTATTGACTTTGCCCCTTTTTCCTCTAATCTGTTTTTTAATCATACCCGAACACTTTGGAAAAATAGCGTTGTGGGTACTTCCTATCTTGATTTTCTCTTCTATAGATAATGCAGTGCTGACAACTAGATACCTAAGCGCTAAAAAATTTATTGGAGATTCTGTCAGCGAAAACGCCATATCCCTATACCTAGAGCAGCTGTCTATAGAAATAAAGTCTGAAGTAGAAGTACATCAGAGTTATTTGAATAATAGGGGTAAGTATCAAATACCAATACATGCCTATGATTTCGAGCCAAGTACGTTAGGGATTGAGCCAAATGATATATGGGACTCAATGACTATCATAATAAACTTGTCTGTTGAGAACAATGACTATCCAATTTTTCGACAGTCATTAAATGCAATTCTAAAGCTTGTCATAAGGTTCTACTCGTTCAAATTTAAAGACGAGAATTCTTATAAAATAGATGCCGGAATTAAATATATAGCTAGAAAAAGACTGCGTTCAATTATCGCTTCTGTGGTTGAAAAGGATCAGAACGGTATATTTCTCCAATCACTATCGAGTGATCTATGTGATTTTTTAATGAAATATGAGGTGCTTCACAAACCATGTTCAGATCTAGCAAGATCTATTGCGTCTGATTCCGTATGGATTGCTAAAAAAATGCTCGAATCACATAGTGTTATAGAGCCGATAAAAGTACTGAATACTATTCATAGAGTAGCTGAAGTTAATATTTACGATATGGAGAATGCAGTTTCTAAAAATCATCTGGAACAGCTCGATAAATACAACATATCAGCTTACGCTTACGATATTAAGGCGTTAGGTGTTTCTGCTCTTAATAATGGTAATTCTCATTTTGCATATAGATGCATGGAAAGCCTTTCGTATCTTGGATGCAATTCTACTAAATTAAAGTCCACGCAAACGGTTGTGGCTGTTTTTGAGTCCATTGTTCAGTTAGGCCGACTGGCTAGAAACTTGAAAATAGGCTGCTTTTGGTCTCGCTGCTTGATTCCTGCTGAAAGCCATGCTGAAGAATTTATGGGTCATATTTTGACTTGGCTGGTACAGGATATTAAGCCTGACGGGAACTTCTATATGAAGGGTTATGCTGAGCAGGCGTATTCTCGTATTCGAGGGGTTAAATGTTTAATTAAGCCAAAATCAAATAGCAATCCGTGCTTCTGGATAGAGGAATTAGAAAAAGATGGTAAAAAAATACCTCATATAGAATATGAATCAGGCATGTATGGGTATGGTGGAAGTTCGGATTATTCGGATTATTCAAATTTGAAAGAATATGTCCTACATGGAATTGGATCTGAAAGCACTTCGATGATATTTCATAGCACACCTATACCGTTGGATATAGAGTCTGAGGACAGTGAAGAAAGTTGAAGCGAACAACACATAACAAAAAGGGATGCGGGGTCAAGTCTTTCTTTTTTCCTTAAGCATATCTCATTAGGGCAAAAGTCAAAACTTGATCCCAAAAGTTTCCAATGAAATAAAAGGCAGTTGAAATACAAAATGAAACAAAAAGACATTAACAAAATAACTGTATCTGGCACTTCAATTAAAGGGAAGAATATTTTTTTGATGCCTCTTGTGTACTTCAATTCTGCAAAAGTTAGTTTAAGGCTTTTCAATGAAGCAAAAAATATTTTTGAAGAAACTAGGGATTGGTTTGTAAGGAATATTCAAGAATATCAAAATTTATTCGAAAAAAATGAACAAAAAGAAATAGACAGTGAAATTAATAATTATTTGGAACAATGGCCTGAAGGGATGTCTTTAGATATCGATGGCGCATTTGAACAGACACACGCTCCGTTAGCTGAAGCTGTAGCTCACTATTTCTCCTTCTTAACTAACTGCGTGGCGTCTGTGGAGTCTGTGGAGTCTGTGGAGTCTAGTGTCAATCTTAAGCTTGCTATTCTACTAACAAGTGGCAAAATTTCGTCAAATGAAATCGAAAGTTGGAACTCGCAGGGCATAAGCGACAGAACAAAAAAACTTCTTCATCATATTCTAGTAAGGGTATTGGATGTTGAAACAGGAAAACCATTATCTAAGCAAAGATTGGATGCTTCACTAGATGTATTCGTGGAGGTCGTGCAGTCAAGAAATCAGCTTGTGCATTACAAGTCGAAGCCATCAGAGTTTACTCATTTCGAAATTAGTATTGATAAAATTACAGGCTTAAACAACGTAAATGAGGAGTTCTGTTTAAAAGCAATTGATGCAATTTATGTAATATTGAATGCGATGTCACTCGATGACAATTGGATGGGTGATACTATTTTTGACAAAAAAAATATAGGATTTAGCCCAAATTGGTCACCAAGTCCATATATAAATAGAGTTATTGATTGAGCTATTGCCTTTCTAGGTCTAACAAGTTTCGGCGCATTTCAACAGACCTAGTCATGTCTGCAGTTCGTTCATAGCAGTCTACGGCTAGCAATCAGCCTAAACCCTGTAATCCACAACAATCACACCACCGCTTAATGCCGCGCCACCGGCAATGCCGCAACAAACGGGCTGGCTGGCAAACCGGCGCTGTTGTACAACACCGCGTTGGGGTTGTCGGCAAAGGCGTAACGCACCTGCACCGGTTGTTTGATGTCAGGGTGCGATAACCGCAGCTGATTAATTTGTTGCTTGCCCACAAGCTCCGCCGCCGCCCATTGAAACTTTCCATCTGCACCAGCGATGGCAAAACTCTGATTGATCGTAGCTGCATCGCCTTTTAGGTTGAGGCCAGCAGCAATCTGATCGAAACTTAACAACAAAGTTGCACCATCGGCCTGCAACGACGCCAGTTCAGGCCCGCGATAAATCACCTGCTCGCCATAAACCACAGCCCGCGCCGCCAGCGCCAGGCGCTGACCTAAGGTCTTTTTATCCACCGGGTGAATATCATTCCATTCGCCGGTATCAATCGCCACCACCATCGCCGTGCATGTTTCGGATGAATCCGAACACTCATTTCGGTCCAATCCGATCACCCATTTCGGTTTAATCCGATCGCCTATTCCGGTTTTATCCGATCACTTTTAGCCATTTTCCGAAATCGCTGTTCGGAATGCCGGAATCACTGATCGGAATACCGAAATGCCGTTCTTTTTCTAACTAAATCAACTGGTAAGCTCATCCTAACTTTAATGCATTTAGGAAAAGCTGACCATGGCTAGAA
This sequence comes from Rheinheimera riviphila, assembly GCF_004005945.1. GTDB lineage: Bacteria > Pseudomonadota > Gammaproteobacteria > Enterobacterales > Alteromonadaceae > Pararheinheimera > Pararheinheimera riviphila. Next base: position 78,698 of record NZ_SACS01000023.1, read on the forward strand.
AGAGAACAGATATGAGCAAAATTAGAGACATTCTGAGACTTCGCTTTGATGCTGGCCTTAGCTTAAGAGACATCAGTAAGTGCTGCTCTGTAGGTCCAGCGACTGTCAGCGAGATCTTGTCACGCTTTGCGACCAGCGGTTTAAGCTGGCCATTGCTTGAGCAAACCAGCGATACCGAGTTAGAAAAAGCTGTCTATAAAGGCAAAAACTCGTCCAGGCACAAACGCCAGCCTGACTTCGCTTTGATGCATCAGGAACTCAAACGTAAAGGGATGACCAAGCTGCTGTTATGGCAGGAATATCGAGATCTCGATACGGCCACGGCCTATGGCTACACACAGTTTTGTGAGCATTATCAAACGTG
>NZ_SACS01000024.1 GCF_004005945.1 Rheinheimera riviphila
GTAGGGCGTACTCGCCGAAGGCAGTACGCCGCATGTGCATCTAAACCACTTCGGCGTACTACCCTTCGGGTGAGTACGCCCTACTTTTCCATATAAATTTATGTATTTACGGCAACAGGTGCGATGGTATCAACCTATTGTTTTAAATGAAAAATCGTAGGGCGTACTCGCCGAAGGCAGTACGCCGCCGTACGCCTAAACCACTTCGGCGTACCTAACGCGGTGAGTGGCACCTTCGGCGTACTACCGCTGACGCGGTGAGTACGCCCTACTTTTCCATATAAATTTATATATTTACGGCAACAGGTGCGATGGTGTCAACCTATTGTTTCAAATAGAAAAATCGTAGGGCGTACTCGCCGAAGGCAGTACGCCGCATGTGCATCTAAACCACTTCGGCGTACTACCCTTCGGGTGAGTACGCCTTACTTTTTCCACTTAAACTCCTATATCATTCCACCAACCTGGTGCGATATTTATTAAGCTCAGCCTGATCCACTACCGGCCAATCATCCTGCCAACCCATTGGTAAAATCTTCAGCTTTTGCAAGGCGTTATCTGCCGTTTCGTAAGCGTGAAACACCAGATAATCTTTGCCATCCAGCGTATAAGCGGCGTTATGACCCAAAGCGACCCAATCTTTGTCACCTTTGAGCACCAGCGAGCCGCCACCCACATTTAAATCTTTACCGGTTTTATCCAGATAAGGCCCGGTGACGCTTTTGCTGCGACCGACCATAATTTTGTAGTCGCTGTCTTTACCACGGCAACATTTATCAAAAGAAACAAACAGATAGTAGTAACCGTTTTTGCTAAAAATATACGGCGCTTCAATGGCACCGTTACCAGCATCGCTATCCGGCAATAAAGCATCACGTGGCCGCTTGGCGATGCTGTGCCATTGTTGCGGCTCTGCCAGTTTGGTCAGGCTCGGATCCAGTTTCACCAGTTTTAAACCATCCCAGAACGAGCCAAAACTCATCCAGTAGTGGCCTTGCTCGTCTTTGATAATCGCCGGGTCAATTGCGTTCCAGTTATCGCGATTCGGTACCGATTCCAAGACTAGCCCCTGATCCTGCCACTGATAATTCTTCGCCGTTGGATCCAGCGTTTGATTGGTGGCAACGCCCATGCCCGAGGTATTTTTGCCAAAGGCCGACACCGAATAAAACAGATAAAAAACACCATCTTTTTCAATGATATCCGGCGCCCAGAGGTGGCCATCAAAACCAGGCGCCACTTTCTTCGCCCAGGTGGGTTCAGTTGCAAACACCCGGCCACTGCGCTGCCAGTTGGTTAAATCGGTGGAGCGATAAATGGTAATGCCCGGGCCGGTGCTAAACACATAATAATATTTGCCTTCTTTTGCCAGCACCGGATCGTGCACTTCCAGCTGTTTGGCCATGACTGCAGTGGTCGGCAATAACAAGGCACTGCAAAACAAGCTGAATGCGCTCAGCAACTTAGTGCTACTGAGCCGGTTTTTTTTCAGGTGCGCCATCCATTTTCTCCTTTACTGGTGAACCAGTGCTGTGTAATCTCTAATAAGTAATACAATATGAATAATAGCGAGATTGTCGCCAGACAACAAGTCTGGTGCGGACAAGTCTGGCGTTGACCAGGAGAAACCTGATGCCAAAGTTAGTTTATTTGCTGTTTGCCGCTGTTGCTATTGGTGTCGGCTTGTTAGGGCCGTCTGCCATGTTACGGGCTGACGAGCCTGTACAGGCGCGAATACTTTTACCAACCACTTCCGCGCCAGCATCAGCGCAATTGCCGGATAACCCGTTGGTGCTGCAACGAGCCGACCCCTTTATCCATCGCGACGACAGTACCGGTTGTTACCACTTCACCGCCACTGTACCCGATTTTTCAGCCTTGGAAATCCGCAGTAGTTGCCAGCTGAATGATTTAAAACTGGCGACGCCGGTCACCGTCTGGCAGAAAAAAGCCAACGGCCCAATGAGCGCCAATATCTGGGCGCCGGAATTGCACCGCATCGACAACCGCTGGTATCTGTATTTTGCTGCTGGCGATATCGCCAAGCCTTTTAGTATCCGGATGTATGTGCTGTCGAACGGCCACGCCGATCCCAAACAAGGCTCATGGCGCGAAGAAGGGCAGCTCGTCACGCATCTGGATAGTTTTGCCCTCGACGCCACCATTTTTAGTCACAACGGCAAACGCTACCTGATGTGGGCACAACAAGACGCCGCCCAAAGTTACAACTCCGCTTTGTGGCTGGCGGAAATGAGTAGCCCAACTGAAATTAAACCACCGGTGGTGAAATTGAGCGAACCAACGCTCGACTGGGAAGTGCAGGGTTATAAAGTCAACGAAGGCCCGGCGGTGCTGGTGCGCCATGGCCGGGTGCTGGTCACGTATTCGGCCAGCGCCACCGATGAGCGTTATGCGATGGGCTTGTTGTGGGCCGACGCCAACGCCGATTTACGGCAGACGCATAGCTGGCACAAGTTGCCACAACCGGTATTTGCCAGCAACGCCAGCCTCAATCGATTTGGCCCGGGCCACAACAGTTTTGTGCTGGCCGAAGACGGTAAAACCGATTTAATGCTCTATCACAGCCGCGATTATAAAGAGCTTCGCGGCACGCCGCTGACCGATCCCAATCGCCACGCCCGCATCCGGCCGCTGTATTACGACGCACAGGGCTTTCCGCTGTTTTTTCCGGAAAAGGGCGATTAACCCAAAGGCTGTTCGCTGATTTTTAGCGATGCTAACCGATGTCGCTTAAAGCTTTCAGGTATGATCGTGGCAGGATCCAAATCGCGCCGTTGCAATCCGCAGCGCTATTAATAGGTAACTGCCATGCTCGAAACTGCAAAGCTTAAAACCGCCGTGATTGGCTATGGCCTGTCGGCCCGCACTTTCCATCTGCCTTTTATCAAGCTGCAACCCGAGCTTGAACTTGTCGCCATCAGCAGCAGCCAGCCGGAACTGGCAATTGATTACCCGCAGCTTTCGCATTACCCGGATGCCAACGCGCTGATAGCAAATAGCGATGCCGGGCTGGTGGTGATCACCTCACCCAATCACAGCCATTTCCCACTGGCCAAAGCTGCGCTGCAGCAAGGCAAACATGTGCTGCTGGAAAAACCGCTGGTGCTCAGTAGCGAAGAAGGCCAGCAACTGACGGCGATTGCCAGGCAAAGCGGCCGCAAGCTCGCGGTCTATCATAATCGACGTTTTGATGGTGATTTTTTAACGCTGCAACAGCTGATCCGAAGCGGCGAACTTGGCAATATTCATTATTTCGAATCACATTTTGACCGCTTCCGACCCGAACCACGTGCCCGCTGGCGCGAACAAGCCGGCCCCGGCAGTGGCATTTTATGGGACTTAGGACCGCATCTAATCGACCAAACACTTTGCTTATTCGGCATGCCACGAGCCATCACCGCCAACTGCCGCACCTTGCGCCCCGGCGGCGAAAGCACCGACTATTTCCACCTGCAACTGCATTACCCCGACAAAGAAGTGGTACTACACTCCAGCCCCTTTTGCGCCAGCCCAACCCTGCGGTTTATGCTGCAAGGAACAAAAGGCAGCTATCAAAAGTTCGGCCTGGATCCACAAGAAGACGCGCTGCGCGCCGGTGCAATGCCAGGCGGTACGGATTGGGGCTTAGAGAAAGCTACAGACTACGGCGTGCTGGCGACGGTTGATAGCCAGATGAGTTACCCGACTTTGGCTGGTAATTATGCGTTGTTTTATCAGCAGTTAGTGGCTGCGCTATTACATGATGCTGAGTTGCCGGTACCTGTGGTAGATGCTTTGGCGGGCATTCGGTTGATTGAATTGGCGATTTTAAGTTCGGAGTTGGGGCTGAGGGTTGAAGTTGTTGGGTGAGTTTTTGGTTGTTTGGATTTGGGTTTAGTTATTAAGAAATGCGAAGGCCACCGCAAGGTGGCCTTAGTTTTGATTCGCGATGCTGTGGGGATTTGAACCTAAATTAATTCTTATCAATTCAATGCCTTAAGGTGCTAGTGATGAATCTTGTCACCAAGGTAGTATAAACCAAAAAACGTACAAACCACGACTTGCCAGAACATCGCGGTAAACGCTACGTTTAAAATAGATGCAAATACAACATATGCTGAACCTAAGAATCCAGCTGAGTAAAATACTACATAAAGGATAATTATTACAAAACTCATAGCGGTTAGATATGCAAAAAGCATCGACAGAAAGACTCGTCTCGAAATGGCCGTGGGGCAATCACTTACTCGTCCATTATGATCTACATGCCGCACATTCACTTGAGGTGAATTATTATTTTGGTCAGTAATAATATTGTCAAGTTCTGGTTTGTTAAATGTTGCGATAGCTGCTAATGCTGCAATATAGAATCCAGGAAGGTTTTTTACTACATCAAACAGTCCGGCTGCAAGACGGTTTTCGCTAACAATTTTTGCTATTTCCCAGTTGTTCCCAGCGCAGACTGTGAATAAGGATATTATTGTTAAAGCTAAAGGTATTATGTAATCATAAAATGCTTTATGTCCGACATTGAAAATCGTCAAATATGAAAATGGACGAAAAAGCTGATATAACATTATGTTTTCCTTTAGAGGAGATCAAATATTTTTTCTGCAATTTCACTATTTATAGTTTCGTAGGACGATTTTATTTGCCCTTTGAAACCACTGACTACATATTTTTTTGTGACATAGTTCTCTGTCGTATCTTGTGCAAGAGTCGTAGCGTCTAAATATGCAGTACCACCACCTATTCCTTTTACAGACTTTGGATTTTTAAAGCTAACTTTTATTTTATCGTAGTTTACATGCTTTTCTGATTTTTTAAAAAAAGCACCGATTTTCTTTAATGAATCTATTGCATTATTACTTAGGCTCGATGTGTCTATTTTTAAAGTGTGCTCTTTAGTCTTGATTACGATGTTTTGGTCAGGAATTATTATCTCTTGAGGTTCTGACTTTATGAGAACAATTTCCGATATGCTCCCACTCTGCACATTCTTCATGAATTCTTCGTCAGGCTTTGAATGATATTCCACAGCAGGTTTAAATCTAATTTCTTTGTTAGATAATTTTGCCTTGCAGGTGTAATCATTCTCATTTTTCTTTGCAATTTCAAAAAGCACTTTATTAATGAATAGAAAGAAAATGTTTGTAGCTAAATGTTCTGTCTTTTCAATTAGTATATCGTGGTCACCATCAAATTTGGGTGTCGCTTTTATTACAACATGAGTCGAATGTTCATAACGATCTCCGGCCGGTACGTCTGGAGTGTATTCTTTACGAACTTTTGTTTCTCTATTTTTTATGACAGTTGACTTGGAGCGTTTTAAATGGCTGTTGATCATTAGATAAATAACGCTTTTATCAACGTCATAATTTACATCTTCCAAAGTCAAAACAAGTGTCTTGCTAAAGTACTGAGCATCGAAACCTTTTAGAGATTCAAGATGAGTACCCAAATCCCCGAAAGTCAGCTTTTTATCAACTTGGACATCTTCTTCCACGTTTAGTGTTCTTGTTTTGAAGACAATTTTTCCAAGTAGATGCTTAACAACTATTTCGTGATCTTGATACATTAGCTTAGTCCATTACTTTAAATGTTGCAAATGTGTGATTTTTATGTTTTAGGATTGCGTGGTTCTTATCTGCAAATGCTGTCATTTTGCATCAATAATACTATTTGTTCCTATAAATAGCATTAATGACATAATCTTTGCAAGTTAGCTTGCTAATTGGTCTTTTTCAATCGCTCTTGTATGGTTTTGATTTTTTTGATTTTTTACCATAAGCGTTCGAGGCGTGCGCAAGCGCCCACCTCGACCACTTACGGCAGCAGGCTGGCAAGTTCTGAGTCAAAAATCTGGTAAGTCTTGCGGCCAGCTGATGATTCTACAAACAGCTCTGTTAAGGCGCCGCTTTTGCTGTATCCCTCGAAGTCGGCCAGAGTAAACAGCTTGCCGCTTGCTGTGTTCTCAAAGTAGATCGTGATATTAGTACCCGTACGTTCAAACCCCCTGAAGACAAAGTTTTCTTCTACTTCTGTTTCTTCTTGTTCGGGAGATGCCGCTATTACTCCTGGCTTGCTTGCCGTATCAGTGACTGAAGTTTCCGTGCCGTGACTGCGCGCCTGTTCAATGTCTTCAACTTTGCCTGAAATAAACTTGTATGCGCAACCGGCGACAAAAATGACTGAACCAGCCATGAGATAGATTTTTTTCCACGGCAAACGACGCTGGTGAGTGTGGACTGTTGCAGATTGGTAATAACTGAACAGCTTTGTATCAAAGGCCTTCTTGGTTTTGAGCGACGAACTCTCAGATTGGGCTGGCTCAGGGCTTTCGTTACACGTAGTCCATTCCATTACAGTCCGCGATTGGAGACCAAACGGCCGATACATATGCTGATGCAGCTCCACCAACTTACGAATGTTGCTATCAATCAGTCGTGGATTCTGGGTTATCAAGATAATGTCGTGCCCTTGATGGCGATGCGTTTCAAAACGGGAAATCATTTCCGGTACTGCCGATCCATTTGGCCGAGGTCTGAACCAGCGTTGGCACTCGTCAATCACAATGATAGAACCATCAGGCAAGTTGAACCATTCCTCTGGTTTCTCCAGTTCAAAGCAGCGCAAATCGTTGAATTTCAAGCCGCTGATATTCGTGTATAGCGGTCTAATACTCGCTGATTTCATGTTTTCTACAATTAACTCAACTGCCAGAAGTGTCTTGCCTGAGCCTGGGATGCCGGTGATTAAATGAATCATTATTCAAACCTCAGAGTTTTCATGGCGACCATCGCCAGCTTTGCGGTGTAGGCTGACAACACCATATTGATTGCAAGGTCGATATCTGAAAGGCCAATGTACGCAATAATGTCGGATGGCATTCCGCCGAAAAGCGATCTCAATTGATTTGCTGCACTGTTTAAAATGGTGCTGAAACCTGTGTATGAGACAAAAGATACCCCCAATGCAACCAGTATTCTTGCCACAAAATTGGTCGCAACCGCAGCACCAAAAAGCCTGAAGATATTAATCACGGATAGCTCCTATCACGATGTGGAGAAACATAAAGATCGCCAAAATCCGGACTGATGGAGCGATAAAGCCAGAAATCACCTGACAGACCAGCTGGTTATTCATGGTAAAGGAACGCCCCAAAATAACGACCGACTCTGCTGCAGGACAGGATTTAGGTAGCCATCCGCTGCCAAATGAAAACCAAGGCGAGATATCAATTACCCTTGTTGGCACCTGTGACATATCAATCATTGGTTCAGCTTCGGGATTTTCTGTAGGGTCTGTTTCCGGATCTGTTTCAGGATCTGGTGTAGTGCCGATGTCAGTGTCTTTAGCCACCTCCGGAAGCGGCATAGGTGAAAACACGTCCGGATACACACCGGGTGCCACCTGAATTGCTGCTGCATTGGCCAACGCGACTTCAGCAGCCTGTTCAGGTGTTATTTCACTGTTTACCGCCGGTTGATTTGGAATCGCTCCAACTGAAGCGAGATAGCCGTTTTTGTAATATAGGTTCCTCGAGGCATATGGGCTTGAATTGTCAAATGTCATGCCATTTAGCCTAACGACATAATCGTTTGGCCTTTGTGGCATTGGCTGATAGGTATAAATATCAGCACTACCATTCGGATAGGCTTTTGCACAAGGGATTGGCCCCCAAGCGCTGATCACTCCGCCTTCTTCACCTTGAGGTGTCGGTTTGTCGACACAGTTCGGATATGCCGTTGACTGGCCAGGCAGCACAATCATTTTGTCCGGTGTAATAGTGTATCCGTACTCAATTAGCGCAGCTGTGAGAATGGCTGAAGCAGCGCAGGCTACTGGATTTTTTATGCAGGTTTTTGCGTATTCTTTTAACTTTGCCGGACTAAAGTTGGCAGTTTTAAAAACCCGCATGTTGTTGCCAAATTTGTCTCTGGCATCAATAACCACAGAAGCCGTTTTTGCGGGAGCATCAATCGCCATGACGCCTTTTAGCTTGGCTTTACCACCGGTTGTTATGGGGATTGTATTAGTGTTTGGAAAAGGATAAACCTGCGCGAAGGCTATTTGCGGAACAAGATATAGAGCGCACAAAGTACAACGAAAATATAAAGAAACCATTCCATGCAGTACTCCTGTTAAAAAGAGGGGCTGCAAGGCAGCCCCGTGACTTCGATTATTTCAGACCGCCACGGATCCAACCGAAGGTTTTGATTGCGACATAGATGCCTAAGCATGCCAAACCTAATGTGGTCACATCGGCCATTGAGTCTGTAATGCTGGTTGTAACTGAAGTTAAGTCCATATTGTTCTCCGATAACTATTTGATTGATTTGCGTAGTTGCACTAATACCCAAGCTGCCGCCCATAAGAGAGCCACCGCTTTGATAAACTCGACCGCTTGCGCGGGGTCAATTGATATGTCCATGTTCAGGCTTTAACACTTACAGGACGCAGGCGAACACTGCGGCTAATCGCCAATTCACCGTACTTGCCGACATAGAAAGAACTTTCATCAAGTTCATACATACCTGGCTGAAAGCCTTGGTTTGAATCTTCCAGCTGAAGCCGCATCATGACTGGGTATGCAAGGCCGGCAAGGTGTGCATATGCAACTTGACGTCTGATTTGAAATGGTCTCTGATCTCTGCCTGTACCATTGCGGACTTCAACCTGTGGGTTTTGAATCTCAATTTTCATGTGCTGCATCTCAGTGGTTGCTATAGTATGGAAATGAGATTAATTTTCGAAGCAAAATCTGTCAACGAAATTTGTCGACAAAAAATGCTTCATTTTGTTAAGTTGTTGAGATTTATATGAAAATAAATGATCTGACTGATATTGAGAAATTCAAGCTTTGGCAGCAAGAACGTGATGGCTTGTTAGTTTCGCATGCGAAACTGGAGCAGCTGAAAGAACTTGAAGGTGATAAATCGTCGAAGCAAGTTCGGGTGCGAAGTGCAATCTACGACTTGTTACAGTCTTACTGTGATTCGGAAGGTTTAAGTATCAGCCAGTTCGTGACCGTAGCAGTTATTGAAAAGCTTTTACCGGAAATGGAAAAAAAGGCAGCGGAAGTCAAGGAGCGAGAAGATATGGCAAACCAACATACATTCAAAAATTACCGAGATCTTTTGACCGAGGAGTTCGACTCAGACATTGGCTCTGTTGTTGGATGTGGCTTAGACAGGCTGGAGCGCGCAGTTTCTAAGGACGAGATCGATGCGGCTATTTCTTATTACCGCAGTGTCAAAGAGGAAATGTCCAAGTTAGCGATAGGCGATCGGCGTCAGGCCATTACTGATTTTATTGCTGCAAGATAATAATCAATGGATTCAAGCCTTGAAGTGACCGATATGGAATCAGGTAATTTTGATTACCGAAAACGTATCATCGAAAAATTACTTGGATACATTGAAATTGTTGGGACCGGTGACGAAAACGTTATTGAAATATCGGAGGAAATTGGCTTTTACTACGCTATAGCCTTTGAGCTTAATGATTATTATGTCATTGGATTAATCAACAAAATAGAAGTTCTGACATCTGAGGCGTACTTCGGAGATATGGATACACGTTGAAATTTAACCCTATTTCAACGTGTTCTAATCGCAGTATTTTGGTTAACGTGTCGCTAAAAAAAACGTCGCTGTGGTGAAGCGACGTTAGAAACATACAGCGATTAACATTCAATCCTGCATTATTGTAGAATCTTCGGACAGAAAAATAAAAGCTCAATGTCTATTTACAGATCGCATCCTAAGTAAATCTGATGCGTAATATTTTCTACTAAGACTCTGTTTGACTGGCAACTTTCCAAATGGTGCTTTGTGCGAAACGTTAATTGCCGCAGTAAGATTAACTGTAGACAACTTGTCGATATTAGTTATCTTGCTCTTTCGGCTTTTCATAGTTCCTGTACTCATCGACTAACTTCGGAATATCGCAGGAAATTCGGACGAAAAATTCTGTACGTTTGATAACCACATGCTCGTAGAGTTTGGAGGCTCGCTCTATGATTTCTTGGCGATTGGCTTTGATGAACTCGTACTGGCGATGCAACATTTGTTTGTAGCGATGTTCTTGAGCTTCAATGTCAAATTCGACAAGTTCGCTGTCCAACACAGGAATCATATAGTTTAGAGCAATGAGTCCAAGTTTGTTGTCGGGATTTGTACGCTCGTGAAGCTTGAAGGCTGAGCAGGAAGACGACTGAATCCGGTCCTGTGCAGGCTTGTATGAAGTCAGAGGGGCGAGGAATTTATGCGTTCCAATTTCAAGAACTATACCGATGTAAACCTTCTTGCCTTTGTATCCGGCACCACCGTTGTTTGGTACTTTATGATCAAAATTCAACAAGTAAGAAATATAGTCGTCAGATATTGTATAAAATTTCATAAGTTCCTTCTCAGAAATAAAAAAAGTGGCGATAGCCACTTTTTTCGCTTTTAAGGCAGCGAAGCCTGATTTCAAATTCGCACTTAAGGTAGCGTATCACCTGATTTCAAGTTCGCACTTAAGGTAGCGTATCACCTGATTTCAAGTTCGCACTTAAGGTAGCGTATCACCTGATTTCAAGTTCGCACTTAGAGGTAGCGTATCACCTGATTTCAAGTTCGCACTTAGAGGTAGCGTATCACCTGATTTCAAGTTCGCACTTAGAGGTAGCGTATCACCTTATAGCAGATTATAAGACTGTAATTTTTGTGCGTCAAGCAGCGTGAAAATTTTGCTCCAAACTGCTGGTTTTGCATCGAACATAAAATTTGATTTAGTCGCACTATACTTCATAAATCAATAATCAGTCCATCCATCGAGCATAGATACTGCGTATCATTCCCCAGTCCTTATGTCCCATCTGCTTTGCAATCCAAGAGGGGTCTTCCTTCGCCGTGAGCATGGTAGAAGCGTATGTATGCCTGCAGGTGTAAGGGCACCGGTAGTCAATTTTTGCAGCAGTGAGAGCAGGCTTCCAGTATCGCTCTCGTGGTACACCATCATATGACCAAGGCAAAAGGGTTCTCGGATCGAGAAAAATCCGTTCTTGAGCGGCAGGCCTTGGGTGATACTGCCGTATATGCTGAAGGACTGATAATGCCCTCGGGTCTAACTGATGGGTGCGGCTGGAACTGACAGTTTTTGTCCCTGCATGCTGACCGTTAACAATAGACTGCCGGATATAAATTCGGTTTTTGTCAAAATCTACATCTTGCCAGCATAAGCCCAATTGCTCACCAGTGCGAAGGCCCGTCCAAAATGCAAATGTATAAAAATCACGCACTGAGTTATCTGGAAGCGCAGCAAGTATTTTTGCCCGTTCTTCCGAGTTGAAAGGTCGTACTTCCTTTGTTCTTCTCGGCGTTGGCTCGCACTTTTCTATCGGATTTGACGGAATAATCTCGTCGTTGAAAAGCTCTTTAAAAATGCCATGAAGTATCGAACGGACCTCATTGATTGATTTTGGTGAGAGGTCGGCAGTTGCAGCCCATGCTTTGTAAACAGACGGCTTAAAATCCGAAACTATCATGTTCCCGAAGTTTGGCAGGATGTGCGTATTGACCTTACTGACATAACCACGATAGGTGCTTTTTGCCCAAGCCTTACTTCGGTGCCTAAACCAAATGTCTACAGCTTGCTTTATCGTAATGTATTGACCTTTATTCGTACTGAATTTTCTGGCATTGGGACTTGATGGGAAATGGCGTGCATAATCAAATTGCCCCATATCAATTTCATACTGAATTTGTTCGCGTTTACGGGCAGCCTCTTGCAGTCTGGTCTTATTGGGAGTGGCGCGAATGGTCTCACGGCAGCGGACGCATTGAAACATAAATTCAATCCGGATCGACTTCTCGCCAGCGTAGATACCCTTAAATTCAGTTGGTTTCAACGTCTAAGTTCCTGTTTCAATCCACTTTTGAAAAGCGACTAAATCAATAAAAATTCTGCCGTTCCGCTTAGTCCAGTGGATGTCCATACGGATTTTGCCTTTTACCCGAAGTGAGTTGATAGCATCTTTACTCCAACCGATAAGTTCAGCGCATTTTTCAACAGTGACCCATTTGACGCCGTGATTGATAAGATTTGCCTGATCATTCGACATCATCATTGGCCTCATTTTTGTTATCTACTTTGACCTGGCCAAGTACCACTTTCCAAAAAGCTCCAATTTTTTGGTACATACGAAAACCAACATTCCGGCTACTCAGTTCCGTAATCTCAGGACAAAGTTCTTCGTACTTGAAACCGATGATGTTTTCGTACTTTTTTAACGTGGCTGGGCTATGCACTATTTTTAAAACGCGCCAGCCATATACATGCCCAATTGTAATTGCGCCTAAAGCAGCACCTAAGGTTGGCATTTGGCCGGTGTACTCTCGGGTCACTGCCGCTAAATGTTGGTTTTGTTCATCTGACAGAAAAGCAAACATGGCTAAACCTCAAGTTTAGTATTGAATGTAATTTACTATATTAACTGAGGTTTAATAGATCAAGCTTTTTCATTAGTCCCTGATAACACGGTAGAACTTCGTAAACTCTGTTTTTGTGAATTGACCAACTCGGTCGATGAATTTCACAACGATCTCGACATCCTCATTTAACGTCAGGACACCGCAGATAATGCCAAGATTTTCCGGTACGAACTTGTCGCCACGGTCTAGCCTGATCACTGTGTAATTCAGCAGTGCGACTACTTCTTGAACCGTAAAACTGGTGCTGTTTAATTGTTTTTTCTGTGTCATTTTTTTCGTCCGTACAGTTATTTACACAAGTCCAAGGAGACCCCCTCACTCGACACTCCCAGCCGACCTAAAGGTCGTCTGGGAATATCTCGACTCGGCGGTTGCGGTAGAAGGTGCCATTTAGTGGTTCTTGTTTTGACGATGGTTTTTTCTGTCTTTAAACCTGCAATTGTCGGCTTTCTTGGCTCGTTGTAACGATTTGGGAAAATGTAGTTCGCAGTAATTTCACCGGTCTGATAATCAATATGTTCTGCCGTCTTTGTTTCGTAAAACGGGGAAATTGCATGCTCTTTTCGTGGAGTATCTATCGCGTTCATCGCAATACAAAATGCAGCCCAGCTTGATGAATCCGCAGCAGAATAAGCGTCATTTAACTCCACATCTTCGTCAGCTGAACTCAGCTTTCGAAGCTCACGCCAGACGGTGACACTTGGGCCGCCAATTTGCTGAAACTGGCGAATGTTGGCTGATTTTGACCATGCGTTAATTCGGGCGGCTACTAAATTGGAGGGCTGACCGCTGGTGTCGTTGCCGACGGCAAAGCCATCTATGTTTTTAGATATATATTTGGCGATGTATCCGGCTGCACTGCCTTTTGACGGGTCAATATCAATAAACTTGACCCGATACTGTCTTGCGCCTTTTTCATCAGGTGAATCCTGCAGGCCGTAATGGGTCAAAACTTCTTTGAAGTGTTTTATTTGCTCTAAGGGCATAAACAGCAACAAATGCCAGTGTGGCGTACCATCGTGGTGTGGTTCCACTACACGAAAGCCATAGGGCTTAATTTCCTCTCGGTCGAACTTGGCTCGGCACAACTGCCAAACATGGTTTAGATAATCCTGGGCATCGTTGATACTGGAGCCGTCATAGGTTTGGTTTGGAATGCCGGTGGCATTCGTTGCATGCATCCGTGAAGGAGTTGTGAGGGTCGCAAATACGGCAGCATGGCCGCAGTACTGTGCGACTTCTTCAAAACCGCGAATTCTGACCATCAGTTCATTACGTCGGATCACCGGATTACTGATGTTATGTTCGGCAATCTCTGAAAGCGGAATACTGAAACCTTCATCATTTTGCAGATAAGTGTTTTGCATGTATTGCTGACTCAGAAGCTGATTTTGTCGATGGCGATTTAACGATACATCACCACAGTAAACTGCTCGACGTTTGGACACATAGCCTAACGCTCGTTCCACTTGGCTAATCAGCGACGCAGTTTTGCGACGAATACGGCGCAGCCAGAATTTGGCATCTTGCAGTCGGTTTTTAGTTTCAAGTTCGGTATAGGCCAGTTTGCCCAGCTGGTACTTTTCAAAAAGTGTGATGGCGCTGTTCAGTTCAACTACTTTGCAAATGTCTGCTTGTTTGATGGCGAATTCTTTTAGCCTGGCATGCTCGATTGAGAAATCTAAATCATCAACCACCATTGCCTGATGGATGGTGTTGAGCAAAAACAGTGCGTGATTTTCCTCAACCAACTGCTGATCAGCGAGATATTTTTTCAGAATGTCGCGGCTGGTAGAACTCGCAGGGGAGGGTAGCTCATTGCAGAAGTTGGCGCTGGGATGACAAATGTTGGCACTGGAATGACAATTTCCAGACGAGTCTGGAGTGCTGTAGCCAAAGTAATTGGCTGCTTGATGAATTTTTAAGTGTTTGTTTTTGAGGGATATTTGAGAAGCGGCGCAGCTTGCGCCGCTCTCATTTGTGGTGGAGCTGGGGGGATTTGAACCCCCGTCCGAAAAACCTACGTCTTCAGTACTACATGCTTATCCATTCATTTAGTTGACCCTATGAGCGCCGAATGGCAGGCTCTCGTCGGGCGAGTCCGATTGGTTTTAGCATCTTGGCTACGGACGAAGCCGCCATGCGATCCTAATTAGGGTGATCTTCCAGAGTCTCAGCTTATAGGCATGCGTGAGGGGAAGAGCTCTCTACTGCTTATTAGGCAGCGAGTGCGTATGTTTCGTCGTTTGCGACTACTTTTTTGCGGCTTTTTACGAGGCCAACCGCCCCTCGGCATGCACTTAGGAGTTCGAGTATCCCGTCGAATCCAGTATCAGCCCCGAATTCTTCGTGAAGCGAACGCTTCAGTAACGTGGGCATTCTACGCCCTGATGGTGAGTGCGGCAAGCAATGCTTAGAGGCTTTGCTGCTTTGTTCACCGTCTTTCAACTAAGTGGTGGTATTTTGTGCAATATCAACCCTTAGCTACAAAATAAAACACTCTTCGCTGCTTAACGCTTGGAATGTTTCATCATCCGTTCTTTTTCGCGTGACCAGTCGCGGTCTTTCACGTCGTCACGTTTATCAAATTCGCGTTTACCTTTGGCCAGGTAAAACTCTAGTTTCACCCATGGACCTTTCCAATACATGGACGTGGCGATTAACGTAAAGCCATCGCGTTCAGTGGCACCAATCAGTTTGTTCAATTCGCGTTTGTTTAACAGCAGTTTTCGTGACCGTTCCGGATCACAAACCACGTGGCTGGAAGCGCTATTGAGTGGGGTAATGATGGCGCCAAACAGGAATGCTTCGCCGTTTTTAATCACGACGTAGGAATCGGAAATATTGACTTTACCGACTCTGATACTTTTGATTTCCCAGCCTTGTAAGGCCATGCCGCCTTCAAAACGATCCTGCAGGAAATAATCGTGCCGGGCTTTTCTGTTGGAGGCAATAGTGCCGCCGCTACTGGTTTTGTTTGATTTTTTACTCATGCTTGCTCGAGGTACGCTCAATGGGGCGAATAAACTGAATGCTGCTGATGGTGCCCGTGAAACTTGTTACAAGCGCTGATTCTGCTACAATCGGCGCCTGATTCAGGGGAGTGAGTATGCCACAAATTGAACGTAGCGCGCTGGTTTTTTACAGTGCCCGTCAGATGTTTGAGTTGGTCGCCGATGTGCCTTCTTATCCGCAGTTTTTACCGGGTTGCAGCAAGTCTGCGGTGTTGTTTTTTGATGGCACAGTGCAGACGGCGACTCTGGAAGTTTCCAAAGCCGGTATCGGCAAAAGTTTCACCACCCGTAATACCTTAATTCCACATGAGCGACTGGCGATGGAGTTAGTCGACGGTCCGTTTAAATTTTTACGCGGCGGCTGGCAATTTATGCCGTTGAATGAGCAAGCCTGTAAAGTGGTGCTGGCGCTGGAGTTTGAGTTTTCAAGTAAGTTGGTCGAATTTGCCTTTGGTAAAATTTTTAATGAACTGACGCTGGCGATGGTGCAGGCCTTTACTGACCGCGCCAAACAAATTTATGGAGATCAGCATGGCTGAACAACTGTCGGTGGAAGTCGCTTTTGCCTTGCCTGAGCGGCAAAGTTTGCTTAGCTTGTCTGTACCTTTGGGTGTGACCGTACAGCAGGCAATTGAATTATCTGGAATTTTGACCAGTCACCCGGAAATTAAACTGGATGTGAATAAAGTTGGGATCTGGAGTCGCACCGTGAAGCTGGATGAGCTAGTGAAAAATGGCGACCGCATTGAAATTTACCGGCCATTGATTGCTGACCCCAAAGATATGCGGCGTCGTCGGGCTGAAAAAGCCAAAGAAGAAGGTCGCGCTGATAAGACCACAGGTGGTCGGCCGCAACATTAAATGTTTTGCTGGATACTATTCTTGCTAGCGTCTGCCATAAAAAAGGGTATCACCACAATGTGGGATACCCTGATAATCCGCATCAGCTGAAGCTGTTATTGATCCAAAGCGGTATTAAATTGGGCAGGAGTTTCGAAATCACCGGTCATTTGCGCCAGTTTGTTGTCGGCAAAAGTCAGCACCAGTTTTTTCTCGAAATTCTCGCCGTTGCCACGTTTTAAGGCATAAAAATAATGCCACACGTCATTGTCGAAACTATTTTCTGCTACCGGGTTACCAAGCACAAACTGCACTTGTTCTTTGGTCATTGCGATACGCAGTTTGTCGATGTCTTTTTGTTCCAGAAAGTTGCCTTGTGGCACATCAATCCGGAAAATCCAGTTACTGCAAGCTGATACCGATAAGGCGCAACTTGCGGCAATCAGCCATTTGCTGATTGATTTTGAGAATACAGCTGCCATAACACTCTTCATTTTTTAAGTTAGGCTTGCATCATACCGCAAGCAATAGGAGGTTTAAAACCCTCCTTCTGACCTAAGGGGTACATAAAAGTTCGCGGGCGTTGGCGATGGCGCTGGCACTGACATTTTCGCCGGCCAATAACCTGGCAATTTCCTGTACCCGCTCATCGTCACTCAGGTTGCGCATTCTAGTTTCGGTATGAATGCCGTCGGTATATTTTTCCACATACATTTGCTGATGACCCTGACTTGCCACTTGCGGTAAGTGGGTGACACAAATGACCTGCGTAGCGCTGCCAAGCTGCCGTAATAACCGGCCAACTCCTGCTGCAACAGGGCCGCTGATCCCAACATCGACTTCATCAAAAATCAGCGTTGGGGTGGTGGTTTTGTCTGCCAGGATCACTTGTACCGCTAAGCTGATGCGGGAAAGTTCGCCGCCGGATGCCACCTTATGCATCGGCTGTAACGGCTGGCCTGGGTTGGTGCTGACAATAAATTCAATATGGTCAAGGCCCAGGGCATTCGCTTTGTCGAGCGCCAGCGTTTGAACTTCAATCTGGAATCTGGCGTTGTGCATACTCAAATCAGCCATGCTGGCGGCAATTTTTGTACTGAGTTCCAGTGCTGCTTGTTGCCGCTGTTCGGTGAGCGAAGCTGCGGTTTCACTGTACTGCCTTGCCGCTTGTGCAATGGCTAAATCCAGTTCATTCAGGCGTTCATCATCACCGGCCAGTTGCAGCAGTTGTGAGCTTAAATGTTGATGATGTAAGGCCAGCTGATCATTGGGCACCTGATGTTTGCGGCTTAAGGTCAGCCATTGGCCTAACCGCTGGTCAATTTCGCTCAGCCGTTCCGGATCAATATCGACCCGTTCGCCATAACGACGTAATTCACGGCTGGCTTCATCTACCTGGACTAAAGCTTCCTGCAACATCTGGTCGACACTGGCAAGTTTTGCATCAATAGCGCAAGCATCGGAAATTTGATGTGCGGCCAGTCGCAGTAAATTGAGCACATTGCCATCGTCACTGTCGCTGAGGAGTTGCACACATTGTTGACTCGATTCAATCAGCTGTGCGCTGTGGCTTAATCGCTGATGTTCGTTTTCCAAAGCGGAGAATTCGTCGGCTTGTGGTGAAAATTGATCAAGCTCGGCCACCTGATATTCCAGTAGTTGCCGCTGTGCTTCCCGCTGTTGTTGGGATTTTTGCAGTTCCTGGTATTCCTGCTTCAGCTGCTGCCAGTTTTTCCAATGTTGTTTGACGCTGGCAAGTAGTGCAGGGTGATCGGCGAACGCATCCAGCAACTGGCGTTGGTGATCAGATTTTAATAGAAGTTGATGCGCGTGCTGGCCGTGGATGCTGAGCAGCAACTGGCCTAGTAGTTTGAGTTGTTGTGCCGGAACCTGCACGCCATTGATATAACCGCGGGATCGGCCTTCACTACCGACAACACGGCGGACGATACATTCGTTGCCCATCGCCAGATCCTGGCTTTGCAACCATTGCTGCGCTGCAGGTAAGTTACTGATATCAAAGGTAGCAACAAAATCGGCTTTGTCGGTGCCCGGTCGAACGACAGTGCCATCGGCGCGTTCACCCAGACATAACGCCAACGCGTCCAGAGAAATGGATTTACCGGCGCCGGTTTCGCCGGTGATGGTAGTCATGCCGGCGTGCCATTCAATTTCCAGCGCCCGGACTATGGCAAAATTGCTGATATGCAGATGGGTTAACATGAAGGCCTCCGGGTAAAACTACTGGATAAAATTCATGACTGTGAATTTATACAGTATTTGACCAACTGGCAAGGCTCACTGCAGAAAAATTTTCATGCGGTAAAACTCATAAAAATATGGCAGTTAAAAGCCATTGATTTTAATAAAGTTTAGAACCCCAGCCCAGTTTGTTACGCAGCACATTAAAATAACTGTAGCCTGGTGGATGGACCAATTTTAGTGGTTTTGGGTGTTTGCGGATCACAATTTCATCGCCCGGCATCACTGCCAGAATCACGTGACTATCGCAGCTGATTTGTAAGTGGGCGTCGTTACTTGGTGCAACTTTTAAGCGGATTTCGCTGTTGCCGGACACCACCAGCGGTCGGCTGCTCAAAGTATGCGGGAACATCGGTACCAGACTCATTGCATCCAGTTCCGGCGTTAAAATTGGGCCACCGCCAGATAAAGAATAGGCGGTTGAACCGGTTGGGGTACTGACGATCAGGCCATCGGATCTTTGGCTAAACACAAATTCGTCATTAATATAAGCTTCAAATTCAATCATATGCGCGACTTTGTCGGCGTGCAAAACGGCTTCGTTGACCGCACTGTTGCTGCTTTTAATGCTGTCATGGCGATGCACTTCAATTTCCAGCAAGTTACGGTGTTCATTGACATAATTGCCGGCCAGCACTTCGGCTAGTGGAATTTGAAAACTTTCCGGCGATAAATCGGTTAAAAAGCCCAGATTACCGCGGTTGACACCCAGTACCGCCACGCCAAATCGTGCTAAAACGCGAGCGGCTCCCAGCATATTGCCATCGCCGCCAACGACGATGGCTAAATCGCAGTTTTTTCCTAAATCAACTAAATCCATCGCTTGCACGCCATCAAGGCCTAAGGATCCTGCAACTTTTTCTTCGACATAAACTTGCAGCTGATACTGTTTCAGAAAATGATAAAGACTCACCAGTGTGTGGTTGGCGCCCTGATGATTGGGCTTGCCGATCAGGCCGATAGTTCGAAAGGCGTGGCTCATAGCTTGTTGATCCAGCGAAAGTTTGGCTTTGAGTATACGCAGCACTCACGCTCTGTACCAGTGGCAACCCGCGAACTGATGTTCATTCAACCACTGCGGTTGATTTTTTCAGCCAAGGCCCCACTATATGCAAGTGTTTAGTCAAAGGTGGCAGTATGACGCTTGGCCTGAGTCGATCAGAATTGATCCTGAAATTAATTGTTGAGCAGTATCTGGCAGATGGTTCGCCGGTGTCCTCGAAGGCAATTTCAGAGCATACGTCGTTGCAGGTCAGTTCTGCTACTGTGCGTAACACCATGATGCAATTAGAACAATCAGGGCTGATCCGCTCGCCGCATACCTCGGCCGGGCGCATTCCTACGACTCAGGGCATCCGGTTATTTATCGATAAAATGTTGCAGCTGGAGCCATTGCCTTCACGTTGGCTCAGTGAAATGCAGCAGAATCTGCAGCCGCAGTTGCCAGTGTCGTTGTTGTGCCAAAAAGCGGGGCAGTTGCTGGCCAACCTCACCGGTTTGGTCAGTATTTTTAGTCCACCCAAAAGCGGTGGCCGGGTGATCCGGCAAGTTGATTTGGTGCGGTTAGCCGCAGATCGCCTGTTATTGGTGGTGATTGACGAAGAAGGCGATATTTTACATCGAGTGCTTTCGCAGCAACAAAGTGTCGAAGCGATGACGTTAAGCCGGGCTTTGTGTTTACTCAATGCGGCGTTATGCGGACAACAATGGCTGGATGGTATTTCCAGGCTGGCGCTAATGTTAAAAACCGAAACCGGCGCTATTGCCGGACTGCTGCAAGACGTGATGGCGCAACTGAGTTTAGATGAGTTGCAGCAAAATCAGCCGCTGGTGTTTGGTCAACATCATTTATTGCAAGCTGCTGAATCACAAAAGGATCCCGCACTGCAGCAAGTGATCCAGTTGCTGGAGCAACCGGCCTGTCTGATGAGTTTATTAAAACCACTGACCTTGGATGACAGCACCAAGTTAATTCTTGGCCGCGAGTCGGGTATTGCACAATTGCACAATGTCAGTGTAATCACCGTGCGTTATCAGGCTGATCCCCATCGCTATCTGGCGCTGCTTGGGCCACGGCGGATGAACTATGCACGATTAATCCCCTTGGTTGAGGCTTGTGGCCAACAATTGTCAAAGCACTTGAATCAGCCAAAACAATCCCCATAATAGCCAGACTTACGTTTTAAGAAGCGGGTTTGGAGTAGTCAATCGATGAGCGAGCAAGAAAAAGTGCAAAACGAACAGCAAACAGCAGCAGAGCTGGCAGCGGCAGAGCTAGCAAAAGCGCAACAATCCACAGAGCAGGCAGGCGAGCCGGTGCAGTTATCGGGCGAGCAGGCGATCATTGCAAAATTGGAAGCTGAACTGGTTGCAGCAAAGCAACTGGCTGCAGATCAACAGGATCTGGCACTACGGGTGAAAGCCGAAGCTGAAAACAGCAAACGTCGCTCAGCACAAGACGTTGATAAAGCTCATAAATTTGCCCTGGAAAAATTCGCTGGTGACTTATTGCCAGTGCTGGACAATTTAGAACGTTCGTTAAGCTTTATCGATCGTGACAACGAAGCGGTAAAAGCTTTGGCCGAAGGTGTCGAGCTGACCCTCAAAGGGATGTTGGATACAGTGGCGAAATTCGGTGTGCAGCAAATTGATCCGCAAGGTCAGCCGTTTAACCCTGAATTCCATCAGGCGATGTCGATTCAGCCAAATGCTGAACTCGATGCCAATACCGTGATTTTTGTGATGCAAAAAGGCTACGAACTGAATGGCCGGTTATTGCGCCCAGCCATGGTTGGTGTGTCGAAAAAGCCTGATTAATCAGTCATTTTTGTAAAGAAGAAGCCGGCTCTAATGCCGGCTTTTTTGCAGCTGTTATTTACTTATTCAAAACAAACAATCATTTTTTTCCCGAAAAATCGGAAAATCAACTGACTTTAAACCTGCCCACTAGCCCAAACAGTGTATTCGACAGCTGTTTAATTTGCGCCGATAACTGCTCATTACTTTCAGCAATACCACCTGCCGCACTGGCCTGATCGTGCAAGGCATACAGATTTTTGGTGATTTCTTCTGATACCAAACTTTGTTCTTCAGTGGCTGCCGCGGTTTGGGTGGCCATATCGTTGACCCGACGCGATGATTCCTGCAATTGATGAAACACTTGATCGGCTTTGGCAAAAAACTCCAGAGTCCGATCGGCATTGGCTTTGCCGCTGTTGATAGCGCCGGACGCCTGATTCACCCGACTTTGCAAACTCTGGATCATTTCCTGAATATGGTTGGTGCTTTGTTGCGTGCGCGACGCCAGGGTACGCACTTCGTCGGCGACCACTGCAAATCCGCGACCTTGCTCACCAGCACGGGCCGCTTCAATGGCAGCATTCAGCGCCAGTAAGTTGGTTTGATCGGCAATACTTCGGATCACATCCAACACCGAAGCGATATTCTCAGAGCTATTTTCCAGTTCCGTAGAACAGCTGAGCGCCATATCAACATCGCTCGATAGCGCCGTCATGCTTTGATTCACGCTATCTACCACCTGTAGGCCTTGCTCGGCGTTGCGGCTGGCGAGATCGGCTTCATGGGCTGAATTGGTGGCGACGACTGCCATTTCTTTGTTGGCGATGGTCATTTCGTGCACTGCGCTGACAATTGAATCGGACGCCACATTCAGTGAGTTGGTGATATTTTTACTGTTGTTGGCCGATTGCGACAAATGTTCAGTCAGTTTGCTGAGCTGACCGGCTTGTTGCAATACCGAAGCAATCAGTTGGCAAAGATTGGCGACAAAACCATTAAATTCATGGGCAAGTTCGGCAAATTCATCCCGGCTTTGCACAGTCAGCCTGGCGGTTAAATCACCTTCACCTGAGGCAATTTCATTGATGCGCCGGGTCAGAAAGTTAATTTGTCCGGTTAAGGCGCGCGGGATTTGATAACTGAACCAGCCGGCGATCAGCAAAATAGTCAGGCTGATACCGTAGGTGAGCCATTGAAAACGCGAGATAGAAGCAGTTAATGCTTGTTGTTCAGAAATAGACTTTTGCAAAGCCGCATCACCGGCTTCATCTAATACCGCGCGTAATGATGAAAATTTCTGTTCTTCATCGGCGATCAGTGCTTGTAAATCAGCTTGGTTATCGGCAGCGCCAATCAAACTGTTGGTGCTTTGCAGCCACTGTGAAAACTCCCGGTCAAAACGGCTGAATTGGCCAGTGACATCAGGATAAGCTTTTAAATAACCAAGATATTCGCCAAAACGGCCTTTGACTTGTTCGGCATTTTCGGCAACATCTTTGCGTTGTTGCTCAATATCACCAAATTTGTTCAAAAAGTGGGTGGTAGCGAGTTTGGCCTGATAGAGGTCACGGTCAGCATTTAATACCACTGAAATGGCTTTGAGGAAATTGTCGGCCTGCGCGTCCAAAGCGCTGCGTTGCATGGCTGATAAATAACTAAACATCGAAACTACAATAAGTAGGGTCACGCCAAGCATCAACATGGGAATGGTGCTTTTCACTCTGATACTGTGAAAGTTCATCTTAAGTTCCTTGTCCTGATTGTTGTTGTGACGCAAGTATGGGCACGGATTGAAGATTTCTCCAATCGGTTGACTAAATTCCACTGGTTTTGTTTTCTAAAATTGCAACAAATCTTGCTGTACACTGCTGAGTATTTGCTCGGTTTGCCATAGCCGCTGTTGCCAGCGTTTGGCAATTTCCAGCGGCTGACCGCTTAATTTCAGTTGTTCAGCGGCCGTTTGCCAGCGTTGCACTTCGCTGCTCTGAGTTTTGCGTGACATCAATAACCAGACTTCCGAGCTGTGAAAATGCAGTACGGGTTTAAATTCATCCGGCGGATGGCCGGTTTCTTTTAGTAGATACTGCATCCCCTGCGGCTCGTAGGCGATAGCTGTTAACCGGCCACTACGCAGTCTGGCCAGGTTCTGCGCGTGGCTGGCTGAACTATGCAAATTGGTAAAGCCTTGTGCGGTCAGCCATTCTTCCCGCACATCACCGCGTACCACGCCGATACTGTCCAGATTACGCAGTTCATCCAGATTGTTGATTTGCAACGGGCTATCTTTGTGTACATACAGCACCCATCTTTTTCGCAATAACGGCATGATCCAATGATATTTTTCTTCCCGATCCTGAGTTCTGGAAAAGCCAAACAACAGCACATTAGGTTGGCGTGCCGCGGTTAATAACACTCTGGATTCCGGCATAATTTGAATATCGCTGCGATCTTGTAGTTGTGTTTGCAGCGCTCGCACCAATTCGGTGGCATAACCGCTTAGCTCACCATGGCTATTGAGATAGCTCGCTGGGGGTTCAATCACCGTCAGAATTTGGATTGGGGCTTGTGGTTCGCTGGCATTGCTGTGCAGCGGCAACCCACTAAACAGGGTCAAACAGACGATTGCAAACAGTGCTGTCGTGAGATCGCAATAAAAAGCGCGCATGATCAACCTCCTTGTCCATAAAACAGAGCCTAGCGGGTATTACCGGATCTGCAAGTGGCGAAAAGTGCCGACAGCGGCCAGAATTGTTGAACAATTCAGCAGTCCGCTACTGCGCCTTAGCGATATCAGCAATTTGCTCATGTATTACCAGCAAAAGTCTCGAATTTACATTCCGGCAACGGTATGATGCCCGGCCACAAGCCGTTGCACCGCACTTCACCTGCGCGGTGTTTGACCGGAAAAACGATTGAATTTAATGACCTGCGCTGAAGTATCACGCCAGTGATCTTCAAATGTCAGACTTCAAGGATGTACGCATGAACAAAAAATATGGCCTGTTGGCGCTGGGTTTTAGTTTGCTGTTGGGCTGCGGCGGCGGTGGGAGCGGCGGCAATGCTGCGCCACCACCGGTGAGCGAGCAACCAAGCGGTATCAACTGGCAACCTACCGCAGCTGCCGACTGGCCAGTGAGCACAGCGACGGCCGAAGGTTTGAATAGTACGTTGTTAGACCAGGCATATCAGGCCGGTCGCACCGAAAATGGTCTTTATGCCGTGCTGGTGGCAAAACGTGGATTGTTGGTGGGCGAGGCCTATTACAACGACAAAAAGGCCAGCGATTTGCTGCATTTACGCTCCGTCACCAAAACGCTGGTTTCAACCTTGATTGGAATAGCCATCGCCGAGCGCAAAATTCAAAGTCTTGACCAGCCAATCAACGATTTTTTGCGCGCAGATTATGGCAGTTTACTCAACAATAAAACGGACATCACTATCCGGCATTTATTGACGATGAGTTCTGGTATCAGCTGGGATGAAAGTCAGCTTAGTGGTTATACCGACTGGGAAAGTTCATCTGATCCAACACGTTACGTGCTTGAGCGTGGCCTACTGACGACGCCGGGTCTGCAATTTAATTACAATTCTGGCGCTAGCCATTTGTTATCAGTGATCCTGACCAAAGCCACCGGCGTGAGCACCGAAAGTTATGCGCGGACGAAATTATTTACGCCGCTGGGCATTGCCAACTGGAACTGGCCAAAGTTGCGGGATGGTTTTACCAATGGCGCCGCCGGATTACAACTGACGGCGCGTGATTTAACTAAGTTGGCGGTGTTGTGGCAACAGCAGGGACGTTGGCAGCAACAGCAACTGGTTTCGGCGAGCTATCTGCTGACCGCCGCAGAATCACAGCGGAATTTGCGTGCCAGTGTCGGTGGGCTGAATTTAACCGGTTATGGATTTTTATGGTGGCTGGGTAGTGATAACGGTCGTGCACTGCAACTGGCCTGGGGTTATGGCGGCCAGTTTGCACTGACGTTACCGGCGCAAGATACGACCATCCTGGTGATGGGTTATAACGTGCCTTCGAATGTGCGGGATCAGGAGCGCCGGTTGATGGAATTAGTGGTGCAGAAAATTCTGCCGGCGATCCCGCAATAGCTGCTGGTGTTCACCGTTATCTCTGCGCTACCGGATCTTTTGGCTGCGCAGCTGATAACGGAAATATCCGATCATAGCCCCAGTGATACAGATAACCATACACCAGATAAAACAGCATAAACGCCAAATCCAGCAATAAGGCCTGCCACAAGCTAATCGCCAGCAACCATGCAGTCAGTGGTAAAAATAGCAGCAATAACCCCGCTTCAAACGCCAACGCATGCCACACCCTTTCGCCCAGCGTTTTTTGCCAGCGGCCACGTGGGATCAGATAATAGCGGTCAAACCACAGATTAAACTGATAATTCCACCAGGTTGCCATCAGCGACATGATCACCGCCAGACCACCCAGTTGCAGCAGCGGTTTATCCAGTAAAAATGTCGACACCGGCACCAGCAATAACAAACCGATGATTTCAAACGCCAACGCCATCCGGATGCGATCCGGTAAGCTGCGTTGTAGTTGAGTTGGTTGTGTCGGTATGGATTGGGTCATGTTGATCATCCTCTATTGTAAAACGACCTGATTTACCGCAGATATTATCTGTGTTTAACTGGTAGATAAAGTTGGAACCTATCAGGAAAACAGATAGATGAATCTGCAACAATTACAGACTTTGGCGGTGGTGGTCGAAACCGGTTCGTTTTCGGCGGCGGCCCGGCGGCTGCAAAAAGCCCAGTCGGCGGTCAGTTCAGCCATCGCTGAGCTGGAAATCGATTTAGGTATCCAGCTGTTTGATCGCAGCAAAAGATACCCGCAGCTCACCGCCGCTGGCGAGCGGGTATTGCAGCAAGCACTTATTATTAACGCCCAGTGTCAGGCGCTGAGTGAATTTGCGGCTGGCTTGAGTGATGGTGAAGAAAGCACCTTGACGCTGGCGGTGGACGATGAAGGACAGTTGCCGTGGCTGGCGCCTATTCTTGCTGAATTTGCGCTGGCCTTTCCGCGGCTGGAGCTGCGCTTATTGTTTCCACTGCTGGAAGATTTGACGTTGCTATTGCGTCAGGGTGAGGCTGATTTGGCGATTAGTTATCAGCCGTTGTCGCCGCCGACCGATATTGAACGCTGGCCACTGCAAGCGATAAATTTTGTATTGTTGGTGGCGGTCACACACCCATTGGCGGCTTTTGTGGAGGATGGGGTAACAACTAACCAGTTGCAACAACACCGGCAATTGCTGGTGACCGATCGCTTGCAAGGGGTAGAAAAACAACGCGGACGGTTGGCGGCTGATGTTTGGTGGCTGGAAGGGGACATGGCGGTGCTAGCGTTGGTGAAACAAGGCCTCGGCTGGGCCTGGTTACCAGAGCCACTGGCGCAAACGGCATTAGCCGAGCAGCCGAAGGCGCTGCTGCCACTGCATCTAAAAGACACTGCCGGTTTACCTTCGTCAATTTTACCGGTGCAGCTGGAACTATGGCGCCAGCGTGGTAAAACGCCGGGGCCAGCGGCGCGATGGTTGTTACAGCGATTATTAAATAGAGTTTAAGATTGTTTTATAACAACTCGCGCCAGACCAATTTTGCCAATGGGTGCTGTTGCTTTTTCAGCTCCCGTACAAACAACTGTGCTATCCAGCTGGCGCCTTGGGTATTTAAATGGGTGTTGTCAGTTTTCCCTTCTGGAAACTTCTGATACAAACCGGCCGGTACCTGAATAAAAAAAGCCTGACTGGCGGCAAGCCCAAAGCGGCTGATGTCGGCGCAGCTTTGCACATTTAAATCAAACAACGCCACTTTTTCCTTTACCGCCACTTTGCGCATCGCATCGGCAAAGCTGGCGAGGTTATTTTCCAGCTGGCCTTTGGCGTTAAAACTGCGGCGGCAAATTGGCGTTGCCAGCATTGGAATAGCATCTTTGGCACGGACTTCAGCGATAAAACGACTCAGTAGTTGCGGATAGGTGGAATCTGCCGCGGCGTAGCGGCTGGGGTCGTCCTGTTTTTGGTCGTTGTGGCCAAACTGGATCAACACATAATCACCAGGTTTGAGCTCGGTCACCAGCAATTGCCAACGGCCTTCGTTTAAAAAACGCAGCGTGCTACGGCCATTGGCGGCGTGATTGATAATCGACAATTCGGGTAGCATAAATTCAGGTAATAATTGGCCCCAACCACGCTCCGGATAAGCCAGATTGACTTTGTCGGCCATGGTCGAATCGCCGACTAAATGCAGCCGCGGCGAGGGCAGATCGGTGCTGGTGCCTTTGGGAACGGGTTGGCTCATGGCGTGGACACTCGTGAGAGAAAAACTAAGGGCTAGCAATAGCAAAGCATCATAAATAAATTTCATCGGCGGTTCCGGTTATTTTTGATTTGGTGCTGGGTGAGTTTGTTGCTCTTTAGAGTCACCGGTGTGCTGTTTCGCTTGCTGCAGCCAGCTGCGGATTTGCGCCAGTTGCGCTCCTGGTTGCCATTGCCCGCCAAAGGTCCAATCGGCGTTGATCTGCGCAGCTTGCGTTTTGGTTAAATTATCATGCAACCATACATAAGCAGGGCCTTGATTCTGATAGAAATAATTCCTGTCGCCATATAAATTCGGCTGATCGCGTTTGGGATCTTCCGGATAAGTACGACGGAAAATCGGCTGGTCAGCAAGCTCCGGGCTAAAGCTGTTGTGCAGTAAATAAAATTGACCATCATAATGGCGCCGCCCCAGCTGAAAGCCTTTGGCGCCTTTGAAACTTGAGTACATCACCACCAGCTTTTGCGCGGAGTTTAACTCGCCGTCATGCCATAAAGTGGCAGAATCATTTTGATTAATAAATTCACTATGGGTGATAAAAGCGGTGCCACGCGGGCAGACCATATCCACCCGACCACGGAACTGACAATGGCTGTGGTAATACATGCCGTTGGTTTTATTCCATAAACTTAAAGTGTCGGCGCCTGAAGTCAGTAAGGCGCAGTGATCGGTGATGATGCGGGTGGCCTGTTCAAAACCACGCACCGCAAACTGATGTTCATACCGCTCAGGATCCTGCGGGTTTTCATCGGCATAACTGTTGTGGACGGTTAAATCGAGCAGGGCAATATCAGAACTTTGGATATTGACCACTGCTGCGCCCCAGTCCTGGCTCAGTGCTTTACCGGTTGGGAGCCCGTTGACTGTTTTTGTATTGTCAGCAGCTGTTTTTGAATTGGCCGCAGCCTGACGTTTTAGAAAATGTTGCCGCAGTTCCGGATATTGCAAAATAGTTTGCTCGCGCCCCATGCCGACCAGCACTACTTTATCGCGCACTAAAAAGATTTTTTCACGATAAGTGCCAGCTGCCAGTTGCAGTACGACCCACTGGTTTGGATCTGGCGCTAGCCTGGGCAGGGCGTCCAATGCTTGGCTGATGGTGCGAAAAGTGTCGGTTGGGTGGTGGCGTTCTGACGGCGCGGCAATGTGCAGGATTAGTGGCGACGGGATCGTGTTGGCGATGGCTGGCGGTACCTGAACCAGCACCAGCAGCGCCAAAGCAACACGCCAGCAAAGCTGGCGCATCATTTTTTTGAACAAGAACAAGCGATTGCTAAAAGCTGTCATCAGTTTTTCAGCAGC
Organism: Rheinheimera riviphila; assembly: GCF_004005945.1. Taxonomy (GTDB): domain Bacteria; phylum Pseudomonadota; class Gammaproteobacteria; order Enterobacterales; family Alteromonadaceae; genus Pararheinheimera; species Pararheinheimera riviphila. The sequence goes on from NZ_SACS01000024.1 coordinate 29,048, forward strand.
TGCGACACCTGCACACCAGCCATGATAAAGGCGGCGGTGCCTTTGCTGTCGTTGCGGTAAATCGGCTCGCTCATGTAGTAGTGATAACTGCCGTCACGGCCAGCGCCTAACCCGGCTACCTGCACCATTTTGGTCAGGCTGATACTTTGATCCGGATGCACCAGCACAAATTCATTCAGCAAACCCTGATAGGCTTTGACGGTGGCATCACGGTACTGTTGGCCTTGCAAATAGCCTTTGTTCTGAGCTTTGGCCAGGAAATACACAAACATGCTGCTGGCGCTCGATTCTAAATAATTACCACGTTCACCCGGCTTGTCGGTGATTTGCCACCAGACGCCTGAGGCCGGATCCTGATAACGCAGCAGTGCATCGGCCAGTTCCGGGATCATCGCAAGGAGTGGGGCCCGCAGCTCAGTGCTGGTTTGTGGAATACGATCCAGCACATCAACCAACGCCATGCCAAGCCAGCCGATACCGCGACTCCAGAAAAACTTTGAGCGACCGGTCGCAGGGTCGGCCCAGTTCATGCTTTTGGACTCATCCCAGGCATGAAAATATAGGCCGGTGGCCTGGTCGCGCAGCATCTCACGGCTGACTTCAAATTCATGCACCACTTGTTTTAAGCTGGCACCATTTTCAAATAACTGGCTGTAGTAAGCGAGGTAGGGCATGCCCATGTACACGCCATCCAGCCACAGCTGATGTGGGTAGATTTTTTTGTGCCAGTAAGCGCCATTGCTGGTTTTTGGATGATCTGTTAACTGCGCCCGAAGTTTCTCTGCAGCAAGCTGATATTTAGCATCGCCGGTTTTTTCATACATCCGCAGTAGCACCGAGCCGCTGTTAATGCTGTCGATATTAAACTTGCTGGCGTCATAACTGTGAATGGTGCCGTCAGCTGCGACAAAACTGTCGGCCATTTTACTGACTGCCGCCTGATATTCGGGCTTTGGCGCGACCTGATTTAAGTCATCATAAGCCTGCATCAGCAAGCCGGTGGTGTATTCAAACGCCACCGGCCGGTCACGTTCGCTGTCCCAGCCGCCCCAATAATATTGACCAGCCTGACGGTTTAAGTCGCTATCGGCAAACCGGGTGCTCCAGGCCAGCGCGCTGGAGCTGGTCAGCGGTTGTTCGGTCTGGGTTTTGCTGAGTGTTGTTTTTAAGGTCAGGCGTGGCGCCAACGTCAGTTTTTCCACTTCCTGTTGTAAGTAGTCGACAAACTGTTGCTGGGTCTGAATACCGTTTAATTCATGCTGCCAGGCGCCAACAAAATAGTACTCCAGATGTTGCCCCGACACGTCCATCACCGCGACATGGCTGTTGGCATCGGATGTTAGTTTTTGCAGTTTGCCACGCTTAAACAGCAGTGCCATGCCCAAATTAGCACCGTCCAGACTTTGTTTGCCGTAAGTGGCGAGGTAAGTGTAGGTATGACCGCTGCTTTCCAGCGTGCCGGTCAGCACTTTTATTTTGCTATCGGGGGTATCGGGTAATTTCACCATGCCGATGGCTAAGTTATCCAGTGGTTGGTCGAAAGTAAGGCGGTTTTGCAGCAAACGGCTGCCAGCGGTCATCGACAAATGCGCCTGAATATTCAGAGTCTTGCCAGCGATTTGCCAGTTTTTGTAGTTGATGGTGAGCGCACTATAAAGCGGACCGTTTTCAACGATGGTGGCGGTGTGACCGGATAGCTTGGACACCAGCTCAACCGCTTCGCCATTCCAGTACCCAAAACCACCGGCGCCTAAAGATTTGCCCACTTTGAGTACATCCATGCCCCAAGCTTGTGGTTCATGGTAGGACTTGTAGCCATCAAGGCCGACTTGATGCAGCACTGGCTTGCCGGTTTTGTTGCCGAAAATATCAAAGCCGTTGCGCCAATCGAGGTATATACGATAACCGACTTTATCCGACTCAATGCCCGGACCTTCGTAACGAATAAATTCGCTGTGATCCGTATATTGTGGCGGTGGGGTCAGGCTTGTTACGTTCTGGAAAGTCCCGCCGATGTATTGACCGTCTTGCCACTGACCACCGGTTTTTTCGGAAACTTCCGCCTGGGTCAGTTGCACTGAAGTTGCCGGATCACCCTGTTGGATCAGCAGTTCTTTGCTGCCGCCAGCGCTAAAATCCGGCGTCAGCAACAGGCTGTCTTTTTCGCCATCACCATCCCGGTCAATCAATTGCGATGGTAGCGCTTGGCCAGCCAATTCGCTGACGCGCAGGTTTTCACCAGGTTTTAACGTCACGCCTAAATCGGTGAAAGGTAACAGTACCGGTTGCTGCGGTCGGGCGAAATTCGATGGATTGTCAATCCGCAAAGTGGCGACGCTTTGGCTTGCCACAGCCTGCTTTTCTTGAGTTGTCGCGGTAGTCGCAGGTGCATCCGTATCTGGAGCTGGCTGTGAGCAGGCGCTGAGTAAAACACTCAGACCGGTCAATAAAATTATACGGTTAGGCAGAAAATTCACAGTAATAAACCCTGTTCTGTCGTTCAAAAACAAAGTCAGCCTAAGCAGGCTGACTTCTTACATAGATCATATATCCCCTAAATCATTGGCGATGCAGGTAGGCGGCAATTGAGCGAAACCCCGGGAGAGCGAATGAAGCCAACAACCCTGCATCGTCAAGGATGACGGGGATTAATACTTATATTGCACACCTAGGTAATACTGCCGACCGGTTTCATGGTAATAGGTCAAGCGGTTACCCGCGTCATCCACCCATTGGTCATCCACTTCATCGGTCAGGTTCAGCGCTTCGAACGTCAGTTTCCACTGCTCAGATAAAGCGTAAGAAACAGAAGCATCGACGTTGGTGGTGGCATTGGTGCCTTCCATATCGTTGCCGTCACGGCCGACAGCGGTGGTCAGGTAACGGTCACGTTTGGCCAGGCTGACCCGGGCGTTTAACTTCTCATGCTCGTAGTACAAAGTTGCGGCGGTGGTGCTGCGCGATAAACCTTGTAAATCGCGGGTTGCCTGTACCACGCCAGCGACGTTGATGTAATCCATTTCGGCTTTGACATCGGTGTAGTTCCCGATAAAACCAAAGCGATTCCAGAATTCCGGTAATGCAGTAAACGGCATTTGGAAGCTGACTTCAAAACCTTTTAAGTCGCCGCCTGGACCATTCAGTGGTGTGGTGATTTGCCAGTCGACGTTTTCATCACAACCAGAATTGCCGCCATAACCCGGGCCTGCGGTACAAGCGTCAATCGCCGCCTGAATAGGCAAGCCAGTGGCAGTGAAAGGTTTGGTTTCACGCAATGATTGGACGTGGCTGTCGATATCTTTCTGGAACAACGCAATGCCTAACATCGCTTCGTCGCTGAAATAAAATTCCAGACCTAAATCGTAAGTTTTGGCTTTGGTTGGCTCAAGCTGCGGGTTACCCCCAGAAACAGAGCGGCTACCGCCTGATACGGACACTGAAACGTCCGGACGAATGGAGCCTAAACCAGCCCGCGCCATCACTTCGGCAAAACCAAAACGCAACACCACATCTTCAAATGGCTCGTAGTTTAAGTTCAATGAAGGTAACACTTCGTTGTAATCGTGCTCGGCAGTGATTTGCTGCGCAGCGCCACCGACAGTGGCGAAAGCTGTTGAACTCTGGTCAGTTTTGACCTGACGCACCCCGGCATTACCCCACAACGGCGCATCTTTTATTTCGGTGTTAAACGATGCCATCAGGTACGCACCATGGGTGGTTTCTTCCGCTGAATAGTTGTCTGGACGGCGGAAATCTTTGCTAACCAAAAAGGCGCCGCTATTGCTGTACAGACCATATTTAGCATCAATGGCGTCGAAGTTCGGGATCAGCCAGTTTGGATTTGGACCCAGGCCAGAATTGTAAGTAGCAATGAGATCCGGGGTATACACGATGCCAGCACCATTTTCAGTCTGACGACGCGCTTCGTAAGTTTCGAAGCTAAATTTCTTGTAGTGCAGACCACTTTTTAAGGTGATGAAATCGTTCAGCGTCCAGGCTAAATTCAGTTCAGCGGTATCAAAACCGTTTTCGGCACCCAGCGGACGTAACCGAACGCTGTTCGAGGTCCAACCGGTTGGGTCAAACACGCTGTTGCCGAAGGTTAAGATTGGATTGTCACGTGCGCCATCACGGTAATCGTAGCTAAAGGTGGTACCGGTTTTTTCCATCACCAGGGTGGTTTGCACCGGGTTGTCGAATTTTGAGGTGGTGGTGCCGATCATCCCTTCCAGTTTTAAGCTGTCACTCAGGTGATGACTGCCGTGTAAGGTAATTTGCGAGAAGTCGGTGCCTAATTCGTCAAAGCGATTTTCAGAGCGGATGGTGGCATTTTCGAAACTACCGTAGGTCATGGTATTGGTATCATCGATGAAATAATCCAGCACATTCATGCCACCGCTAATGCCGCTCCCTGCAGTGCCGGTAGTTGGACGGTTACCACCGGCGTTTAAAATGCCCTGCATAAAGATTTCGTTACGGGTGGCGTCGGTGTTGGCGTACAGCACATCTAAGTCAAATTTGGTGTCGTCGTTTGGTTTAAATTGCAGCGCAGCACTTAAACCTAGCCGTTCCATTTCGTGAGTGTACGAATCGTAACGTGGCAGCCGTGGCCGGAACGAATTGTTGATGGCGTTCAATTCGGTCGCGGTGCTGCTGCCTTTGTAACGACCGAAGTCGTTGGCATTGCCCCAGCGCACGGTACTTGAACCTTGATCGGTTAAGCTGCGCTCAGAATAAGAGGCGGAAAATAACGCACCCAATTTGCCGTCGGCGAAAATATTACTGACTAAAAACGAGGTTTTAGGATCAGATTTTTCAGAGAGGTCGTTGTAACCAAGCTGACCGGAAGCTGCAAAAGTGAAACCATCGTAGTCAAAAGGACGGGCGGCGCGAAGGTCAACTGTGGCGCCCAGTGAGCCTTCCTCAATATCGGCGCTGGCGGTTTTACGTACCGTTAAGGAGCTAAATAAATCAGATGAGAAAGTGTTGAAGTCAAAACCACGGCCGCGGTTGGCACCACCAATTTGGTCGGTACCACCACTGGTGGAAATTGCTTCCATGCCGTTGATGCGGACACGGGTGAAATCCGGGCCTAAACCACGGACTGAAATCTGCCGGCCTTCGCCAGCGGCACGGCTAATGGCCACGCCAGGAATACGTTGCAGCGATTCAGCTAAGTTTAAATCAGGGAAATCGGCGATGTCTTCAGCCAGGATCGAATCGACGGCACTGTCGGCCTGACGTTTTTGGTTCAGCGCGTTACTTAAACTGTCGCGGAAGCTGCCGGTGACCTGGATCACTTCGATATCTTTTTCAGCCGCTTTGGCATCAGGTGCCGGGGTTTGTTGTGCCAGCAGTTGTGGGGTGAAACCAAAAGTAAAACCGGCCAGCAGCATGGCTGAAACCAGTTTGTTGGGGCGAAATTGTGAGCGTTGAACAGCCATAATGCCTTCCTCATCCTGTCTATACCCGTCATCCTTGAAGATACGGGGTTGTTGCCTTCGTTCGTTCGCCACAGTCACATAGACAGCTATGCTCCTGTGGTCTCACTTACTCGGCGCCTACCCGAATCTTCAATGATTTTGGGTCAATATTTGGTGTCGCTCAAGGTACATGCCTGCGACATTTTTTTGCTGGAAGACACCTGCTGGCGGCTCCCTGTTGATTTTTGTCTACCGGTGGCAAAAAATGCTTGCTATTTTGTGCCACCGATGGCAAAAAGCTAACACCAACGAATTCATACTGTCAAATACCGAACAAAAATAAATCAGTAAACATGGCAGCTTTTAGCGACAAATTACGCCTAACACATTGAATTTAATCGTTGTAATTGTTTTTAGAGCCCTGGGTAAAGTCTGACTTTGTTTCATATATGGTGCAAAGTGGCTGCTAAGTGCCAGCAAGGGGCGGCGGAACTTCACTGCTATCAGGTGTGGCGACTGGCGATAAATTTACAGCAAGGAGTTTTAACCGATGACCGATATTTCCGCTTTATTCAGGCTTGATGGCCAAACGGCACTGGTGACAGGTGCCAGCCGTGGTTTGGGTAAAGCGATTGCGCTTGCTCTGGCCAGTAGTGGCGCGCGGGTGATTTGCTCAAGTTCAACCGTCGAAGGCGCGGCTGATACCGTTGCGGCCATTCGTGGCCAAGGCGGGGACGCCATCGCAGTGGCTGCAGATTTAGCTGATGAGGCTTCAGTACGGGCACTGGCAGCTGCTGCCATTGGTTGGCAAGGCCAGGTCGATATTCTGGTGAACTGCGGCGGCACTATTTTTCGCGCACCCGCAGTGGAATTCCCGATGCAGCAATGGCGGCAGAATCTGGCGGTCAACCTCGATGCGGCCTTTTTGCTTTGCCAGCTGGTCGGAGAGGGCATGATCAAACGTGGACAGGGCAAAATTATTAATATTGCTTCGATGCTGAGCTACAGCGGCGGCATCACGGTGCCAGCTTATACCGCCAGTAAACATGCGATTGCTGGCCTCACCAAAGCGTTGGCTAACGAATGGGCGCAATATGGTCTGAATATCAACGCCATTGCACCTGGTTATTTTAAAACTGACAACACTTTTGCGCTGCAGCAAAACCCGGAGCGTAACGCGCAAATTCTGGCGCGGTTGCCGGCCGGACGCTGGGGCGAGCCGGAAGATTTAACCGGCGCTGTGGTGTTTTTAGCAAGCAACGCCAGCAATTATGTCAACGGCCATGTATTGGCGGTTGATGGCGGCTGGCTGGCGCGTTAAGAAAACGCAGCTGCAAACGGCTCTAATGCAAGCCGAATGACAATTTTTGGCTGTCGTGATAGCGGCAGTGAGATGACTGGAGATAACCATGAGTACACCCATTTTCACCAACCGCTACGCCACCCATCCGGATGACGTTCGCCATTACGACACCGATGAACTGCGTCAGCATTTCCTGCTGGATAACCTGATGCAACCAGACCTGCTGGTGCTCAATTACACCCATTACGAGCGGATGCTGGTCGGCAGCGCGGTGCCGGTCAAAGCTCCGGTGGTATTAGAAACTGTGGACGCACTCAAAGCGGCGTTTTTTTTAGAGCGGCGTGAACTGGGGGTGATCAACATTGGTGGTAAAGGTGTGGTGTTGGTCGATGGTGTCAGTTACCCACTTGATAATAAAGAAGCTTTGTATGTCGGCATGGGCGCACGTGAAGTGACTTTTCACAGCGACAATGCCAGCACTCCGGCGAAGTTTTACTTAAATTCCACGCCGGCGCATCGCAATTACCCAAATGCACATATCACCATGGCGCAATGCAACGTGCTGCATATGGGCGCGCTGGAAACCAGTAATCATCGTGATATTTATCAGCTGATGATCCGTGATGTAGTGCAAACCTGTCAGTTACAAATGGGCTTAACGGTACTAAAACCGGGCAGCGTCTGGAACACCATGCCAGCGCATCAACACGACCGGCGGATGGAAGCCTATTTCTACTTTGATTTAGGCGCGGATCAACAGGTTTGTCATTTTATGGGCGAACCGCAGCAAACGCGGCACATCTGGGTTGGCAGTGAACAAGCCGTGGTGTCGCCGCCCTGGTCAATCCACAGCGGCTGTGGCACCAGCAACTATGCCTTTATCTGGGGCATGGCTGGTGAAAACCTCGATTATCACGATATGGACAAATTCCCGGCCAGCAGTTTGCGCTAGGGCTGACGGATAAAAACTGACAATTAAAAAACTGAAGCTGTGGCGTCGGCTGTTTGCGCGGTTGGCACCACAAAATCTAAAGCAACAACACCATAAAATGCAATAAGCGTTAAAAAAGTAAAACAGCACAACAAAAATAATCAACAGGGCTTAACGACATGAATATTCTCAACAGGCGAGCGCTTTCGAAGCCACAGCAGCGTTCCAGACGCTGGCTGTGGCTGCTGGCAACGACCTTGTGGTTGCTTGGCAGCTGCAGTAAACCACAGGAGGTGGTGACTTTGCGCATGGCGCATACGCTGGATCAGGAACACGTGGTTCATAAAGCCATGGTGAAAATGGCAGAGCGGATGGCGTTTTACTCCGACGGCAGCATGAAAATCCAGATCTACAGCGGTGGTCAGCTGGGTTCCGAGCGCGAGCTGATTGAGCTTTTGCAAATTGGCAGTCTGGCACTGACTAAAGTGTCGGCGGCACCGCTGGAAGGTTTTGTGCCAGTGATGAAAGTGTTCAGCCTGCCTTATGTGTTTCGCGATTCCGCCCATTTGTGGGCGGTGCTGGACGGTGCAGTTGGCCAGGATTTACTGGCGGCACTGGAGCCAGTGCGGTTAAAAGGCCTTGGTTATTACGACGCTGGTGCCCGCAGTTTTTACACTACAGCCAAAGCCTTACATAGCCCGGCCGATTTAGCCGGTCAAAAATTCCGGGTGCCCAATAGCCAGACTTCGGTCGAAATGGTGCAGGCACTTGGCGGCGCGGCAACGCCGGTCGACTGGGGTGAGCTATACACCGCGCTGCAACAAGGCGTGGTCGACGGTGCGGAAAATAATCCACCGAGTTTTTACCTGTCCCGTCATTATGAACTGTCGAAATATTACGTGCTGGACGAACACAGCATGGTGCCGGACATGATCCTGATGAGCCAGCATATCTGGAACCAACTGACGCCCGAGCAACAAGGCTGGCTGGAGCAGGCGATGGCCGATTCGGTGGTTTATCAAAAAACGCTGTGGCAACAAGCCAGTGATGATGCACTGAGCAAAGTCAAAGCCCATGGGGTGGAAGTGATTTACCCGGATAAAACCGCCTTTATTCAGGCAGTACAGCCGATGTTGCAAGCACAACAAGGCACAGCGGTGGGGGATTTGGTCAACAAAATTATGGCAGTGCAGGTGGCGCCTGTCGCTGTTCCAGCCAACATACCGGCTGAAACTACACCGGTCGCCACACCTGTAACCAAGACAACCACTCCAACGACATCAGCATTAACCGGAGGTTCCGATGAATAAGGCGGTATTTTGGGTCGACCAAATCTTGCGCCGCACCTTGATGGTGCTGATGGCTTCCATCGTGTTGGTGGTGTGCTGGCAAGTATTGTCGCGGTTTGTGCTGGGTGAACCCAGTTCAATGACCGAAGAAATAGCCCGCACCTTATTGTTGTGGATTGGCATGCTGGGCGCCGCTTTTGCCTACCGGACCGGGCAGCATTTGGGGTTGGACATTTTGACCCGAAAAATGTCACCGCTGTGGCAACACCGGGTCGCGCTGGTACTGACCGCTATGGTGGTGATGTTTGCGCTGGCGGCAATGGTGGTTGGTGGCGGGCAACTGGTACTGCTGACCTATCAGCTGGATCAGATGTCGGCGGCGCTGGGTATTCGCATCAGCTGGATTTATCTGGCGTTGCCGTTAAGTGGTTTATTGATTGCTTTTTATGGTCTGTGTCAGCTTTGCTGCTTGTGGCAGAAGATAGAACTGACGCCGGCGGAGGATTGTTAAGATGGAATTATCGGCATTGATCTTATTGGTGGTATTTTTTGCATTGTTGATGCTCAACGTACCTATTTCATTTTGTATTGGCTTGGCCACTCTGGCCACCATGTTGCTCAGTATGGATTTATTACCGGCGCTGACGACCTTGGCGCAGCGGATGGCGGGTGGCCTGAACAGTTTTGCGTTACTGGCAATCCCGTTTTTTGTGCTATCGGGTTTATTGATGGGGCGCGGCGGCATCGCCAAACGGCTGATTGAATGTGCAATGGCGCTGGTTGGCGCGCTGCCGGGTGGTCTGGCACTGGTCAACGTGATGTCTTGTATGTTATTTGGTGCAATTTCCGGCTCTGCTGTGGCGGCAACCTCCGCCATTGGTAGTTTTATGCTGCCGGAAATGAAAAAACAAGGCTACGACACCAGCTACAGCGCAGCGGTCACTGCCGCAGCAGCCACCACCGGCATGTTGATCCCACCTTCGAATATTATGATTGTCTACGCCATTGCCAGTGGTGGGGTATCGATTGCCGCCTTGTTCGTCGCCGGATATTTCCCTGGAATTTTACTGGGTATCGCCTTGATGATCGTCTGTGCCGGTTATGCCAAAGTCAAAGGTTACCCAACCGGTGCCCGGTTACCGCTGAAGCTGGTGGCGCAAAAAGTGGCCGCGGCAATTCCCAGCCTGTTTATGATTTTTTTGGTGATTGGCGGTATTATCAGCGGCGCATTTACCGCGACTGAGGCTGGAGCCATTGCGGTGGTGTATTCCTTTATTTTGGCTGTGGTGGTGTACCGTGAAGTCAAAGTGTCAGAGCTTGGTAATATTTTATTAAAATCGACCGAAACCACCGCCATCGTGCTGGCACTGATTGCCACCTCAGCGGCGATGTCCTGGATTTTGTCTTATGAAAATATTCCACAGACCGTCAGCCAGGGCTTATTGACGCTCAGCGATAACCCAATTCTGATTTTGTTATTAATTAACATTATCTTATTAATTGTTGGTGCCTTTATGGATATGACACCGGCGGTGCTGATTTTCACGCCGATTTTCCTGCCGGTGGCGGTTGAGCTGGGTATGTCGCCGCTGCATTTTGGCATCATGATGATTTTAAACCTGTCGATTGGTCTGGTGTCGCCGCCGGTGGGGAGTGTGCTGTTTGTCGCTTGTGCCATTGCCAAAGTGCGGTTGGAACAGCTGCTTAAACCCTTGTTGCCAATGTACGCCGCGATGTTTGTGGTATTGATGTTAGTGACTTACATTCCGGCAATCAGCGAATGGTTGCCGTCGGTATTTGGTTTATAACAGGAGGCGGTAATGAGCAGTTATGTGATCCCAAATCTCGCCAATGCGTGCCGCTTACTGGAACTGGTGGCGCGCTCGCCTTTAGGCTTAAGTTTGTCGGAATTGGAGCAACAGCTGTCGTTGCCGCGCACCACCGCCTTTCGGATTTTACAAACCTTGTGTCAGCAGCAAGTGCTGTGTAAACAAGGCCGTAAGTATCTGGTGGGCACGGGTTTGTACCGGTTGGGGCTGGATCTGATCAATCACAACCCGTTGCATCAACAGGCGTTGCCGCACTTGCAGCAGCTGGCGTTATCGAGCGGTTTAAGTGCGCAGCTGGTGTTGCCGCAGCAAGGCAGTGCTTTGGTGGCCGAAGTTGTCGACAGCCCGAATAACTTTGGCATGGCAGCGCGGCCGGGGTTTTGTGCTCAATTGCATTGTTCTGCAGCGGGTAAGTTGTTTTTAACCCATTTATATTTCGAGCAATTAACCGAACTTGCCGTCACGCCGGGCTTTATCCGGCACACAACACAAACTATTACCGATCCGGCAGCGCTCAAGGTAGAATTGCAGCGTATTCAGGCGCGTGGTTACGCGTTAGACGAACAGGAATACCGCGATGGCGTGCGCTGTCTGGCGGTGCCGGTGCGTGATCAACGTGGTGTGGTGGTGGCGGCTATCGGCGTCACCGGTCCGTTGCAGTTATTCCCAGAGCTGGCGACGGCACAAGTGGCGCAGCAGGTGAAACAAGCGGCGATTGCGGTATCGCTTGCGACGTACCGGCCAGAGTTGTTGGTCGGTACGCGTTAAGCAGGCAACTTACCTACAAATGCAGAAGTAAATGGGCATTATCTCAGAAGGTCACATGCATAAAACTTCGACGATTAACGATGTTGCAAGACTCGCCGGTGTCTCCAAACGCACCGTATCAAGGGTGATCAATGGCTCGCTCAGTGTCGGCGATGGCACCCGGGAGCGGGTTGAGAAAATCATCAGCGAATTGAATTATTCACCCAATACCCAGGCGCGAGGACTGGCGTCGAGCCGCTCTTATCTGCTCGGTTTAATTTACGATAACCCGGATGCGTTGTACCTCGATGATGTACAGCGTGGCGTGCTGGAAGTCTGCTCGCAGCTGGGCTATGAGCTGGTGGTACATCCATGTCGTTATCGCAGCGAAACGCTGGTGCAGGATTGTTTTAACTTTATTAACCGCTCAAAACTGGATGGCGTGATTGTACTGCCGCCGGTGTCGGAGCTGGATCATCTGGCGTCGGCACTGAAAGAAGCCGGCCGGCCTTATGTCCGTTTAACCTCGGTCTTGCTGGATGAAACCCGGCATAGTGTGGTGTCAGACGACCGCGCCGCCGCTGCTGAAATGGCGCGTTATTTTGCCCAGCTTGGCCACAGCGATATCGCTTTTATCAGCGGCCCACAACGCTATAAATCGTCGACCGAACGGATGGAAGGTTTTAAACTTGGTCTGTCAGCTTATGGTATTGAGCTCAAACCAGAGCGGATCATCGAAGGCAATAATACTTATGAAACCGGTATTGAATGCGCCAGGCAGTTATTGACGCAGCAGCCGTTGCCAAGTGCAATTTTTGCCAATAACGACCAGATGGCGGCCGGTGTATTAAAAGCCGCCCATGATTTGGGCATTGCCATTCCGCGGCAATTATCGGTCGCTGGTTTTGATGATAACTTATTGGCGTCAAGAGTGATCCCGGCGTTGACCACCATTCGTCGTCCGGTGCGGCAAATGGCGCAACTGGCGGCCAGTAAAATCATTATGGATATTGAACACAACAGCAAAGCTGCCAATAATGTGGCAGCCAAGGTGGCGCCAACGCTGGTGGTGCGTGAATCAACCGCCCGTTTTGCCGAGCCAGCTGCCTGAGTTCCTTTATTAGAAAAATACTTTATTCAGACTGCCATTCTGGTGCAGATTCGGGTATTGTTAAACGCACTGGCATTACGATCACAGGAAGTATCGTCTGGTGCGTTTGACTTTCATTTTGCTGTTGCAACTGCTGCTGTCCCTGTGCAGCTTTGACCTGCTGGCGCGCCCTGCGCCATTAGCCGATTATTTCCGCGAAAGCTGGACCACCCGTGACGGTCTGCCACACAACACCATCAACAGCATTATTCAAAGCAAAGACGGTTATTTATGGTTCGCCACCTGGGAAGGGGCGGCCCGTTATGATGGCCGCAGTTTCACCGTATTTGGCCGTAGTGAACTGACTGGTTTACCGGATTCCGGGGTGCGGGTGTTTAGCCTTGATCGCAACGGTGATTTACTGATGGGCGGCTCCCGTGGTGGCATGGCATTGGTCAAAGACGGTCAGTGGCAATCGTTACCTGCCGTTGAAAAATTAATCAACGATTTAACCCGTGATGCCAATGGCCGCTTGTGGATTGCCACCGAAGGCGGCGGACTGCTGCTACAACAGCCTGATGGTCAAACCCGACAATTTACAGCGGCTGACGGGCTGACGCCGACAGTGATTTACCGCCTGCTGGATGACACTCAGGGCAAAATCTGGCTGGCGACCCAACAAGGCTTGTATTGGTTTGACCCGTCGTTGACTAATCCGGTATTCCATTTGGCAGGTCCGGAGCAGGGCATGCCATTGACCTCAATTTTTGCGCTGACGCTCAGTGGTGACGGTACTTTGCTGGTTGGCACTGAGCAAGGCGCTTTTAAACGGCAACAGCAGCAATTTACGCCGCTGGATCCTGGCCTGAAAGGGGTGGCGGTGTCGGTGATGATGCTGGATCAGCAACAACAAATCTGGCTTGGCACTATTAACCAGGGAGTGATGCGCCTTGGCACACTCGGGCTGGAGCAACTCACCGTTGCTGATGGTTTACCGAATAACCGGGTGTTAGCGTTATGGCAGGATCGCGAAAAAAGCATCTGGATTGGTACCAACGGCGGCGTGTTGCGGCTACGGGATGCGCCCTTTAGCAATCTCACCACCAGCAAAGGGTTGTCTGATAACTATGTACGAACCGTGCTGGAACACCGCGATGGTTCGATGTGGATTGGCTCCAGCGGCGGTTTGGATCGACAGCTCGATGGCAAGATTTCGGCGGTAACTCATCCGCAAGGTGGGCCGCTGACGTCCGTGCTGAGTCTGGCGGAAGGGCCAGACGGTGATGTGTGGGTCGGCAGTTATTCACAAGGATTAATGCGGTTGCGCAACGGCAAAGTGATTGCTGTATTTGACCGGGCTTTTGGCCTTACGTCCAATGAAGTGCGGGCGATTTTGCCGATGGCGGATGGCAGTGTCTGGGTCGGCACGTCTGGTGGTTTGAGTCATCTGGTTGATGGCACTGTGCGCGAGTTTCATGTCAAAGATGGTCTATCCGGCGAATTTGTCACGGCGCTTGCCGTACAGCCCAATGGCAAACTGTGGGTCGGCACTGGCAGTGGTGTCTCAATTCAGGAAGGCGATAAATTCCGGCAGTTACCACTCAACAATTTTGATCAGGCCGACTATGTGTTTGGGTTTTATCAGCCGCCGGCAAGTGATGATTTATGGCTGGCAACTGATCGCGGATTGGTGCGGTTTGATGCTGTAAAAAACCAGATCCAACTGGTTGGCAAAGCGGCAGGATTGCCTTTTGATAAAGTTTTCGCCATTGCAGCAGAAGCGGATCAGTATTTTTGGTTGAGTTCCAATCGCGGTATTTTGCGGGTGAAGCAGCAGGATGTATTGCAGGTGGCTGCCGGGACTCAGTCGAAACTGGTCGGTTATGAGTTATTTGGTGAAAGTGACGGTATGCAAAGTGCCCAATGTAATGGTGGTTCGATGCCAGCTGCAGTTGCCCGCCAAGATGGCAGTTTGTGGTTTGCCACTTCCCAAGGCGTCGCGATGGTCACGCCGACCAGGCTCAGCGAATTTGTGATCCGCACGCCACCGGTGGTGGTGCAGAAGCTTAGTGCCGATGGTGTGCAGTATCCGGTTGCCGCCCAGCAGTTATCGGCCGGTACCCGTCGGGTGGAAATGCAGTTCGCTGGTTTAAGTTATGTGATGCCAACCCGTATCCAGTACCGCACCAAGTTAGTTGGGTTTGACAAAGACTGGGTCGAACGCGGCCCGCAGCATGTCGCCGAATACACCAACCTGACGCCTGGCCGTTATCAGTTTTTGGTCAGCGCGGCTTATCCGGATGGTGACTGGTCTGCAGATCCCGCCGCAGTGCAGCTGGAAATCTTGCCATTTTTCTGGCAGCGCACCAGTTTTATGGTGATCGCAGCAAGCGGAATGGTGCTGTTGATGTTGGCTTTGTATCGCTGGCGAATTCACCGCTTGCGCCGCAACGAGCAAACGCTGCGGCGACAGGTGCTGGAAAAAACGTCGGCGCTGCGGCAACAAGCAGAAATTCTGACTTTAGCCGTGGAAGAAAAAAGTATTTTGGCTGAACAGTTACGGCTGCAAGCAGCGGCTTTTGCTGCGCAGGCACGCGAAGATGGTCTGACCGGACTTGCCAATCGCCGCGCTTTTGATGAGCAGCTGGCGTCTGAGTTTAACCGCGCGCAACGCCTGCATCATCAGCTGTGCCTGGTGATTATCGACATCGATCATTTTAAACGGATCAACGATCAATGGTCACATATGGCGGGTGACGAAGTGCTGAAACGGATAGCGCAAATCCTGAAATTACATAGCCGCGATATCGATATGACGTCGCGCTGGGGCGGCGAAGAGTTTGCGTTGTTATTGCCACAAACCAGTTTGCAGCAGGGGCATGAAGTCTGTGAACGTTTGCGTCATGCCATCGAAAGTACTGATTATCAGGACATTGCCGCAGGACTCACCGTAACCGCCAGTTTTGGTTTAGCGGTGAATACCGGTCTGGCACATTACGACAAATTAATTTCCCGCGCCGATAGTTTGTTGTATCAGGCCAAAGCCAATGGCCGCAATACCGTTTGCAGCTAGTTCCATGCTCTGAACCGGCCGTCATTATCGACGGTCGGGCCAGAGCATGTCATACACAATTGCCGGATCAGAACTTAAAGGCGACTTTCACCGAAGCATCAACTTTACTGGCGTCGACAAAGCCAATCAGGCTCGGATTGCCAGCGACCAGCTTCAGCATTTCCTCTTCAGTGGTCAGCTCTTTGGGTGGTGTGCCTTTGCCGGTAAATACCAGCTTCGACCAATAGGCCTTTAACTGGCTGGCCGATTTTTTCAGCACCACATCGTTAAAACTGGCACTGCTTGGCGCCGTTTCCACCAACGACATCGGCACCACGGACTGGCCATCCGCAAAGGATTTCTCCCGGCCGAGGTAAATTTTTGCCACCGTTGCCGCATCCAGTGCATTGGCGTTTGATGGATGAACAATCACCGCGACTTCGGCAAATACCATGGTGCTGCCAAGGGTGGTGAGTAAGGTCGACAGTACTAAAATTCTGTTTTTCATCAGATGCCCCTTAAAAAACCAAATCGACGCCAAAAGAGATCAGTTGATAGTCATCGACTGTCGCTCTGGTATCGGTACCTTTAAAATAATCCGCTTTAAAGGCGGCGCTTGGATGGAAATCGTAACGCACTGATAAACCGACGCCGTCGAACTCACGTTGAGCAAAAGCGTTGTGAATACCACGTCCGGTAGCTTGCAACACCGGATGAGCGACGCTGTTTAAAAAGCCATAGTCGGCTTCTTGCGCATAGTCTTCGGTGTGGATGGTCACCACGACGTTGTCAAAACGGTGACCCAAAGCCAGATACCAGGATTTATTCAGCGCATCGGTGGAGTCTTTCACTGCATAATCGACATATTCAAAATCGACCAACCAGTTATTGTAATCCACCGCAAAACCGCTGAACCAGTAAAAGGCGTCTTTTTCATTCCAGCCAATGCTGTTTCGAAAATCAGCGATCTGTGCGGCAGTTGCGCCGTTGGCGGTGGCGAGCGCAATACCACCCGCAGCGAGTGGAAAGACCGTGGTGCTGTCGATCACCGCACCATCAATTTCTGCTGCAAAAATACCACCAAATAGTTGCCACCAGTCACCGGCGAGGGTGGCGTTGGCCGACATAATATTATCCAGTCCAAAACCAACGGCGCTGTTGGTCACCACACTAAACACTTCGCCAGACCAGCCGCCATACAGCACTTTGGTCTGCAGGTTGTAATCGCCAATATTAAACTGGCTGTCGACCGCAATACCTTCGATGGTGCTGAAATCCAATCCAATATAGACCGCTTTTGGTAATCTGGAAAAATTGTGGGCGTAGCCAACTTTTTCATATTCTGACTGGTGAAAAATCGGGTTGGCAAACCGCCCAGCGCTCAGCCGATGGGTATCATTTAACTGATAGCTGAAATAGGCCCAGCGAGCATCCACTTCAAAGTCGGTGGCGCCTTCACCAAATAACTGCACAGTGGCGGACAAGCCTTCCGACAAATCGGCAGAAGCCTGAATCGCAAACAGCGATTCGGTTTTAAATGATAGTTCACCTTCTTCGTAACCTGGGTAGGGGGTTGCACCGCCGTCAGAGGAGACAGAGGTGCCGCGGATCGACGCAAAGCCATTCAGTTTTACTTCCGCCACTGCCGACGGCAAATACAGAGTCGTCAGCAACACCGAGCCAATCAGCCAGCGTTGCCGCGGGTTATATTGCAGTTTCATCGCCTATCCTTTTGTTATTGTGGGTAATCATCTCAAGCGTAGTTGAGCTTTGCGCAGATGCCGTGGCTTTTTTTGGATTGCAGATGATAAATTTGTTCTTTATCAAGGCTTAGCACTATATTGAACCAGCGATTTTTCCGAACGCTCGGGCAGAAGTGGGTGATGTTTTTTAGCATAAAGTTTTGGTATTTCAGATATTTAGACGATTTTACTTCGCATGGGTTACAGCGCCTGTGCTGCTGCCGGTGGCGGTAAACGCGCTGCTGAAATTATTACCGCTACCGCATCGACAGTAACCTTGCCATTCAGGCCGTTATTTCATATCTGAAACCAATAATCAGCATCCTGCCAGCGGTGGCAAAAAATTTCTGTCAGCTATTGCCACCGGTGGCAGATGCGTTATATTGTGGTTCAATACAGAGATTCATTGTACTTAGTTGTACTTATGTGGTGTGAATTCGGCAGTTGGAGTGAATAGCGTGACCATCAATCGACAAAAACGACAGCACATGAAAGGCGGCCTGATGTCATTGGCTGCTTTATCGCTGCCGCTCGGCGGCTGGTTGGCGGGTTGTGCTAAAACGCAATCGACTGATGTGAATTCGGCAACACCGGCTGCGAAATTAAACACATTAAGTTCTTCGCCAAAAACTCAACAGGCACAACAGCAGCTCTGGCAACAAGCCGACGCTATTGTAAAAAGTATCGCGCCGACTCAATTTGCCGCCCGCGATTTTTTAATCACCCAGTTTGGTGCTGTGGCAGGTGCCGATTGCACCAACGCTATTGCCAAGGCGATTGCCGCCTGCGCCCAAGCCGGTGGCGGAAGGGTGATGGTGCCAGAAGGTCGCTGGCTGACCGGCGCTGTGCATTTAAAATCCAACGTCAATTTACACCTGCAGAAAAACGCCGTGCTGGCATTTTCAACCGATCCTAAAGCCTATTTGCCTTATGTGTTTACCCGCTGGGAAGGCGTGGAATTAATGGGTTATTCGCCGCTGATTTACGCCTTTGAGCAAGACAATATCGCCATTACCGGCGAAGGTATTTTAGAAGGTGGTGGCAGCAATACCAACTGGTGGCCGTGGAAAGGCAAATGGAAACATACGCCGTGGCAGCTTGACGCCGCAACCGATCAACAGCAAACCCGCGCGCCGTTATTTGCGATGGCTGAAGCAGGTGTGCCGGTGGCGGAGCGGGTATTTGAGAAGAACTTTTTACGACCGCCGTTTATTCAGCCGTATCGTTGTAGCCGGGTGTTGATTGAAGGCGTGACCATTCGCAATTCGCCGTTTTGGCTGGTTAATCCGGTGCTTTGCACGGACGTCATCGTGCGTGGTGTGAACTTTGTCAGCCACGGTCCAAATTCCGATGGCTGCGATCCTGAATCCTGCAACAGAGTACTGATTGAAAACTGTTTATTTGATACCGGCGATGACTGTATTGCGCTGAAATCCGGTCGCAATAACGATGGTCGGCGCTTGGCGACGCCAGTGCAAAACGTGGTGATCCAGGATTGCATGATGAAATCCGGACACGGCGGTGTGGTGATCGGGAGCGAAATTTCCGGTGGTGCCAACCACATTTTCGCCCGTCGATTACGGATGAGTAGCCCGGATTTAGAACGTGGCCTGCGCATCAAAACCAACTCCTTGCGCGGTGGTCTGATTGATACCGTGGCTTTAACCGATATCGAAATTGGCGAAGTAAAAGACGCCATCGTCATTAACTTCTACTACGAAGAAGGTGATGCCGGTGACCATTTGCCGTTGGTACAAAATATTTTTGTCAGCAATTTGCATGTGAAAAAAGCCAAGCGGATTTTTGAAGTGCGGGGGTTACCACGGGCGCCGGTCGGCTTGGTACAGTTGTCGAATGTCACCATCGATCAAGCCGAAATTGGCGTGGTGGAAGGGGCGCCGCAACTGGTGCTGGATAACGTGCGTTATAACGGCAAGCCGTTACAGCTGTAGTGGCCAGGCCGCTACCGCAACGATAAAACTTATATTTTTTAAAATTGCCACCGCTAGCCAAGCGGGGCCCAGGAGCAAGTCGATGTCGACTGAATCAACAACAGCAGCCAGCAACAGCAAGCCAGGTTGCAGTGTCAGTTTGCCAGAGCCGGCCACTACGCAAACCGTTGCTTTGTGGCAAGTGCATCCACGCGACAATGTATTAATTGCACTGCGTGCTATCGCTCAAGGCGAAGTGTTGCCAGCGCCATATCAGCACCTGACTGCGTTGGAAGAAATTCCGGCCGGTCATAAGGTCGCGATTGCCGATTTAGCCCAAGGCGCTGAAGTGCGCAAATACGGTTTTGCCATTGGCGCGACAACTCAAGTAGTAAAAGCCGGTAGCCATATTCACTCGCACAATACGGCGACCAATCTGAGCGGCGAACTGGCCTACAACTACAGTGGCTGTCAGGCGACTGAGCTTGATTATCCTGCTGATTTACCCACCGAATTTATGGGGTATCGCCGCAAAAATGGCAAAGTCGGCACCCGCAACGAGCTTTGGATCATCAATACCGTCGGTTGTGTCAATCGCGCAGCCACCCGGATTGCCGCAGAAGCCAATAAGCGGCTGGCGGCGGCTGGAATTTTAAACACCGATTCTGTGCAAACCAGTATTGATGGTGTTTTTGCTTACACCCATCCATTTGGTTGTTCACAACTTGGCGACGATCTCGCCCATACCCGCACTATTTTGGCTGGTCTGATTCAGCATCCCAACGCTGGTGCGGTGCTGGTGGTTGGTCTTGGTTGTGAAAACAATCAGCTGGCGAAATTACTGGAAGCCAGCCCTGGCGTTGATAGCAGCCGCATTCGTTCTTTTAACGCGCAGCAAGTGGAAGATGAAGTCGAAGAAGGCATCGCGGCGGTTGAAGAATTGCTGGCGCTGATGGCGCAAGACCAACGTACTGCTTGCCCGGTATCCGAGCTGGTGTTTGGGATGAAATGCGGCGGATCAGACGGTTTAAGTGGTCTCACCGCCAATCCTTTAGTCGGTCAGGTGGCTGATTTAGCCGCTGGCGCTGGCGGCAAAGTGATCTTGACCGAAACGCCGGAAATGTTTGGCGCTGAACAAGTGTTTATGGCGCGCGCGCGCAATGAAGCGGTGTTTAACGACATCGTGAAGTTAGTGAATGGCTTTAAGCAATATTTTATCGACAACAACCAACCGGTGTATGAAAACCCAAGCCCTGGCAATAAAGCCGGTGGTTTGACGACGCTGGAAGAAAAATCCTTAGGTGCCATTCAAAAAGGTGGGTCGGCCATCGTCGAGCAAGTGATCCAATACGGCGAACTGGCCAGCGTGCCGGGCCTGACCTTGTTAGAAGGGCCGGGCAATGACGCCGTGTCGTCCACTGCGCTTACCGCAGCAGGCGCGACGCTGCTGTTGTTCACCACCGGTCGTGGCACGCCACTTGGTTTTCCAGTGCCGACGGTGAAGATTTCGTCGAACTCAAATTTAGCTGCGCGTAAGCCAATGTGGATTGATTACGACGCCGGCGCCATGTTGTTACCGGGCGTGGATAGCCAGCAATTTAGCAAAGAATTTTTCCGTTATTTACTGCAGGTGGCGTCAGGTCAGTACACCCGCAATGAGAAGTCTGACAATAAAGAAATTGCGCTGTGGAAAAACGGCGTCACGCTTTAACTAATGAATAAGTTGCCGCAAATACCGGCAATTGAAGGAGCCCAGATGGCCGCATTAACTTTACATCCAGACCGTTTATTTCCGTCCGATCCAACAGTTCGGGCCATCGCGCAGCGTTTATACCGCGAAATCGCCGGTTTACCTATTGTCAGCCCACATGGGCATACTGATCCAAAATGGTTTGCCGACAATGCCAATTTCGACAACGCCACCAGCCTGTTATTACTGCCGGATCACTATGTATTCCGGATGTTATATAGCCAGGGCATTTCGCTGGAAAGCTTAGGTATTCGCCGTAAAGACGGTGTGGCAGTGGAAAGCGATTACCGTAAAATTTTCCAGACTTTTGCCAGCCATTATCATTTGTTCCGCGGCACGCCATCGCGGATGTGGCTTGATCATGTGTTTAGCGAAGTGTTTGGTTTTACGCAAGCCTTAACCACGGCCACCGCTGACAATTTTTACGACAGCATCAATGCGCAGCTGGTGAAACCAGAATTTAAGCCCCGTACCTTGTTAGACCGTTTTAACATTGAGCTGTTGGCGACCACCGAAGGTGCGCTCAATTCATTGAAATACCACAGCGCACTGAAAGGCACCGGTTATGACAAAAAAGTCATCACCACTTTCCGCCCGGATGATGTGGTCGATGCCGATCGCGCCGATTTTGCTGCCAATGTGCAAAAACTCGGTGAACTAACAGGCCAGGATACGCAAAGCTGGGACGGTTATTTACAGGCGCTGCGCATCCGTCGGCAATTTTTCCGCGACCATGGCGCGACCGCGACCGATCACGGTCACCCAACCGCCAAAACCGCCGATTTATCTAAAGCCGAAGCTGCGGCGCTGTTTGCACTTTGTTTAAAAGGTGAGGCCAGCACGCAGCAAACCGAATTGTTCCGCGCGCAAATGCTGACTGAAATGGCCGGTATGAGCATCGAAGATGGCATGACGATGCAAATTCATCCGGGTGCCTTTCGCAATCATAACCCGGTTATTTTCCAGAATTTTGGCCCGGATAAAGGCGCCGATATTCCAAGCCCAACCGAATTTGTCAGTAATTTAAAACCCTTGCTGGATAAGTACGGCAATAACTCAGATTTAAAAATCATCCTGTTTACGCTGGATGAAACCACTTACGCCCGTGAACTGGCGCCATTGGCTGGCCATTATCCCTGTCTGAAGTTAGGACCAGCCTGGTGGTTCCATGACAGCCCGGAAGGCATGCTACGTTTTCGCCATCAGGTCACTGAAACTGCAGGTTTTTATAACACTGTTGGCTTTAATGATGACACCCGGGCTTTCTTCTCCATTCCGGCGCGCCACGATGTCGCGCGGCGCATTGACTGCCGTTTCCTGGCAGGTTTGGTCGCCGAGCATCGGTTAGGTGAAGACGAAGCGGCCGAACTGGCTTATCAGCTGACGTATGGGCTGGTGAAAAAGGCTTATCAGCTGGCTTAAGCTGGCGGATTCGTTTCTCAATTAATTTCAAAACTAATTTCAAAACGGGGCCGAAATGGCTCCACTGATGATGGACTCGGTGATGAGCGCAAACGCACAAACAATGCCACCGCTGGCAGAAGCGAAAACTTCAACGCTGCCACGGTTAAGTCAGCAGACGCTGCAAGGAACTGCTGCCACAATTCCGGCTTTGGCGTTGCCGGGCTATTTAACATCTGGTGCTGATCAGTCCGCTCAACCCGGCATCGGCATTGTGCATTTAGGCCCCGGCGCATTTTTCCGCGGCCATCAGGCCTGGTACACGCATCAAGCATTAAAGCAGGGCGGCGACTGGCGGATTTGTGCGGTGGCGCTACGAAGTTCTGATGTGTCGGATGCTTTAACGCCACAAGATGGTTTATACACGCTGGCGGTGATGGAGCAGCAAACCAGTTATCAGCTGATTGGCTCGGTGGCCGAAGTGCTGGTCGCGCCAAAACATTTCCCACAAGTGCTGGCGCGGTTAACGGCAGCAGCAACTAAATACGTCACCATGACCATCACCGAAAAAGGTTATTGCCTGAACGGTGCCGGGGTGCTGGATTTGCAACACGCTGATATCGTGCACGATTTACAAAGTTTTGCCCGCGATTTAAACAGCTGTGCTGATAGTAGCCAGCCAAAATCGGCTATTGGCTTATTGGTCAAAGCGCTGCAACTGCGTTTTACCGCCAACGTGCCGCCTTTTGTAGTGATTAGCTGCGATAACTTAACCGACAACGGCCATAAGCTGAAAAATGCTTTGCTGACTTTTGCCGAAAAAAGTTCACCGGCGCTCGCCAATTGGCTGAAGCAACAGCTGATTAGTCCATGCACTATGGTCGACAGCATTACCCCGGCCACCGACGATGCTCTGCGCCAAGCGGTAGCTCATGAGCTTGGTTTAGAAGACGCCTGGCCAATTAAACGTGAAGCTTTTTGCCAGTGGGTGATTGAAGACATTCTGCCCGCCGACCGGCCAGCCTGGGGCAAAGCCGGGGTGATTTATGCCAGCGATGTCAGTGCTTTTGAAAAAGCCAAATTGCGGCTACTCAATGCACCACACTCAACCATGGCCTACCTTGGCGTGTTGCTGGGTATTGAAACCGTGTATGACGCGATGCAACAACCGGTGTTGGTTAGATTCTTAAAGGCATTGGTGGAGGAAGAAATTCAACCATCGTTTCAGGCGCCAGCCGAGCTGGACGTGGCAAGCTACAGCGCCGATATTTTCCGTCGTTTTGAAAACCCGTCAGTGCGGCATTTATTGGCGCAAATCGCCTGGGATGGCTCGCAAAAATTACCGATGCGGCTCATTCCAGTTATTCAGGACAACTTAGCGGCTGGCCGGCCTATTGCCAAACTGGCGCTGGCGATTGCCGCCTGGTGCCGGTTTATCCGGTTGCGCGCATCGCAGCAAGCGCAAGGCGTGACGCTGGTCGATCCGCTGGCGGCGCAGCTTCTGGCGGTGGCGGCGCAGTGTGCAGAGCAGGCGAATGAGCCGGCAACGGAAGTGGCACTGTTTCTCACTTTAGATGCAGTCTTCCCGCCGAAACTGGCGCTCGACAGCCGTTTTGTCGCCGCGCTGAAAAACGCTTACACCAGCCTTGATCAATTACAACTTTCTACTTTAGCGCTGCAATTGCAGCAAGACGGAGTTTCTGTATGACCGTTTTATCAACATCGCCTTCATTACCTTCTTTATCTTCATTGATCAGCGGTCCGGCACTATTGCCAATTATCCAAGCCGATAGCGCAGCGCAAGCAGTGCAAATCGCCAAAGCAATGCAACAAGGTGGCATCAGCGCGGTGGAAGTGGTACTTCGCACCGCCGCGGCACTGGATGGCATCAGTGCCATTCGTCAGCAATGCCCGGATTTGTTAGTCGGTGCAGGCACCGTGCTGAGCAAAGCCGATGCTGACAATTGCAAGAACGCCGGCGCGCAGTTTTTAGTGAGCCCGGCCAGCACCCCAGCGTTGTTGCAGGCGATGATCGATACCGGTTTGGCGATGGCGCCTGGTGTATCGACCAGCTCGGAAGTGGCGATGGCTTTGGAAATGGGCTTAACCGAGCTGAAGTTTTTTCCGGCGCATTTAAGTGGCGGTACTGAGATGCTCAAAGCGCTCAGCGGCATTTACCAGCAAGTGCGGTTTTGCCCGACCGGCGGTATTGCCCAGCATAATCTGGCGGATTATTTATCGCTATCCAATGTGTTTGTGGTCGGCGGCTCCTGGATTTCGCCGGCAGCTCTGGTCAAAGCCGGCGACTGGCAGCAGATCACGGATTTGGCGGCAGCTGCAGTTGCGGTTGCTCAGCGTTGCAAGCCGGTCGCTGCCTTGCAACGCCGGGCTTAAACTGGCACATTGTTGATGTTTTAAACCACTGTTAACGCAGGCAATTTAGCAACTCAGACGGACGGCGAAAGACTATGACACAACGGGTTATCATGATGGGTGAATGTATGGTCGAGCTGTTTCAGCTGGTCGAAAACGTTTACCACCAGAATTTCGCTGGCGACGTGTTTAACACTGCGGTGTATTTAAAACGCAGTGTTGGCGCTGAGGCACAGGTGCAGTTTTTTAGCGCCATCGGTACTGACCTTATCAGCGATAAATTGTTGCGTGCGGTACAGGATGAAAAAATCGACACCGATTTATTACTGCGCACGAAAACCGCCCGTCCTGGCCTTTATATGATCAATACCGACTGTTTTGGCGAACGCAGTTTTGTGTACTGGCGCGAAACCTCAGCTGCGAAACAAGTGTTGCAATGCCTGCAGGCGCAGCAACTGCAAGCTTCGTTACAAGGTGTGGACTTGTTTTATTTCTCCGGTATCACGCTGGCAATTTTATCGCCGGAAGATCGCGAAGCCTTGTTTACGCTGGTGAAGGAACTCAAAGCCAGCGGTTGTCGCATCGGTTTTGACCCCAATTACCGGCCAGCGTTATGGCAAAGCCCGGAGCAGGCGCGGGAGAATTTTATCCGTGCTTATCAACTGGCGGACATAGCACTGCCAGGCGTCGATGACCATAAAGTGCTGTTTAACGATGCCGACTCTCCAGCCGTGCTGGCGCGCTTAATCAGTTATGGCGTGCAGGAAATTATTGTCAAAAACGGCAAAGAAGGGGTTTTGGCACAGGTCGATGGCGATTCGTTCCATAGCCCGGCGGTGCAGGTGAAAAAAGTCGTTGATACCACAGCTGCTGGCGATTCCTACAACGGCGGTTATTTGTCGGCGCGGCTACACGGCAAATCAGCCAAAGCGGCTTGTCAGTATGCGGCAACGCTGGCTGCTTTTGTGGTGGAACATACCGGCGCTATTGTGGCAAAAGACAAATTTGCCGAGTTTCAAACTAAAAATCCGATCGCCGATTTCTAGTTAAAAATTTTTTTGGAAGACCGAATTTTTGCTGCGGTTCGCCGCAGTATGGGCTTTTTTTGCCTGAAATTCGTGATCGCTATCGAAATATCGACAGCCTAATAGCCATTTGCAGGAGCAATAACGTGAACCAACCAGTCAGCCCTTTAGCCGGATTATTTCCAACCAGTGCCGATATTCCGCCGCAATTTGCGCCGGGTGAGCCGGTGTTTCAACGCGACTATTTAATCGGTGGTGCACTCAAACGCTGGCCGGGTGAACTGGCACCGGTGGTGAGTCCGGTCTGTTTACGTGATGAAAACACCAATGAATTAACCCCTTATGTGCTGGGTGCCACGCCTTTGCTCGATGGTACTGCCGCCTTAACCGCGTTGGATGCAGCACTCAAAGCCTACGATTTGGGTCGTGGCGAATGGCCAACGCTGCCGGTGCTGGAGCGGGTGCTACACGTGGAGAAATTCCTGCAGGCGATGCTGAAAACCCGCACTGAAGTCATCAAGCTATTAATGTGGGAAATTGGCAAAAACGAAGCCGATGCCAGCAAAGAATTTGACCGCACCTGCGACTATATCCGCGACACCATTCATGCGCTAAAACAGCAGGATCGCAACGCGGCGCACTTTATTGTCGAGCAGGGCACCATCGGCAAAATCCGCCGGGTGCCGGTCGGCGTGGCTCTTTGTATGGGCCCGTTTAACTATCCGCTGAATGAAACTTTTACCACCTTGATCCCGGCCTTGATCATGGGCAATACGGTGATTTTTAAACCGGCCAAATATGGCGTGTTACTTATTCAGCCGTTATTGCAGGCTTTTGCCGACAGTTTTCCGCCGGGTGTCATCAACATTATTTATGGCCGTGGCCGCGAAACAGTGGGCGTGCTGATGGAAAGTGGCAAAATTGATGTTTTTGCTTTTATCGGGACTAATAAAGGCGCCAGCGACTTAAAAAAACTGCACCCAAAACCACATCGGCTGCGGGCCGTGCTGGGGTTAGATGCAAAAAATCCGGCGATTATTCTGCCGTGTTGCGACTTAAACGCCACAGTGAAAGAAGCGGTATCCGGCGCGTTAAGCTTTAACGGTCAGCGCTGTACTGCGCTAAAAATTCTGTTTGTGCATCAGTCGATTGCGGATGAATTTGTGCAAAAGCTGGCGCAGGAAGTTAATGCGCTGAAACTCGCGATGCCATGGCAAGCCGGTGCGCAAATCACCCCATTGCCGGAGCCCGGCAAAACCGCCGCATTAACCGCGTTATTACAGGACGCGACTGAGAAAGGCGCACAGGTGATGAACCAAGGCGGTGGTGAAGTTGCCGCATCGTTGTTTAAACCAGCGGTGTTGTATCCGGTAACTGCCGATATGCGCCTATATCAGGAAGAACAATTTGGGCCGCTGGTGCCGGTGGTGCCGTTTAACGACATCAGCGAAGTGATTGATTATGTGATCCATTCTGATTTTGGCCAGCAGCTCAGTATTTTTGGTCGTGAGCCGCAACAAGTTGGTGAACTGGTGGATATTTTTGCCAATCAGGTAGGCCGCATCAACATCAATAGCCAGTGTCAGCGCAGTCCGGATAGTTTCCCCTTTACCGGTCGCAAAGATTCAGCCGAAGGCACCTTGTCGGTGGAAGACGCTTTGTTGCAGTTTTCTATTCCAACTTTGGTCGCAGCCAAGCAAAACGATCAGCAAATTGCCTTATTAAAACAGATGATCCACCAGCGCAGCAGTAGTTTTTTAGCGACGGATTTCCTGTTTTAGGTTGAACGCAACTTTTTATTTATTTGAAATGCCACCGGTGGCTTATGGATTTTAACAGCCGATGGCAGCAGGATTTTTATTTTAAACCAACAAGCAGGTCGCAGTAAGAACCTGTAATCACAACAAAAAAAGACAGGGTATATTTATGACATTCCAAAAATCAACTCATCAGACTGGCGCGCACCGGTCGACTCGTTCAAACCAGCTCAGGCCTTTGCAGCCGTTATTTCAGGCGATGTTATTAGCCGGTGGGATGACGTTATTGCTGCAACCTGCGGTCGCACAGGAGGTTGTGGCGCAGGAAAATATTGCTTCGGAAAATACAGGACAGGCACAAAGCACTGTCGATACCGACAAACCTGCAGCTGCCACCAACAAAGAAAAAGACATCGAAGTGATCGCCGTCTCCGGCTTTCGCGGCAGTTTAAATGTGGCGTTAATGGCCAAACGCGAAGCGGTCGGCTCCAAAGAAACTATCCTCGCCGAAGATTTAGGTAAATTCCCGGATTTAAATATCGCCGATGCCTTAGCAAGGGTGCCGGGCATTGCCATTGAACAGGATGCGGGCGAAGGGCGGCAAATCAGTTTGCGTGGTTTGGGTTCGACCTTTGTCAAAACCACCATTAATGGTATGGAATCGGCATCTGCTGGTGCTGCTACTGACGCTGCGGGCGGTGCCAATAAAAGCCGGGCTTTTGATTTTAACGTGTTTGCCTCTGAGTTATTTACCCAGATTGATGTCAACAAAACCAGCTCAGCCGAGCTGGAAGACGGTGGTATTTCCGGTAACGTCAATTTACAAACGGCGCGGCCATTTCAATACCAGGAAGATAAGTTCGCTTACAACCTGAACGCCCGTTACAACGATGTCGCCGAAGAAGTGACCCCACGTGCGTCAATGATGTTCAGCAAAAACTGGGATAACAAGTTTGGCGTGTTATTTTCCGCCGCCTATTCGGAAGGTCTGGTACAAAGTGAAGGCGCGACGACGCTGCGCTGGAATATCAATCATCCGTCCTTTAAAGCCGGTTCGCCGGATAACAAACTGACCACAGCGCCGGTGTTTTTATTGTCGCCTAAAGGCGCTTACACCAATGCCAATATGGAAGGTTTGTACTTGCCGCGTATTCCGCGTTATTCGATTTTTAATAAAGCCCAGGACCGTCTGGGTTTAACCGGTGCGCTACAATATCAGGCGACCGACGACTTACGTTTTAGTCTGGATTTATTGCATGCCTCGCTTGATAGCACCATGGACGAATTTCATTATTCGGCGCTGCTGCGCGGCAACGTCAGCAGTAAAACCAATATTTACGCCGAAAATCTGGTGGTGGACGCCAACAATACCGTGGTCGCGGCGACCTTATCTGGCGTACCAATCCGCTCGGAAGCACGCAAAGATGTCTCCACTTCTGATTTTAGTCAGGTGACTTTAACGGCCGACTGGCAACTCAGCGATGCCTTGTCGCTGGTGGCGCTGGCCGGTGTTGGCGAATCGAAATTGGATACACCGTTTCAGCATACTTTTGCGCTCGATTCGTTTAACTCAACTTTTGCCTACAGCTTTGATGGCGCGATTGACCCGGTGGCGCTGATTGGTCAGAAAGGCAGCGGTCTTGGCTCCGGTTCGATGAATATGGATATGCCATCTTTTGCTTTTGCCCCGGCGCAAAAACCTGGCGCCACTTACACCGCAGCCCAATTACAGCAACTGATGCTGGATCCGGATCTGTACAGCATTGGCCTGGCGCGAAATAAAGATCAGTATATCAATAGCGAAAACAGCAACTTAAGCCTGAGCTTTAAATATGTACTCAACGATGATTACAGTCTGAAATTTGGCGTCAATCACCGGGTCTTTGAAACGGCCAACGTACAAGGCGATAACGGCTGGAAAGTGCTAAATACCGCCACCAATAAAACCAGCGGCGACAGCGCCGAGGCTTTGGTGCAGAAACTAGCAGCAGACCGGCTGCGTGGTGCATTATTTGGTTTGTCGCTAAGTGAAGTGGGCGCATCTTTTGGTAACGCCGCATCAGTGCCGGGCTCTTCAACCTTAACCGCCGGTAGCTGGTTAACGCCGGATTACGCCAAATCATTGGCCGCTTTTGGTGGTGAAAGTTTTTTTGCAGCTAAAGAGCGGTATGCCACCACTTACGATGTAAAAGAAGAAGTGACCGGTGCTTATCTGCAACTCGATTTTACCAAAACCCTGTTTGATAAAGATGTGCGCGGCAATATCGGGGTGCGGGTGATTGAAAATACCAATACTTCAGCCATTGTGAACCTCGATCATATTTATGCCGACGGTTACACGCCGGGCCGTGGCGAAGGTGCGAATTTCGCGGGTGGCTACGGCTGGCGCGAAACGGTCAGCGAAAGCCGCGACGTGTTGCCATCTTTAAACCTGGCTTATGATTTGACTGATGATTTAGTGGCGCGTTTTAGCTTAGCCCAAGCCATCACCCGCCCAGCGATTGCCGATTTGGCTTCGGCGATTAAGGTCAATACACCGGATAGCAAAGATCCAACGGCGACCATCGAACAAGGTGCCGGACCAACCTTGCGGCCTTACGAATCGAATCAGGTGGATGTGGCGTTGGAATGGTATTTTGCTGAAGAATCGCTGTTGGCGGTGGCGGCTTTTTATAAAGACATCACCGGTCTTAGTAAAGGTTCCAAGCAAGAAGTCTATTCGCGTGAGCAGTTAAGCGCGATGGGCATCGATTTGGGAGACGTTGACCCGTCGACTATCACCTGGGATGTGACGCAACTGCTCAATACGCCAGCTGAAGGTGTAACCGGTTTGGAGCTGATTTACCAACAGCCGTTTAGCTTCTTGCCGGAGCCATGGAATGGTTTTGGTTTCCTATCGAATCTGACCTGGATTGACTATAAACGTGATATTACCGACCCATTTACCGCGCAGGTTGCGAGTTTACTGGCCGAGGAAACCTCGCGCTTGAGTTATAACTACACGCTGTATTTTGAGCAGGATAACTGGAGTGCGCGGGTGTCGTATAACTTCCGCGAACGTTACACCAAAGAGTATCTGGATAAATACAAAGACGAAGGCAGTTTTGGTCGCGGTTACGAAGACAAGGGGCAGCTGAACTTCTCGTCGCGGTATCAGATTAATGAACATCTGTCGTTGTCGTTTGAAGCGCTGAACCTGACCAATACGCCAACTGAGCAGTGGAGCGATGTGTACACGTCTCGTCCGGTGGAATATCTGCTGACCGGCCGTCAGTATTTGGTTGGGGTGCGTGGATCGTTTTAAGCGGTAACTTCCGCAATCAACCAAGTTGTTTGAACCCGTCCGGACTTGGCCTAGGTAACAAGTCCGGTTGTTTGTTGTAAGACCAGATGGATCATCTATGTTTAAAAAAATATGCGGGCGTTCGCGGGATTTTTTCGCACTGGCGTTGCTGTTATTTTTGCCGGTATGCACCAGTGCAATAGCCATTGATCCAGAGCAGGATCAAGGTTTTGATTGGCGTCAGCAAGTTGCGCAAGACCCAGCCTGGCAGGCCTATTTTGCACGCTCAGAGGCATTCGCGGCCAAGGATCAGGCATTGTTGCAAAACGAGCTGGTGTTATTGCAGCAAACCAAAGCCAGCAAACCCGCCAAGCATAAACAATTTGGTTTTGAGCCAGAGCCAACAGTGGAATATCTACAAAGCCCGGACGCCATCCGCGTAGCGCAAGTGATGTTGTCCTTTCAGACGCCGTCCGGAGGTTGGAGTAAACGCACCGATATGGCCGGTTTACCGCGTCAACCCGGGCAGATGTTTGGCGTTGAGAAAAACTATATTCCGACTTTTGATAACGGTGCCACCACCACGCAACTGCGCTGGCTGGCGGCGTTTTATCCTTATGCGCCTGCCGCATTGCAACCAAAGCTGAAAGCAGCCTTAGAAAAGGGTGTGCAGTTTGTGCTGGCGGCGCAATATCCGAACGGCGGTTTCGCCCAGACTTATCCGCTACGCGGCGGTTATCATGATGCAGTGACGCTGAACGATCATGTATTGGTGGAATTATTAAGGTTACTGAAGGACGTCGCAGCAGCGCCGCAATTTGCGTTGTTGCCAGAGCACATTCGGCAGCAAGCAAAGCAGCAGTTTGTGCTTGGTACTGAATTATTGTTAAAAGCGCAGGTGAAGCTCAATGGCAAATTGACCATTTGGGCGGCGCAGCATCATCCGTTGACTTTAGAGCCGTTAGCAGCACGCGCTTATGAGTTGGCCGCACTCGCCAGCAGTGAAAGTGCCGGAGTGACTTTGTTATTGATGGAATTACCGCAGCCATCAGCGGCTGTGGTGCAAGCCGTAGAAGCAGCAGTGAGTTGGTTTTCGGAAAAACAAATTCTCGATACCAAAGTAGAGCGCGACGATAAAGGCATGCGACTCGTGGCAGCACCCGGCGCCAAACCTTTGTGGGCCCGGTTTTATGATTTAAAAACCCAACAGCCGCTATTTGTTGATCGCGATGGCAGCATCAAAGCCAAAGTCACTGAGTTATCACTCGAACGACAACAAGGTTATGGTTGGTATCAGAACAACGCCGCAGCAGTGTTAAAGGCTTACCCAAAATGGCGGGCAAAGCTTTGAGATTTATCGGAGTAAGATCGAGGTGAGCGTGTGGCAGACCAGCGTCAAATCACCAGTTGGCGTACTGCCGCTGTCGCGGCGAGTAGCGCCCTACCGTTGATGTTACTGGCACCTGTATGCCTATACCCACTCCCGCACTTTCTCCAATAAGGTGCGGGCGTCAATAGGCTTGGTGACAAAATCATTCATCCCAGCATCCAGACATTCCTGATGAAAATCCGCCGTGACGTGCGCGGTTAACGCGATCACCGGTAATCTGGCAAATTGCGCCTGTGCGCGAATGGCGCGGGTGGCGGTGTAGCCATCCATCACCGGCATATGCACATCCATCA
Organism: Rheinheimera riviphila; assembly: GCF_004005945.1. Taxonomy (GTDB): domain Bacteria; phylum Pseudomonadota; class Gammaproteobacteria; order Enterobacterales; family Alteromonadaceae; genus Pararheinheimera; species Pararheinheimera riviphila. Next base: position 61,657 of record NZ_SACS01000024.1, read on the forward strand.
GCACCAGCTGATAAGGCTGCTCGGCCAGCATATCCAGCGCCTGGGCGCCATTTTCTGCGATATTCACCGCAAAACCGGCGTGCTGCAAAATAATCCGCGCTAAGGTCTGGTTATAACTATTATCTTCAACCAACAACACCAGACCCGGTTCGCCAGTTGCTGCAGTGCCGGATGGTGCCGTGACCAACGGTTGTTGGCCAGGGTTTTGGGCAACGGCGGTAGCGGTATAACAACGGGCGCTAAAACTAAAAGTACTGCCAATCCCTACTTCACTTTGCACCTGAATACTGCCGCCCATCAGGCCAACTAGCCGCTGGGCGATACTTAAGCCAAGGCCGGTGCCGCCATATTTACGGCTGGTTGAGCTGTCGGCCTGGCTAAAAGCCTGGAACAGATTGTCACATTGCTCCTGAGTCAGGCCGATGCCGGTGTCTTTCACCGCAAACTGTAGCCAGATTTCATCATGATAACCTTCGCCGGTCTGTGCTGATTTAGTCAGATCAGCACAGTGATCGACCGTTAAAGTCACCTGACCTGTGCCGGTAAATTTCACCGCATTGGAGAGCAAATTGACCAGCACCTGGCTTAACCGCAGTGGGTCGCCAACCAGAAAATCCGGTACACCAGGCTCAACGCTAAACTGTAATTCGAGGCGTTTTTGCCGGCTTTGTTCAATAAATAAATCCCGCACTTGCTGCAGCATATCACTTAACCGAAACCGGACTTTTTCCAGTTCCAGCTTACCGGCTTCGACTTTAGAAAAGTCGAGAATATCATTGATAATACTTAATAAAATCTTACTGGAATTGGTGATTTTCGAAAGATAAAGCTGCTGCTCGGCAAAGGATTCGGTGTTTTGTGCCAACTGTGAAAAACCAATAATTGCGTTCATTGGGGTGCGGATCTCATGGCTCATATTGGCCAGAAATTCACTTTTTGCCTGCGCCGCTGCTTCGGCTTTGGTTTTGGCTTGCTCCAGCATCTGCATGGTATTTTCCAGATGTTGGGTCCGTTCGTTCACCAGCAAGCTGAGCCTTTGTTGCTCGCGCAGCGCCAGATTTAACCGCCACCGCATCACTGACAATACGCCAAGTGCAATCAGCAATAAATAACTGACCACCGCCCACCAGCGCAGATACCAGGGGCTGACAATCTGCAGTTGATAAGGGCTGGCCGTGCTGATGTCGCCAATGGCATTTTTGTATTGCACTTCAAACTGATAGCGACCGGCCGGTAAGTTGGTGTAGTCGCGATAAGTTTCGTTGCTCCACCGCGACCAGTCGGATTCAAAGCCGTTCAGTTTTACCCGGAATAACATGGTATCCAGATGCCCAAATCGCGGCACTGTGTATTCCAGGCGCAATGAGTTTTGGCTGGCCGACAATTGCAGCGGTTTTCCGGCAAGCTGCGCCAGCGGTTCGCCCTGATGCTGTACCCGGCGGATTAACGGCGGGAAATGCTGGTTGGCGGCAGGTCCCGGCTGATTTTTAGCAGCGGCAAAGCGGAAAATACCTTCGGCACCACCAAACCAGATCACATCGTCTGCTTCGATCAGAATTTCATCCAGGGGTGTGTCGGCAAGTGGATAAAGCGGCGCCGTGGTCCATTGCAGGTTGGTGGGGCTCGCTGCCGTGTCTGAGCCAGCAGAGCCAGAGACAGCACTGGTGTGAGCGGCGGCGACCGGCACTGCTGCTCCGGCCTGACGCTCGCCGGTCTGGTTACTCCAGGTCAACATCCACAGTCGCCCCTGACTATCGCGCGACGGTGAGCGCACCCAGGGTTGGTCGGTAAACAACGACTGATAGGCGCTATCCGGGGAAAACCGCTGATTGGCTGAGTCAAAACGATACAAACCACGCACGGTGGAAATTAACAGCTGCTGATCGAGTATCGACACTGAATTACGGTTGTCACTGGGCAGGCCATGCACTTCACCAAAGTGGGTGATAATAGGCGCCGGGCGTTCTTGATCGGCAGCGGCCGGCGGTAACTGTAAACGGTAGACACCATGCGCCAGGGAACCCACCCACAATTCACCTGCGGCAGTTTCCACCAGACTGTTGATATTACCGGCCAGCCCGTCAATTGCAGATTCGGCTTGCCAGCCAGCAGCGGTTTTTCGCAGGCTCATCAGACCATTTTGCAATCCAATCCAGACCCGTTGCGGTTGCTGTTTGGATTGCAACAACACTTTACTGGATACCGGCAAACTCAACAGCGGTAGCGCTTGCTCATCGGCCAGCAGATACACCCCTTTGTTATTGGCAACGAGTAAGTCATCGCCGACGCTGGCCAAATCCCAGGTTTGAAATTTCAGCTGTGGTAATTGTACAAACGCCGATTGTTTGCCACTGCTCGATTCAAGCCGGAACAAACCCTGGCTGGTACCTGCATACAAATGCTGCTGGTGACGATGTAAGGCGTGGACGTTGCCGGTGAGTCCGGTGACATGGTTGTATAACGAAATCGCCGATGACGCTTCCACCCGCGCCAGACCATGATCCAGCGCCAGCCATAAACCTTGTTGTGGATCTTCATACATGGCGCGGACATTGTCATTTAGCAAGCCAGAATTGATATTCAGATGATTGAGCAGTTTGCCTTGCTCGTTCAGCAAAAACACTCCGTCGCGCACGGTGGCGATGGCCAGCAAACCGTTGCGTAGCCTCTTGCTGTTGTAAAGCAGCGCCTGCTGTAACCGGTTGTCGATATCGGTCGCAAAGGGACGGAGCCCTTGCTCATCCAGCAGGAAAAAGCCGGTGTTGCGACAGCCAATCAGCAGTTGCTTGTCGTGCCATGCTTCAATCACAAAAATGTTTTTGCTCACCAGAGTTGATGTACCGGCCACCGGCTGCAATTTTCCATCGATGAATTGCAGTAACCCAAGGGCGGCGTCGACAATCAAAATCTTGTTGTCAATCTGAAAGGCTTTGCCAAAGTTGCTGTCGCTGCGCCAGGTATGAACCTGTTGTTCATTGATTAAAAACACATCACGGCGGGACACAAACATCACGCCCTCCGGGGTGACGAAGGTTTGCCGGATGTCAGAAAAATCGCGGTATTGTTCGGGAATACGCTCGGTCCAGGACACAAAATGCGGACCAACGGCTGGGTCGATAAAACCTAAATCACCTTTGGCGCCGACAAAAATCCGGCCATCGGGCCCAACGGCCAAAGAGCGGACAACCGACTGATTTGAGGTTTGAATGGTTTGCCACTGCACGCCGTCAAATTCCAGCACACCGACATTGTTGCCAACATACAAAATGCCTCGTTGATCCTGCACTATGGCCCAGTTTTGGGTGCCGGCATTGTAGGCTTTGGGCTTGTAGTTTTTCAGTAGCGGTAAACCATTTTCGCTGGCGGAAACAGCAGCGCTACCGGCAATCAGCAACGATAAACACAGCCATAACCACAGCTTGCGACAACACGAATTGAAGGGGGATGGCGAAACGCCAGGCGCGGATCCCTGCACACTGTACCTCTTTAGACTTATGAGCGCTGACCCGGTGGTTCAGGTAGGTCAAACTTTAGACAAAGCTATAGTACATGGCAACTTGCGATAAGCTAAAGCAAAATTATGCAAAGTGATCAGATTAAAACCAGGCCAAGACAGGGCTCGGCTGTGATTACCGGGCTACATCATTATTGCAGCCGCGGTTTTTGTGCTGTGGCGTCGCTGTTGTATTGCGATTGAGTTGCGATTGAGTCGCTCATGCGGCTGTAGTTTAAACTTTGTCCTTCATGATTTTATCCAGGTAGCCCATCGCAAAGGCTGAAACCACAAAAGTGATATGGATCAATAAGTACCACATGATTTTGTCATTCGGAATATTCGGCGTGTCCATAAAAACTTTTAACAAGTGGATCGACGAAATCGCCACAATAGAAGCCGCCACTTTATTCTTCAAAGATGCAGAATCAACCTTACCGAGCCAGTTTAATTTTTCATCTTTTTCATTAATATCAAGCCTGGAGACAAAGTTTTCGTAGCCAGAAAACATCACCATCACAATCAAACCACCCACCAGCGTAATATCAATCAGCGACAACACCACCAGAATTAAATCCACTTCTTTGATGCTGAACACTGCGGGCAGAATATAGAACACCTCTTGAAAAAACTTGATACCAAGCGCCAACAGCACCAAGCTCAGGCCGAGGTAAATGGGTGCCATAATCCAGCGTGACGAATAAAGCAGCTTTTCCAGTAATTTTTCCATCGAAGTTCCCATCAAAGCTCCCTACTGGCTGTTACCCAGCTTTTGGCAAGCTCGTCCTCAAGTACGGTTAAAATAGAACGCAAAGCGGATATTGGGATTTTATCTTGAAAATCAACCAACAGTGAGAAATTGTCGGTGACTGTACTGTACATTTATTAAATTTATCGCACAATGCCAGCCACAGCCCGTTAACTTTCGGGTTTTTCCACGCCTTGAATTCGCGGTGTAATCACAGTTTAGACAAAGGAAATTCATAATGAAAAAAACCATGTTGGCGATGGCATTGTTGGTAAGTGCCAATGGCTGGGCCGATGAAGGGATGTGGCAGCCTCATCAATTGCCGGAACTTGAAGCGGTATTAAAGAGCAAAGGTCTGGAAATTGATGCCGCCAGCATCACACAGCTGACCACTTTCCCAATGAATGCGGTCATTAGCTTAGGGGGCTGTACCGCGTCTTTTATTTCGAATCAAGGCCTGGCGGTGACCAATCACCACTGCGCTTATGGCAGTATTCAGCACAATAGCACTGCCCAAAATAACTTATTGCAAACCGGTTTTCTGGCCAAAACTCTGAATGAAGAATTGCCAGCGTCACCAGGTTCGAAAATTTTCGTTACCGAGCAAGTCAGCAACGTCACCAAACAAATTAATCAGGAACTGACACCGCAACTGCTGGGCAAAGAGCGGTTTGATAAAATCGACCAGCTGCGCAAAGAGCTGATCGCTGAATGTGAAGCGACCGCCGGTTACCGCTGTGGCGTTTATAGTTTCCATGGTGGCCTGGAGTATTACCTGATTAAACAGCTGGAAATCAAAGATGTGCGTTTAGTACACGCGCCGGCTGGAGGTGTTGGTAAATTTGGTGGTGATATCGATAACTGGATGTGGCCACGTCACACCGGTGATTATTCGTTTTACCGGGCTTATGTTGGCAAAGACGGTAAACCAGCAGAATTTAATGCTGAAAACGTGCCTTTCACACCGCCATCTTTCTTAAAAGTATCGGCCAAAGGTGTGCAGGAAAACGATTTTGTGATGGTGATTGGCTATCCTGGCCGTACCAACAGGTACAACACTGCGTTTGAACTGAAAAATATGTTCACCCAAAATTTGCCACTTTCTAAAGCATACCGTGAACAAACCATTGAGTTGATTAAACAAATTGCGCCAGCTGGCTCAGAGGCCCGCATTAAATATGAATCAATTCTGGCGGGATTGGCGAACTACGCCAAAAACTACGAAGGCATGTTAGCCAGTTATCAAAAAGGTACCACGCAGCAGCGCAAAGATAGCTCTGAGCAAATGATGCAAAGCTGGATTAAAGCCGATGCCGGCCGTCAGGCACGTTTTGCCCCGGCGCTGAAAAACCTGCAACAACTGTCAGAACAAAGTATCGAGTTTCAGCAACGTGATTTGATTTTAAATTATTTTGGCTACGCCCAGACCTTCAGCACCGCACGTAAACTTTACCGCTTAGCGCATGAATCAACCAAGCCAAATGAAGATCGGGAAACTGGTTATCAGGAACGGGATCAAGAGCGGTTTGCCGCTGGTTTAAAGCGGATGTCGCGTAGCTTTGATCCGCAGGTTGATTTGGAAATTGCCATGCATTTCCTGAAGCATTACAGCCAGTTGCCAGCAAAGCAGCGGGTTGCAGCCTTCGATACTTTCTTTGGTCTGACCGGCGCCGATGTGGACGAAAAGGCCTTAAAAGAAAAATTGCAGGCGATGTATCAGCAAACCAAACTGGGTGACGAAGTTGAACGTCTGGCTTGGGTTGGCAAATCGGTTGATGATTTTAAAGCAAGCGAAGATCCGATGATCCAGTTTGCGGTGGCGATGTTTGACACTGATTTAGCTGAAGAAAATGCCGGCAAAGAGCTGATGGGTAAGTTCGCAGTAGCGCGGCCAAAAGCGATGGAAGCAGTCATTGCCTTTAATAAAACCCAAAATAAACCAGTATATGCCGATGCGAATGGCACGTTACGGGTCACGTTCGGCACAGTGCAGGGTTATCAGCCACGTGATGCGGTCAGTTATAGCCCCTTTACCACAGTAAAAGGTATTGTCGAAAAAGCCACTGGTATCGACCCGTTTGATGCACCACCGGTGCAGTTGGCGGCCATTCAAAAAGCAGATTTTGCTGGCTACACCCATCCGGTGCTGAACACCGTGCCAGTCAATTTCTTGAGTAACGTCGACACCACCGGCGGCAACTCAGGCTCACCAACCCTCAATGGCAAAGCCGAATTGGTCGGTTTGCTGTTTGATGGGGTGATTGAAGGCATTATCGGTGACGTCGATTACGATCCAGCACTGAACCGTTCTATCCACGTCGACAGCCGTTATATGTTGTGGCAAATGGAGAAAGCGGACGGCGCGGCGAATCTGCTGAAAGAAATGGAAATTGTGCGTTAAACGATTTTCCTGAACCGCAAGTCACGACAGGCGTTCTGCAAGGTTGTTGCAGAACGCCTGTTTTTTTGTGGGTAAAATTTAGGGCTTGATAATGTCTAACGAGAGGGGATTTGGTTTGCAGGCGTTACTGCTTCGTTTTCGCTTTTTCTATCCGCTCGACACTGCTCGGGTGTGAACTTAAATATTGCATCCACTGCTCCAATTCTTCAGCGTTTTTACCACCGCTAGCGCTACTAATTGCTTGCATAGCGTCTATAAAACCGCTGCTGCTTTTACCAAGTGCTTTTAAATGATCAGTCGCAAAATCATCGGCTTGTGATTCCATTTGCCGTGAGAACGAAGCCTGTAGCAAGCTACTGCCGGTACCTAGCAGGACTTCAGTGATCCCTTCCAGGTCGGTAAACAACATCGCAAATACTAAACTGGTGGCCGTAGATTGCACCAGCAAGGTCATGCCGTGTTGATGCTGGACATGGCCCACTTCATGTAAAAATACTGCCAGCAACGCATCCGGCTTATCTTTTAGCAAACTCACTAACTCATCGGTAAACACCACAGTGCCGGCCGGTAACGCAAAGGCATTAGGCCCCAAATGTTTTGCCTGGCGGAACTGAATATCAATCACCCGTTGCTGTTGCTGTGGCAGCGAAGTTAGCGCCTGTAACCATTGCTCCCGCCAGTATTGTTGGGTGTCGGCCGTTAATTCTGATGGGTTTAGCATGGTTTTATCCAGCATCAGCAGCGTTTGTTGATCAACAGCGGCAATCGCGGTTGGCGGTACCCAAGGGACAATCGCGACCGCCATTTTCGGAATGCCCACCATCGAGATCCACCATAACAGCACCGGTACCAACAACACCGACAGCACAATTATCGTTTTATGTTGTTCCAGCCGGGTCGCGAGTCCGGCCTTTTGGAACTGGTTTAATCGTGCTTTAGGGTCATCGGGCAGAAAATAACTGCCATCAACCAGCCGCACTTCCAGCGGTAAACCGGGCAAATCGGCACCGGTGGTAAAGTCGTTGCCTTGCCACAACACCGCACCGGCTGGATCAAGGATGCTGAGACTTTCCGTGGAATAATGCAGGACCGCGGCACAGCTTTGGCTGCTGGCCGCAAGATAATAAGTGCCTGGAATAGATTGCATCATCGACTCAGGTTAATGAAAAATCAGCGTCATATAACCCAGCGGCGTCTTCGGCAAAAGCAGAAGATTCCGCGGCCAGTTGGTCACGCATCAGATCCAGCGCCGGTTGCACTGTCACTTCAGTATGTTCGGCTAATAAACGGCTCATGCGAATGGTTGTCCAAGGGTACGCCAAACCAAGGCTACAGACGATGGCAAGCAGATTGGTCAGGCTCACGACAAATAATTTACCGGTTGGCACATCAGATTTAAAATTGGCCAGTTCGGGTAGCTCAGTAGAATTAAATAAATGATTGCGGATAATCGCCTGATAGACAGCACCTGCCAGGGTAAATACCACAAAATATGCTGCAAATAATGGCAGCATTAACAGCGGATTTGTTTTGATATCTCCTTCAATCAACGGTGAAATGGCGTAGGACAACATAAAACCGATCGCCGCCAGCCCCAGCGTCACCAAAATAGCCATAAACACTGCTTGATAGTAAGTACCGGTTTCAGTGTTGACGACAAAGGATTTTCCGCCGTAAGTGATATTGCTGAAAACAAATTGATCAAGCTTTTTCATCGCATAAGGCAGCGCCAGGTACAGTGTAAAAAGGCTTAAAAAAGGTAACAGCATAAAATACAGCATCGCCTCGCCGTAACTACCGTTAAAACCAAACCGGATATTGCGATAGCTGGTCATGCGTAAGTTAAAACGCAGCCCCATAATCAGCAACCAAGGCATCACAAACAGCAGCGCAACAGCTGCAAAGATTGCAAAAAGCGGGAACAGATTGCTGAGCACCGACACCACCAGGAATACCAGAATGGCCAATAAACGACCTTTTAAAATTTGCATCGGCGTTGCCAGATAACGAAAGGCATGGCCGTCAACTTTGGTGTGTCCGTAAAAATATTGGGTGGTTCGTACTTTGGCCCAGGCGCTGTAAATACCCAGCGTGACAATGCTCAGCAGAATATTGACGATCCAGATCCCAAAAAACTCGCCGCCCTGGCCGCTAAAGTTAATTCTGCCAGATCGGGCTTTGCTTACTGCGGGTATGGTGTTGTCCATAACAATCCTTGTATGTGAATTTTATTGTTAAAACTGTGCGATAGCCCTTGGCTACCGGGTAGTAGCGTATATTTGAAACATTTTTATATCTTTTGTGTCAAGTTAAACTATCAACAGTACCGTTTTGAATATGTTTTCGCGTTAAGTTTGTGGTATTTGTCCTTTTTTGGGGTGGCAATGGCCGAGGTTGGCGCTAAAAAACTGGTCGATCACCTCGCTCAGCTGCAGCAAAACCGCAGCAACTGCCATAAAGCCAGTCTCGGCCTTGCCGATTGGTATTCAGCATTTTTTGCAGTATGATAGAGCGCTTTTAAAACCCGAAAATGGTGCTGCGGATGGGTGTTCCAATGGCGGCTAAAGGTTCAGGGTGTCGATGATGTTGGGTTTGGAGAGAATCAAATGAAATTGCAACTGGTGGTACGCCGGGCACCTGCCGCGGCTGGGTTACGTTGGTTGCAACAGGCTTGGGTGCTTTTTAAACAACAGCCTGGTCTATGGATCCAACTGGTGTTGATTATTCACTTTTCGACGTTATTAGGCGTAATACACCCCTTAGTTGGCGTGCTGATTGCGTTATTAAATCCATTTTTAACTGCAGGTTTGTACCGTTGTATTGTCGCCAGTCAAAAAGGTGCAACCGTCAGTCTGACGCAGTTTTGGCAGCCGTTAAAAGAACCCGCTTGCCGGGCGGTATTTTTGCGATTGGCAGCGGCCAATATGTTGTTCAGCATTCCACTGACGATACTAGGGCAGGAGTTGCTTCAGCAAGTACAAGCCGGTGATGTCAACTTCTTGTTATTATTAATTTTTGTCACTGGTATGACCCTAGTGCTGATGTTGTTTGCCTATGCGATTGCAATTGCCTACTTTCTGAAAGAGACCCGGCTGCTACCGATTTTCCAGGCCAGTTTTATGGCGTGCTGGCGTAACGTACAACCTTTGTCGGTGTACGGTGTGGTGGCAGTTTTATTGATCAGCACCGGCGTCCCAAGTTTATTTATCAGTTGGATCATTGTGTTGCCGCTATTATCGATCAGTTTCTTTTTATCGTTCACCGAGTTTTTTGCGTTAACGCCGGTTGATCAAGATGGTAGCGGCGGTGACGGCGACAAAGACGATGACAAGGCTGGTTTCCTTGAAGTCTGATGCGAAGCCGGACATAACGCCTAGTGCGGCCGAACTTAAAAAAATCGCCATCGATTTATTAAGCCGGCGCGACCACAGCCGTCAGGAATTAAAGCAAAAATTGCTATTAAAAGGCGGCGATGCTGATGTGATCGCTGAAGTGATTGACTGGTGTACCAGTGAAAATTACCAGAGTGATAGTCGTTATTGCGCCATGCTGGTGCGCGCGAAAGTGAATAAAGGCTACGGCCCGGCAGTGGTGTCGCAGGCGGCACGCGAAAATGGCATTGACCGCGAATTACTGACGCAAACGCTCGAGGAACTCGAAATCGACTGGTTTGAACTGGCACTCTCGCAATATCAAAAGAAATTTGCCGACAAGCCAATCACAGATTTTCAAGACAAACAAAAACGGATGGGATTTATGCAGCGGCGTGGTTTTAACTCCGCGCAAATCCAGTACGCCTTAAAGCCGGAGTAGTTGCAGCAAATAAGGCAACAACAACGGGCAGATATCATCACGACAGTTAGGATTTGGATATGTACATGACATCAGCGCAGCTTCGGCGCGCATTTCTGGATTATTTTGCCAGTAAAGATCACCAGGTAGTTGCCAGCAGTTCATTGATCCCGGGCAACGATCCAACCTTGCTGTTCACCAATGCCGGCATGGTGCAGTTTAAAGACGTATTTTTAGGCCAGGACAAGCGCAGCTATAACCGCGCAGTTTCGTCGCAGCGTTGTGTGCGGGCCGGTGGCAAGCATAACGACTTAGAAAACGTCGGTTATACCGCGCGTCACCATACCTTTTTCGAGATGCTGGGTAACTTCAGTTTCGGCGATTATTTCAAACGTGATGCGATTCATTACGCCTGGCAATTCCTGACCGAAGTGCTGCAGTTGCCAAAAGAGAAACTGCTAATCACTGTCTACGCCACCGACGATGAAGCTTATGATATCTGGACCAAAGAAATTGGTATTCCGGCCGATCGCGCCATTCGCATTGGCGACAACAAAGGTGCACCTTTTGCGTCAGACAACTTCTGGGCGATGGGTGATACCGGTCCTTGTGGTCCTTGTACTGAGATTTTCTATGATCACGGCGACCATATCTGGGGCGGCCCACCGGGCTCACCGGACGAAGACGGCGACCGCTATATCGAAATCTGGAACAACGTCTTTATGCAGTTCAACCGCCACGCTGATGGCCGGATGGAACCGCTGCCAAAACCTAGCGTCGATACCGGCATGGGTCTGGAGCGTATTTCGGCCATTTTGCAACACGTGCACAGCAACTACGAAATTGATATTTTCCAGGGCTTAATCAAAGCTGCTGCGGCGATTACCGGCACCACTGATTTAGATAATAAATCTTTGCGCGTTATTGCCGACCATATTCGTTCTTGTTCGTTCTTAGTGGCTGATGGCGTGATGCCAAGCAATGAAGGCCGTGGTTATGTACTGCGACGGATCATTCGCCGCGCCGTGCGTCATGGCAATCAGCTGGGCGCAAAAGGGGTATTTTTCAGCAAGTTAGTGGCTGAACTTGGCGTGCAGATGGGCGAAGCTTATCCAGAACTGATTGAAAAACAGGCCATTATCGAAAAAGTACTGCGGATGGAAGAAGAGCAGTTTGGCAAAACGCTGGAACGTGGTTTGTTACTGTTAACCGACGTACTGGGTCAACTCGGTGACAGTACCCTGATCCCGGGCGAAATCGCTTTTAAACTGTACGACACCTACGGTTTCCCAATTGATTTAACCTCTGATGTGGCGCGCGAGCGTGGTTTTAGCGTGGATCAGGCCGGTTTTGAAGCGGCGATGGAAGCGCAGCGTAAACGCGCGCAACAAGCCTCGAACTTTGGCGCTGATTACAATCAGGCGCTAACCTCCGCTAACATCACCGAATTTACCGGTTACACCGAAGAGCACGGCAATGCCACTGTGGTCGAAATTCTGCGGGATGGCGCGGCCGTGACGTCGTTAATCGACGGTCAGCAAGCATTGATCATTCTGGATCAAACGCCATTTTATGCCGAGTCGGGCGGTCAGTCTGGCGATAGCGGTGTATTAAAGCTGGCGGATGGCAGTGTGTTCACCGTGACCGACACCTTAAAAATCGGCAAAGCTTTTGCCCATAAAGGCATTTTGTCAGGTGCGCTGCAACTGAACGACCGGGTTGAAGCCGTCATCGACAGTGCTCGCCGTGATGCAATCAAGAAAAACCACTCGGCCACGCACTTATTGCATGCCGCGCTACGCCAGGTATTGGGTGAACACGTCACGCAAAAAGGCTCGTTAGTGGGTTCTGAGCGGTTACGTTTTGACTTCTCACATTTTGAGGCTGTTAAGGCCGATGAAATTCGCACCATTGAAGTGTTAGTGAATCAGCAAATTCAGCAAAACCACGAAGTCAGCACCCGTCTGATGGATCTGGACGCTGCAAAGGCAGCTGGTGCGATGGCGCTGTTTGGCGAAAAATACGATGACGATGTGCGGGTGTTATCAATGGGCGCATTCTCCACCGAACTTTGTGGTGGCACGCACGTCGCCCGCACTGGCGATATCGGCTTGTTTAAAATTGTGGTCGAAAGTGGTATTGCCGCTGGGGTCCGCCGCATTGAAGCCGTGACCGGCGAAGGCGCAGTGGCTCACTTACACAAATTAGAGCAACAAGCGCAGTTAGTCGCATCCATGCTCAAAGGCGATGTGATGAGTATTGCCGAGCGCGTGACTCAGGCTTTAGACAAGAGCAAATCACTGGAAAAAGAACTGGAACAGCTCAAAGCCAAACTGGCCAGCGCTGCTGGTGCTTCACTGTTGGATCAAGTGGTGCAGATTAACGGCGTGAAGGTGCTGATTGCCAACTTACCTGGTGCTGATGCCAAAGGTTTCCGCACCATGGTGGACGAGCTGAAAGTGAAATTAGGTTCTGGCGTGATTCTGCTCGCTACTGCGGCAGACGGCAAAGTCAGTCTGATTGCTGGTGTCACCAAAGATCTGACAGATAAAGTTCAGGCCGGCGTATTGATTGGCTGGGCAGCCGAGCAGGTTGGTGGCAAAGGCGGCGGCAAGCCGGATTTAGCCCAGGCGGGTGGCACCGATGTCGCAGCTTTAGCAGGCGTATTGGCAGCTGCGCCAGACTACTTAAGTTCAAAGCTGTAATTTAAGTGGCTTTATTAGTTCAGAAATTCGGTGGTACCTCAGTCGGGTCCACCGATCGGATTGAACGGGTGGCGGAGCTGATTATCCGCAGCATTCATGCTGGCCATAAAGTGGTGGCGGTGGTGTCAGCGATGGCAGGCGAGACCAATCGTCTGCTGGGTTTGGCGCAACAAATCGACCCGCGAGCTGCCAGTCGTGAGCTCGACGTTTTAGCGGCCACCGGCGAGCAGGTCACAGTGGCATTGCTGGCGATGGCGCTGATTAAACGCGGTTATCCGGCGGTCTCTTTGCTGGCCGACCAAATTTGTATCCACACCGATAATAAATTTGGCAAAGCGCGGATTTTGGCGGTAGATAGTCAGCGCTTGCTGCAGGAGCTGGAACAGGGCCACATCGTGGTCGCTGCAGGTTTTCAGGGCCGGGATATTGAAGGCAACGTCACGACCTTAGGGCGGGGCGGTTCTGATACCTCGGCAGTGGCGCTGGCGGCAGCGATTGCCGCTGACGAGTGCCAGATCTATACCGATGTCGATGGCGTCTACAGTATCGACCCACGAATTTGCCCGGATGCCAGACGACTGCCACTGATGCCATTTACCGATATGCTGGAATTGGCAAGCCTTGGCGCCAAAGTGCTGCATTCGCGCTCGGTGGAATACGCCGGACGCTTTAAAGTGCCGCTGCGGGTATTGTCGACCTTTAAACCGGACGCCGGGACTTTGATTGTGGATGAGGATAAGTTAATGACCCAGCCTTATATTTCAGGCATTGCCGGACAAAGCGGGGTGACCTTACTGCGGCTGGAAGCGATCACTGCGACGCAATGGCAGCAAGTGGTTAGTATGCTGGCTGAGCTCAACATTGAAACCGACATGTTGCAGCAATCTGGCCAGTGGCCGGATCAGCTCAGCATGAGCTTTAGTCTGGCAGCAGCAGATTTGCTACAAGTGACTGATGCATTGCAGAAAATAACCGAAAATAGTGTTATTACTGTGCATCATCCCGACCAGAACCTTGCTAAACTGTCGATTGTGGGGATTGGAATCAAATCTGATCCGATGTTAGTGGCCAGGATTTTCAGCCTGCTTTTTGAGATGAATGTGCAAATTTGGGCACTTTGTCATACAGAAAGCCGGTTTTCAGTATTAATCGCAGCCGAGCTCCTTGAAAAAGTAGCAGCGCGCCTGCATCAGGTATTAGTAACCACCGAGAGTTAATTCCAGTATTTTCATAAATTTGAATGCTGGGTTATGATTGTGGACATGGACGCGGCACCCTTCAGGCAATGCGTCGTACAATAAAACTGGATTTTTAAAAAGGATAGGAGCAAGCGAATGCTTATATTAACCCGTCGGGTCGGTGAGACTTTAATGATCGGTGATGAAGTCACGGTCACAGTATTAGGTGTGAAAGGAAATCAGGTACGGATTGGCGTGAATGCACCAAAAGAAGTATCAGTGCATCGTGAAGAAATTTACATGCGAATTCAGGCAGAAAAAGGTACTCCTGGCAGCTACACCCCGGATGATGACCAATAATACCGTTGCGCTAAATATTTGTTTTTGTTGTTTTGTTGTGTGATTTTTACCCGGTTTCGTCATTAATTGCTCAGATTGCTTAAAAGGTCAGCAAACAAACTTTTAAGCAGGAAAAAATGTTTGACTTATTTTCCTGAGACATTAATATACGCACCGCAACGTAGCGCGGAGAGATGGCCGAGTGGCTGAAGGCGCACCCCTGCTAAGGGTGTATAGGGGAAACTCTATCGAGGGTTCGAATCCCTCTCCCTCCGCCAGTTGTTTTAGATTAGATGGACGCATAGCTCAGCTGGATAGAGTACTCGGCTACGAACCGAGCGGTCGGAGGTTCGAATCCTCCTGCGTCCGCCAT
>NZ_SACS01000025.1 GCF_004005945.1 Rheinheimera riviphila
TTTCTGCAGGGGTATAGCCAAGCGGTAAGGCAGCGGGTTTTGATCCCGCCATTCTGGGGTTCGAATCCCTGTACCCCTGCCATTTTTTGATAACCCAGCTTCGGCTGGGTTTTCTTTTTTCTGCGCCAGATGAATTGAGCCCAGTTATTTGAGCCCAGTTATTTGAGCCCTGCAGCATAAGCACCGACCCAGGCTTTTAACGGCCCGGCATTGGCGGCGAGCGTTAATCCTGCTTTGCGGGCGAATCGAAATAGCGGTGATGTGCTGCTAAATAGCTGATAAAAACCGTCCATCGCCGACATCATTAATAAATTCGCGTTTTTACGTTGTTGCTCGTATTTGGCCAGCAATGCTGCATTTGCTGGATCTTCGCCAGCAGCCACTGCCGCCAGCACCAGCTCTGCCAACACTTTTGCATCGGCAAAGCCTAAGTTTACGCCCTGCCCGGCTAACGGATTAATGGTATGCGCCGCATCGCCGACCAGCACCACTCTGCCGGCGCTATATCTGTTGGCATGCATCCGGGTTAATGGAAACCAGCCTTGTTGCAGCACTTTCACTTTGCCGAGTTTTTCTGGAAAATGTTGCTGAATTTGCTGCGCCAGTTCGGTGGAATTAAGCGCCGCCAACTGCTTGACCCGTATCTGACTGTCGTACCAGACCAAAGATCCCATAGCGCCGGGCAAAGGTAAAAATGCCCGGGGTCCTTGTTCGGTAAATTGCTGCCAGGTGATGTCTTGTTGTGGATATTCAGTTTCAACTGTTGCCACTAAACAACCTTGTTGATACTGCCAGCCATTACTACCAATGCCAGCCAAAGTTCGTAGCTGCGAAGTACCGCCGTCGGCCGCAATCAATAACCGGCCCCGGATTTCACCAAATTCCTGCGTCTGCAGGCTGGCATAGCCAGGTTCTTGCTGCAGTGAAACAATGGTCGCCGGACAAAATACCGTCAGTTCTTTCGGGAACTGCTGCCACAAGGCCGCCTGAATTTGATTATTTTCAATAATATGGCCAAGATGCGGTTGCTTAATTTCTTCGGCGGTAAAGGTCAATTCGGCACCAGTTACCTTGCCGTCCGTTGCTTCAAACGCCTGCAACCGCTGATAAGGACAAAGCCGCTGTACAGGAATGGCCTGAAAGGCACCAAGTTCGGTCAGCCATTGTTCGCTGCGCCGGTTAATCGCGCTGACCCGCAGATCAACAGGTGCATCTGGCGCAAGCTTAGGTGCAACCGTTTTTTCCAATAGCGCAACTTTGAGCCCGCTTTGACTAAACTTCAACGCCAGCGACGCCCCGACCATGCCCCCACCGACGATTATCACATCAAACACGGCTGCACCTTTTAAAAATTCTGGATTGATGAACTGCTGTAACCAGCAACATTCTGTCTGGCATTCTAACCGAGAATAAGCGGCCTACTGCCGGGCCGGATCAAATTAATCGGTAATTTTCACCAACGCTGAAAGAAATCGCCACCCTACTCGTTCTTATGGCCACTTCTACTGACTAAGGATTTTCAATGACCATCTTCCAAAAAACCACCAGGTTGCTCGCTCTGAGCTTTTTTTCCGCGACGACATTTTTCGCCACAGCCGCCGACATCGCCACGAGCCCGGACATTGCCCAAAGCCCCGAAACAGTGCGGCCGTTATTAAACGGCATGACAGTGCCAGCGATTTCGGTGCTGGATCAAGCAGGCAAAACCGTTGATTTAACCGCAACCATCAAGCAAAAACCAACGGTGCTGGTATTTTACCGCGGCGGCTGGTGCCCCTATTGCAATACGCAGCTTGCTGGCCTGCAGCAAGTCGAAGACGAATTTGCCAAGCTTGGTTATCAGATTATTGCCATCAGCCCGGAAGCGCCGCTAGCTGTAAGCAAATCGCAGCAATCGACCAAAGACGTAGCTTTAAGTTATAGGCTGTTGTCCGATGAACAACTCAGTGCCGCCAAAGCCTTTGGTATCGCTTATTACCTGGATGCCAAAACCACGGCTTTATATAAAGGCAGTTATGGCATTAACTTAACCTATGACAGCACTGGCCAGGCGGTGCTGCCGGCACCCGCGGTCTATGTGCTGAATGAAAAAGCTGAAGTGCAGTTTAGTTATGTCCATATCAACTATAAAACCAGGTTGCAGCCGGAATTACTGTTGTTAGCCGCGAAATTAGCGAAAGGTTGATCCAGCAACACGGTTTCAGCGGGCAGCGTTGTTGTCCACTGAAACCGCAATTCCCGCATAAAAACCCCATCTTTATTCAGATATCCCACATAACAATTCCCAGCTGATTCAATCAGCTGCCAAAGCCAAAGCTGTCACTAAAAATGCGTTGACGTGCGGCGAAAAATCCGGCATTTTGCGCGCCCTATCCCCTTTAGCCTTATCTTGACTACAGCAGAAGTTTTGCCGTGTGCAGCGTTTATGGCTAAAGTAATGTTTTCTTTTTTCCTTTTGCTTTGGAGAATGTTGCATGCGTAACGTCACAGTTGCCGCCACCCAGATGATTGGTGGCTGGAATGTCGAAGAAAATATCGCCCGTGGCGAAAAACTGGTACGTGAAGCGGCCAGCCAGGGTGCACAAATTATCCTGTTACAGGAACTGTTTGAACGTAACTACTTCTGCCAGAAGCAAAAACCTGATTATCTGAATTTCGCCGTGCCGCTGGAAGAAAACGCTGCCTTTTTGCATTTCCAGAACATCGCCAAAGAACTGAAAGTGGTGCTGCCAATCAGCTTTTATGAGCGCGCCGGCAACTGCCTGTACAACAGCGTGGCGGTGGTGGATGCCGACGGTTCTTACCTGGGCACTTACCGCAAAAGCCATATTCCGGATGGCCCTGGTTACAGCGAAAAATACTATTTCACCCCAGGCGACACCGGTTTTAAAGTTTGGGATACCGCTTATGCCAAAATCGGCATCGGTATTTGCTGGGATCAGTGGTTCCCGGAATGTGCCCGCAGCATGGCACTGATGGGTGCAGAACTGTTGTTCTACCCAACGGCTATCGGTAGCGAACCACATGACCCAACTATTTCATCGCGCGACCACTGGCAACGCACGCAGCAAGGCCATGCCGCTGCCAACTTAGTGCCGCTGATTGCGTCCAACCGGATTGGTACTGAAAGTGAAGACGATTTCTCCATCACTTTCTATGGCAGTTCCTTTATTGCCGACCAATCTGGTGCCAAAGTGCAAGAAGCGGATGAAGTGAGCGAAGCAGTGCTGGTGCACACCTTTGATTTAGACGCGCTGGCGCATATCCGCCGCAGCTGGGGGGTGTTCCGTGACCGTCGCATCGATATCTTCGATACGCTACTCACCAAAGATGGCAAAACCACGCCAACCGCAGGTAAAAACTAACATGGCCGTGACCTTAACCAGCACTCCACGCGCCGATGGTTTTTATATGCCAGCCGAATGGGCGACGCACAAGCAAACCTGGCTGGTATGGCCAGAGCGCACCGATAACTGGCGTTTGGGTGCCAAACCGGCGCAACAAGCTTTTACGGCAGTTATTCGCGCCATCGCCCGCTTTGAGCCAGTGACCGTGCTGGCTTCGGCCCGCCAGTTTGCTAATGCACAGGCGCAGCTGAGTCTTGAAGCGACAAAACACCCGATCCGGGTGATTGAAGTTTCAACCAACGATTCCTGGTGTCGTGACACTGGCCCAACTTTTGTCACTAACGGCACCGAAGTACGCGGCGTCGACTGGACTTTTAACGCCTGGGGCGGCCTCAACGGCGGCTTGTATTTCCCCTGGGATCTGGATGACCAGGTAGCGCAAAAGGTGTTGAATGTTGAAGGCATCGCCCGGTATCGCACCGAAGGTTTTGTGCTGGAAGGCGGCGCTATTCACACCGACGGCGAAGGCACCTTGCTGACCACCGCCGAGTGTTTGTTAAATGCCAACCGCAACCCGGATCTCACCAAAACCCAAATCGAACAGCAGCTGTCGGATTATTTAGCCATCGATAAAGTGATTTGGCTCGAAGATGGCATCTTTAACGACGAGACCGATGGCCACGTCGACAATATGTGCTGTTTTGTCCGCCCGGGTGAAGTACTGCTAGCCTGGACTGACGACAAGTCTGACCCACAATACGCCCGCTCCAAAGCGGCACTGGAAGTGTTGGAAAACAGCACTGATGCCAAAGGCCGCAAGTTTATTATTCATAAACTACCGGTTCCAGGCCCGTTACTGGCCAAAGCTGAAGAATACGCCTCAGTCGATTTAACCGGTGCTGCCACGCCGCGGGAAGCCGAAGCGCGTTTAGCCGGCTCTTACATCAATTTTTATTTATGTAATGGCGGTCTGGTATTGCCGACTTTTGACGATCCGATGGACGCAGTTGCGGTGGACATTTTGGCGAAAGTCTTCCCACAACATCAAATCGTCACCGTGCCTGGGCGGGAAATTCTGCTTGGCGGCGGTAATGTACACTGCATTACCCAGCAACAGCCTGCATAAAACCCGCATAAAACCTCCCAGAAAAAGGTGAAAGTGGCATCAGTCGCCACTTTTGCCTCACTTCAGTCATTCTCTGTTCCCATTCTTAGGCACTATCACAGCCTAATTTAACTTAAACAGCTGAATAAAATCACGATTACTACGGCTGTCATTAAGCGCATACAAAATACGCGGTTAATTTTTACGCACTTGGTTTGCCCACATAAAATTACATATGGAAATCAAATTCATTATGGTGGTAGCATCCCGACGCATTTTAAAGCAATTTTATTACATTTTTAACCAAAACAGATAAAAGTATCCAAGGAACTGTATGCAACTTGTAAGAAGATCGATGCTATCAGCCGCAGTTTTGCTGGCATTAACCGCTTGTAATGGCAATAAAGATAACAATATTGGCCCAAATACGGCTTCCTCTGCTATTAGCGGTACCAAAATGTGGCTCCCGGTACAGGGCAGCTTTAAAGCATCTGATGCTAACAATGATGCTCTTACCATTACTTCTATCAGTGAAGGTACTGCGAACATTTCTGCTCAGAATGGTGTTTATCAACTCAGCAACGGCACCTTGGCAGTGAATGGTCTGAATTTTGTGTTCACACCAACCAAAAATACCGCAACCAGCATCACTTTTACCGTATCTGATGGTGAGTTACGTAATTCCGGAACAGTTTCAATCGCTGCAGCTGCTGGCGATCCATTGCAATCACAACAATGGGCACTGAAAAATACCGGTCAACGTGCTTACTCATTAGGCGAATCTGCTTTGGCGTACATGGTTGATCTCTATAAGAGTATTGGTCAGGACGAAGCTACCGCCAAAAAATCAGCCGCAGCTCAATTCGCCAAATGGGAACAAGTGTTAGTACCTGGTCAGGATATGAACGTGCCAGCTGCTTACGCACTGGGCGCCACCGGCCAAAACACCATTGCAGTGGTCGTCGATTCAGGTCTGGAACTGGCACACGAAGATTTAGAAGCAAACATTCTGCCGAATCGGTCACTGAACTTTATTGCCAACGTTGCCAAACCAACAGATCCAAGCCCAACATCAGCTCGTGGTGACCATGGCACCAGCGTTGCCGGACTTATCGCCGCCGTAGGCTGGAATGGTAAAGGCGGTCACGGTGTGGCGCCGGACACAAAATTAATTGGCATGAACTATTTGTCTGCTCAGACCGATCTGGCCTATTTCCTGTCCCATGGCATTCCAGGCAGCGGTATTGAATCATCAGAGCCTTTAGCCGTGTTTAACCGCAGCTACGGTATAACCCACCCTGGTGCTCTGGAATATGATGTGCTGGACGAAGCCGTTCAACAATTTTCTTCGGTTGAACTTCGTAACGGCAAAGGCGCAGTCAACACTAAATCCAGTGGCAACAGTTTCCGCAGTGGCAGCCGTGAAAACAACCTGTGCTCCGCCAACGGTGCCAGAACACTTGGTTTAACTTGCTATAACGGCAATATGGAACCATCGCAGGCGACGCCGTACTACATTTCGATTGGTTCGGTTAATTCTGATGGCAAACACACCAGCTATTCTACTGCGGGCGCCAACCTGTTTGTCGCTGCGCCATCAGGCGAATATGGTGATACAGCACCGGCCATGGTGACAACCGATCAGATGACGTGTTTACGTGGTTATTCAAGCTTTGCTAATGCTGATTATTTTGACACTGTGATCACTGGTGAACCAGGTTACTTTGCTGCATGGTACCCGTTTAACACCCCTGGTCATGATGACAACCCAAGTTGTAATTATACCTCCAGCTTCAATGGTACTTCATCCGCAGCACCAAACGCCGCAGGTGTCATCGCCTTGATGCTGTCGGCAAATCCAAACCTGAGCTACCGTGATGTGAAACATATTCTGGCAGCCAGCAGCAGCAAAGTGGATCCAACCAATGCCAAGGTTAAACTAACTTTAGCGGACGGCGAATTTGTCGCACATGACGGCTGGGTTAAAAATAAAGCCGGCTTTGAGCACAATAACTATTACGGTTTTGGCCGCGTTAATGCTGGTAAAGCGGTGGAACTGGCAAAAGCTTACACCCGGAATCTGGGTGAGCTGAAGATGTCCGCCTGGGTTGCTGCTGCTCAACCACTGGCACTGCCGGTACCGGATAACTCGGTCACTGGTGCCGAAATCAGTATCGAAATCGCTGATGATATTACGCTGGAAGGTGCGCAGTTCAAATTTAACGTGCTGAATGACGAGATGACTTTAGCTGTAAATGCGCAAAATCAGCTGTACAAAGAGTTTCACACTACTGCAGGTATCGATCTGGCGATTGAAGTGACTTCACCACAAGGAACCCGCAGTGTCCTGCTGAGTTCTAAACAAGCACTGGTGATGCCAGCTGCCGGTGAACTTTACTACCAACGGCATATCCTGAAAGATCATGTGTTTCTTTCGAACGCATTTTTTGGTGAAAAAGCTAAAGGTACCTGGAAAATCAAAGTATTGGATGCAAATGGTACAGACATTAATGCCACAGGCGGCATCCTGAATACCAAAGGCTATCTGAATAACAAGCAGCCAAGTGTCGTTACCAGCGCAGCTGTCCGGGTATTTGGCAATTAATGAGTGGAATGAATCAGATGAAATTATCAACTTTATTACTGGCAACTTTGGTTGCATCTACCACACCACTTGCACTGGCTCAAACGGCTGAGTCTGAGCCACAAACGACGTTTGGCGTTTATCAGATCCAACCAGGCCTGGTCGCTGTGACGGCACAGAACCACACCGATGGACAAGTTGTAGAAAATGTTGGTGCGATGCAAGTGATCAACGCCCAACAACCTGCGGCCACCAACACCGTACAAACGAATGCAGTTGTTCGTAATGTGCTGAGCGGCGAACTGGCCGTGGTGACAGGTCGCATCAGCGTACTGAGCAACGATGCCGCCGCAGTCAAAGCTGCAGCCACCCGTCTGGGTCTGAAACAGTTACACAGTTTCAATAAAGGACAGGTGCTGGTTCTGCAAGCGAGCGCCAATGCCGATTTGTTAGCACTGACCGCAGCACTGAAACAAGTAGCTGGCGTGAGCAAAGTTAAACTTGACGTACTTGAAAACAAACAAGAAGCGCATTAACAGCGCTGAATAGTAAAAAACCCCACTGCGTGCAGTGGGGTTGCTTTTTGGTGTGTGCTGTCGTTTTTTACGCAGTTTCAGTACTTTTTATAACGTCCGCTGCGCTAAGCTTTTGCTTTGGTTTCGCTGATATATTGCTCAACTACTCTTTGCAAAATCGCAATCGGCATCGAGCCATTTTTCAGCACCACATCATGAAAATCAGTCAGTTTAAACTTGTCACCCAGCTCAGTTTGCGCTTTGTTGCGCAGCTCAACAATTTTCAGCATGCCAATTTTATACGCACAAGCCTGACCTGGCATCACGATATAACGCTCAATTTCCGCTTCCACATCTGAAGCGGCCATCCCGGAATTACCGGCCATATATTCAATGGCTTGTTCGCGGGTCCAGCGATGGTGGTGAATACCGGTATCAACCACTAAGCGGATAGCGCGGAATAATTCATCCTGCAACCGGCCTAAATCACCAAAAGGATCATCCTGATACAATCCACGCTCGGCCATCAACTGTTCGGTATATAACGCCCAACCTTCGGCATAGACGGTGAACGGCAGAATTTTACGGAAGGTCGGCAAGCCCTCTAGCTCTTGCTGAATAGCAATCTGGAAATGGTGACCAGGAATACCTTCATGCACCGCCAGCGTTTTCATACTGAATTTGGGCGTGGCTTTAATATTGTACAAATTGGCGTAAAACACCCCAGGGCGCGAACCATCCATTGCTGGCGCATTGTAATAAGCGCCTGGCGCGGTTTTTTCACTGAATTCCGGCACCCGTTGCACATCCATATCCGCTTTAGGCCTGATATTAAAAGCGCCGTCTAAACGGGTATTGATATCCGCCAACATGGTTTTGTAGTCAGCCAGAATTTGCAGTCGCGCTTCGGCCGTGTCCGGATACAGGAACCTTGGGTCGTCGCCCAAAGCTTTCATCATCGTTGGCACATGGTTGCCGCTAATGCCTTGCGCCTGTAGTGTGGTCAACATCTGCTGTTGAATACGTGCCACTTCATCCAATCCCAGCTGATGAATTTGCGCCGGGGTTAAATCGGTGGTGGTGTGCTCTTTGAGCATATAAGCGTAATAAGCCTCGCCATTGGGTAATTTCCACACGCCATCGTCCGTGGTGGTTTGTGGCAATAAAGCTTGCAGATATTCGGTTAAATGCTGGTAGCCCGGCAACACCGAGCTTTCAATCGCCGTCGCGACCTTTTGTTTGAGCGCGGTGGCCGTTTGTGCGTCAATGCCTTCGATGGCATCAACTTTACCGGCAAAGTGTTTATATAACAGCTGCTGATCAACCGGGCCAGCGGTAAACCCCTGCATCTCTGCCAGTACTTTTTCCAGTACAAAGCGCGGTGGGATCACGCCTTTATTGGCCCTGATCTGTAAATCTTCCACCACCTGCAAAAACACCCGGTTAAATTGCTCCAATCGAGCAATGTAATGTTCGGCGTCCGTTAAATCGTGCAGCGGATGGCTGTTGACCATAAAGTTTGGCAGCGAATTTTGCACACCAAATAACTGGTTCACCGGATAACCATGGTAACGCCACTGCTCGCCATCAGCACCGTGCGCCATAAACCATTCCAGCATGTCGTAACTGAGTTTTTCCTGCTCTGACATGGCGTTACGATCATATTGGCGCAACGTGGCTAAATCAGCTTTCAGTTTGGCTTGTTGTGCGTCGCCAGCTTGCTGCGAGCGGTCGTCCAATTTCGCGTTGTGGCTTCGAATGCCAAGACTTTCCAGCATCCGTAATTGCGTCAGCAGTTCCGGGCTTTCTAAGCCAAATTCCAGAAATACCCGCTCATAAAACACCCGGCTGGAAAAGGGTTTAAACCAAATTGCATTCACTGCCAGCACGGTGATTGCTGCCAAAATCAGCAGAAAAATTCTTAGTACCCACTTACCCATTTGTTCGTTTCCTTTTTTATTTTTATAAAACATAGCTTTACTAAGATTTGACCTGTTCTGTCAATTGCAAAGTGCATATTGCTTAAAAAAACCGCAGAAAACTGGTCTAAACAGATGCTGTTATCACAGCAGGTTTTCCATTAAACTGTGCGGCCGCGTCGCCGTGGCGCGCCTTGTTTGTACTGTAAGGAGTCATTGAATGGCTAAAGCCTGTGCTTGTCATATCCTGGTGAAAACCTCGGAAGAAGCCGAAAACCTGAAACAGCTGTTGGCAAAAGGTGCCAGTTTTCATGAGTTAGCCAAAAAACACTCGTTATGTCCGTCTGGTAAAAAAGGCGGTGATTTGGGCGAATTCCGCTCCGGTCAAATGGTAAAACCCTTTGATGACGTGGTGTTTAAAAAAGCAATTTTGGAAATCCATGGTCCGGTGAAAACGCAGTTTGGTTTTCATTTGATCAAAACCTTATACCGCGCTTAACCCCCACTTTAAGGACCGACGATGCAACTTGCCCTTTGCCAGTTTGACACGGACGCTCAAGCGATCCTGGCAATATTTAACCACGCCATTTTGCATACCACGGCCCTTTATGAATATAACCCCAGAACGATGGCGACCATGCAACAGTGGTTCGCCAACAAAGCGGCCAGCAACTTTCCGGTGTGGGGACTGAAAAATGCCGAAGGTGAATTGGTTGCTTTTGGCAGTTACGGCACCTTCCGCGCTTTTCCGGCGTTTAAATATTCAGTGGAACATTCGGTTTATGTCCATCCTGATCATCAGGGCAAAGGTTATGGCCGGATGATGTTAGAGCAGTTGATTCAATCGGCACAGCAGGAGAATTATCACTTGTTGATTGGTGGTATTGATGCCAGCAATAGCGGCAGTATTGCACTGCATCAAAAACTGGGTTTTGTGCACAGCGGTACTATTACTCAGGCGGGTTTTAAGTTTGGCCGGTGGCTGGATTTAGCTTTTTATCAGCTTACACTGAGTACGCCGACTGAGCCTGTTGATGGGTGAGTAATAGCTGGAGTTGGCAAATAACTCCAGCTATTACTATCAAACCTGTATTTATTGCGGACGTTTTTTACCCAGCGCAACAGCCCGCAGTTTTGATTTTTCAATCGACAATTTGCGGCTATTACTCAAAGTTTTTTTCATTTTCACTTCGGCATCTGCCTGATCTTCTTTCGCTTTGCTGGAATGATTAAATTTCGGATTATGCTCATAGCCCGGCAGTACTTGCTGTTCAATCACCTGCTTAATCATTTTTTCAATCAGACTGAGCATCGGTAAATCATCCGGCGTTACCAGCGTCACCGCGAGTCCAAAACGGCCAGCACGACCGGTGCGGCCTATCCGATGCACATAATCTTCGGCGACATGAGGTAAATCGTAGTTCACCACTATCGGCAAATCTTCGATATCCAGGCCACGGGCGGCGATATCAGTCGCTACTAATACCCGCAGTTCCCCCTTTTTAAAATCCTGCAACACCTTGGTACGGTGGCCCTGACTTTTATCACCATGAATGGACGCCGCTTCGATACCGTCGAGCGCCAGCTGTTTACTTAAACGGTCGGCGCCATGTTTAGTGCGGCTGAAAATCAGCACCTGTTGCCAATTACGCGCTCCGATGACGTGCGAAAGCATTTCGCGTTTTCGCTGTGAATCGACCCGAAACGCCAGTTGTTGTACCTGTACTGACGCAGAGTTGGCAGTTGCCACTTCAATCAATTCCGGGCTATCGAGTAAATTGTCGGCCAACGCTTTAATATCATTGGAGAATGTCGCTGAAAACAACAGCGTCTGCCGCTTCGGCGGTAACTTGGCCATTATCCGTTTGATATCGTGGATAAAGCCCATATCCAGCATGCGGTCGGCTTCATCCAGCACCAGCACTTCCAGCTGATACAAGCTAATCGTCCCCTGATGTAAATGGTCCAATAACCGGCCCGGCGTTGCGATCAGAATATCCAGACCACCATCGGCGGCATCCAGCTGCGGATTAATTGACACACCACCATAAAACACCGCGGTTATTAGCGGTAAATGCCGGGCATAAGCGGCGATATTGTCGGCCACTTGCTGTGCGAGTTCGCGGGTTGGCGTCAGCACCAGACAACGAATTTGTTTCGGCTCCAGCGTTTTTGGCTGAGAAATAAGTTTTTGCAGAATAGGTAAAGTAAAAGCGGCGGTTTTGCCAGTACCGGTCTGGGCGCCACCCAGCACATCTTTGCCTTTTAAAATCACCGGAATGGTTTTTTGCTGAATTGGGGTTGGGCTTTGGTAGCCCTGATCGGCGATTGCCTTTAAGATAAGCGCGTCTAACGCCAAATCTGCAAATTGCATAATTGTCCTTCAGAAACAAGGCAGATCCCGAGCATTCGGCGCTGCCAAAACGGCGGCCAGATGTGGGCGCCAATAAGGACGCGAGTATAGCAGAATCAACCTTTGCCGGATATCCAAGCCTCATGTCAGAACTGTGCGACCACAACAAACCAGAACTCCAGGCCACTGTGGGCGAAGGCTCCAACCCTGCTAAGCACTGGTTTGTTTATCTGATCCGCACTCAGCAAGGTGTACTTTACACCGGCATTAGTACCGATCCGGCCAGAAGATTACGCCAGCATCAGGGCGAAATTGTCGGTGGTGCCAAAGCTCTGCGCGGTAAAGGCCCACTGCAACTGGTCTGGCAATATCAGGCGCCCAATCGCAGCATCGCCAGCCAGTGGGAATTTCAGCTGAAAAAACTACCAAAAAAAGCCAAAGAGCAACTGGTCAGTTTGTTGTGGCAACCAGAGTTTTTGCAGGGTATCCAACAGAAGTCGTATAGCGATAAGTGATCTCAGGCGTTATCATCAACAGATCTGCACTTTCATTTAAACAATACCTAATTCATCACATCCGGAGCCCGCTGTTGGACAATTTTCTGCTGATTTTAATCTACCTTTGCATCGGCATGCTGGCGCGACGGATCCCGAAATTTACCGACGATACACCGGTGGTGCTGAACGCTTTTGTGCTTTATATCGCGTTACCGGCGCTTATTTTACAGAAAATTCCGGCGCTGACCTTTTCCACTGCGCTCTTAATCCCAGCCGTAGTGCCGTGGATTTTATTGCTGATCGTCGTCGCCACTGTGTTGCTGTTAAGCCGGATTTTTGGCTGGAGCCGCGAAGTCACCGCAGCCTTACTAATAGTGCTGCCGCTTGGCAATACCTCATTTTTGGGGTTCCCGATGATCGAAGCGTTTTTTGGTGGTGATCATCTGCCTTATGCGCTGATTTACGATCAGGTGGGATCTTTTGTGGCGCTAGCCACCTACTCGACTATTCTGGCGGCGGCCTACAGCCCAAGCGCGGAACAAGCCACGCTCAAGTCGATGAGTCTGAAAATTGTCACCTTCCCGCCCTTTCTGGCGTTAATGCTGGCGCTGTTACTGCGAAACTTTAGCTACCCACCATTGTTTCAGGCACTGATTGATAATCTGGCAGCAACATTGGTACCGCTGATTATGGTGGCGGTTGGCTTTACCCTGCGCTTTTCATTGGGCGGCGAGCGATTGTCGCCACTGCTGAGCGGCATTACCATTAAGTTGGTGCTGATGCCGTTATTGGTTTACGCCGGCTGCTATGCGCTGGGGTTGGAAGGGAAAGCGGTGACAGTTTCGGTGTTTGAAGCAGCGATGCCACCAATGATTTCTGCCGGCGCTATCGCCATTATGGCCGGGCTGGCACCAAGAATGGTGGCCAATCTGGTGGGTTTTGGTTTATTGGTGAGTTTTATTACCTTGCCGCTGTGGTATTGGTTATTGCAGATCTGATAGTTAGCTCTGATAATTAGTTCTGATAGTTCGCACCCGGGATCAGTCAGATAAACTGATCCCGGGCACCTTATTTTAGTCCCGGCTCATCGCCAGCAGCTTCGGCAAAAACTCTTTATCCATCGCCGCCAGTTCAATTTGCTCAGCTAACACTTCATGCAAAATAGCGTCTGTTGTCAGTGGGTTGGCTAACACCACCCGAAACACCACCGTATCCTGGCGCTGGTATGTGGCGGGTTTTAACCGGGTACGGGAGACAAAAGATTTACCTTCTTCGCGCTGACGTTTTTGGATAAATTTGGTCAGGCCGCTAATCAGCTCATTAAATTTCTGCACCCGCTCCCAATCACCGTCTGCCATCGCTTTATGCATCGCTTGTTGCACTGCCGCCGGCACATACCGATAAGTCAGTAAACAGAGCTCCGGCGCTGTGACCAGTTCAAAATCGGCATGTAAATCAATGAGTCCAGCAAAATAACGGGCTTTTTCTAAGCTGCGGTTAATCAGAATTTCATAACCTTCGCGGCCAATCACCTGCAAACAGGCATGTACCAGCATCGCCATACCGGGGCGTGAGCCCTCGAGAGTTTGACTACCTAAATCTTTTGAGCCTTTACGTAAAATATATTCAGCGTGATGTTCAATCGCGTGCGCAGCAGACGGATGTTTAAATACCACCATGCCAGCGCCCATTGGCACATACATTTGTTTATGCGCATCGATGGTGACTGAATCTGCTCGCTCGATGCCTTTGAGTAAATAACGATATTTATCAGAGAGTAACGTCGCACCGCCCCAGGCAGCATCCACGTGGAAATGACAGTTAAGCTCTGCAGCTAAATCCGCCAGCTCATCTAAGGGGTCGACATTCCCGGTTTCGGTTGTTCCCGCCACTCCAACAATCGCCACCACCCGAATCGATCGCGCGGCTAAATCGGCAGCCACCCGGCGCATTTCAACGCTATCGACTTTATTGTTGGCATCGGTTTTCACCGGGATCAGTAAATCGCGGCCAATACCCAGAATATCAGCAGCTTTACGCAACGAATAATGGCCACGCTCAGACACCAGAATAGCTAAATCCTGATAACCATAATGGCGCATAGCACGGAATAAACCTTCTTTGGCCACCCCTTTAAAATCGCCGTCCGGCCGCAATAAGCGGTTGCGGGCAATCCACAGCGCCGTCATATTGGCGACAGTACCGCCAGAGCAAAATGCGCCTAATGAATGATTGGCGCTATGCAGCCATTTTTTATAAAAACCTTCAGTTTCGCCATACACCAAGTGGTGCATCATGCCGAGCACCTGACGTTCTAACGGGGTAAAGGCTTTGGAAGTTTCGATTTTCACCAAATTCTGGTTCAGCCCGACCATCATTTTTGACAGCGGCAACACAAAATAAGGCAAAGCTGACGTCATATGACCGATAAAACTAGGCGCCGCCGTGTGAACCGAATGCGCGACCAGTTTTTGCATCATATTTTCAGCATAGTCGGAGACAAATTTTGGCTGTGCCGGAATTTGATAAGCCTGAAAATCACGCTCGATTTGCCACAGCGGTTTTTCCACCGCGACAATACTTTCGCGCAGAAAACCCGCCAGGTTTTGCGAGATATTCTGCTCAATAATACTGAGCGTGGAGTCTGGCGCTTCCGGCACCGTGAAAATGCGCCATAGCGCTTCTTCGGAGGCCTCAGCCTGGCGTTTAGGT
This sequence comes from Rheinheimera riviphila, assembly GCF_004005945.1. GTDB lineage: Bacteria > Pseudomonadota > Gammaproteobacteria > Enterobacterales > Alteromonadaceae > Pararheinheimera > Pararheinheimera riviphila. The sequence continues at coordinate 15,033 of NZ_SACS01000025.1, forward strand.
TCGGTCATAGTTTCTCACCGGGTTACTTCAGGCCGTCCACAGGTCCAAACCTGTAACGCCGAAAAACAGTAAGTCAAAAGGAGGTCACTGTACTTTATGAGTTCTGAAAAGTCTTCAAAAAACTGTCATCCGCCTGCAAACTGGTCGGAACAGCACCGGTTTGCAGACGAAGTCAGTGATTCGAATTTATAAGGGACCTTAGCTGCGAAGGCCAATACCTTTATTAATCAGATGCATAGCAATAGAAAACAGCACCGTGATTAAGCTCAGCATCACCGCAAAAGCCACATAGATGTTGACATCCGACACGCCAAGAAAACCATAACGGAAGGCGTTCACCATGTAGACAATCGGATTGGCCGCGGCCACGTGTTGCCAAAAACCGGGTAATAAGGTCAGCGAATAAAACACCCCGCCCAGATACGTCAGCGGCGTCAGCACGAATGTCGGCACTATGCTGATGTCATCAAAAGTCTTGGCATACACAGCGTTGATCAGACCGCCTAACGAAAACAGCGCTGAAGTTAGCACCACGGTCGCGATAATCACCAACAAATGATGAATACGGATATCAACAAAAAACAAACTGAGCAAAGTGACAATCAAGCCAACCAATACGCCACGCGCCACGCCACCGCCGACAAAACCCAGCACAATCACATAGTTGGGTACCGGCGCTACCAACAGCTCTTCGACATTACGCTGAAACTTGGCGCTGAAAAAACTGGAGGCCACATTGGCGTAGGAATTGGTGATCACCGACATCATAATCAGCCCGGGCACAATAAATTCCATATAGCTGAAGCCACCCATATCGCCGATGCGCGAGCCAATTAAGGTACCAAAAATCAGGAAATACAAAGTCATGGTGATGGCAGGTGGCACTAAAGTCTGCACCCAAATCCGCATAAAGCGGTTGGTTTCTTTATTAATGATGCTTTGAAAAGCAATCCAGTTGCGCGCCTGACTCATGCTTTTGCTCCTTGCGCTTTTTCTGACTGGCCATTTTCTACCAGCCCATTTTCGACCAGGCTGACAAACAACTCTTCCAGCCGGTTGGCCTTGTTGCGCATCGACAGTACCTGAATACCCTGCGCCGTTAACGCCGCAAACACCGAGTTCACGCCCTGCCCTTTAGCAACATCAATTTCCACCGTATGCTCGTCAAGTTGCCGTATGGTGAAACCGTCCAGCGCCTCCACTTTAGCGGCAGTGGCTAAATCCAGCACAAAGGTTTCTTTGGTCAGTTTGCTCAGTAGCGCCTTCATGCTGGTGTTTTCAACAATCTGGCCTTTATTGATAATGGCAATATTGCGGCAGAGGTTTTCCGCTTCTTCCAGATAATGGGTGGTCAGAATAATAGTCACGCCTTGTTGATTGATTTCTTTCAGGAATTCCCACATTGAACGGCGTAGTTCAATATCAACACCGGCGGTTGGCTCATCGAGGATCAATAGTTTTGGCTCATGCATTAAAGCGCGGGCAATCATTAACCGTCGTTTCATGCCGCCGGATAACTCGCGTGAACGGGCATGGCGTTTTTCCCATAACCCAAGTTGTCCCAGGTATTTTTCCGCCCGCACCAGGGCGATAGCTTTTGGCACACCGTAATATCCGGCTTGATTCACCACAATCTGCAGCACAGTTTCAAACTGGTTGAAGTTAAATTCCTGCGGCACCAAACCAAGCTGGCTTTTGGCATCTTCCAGCGCAGTATCAATATCATAATCAAACACTTTCACGGTGCCGGAACTTTTATTGACCAGCGAACTGATGATACCGATACAGGTACTTTTACCAGCACCATTGGGGCCAAGTAAGGCGAAAAAATCACCTTGCTGTACCTGTAAATCGATACCGGACAGCGCCACGGTACCGCTTTTGTAGGTTTTTTTAAGCTGTTGAATATTTAGAGCGAGCGTCAAATGATTCCCCTCGTGCTTGAAACTACGGACTGATCGCTTTGCAAAAGCCTCAATCAATCCTGACTGGTTGAATGGGTCGGAGCCGGCGCATAACCCCAGCGCGGCATGATATTCTGCGGTAACTGCAGGTGGTCCAAAATTCGCGCCACCATAAAATCAATTAAATCTTCAATACTTTGTGGCTGATGATAAAAACCCGGTGCTGCCGGCATAATCGTCACGCCAAGTTTGGCGAGTTTCAGCAGATTCTCCAGATGCAAAGCACTAAGCGGCGTTTCGCGCGGCACTAAAATCAGCTGGCCCTGCTCCTTAATCACCACATCGGCGGCACGTTCGATTAAATTGTCGCTCATGCCATAAGCAATAGCGGCGACAGTACCAGTTGAACATGGGCAGACCACCATGGTTTTTGGCGCGGCCGAGCCAGAAGCCACCGGCGAAAACCAATCATCTTTGCCGTACACAGCCAGTAGATCGGGACTGCACTGCAACATTTCAACCAGCTGCTGCTGACAACTTTGTGGATTGCCATTGAGCTTTAAATTGTGCTCGGTAGCAAACACCACACGGGCGGCGCTTGAAATCAATAAATGCACTTTGACGTTTTGCGACAATAAACACTGCAACAGCCGCCAGCCGTATAAAGCACCGGACGCGCCGGTAAAGGCCAGGGTGATTTCGCGCACTGGCACAGGAGTTAAAGTGCCGGGCAAGGTGCTGGTTAAAGATGATGTCATCAGTGTTCCCATTTTCTCTTTAGAGCGTCGAGTAATTTGTCATGAATGCCGCCAAAACCGCCATTGCTCATAATGACAATCGAATCACCCTGCACTGCAGCATCGGTGATTAGACTGACTAAGGCAGCGATATCGCTGCTGACCTGTGCTTTGTTGCCACAAGCCGCGGCCACATCAGCCAATGACCAGCCGGAGTTCAGCGGTTCAAACAAAAACACCTGATCAGCGGTTTTGAGTGAAGCAGGCAAAGCTTGTTTATGCACGCCAAGTCGCATGGTATTGGAGCGCGGTTCTAGTACGGCGAGAATACGTTTTTCGCCCACTTTGTTGCGAAGTCCAGTTAAAGTGGTGTCGATAGCCGTTGGGTGATGGGCGAAATCGTCATAAACAGCAATGTCAGCCACAGTGCCTTTAAGCTCCATCCGCCGTTTTGGCGCAATGAATGTATTTAGCGCTTCGATAGCAACGGCAACCGGCACACCTGCATGGCGAGCTGCGGCCAGCGCCATCAGGCCGTTGTCGACGCTGTGTTGCCCGGTTAAACCCCAGCGCACTTCGCCAAGCACTTCACGACCCGCGTCACCCTGCAGACTGACACTAAAAGCGCTGCCGTCTTTACTCAGTAATTCAGTGGTCCAATCCAAACCGTAGCGCTGCTGCTCACTCCAGCAGCCCATGGTTAAAGTATCATCCACCGCTGCCACATTGGCTGGCGAGAGCACCAGACCATTGCCCGGCACCATCCGCAGCAAATGGTGGAATTGGCGCTGAATCGCCGCTAAATCAGGGAAAATGTCAGCGTGGTCGTATTCCAGGTTATTGATAACTAACGTGCGTGGCCGGTAATGCACAAATTTGCTGCGTTTATCAAAAAAGGCGGTGTCGTATTCGTCCGCTTCGATGACAAAAAATGGCGCATCGCCTAAACGGGCAGAAACATCAAAATTCTGCGGAATACCACCGATTAAAAAACCAGGTTTCAGGCCGGCGTATTCCAAAATCCACGCCAGCATCGAGGTGGTGGTGGTTTTACCATGAGTACCAGCAACTGCCAGCACCCAACGGCTTTGCAGCACATGTTCCGCCAGCCACTGCGGGCCTGAGGTGTACGGCAGATTGGTGTTCAACACATATTCCACCGCCGGGTTACCACGCGACATCGCGTTACCAATAATCACCAGATCCGGGGTTGGCTCAAACTGACTGGCGTCATAGCCTTGGGTTAATTCAATGCCAAGCTCTTCTAACTGGGTACTCATCGGCGGATACACATTGGCGTCGGAGCCGGTGACTTTATGGCCCATCGCTTTGGCAATGGCGGCAATACCGCCCATAAAAGTGCCACAAATGCCCAAAATATGAATATGCATAACCTTCCTTTTTGAGTTCTTTTCAACCACGGCGGCACGAATAACAGTGCCGCAAAGATGGCGCATTGTAACAAAAGCGCTTTGGAACAAAAGCAAATAAAACCGACTGAAAAACTGCAATTTTTAGCCAGATTCTTTACACTGTGCGCCGGCGTCTGTCGCATTGCTAAAATCTACAAATTACTGACTCAGACCCACCCTACAGCAACAGCAAAAAGGAAGACAACATGCGCCGACTGGCTCCCGTATTACGGCAGGACGGAGTTGATACCGACCTGATTTCCCTGATCAAAACGATTCTGGCCGCTTGTAAGGAAATTTCCTTTCGCGTCGGTCAGGGTGAATTAGCCGGTGTTTTGGGCTCGACGCTGGATGAAAATATTCAGGGCGAAACCCAGAAAAAACTCGATGTGCTGGCCAATGAGCTGCTCAAAGACATGATTTTAGAAACCGGCGTGGTCAAAGCCATTTCTTCCGAAGAAGAAGATTACACCGTCGCCGGCAACCCGGAAGGTCGTTATCTGGTGACTTTTGACCCACTTGACGGTTCATCCAATACCGATATCAATAGCCTGATCGGCACCATTTTTTCTATTCTGCCGGCCCGCGCTGATGTTGACGCCGCCGATGCTGCACAATTTTTACAACCGGGCACCGCGCAAATTGCCGCCGGTTATGTGCTGTATGGCCCATCGACCATGCTGGCGTTGACGACCGGTAAAGGCACTAAACTGTATACGCTGGACAAAACCTACGGCGGCTTTTTGCTGACGCAAGAAGAAGTAGCCGTGCCGGGTGTCACCGCAGAATTTGCCATTAATATGTCGAATCAGCGCCATTGGCAGCCGGGCATGCAGGCTTATGTCGCTGATTTACTCGAAGGTAAACCGGGGCCACGTGGCAAAAACTTTAATATGCGCTGGATTGCTGCGATGGTCGGCGATGTGCACCGGGTGTTATGCCGGGGTGGTATTTTTATGTACCCAAGCGATACCAAAGACCCGAACAAACCAAACAAATTACGCCTGATGTACGAAGCCAATCCGATGAGCTTTTTGGTGGAACAAGCCGGCGGCCTCAGTAGTACCGGCTATCAGCGGATTATGGAAATAGAGCCTACTGATATTCACCAACGGGTAGCGGTGATCCTGGGTTCTAAACATGAAGTTGAAACTTGTCTGAAATATCATCAGTCGTAGACGAGTTACCGGCTAATTAGACCAATGAAACCGGCCAAAACCGTAGCCATTTAAACTGCCGCCGTTATAATAGGCGGCATTCAACACTCCATTATCGATCTAAGGAACTATCATGAGTCTGAGTCTGGTCCCAGCAGGTAAAAACCTGCCTGACGAAATTAACGTCATCATCGAAATTCCGGCCAATGCCGATCCAATCAAATACGAAGTCGACAAAGACAGCGGCACCGTGTGGGTTGACCGTTTTATGTCCACGCCAATGTTCTATCCATGCAACTATGGTTTTGTAAACCATACACTGAGCCTGGATGGAGATCCGGTCGACGTGTTAGTGCCAACGCCATACCCATTAGTACCAGGTGCAGTCATTCGCTGCCGCCCGGTTGCAGTGCTAAAAATGGCTGACGAAGCCGGTGAAGATGCCAAAGTTCTGGCCGTGCCAATCAGCAAACTGACTAAAATCTACGACCATATTCAGGACATCAACGACGTGCCAGAACTGCTGAAACAGCAAATCCAGCATTTCTTTGAACGTTACAAAGAATTAGAGCCAGGCAAGTGGGTGAAAGTGATTGGCTGGGGCGACAAAGCTGACGCCAAAGCAGAAATCAGCACTTCTTATGACCGCGCCAATAAAAAGTAATCAAGCTGCTTAAGCTTTGTAACTAGCCTGCGACTCTGCGGGCTTTTTTATGCCTGTGGTAGATGCTCTGTCGCAATTCACTGATTGAGATTGAGTTTTCTGTCGTAAAGAGCGATAAGTCATGTCCTTCCTTTCACAACATCAAATGTTTACCACGGCGACTACCGTTATCCTGTAACGGAAACAAATATCAGAAATTCGTGATAGGACCTTCTTTATATTAGAATTTTTTAGTCGATTACCGCTTTAGTTGCAGCATTATGGGCATTTGCTGACTATACTGAACTTCGATTTCAAAAAATCAGTTACATACCGAAAATCATTGAAGATTCGGGTAGGCGACGAGAAAGCGAAGCCTCAGGAGCATAGCTGTTTATGTGACTGGGGTGAGAGAGCGAAGTCAACAACCCCGAATCTTCAAGGATGACGGGTATAAACAAATCATTCCGAATTTGTTCACATTACAGGGGTACGCGTGTATGGAATTTTTGCAACGCCTTTCGATTGCGAAAAAAGTTTATTTAATCCCCTTCATCGGTACGATCAGCTTTATTGTCTACCTGGTGTTGGCAACAGTCACAGCACTCAACAACGTCAAAACTCTTGAAAGCACAAGAGATATTCAATTCCCAGTGTTACAGGCAGCCGAAAGTGGCTTGGTCGCTTTAGAGCGGGTGAAAGAATCACTCGCCAGCGCAGTGACCACCGGTGACGAAGAAGCGTTAAAAGTTTCTGATGGTTTTGCTGAGCAACTTAAAAAACAACTGAACCAGGTCAGTCAGCTGGATGCTGCACTTCGCGAGGAAATCAGCCCGATTTTGTCTTCTTTTGATGATTATTATTCAGTTGCCTTTAAAGTCTCTGAAGAAATGGTCAGCAATACGGCCGACATGGCGACCATTGGCGAACGTTCGCAAAAAATGAACGCCGATTATGACAGTACGGTCAAAAAACTATCGCAATTCCGTGACGTGCAGCTGAAACATTTCACCGCTTCAATCGACGATGCCAATCAACAAGCCAGTACCTTAATTACTGTCGGTATTGTGATGGGCGTGTTTACCACTTTTGTATTATTTATCACCGCAGTGCTGGTGGTTGGTGGCATCAAATCCAGCTTGCTGAGCATCATTAACTCTCTCAAAGACCTGGCTAAAGAAGATGGTGATCTGACCGTCCGTATTCAAACAAAATCCAAAGATGAACTTGGTGATTTGGCATTCTGGTTCAACTCTTTTATGGAAAAACTGCAGGGTGTGGTGAAAGAAATCGTCAATACTGCATTGCCGTTATCGTCTTTGGCCAAAGACTTACATCAACTGACCGATGACACCAATAAAACTATCGCCGTACAACGCCAAGCCGCCGACAAAGCCAAATTCGCGGTTGATAATATGAGCAGCAGCGTGATCGCTGAAGCCAGCAGTGCTAACGAAGCGTCATCTGCTGCCAATGATTCGAACAATGCAGCTGATCGCGGCCAGCAGACGGTTGGGGTGACGGTGAATAATATTCGCCAGCTGGCCGCCAACGTGCAGGAAGCGTCAGATGTGATCCTGAAACTGGAAACTGATGCCAACCAGGTGGGTGCAGTGCTGGATGTGATTAAAGGCATCGCCGAACAAACCAACTTACTGGCGCTGAACGCAGCGATTGAAGCAGCCCGTGCTGGTGAGCAAGGCCGTGGTTTTGCGGTGGTCGCTGATGAAGTCCGGACGCTGGCGTCACGCACTCAGAAATCAACCGAAGAAATTCAGAAAACCATCGAACAATTACAATCTGCCGCCCGCTCTGCAGTGCAAAAGATGCAACAAAGTACCGTGCAGGCCGATCAAAGCGTCAATTCAGCCAATCAGGCCGGTGAATCGCTGCAAGTGATCACCACCAGTATTCGCCGTATTCGCGAAATGAATCAGCACATTGCTTCGGCGACGGAAGAGCAGCAAATCATGGCTAACACTATTGTTAATCATGTGGTGGATATTGTGAAACATACGGAACACAGCTCACAAAGCGCTGGCAATATTGCCAAAGCCTCGCGGGAACTGGCCAATTTGGCACAAAATCTGGAAAATATTGCCCGTTTATTCCGGGTGTAGTTACCAGAACCAGGTGCAGGCACATTACCTGCACTTTGAATTGAGTTGTTGTTCAAAACCACAATTCGATATCTAAGTGAACCGTAAGCTACAGATTAAACAAAAGCCGCGACAATCGCGGCTTTTTATATAGGTATGACGGCTAAGATCAGGCTTTATTTGCTCTTAAAAACTCCAGCAGAGCAGCTGTTGGCATTGGCTTGGCGTACAAAAAGCCCTGCACTTCTTCACAGCCCATCGCTCTGACGACCTCCGCCTGCTCGACGGTTTCAATGCCTTCGGCGATGGTGGCGAGTCCCAGCTTTTTACCCAGATTAATGATCGTTTCAGCAATCACAGTGCCATTCGGTTCGGCCAGATCACGGATAAAAGCGCGATCGACTTTAATCCGATCCAGTGGCAACTGTTGCAGATAACTTAAGCTGGAAAAACCAATGCCGAAGTCGTCGATGGCGACTTTAATGCCATAACTTTTTAACCGGTTCAGCGCATCAATCACCATTTTCGGTTCGTCCATCACCACAGATTCAGTGATCTCCAGCTCCAACAATTCCGGAGCTACCCCAAAACGCTCAATACAATCAATCACTGACTGCACGAACAAAGGGTTTCTGAACTGTGGCATCGACACATTCACCGCGATACGTAGATCCATCAGGCCATGCGATTGCAGCAGTTTAATCTGCTGGCAGGCCTGCTGAATCACCCAGGCACCAATTTCGACAATTAACCCGGAATACTCAGCCAGCGGAATAAAAACTGCCGGAGAGATAAAACCACCTTGCTCAGTTGGCCAGCGCAATAACGCTTCCATCCCAATAACTTTATTGGTATCCAAGGCGATTTGAGGCTGATACCACAGCTGCAATTTGTCCTGACTGAAATCCTGACGCAGCGTCCGTAACAAGGCCAACCGCCCGGCCATCTGCTCTTCCATTTCAGAACTGTAAAACTCGTAATTCTGCGACAGGTTTTTCTTAGCGCGGTTCAGCGCGATATACACCTGCTTCAAAATACCTAACCCTTGTTTGGCGGTGTCGACTAACCGGCAAAACCCAAAGGTTGCATTAATTTGCAGCCCATGTTCAGACGCCTGAAACGGCTGCACAAACACCGCATTTAACGATGATGGCGTTAACAAGCTTTCTGGCCCAATCAACCCAAACACATCGGCGCCAATCCGGGCGATTTGGGCAACATCACCAAACTGCTCGACCAACCGCCGGGTCACGGCAATCAGCAATTCGTTCCCCACTTCCTGACCCAGACCATCATTCACATCGGAAAAGTGATCGATATCAATCAGCACAGCAACCGTATTGCCCGGATCAAGCCGACGGGTTTCCTGCAGGAGTTGGGTAAATTCGTTGCGATTCGGGGTTTTGGTTAAAGGGTCAATATAGGCCGCATGTTTTAACTGCTGGAATAAGGTGACATTCTCATAGCCGATGGAAATATTGCTTAAAAACACTTCAATCAGTTGACGGTCAAAATCTTCGATCGGCCGGTTGGTTTCAATATAAACCGCTGCACTGTGCTCAGCATTACCAAGATACAACACCGTATCAAAACCAGTAAAAATATGCCGGCGTAGCTGCAGACATTGCAGAATTTGCTGAATAATCCGAGGGTTATTTAGACGCTCTAATTTACATTTAATAAAAGGTGCGTAATGCCCGGCAGCGCCAAGCACATAAACATTGTCACTGGCGGAGCCGTCATCTTCAATTTGTGCGCACAGAACACCTTCAGCGTGTAGGCCAATTAAAGATGAAATTTGCGTGACGACCCCTTCTGAGAACTCGTGCAGAGAATGCTGCTCCAGTAAGTTCGCGCCGGCGTTGATGATTTTCTGCAAGCCCAGTCGGTTTTGATTGATGGTACGAATTTGCTGATAAGAACGAATCGACGAAATAATGGAGGTGACTAATTTACTGCGGGTTAACTCGGTTTTAGTTTTGTAGTCGTTGATATCGTATTCTTTGATGACGCTTTCTTCCGGGGCGTACCCTGGCTGACCGGTCCGCAGCACAATTCTGACTTCGTCCATGCCCAGTTGTTCGCGAATTTGTTGCACAACCAGCAACCCAGCGTCGTCAGACTCCATCACGACATCAAGCAAAATAACCGCAATATTTTGATTTTTCTTCAAAAAATCAATGGCATCTTTCCCGGAATAACAATGATGAAAAACAAGTTTCCGCCCAAGAACCAATAAATCGCTTAACGCCAAACGAGTGACGGTATGGATTTCTTCATCATCGTCTACTATCAGCAAGTGCCATTCGCCGGTCACTTGCAGTACTTGAGGCTCCGGCGCATCGTCTTCTGCGAGGAACAGAAACTCTTCATCTGTTACTTTTGACACCATGTTACGACCTTATCCATTGAGTCCTGCTGAATGGCGCAATACCGAGTCGGATGAATGACTGGAGCCCTCCTGTGGCCGCGCCACACTTATCACCGTCTATCGCCGCGTCAGCTTGTTGCCTGACTTATTACACTATACGCTTAACTAAAAAATGCAATCATTTTGTCGAAACTCAGGCCTGAAGCCGTCGGCGAAAATCATCAGTGAATTGGCCTTTAGCCGCCGGTGCTAAGTGCACAAAACAACTGTTTGCTGCAGTTTTGCTGACGAGCGCCGATATCTGCGATAAGCTTGAATTTACCGATAACAGGGCACAACCATATGAGCAAAGTTCAGACTTTGTCCGGACAACAACGTTTGCGACAATTGGCAAAACGACAACTGGGCAGCGATTTGGCATCAAACAGAGTACAAACAACCACCATCGCGCCACAGCCGGTGGATCCTGCGGCCAATGGCAGCTTCAACGACAAGCATCAAATGTTGACTTCCCGCGCCGGCATTCCACTTACAGATCCAATTTACACTGAGCTCACCCTTGCGGACCGTTCCGCCAGACGCTTGCAAATGCGGTTAGAACAACAACAGCAGAATCTGGAACTTGTGATCACCCTTGCCTTAAATTACTGCACCGAGCAAACCACAGCACAGGATGTAGATCCGGATTGGTTCCAGTTTTATTGTGAGCTGGTGCAGAACATCTCAACCCATAGCATGCAAAAGTTATGGGCAAAAATACTGGCCGGTGAAATCAGTAACCCGGGTAGCTTTTCACTGAAAACCTTAAATCTGTTAAAACAGATGAGTTACAAAGATGCTGTGTCGCTGCAGCAGGCGTCATCGCTCAGTTGCCGTATCCGCAGTCAGGAACCGGCGCATATTTACTTTGGTTATGTGCAGCAAGGATCGGTCTGGCGGTGGCTGGCAGGAAAAAGCCGCGGGATGCTGAATTTGAGTCAGTTTGGTTTAAGTTACCCGCAAATTCTGAATCTGATTGATTTGGGGCTACTCCATCAGACGGAAATTGAAAGTGGTGAGCTGAATAAAAATCAGCAGCTGCAATGGTATTACCATCAGCAAATGCTACAGGGGACCACCAGACGACAGGGCGTCATTTTGCAGTATTACAAATTTACCAGTATTGGAGCTGAGTTATTACCGTTGTTAAGTGGCCAGCCCAACCCTGCCTATTGGCAAGCGTTGCAAAGCTTATTATCCGATGTCATCAGCTTTGATCCAACGCCTTAATCCGCCCGAGAATGTGGGCAATTTTTTGGGTATCCAGCGGTTTAATCAACACATCATCCATCCCGGCAAGGCGGAAACTGGCTATTTCATCCGGCAGCGCATGTGCGGTAAAAGCTAAAATAACCGTCTGTTGATGATGACGTAATTGCCTGATTTGTTTGGTCACTTCGGTACCTGGTAAATCAGGCAGCTGAATATCCATCAGGATCAGTTGATAACGATTGTTGCTGGCCATTTTAATGGCTTCATCACCGGTCATCGCAATATCAATGCGCAACCCTTCCAGAGCCAGCACGGCCCGTACATAACTTAAATTTGTCAGATTATCGTCGACCACCAACAATTGCTGCAGTGCGAGCGCCTGCGGCTGTGGTGCCGATAACTGCCCGATTAACAAAGGCATGGCGCTGACCGGACAAGACAACAACGCTTGCCAACGGGCGACAGCGGCTGGATTTGCAAATGTTTGTACCTGAAAGCGTTGTTGCAGTGCATTTAACTCCGCCACTGGGATAGCCAACTGCGCAGGTTGATCCGGCAACACCAACACTAATAAATCCACCAAACGTCGTGGTAACGTTTCTTTTAACTGAGCATAAGCAAAACAACAATGTACCTGCTCACCAAGGGCTGCCAGGCTTTGTTTCGCCAATGGCAAACGGCACTCTTTTTCATCCACCAGCAAAATCGACTGAAACCGCTTTGTAGTGTTAGTTTTTTGCCATGACACCGGTAATAAGATCTCAAGCTGCGTGCCTACATCATCAATCGAAGCAATCTGGAGCTGGCCTTGGAGCTGCTGTAAAATGCTTCGGCAGACTTCGGCATCCAGATCATCAGGCTGCATTGTGTCGACACCGCTAGCCAACACCTGACGCCAGCGCGCCGGAAAGCTACGGCCTATAAATTTAATGTTAATTTTCAAAAGCTTCTGCGGTAGCTCGACAAGCCGATAACTAAAAATAATTTCTGGCTCTGTCGCCAGCTTTCGGCACATGGTTGCTAATAATTCGAGTAAATGCGCCAGCAGCACCGGATCAAAATTCACTTTAAAGGCATAAGCTTGCGAGTCTTCTTCGAATAAAAACTGATGGCCTGAGTCACAGTCCTGCAGATAGTCGGTATAACAAAGCAACATCCAGTCAGGCAACAGCAGCGCATCAGGTTGTAGCATAAAATCGGGTTCATGCAATCGGGTATACAACGCCAATAACTGTAGCTGCCGAAGTAACAATCCAGGTGTCAGTCGCTCCGCATTGGCTGCCAGTTGCTGCCAATAATCCAACTGCTGCGATGACGACTGAAGCTGTGATAAGGCCTGTTGTTGTTTGGCAGCAAGCTGTGACGTGGTTTGCTGACTCAACAGCAACTGACTTTCAAGTTGGTTTAGCTTGGTCTGAAATTGCAACGACAATACCTCGGTCTGCTGCCGGAATTGCTGCATTTTTTCCTGCCACGCTGCCTGCAATGGTTTAAAGACCGGATCAGTATCTGAGCTTTCGGCACTGAGCGCCTGATCAGTATTCAGTTGCCGGGCAAATTGTTCATGCTGCACAAGCTGACGAGCGGTCAGTTGCCTGATGCTGAGCCAGACCAGCCAAACTGCGAGACCGAGCAATAGATACAATGGTGACAATACCGTCAGTAGCGGCGTTGGCGCATCATCTAGCAATACCAGCAGATAACCAAGTTGACGTGAAGATACTGCAGGTGCTGGCACCAGATTGCGCTCGGGCAATAAACTATCAGGCTCATTGTGCTCCGCTGGGGCTGGATGAACCGCCGACTGCGTGGTCAAAGCACGATCCGCCCAGATGGGGGTGGATATTAATTGCACCCCGGCATCATTGAAGGCGGCTTGTTCTGAATCTAATGATTGTGCGGCTTGTTCCAGCCAGCGATCAGCTTTGCTGGTACTGGCAAACATCCGCTGGGATTGATCAAACACCGCCATCGCCCGGATGGGCAGCGCGCTGTGTTGTTGCAGCGCATGCAGAGTAACTTCCAGTGCCGCTGCTTGCTTATGCTGCAATGGCTGAATCGACAATAACGAGGCGCTATTGTTTAATAACTGAATTTGCAACGTTGTCTGCTGGTGTTGCCATTGCTGTAACAGCCAACCACTGCCGAGAATTGCTGCCGCTAATGCGGCAATAAGCAGCTGCAACGGCCAAAAAGTACGCGAAAAAAGTTGCTTCATGCTGTAAAAAACCAGTCCTGTCTGATGCAACACTATAATAGTGCGGTGAAGGTTCCACAAGAACAGGCTGGAATGACATCGTTGCCTGCGCTCTGTTTACCCGATGTTTTACTGGATGTTTTACCCAATACAGTTTGGCTGTATGTTCAGAAGTCAGCTTCCAGCGCCAAAAAAGGCCCTTTCATCTGCATATCAATATCGAGTTGATCTTTGTCGATGAGCGCGACTGATTGCTGCTGCCAGCCAAATTTTATGGCGAGTGTCATTGCCGTGAGATCAAGCATTTGATATGACAAGCCGACTTTGGTTTGCGCCCATTGTTGATCGCGATAATCCGTGTACTGGCCTTGCCAGAATAGCGCAGTATCGGTACCCCAGACGTTAATGGTCAGGTGGCTATACAGCAACGGCAGAAAACCTGACGCCGTGCGTGTTCTGCTGACGGGTTCGGTGACCGCTAACTCAGCATCATACTGCATAGCACTCACCCCTAAATCTAACGCCAGCAGACTGTTATCCAACACTTCGTAATAAAAGCTAACATCGGTCGATTGCAGATCCAGTGCGTTCTGAATATGACTTTGACTGGCAAAATGCTGTGCATCCAACCGAAAATTACCTTGCAACAGGGTCGTACCCGACCAACGGGCGGTTTGCCGACGCAATGCAACATTAGGTACTAGCGGCAGCGGATGTTCAAACGCCACCGACCAGCTTTGCCAACCATCGTCTGAAAACTGCAACGGCTGGCTGAATAAATGATCCCCGCCCTGCCCGCTCGGACTCAGTTTGGCATAGTCGCCGCTCAGCGTGAGCCCCAGCAGATCTGCCCGGGCATTATTATTTAATAACAACACCACACAACCCAACGTTAAAACAACTGCTTTCATTTATTATCCTTGTGACCTTTTTTCCTGGCGGCACTTAGCCTTGTGACACTTAGCCTTGAGACAAGAGTTCCGTTAAATCAATTAAAGCGGCATTCGCCCGGGAAATATAATTCGCCATCACCAGCGAATGGTTCGCCAGTAACCCAAAACCACTGCCGTTCAGCACCATTGGGCTCCAGACTGCTTGCTGGGTTGACTCCAATTCACGAATAATTTGCTGCACGCTGACAGACGCATTTTTTCGTTGCAGTACATCGGCAAAATCGACTTCGATCGCTTTTAAAATATGTAACAAAGCCCAGCAAGCACCCCGCGCTTCATAAAATTCATCATCAATCCGCCACCAGTTGGTTTTGATCAATTGTTCGCCTGGTGTCAAGGTTGATTGCCGCGCCTGCACATCACCCGCCAGGTCGGTGTTTAAACGGTCCTGGCCGACACTGGCACTCAGGCGCTGACTGTAGCTGCCCAGTCTTTTTTCGATGGCTTTGAGTAAATCGCGTAAATTGTCGGCCCGGGCGTAAAATTGATGATCGCGGTTGTTCGGATCCATTAACGCCTGCCGGTAGGAGCGCAGCAACCGCAGCGCTTCTTCATATTCGGCTTCGGCCGCAGGAACCGCCCAGCTACGATGGTCAATATTTAACTTCGGCTGCGCCAGTTTTAAAAAAGAGTTTTCCACCGATTGCGATTGTGACCGGCTAAGATCGGTGCGCATCGACAACGCCAAATCACGTACCATTTCCAGCACACCAAGCTCCCAGGCTGGCATGTTATCGAGCATGCTAAATGGCGGCGCTAAATCGTTAGACATATAGCCACCGGATTTGTGCAGTAGCACTTCAGTGACATGGATTAAGGTGTTGGTGGTGGTATAACCCACCACAGGTTTGGCGGGTTGCGCTGTGGTATTTGCCAGTTCGACGACATCAAAAGTGTCAGGTTCCTGGCTTAACCACACGGCCGTCGCCCAACCCAACAATATCAACAACAGCAACGAACTGACGATCAGTTTAGTTTTTTGCATTTGCAACTCCGTTTACTGTTTAGGGATTTTTGTGACCACAGCCGCGACCGATATTTTCTGGCCATTTTCAAGCACCAGTTCAATCGGCACTTGCTGGTCCAGTTGCAATGGCTGTTTTGGGGTAAACAACATCAGATGTAAACCGCCCGGTTGCAGATGCACCGTTTGATTGGGTGCAACCAGAATACGATCAACATGCTCCATTCGCATCATCCCATCAACATAACTATGCTGATGCAACTCAACTTTCTCAAACCAGGGGCTTGTTGCCGCCACCAGATTTACCGCCTGCAAGCTGGTATTGTGAATAGAGAAATAACCTGCACTGACTGAGCGTCCCGGCAATGGCTGACGTACCGTTGCATTGCTAATTCCGACCTCTGCAGCCAGCGATGGCAGACTGGCACTTAGGGCTGCAACGAGGGCTGTAATACGAACAAATCGGCGCATGGTTAACTCACTTCTCTGATGTCTGCGCCATCTTACACCAAAGCCAACCACGGATGTCAGGGTTGGTAACGATCCGGCAACAAAAATGCGGCGGCAAGGTAGGCAATGATCGCGGCAACTGGGAAAACGAACAGTAACGCAATCGCCAACAGGCGCATGATCCAGATCGGTTGTTGGTAGCAAGACGCCAGACCCGCACACACGCCATAAATTTTCCGGTGGGCTTTGTTACAGAACCAGCTTTGTTCAGAAGAGTTGTTCATAAATCACCTCAGACAATGACATCAACCAAATGTTGAATTCATAGAGACAGGATCAAAAGGTGTGCCATTCCCAGCAAGAACATAACCTCTTGTTTTAAATATAATTTTTTATGTGGCAATGTTTCTTTCAAATGAATTTTTTCAAATTCACCACAGAATCAATAATTTGACTAAAAAGTAGTGCAGGATTTACTAATGGGTTTTGATCAGCAATATGCGAAACAACAAGGTGGAAAACTTTGATAACAGCAGGGCCAAGTAAAAAAAGAAAAAACCCGGTACTACACAGTCCGGGTTTGAGGAGGAATATCGCAAGGTGGCAGCAACCAGAGCCAAAACAACCAGATGCTAAACACACTCAGTACGGGCAGTAAAAACAACCCTAATAGCGCAGTTGAAGTAATTAACATTCGTTACTCCATCATTGATTCAGGCTGTTCAACTCCTTTTACCTGCGATGTGGTTTTAATCGCAACAATCTGATTATTATCAGTTACTTCAGCAGTTGCCAGCGCCACTACTTCATCTAAAGACGCTTGCAGTGAAGCCGTGATTTGTTGCTGGATTGCATCACTTACTTGAGTCGCCTGCACTGCAAGCACTTTTGCCACTTGCTCGGTCAACTCTTGGGTTGGTTGAGCAGCTACAGCTGCAGCAGAGCTAAACATTAAACCGGTAACGAAGATCATTGAAGTTAAAGTTTTCATGGTAATTTCCTTTTTGGGCAATTGAATTAACGAACGACAATCTATTACTTCAATTGCTGTGCCAACCAAGAAAATAAATTTAACTATATGTTTTTACTCAATTTAATTTTAAAAAAAACAATTCACTTCCTCATACCAAAAAATAGCAAAAACCATTTTTTAGCAAAATACACCATTTTTTAGCCAGTTCAAAATTCCGGCACTTTCGCCAATGCCGCCAGCATCACTTCCGGCCCACTACTTGGCAGATGCCCCACTTCACTCAGATGGCGACGCCACTGCCGCGCACCGGTCACCCCCTGAAAAATGCCCAGCATATGACGGGCGATATGCCAGAATCTGGCTCCTTCCGTCATTTGTTGCTCGATGTAGGGCAGCATCTCGCGCACCACCTGATGAGGGGTTAACAATGCCCTTGGATCGCCATAAATCGCCGCATCAATCTGATTTAAAAACAATGGGTTCGTGTAAGCTTCTCGCCCGACCATCACACCGTCAACATGCTGTAAATGGGCAAGACATTCAGCAACAGTTTTTACACCACCGTTCACGGACAACTGTAAATGCGGAAAATCACGTTTTAACTGATAAACCCGTGGGTAATCCAGAGGCGGCACTTCCCGATTTTCTTTTGGACTTAACCCGCTGAGCCAGGCTTTGCGGGCGTGCACAATAAACTGATCACAACCAGCTTCGGCGATGGTGCCGACAAAATCGACCAGAAACTGATAACTATCCTGATCATCGATGCCAATCCGGCTTTTCACGGTAATGGGAATATCCACGACTTGTCGCATTTGCGCGACGCAGCTTGCCACCAACTCAGGTTTGGCCATTAAACAGGCTCCAAACATACCGTTTTGCACCCGATCAGACGGACAACCGACATTGATGTTGATAGCATCGTAACCGCGTTGCTGACACATCACGGCACTTTTAACCATTGCAGCAGGATCAGAACCACCTAGTTGCACCACCACCGGATGCTCTTCGTCGTTAAATGCCAGATAGTCGCCCTGGCCGAAGATCAGTGCGCCGGTCGTCACCATTTCGGTATAGAGCACAGCATGGCGGGTCAGTTTACGATGGAAATATCGACAATGTTTGTCTGTCCAATCCAGCATCGGGGCAATCGAAAATTTATGGTCCACAGGTCCTCCGTCAATTAGGCCAGCATTTTAACCGGATCCTGACAAATTTTCTGCGATTTTGGCTGATTTATGCCGGGCTTTTGTATGTTACACTGCCAAAGATCCTGATAAGAAAGGTACAACGGCGTTATGTCTATCGAATCTCTGGTACTGCGGGCACGGCATATTTGTGAACACAATGGTGCTCGGTTTACGTCGATCCGCGAAAAAGTCTTCCGGTTGTTGGCCAGTACCCAGTCGGGTGTTGGTGCTTATGAACTGTTGGAACAGCTGAAAAGCACCGAGCCAGCGGCAAAACCAGCAACTATCTACCGCGCTCTGGATTTCCTGACAGAACAAGGATTTATTCACAAAATTGAATCCAGCAATGCTTTTTTGCTCTGCCACCATTTTGAGCATCATCATCCGGCGCAACTGCTGATTTGCCAGGGCTGCGGTCATGTTGAAGAATTACATTCAAAAGTACTGCAACAGGAATTCGAAAGTCTGGCGACTGCCAAAGGTTTTGTGATTAAGCAGCAGACCATCGAAGCACGTGGACTTTGCCAACATTGCGTGACACCCAAATAATTGTTCTGGATAGACTTTTAATTTCGACTGAAATACAGCATTTACAGCATGAAAACGATTGATTTGCTGTGGAAACTATCTCAAAAACAACGAGCTAGACTTGTTTATTCTTTAAAATCTGCCTAACCTTAGGTTTATGGCCAAAACAACTTCAACGCTATTTTATTCGATGGGTCTATTAAATGAATGTTGAGTACGTAAATCCATTTCTATCATCTTTGGTGAATGTGTTAAGTACCATGGCAAATACGAACATTGTGCCGGGACAACCAAGGATCAAAAAGGATGAAGTAGCGCGTGGCGACGTGTCAGGATTGATCGGGATGATTGGACCTCAGACTAAAGGGTCGTTTTCTGTTACTTTTGAAGAATCTCTGGCGCTAGAGATTATGTTCCGGATGTTAGGTGAACGTCCAAAGTCGATCAATGAAGAAGTGACCGATATGGTTGGTGAAATTACCAACATGGTTACCGGCGGCGCCAAACGGATCCTTGGTGAAAAAGGGTATGAATTTAGTATGGCAACGCCTGTAGTCGTTTCAGGTAAAGCGCACACCATCACCCATAAATGCGATGGTCCAAAAATTCTGATGCCGTTTGATTCAGATTTTGGCAAAGTGCATATCGAAGTAAGCTTCGATAATCAGAAATAAACACTTGTTAGAAAAAAACCGGCTTCAAGCCGGTTTTTTTATTTTAATCAGTTACATACCGAAGTTGGACACGGCTGGTTATATTACATAACAGTTCATAAGGAATGGTCTGCACCAACTCGGCAATCTCTTCAACTGCTAAAGTTTCGCCCCACAACACCACTTGATCGCCAATCTGCACATTGTCATTGCCGATATCGACTGTGGTCATATCCATCGATACCCGACCAACAATCGGATAGCGTTTGCTGTTGATCAGGACCGGCGTTCCACTTGGCGCATTGCGTGGATAACCATCGCCATAACCAATAGCGACTACTGCAAGCTGAGTGTCATGTGGGGCTGTCCAGCTGGCGCCATAACCGACTTTATCGCCTTTCTTGACCTGACGAACCGCAATCACCGAACTACTAAAAGTCATCACCGGACGCAAACCATGCAAAGACGAGCGTCCATCCATCATCGGCGATACGCCGTAGAGCGCTAAACCTGGTCTGATCCAGTCACCATGGCTTTGCGGCCATGCCAGTACCCCTGCCGAATTGGCAATTGAGAGCTCACCTTCGCAACCAGCAATCAGCTGCTTAAATAGCGCCAGTTGATTCGACGTCGTCGGATTATCCGGCTCATCAGCACAGGCAAAATGGGTCATTAACCGCAGTGGTTTCAGCACATTGCTGCTCGCCATGAGCCGCTGGTATACCTCGGAAAATTGCTCTGGGTAAATGCCAAGCCGATGCATTCCGCTATCAATTTTTAACCAAACATGCACCGGAGCCTCCAGCTCTGCCGCCAATAATGCATCAACCTGCGACAAATGATGCACCACCACTTGCAGGTTCGAAGCAACAATTTGTGGCAGTTCATCGGCGTGGAAAAACCCCTCTAGTAGCACGATGGGTTTAACCACACCGCCAGCCCGCAATAACAAAGCTTCATCAATACGGGCAACACCAAAAGCGCCAGCAACCTTTAGTTGCTCCGCGACCGCCAATAAGCCATGGCCATAAGCATTGGCTTTGAGCACCGCCAGAATTTTGCTTTGCGGGGCAATCTGTTGCAGATGATTAAAATTATGATGCAGCGCATCAATATTAATTTGAGCGATTGGCCGACGACTCATTAGTACTCGTCCTCAAACCGCGCAGAACCGGCATAGTTGTCAAAGCGGGAATAACGACCGTGAAAGGTCAGCCGCACCCGGCCAATCGGACCATTCCGCTGTTTACCGATAATCACTTCGGCCGTACCTTTGTCGGCACTGTCTTCGTGATACACCTCATCACGATAGATAAACATAATTAAATCAGCATCCTGCTCAATAGAGCCTGATTCCCGTAAGTCCGAGTTGACCGGGCGTTTATCGGCGCGTTGCTCCAATGAACGGTTAAGCTGCGATAATGCAATCACTGGCACTTTAAGCTCTTTCGCCAAAGCTTTTAAAGAACGGGAAATTTCAGCGATTTCCAAAGTCCGGTTTTCAGATAATCCAGGTACCGTCATGAGCTGCAGGTAGTCAATCATGATCATCGACAAGCCACCGTGCTCACGTGCAATACGCCGCGCTCGCGAGCGTACTTCAGTGGGAGTCAGGCCTGATGCATCATCGATATACATCTTGCCTTTGCTGTTCAAAAGTTCAATCGCAGAAGATAGCCGCGCCCAATCTTCATCATCGAGCTGACCGGTCCGCACTTTGGTTTGATCAATGCGGCCTAAAGACGCCAGCATCCTCATCATAATTTGTTCAGACGGCATTTCTAAACTGAAGATCAGCACTGGTTTATCGCTACTCATCGCCGCGTGTTCGCAGAGGTTCATCGCAAAAGTGGTTTTACCCATCGAAGGACGCGCCGCGACAATGATTAAATCCGATGGCTGCATACCATTGGTCATTTTGTCTAAATCGGTGTAGCCAGTTGAAACGCCGGTGATGCCACCCGCGCTCGGATTACGAAACAACGAATCAATTTTATCGATGGTTTTGGCCAGGATACTGTGGATGGCTTCCGGCCCTTCATTGGCATTAGCGCGCTGCTCGGCAATCTTAAAGACCTTGGTCTCGGCAAAGTCGAGTAACTGCGCACTATCGCGCCCTTGCGGGTCGTAACCTGCATCGGCGATATCATGCGCCACCGCAATCATATCCCGCACCACGGCCCGCTCACGCACGATATCGGCATAAGCCAGAATATTCGCCGCACTTGGCGTATTTTTGGCAATTTCACCTAAATAGGCAAAACCGCCGATATCATCCAGTTGCTGATTGCGTTCCAACCATTCCGACACAGTAATTAAATCGATGGGTTGGTTTGCTTCAGCGATGCTGGTCATCGCCTGGAATATATATTTGTGCGAGCGCAAATAAAAGTCGTGATCAACCACCTTTTCGGCAACCCGATCCCAGGCGTTGTTGTCCAGCATCAAGCCGCCTAATACCGACTGTTCGGCTTCAATTGAGTGCGGCGGCATCTTGACCGCTGCGACCTGGCTGTCGTTCTGATATTTATCTTTTTGATATTTATCTTTTGAGAATCGTTCTTTTGGATTTGCCATAACACCAGATTTTGACTGTCGGTCGGCCAGAGTAGCCAACGCAAAGAAGTAGTTCAATTGCGGCATAGCCTAGCATTTTTCGAAAACCAGATCAGGTAGAAAACGCAAAGTCAGTGGATTTTTTTAACGGCGAACAAATGTGAGACAAGATATTTTTAGGAATGAACTTAGAAAGAGAACGGGTACAGCGGGGAAATCAGGCACAGTGAAGATTCACTGTGCCTGGCAGCAATTAAGCTTCTGCTACCACAACCAGTTTGATGGTTGCTGTCACTTCAGCGTGTAATTGCAGGTCGATGTCAAATGAACCAACGTCACGCAGAGTGCCGTGTGGTAATTTAACTTCGGCTTTAGAAACAGCTACACCAGCTTCTGTGATCGCATCAGCGATATCACGGGTACCGATAGAACCGAACAGTTTGCCTTCGTCACCCGCTTTAGCAGCGATGGTCACTTCAGCCAGTTCAGCTACTTTCGCAGCGCGTTCCTGAGCAGCGCCTAAGTTAGCAACCAGTTTGGCTTCTAACTCAGCACGACGTGCTTCAAATTTTTCCAGGTTAGCCTTGGTTGCTGGAACTGCTTTTCCTTGTGGGAATAAGAAGTTACGGGCATAACCAGATTTAACAACTACTTTGTCGCCTAAACCACCAAGGTTAGCAACTTTATCCAACAGAATGATATCCATTGTTTAATCCTCTCAGTATCGGTTGAACCAGGCTTATGCGTGTGAATCGCTGTACGGCAGCAGAGCCAGGTAGCGAGCGCGTTTGATGGCGCGGGCTAATTGACGCTGATACTTAGCGCTGGTACCAGTGATACGGCTAGGAACAATTTTGCCACTTTCAGTGACATAATTTTTTAAAGTAGCGGTATCTTTGTAGTCGATCTCTTGCACGCCTTCGGCAGAGAAACGGCAGAATTTACGGCGACGGAAATAACGAGCCATGAACTTTCTCCTAACTTAAAATTTCAATTCGTTGGGCATGAAGGACAAGCTTCGCTTGACCACTCGGGCTTTGATGACGGTTTAAAAAGCCAGTCACCCGAACCACACTACCCTGCATCAAATTGTGAGTTTGTCTGCACAACTCACCGGCAACGACGACCTGAAGTCGGACGTAACTAGCTCTGTTGTATCCGGCTTCCTGCTGCATCGACTTGTGTTCAAGTGACAAATGCATATGCGGGACACCGGCTGGACTTTCGCTTCGGTCAGGTTGGCGGCAAATGACGCCAGTGATGACCAGGCAGTTGTCCATCAGAATTACTCGTCGTTTGCAACCTGCTCGTCAGAATCACGAGGAGCACGGTCACGACGTTCGTCACGTACCTTGGCCATTGGTGATGGCTCAGTCACGGCACCATGAGTGCGCATGATCAGGTTACGCAGAACTGCGTCGTTGAAACGGAAGTTAGTTTCCAGTTCATCGATTACTGACTGTGGTGCTTCAACGTTCAGCAGAACGTAGTGAGCTTTGTGCAGTTTCTCGATTGGGTAAGCCAGTTGACGACGACCCCAGTCTTCCAGACGGTGGATAGAACCACCCGCTTCTTTAATCGCACCTGTATAACGTTCGATCATACCTGGTACTTGTTCACTCTGATCCGGGTGAACCATAAACACGATTTCGTAATGACGCATGGTAGCTCCTTACGGTTAGTTAGCCTCGGGTGAGCTCGACCAGTCTCGCATAGAGGCAAGGAACGTTTGTTGAACGGTCGAAGGGTGCGTATTCTACGGACTCGATGCGCTAAAAACAAGCAGAGATTGCGACGAGTGTCAGATATCGGAAAACAACCAAGCCATGGAAAATAATTGGTTTTCCATGGCTTTGTGTATGCTGCAAACTACCAGTTCGGAAATGCAGCGGTTTCATGCAGAAAATCTACTTCGCCTGACGCTGCCGCACGGCTTCATACAAGCAAATACCGGTCGCTACCGACACGTTTAAGCTCGACACTGCACCGAACATCGGGATTTTCACCAGCGAATCGCAAGATTCTTTGGTCAACCGGCGTAAACCATCGCCTTCAGCACCCATCGCCAGCGCGATAGGACCTTTAAGCTCAGCCTGATAAATGGTGGTTTCGGTTTCACCTGCCGCGCCCACCACCCAGACACCCGCTTCTTGTAACTGCCGGATAGTGCGAGCCAAATTGGTCACATTGATAAAAGGCACTGACTCAGCCGCACCACAAGCCACTTTACGCACCACAGCCGTCAGTTTTACTGAACGGTCTTTTGGCGCAATCACCGCATGGACACCAGCGGCATCGGCTGAGCGCAAAATGGCGCCTAAGTTATGTGGATCAGTGATGCCATCTAAAATCAGCAAAAATGGCGCGCTTTCGCGCTCGACAATCCGCGCTAAATCCGACTCATCACCAGCATCATGTAACCGTGCTTTGGCGACCACGCCTTGGTGCTGCGCGCCATTGACCTTGTCATCTAAAGATTTGCGGTTACAAAACTGCACTGAAACACCCGCTTTACGCGCAAGCTGGATCACCGGCTGCATCCGCTGATCTTCGCGGTCTTTGAGCACAAATAACTCCAGCACATCTTCCGGCGCCCGTTCCATAAAGGCGCTCACTGCGTGGATCCCAAAAACGTAATCTGTGCTCATCACTTATTCCTGCAAAATCAGCAGCTGAAACTGCTGCAAAATTAAAAAACAAACGCCTGGAAAGGCCAGGCGTTTGTATAAAGTGCAGTGATTGTAGCAAATCGGCGCCGAGGCGTCATTGTCCGTCTGCCATCATCACCAATGGCGTTGCGTTATTTACGCTTACGTGGCGCTTTTGGCTTTTCGCTACCGGCTTTGGCCGCTGGTTTTCCAGCAGTTTTAGCGCCAGGTTTTGCTTTGCTACCACTGCGCCCGACTTTGGTTTTACCAGGCCGTGCTGTAGGGTCGGCCATTGCCTTGCCTTTTTTGGTACTAAAGCCCTTCGCAGGTTGGCCAGCAGCTGTTTTATCAGCGCCACCTTTACCCTGACCTGAAGCCATTCGTTTACCAACATGCTTCACAGTGCCAACAATACCTAAGTCAATTTTGCGCGCTTCGAGATTCACTGCGAGCACTTTTACTTCAATCAAATCACCCATCCGGTAACTTTGATTGCTGTGCTCGCCGAGTAGCACCTGACGCTCCACATCAAAGTGGTAATAGTCGTTTGGCAAGGATGTGACATGCACCAGACCTTCAATATACAAATCGGTCAGACGCACAAATAACCCGAAGTTAGTGACTGTTGAAACCACACCCGGGAATTCAGCGCCGATATGATCTTGCATATACTCACATTTCAGCCAGTCCGATACTTCACGGGTGGCATCATCGGCACGGCGCTCGGTCATCGAACACTGTTCGCCCAGCGGCACCATTTGTTCCGGCGTATAAGAGCGTGCGCCAGTGGTTTGCTCGCCCTGCTTCTTCAGCAAAGATTTAATCACCCGGTGTAGCAGTAAATCCGGATAACGGCGAATGGGCGAGGTAAAGTGCGAATAGGCTTCCAGCGCCAAACCAAAATGCCCCATATTGTCTGGTTGATACACCGCTTGCTTCATCGAGCGCAGCATGGTGGTTTCAATCAGTTCTTTATCGGGTCTGTCCTGCAGCTTTTGTAGCAGCAGCATTAAATCAAGCGGTGTTGGCTCCATCGGCAGTTCGGCACTGATGCCAAGCTCGGATAGAAAACGTTTAAAATTGGCAAAACGGTCTGAATCCGGCTGTTCATGCACCCGGTAGAGCGCAGCAGCTTCGGCTTTTTCAACTAATTGCGCTGAAGCGACGTTGGCTAAAATCATACATTCTTCAATGATTTTATGCGCTTCGTTGCGGTGCACCGGCACAATTTGCTCAATCTTGCGATGACTGTTGAAAATAAAGCGGGTTTCGACGGTTTCAAATTCAATCGCACCGCGCACACCACGGACTTTCGCCATTTGTTTGTATAGCGAATACAGGTGGTCGATGTTGGTCAGATTCGCTTCATACTGCTGACGCAGTTCCGGGTCGCCCTGCAAAATTGCATGGACTTTGTTGTAGGTCAGCCGCGCTTTTGAATGCATCACCGCTTCGTAAAACTTCGAACTACCAAGCTTGCCCTGGGCACTGATATGCATTTCAGCGACAAAACATAAGCGGTCGGTATGTGGGTTTAACGAGCACAGGCCGTTGGATAACACTTCCGGCAGCATTGGCAGTACGTGATCCGGGAAATACACCGAGTTGCCACGATCCAGCGCTTCGCGATCCAGCGTAGTATCAGGCAATACGTAAGCTGTGACATCAGCAATGGCTACCCATAAATGCCAACCACCGTCTGCTTTACGCTCACAATAAACCGCATCATCAAAATCGCGGGCATCTTCACCATCAATCGTAATCAGTCCAAGCTCGGTGAGATCAACACGTCCGGCTTTAGCATCTGCTGGCACTTCGGTGCCATAACCGGCAACTTGCTTTTCAACCGCTTCGGAGAATTTATGCGGCAATTGATGGTTACGAATTGCGACTTCGATTTCCATGCCAGGCGCCATATGGTCACCAAGCACTTCAATTACTTTGCCAACTGCGTTAACACGCTTAAATGGCCGTTGTGTCACTTCAGCCAACACAATCTGACCATGACGCGCCGCGCCTTCTTCACCGGCAGGGATCACGATATCCTGCGTAATGCGCGGATCTTCCGGCACCACCACTGACAAGGCAAAATCTTTAAAATAGCGGCCAACAATCGGCTCAGTACGAGGCGTTAACACCCGCACAATCCGCGCTTCGACTTTGTCTTTGCCTTTAATCTCACCGGCACTTGCCAGCACGACATCGCCCGGTAACAGGCGCTGCATATCAAAATTCTGGATATACCAATCTGGGCCGCCTTGCTCCAGCTTTAAAAAGCCGAAACCGTCGCGATGACCGATCACTGTGCCTTTGACCAAATCTAAATCGTCCACCACCCCATACCGTTTGGTTTTGGTAAACAACAACTGGCCATCACGCTCCATCGCGCGTAAACGTTTTTTTAATGCAAAAAGTGGCTCTTCGCCTTCCAGCTTTAACTCAGTGGCTAGTTCTTCGAAGTAGGCAGGTTGCTGGCGCTGTTTGATGTGCTCGAGGATAAATTCGCGGCTTGGGATTGGGTTGTCATATTTTTCTTGCTCACGCGCAAGATGCGGATCTTTGATCGTCATGGATTCTCTTCATTACTAAAACTCCGGCAAGTGTAACAGCCTGCCGTTGTTTTTTCACTGCTGCTGCTGTTTTTATCAGCAAATCCAAGATGAATTTTTGTTTACAGTGGTTTTTTTGCTCTTGCCAGTACTGGCTCCGGCATCCTGGATGCTAGTTTTTGCAATGCAGTTTGAATGCGCTGATGAAGATTTTTATCTGCGGTCACGGAATGATGCAACCAGCGATAGACTGTTTCATAGTCGACCGGACTGCCGTGACCACTGAGCAACAATTCCGCCAATCGGATCTGCGCATTGATATTGCCCATCGCACCCGCTTCATGCAGATAAGATTGTGCTTTGACTAAATCTTTTTGTACAAATTTGCCTTGCTGGTAATAACGGCCTATTTGTTCCAGAGCTTCTGGTAAACCCTGCCGCGCCGCTTCGTCGATTAAATCCCAACCACGTTGTACATTGACCGGGATACAGACACCATATGCCAGCATATCGCCGAACAAAAACTGGTATGCCGGTAACTTCATGATATCAGCCCGGGCTTCGATATCTTTAACCAGCTGACAATCATCGTCTTTGACCCGCTTTAAGTGCAGGTTTTGTCGGATCAATGCCAGCAGCTCATCCTGCGTATACAACTGCACCACCTGCAACTGCTCGGTCGTTACCTGCGCGACAAGCTTTAGCGGCAGACAACATACCAACAGCAGGATCAAAGGGAGAAATCTATTCATGTCCAATCACCGGAAAATTGACACTATCGATAATGAAGAACCTTTATACAATATTCCTGCCAGAACTGAATAAAAAAACGCTGCACCAGGCAGCGTTTTTTAATGCTGATTTAAAAATCAGGCAAATGGATGTAACAGGACAATCGTCTGTACCCGATCTGGCCCAGTTGAAACGATATCAATTGGCACGCCGGTGACTTCTTCTAAACGCTTGATATAGTTCAGCGCGTTCTGTGGCAACCCATCTAAGCTTTGCACACCAAAAGTCGTTTCAGACCAGCCTGGCATGGTTTCGTACACTGGCGTCACCAGCTCGTAGCCTTCGGCTGCAAGTGGCGGAACATCGGTGACTGAACCATCCGGTTGACGGTAGCCAACACAGATTTTCACTTCAGTCAGGCCATCCATCACGTCTAACTTGGTCAGACAGAAACCAGAGATGCTGTTCAGCTGTACGGCACGACGAACGGCAACAGCGTCGAACCAGCCACAACGACGTTTACGGCCAGTAGTGGCACCAAACTCGTGGCCTTTAACACCTAAGTGTTCGCCAATGGCGCAGTCCAGTTCAGTCGGGAAAGGACCTGAACCAACACGAGTGGTGTACGCTTTCACAATACCCAATACGTAGTCGATATAACGAGGACCAAAACCCGCGCCGGTCGCGACACCACCAGCGGTGGTATTGGATGAAGTGACATAAGGGTAAGTACCGTGATCGATATCGAGCAACGTACCCTGTGCACCTTCAAACATGATTTCCTGACCAGCCTTGCGGGCTTTGTCCAGTAAATCAGTGACATCAACCACCATTGATTTCAGCGTATCTGCCATTGATAAGGCATTATCTAACGTCGTTTGGTAGTCGATTGGGTCCAGTTTGTAGTACTGCGTTAAGGTGAAGTTATGCAGTTCCATCAGAACTTTCAGCTTTTCAGCAAACAGTTCCGGATTAAACAAATCACCAATACGTAGACCACGACGGGCTACTTTATCTTCGTAAGCTGGGCCGATACCACGACCTGTGGTGCCGATTTTTTTATCGCCACGGGCAGCTTCACGGGCCACGTCCAATGCAACGTGGAATGGGAGGATCAGGGGACAAGCTTCGCTGACCAGTAAACGCTCTTTAACCGGTACGCCACGCTGTTCCAGCATGGTCATCTCTTTTAAAAAGGCTTCCGGGGACAGCACCACGCCATTACCAATCACACATTTGACGTTTGCACGCAAAATACCTGAAGGGATTAAGTGCAGGACGGTTTTTTCGCCGTCGATGACCAGAGTGTGACCGGCATTATGGCCGCCCTGGTAACGCACTACATAGCTAGCCTTGTCGGTTAATAAATCGACGATTTTACCTTTTCCTTCGTCACCCCATTGGGTGCCGAGCACAACAACGTTTTTGGCCATGGTTCCTACATCATGGAAAAAAATTAGGCGGGGATTCTACCAAAATTAAATGCAAAGTTCAGCCGCAAGGGCAAAAAAAAACCAGCTGATTTTTCAGCTGGTTGAATTCATTCAGATTTAAATAATAAATAAACTTAAAAGACGTCTGGATTTCTAATTATTCAGGCCAAGAACAGGTAAATCAGCAAGGCGCCACCACAAAGCACGGCACCAACCTGACGCAAACTGCTGATCGGCTCTGCGCTTAGGCGTCTTAAATAACCTTGCCATTGTTTCGGGAACAACAACGGCCCGATGCCCTCAAGCAACAACACCAATGCCAGACTGGCCCAGAATAAGTCCATCTGTGTTACCCCCGATGCGCCTGCAGACAGGATAAATCAATATCGGCGACATCCTGATAAGGCGCAAAGCCAAAACGTAAACGGTCGCCGCGATAATCGGTATAAATTTTATGCTGTTTCAGATAAGCCGCTAAGTCTGCGACTTGCTGGGTGGAAGGCAATTTAAACGTCAAAAAATGGCCGTGTTGCTGTAAATCCTTTGCCAATAATGCAGTGCGATTGAGCAACGGATGCTGCTGCTGTTCAAGCTCGACTAAAAAAGCCTGCTGTAACTGCTGCACATGCTGATGCACAGCGTCGATGGTGATCTGTTGCTGCTGATATAAATCAAGCACCGCTTCCAGCCGGTACAAAGCGGTGAAATCCATGGTCGCGCCAGCAAATTGATAACCATCCTGGCTGTATTGCACTTCAGCTGTTTTCGCCTGCGCCAGCGTACCGAACTCGGCAAACCATCCGGTATACAAAGGCCGCATATTATTATGTTGCGGCACCACCATAAAGCAGCAACCTTCACCGCCCTGGGCGTATTTGTAAGACCCTGCCAGATAAAAAATCTTGCCTTCAAGCGCCGATAAATCGCTCGGCAGCGCCATAAAACCATGATAACCATCGATAGCGATCGTGGCGGTTGTAGCGTTAGTTACTTGCTGGATTGCTGCTACAAATGCAGTAAGGTCGGGAATTGCCACACCGGAATTAAAAAATACCTGACTACAAAACACCAAATCCGGCTGCAGTTGCTGCGCTGCTTGCACAAAACGCTGCTCAAAAGTCGCAAAAGGCTCAGTCGCGACTTGCACCACTTCGACGTTTGGCAACTCAGCAAATCGTTTGATTTGGCGGCTGAAACTATGAAACTCGCTGTCGGACGACAACACTTTCAGCGGTTGCTGTAAATCGAAACAACTTAATAACCGGAACAATAATTCATGGGTATTCGGCGCAAACACGATTTGCTCCGGCGCTTGTAGCTTCAACAGCTGGGCTATTTGACGCTGCACTTTCGGTACTTTTTCGCCAAACACATAATCCCACTTGTCATCGACCATCCGCGCGCTGTCGTCCCAATAGGCCAGCGCAGCGTCGCGGGTGACATCAGGCCAATAATGGTGGGAGTGGCAGGCAAAGTGCTGGACTCCGGCATTAGCCTGCAAAAATCGTTGATAGAAGGATTTGTAGCTCATCGGCAAAAACTCCACTTAAAAAAAAGGCGCACTAGGCGCCTTTTTTAAATTCTAGAAAATTATTTCTTAGTTTGCGATTTCATATATTGGAAGAAATCACTGTCTGGCTGCACCACTAAAATATCAGATTTGCTGTTGAAGCTACGATTGTACGCTTCTAAGCTTCTGACAAAGCTGAAAAATTCAGCATTTTTATTGTACGCTTCAGCATAAACTTTCGCCGCTAAGGCATCACCTTCACCGCGAACGGAACGGGAATTCCGCTCTGCTTCTGCCACCATAACGGTGACTTTAGCATCGACGTCAGCACGGATAATTTCCGCTTGCTCCATACCACGGGCACGGTGCTCTTTGGCGACCGCAGTCCGCTCAGCGCGCATCCGCTGGAAAATGTTGTTACTAATTTCATCCGGCAGGTTAATTTTCTTTACCCGCACATCAAGAATTTCAATACCAATTTCCTCAGCGCCTTTGCCAGCCTGCGCCAGGGCGCCAGACATCAGCTCTGCCCTTTCACCAGACACAATCTGCTGAATGGTGCGGGTACCGAACTCAGTCCGCAGACCGTTGTTGATATATTGTTTCAACAGACTTTCAGCACGATCTGTACGACCCGTGGTTGACAGGAAATACTTGCCGAAATCTTTAATCCGCCATTTGACATAGCTGTCGACCAGTAAGTCTTTTTTCTCAGCTGTCACAAAACGGTCTGCCGGGTCATCCAGTGTCTGAACTTTGGCGTCCAGAATGCGGACGTTTTCAATCAGCGGCAGCTTAAAATGCAGGCCCGGTTCAAACACCACCACGCCGCCTGTCGCATCCCGCTGAATTTTGCTGAACTGGAACACAATACCGCGTTCGCCTTCTTTCACCACAAACAGTGACGAAAACACCACAACCGCAACTAAGGCTAATAAAGCAATAATAAAATTCTTCATCGGTTAGCCCCTTCCTGCTCTGTTACTGTCTGAACGAGGTGTCTCAATCCGCGGATCCGCAGAACGAGCATCGCTACTATTCAGGCGCGGTTCCATCACCGCAGGTTTTGCTGCACCATTCTGATTTAGCATTTTATCCAGCGGTAAATACATAATATTACTGCCATTTTTCACATCAATTAACACTTTAGACGTATTGCCGTACACCTGTTCCATCGTCTCTAAATACAGACGTTCACGGGTTACCTGCGGCGAAGCAATATACTCAGGCAACAGTTTTTCAAAGCGGGCAACTTCACCCTGTGCTTTTAACTGTGACTGCTGTTTGTAAGCTTCGGATTCCTGCATCACGCGGTTCACCCGACCACGGGCTTCAGGTTCGATCGCTCTGGCATAAGCCGTTGCTTCCTGAATAAACCGTTGTTCATCTTCTTGCGCGGCAATCGCATCATCAAAAGAAGCTTTTACTTCTTCTGGCGGGCGGGCATCACGGAAGTTGACGTCCACAATTTGCAGACCAAGGTTGTAAGGTTTGATGATAGCTTCAAGCTCAACCCGGGTGTTCTGACGGATCAGTTCACGACCTTTTGTGAGTACATCGTCCATCAAGGAATGACCAATCACATAGCGTAAAGCGGCATCAGTCGCCTGACGCAGACTATTATCCGGATCAACCACCGCAAATTTGTATTGTCTTGGATCTTCGACCCGGTACTGCACTTCAAAAGTAACCCGCACCAAATTTTGATCCTGCGTCAGCATAAAACCATCTGTTTTTAAGGTTTCGACGCTGCTGATGTCGACTGGTAACACCTGGTCAATAAAAGTAGGTTTCCAGTTGATGCCTGGATTAACTTCACTATGGTACTGACCAAAACGCAGAATGACGCCACGCTCCGATTCTTTGATAGTGTAGATACCGCTAAATAACCAGCCGATTAAGGCCACCACCAGCAACAACACCAATGCAGCAGAGCCGCCGTTGTTGCTGTCGGATGAACCGCCTTTATTGCCGCCGAAGATGCCACCGAGTTTTTTACTCAGATTGCGAAACACTTCATCCATATCGGGCGGGCCTTGGTTCTTACCACCCTGGTTCCAGGGATCATTGTTTTTGCCGTTATTGCCCGGCTCATTCCAAGCCATACTTCACTCCGTCTTGCTGTAAACAGTTGAGGTTAATGTATCAAAAAGTCAGGTCGAGACGATAAAATTTTGCAACAAACCGTCGCTTTGTTTAAGCAACCGCTCCCATTGCGGCTTTGCCAGTGCAATTTGCAACAGACAAATCCCTTGTTCATCAAAGTGTTCTTGTTGTACCGCCCCCATTTCATGAAACCTGGCACGCCAGGATGCAGCATCAGGTGGCAGCGCTAAATTAAGCCGCTGATAACTGTCCGATAATAGAGACACAATAGCTTCGGTCAGTAAATTCAGCCCGTCGCCGCTTTGTGCCGACAGATAAACCGCAACCGGCATCCCTGATTCGTCGTATTCAATTCGGGCATTTTGCTGCAGCACATCAATTTTGTTATAGACAAACAGCTGCGGCAAGTCGTCCGCTTCTATTTCATGTAACACTTTTTGCACTTGTTTGACGTTGTCTTCCAGTCTCGGGTCAGCAAGGTCAATCACATGCAGTTGCAAATCAGCTTCGCGGCTTTCCTGCAACGTCGACTTAAACGCCGCAACCAAATCATGTGGTAAATGCCGGATAAACCCTACGGTGTCGGCAAAAATTAATTGGCCAAAATCTGCCAGTCGAATTTGCCGCAGCGTTGGGTCTAAAGTCGCAAACAACTGATCTGCTGCGTACACTTCGGATTGGGTCAGCCGGTTAAACAAGGTCGACTTACCGGCGTTGGTATAACCAACTAACGAAATCACCGGTATTTCAGCACGTTGCCGTGCTTTACGTCCTTGTTCCCGTTGTTTGCCGACTTTTTCCAGCTTTTGATGTAGTGCAGCTATACGATCGCGCAACAAGCGCCGATCAGTTTCGAGCTGGGTTTCGCCAGGGCCCCGTAAACCAATGCCGCCTTTTTGCCGTTCGTTGTCAAAACCACGAATGAGCCTTGAGGCTAAATGCTTAAGCTGCGCCAGTTCGACCTGCAATTTACCTTCGTAACTGCGGGCGCGCTGCGCAAAAATATCGAGAATGAGTGTGGTTCGGTCGATGACCCGACACTGAAAAACGCGTTCCAGATTACGGGTTTGGGCCGGCGATAAGGCGTGATTAAAAATAACCATAGTCGCAGCGAGATCAGCAACTTGCTGCGCTACTTCTAATGCTTTGCCGGAACCAATAAATAGTCGGGCGTCAATTGAACTTCGGCTACAACTTACCACAGCCAGTTCAGCGACACCCGCAGAAGAAACCAACATCTGCAACTCATGAAGATCTTCACAAGCGCTTTCTTGCGGGAAAAAAACATGCACAAGGATCGCTTGCTCAGCCAGCGTTTCACGGTCAAACAAACGACAATATCCTGTTTTTTATTCTATCTCATCCATGTCACCGCCACCGGCGCCATGGCTGACCATCGTATTCACAGCGCGGGCCGGAACGACAGTCGAGATAGCATGCTTGTACACCATCTGACTGACAGTGTTTTTTAACAAAATGACAAATTGATCAAATGACTCGATTTGTCCCTGTAACTTAATCCCATTCACCAGATAAATAGAAACTGGAATACGTTCCCGTCGTAAGGTGTTTAAAAATGGGTCTTGTAAAGATTGGCCCTTTGCCATGTGCCGCTTTCCTTTTCTTAGTTCTGATTCTTGATATATGGATTATTATATTATTTTCAAGTCGTTAAATAACGATTTTTTTCTTCACTAAATTAGCGTAGCGAAGATAAAACAGCTTGCAAGTTTTCCGCAGGACTAACTTCACTTTTCAGCCAGTTTAATTCCTGCCAACTGCGCAGCCAGGTCAATTGTCTTTTGGCCAGCTGCCTTGTTGCGGCGACACCACGATACACCATCTCAGGGTAACTCACTAGCCCGTCCAGATAATCCCACATCTGGCGGTATCCAACACAGCGCATCGACGGTAAATTGGCATGCAAATCACCACGTTGTCTGAGTTGTACAACTTCTTCTTCAAAGCCTTGTTGCAACATCTGGTTAAACCGCAGTTCGATACGCTGATGCAACACTGCACGATCAGTTGGCGCTATCGCAAATTGCTTCACCGGATAAGGGAAAGCTTCGCCTTTGTCTGTGGTCCATTCGGTTAGACTTTTACCACTGACTAAAAATACTTCCAGCGCTCGATTAATCCGTTGTGGATCGTTTGGATGGATCCTGGCTGCCGACACCGGATCAACTTCAGCCAATTGCTGATGTAATGCAGCCCAGCCCAAAGTTACCGCTTGTTGCTCAAGTTCTGCCCGCACCGCAGGCGACGCTTCAGGCAACGGCGAGATCCCATCCAATAACGCCTTATAATACAACATGGTACCACCAACCAGCAGCGGAACCTTGCCTTTATTACGAATATCTTCAATCTGCTGCAACGCATCACGTCGAAAATCGGCTGCAGAATAGGCTTCGGTCGGCTCCAGAATATTAATCAGCCGATGTGGAGCCCGCGCTAATTCTGCCGCGGAAGGCTTTGCTGTACCTATATCCATCCCGCGATAAATTAACGCGCTGTCGACACTGATTATTTCTGCATTTATTTGTTCAACTAACTCTATCGCCAACGCCGTTTTACCGGACGCAGTAGGTCCCATCAGACAGATCACCGGGAGGGTCATACCAAATTACTCATTGTTTAGCCTCTAACAACATCTGACTGACTGATATATCAAGTGGCACTGCATGCCAGGTCGAAGGCTCGGACAAATGTGGTGCGAAATAGTTTAAAAAAATCGATAAAGAAAACCATGATTGCGCCAAACCACTTTGCAGCAAGTGAAGAAGCAGCTGGCGCGGCGTGAATTCAGCGTGCTCTGGCCACTGTTGCCACCACAGCGGCAACCATTGGCTTAACGCCGTTTGCCGCAGCAACAGCGGAACTGCGCGTACAATCAACACGTTATTATTTAAAACCAAATCAAAACCTAATTCAGCCAGGTTTTGTGCCTGCGTCAGCAAGCCTGCTTTTTCGGTGGCTTGTAGCGTTAATCGTAGTGGCAATAATAATGATGATGCTGGCGGTGGCTGTCTCAGCCATAAATCGCACAAGCTGTCACAGGCATCCACCAGCCATAATCTATCGTCGAAAGCTGCAACGGCGTAACGACCGCCGGCAGCTAGCCAAGGCGTTTCGGCTGCGCCGGTTGATGGTGAGTGTGGCTGCAACTGTGATTGGGACTGCGGGTATGAAAGTGTTGACACTGCGTGTTCAGCATGAACTTCGTGCCCGGTCGGCGCCGTGACTGGCAATGGCCAACCTGCACCGGGTCTTGCTGCTCCTGCAGGCGCGGCTGTCCATGCGCGCTGTGGACGATGCGAAAACGCGCTGTAATTACCGGCAGCTTCCCGGATCGCTGGCGATGGCGCCACCGCAGGAGCTGCTGAAACTGTCTCTGAAAGGGCTGTCGTTGGCGAAATGGCAGCCACGGCAGCATCAAATAACGCTGGCTGCTGACACACTTGCGCCAACGCACTGACCACAAAATCGTGCACTAACCGCGCCTGATGAAACCGCACTTCATGTTTCGCCGGATGCACATTAACATCGAGTTGCTGCGGATCCAGTTCCAGATACAGCACAAAGGCTGGTTGCGCGCCTGGTAACAATACATCGCCGTAAGACTGACGAATGGCGTGATTCAGCAGTTTGTCGCGCATCATCCGGCCGTTGACATAACTGAACTGACAAGCGGGCTGCGCCTGACAGGCATGGGGTAGCTGCACCCAGCCCCAGAGCCGCATATCATCGTACTGACTTTCGACATAAAGCGCCGATTCAATAAAACTGCGACCACAAAGTTGCGCCAGCCGTTTTTCCTGGGCGGCTCTATCTGTTGCTGCTTTTAATTGGCGCACGGTCTGGCCGTTGTGGGTTAGCGTCCAGTTCACGTCATAACGACTCAATGCTAACCGTTTGACCAGCTCGTCGATATGGGCGAATTCGGTTTTATCACTGCGCAAAAATCGCCGGCGCGCTGGCGTATTAAAAAACAAATCCAGCACTTCAATGCTGCTGCCTGGAGGGTGCGCTGCCGGGCGCAGTTGCACCTGCATGTCACGGCCTTCAGCAATGGCTTGCCAGGCACTGTCCTGATCTGCGGGTCTGGACGTTAACGTCAGCCGCGACACCGAACTGATACTCGCTAACGCTTCGCCACGAAAGCCCAGGCTTAAAATTTGTTCTAAATCAGATAATTGATGAATTTTACTGGTGGCATGGCGGCAAAGCGCCAACTCGAGCTCGGCTTTGGCAATGCCACAACCGTCATCGCGAATGCGGATGAGTTTGCTGCCACCTTTTTCGATATCGATGGTAATAGTGGTCGCACCCGCGTCCAGGCTATTTTCGACCAGCTCTTTCACCACAGAAGCAGGTCGTTCAACCACCTCACCGGCGGCAATCTGATTCGCTAACTGAGGTGATAAAATCTGGATAGCCATTTATTCGGGGATCCGCAGCACCTGACCAATTTTAATATTGTCAGTGGTCAGCTTGTTGTAGCTGCGAAGCACCGACATCGGCACCGCATAACGCTTGGCAAGACCAGATAGCGACTCGCCACGTGTCACCTTATGCAAACGTGGATTGACAATACTTTCCACCGGCTCGCTGACTCTGACCACGTTTTGTGCTGAAGATGCGTTGCTGCCTGCACT
This sequence comes from Rheinheimera riviphila, assembly GCF_004005945.1. Lineage (GTDB taxonomy): Bacteria > Pseudomonadota > Gammaproteobacteria > Enterobacterales > Alteromonadaceae > Pararheinheimera > Pararheinheimera riviphila. The sequence continues at coordinate 52,707 of NZ_SACS01000025.1, forward strand.
TCGGATCTCGCTGGGCTGACTACGATTCGGCGCCTGACCTTTGCGCTGCGCTAACCAGGAATCGGCCGGCGGTGATTGTTCAAAATGGCGCTTTAAAGCCCGAAATACTGCAGTCGCTAATTTTTGCTGATGCGACGCTGACTTTAACTTTTGCTCTTCGCTGGGGTTTGAAATATAACCGGTTTCAACCAAAATCGACGGAATATCCGGTGCTTTGAGTACACCGAGACTCGCCGCCTGCGGTTCTTTTTTGTGCAGATGCGTTACTTTGCTCATTTCCGCAAGCACCTGCCGCGCCACTTCAAAACCAGTGGTCATCGAATGGTTCATCGACAAATCGAGCACAGTTTGCGCCAGATAACGCTCATTGGCCGAATCTTTAATCACTTCGGCTACACCGCCCAGCAATTCGGAATGTTGTTCGGTTTGTTCCAGCATCCGGCCAACTTCGGTGGTTGCACGGCGCAAGGACAACACCCACACTGAGCCACCATGGGCTTTACGATTAGCGACTGCGTCGGCATGAATTGAGACCAGTAAATCAGCTTGTTTGTTGCGAGCGACATCCGGTCTTTTGCTTGGATAGATATAATAATCTGAGGTGCGGGTCATCACCGCTTTAAAGCCGGGTTCTTTATTGATCAGCGCCATCAGCCGCTCAGAAACAGCCAGTGTGACGTGCTTTTCATAAGTGCCTTTGGGGCCTACAGCACCCGGATCGTGGCCACCATGTCCTGCATCAATGGCAATCACCACTTCACGGCCACCAGCGCGTTGGGTTCGGGGTGCGGGGGCTGCGGTAATGGCTTGCTCGGCCTGCGGATCAGCTAAATCCAGTACCAGCCGATGGCCGTATCTGTCCAACGGCGGCAAACTAAAGGCTTTTTCGCGGGCCGGCCGATTGAGTTCGACCTGCAATAAAATGCCACGACCCGACGCTAAACGCTGCACCCGGATATCTTTGATTAAATCCGATTGGCCGGACATTTTACCCAGCGATGGGCTGTCGATATTGCTGATCTCCAGCTGCACCAGATTTTGTTTTTGACTGAGTAACCGGAACTGCGCTTTGCCGCTTAAATCAAATACCACCCGAGTGCTGTCAGGGGAAGGCCAAATGCGCACGCTGTCGATACGCTCGGCCGCCAGCAGCGATGTACTGATCAACATGATCAAAACGGGGACTATCCGCAATAGTTTCATCAATACTGTAATAAATAGTTTCATGCGTTGACCAACCCGAGCATTTGCTGCCCTAACGGCGTTTGTGCCCGTAAGTGGATCAGCCGCTGCGTATCAGAAACAACTTGCAATTCAATGTCTAAATCGGCGGTCGGTAACAAAGGTTCACCCCGCTCTGGCCATTCAATTAAACAGAGCGTGTTGGCAGAAAAATAATCGCGAATGCCCATAAACTCTAGTTCTTCCGGATCCATCAACCGATATAAATCAAAGTGATAAATTGTGAGTGCTGGAAGTTGATAAGGCTCGACCAGGGTGTAAGTCGGACTTTTTACATTGCCCTGATACCCTAAAGCATGCAGCAAACAACGACTGAACGTGGTTTTGCCAGCGCCCAGCCCCCCATGCAAATAGATGACACCGCCCTGTTGGCAGGCTGGCGCCAGCTGGCTGGCAAAAAGTTGGGTCTCGGTTTCATTGTGCAGGAGTCGTTGGTAATGAGTAACGAGCATGCCTTTCCTCAATCAGAATTCAAACGACCGAAAAGTCAGATTGCTCTGGCTGGGTCAATGCAAGCTATGCTATCAAATTCATCCTGTCAGAACCACCTGCAATTTGGCCAATGCCAGAAAGCACCTCGCCTGTGCTACCATATCGACGTCGATGAATCTGTGGGCGGAACCTTCTGCCACTGCCAAAATTACAGTAGAACATGCATGAACACCCTTGTTGCCACGCCTGAAATGACCGAACTTGCCGCCCGGATTAAACAATGGGCGCTGGATCTTGGTTTTTCGCAAGTCGGTATCGCCGATACCGATCTGCAGCTGGAAGAACAGCGCTTACAACAGTGGCTGGATCAGGGCATGCACGGTGAAATGCAGTATATGGCGCAGCACGGCATGATGCGCGCCAGACCGGCCGAACTGCTACCGGGCACCTTGCGGGTCATTTCAGTACGACTGGATTATTTACCCAAAGCCGCCGGTTTTGCCACTAACCTTGCCGACCCAACACAGGCCTATATCAGCCGCTACGCTTTGGGCCGCGATTATCACAAAATCATCCGGCAGAAACTAAAACAACTGGCTGACAAAATCAGCTCGGTGCAGGGCGAATTTGGGTTTCGGCCTTTTGTTGATTCTGCACCGGTGCTGGAACGGCCACTGGCTGCTAAGGCCGGACTCGGCTGGATTGGCAAACATAGCTTGTTACTGAATCCAGCTGCGGGCTCGTGGTTTTTCCTTGGCGAACTGCTGGTCGATTTGCCGCTGCCGGTGGATCAGCCACTGACCCAAGACTGCGGCAACTGTGTCGCCTGCATCACCATGTGTCCGACCGGCGCTATCGTCGCGCCTTATGTGGTCGACGCCAGACGTTGTATCAGTTATCTGACCATTGAGCTTAAAGATGCCATTCCGGAAGAACTGCGGCCACTGATTGGTAATCGTATTTATGGTTGTGATGATTGCCAGCTGGTGTGTCCGGTCAACCGCACTGCCCCGCTAACCGACGAAGCAGATTTCCAACGCCGGCCGCAGTGGCAAAGTCAAACATTGCTGGCGCTATTGCAATGGGACGAAGCGACTTTTTTAAAACAAACCGAAGGCTCGGCGATCCGGCGCATAGGCTTTAGCCGCTGGCAACGGAATTTGGCGGTTGGGATCGGCAATGCGCCTTACAGCTTCGACAATATTGAAGTATTACAAAGCTTTAGCGACCACCCGGATCTGATGGTGCGGGAACATCTCGAGTGGGCACTGGCGCAGCAGCTGCATAAACAGCAACAGGCTGAGTTACAAAACCGGCAGCAACAACGCTTGATCCGGATTATTCAGCTTGGTTTGCCGCGAGACGCCTGATCTGAATGAGACGCCTGATCTGAATGAACAACGGCGGCAGGACGTTTTTTGGCAATTAACCGCTGCTCGGCCTGAACCAGCATCTGCTCTTTTTGCGCGGCATCCGCCTGATGCCAACCACAAATTTCAGTTAAACTGCGGCCACAACCGAGGCAAATATCATCGTGATCGAGGCAACAATTTCGCTGGCAAGGTGTCTTGTCCATCAGTGTTGCTCCGTTCCTGTAATGGTGATGGCTGATTGCCGGATAAATGCGATAAAGTCGTCGGCGCGAAGCGGTTTACTAAAATAATAACCCTGAATAAAATCGCAACCCAGTTGGTGCAGAACATCCAGCTGCGCTTTGGTTTCTACCCCTTCTGCCACCACTTGCACATCCAACACTTTTGCCATATTGATCAGCACCGCCGCTAAAGCACGGGCTTTGTCTTCGGTTGCCACATCCACAATAAAACTTTTATCGATTTTAATAAAATTGACCGGATAACGGCTCAAATAGTTCAGAGCAGAATAACCGGTGCCAAAATCATCAATCGCCAGCTGCAATCCTTGTTGATGCAGCTTAATGATATTGTTCTGCTGCACCGAAATCCGGTCCATAAACAATGACTCAGTGATTTCAAAAATCAGCTGTTCGCAGTCAAGACCGGCCGCTGCAATCATTTGCAGCCATTCGTCCGCCACATGATGCACGTTAAATTCTTGGCTGCTGCGGTTGACCGACATTTGCAGCGGTAAACCTAAGCTATTAAAACGTTTGGCGTCGACTAAGGCTTGTTGCAAAATCCAATGGCCTAATGGCCGGATGGCACCGGTTCGTTCGGCGACGCTGATAAAATCAAGTGGTGAAATCAAGCCACGTTCCGGGTGTTGCCACCGCACCAGCGCTTCACACTTGGTAAAGCTGCCACTTTGCACATCATAAATCGGCTGATACACCAGGAAAAACTGCCCTTGCTGCACACCTTTGAGGATTTCATTGTGCAGATGGACAAAGCGATCGGCTTCTTTTTGCATCGCCGCGTCATAAAAATGATAGGTATTGCGGCCAATTTGTTTGGCAGCATACATGGCACGGTCGGAGTGTTTGAGTAAATCACCATGATTCATCCCATCGTGCGGATACATCGCAATCCCAATGCTAGCGCTGACGGCCAGCAATTTATCGCCAACCTGCACCGGTTTTGCCAGTTCCTGCACTAGCTTTTCGGCCATCAGTTCAGTCATTTCAGGGCCGTTGCCCAGGGCCGACGCCACCACAAATTCATCGCCGCCCAATCGCGCCAATAAATCGTGTTCGCCGACCAGCAATTTCAGCCGTTCAGCCACCGCCCGCAGCAGTTTGTCGCCGACCAAATGCCCCAGGCTTTCATTCACTTGCTTAAATTCATCAAGATCGATGCACAACAAACTCAAACAACTTTGATTGCCTTGGGCCTGTTTTAACATGCGCGAGAGGTTTTCGGTAAAAACCGCACGGTTCGGCAAACCGGTGAGCGGATCAAAAGTGGCCTGAAAGGCAATGGTATGCAGCGCTTGTTCACGCTCGCCTGCCATTCGCAGTAGCAGCATCAGCGCCGAACACAACAATACAATGACCAACGCAGCCAGTGCCGCCATCCATTGCAGCGGCCCAACCAGCCAGGGTAATTTATGCTTCACAGCGGCTTGTAATTGCCAACGCCCCACCGGCAACTTAATGTCTGCCATTACCCGTTCGGTTTGTAATAACTCCTGATTTCCCCAAAACAATTCATCAGGTTGATCATTGCCATCTTTGCCGGACAACCCAACCCAATATTGTTGTTGCAACGCGGGCAAATTGGCGCGCTCTAACAAGGATTCCAGCGGAATGATCGCAGCGATGACGCCCCAGTTTTGCTGATCGCTGGTTTGCACCGGCACCCTGACCACCAACCCAGAGCCACCTTGTAATAAATTCACCGGCCCCGCGACAACCGGCAAGCCCAGGCTGATGGTTTTTTCGATTGCAGCCAGTTGTTGCGGAATATTCCGATAATCAACGCCAATCACCGTTTCGTTACCCTTGAGCGGATAAACATAACGGATGACCAGATCCGGTGCTATCGCCACATGGCGAAAATAAGGATAGTTGTGCAGCAGTAACGCCACTCTGGCGTCGAGCTTGGTTAAATCAGTGTCAGGTTGCAGCACCACTTCGCTACGGATGGAATCAAGCGCCACCACGCCACTATTGACCATACCTTCGAGTGCCGAAGCGTAATTAGTCAGCGTTTGCAGTAATTGATAACGTTGCGATTCGATATATTTAGCCCGTTCCTGTGCCAACATAGCGAAGGCCAGAATCGACAACAACAACAGTAAAATCATACTGACTGTGGTCGGATATCTGATCAGAAGGTTCCCGAAAAACGGCGCCGGGGTGCTTTGCGTGATGATGCGCGGAGTTACATTCAATCCAGAGTTATCCATCGTCGGAACACCCCTGAACTTTATCAGGCAAACTGCAGCCGCGCCACCTGCACTCAGCGCGATCTGCGATTAGTTTGATTTAGACCGGTTTTTTGGGATCCAGGCCCAGACATATTCAGCAATCACCGGCTCGACACCTAACTGATCGCGAATTTGCACTTTGATGGTGATTTCACCTTTTTCTTGTTCGCGGATTTGTTGGACTTGCTCGTCGCTTAGCACGGCAACGGCCGTTAGTTTGCCAGTGGCGCGTTTGACGTAATCCAGCTGCATTGATTTTAACAAAGGTAGGCGGTCATCCGGCACGTGCATCCCAACCAAAAAACCACTGGCGGATTCCCCAAGTAACGCCATTGCCGCCGCATGAACCGAGCCGATATGATTCTGGACTTTTTTGAAATTGCCCTGGACTAATACCGCTTGCTGAAAATTAAGCTGTTCGATCACGATACTGGCGGTGCCGGCAAATTTGATCGCGCGGCCAAATAACTGTGACAACAACCAACTTTGCAGAAAAAGTGGCGCACCATGAATTTTGCCAACAAGGCGGCTGAGTTTATTATTTGATTTCATACTGGTCTTACCTGATTGGAATATGCCGGTAAACTACCAGTTTGGTCGCAAAATTTCAATCAATGAGCGAAAGCGGTTGCTGTCTGCCAGAGGCAGAAAACGAATGGATGTTGAAAATGGATGCAGAACTATTGGGAAAAACTGGAGCGGGCAACGAGACTCGAACTCGTGACCTCGACCTTGGCAAGGTAGCGCTCTACCAACTGAGCTATGCCCGCA